>NZ_JABCJJ010000041.1 GCF_012952065.1 Cellulomonas fimi
TCATCGTGGGTCTCCACTTCGAGGGTGCTGTGAGAGGTTCACTCGAAGGGTCACGCGGTGACCGCGCCGTCGTCTACCGCGACGCGCTCACCGGGCTACCGGTACACCACTCTGGCGGACTCCACTCACTACGCAGCGTCCCTTGATCGTCTGCGTCGTCTCGTTGCATCTGCTGCAACTCCCGTAGGTTGAACGCCGATAATGTGCATTATGACATAACGCCGGGCTGGGGCCTCCCGGGCTGGAGTCAGCGCGCCTGATTCGTTAACTACACCGCCCCCGACAACTTCCTTGCATCGCCCGGTGCGTGGGCGGGTCTAGGGCGCATCTGTGTTGGATGTCGCGTTCGCCCGTTCAGTTGCTTCCTCCCGGGGACTCTGTCTTGAGTAGCAGCCAGACGGAAAACCTGACGGACGACCCGGTCACGTGCGCCGTCACCCACACCGCCCCGAAGTCTGTCGGTGGATCGAGGCGAAGAAGTCGCGGCCTCCGCCTAGATCGGCCGGAGACCGCCGCGAGCGAGCCCGGCGGAACGACACTCCGCCGGCTGCCGGTACGCGCAATCCGACGAAGCGCTGGGGACCGATCAGGCCCGGGTGCACCTTGCTGCGACTGCTGACCGTCGCCTGGGTGGCGGACAGCAGTCGCATCGTCGAGTCGGCACCCTCTGGGTCGACCGCCAGTCACACCTTCTCGGGGACGGTCTCGAGGTCCAGTTCGGGCTCGGCCAGGACGAAGAACTCCACGGCCTTGCCGCGTGACCCGTTGCGCGCGCGGCCCGGCTCCAGGCGCACTGCGTCCTCGGTGTGGTCGTTGATGTACCCCGTCAGGGTCCAGCCGGCGTCCATGTGCCCGGCGACGACGCCTGGCGGCGTGGGGTCGCCTGAGATCCAGACCCGACCTACCCGCTGCACCACATGACCACCTCGCGCGACTCGTCGCTGGAGTTGGTCGCCCGCTACGCCATCGTCGCAGACGTCAGGCGGCGTCCTGCTGCCGAACGAGGAAGTTCGCTTTCGATCAAGCCTCGATGCCGCCGATCGGCCAAAAGTGTGACATTGCTTCGTGAACCTTGATTGAGTACGCGTACCTCACCCACTATGCGAATGCGGTGAGCCGCCTGATTTTTCCGCAGGCGTCCTTCCACCACCGGGGGCCCTTGTGCAAAGACGCACCAGCACCACGATCGTTTACGTCCTCCTCGTCGGGACTCTCGTCGCGGCGTGCTCCGGCGGCGGCCGGCCCCTCTCGATCGCAGAGACACACTTCACCGGAACCCCCGAAGGCTTCTCAAACGTCGAGCTCGGGGTGGCGCCTCACGAGGACTCGCGAAAGCTCCAGATCATCACCTCTGGGAGCAGCAACTGCCCGAGCCTTCCGACCGCCGTCAACTGGCGTGACCGGGACAGTGTTCTCGAAGTCAGTGTGGCGGAAATCCGCCCTGAGTCCGGAATTTGCTCGACGGACATCACGCGCACGACCAGCGTCCTGGAACTGCCGGACAACGCACCAGACGCCCCCCGAATGACTGTGGTCATCGACGGCCAAGAGTTCATCGTTGGAGACCGACAATAGAAAGAGGGCACTCCGTGGCATCTGCACGCAGATCGTTCGCGGTCGCACTGGCGACGACACTCTCCCTGACGGCAGGCGCCATGGGCGCAGCGGCGGCGTCCGGCCCACCACTCCGGGTCGTTGAGGCCTCCCATCAGGGGGCGGAACCCAACGCCCGGGCGCAGGCGGCCGTCTCAGCGAAGCTGCGCAAGTCCCTCACCCTCCCACCGGTCCCAGCCGACGTGGCCGCGGAGGCGTCCCGTCTCACCGAGGCGTACCTCGACGACGACCGGTTCTCTGCCGTTGAAGTGTGAGCTGACCGCTCCACGGTGAGCGTCTACTGGCACGGAGACGCGCCCGCGGACGTTCGCAGCGCCGTCGACGAGCACGGCTTCCAGATCAATCAGAGTGCCTACTGGTCGCCGTCCGCGCGTTCCCCCGTCCCGCTCTGGTCGGGGGTCGCGCGCAGGGCGTCGGCGACCTCCTCCTCGGGACGCGGCGGTATCGTCTCGTCGGCCTCGAGGTTGACGACCTCGTCGTGGGACGGCTGCTCGGACATCGCGTTCTCCTTCGTCGACGGTGCCGTCACGCTACGGCGACCAGCCCCTCTCGGCGAGGGCAGCCGGCCCCGCCGCGAGGCGCCCGGCTGGACGGTGGGTGAGATACGGCGTCCGAGCGGGTGTGTTTCCGCCACGTGGAGCGGGACGTCTCGTAGGCTGAGCCCGCGTTGTCGCCGCGCTGCCCCGCGGGCCGTGACAACCGTGGTCTCGTGTCCGGTTCCAGGTCGTGGAGTGAGCGTGCTCGAAGGAAGCCCCAGCGTGCTGGTCGTCGGCGACGACGAGGTCGCACGCGGCGAGGTCACCGTCGACTCCGGGCTCTCACTGACCATCCGTCTCGACGAGATCCTGGGTGAGATCCCCGCGATCGGCGACGACGTCCTCGTCCGGACCCTCGAGGAGGTCCGCGGCCGCCGTGAGTACATGGCCACCGTCGAGGCGTGGCGGGCGGGCCACGTGGTCGTGACGAACATCGAGCTCGTCTCGGCGTTCCAGCAGCGCGCGATCGTCCGCGTCGGGACCGACATCCCGATCACGATCGTCTACGAGACCGACGGCGACGACCTGCGCGACCTCGCCACGCCCATCCAGGCGTCGATCCTCGACCTCAGCGCGACCGGCCTGCGCATCCACTGCTCGGTCCCGCTGCAGGACAGCTTCCGGTTCGGCTTCCACCTGAGCACGGACTTCGACGACCTCACTCTCGTCGCCGAGGTGCTCCGGCGCGAGGACGCCCCCCGCGGCTACCGGTACGGGTGCAAGCTCGTCGGGACAACGCAGCGCGAGGCGGACGCACTTCATCGTTACGTCCTCAGCGAGCAGATCGCCCAGCGACGCCGCGGCTTCCAGGACTGAACCGGCGTCCTGCGTCTGGGCCGGCCCCGACACCGCGCCTGTGACGACATCAGGCCGGTGACGACATCAGGCCGGTGACGACATCAGGTCGTCACGACACCGTGAGCGGCTCCCCGTCGACCGGGCGCACGTACTCCGCTCCCCCGGCGCCCAGAGCCTTCGGTCCGAGCAGGCGGTCGACGACCCCGACGCCGACGTCCGAGAGCATCGCGTCGTGGATCGGCACGACCCGTCGGGCCGCCACCGCACGCGCGTAGTCCACGGCGTCGGCGAGCCGGAGCCACGGGGCCGCGACCGGCAGCAGCAGCACCTCGACGGGCCGCCCAGGCTCCGTGAACGAGTCCCCCGGGTGCAGCACTCCCCCGACCAGGTAGGCCACGTTGGCGATCCGCGGCAGGTCGGGGTGGACGAGCGCGTGGGTCTCGCCGAACACCTCGACCTCGAACCCGCCGGCGTCGAGCACGTCGCCGTGCGCGGCCGCGTGCACGCGTGCCCTGAGGTGCTCGGCGTCGGCGCACAACGCATCGACCACCGGCTGCGGCGCCCAGACCTCCAGCGCGGACCGGGCGTCGAGCGCCTCCCGCAGCCGACCGACGTCGACGTGGTCCACGTGCTCGTGCGTGACGAGGACCGCGTCCGCGCCCTCCGCGGCGTCAGGGGCGCTCCAGACGCCGGGGTCGATCACCAGCCGGGCGCCGTCGCGCTCGAGCCGCACGCACGCATGTCCCAGCCGGGTCAGCTCCATGCGGCCAGCCTGCCAGCAGCCGGCGTCGCGGGCGACCCAGCCCCCGTCGCGGCCACGTCGAGCCCGGGCCGGACGCCCGCCCGAGAGCCGGCTGGATCCGGCTCAGGCCACCACCAGGACCAGGTCCCCGCCCTCGAGCTGCTGCACCGCCCCGATGGCGAGGCGCCGCACCGTCCCGCCGACCGGCGTCGTGATGGCGGCCTCCATCTTCATCGCCTCGACCGTCGCCACCGTCTGCCCGGGCTCGACCTGCTGCCCTTCCTGGACGACGGGCGTGACGGCGCCCGCGAACGGGGCGGCGATGTGCCCGGGCACAGCGGGGTCGGCCTTCTCCGCGGTGACCACGTCCACCTGGACGCCGCGGTCACGCACCTGCAGCGGGCGGAGCTGTCCGTTGAGCGTGAACATGGCGCTGCGCATCCCGCGTTCGTCCGGGACGCCGACGGCCTCGAGCCCCACGAGCAGCCGCACGCCCTTCTCGAGGACGATCGCGACCTCCTCCCCCGGCTCCATCCCGTAGAGGTAGCTGTGGGTGTCGAGGACGGAGATGTCGCCGTAGGCGGCCCGCGCGCTCTCGAACTCCTTCGTCGGCCCGGGGAACAGCAGGCGGTTCAGCCGGTTGCGGCGGGCCGACGCGTCGCCCGCGAGCTCGGCACGGTCCTCGTCCGTCAGCGGGGTGAGGCCGCTGCGGACGCTCCGGCCGGCGAGCGCCTTGGTGCGGAACGGCTCGGGCCAGCCGCCGGGAGGATCGCCCAGCTCACCCGAGAGGAAGCCGATGACCGAGTCGGGGATGTCGAAGTCCTGCGGGTTCTCGGCGAACTCGGCCGGGTCGGCGCCCCGCGCCACCAGGTGCAGCGCGAGGTCCCCGACGACCTTGGACGACGGCGTGACCTTGACCAGGCGTCCCAGGATCCGGTCGGCCGCGGCGTAGGTCGACTCGATGGCCTCGAACCGGTCCCCGAGGCCCAGGGCGATCGCCTGCTGGCGCAGGTTCGACAGCTGACCGCCCGGGATCTCGTGCTCGTAGACGCGGCCCGTCGGGCCCGGCAGGCCGGACTCGAACGGACGGTAGAGGCGTCGGACGGACTCCCAGTACGGCTCGAGGTCGCAGACCGCCTGGAGGTCGAGCCCCGTGTCGCGCTCGGTGTGCTCCATCGCCGCGACGAGCGCCGCCATCGGCGGCTGGCTCGTGGTGCCGGCCATCGCGGCGTTGGCGACGTCCACGGCGTCGACCCCGGCGTCCGCGGCGGCGACCAGGGTCGCGAGCTGGCCTCCGGTCGTGTCGTGCGTGTGGAGGTGCACCGGCAGGTCGAAGCGCTGGCGCAGCGCCGTGACGAGCCGTGCGGCCGCGGCCGGGCGCAGCAGGCCCGCCATGTCCTTGATCGCGAGCACGTGGGCGCCGGCGTCGACGATGCGCTCCGCGAGCCCGAGGTAGTAGTCGAGCGTGTAGAGGCTCTCCGAGGGGTCCAGGAGGTCACCGGTGTAGCACAGCGCGACCTCGGCGATCGGCTTGCCGGCCGCCCGGACGGCGTCGATCGCGGGACGCATCTGCTCGACGTCGTTGAGCGCGTCGAAGATGCGGAAGACGTCGATGCCGGTGCTGGTCGCCTCCTGGACGAAGGCGTCGGTCACCTCGGTGGGGTACGGGGTGTAGCCCACGGTGTTGCGCCCGCGCAGGAGCATCTGCAGCGCGACGTTCGGGATCGCCTCGCGCAGCGCTGCGAGCCGCTCCCACGGGTCCTCGCCCAGGAACCGGAGCGCGACGTCGTAGGTCGCGCCGCCCCAGGCCTCGACCGACAGCAGCCCGCTCGTCATGCGGGCCACGTGCGGCCCGACGGCGACCAGGTCGTGCGTCCGGACGCGCGTGGCGAGCAGCGACTGGTGGGCGTCGCGGAACGTCGTGTCGGTCACCGCCAGCGCCGTCTGCGCGCGCAGCGCCGCGGCGAAGCCCTCGGGTCCCAGCTCGAGCAGCCGCTGGCGGCTGCCCGCGGGCGCGGGGATCAGGAGGTCGACCGCGGGCAGCTTGGTGACCGGGGCGACCACCTGGGGTGGCGACCCGTGCGGGCGGTTGACCGTCACGTCGCCGAGGTAGGTGAGCAGCCTGGTGCCGCGGTCCGCGCTCACCCTGGTCGCGAGCAGCTCGGGCCGCTCGTCGATGAAGGACGTCGCGATGTCCCCGGCGACGAACGCCTCGTCGTCGAGCACCGCCTGGAGGAACGAGATGTTCGTGCGGATGCCACGGATCCGGAACTCGGCCAGCGCGCGCCGCGCGCGGCTCACCGCCGTCGGGAAGTCGCGGCCGCGGCAGGTGAGCTTGACCAGCATGGAGTCGAAGTGACCGCTGACCTCCGCCCCGGCACTCGCCGTCGCGCCGTCGAGCCGGACACCCGCTCCGCCCGGCGACCGGTACGCGACGATGCGGCCGGTGTCGGGACGGAACCCGTTGGCCGGGTCCTCGGTGGTGATGCGGCACTGCAGCGCGAAGCCGTTGACCCGCAGGGTGTCCTGCGAGATGCCGAGGTCGGCGAGCGTCTCGCCCGACGCGATCCGCATCTGCGCGGACACCAGGTCGACGTCGGTGACCTCCTCGGTCACGGTGTGCTCGACCTGGATGCGCGGGTTCATCTCGATGAACACGTGCTGACCGGCCCGCTCCCCCACGGTGTCGACGAGGAACTCGACCGTGCCGGCGTTCTGGTAGCCGATGCTGCGCGCGAAGGCCACGGCGTCGCGGCACAGGGCGTCCCGGATCTCGGGCGCCAGGTTGGGCGCCGGCGCTATCTCGATGACCTTCTGGTGTCGGCGCTGGAGCGAGCAGTCCCGCTCGAACAGGTGGACGACGTCGCCCGTGCCGTCCGCGAGGATCTGGACCTCGATGTGGCGCGGCCGCAGGACGGCCTGCTCGAGGAACATCGTGGGGTCGCCGAATGCGCTGTCGGCCTCCCGCATCGCAGCCGAGAGCGCCTCGCGCAGGTCCTCCGGGCGGTCGACACGACGCATGCCGCGCCCGCCGCCGCCCGCGACCGCCTTGGCGAAGACCGGGAAGCCGATCTCCTCCGCCGCGGCGACGAGCTCCTCGACGTCCGACGAGGGGGCCGACGACGCCAGGACCGGGATGCCGGCCCGACGCGCTGCCTCGAGCGCGCGCACCTTGTTGCCCGCGAGCTCGAGGACCTCGGGCGGCGGACCGACGAACGTGATCCCCGCGGCGGCGCAGGCGCGCGCGAGCGCGGGGTTCTCCGACAGGAACCCGTAGCCGGGGTACACGGCGTCCGCCCCGGCGTCGCGCGCGACCCGGATGATCTCCTCGATGTCGAGGTAGGCGCGGACCGGGTGGCCGGGCTCACCGATCGGGTAGGACTCGTCCGCCTTCAGGCGGTGCTCCGAGTTGCGGTCCTCCTGGGGGAAGACGGCGACCGTGCGCGCCCCCAGCTCGTACGCGGCTCGGAACGCCCGGACGGCGATCTCGGCCCGGTTCGCGACCAGCACCTTCGAGAACACGAATCACCCCACTCGTCGATCGGCAGGTGCACGGTACCGAGCCCGGCTGTCGACCGGCACCCCGCTCCGGAGCGTCGACGCTCCGCCGACGCACGTCACACGGTGAGACCGATCATCCCATGACCTGGGACCGATGCCGTCACTCCCCTGCCGCGTGGGCCCTTCGCTCCACCGGTCGCGAGGGTCGGACTGCCGCTACGGTGTCGGCGTGCTGGTCCTCGGGGTGTGCAGTCTCAAGGGTGGGGTGGGCAAGACGTCGGTCACGCTGGGGCTCGCCTCGGCGGCCCTCGCGCGCGGGGTCCGGACGCTCGTGATCGACCTCGATCCGCAGGGTGACGCCACGATGGCGCTCGCGGTCGACGACGCGGGCGGCACGGGCGCCGACGTCGCCTCGGTCCTGGCGGACCCCCGGGCGTCGGTCGTCGAGCGCGCGATCGCCCCGAGCGGGTGGGCCGACGACGGCCTGGACGTCATGCGGGGCTCCGCCCGGTCCGCCGCGCACGACGGCCCGGGCTCGGACGCCGACCTGGACGGGCTCGCCTTCGCGCTCTCGTTCGTCGGCGACTACGAGCTCGTCCTGCTCGACTGCCCGCCGTCGCTCGGCAACCTCACGCGCGCCGGGCTGACGGCGTGCGACCGCGCCGTCGTCGTGACCGAGCCCGGGCTCTTCTCGGTCATGGCGGTCGGCCGCGCGATGCGGACGATCGACGAGCTGCGGCGCGGGCCGGCACCGGCGCTCCAGCCGCTCGGCGTGGTGGTCAACCGCGTGCGCGGCCGGTCGACCGAGCAGGCGTTCCGGCTCGAGGAGCTGCGCTCGCTGTACGGCCCGCTGATCCTCACCCCGTTCGTGCCGGAGCGCGCCGCCCTGCAGCAGGCGCAGGGTGCCGCGCGCGGGGTCCACACCTGGCCCGGCGAGCCTGCCGCGGCGCTGGCGGACGTGTTCGACGACCTGCTGGACCGGGCGCTGCGGGCACCCCGGACGACCTGAGCGTGAGCGTGCACCACTCAGCCGGCGCACCACTCAGCCGGCAGAGCGCGCCTGACGCCGGAGGGCGAGCTCGTCGGCCGTGGTGAGGGAGGCCTTGTCGTCGTCGACCGTCTCGGTCGGGAGCTGGGCGAGCGTCCCCTCGACCTCACGCCAGACGCGGCCGACCGCGATCCCGAAGACGCCCTGGCCGCCCTGGACGAGGTCGATCACCTCGTCGGCCGACGTGCACTCGTACACGGACGCACCGTCGGACATGAGGGTGATCTGCGCGAGGTCGTCGACCCCGCGCTCACGCAGGTGAGCGACCGCGGTCCGGATCTGCTGGAGCGAGACGCCCGTGTCGAGCAGCCGCTTGACCACCTTGAGCACGAGGATGTCGCGGAAGCTGTAGAGACGCTGCGTCCCTGAGCCGGTGGCAGGTCGGATCGTCGGTTCGACGAGACCGGTGCGGGCCCAGTAGTCGAGCTGACGGTAGGTGATCCCGGCGGCACGGCACGCGGTCGGGCCGCGATAGCCCGTGGTGGTGTCGAGGTCGGGCAGCTCGTCACCGAAGAGCAGGCCCTGTGCGCGCTGCGGGATACCGCCTGCGGCCCCCAGGGTGTCGCCGCTTCCGCTCACGCGTCCTCCAGTTGACCGCTGTGCACCCGCCGGGAAGATGGCGCCTCCGGGCGTCGTCGCTGAGGGGCGAGGAACCGAGGGCTTCGGATGTCAGTGGCCACGCTAGGCCGCGCCGGTGGGAGCGTCAACGGCGCCGCGCCGTGGAGCGTCAGCGTGTCGAGAGTCCCGCGTGTCTCACGTTCGACCTGAACCTGAGTGTTGCCCACGAGCCCCCTCGCTCCGGCCTCATCGCGCGGGTGGTTCGGGCCCCTCGTCGGTCTCGAAGTCCTCGGGCGTCACGTGGTCGAGGAACTCGCGGAAGCGCTCGAGCTCCTGCTCTGCCGGACCCATCGACGCCTCGACGCCGGCGACGGCGACGACCTCGGCGGAGCAGAGCACCGGGCTCCCGGTGCGCACCGCGAGGGCGATCGCGTCGGACGCGCGCGAGTCGACCCGCGCCCCGGTGCCGAGCACGAGGGCGGCGTGGAACACCCCGTCCGTGAGGTCGGTGATCTCGACGCGCACGAGCTCGACCCGGAGAGATCGGAGCACGTCCCGCAGCAGGTCGTGCGTCATCGGCCGCGGCGGGACGATGCCGGCCTGGGCGGACGCGATCGCGCTCGCCTCCGTCGCGCCGATCAGGATCGGCACGAGCAGCTCGGCGGCGGGGTCGAGAAGCAGCACCACGATCTCGTCGTCGAGCCTGTGCTGGCGCACGCCGACGACCTCGACCGGGACCATCTCCTCGTCGTCGCCCACGGCACCACGCTACGACGTCGCGAAGCCCTGGACGATCAGGGCGCGAGCTCGGAGACGCCCGCGCGGACCAGCACCGTGTGGAGCCGGCTGCACAGCTCGCCCAGCTCGGCCGCGAGCGTACCGGCGCGTGCCCGCGACGACGCGGCGTGCTGCCCGCGCCAGGGCGCCACGACCTGGTCGACGAGGTCCACCTGGCGTTCCGCAGCGGTGCGGAAGGACCGCAGGTGCCGGGCCTCGATGCCGTGCTCGGCGAGCGCGGCAACCAGCACGACGACGTCGCGTGCCCAGAGGTCGAAGTGTCCGCGCGGCCCGGGTCGCAGCACGCCCGCCTCCACGAGGTCCGTGACGACCTGCTCGTCGACGCCGGCCTCCGCGGCGAGCGTCGACGCCGTCCACCGCCCCGCGACCGCGGGCTTCTGGCGCACGCCGTCCTGCGTGGCGAGCCGCGCCGGCGCCGGGCCCTCGCCCTCGTCGCCCGCGTCCAGGGCGTCGAGCTGCTCGCCGATCACCTTGAGCGGGAGGTACCTGTCGCGTTGCTGGCGCAGCACGAACCGGAGCCGCTCGACGTCGGCGGGGCTGTACTGGCGGTACCCGGCCGGTGTCCGGACCGGCTCCACGAGACCCTGCTCCTCGAGGAACCGGAGCTTGGAGTTCGTGACCGCGGGAAACTCCAGCTGGAGTGCCGCCAGGACGTCCGAGATCCGCATCGACGCACGGCGCGAGATGCCGCGCGGCCAGGGCTCGACGACGTGCGGCCGTGACGGCCCGGCGCCCGGGTCACCCCGGCGGTCGTCCACCGGGGTGCCGTTCGCGGAACGCTCGTCGGCACGGGCGCTGCGCGCGTGCCCCGCCGAGGGGCTCATCGGTCCCCGCCCGAGGCGTCGAACCTCAGGACCGCGTGCGGGACCACGCGCCGCTCACTGCCCCGACGGTGACGCCGGGGCGCCACCGTGCTCGCGGACGGGGCTCGGGTGGAACGTCAGTCGGTACTTGCCGATCTGCACCTCGTCGCCCGCGCGGAGGATGGCCTGGTCGATGCGCGTGCGGTTGATGTAGGTGCCGTTGAGCGAGCCGATGTCGCGGACGACGAAGTCCTCGCCCTCGCGGACGAACTCCGCGTGGCGACGCGAGACCGTCACGTCGTCGAGGAAGATGTCCGCGTCCACGCTGCGACCGGCGACCGTGCGGGGTGCGTCGAGAAGGAATCGCGCGCCGGCACTCGGCCCCCGCTGCATGATGAGCAGTGCCGAGGTGCGTGGCAGCGCCGCGACGGCCGCCTTCTCCTCCCCGGACAGCCCCGACGGCGACAGCAGGTCGGGGTCCGCGCCGGTCTGACCGAGATGGCCGAGGCTGATGGTCGTCTCGGCGCTGCTGCGCGGGGCGAGCGGGTCGCCACGATGCGCGCCACCGGGGCCCACGCCGTGCTCGGGTACCTGCGGGCTGTCCGTCATCTCGCCTCCCGAGCGTGATCGTGGCATCGACAGAGGTGCCGATACGGGGTCCCGTACAGCCTATGCGGACGCGCCCGGCCCGCGCAGCACTCCGCCACCGACTCGCCCCGTGATGTCCGGGACGCGGTTCGAGGTGCGTCGCTCGTCCGGGTCAACCGGTCCCTGCCGGCGCGGGGGTCGCGAACCGGGGCTCCGTGACGGTCCGCGTCGCGGTGACCTCGACGCGGTCGCGGGCGACCGGTGCCCCGCGACCGCCCGCCGTCCTGACGACCGCCATCGCGCCCCCGGGGATCTCCAGGGCAGGGCCGATCGCGTCCGGGTCCCCGACGGCGATCCACCGGTAGGGCGGTGTGATGACGACGCCGTCGACCTCGACACCGCGCGCGGTGTCGATGAAGTAGCTGCTCGCGACGAGGCGCTGGTCGTTCACCTGGACCGCCTCCGCACCGGCGTTGCGCAGCTCCTCGAGCACGTTGAACAGCGTGAGGGCCTCGATCGACCCCGAGGAGTCGGAGATCGTCAGCTCGATCCCCGGGCCCTCCGCCGGCAGCCGCCCCGACAGGATGCCGAGGGTGGTCGCCGACTTGGTCGCCGCGTCGAGGGCGGCCTGCTGCTGGTCCGACCCCGTCAGCAGCTCCTGGCGGGTCCGTTCGAGAGCGGCGGCCTCGCGCTCGAGCTCCGCGGCCCGCCGGGTCGTCTCGTCGAGGATGCGCACGAGGTCGGACTGCCGGAGCGAGGCGAGCCCCTCGGTGTTCGTCTGGCGGACCTGGACGACGACCGCGAAACCCAGGAGTGCGCACAGCACCGCGGCGAGGACCTGCGCCCGGCTGACCCGGGGTCGGAGCGCCCGCAGGAGCGTGCCCCAGGCCGACCCCTGGACCGGCTCGCGCGGGACGGCGGTCCCTGGGTCGGCCCCGGCGGCACCGCCTGCGTCGATCGCAGGAACCGCGTCGATGGGCAGACCCACCTCGTCCCGAGCGTCTTCGCCGAGCGGGTCCTCCGCGCCGAGCGTCGGGGGCCGCTCGACCCGGCCGGGGTCCTCGAGGGTCACCGGTGGCTCGAGCCGGTCGCTGTCCTCGAGCGGCGGGCCGACGAGCGGCGTGCCGGGGTCGGCGGCCGTCTCGCCCGACGGCGCGACGACGTCGTCGTCGATCGTGCCGACGTCGCCGGTCGGGCTCGTGTCGTCGCCAGGACCCGTCGGCGCAGCGGCGTCCACCTCGTCGGTCGGGCCGACGGGCGGTGGCACGACGGGGAGGTCGTCGGTCGGCGCGTCGCTCCTGTGCTCGCCGCTCACGTCAGGCCCTGAACAGATGACGGCGGATCGCGGCCGCGTTGGAGAAGATCCTGATGCCGAGCACGACGACGACGCCGGTCGACAGCTGGGTCCCGACGCCCAGCTGGTCGCCGAGGAACACGATGAACGCCGCGACGACGACGTTCGACAGGAACGAGACGAGGAACACGCGGTCGTCGAAGATCCCGTCGAGCAGCGCGCGGAAGCCCCCGAACAGCGCGTCCAGCGCGGCGACGACCGCGATCGGCAGGTACGGCTGGAGGTACGCCGGGACGGTGGGTTCGAGAACCAGGCCCGCCACCACACCGACGAGCAGCCCGAGCACTGCGATCATGGTCCGTCCCCTCCGTCCGTCGGCCCTGACGATGCCACATCGTCCGGGATCGCCTCGCCAGGTGCCGTCGCCGACCACAGGCGCGTGCCGGACGATCCGGCGAGCTCGAGCGAGTCCTCGGTCGCGATCTGGCTCGAGATCCCGTACGTGTTCCGCAGGAGCGCGAGATGCTGCCCGGCCGACGTGCGCGCGAAGCGTGTCGCGAGCTGGTTGGGGTCGCCGATCGCGTCGACGACGTAGGGCCCGCTCAACGGGATGAGGTCGACGAGGATCGCGCTCCCGGCGCTCCGGACCGCCGTCACCGCCGTGAGCCGGTGCCCGTTGATCGCGACCGCCTCGGCTCCCGCGGCCCAGAGCCCGTTGACCACGATCTGCAGGTCCACGTCCTGCACGCGCTCGTCCAGGGAGGCGCGATCGGGCCGCTGGACGACGGCGTCGGAGTCCTGCACCGTGACTCGCAGGCCAGGGCCGCTCACGGCGACCGCGCCGGCGGCGACGCCGTCGGCAGCGAGGCGCGCGAGCAGCTCCGGGTCCTGGCCGCCGATCGCCGCGGTCTGCAGCTCGGAGACCTGCTGCTGCGTCGCCTCGAGCTCGTCCTGGAACCGGTCGGCGACGGTGGCCCGCTCGGCGATCTGGTCCTGGAGGAGCTCGCGTGCCTCGGCGACGGCCGGTTCGGGCGCGCGCAGGTCCAGCGCCGCCGTCACCGTCACGACCCCGAGGCCGAACGCGAGCACCGCGAGCCAGGCCCTGGTCGTCATCCGCAGCGGCGGGTTCCCGGCCGCCCGCCGACGGTCGGCTGCCTCCTGGTACCCCGGGTCGAGCGGACGCCGCATCACCTCGTTGATGAGCGTCATCGAGGCGTCGACCGGGCGACGGCCGGTCGCGGGCGCCGTGCGCGGGTGCGCGCGGGCGCGGTCCGTCACGCTGTCACCCGGTCGGGCCGCAGGAGCGTGCGCGCCTGCGCGAGGTAGAGGAGCGCCGCGAACCAGTAGAGCCCGATCCCCCACCACGCGAACGCCCAGCCGAGCGCAGAGGCGATGGTGCCGACCGGCCCGGACATCTCGGCGAGGAAGAGCAGGGGGAAGGCGTAGAGCAGCGCGAAGGTGCCGGCCTTGCCGGCGAAGTGGACGGGCAACGGACCGTACCCGTGCCGAGCGAGCGGCACCAGGAGGCACGCGAGCAGGAGGTCCCGGCCCACCAGCACCACGACCAGCCAGAGCGGCACGACGTCGCGCCAGGCGAGCGCGACGAGCGTCACGAGGATGAACAGGCGGTCGGCGGCCGGGTCGAGCAGCTGTCCGAGCCGCGATACCTGGTCGAACCGGCGCGCGATGACGCCGTCGAGCCAGTCGCTGATGCCCGATACCGCGAGGACCGCAAGGGCCCACACGTCGTCGCCGCGCGTGATCAGCACCGCGAAGACGGGCACGAGGGCCAGCCGGCCGAGGCTGATGACGTTGGGGACGGTCAGCACCCGCCTGCTGACCTGCGCCTCGCGTGCCACTGCTCCCCCGCCGACGTCATCCGGACCTGCTTGTCCCCGCCTGATCCTAGGGGGGCCGCGCTACGGGGGCGGCGATGCTGCCGCGCGGCGGTGGCCGTGTCGACGTACGGTCGACCTCCAGGCAACACAGGTCTCACCCAGAAAGGGGTCGACGATGGGACTCGACGACAAGCTCGGCAACGCAGGCCAGGACGCGGCCGGCAAGGCGAAGGAGGCTGCCGGCAAGGCCACCGACGACGAGCGGCTCGAGGCCGAGGGCAAGGGCGACCAGGTGTCGGCGGACGTGAAGAAGGCCGGCGAGAACATCAAGGACGCCTTCAAGCACTGACACACCTCGACGAGCACTGACGCACAGCACGTCCCCGGAGGTCCGGTTCACGCTCGCGTGAACCGGACCTCTCGGCGTGCGACGTCGGCCGTCACGAGGCGCACCCGCAACGGGTCGCCCTCCGGCAGGGGGCCGTCGCAGGGCGCGACCACGGCGGGGTCCTCGAGCTGGACGGTCTCGCGCGTGATCGCCACGGCCTCGAACACCCGGCCGACGTGCGGGGCCAGCACCGCGGCCTCGACCAGCGCCGTGCACTCGCGGTCGACCGCCCCGGAGCGCTGAGCGCCCGCGGCCATGTCGCGACCCAGCGACGGCAGCGCGGCGCGCACCCACTCGGGCACGGCGCGACCCGAGCTCACCGCGAGGCAGACCTCGAGCCCGTACCGGTCGACGAGGCGGCGCAGGGGCGCGGTGACGTGCGCGTAGGGCGCGGCCACCGCGGAGTGCTCCAGGATGTCCGGCGGGACCCCGTCGAACGTCGTCCACGCCGCGCCGCGGAACAGGCGGGTCGCCGCGGCGAGGAACGCCGCCGTCTCGGGCCGCGCGTGATCCACGCGCGCGAGCACGTCGCCGTACGAGTCGTCGTCTTCCCACGGGACACCGAGCGCGTGCGCCTGCCGGCGCAGCTGCGCCAGGCTCTCCGGCTCCGCGGGAGGCATGGTGCGCAGGACGCCGATCCTGCCCTCGAGCATCAGCCGTGCGGCAGCCATCCCCGTGAGCAGCGAGATCTGTGCGTTGTGCTCCTCGACCGCCAGGCCGGTGCGGAACCGCACGTCCCAGCCGTCGCCGTCGGGCACGACCTCCTGCTCGGCCCGGCCCAGCGAGACGCCGCCGCGCGCGAGCTCGGCCGCACGCCGCAGCGCGCCGATCTCCGCGAGGAGGGTCGGGAAGCCGTCGTCGTCGCCGCGTGCCGCGTCGAGATCGCGTTGGACCTCCGGGTACGCGAGCTGGGCGCGGCTCCGCACGAGGGCGCGACGGACGTCGGTGCTCGTCACCGCGCCGTCGGCGTCGAGCTCGATGGTCCAGACGACGGCGGGTCGGTCCTGCCCGGCGAGCAGCGACGCCGAGCCCTCGGAGAGGACGGGCGGGTGCAGCGGGATGCGCCGGTCGGGGCAGTAGACCGTCTCCGCCCGCGCGTGCGCCGCGGCGTCCAGGGCGCCGCCCGGTGCGACGAACGCCGCGACGTCGGCGATCGCGTACCGCACCCGGTACCCGTGCGCCGTCCGCTCCAGGTGGACCGCCTGGTCGAGATCCGTCGAGCCGGGCGGGTCGACGGTCACGAGCTCGAGGTGGCGCAGGTCCGCTCGGTCGGCCTCACCCAGGCGGACGTCGTCCGGTCCCGATGCCGCGGCCGCCGCGGCCTCCGCGAGGGCCACGGGGTCGAACTCCTCGGGCACGGCGAGCTCGGCGCGGATCGCGACGAACCCGGCGCGCAGGGTCTCGCCGTCGGGAGCGACGGTGAGGCGTCTGCGGATCATCGCCGCCCCACCCGCGGGTCCCCGTCGCCGGACCGGTCCGCGCCCGCGCCCGTACCGACCGGGCGGGGCGGCAGGGTCGCAGGCATGGGCACAGGCTACGGCGGGCGCCCGCCGCGCACCCGGTGCGGCCGGTGCGCGCGGTGAGCCCGGTGCATGCGTGCGCCCGCATGCATGCGGTGCGCCCGCACGGTGCCTGTGCTTCGCTGGAGCGGTGCCGCACCACAACGACCCCGCCGTCATCCGCCGTCTCCTGACGACGCCGGGGCGGTGGGCCGTGGTCGGTCTGTCGACGAACCGCGGTCGGGCCGCGTACGGCGTCGCGCAGTACCTCCAGCAGGGCCTGGGGATGACGATCGTGCCGATCCACCCGGCGGCACCGACCGTGCACGGGTCGGCGGGGCACGCCCGGCTCGCCGACGTGCCGGACCCCGTCGACGTCGTGGACGTGTTCGTCAACTCGACCCGGGCCGGCGCCGTGGTCGACGACGCGATCGCCGCCGGCGCCGGCGCCGTCTGGCTCCAGCTCGGGGTCGTCGACGAGGCGGCGGCCGCGCGCGCTGCGGCCGCGGGTCTCGACGTCGTGATGGACGCGTGCCCGGCGATCGAGGGCCGCCGGCTCTGAGGCGTGACCGCCTGCGCGGTGCCACCGCCCGGCCGACGACGGCGCAGGTCGGGTTGTGCCCGACGTCACCACTGCCCGGACGCCGGACCCGAGCCCTCACCCGGTAGACTCCTCAGCGAATCTGGAGTTCGTCGCGTCATCCCTCGTGTGTCTGTGCCGGTGGTCCGCCCACCGTCGATGTGTTCGGGAGAGCGACAGGCGGTCGCGCCCCCTGGCAACCCGTACACGACTCCCCCCTCGCACGCGACGAAACGGCTCACCACTCCATGACGCTCTCTCCGGACTCCACGCTGCCCTCGACCGACCCCGTCGCGGTCGTCGACATCCCCACCGTCGACGCCCCCACGTTCGCCGAGCTGAACCTGCCGGCCGCCCTCGAGCGCGCCGTCGCCGACCTCGGCTTCACGACGCCGTCGGCCATCCAGCACCAGGCCATCCCGGCGCTGCTGGCCGGCCGCGACATCACGGGTGTCGCCCAGACGGGCACCGGCAAGACGGCCGCGTTCGGCCTGCCGCTGCTCGCGGCGATCGACCCCGCGCTGGGCCGCGTCCAGGCGCTCGTCCTCACGCCGACGCGTGAGCTCGCGATGCAGGTCGCGGAGGCGATCGAGTCCTTCGCCAGGCACCTGGGCGGTGTCGAGACCATCGCCGTCTACGGCGGCTCGCCGTTCGTCCCGCAGCAGCGCGCGCTCGACCGCGGCGCCCAGGTGGTCGTGGGGACGCCCGGGCGCGTCATCGACCACATCGATCGGGGCACGCTCAAGCTCGACGAGGTGAAGTTCCTCGTGCTCGACGAGGCCGACGAGATGCTGCGCATGGGCTTCGCCGAGGACGTCGAGAAGATCTTCGGTGCGGCACCGAAGGAGCGCCAGGTCGCCCTCTTCTCCGCGACGATGCCGCCCGCGATCCGTCGCGTCGCGAACGAGCACCTGTCGAACCCCGTCGAGATCGCGACGTCGCGCCAGTCCTCGACCGTCACCGGCGTCCAGCAGTCGTACGCCGTCGTGCCGTACCGGCACAAGGCCGGCGCGCTGGCGCGGGTGCTCGCGGTGACCGAGGCCGAGGCCGCCATCGTCTTCGTCCGCACCCGAGGCGCGGCCGAGGAGGTCGGCAGCGCGCTCGTGGAGCGCGGCATCTCCGCCGCCTACATCAGCGGCGACGTGGCCCAGGGCGAGCGCGAGAAGATCGTCGAGCGGCTGCGCAGCGGCGCGCTCGACGTGCTGGTGGCGACCGACGTGGCGGCCCGGGGCCTGGACGTCGACCGCATCGGGCTCGTGGTCAACTTCGACACCCCGAGCGAGCCCGAGACCTACGTGCACCGCATCGGTCGCACGGGCCGCGCCGGCCGCACGGGTGAGGCGCTCACGTTCGTGACGCCGAGCGAGCAGCACCGGCTGCGCCAGATCGAGCGGCTCACGCGCACGCAGCTGACCGAGCTGCGCATCCCCTCCCCCGTCGACGTCTCGGCGCACCGCGTCCAGCAGCTGCTGGGCAAGGTCACGGAGCGCGTCGTGGCCGGTCGGCTCGACCTGTACCGCGAGGCCGTCGCGGTGTTCGGTGCCCAGAACCCGGGCACGGACATCGAGGACCTCGTGGCCGCTCTCGCGGCGCTCGCCGTCGGTGACGAGGGCCCGGAGGCCCGCCCCGCGCACGGTGACGACATGGACGACGCGCTCGGCCGGGCCCGGTTTGGCGCCGAGCGCCCGGACCGCGGCGCACGCACCGACAACCGCTCGGACCCGCGCGGCGAGCACCGCAACGGCCCGCGCGGCGGGGCCGGGGTGCGCCGGGCCGAGGGTGGCACGCGCTATCGCGTCGCGGTCGGGCACACGCACGGCGCGCAGCCGGGCGCGATCGTCGGTGCGCTGACGAACGAGGGCGGCCTGACGGGCAAGGACCTCGGCAAGATCGACATCTTCCCGAGCTTCAGCCTGGTCGAGATCCAGGGGACCATCACACCCGAGGCGTTCGACCGGATCGCTCGCGCGCGGGTCGCCGGCAAGCCGCTGCGCATCCGCCTCGACGACGGCCCCGCGCCCCGTGCGAACCACGCCGGCCACGGTGCCTCGCGACCGGCCGGGTCGGGCCCGCGCGAGCACCGCGCGCCGTCGACCGACCGCAAGGCCCGGCACCGTCCGGTCGCGTACTGAGGCGGGCCGCCGTGACGACCGACCTGGGTGACGTCGCGGTCCGCGACCTCGACGGTGTCGTGCCGGCCGAGGCGCGGGCCGCGCATGGCGTCGACCCCGCCGCACAGCACGACGTCGACCCCGCCGACCTGGAGACGTTCCTGCGCGTCGCCCAGGAGCTGGCCGCGCTGCCTGCCGACCACCCGGCCAACCTCGCGGCCCGCCGGGCGACGTCCGCGCTGTTCAAGGCGGTCAAGAAGGACCGGCGGACCACCAGGCGTGCCACGGTGGCGGCGGCGGATGCGGCCGTCGTGGCCGCGACCGCGACCGGCAGCCCGGGCCGGATCGACGACGAGACGCAGGGCATCGCGCTCGTCTCCCAGGCGACCGGCGCACTGGCCGGCACCCTGCTGCGCGCGCGCCCGTGCTACATCTGCAAGGAGCTGTACCGGGAGGTCGACGCCTTCTACCACCAGCTCTGCCCGTCCTGCGCGGCCCTCAACCACGCCAAGCGCGACGCGCGCACCGACCTCAGCGGCAAGCGTGCGCTGCTGACGGGCGGCAGGGCGAAGATCGGGATGTACATCGCGCTGCGTCTGCTGCGCGACGGAGCCCACACGACCCTCACGACGCGCTTCCCCCGGGACGCCGCGCGACGCTTCGCGGCCATGCCGGACAGCGGCGAGTGGCTGCACCGCCTGCGGGTCGTCGGGATCGACCTGCGCGATCCCGCGCAGGTCGTGGCCCTCGCCGACCAGGTGGCGGCTGCCGGCCCGCTCGACGTCCTCATCAACAACGCCGCGCAGACGGTCCGCCGGTCGCCCGGCGCTTACTCGCGGCTCGCCGAGGCGGAGCTGACGCCCCTCCCGGACGGCCCGCTCCCCGAGCTCGTCACCTTCGGGCACACGAGCGACGCGCACCCCCGGGCGCTGGCCGGCTCGGTGTCGCAGCTCTCGGACGTCGTCGGCACCGCCGTGGGCTCGGCCGACGTCGCTGCGCTGGCCCTCACGGCCGAGGCCGCGTCGCTCGAGCGGCTCGTCGCCGGGACGTCGATCGACGCAGGCGGGCTGGTCCCCGACACGCACCACACCAACAGCTGGGTCGCGACGGTCGACGAGGTCGACCCGCTCGAGCTGCTCGAGGTGCAGCTGTGCAACCAGACCGCGCCGTTCCTCCTGGTGAGCCGCCTGCGCGCCGCGATGCGGGCGTCCGAGGCGCGGCGGACGTACGTCGTCAACGTCTCGGCCATGGAAGGAGTCTTCGCACGCGGGTACAAGGGTCCCGGCCACCCGCACACCAACATGTCGAAGGCGGCGCTCAACATGCTCACGCGCACGAGCGCGGGCGAGCTGTTCGACGACGGCATCCTCATGACCGCGGTCGACACCGGGTGGATCACCGACGAGCGCCCGCACCCGACGAAGGTGCGGCTCGCCGAGGAGGGCTTCCACGCGCCGCTCGACCTCGTCGACGGCGCGGCGCGCGTGTACGACCCGGTCGTGCGCGGTGAGGCCGGCGAGGACCTGTACGGCGTGTTCCTCAAGGACTACCGGCCCTCGGCCTGGTAGCCGGCGCCGTTCGGACCCTCCCTCAGCCGGGGACGCCCTCCCCCTCGGCGGGGTCGTCCCCCTCGGTCGTCGGGGCCTGCCCCTCGTGCGTGTCGGGGATCGGGTCCGGATCGACGGCCATCGAGGGCAGGTCGGGCTGCTGGGGGTCGAAGCTGTCGGGCAGGTGCTCGCTCACTGGTCCACCATCCTTGTGTCGGCGCTCCCCGATGGGGCGCTGATGCACCCGAGGTGCCACCAGGTCATCGCCCTGCTCGCTTGACGCGTTCGACGTCCAGCATGAGATATGCGGGGTCT
>NZ_JABCJJ010000042.1 GCF_012952065.1 Cellulomonas fimi
CCGCACCCGCACCCGCCGAGACCTACTCACCACCACACCGGCCAGCACACGCTGACCGGCACGAACCACACCAAGGGGGTCAATTTTCGCCCGACGCCAGGGGGTCAATTTTCGGCCGACGTTGACATGCGTCGGCCGGAGTCCGCCACCGGATGGTGACGGTACTCTCCTACGTCTAATGAATGCCTTGAACCTCTCAGCCTCGTCGCCGCGCCCCTCCAGGACCAAGCTCCCCGAGGGAGCGGACGTGCGCCTCGAGCCCGCCGCTGGTCAGCGGACCGGTCTGGGGACGAGCCTGTTGTTGGCCGCGCTGGGCGGACTCGTGACGGAGACGGCGTTCCCGTCCAAGTCGTGGTGGCCGATGGCTTTCGTCGGAGTTGCACTTCTCCTGCTGGCCTTGCGCAGGGACTCCGCCCGAGGGGCACTGTTGACCGGGTCTGCTTTCGGCCTGGGGTTCTTCCTGCCGCACCTGTGGTGGGCGAACGAGGCGGTCGGTCAGCCGATCGGCTGGATCGCGCTCTCCGTGATGGAGGCGAGCACCGTCGGGATCTTCGGTGTGGTGTGGATCTGGGCCCGCCGCGCCCCGTGGGTGCAGAGCCGGGCCTGGCTCCAGGTGCTCGTGTGCTCAGTGCTCTGGGTCGCGGTCGAGCAGCTCCGCGGTCGGTGGCCGTTCGGTGGATTCCCGTGGGGATACCTGGCGTTCTCGCAGACTGAGGGACCGTTGCTCCCGGTCGCTTCGCTCGGTGGCACGACGCTGGTCAGCGGCGCCGTCGTCGTCGTCGGAGCACTCGTCGCCCTGGCGATCGACCACCTGCGCCGTCGTGAGGTCCGCCGTGCCGGCGCGGCTCTGGGACTGGCCGTCGTGCCGGTGCTCGCCCCCCTCCTGATCAACCTCGACGGTCAGGAGGAGGTCGGCAGCGTGCGGGTGGGGGTGGTGCAGGGGAACGTGCCGACCCGGGGGGCCGAGGCGATGTCGCAGGCCCGCGCGGTGCTCGCCAACCACGTCGCCGGCACCCGGCAGCTGCTGGACGACGTGGCGCCGGGGGAGCTCGACCTGGTGCTGTGGCCGGAGAGCGCCTCGGACATCGACCCGCGCAGCGACGCTCAGGCCGGCGAGGCCGTCGACGCCGCGGCGCGGTCCGTCGGAGCGCCCATCCTGCTGGGCACGCAACGGTTCCTCCCGGAGACGCGCTACAACGACTACATCCTCTGGGAGCCCGGCCGGGGCAGCGACGTCAGCTACACCAAGCAGCACCCCGTCCCGTTCGGGGAGTACATTCCCTACCGCGATCTGTTCCGCCGATTGACCTCCGCGGTGGACCTGGTGACGACGGACATGGCCGCGGGCACAGAGATGGCCTTGCTGCCCGTCGACGTCGCCCGGCTGGGGCGCACAGTGCCCATCACCACCGCGATCTGTTTCGAGGTCGCGTACGACGAGCTCATCCGCGAGTCGGTCCTGGCCGGGGGCGAGCTGATCGTCATCCCCACGAACAACGCCTCGTTCGGCATGACCCAGGAGTCCACGCAGCAGCTGGCCATGTCCCGGTTCCGCGCCGTCGAGCACGGTCGGGCCGTGGTGCAGGTATCCACCGTCGGGGTCAGCGGGATCATCAGCCCGACCGGGGAGCTCCAGCAGAGCACAGAGCTCTTCACCAGCGCGGCCATGATCCAAGAGCTGCCGCTCCGCACGACCCTCACGCTGGCCGACCGGCTCGGGGGATGGCCGGCAGCCGTGGTGCAAGTCGCAGCGGTGGTCGCGCTGGCGGCAGGGGTACTCGCGTCTGCCCGGGGTCGGCGGCGTGCGGTGCGCGCCGGGGGAGGCCATGACTCCGACGGACAGGCGCGTGATCGGCGCCGGAGCGCACGACCCGCGACCGCGCCGGAGCCGACGGACTGACTCGTCGAGACTCCTCCGACCGTTTGCTTCGAATACCCGTAGGGGGTACAAACGTGGTGACCTCGCCGAGGTTGGAACCCCCACGAACGAGGAGTGCAGTCATGACTACCACCACCACCACGTACGACGTCACCGGCATGACCTGCGGGCACTGCGTGTCCTCGGTGACCGAGGAGGTCGGGAAGATCCCCGGGGTGCAGAAGGTCGAGGTCGACCTCGTGGCGGGCGGCCAGTCCCACGTGACTGTCAGCAGTGCCACCGAGCTCACCGTCGACCAGGTCCGCGCCGCCGTGGACGAGGCAGGGTACGAGCTGACCGAGACGACCGCGTGAGCGATCGGGCCGGGCGTGGCGGCTTCGCGCTCGGCCTCGTGAGCTCCGGGAGCTCGGGCTGCGGCGTGAACGACTCCGCCGCGTTGGCTCAGTCCGACCTGGGCATCGCGGTGGGCACCGGCACCGACGCGCGATCGAGGCGAGCGACCTCACGCTGGCGCGTGGCGACCTAGGCAACAGCCTCCGTCTCCGCGTGCAGGGTGGCGTGGGCCCCCCGGGTGCGGTCGACACCATGCGTGGGTACGGTGGTTTCCGCCAGAGGGCGGCGCGTGCCGAGACTGCGTGGGCGTCGTCCGCGCCCCAGCGAGTCCCTAGGAGACCAGCATGCAGACCGCCGCGATGATGGAGAGCTACCCGGCCGAGATCAACCTCGACCGCCAGCAGCTGGCACGAACCGTGGACGCCCTTCTGCAGTGCGCCCAGGCGTGTACCGCCTGCGCCGACGCGTGCCTGAGCGAGGAGATGGTCGCGGACCTGCGCAAGTGCATCCGCACCGACCTCGACTGTGCGGACATCTGCGTCGCCGCGGCCAACGTGCTGTCCCGGCACACCGGGTACGACGCGAACATCACGCGCGCCGTGCTGCAGGCATGCGTCACGGCGTGCAAGGCGTGCGGTGACGAGTGCGAGGCGCACGCCGGGATGCACGAGCACTGCCGCATCTGCGCCGAGGCCTGCCGAGCGTGCGAGAACGCCTGCGCCGAGCTGCTTGCCGCGATCGGCTGAGCTTCCCGCCGGGTCGCCAGTGGGCACCGGGCGCGAGCACCGGTCCCGATGACGCAACCGGGGTCGAGAGAGCCAAGGAGCCTCGCGCCGCGGTCCGTCATCGCTTCCAGCCGAACCGAAGACATCACTGGAGGGATCATGAACCACGAAACGGCTGTGCAGGTGCGTCGTCCCCTGGCGGTGGTCGCGGCAGCGGCGCTCGCGGCAGGCTCGGTCCTCACGGCAACCGCTGCGGGCGCGGCCCCTCTGGCCGCCGACGCACCAGCGTCGACCGTGCAGACCGCACGGTTCGAGGTCGACTTCCTGAAGGACATGATCGACCACCACACCATGGCGACGATGATGGCTGAGACGTGCGTGGCGAAGGCCACCCACAGCGAGCTTCGCGGCATGTGCGAGTCGATCATCGAGTCCCAGTCCGCTCAGGTCGACCTGATGCAGGGTTGGCTCGACGAGTGGTACGGCATCGGCTACGAACCGCAGATGAGTCGGGGCGACATGCGGGCGATGAACCGGCTCGAGTCCTTGTCCGGCGCCGAGTTCGAGATCGCGTTCATGCGATCGATGGTCCGCCACCACTGGGCCGCGCTCCAGGAAGCGAGAGTCTGCCTCCTCCGCGCCGAGCACCCTGATCTGCTGAGTCTGTGCGAGGACATCCGGGCTGAGCAGGTCGGCGAGATCGCCCAGCTGCAGGCCTGGCTCGAGCAGTGGTACGACCGCCCCGGCGGCCGCCCGGCTCGCACGGCGTAGTCAGAATCGCTGTAGGCCGGTGGGGCACCCGCGGCGGTCCCAGCCGCCTTGGATGCCACGTCGTGACGCTCGCGACCGTCAGGACGGATGATGCTCGCCGTGCTGGACCTCGGTGATCTCGGGGCCGGCAGGGTCATCCGCACCGCTGATGCGGGGACCGATCACGAGCGCCGAGATGAGGAACATCGCCGTGAAGGCGACGAGCGCGAGCGCTGGTGCTCGCCAGCTCCCGAAACGGCGTCGGAGCCTGAGCAGCATCGGCACCGAGGCGATGAGGCCGAGCAGACCGAAGAGTGCGGTACCCCCTGCGCCGGCGACGAGCGCGGTACCCACGAGCGGGCCCACATGATGCAGCACGTGCGGTGCCACACCCATCGTCGCCCCCACGGCGCCCGTCAGGACGGTCCAGGCCGATCGGCGCGGCGGTGCAGCGGTGCGCTGTACCGCCGCGTCGGCATCGGTCGTGCGGGGGCGCGCCACTTCAGTGCTCATGGACCGATCCTCCAGAGGCCAGGCCGTGGCAGGCCCTTCACGGTTGATCAAGAACCGATGAAGGCGCCTCGGCGGCTGGACCGCCGAGGCGGTGAAGCTGCGCAACCGTTGTTAGCCTCGTCGAGGCACGAACGATCACGACTCAGCACGGGTGAGCTCAAGGGGACACGGCGAGGACATGCGCAGACTCACCGCACTCGCCCTCGCCTCAGCGGTCCTCGCGGGCCTGGCGCTGATGCACGGCGCGTCCGGGGGTATGGCGCAGGCTGGAGCCCACAACGTCCTGCCTGCGGTGGTCGCGTCCGCCGAGCACAGCGCCGGCTCTGTGCGTTCAGCCGGTACCGACGCCGCATCGGCACCACAGGTCACCGTCGCCGTCGTCGGCTCGTCCTTCCTCACGGCGCTTGACGCCCACGGGCTGCTGATGGTCGGCTGCGTTCTCGCGCTGGCCGGTGGCATCGCTCTCGTTTTCTTCCGCCTTGCCGAGCGCTGGAGGCGACGCATACCGCGCGCACCGGCACCACTCGGCAACGCCCTGACAGCAGCAGCCCGGCCGTCCGCCCGAGCTGGACGAGCGGTGCCGATACCCGACTTCTCCTTGTGCGTCATGCGGGTGTAGAGGTCGCCGCTACGCGTCCGGCAGAGCCGCGGCGCGCACGGACCCGGCATGCCCCAGACAAGACGATGGAGACGTTGATGACGCGCAACACCCGTATCGCCGCCGCAGGCGGCACCCTCGCCCTGGCGATGACCCTCGCCGCCTGCGGCGGCAGCTCGCAGGGCACCGACCCGACCGTCGCCTCGGAGGCGACGACGGGAACGTCCGAGGAGACGGCCGCCGTGGACGCGGCCCACAACGACGCCGACATCTCGTTCGCCCAGATGATGATCATCCACCACGAGGGTGCCATCGAGATGGCCGACCTCGCGGTGTCCAACGCTGCGACCGGCGAAGTCCGGTCGCTCGCCGAGGACATCTCCGCCGCCCAAGGCCCCGAGATCGAGAAGATGACCTCATGGCTCGAGGCCTGGGGTCAAGAGCCGGCCGGCGGCGGCATGGGCGGCATGGACATGGGCGGCATGGACCAGGAGGCCGCCATGGAGGAGCTCTCCGGCCTCTCGGGCGCGGACTTCGACCGGCGGTTCCTCGAGCTGATGATCGAGCACCACCGCGGCGCGGTCGACATGGCCGAGGCGCAGCTCGCAGACGGCGAGAACCCGCAGGCGCTCGAGCTCGCACAGACGATCATCGATGCCCAGACCACCGAGATCGCCGAGATGGAGCAGATGCTCCAGACTATCTGACCACCTCGTCGTCGCGCGGTGGGGGTCGGGCTGCCCCGGCCCCCACCGCCGTCTGCTCCATGCTGAAGGATTTTCGATGCGACCCGCCCTCCTGGTCTCGCGTGCCGCCGTGTCACTCGCCGGTTTCGTCACGCTCGCCGCATGCACCTCCACCGGCACCGACGGTTCACCAGCCACGACGGGCGCAGACGTGCCCGGCGGTGTCGGCCACGTCCACGGCCTCGAGGTGAACCCCGCAGACGGGGTCCTCTACGCCGCCACGCACAGCGGCCTCTTCGCCGTGGAAGGCACGACCATCCGTCCCGTGGGTGACGCACTCCGCGACACCATGGGGTTCACCATCACGGGCCCCGACGTGTTCCTCGCCAGCGGTCACCCCGGTGCCGGGGAGCCAGGCCCGGCCAATCTCGGGGTGCTGCGCAGCGACGACAGCGGGGAGACGTGGCACGAGCTCAGCCTGGTCGGGCAGAGCGACTTCCACGTGCTGACCGCCGAGACCTCACGCGTCTACGGATGGGACTCGACGAGCGGGATCGTGGGTCGCAGCGACGACGGGGGCCGTACCTGGCGCAACGGTGCCCAGCTCGCGGCACGGGATCTCGAGGCAGTTCCCGGCGGCGACGGACGGCTGATCGCCACAACGGTCGATGGTCTTCTGCTCAGCGCCGACGGCGGCGACGCGTTCGGCGCGTTCCCGACCCCCTCGCCGACACCTCTGGTGGTCATCGACCACGTCCCGGCGACCGCTGGGCCGGGAACCGACGGGGCGGGCGAGGCCAACGTTCCCCCGGTGCTCTCGGGGTTGGACATCGACGGCGCACTGTGGACGTTCGACGGCCAGCGGTGGTCGGGCCCTGGATCGTCGATGGGACCGCCTCAGGAGCTCGTGGCCGTGGGAGGCGGCAGCTTCGTGGCCGCCTTCGATGCCCGCATCTACCGCACGGACGACAGCGGTCGCACCTGGCGGGAGATCACGCCGTCGGAGTGAAGAATGTGCGAGTCCGGGGCTCGAAGCGAGCACGGTGACGGTGGCGAGGAGTCGGCGCGTGTGGATCCTCACCGTGTCCCGGCCGACTCGGCCGGGTTGTGCGGCCCGACGTCACGCGGTCGAGCAGCAGGTGGTCGCCGTCGACCCGGACGCCGTCTCGCAGCAGGTCGCCTCCTCGTCCCGGTCGTGGGTCGGTGTGTCGGTGTTCTGCTGGCAGCACGTGCTCATCGGTCCTCTCCTTGCACGGTGATGGGGTCGTGGAGGGTGACTGTGGTCGCGTCTACAGGCGCTGGGTCACCTCCTTCAGCAGGTCGGCCGGGTCGAGCCACATCGAGGGGTAGTCGCCGGACCAGCGTTGGACGCCGTCGGCATCCACGAGGACGAACCCGTGCCCGGGCAGCCCTTCGTGCATTCCGGTGCCCAGGGCGCCGTACTGCTCGGAGACGGTGCCGTCGTCGAGGAGGAAGGGGGTGCGGACGCCGAAGCGGGCGCGGTCGGGGTCGATCTGTTCGGCCGTGTTCATCACGATCGGCAGCACGGTGATGCCCGCCTTGGCGAGCCCGCCGTCCTTCTCGATCTCGGCCATCTGCAGCAGGCAGGAGTCGCAGCCGGCACCTTCGTTGAAGAACAGGACGACCGGTTCGCCGCGGAAGTCGGCCAGGGAGACGCTGGACCCGTCGGTGCTCGGCAGGGTGAAGTCGGGTGCCTGCCGGGCGGCCGCCGAGCTGGTGGGCTGGGCGCTGAGCAGGGCGAAGGTGACCAGCAGCCCGACGACGAGCAGGACCACGCCCCACACCGCCCAGGTGATGCGACTGGAGCGGCGTGCCGCGGTCTTCTGGCGGCCCTGGACGCGCTGGAGCGTCTGCTGACGTTCGTGGAGGCGCCGGGTGGCACTGGCTGATGTCATCGGAGGGTTCCTTGATCGGTGGTCGTGGCGACAGGGTCAGGGGCGGCATGGCACGACGGCGCGGGGTCGGGCGATGCCGCGCCGTCGTCGTCGGGCATCGGGCCGGTGGTCTCGTGAGCCTGCCGGCGGCGTCCGGCGAGCGTGGCCCAGACGAACGCTGCGACGACGGCCAGGAGCCCGAGGCCCAGAAGGATCTCGGGCACGGGTGCGAGCCAGGTCTGCACGCGCGCGAACACGTCGGTGAGGAGCCGGCTGGCGCCGTCCTGGAACGCGGAACCGCCGGTCATCTCCGTGCTGCCCGACAGAGCGATGACGAAACCGCCCATGATGACGAACCCGATCGCGACGGCGACGTTCAGCGTGTTCGTCACCAGCACCCGCCCTGCGAGTCGGACGCGCACCGGCTTGGCCTGCAAGAACTTCTTCTCGCCCAGGCGAGCCTTGTCCCACACGAGAGCCATGATGAACAGCGGGAAGACCATCCCGAACACATACGTCAGCCCGAGGGCGAGGCCGCCGATCGGGGAACCGGACAGGACCGACAGCGTCATCACCCCGGCAAGCACCGGCGCGCAGCAGCTCGAGGCGATGCCGGAGAACACCCCGAGGGCGAAGAAGCTCGCGCTGTCACCGCGGCTCGTGTCCGGAGCGCGCAGGAACGACGGCAACGACCACATCTTCCCCGAGAGCGCCAGGCCGGCCAGGGCGATCATCAGCGCCCCTCCGACGTAGTACAGCGGCTGGTGGTACCGCGCGATCGCCCCGGCGAGCAGGCCCATCCCCAGCGTGATCGGGACGAGGACCACCGCGAGCCCGGCGGCGAAGACGAAGGTCAGGGGCAGCAGCCGCCAACGTCGGTTCTTGACGGCTCCGGCGAGATAGCTGGGCGCCAGGAACACGATGCAGCACGGGGCGAACAGCGCGACCCCACCGGCGAGAAACGCGGCCAGGATGCTGCCCGTGGTCAGCAGCTCCGTTCCCACGTCAGCGCTGCCCGACCTGGAGAGCCGGGCTGCCAGCACGTGCCTGCAGCTCCTTGAGCAGCTTCTTGCGCGGCAGTCGCCCGGAGCTGAAGTACTGCCCGTCGAGGAGCACGAGCGGGGCCATGGCGGCGCGGTGCTCGGCGACCAGGTTCCGGCCCTCGGGTGAGGCCACCTCGAGCGTGCGCACGGTCAAGGGGTAGTCGCGCCCCAGCTCACCCAAGACCTGCTCGGCGTCGGCACAGAAGTGGCAGGCCGGGGCGCGGACGACGGTGACCACCAGCGGTGGCGGGACGGGCACGGTGGACACAACGGGTCTCCTCGGAACGGGAACCTGACGTGTTCACCCTGGGCGGGCACCCCCGAAGGCCCCATCCGCATTCCATGAAGATTCCATGTGGACGCCGTCCTCGGCACGGAAGGGGTGTCGCCGCCCAGGGACAGGACCCGGCCCGGCTCGAGGACTCCGCCCGCCTGGCCCGATCTCAGCCGGTGTGTCAACTGGGCGCCAGGCGACAGACGCGTTGTCGATCAAGCCCTTCGTTCGATGTCTCGAACACCTGGTACGTACTCCCAGTGCCAGGGCTCGTACGGTCCGCCGCCGCCGCGGTGAGCCCAGGCGGGGTTGTCCCAGCCGAACACCGGCCCGACGTCGTGCAACCAAGCGCCGCGCGGCCCCGTGTACGACTCCGGGCACAGGTCTACCGCCAGGCCCCAACCGTGGTTGCTGAGGCCGGCAGGTGCGGCCAGACCGCCCTTGACGGAACGCAACCTCGCCTGCTACTCGAATGTGCGATATCCCGAGGTCAGGCAGATGGCGGTGCCGAACCGAGCCTCGTACGCCTCGTTCAGGGCGATCAGGGCGACGGCGGCATCGGCGCGATCCCGGTAGGGGGCCTGCCACAGGTCGCACAGCTCCTCGACCGGTACCCGGCCGTTGGTGCCGATGTCCGTCACCACACCGTCGCACAGGGGCACTTCGGCGCGTTCGCCACCGCGAGATGCGCGCGCCCCGCCGCGGGGAGCATGGGGGCCGACCGTGAGCGATGGTGGCGGTTTCAGGTCCACCCGAGCGACGGAAAGGACCTCACCGACTGAGATCGACGCAGCGTCGGCAACCGGCGCAGCTGCTGCCGCAGCGGAGTCGCGGGATGCACCGGTGCCGTACGTGACGACGGCGATCGAGGCGGCGAGCCCGAGGACCAACGCGCCGCGAGCTGCCCTCATCCCAGCGCGGCGACGACGTGCTTCCACCGAGGTCCGCTGCCGCCCCCTGCGTGCAGTCGAGTCCGGCGTCGGCGCAACCGGGTCCCGGACAGGTGCCGGGGTCCGTAGCGATCGACGGGTCGGTGCCGGTGTGGGAACGGTGGTGATGCGCGTGCAACTGGCTGCGGTGTCGGCGACAGACGCGCGGGGATCGGGCTCCCGCTGCTCGGCGCGCCGGCTCGAGGAAGCCGAACGCAGTGGTGGGCGGGGCGCTTTCTCCGCGACGCGGCGGCCGTGTACGGGAACCGTAGGTCCCTCACCCGCCATGCGCACACGTCCGTGACGAAGTGCATGTTTCGCGGGTGGGGCTGGTCCGGCGTCCGGTGTGCCTGACACCACCGGCTCGGGTCGAGCGCGCCACAGGCGATCTCCGGTTCTGTCGTCGGCGGGCTCGAGGTGGTCGAGCCCTGTCCAGGTTCGACGACCTGGACGAAGGAACCCCGGAGGAACGATCAAGTTCTCGTCAAGCCGGTCGGTTGCTACGCCGCCTCGGTGTCGCGTTCCGCTCCACGGCACAGCACTTGCCGTCGCCCGGAGCTGCCCTCCATGGAGGCGACGGCCATCGCCCTCGGCACATCCCGACGAGACCCGAGCGAGGGGGACCTGGGAAGCCGATGGGTGTGCGCCGACACGTCGCGTGTAAGGATCTACGTATGAACGAAGGTTCGAACAACTGCACCCTCGCACTGGACTCGCCGTACGTGGACCTGGCGGTGGAGGTGTTCGCCATGCTGGCCGATGCGACTCGTGTCCGGATCATCGTGGCGCTGGGCGGTGAGGAGCTTGCGGTCGGCGACCTGGCACGGACGGTCGGCAAGTCCCCGACGACGGTCTCCCAGCACCTGGCGAAACTGCGCCTGGCGCGCATGGTGACCACCCGCCAGGAGGGTACCCGGGTCTTCTACAAGCTGACCGACGAGCACGCTCGGCAGCTGGTGACGGACGCGATCTCCCAGGCCGAGCACTCCGTCGATGCCCAGCCGCGTCACCACCACACTCAGGAGGAGCAGTGAACCCGCCCGGTCCACACGACCACCACGACGATGCACACGAGCACGGTCACGACCACCCGGCGGGGATTCGTGGGTGGCTGCGCGAGGTGTTCGTGCCGCACAGCCACGACGCGGCGGACTCGATCGACGATGCGCTGGAGGCCAGCACCCAGGGCATCCGCACCGTCAAGATCAGCCTGGTCGTCCTCGGCGCCACAGCGGTGGCGCAGCTCGCCGTCGTCGCGATCAGCGGTTCGGTCGCACTGCTGGCCGACACCATCCACAACTTCTCCGATGCCATGACCGCTGTCCCGCTGTGGATCGCGTTCGTCCTGGGCCGGCGCGTCCCGACCCGGCGGTACACCCACGGCTACGGGCGGGCCGAGGACCTCGCCGGTCTGTTCATCGTGGCCATGATCGCCCTGTCCGCGGTCGTGGCAGGCGGCGAGTCGATCCGCCGCCTGGCCCAGCCCCAGCCGCTGGACAACCTCGGATGGGTCCTGGCTGCCGGGCTCGTCGGATTTGCCGGTAACGAGGCCGTGGCCGTCTACCGCATCCGCACCGGGCGGCGCATCGGGTCCGCGGCGCTGGTCGCCGACGGTCTCCACGCCCGCACCGACGGCTTCACCTCCCTCGCGGTCGTCCTGGGCGTCCTCGGCGTCTGGGCGGGGTTTCCGCTCGCCGACCCGATCGTGGGCCTGCTGATCACCGTCGCGATCGTGATCCTGCTGTGGGGGACCGCCCGCGACGTCGGGCGGCGCATCCTCGACGGCGTCGATCCCGACCTGGTCGACCGCGCCGAACACTGCTTGGAGCAGGTCGACGGCGTCCACGCCGTGACCCACCTCAGGCTCCGGTGGTCCGGGCACCGGCTCAACGTCCAGGCAGCCCTCGCGGCGGACCCGTCGACCACGGTCGCGGAGACCGAAACCCTCGTCGCCCAGGCCGACCATCAGCTCCGGCGCAGCCTGCCGAACCTGGGAAGCGTCGATCTCACCGTCATCAGCTCCAGCCCCCACCGAACGTGAAGCCCTGACCATCGAGCGACGAGCGGTGCGGCGGGACCGACGAGCGTCGCACCCGAGCCGTCGCACCCGAGCTGTGTCAGTGGTGGCGGCCACCCGGCATCGCGAGCATCATCACGGCCATCGCACCCAGGCAGACGATGGCGTAGATGATCGCGGCGGAGCCCGCCACCCCGGTCGCGACGAGGACGCCCACGATCACGAGCATGGGGACGCAGCAGGCGATCATCATCAGCCGGTGGCGGCCGTGACCGCCGGTGCCTTCCGTGGGGTGCTCGCGCCGGTCGTGCTCGTGCAGCCGGGTGTCCGGGTGCGCGGTGTCGGGCGGTGGTGCCGGGCGCGGGCTCGTGACCCTGTCGGCCGTCGGTTGCGTCATGACTTCACCTGCCTCAACGAGCTCGGAACGTGACCCAGCTTCTTGTACAGGGGGCAGTGGCCGAGCGCCCCGGTCACGACCAGGTCGAGTCCCGCCAGGATCAAGAGGACCTCGAGGACCACGGCGGGCCCCGACGCGGCACCTGCGAGCAGGATCGATCCACCGACGACCGCGAGCACGCCCATCAGGATGCGTGCGACGCGTTCTCTCGGCGTGATGTTGATCGTCACGTGGCTGGTCATGGTTCCTCCTTGGGCAGGTGGGCGAGCCATCGGCGGGGATGCCTCACCCGTTGTCTGAGAGCCTGATCGGCTCCGATGGAGACCGTGCTGTCGTTCCTTCGACGTTCGTTCGAGCCCGCGTGGTGTCGACGCGCGGCCACTGCCTCGTTTCGCGCGTCAGTGGCAGCCGCGACCGGCCGGGCCGGACTGGGTTCTGCTCGCCGGGACCTGGTCGGCGTCGCTCGAGGTGGCCACTCCCGCGCTTCCAGCGTGCCCGGCGTGCGGGTCGGCCTGATCTCGGTCCCCATGACCACCGTGTGGACCACCGCCGTGGCCCCCGTGGCCGCCGTGGCCGCCGTGGCCGCCGGCATGCATCGCCAGCATGAAGGCCACCGCGGCGAAGGTCAGGATCGTCCTCCCCGGGACGCCGACGGCCCACGCGATCAGTGCCGCGACGGCGATCCCCAGGTACAGCTTCGTGGACAAGCTCTTCAGGGTCATCTGACTCCACCTCGCTCAGGGCGCTCACGCACCATCGGTCCCTCGGGGACGAGGATCTCCCGGCTGGATGGAGATCGGGCCACCTGCTCGATCAACGTTCGATGTTGGACGGCTGACCCGGTGGTCTGCACGGACCGAACATTGATCGATTCTTCATCCAGCCTTGCCCCGTGGACGACGAGCGGCCCCCAGGATGACCCGTATGACGACAGACGCGGGTGCAGCCGCGCCACAGGACCGGGGCACCCGTGGTCCACGACGACTCGCACCACGAACGATTCGGCGTCCGGCCCCGTCGGTCGGCGGAGGTGGACCGTGCTGATGAACGCGCTCGAGAGCGCGGCGGTGAACAACCCGGCGCGGCGCGCGCTGCAGCGGTTCTACGAGGTGCGGTGGCTCACCCGGCTCGGCGGTCGTCTCGACGGCGGACGAGCGGTGGAGATCGGCTGCGGCTCCGGCTACGGGACGCAGCTCGTCGTCGAACGGATGGGAGCGTCGTCGGTCGACGCCGTCGACCCGGACCCCCGCATGGTCGTCCGGGCACGCCGACGGCTGCGCCGCCACGCGAACGTGGTCCGAGTCGTCCACGGTGACGCCCTGGACCTCGCCGGCGCTCTCGGGGCCGAGGACGGGTCGTACGACGCCGCGTTCGACTTCGCTGTCGTCCACCACATCGAGGACTGGCGCTCCGCCCTGGACGAGGTCGCGCGCGTCCTGCGTCCGGGCGGCCGCTTCTACTTCGTCGAGGTGACGTCGGCGGCGCTCGCCCGTCCTACGTACCGCCGGTTGTTCGACCATCCCGAGCACGACCGGTTCGCCGCCGGTCAGTTCCTGGCGGAGCTGTCCCGTCGTGGCCTCGAGGTCGGCCCACGATGGAAGACGTTCGTCGGATCTGACTACCTCCTAGGCGTCGCTCGGAGAGCAGACCCCACCGCCGAGTAGCTGGAACCTTCATGAATGAACGGTCCTGTCCGTGCACCTGTCCGGTCGAGATGAGCATGGGTCCTGTCGTGTCCTCCGCATCCGTATCCGCTGCCGCCATGAGCCGACACCGCCTGCTGCGGCCCAGCGCGGCGGGGCCTGTCGTCGTCGGGCGGGAGCGGCCCGGGCCAACGGCACGCTCCTACGGCGAGACCTCCGCCCCGCGCCGATGGACGTCGACCTCGCGGGAAGGGTCGCGCGCACATCGGCGTACGACGGCCTCGTGCCTGCCGAGCTCGGGGCAGGGTCGCGGCATCCGTCTGCGGATCGGATCGGCCGGGCAGCCGACCCGTCACCCGGCGCAAGGCTTCTTCTGTCCACCGTCCGGCGCTAGCCTTGCGGAGCCTTCCCCAGAAAAGTGCGTGTCATGCGTAGGTTCACGTGGGTACCCCGTCGGCGTGTTCCGGACTCTCCTGTCGCGCGCGGCCGCACGCCGGTGCGGGGTGACGGCATGACGTCTGTGCATGGCTCCCCGGCAGCGTATGGCTCCCCGGCAGCACGGATGGTGCGCACGGCGCTGATCCCGATGCTTGTCCTGCTGCTCGTGGTGGCTCAGGCGCTGCCCTCGGCAGCGAACGAGGAGGAGACCGAGGAGGGCCGCCTCCTCGTCGTGCAGGCCGTCTCCCTGATCGCCAACCGAGCCACGTCCGAGAGCATCGTCGAACGGATCGAGGACGCGCTGCAGGCCCGTGACCCGACCGGGGTCGACCTGGACAAGGTCGAGGCGGCTCTCGGGTTGCTGCAGGGAGCCACTGACGACGCCCAGGCGCTCGATGGAGCGCGCGAGCTCCTCGAGACCTCGGTGGATGTCAGGGCGGCGACGGGTTACGGCGCGATCCCCGAGCCGGGCATGGTCGGGACGGACACGGCGCCGTACACGGCCGGCACAGCGAGCGGGACCACCGTCGTGCTCGACTCCATGGACCCAGCCCTCGGCATCAGCGACACGGGCGACGTCGTGCTGATCGTTCTGGCCGCCTTCTCGGTCCTCGTAGGTCTGTACCTCGCGCGCCGGTGGCGGCCGGACCACGCGATGCGCGAGCTCCGTGGAAGGAGGGCGTCATGAGCACACGAGCCGACGTGGAGAGAGCGGACGAGGCGGTCGAACGGCCCACCAGCCGGTGGCGCCGGGCGGTCGACGCCGTCGACGAGCGCATGGGCCTGAAGGCGCTCGCCTATGAGGTGCCCGAGCACGCCAACAACCTCGCCTGGAGCCTGGGAGCGCTGACGGCGATCTCGTTCTTCACCTTGCTGGTGACGGGGATCTACATCGCCCAGTGGTACAACCCGATGCCGGAGGTGGCAAACCAGTCCGTCCGGACCATCATGACGAGCGCCCCCCTCGGGGCCTTGGCGCGGGGTCTGCACTACTGGGCGGCCCAGGCGATGTACGTGCTGGCCCTGCTGCACATGGTTCGGGTGTTTCTCCACGGCTCGTTCAAGCGACCGCGGGAGGGCAACTGGATCATCGGTGCCTCCATGCTGCTCCTGACCTTCCTGGCGATCTTCACGGGCACGGTGCTGAAGTGGGACCAGGAGGGCTTCGAGGCCCTCTCGCACAACCTCGACGTGGCCGAGCTCGTCGGCGGGCTGGGGGTCTGGTTCACCGGCGACCTGGCGCCCGAGCTGCCCGTCGTACTGCGCCTGTACACAGCGCACGCGGTCATCATCCCCGGACTGCTCCTGGCGCTCTTCGTGCTCCATGCGCTGCTCGTGAAGCGCCACAAGATCTCACCGCACCCCGCCATCCCAGCCACCGCCAACGAGAGCGCTGCTCCGTTCACCCACCACCTGAAGCGGGCGGGGGCCTACGGGCTCGTGCTGATCGGCGTCCTCACAGCACTGTCGGTCCTCGTGCCGCCGATCATCGGTCCAACCCCGGTGGAAGGCATCGAGACCACCCGCCCCTTGTGGTTGTTCTGGTGGTTCTTCCCGTTCGAGCAGTGGTTCGGGGTCGCCTCGGTGGGCATCGTGATGGGCGCCGTGTTCCTGCTGCTGTTCCTGGTCCCGTTCCTCGACCGCAGCACGAGACGAAGCTGGCGTGAGCGCAAGCTCGCGGTTGCGGTGCTGGCCCTGATCGCCCTCGGCATGCTCGCGATCAGCATCTACGTGTGGATCAACAACGCCCGAGGCCACTGATGCCGGTGGTCGGCGCTGAGGTGAGGCGGGCGCGGCGGTGGTTCTGGACCATGGTGGTCATCGTCGCTGCCGTCATGGGAGTCCTCTACCGGACGTCGAAGGCGGACCCGGCACCAATGGTCGGCCCGGTGATTCTTCTCAGCGCCGTGGTCGTGCTCGGCGCCGTGACGCAGGCCGGCAGGATCTGGGTCGCTCTCGAGGGCCCGGCGAGGTTGCCTCGGTGGCGTCGTCGGCGCCGCGCCGCCCGACGAGCGGGACAGAACGCATCCGCAGGGTCGCGACGGAACGGATCGGGAAGCCGCGACGGGTGAGGGTCGCCGACTCCTCGCGCGGCTTGCCGCGTGCGGGCCCTAGGAGCGTGGGTCGGTATCGGTGTGGCGGCGCGCGGTGGCGCGGCGTAGGTCGTTCCTGAGTGGCTCGGCGACTATGCCCGGATCGCGCGTGGATCGCCCGGGGGTCGCTGGGCCGGCCCTGAGTGGGCCTTCGGGGCCGTCCTGCGGCTCCTGGGTGGGCCGGTGGCCCCGGTACTCAGGTCATCTGGAGGGCCGGGAGTCCGCTGGTGCCGATGTGGCCGTGGAGCTTTCGCAGGTTGTGGCAGGCCGCGAGCAGGAGCCATTCGCCGTGGGCGCCTTCGAGGCCTCGGAGCAGGAGCTGTTTGGCGTTCTGCAGGATCGACATCTGCCCGAAGACGGGCTCGACGATCACCTTGCGTCGGGCGTAGACGGCCCGGCCGTTCTTCGTGGCCAGCTTGCGGGCCATGCGCTGCTTGGCCGTCGCGCCCTGCGGGATCGGCCCGCGCGGTGCGATCGGGGCGGGCTCCCCGCGACGCTGGCGTCCGGTGGCGATGAAGAACTCCGTGCCTGTCGCCTGTGTGAGCTCGGCAGCAGCGTCGAGGTTCGCGGCCGAGCAGTACCCGGCATCGGCCAGCAGCTGGCCTGGTGCTTGTCCGGTGTTGGCGGTGGCCTGCTCGGTCATCGGGATCAGCGTATTCACGTCCGCGGCGCAATCACCGACGTCGGTGGCGATGATGACCTGATGCTCAGCGTCGACCACGGCCTGGGCGTTGTAGCACTGCTCGAACGCGCCACTGCCGGTGAGCATGATCTTCGACTGCGGATCGGTGAAGTTGCGCTGCGCCTTCGGCCTTGGCGCCGCGCTGGCCCCCGCCTCGGCAGCCCGCTCGGCCACCGCCTCTTCGTCCAGGCCCTTCTCGCGGGCCTTGGCCTCCGCTTTCTCAGCTGCCGCGGCGGCGGCTTCGGCCTCCAACGCCACCTTGGCCTCGCGGATCTTGACCAGCCGCGACTCACGACGAGCCAACTCGGCCGGTAGCTCGTCACCGCGCTTGTCCTTGCCGTACCGAGCGTCCTCGTCCTGGTCGACGTCCTCCGCGGCGGCCAGCAGCTCGGAGACCTCCTGGGCCAGGATCTTCTCCTTCTCACTCATCCGCGCATACGACATCGCCTTGCGCTTGGAGGCGTTCGCGCGCACCTTCGTGCCGTCCAGGGCGACCTTGCCGAGCTTGACCATGCCTGCGGCCTGGCACAACGCCAACGCCTGGAGGAACAGGTGGCCCAGCGCCGAGAGGTGACGGCGACGGAACCGGGCGATGGACCGGTAGTCCGGCGCCGTCCCGGCGGCCAGCCAGCGGAAGGCCACGATGTCGATGCAGGCCCTCTCGATCGCCCGCGAGGACCGCACCCCGGTGGTGTAGCCGTAGATCAACAGCCGCACCATCAACCGCGGGTCATACGGCGGCGCGCCGCGTCCCTCGCGGTAGGAGGCGTAGATCCGCGACAGGTCCAGATGCTCATCGACCAGATCCGCCACGAACCGCGCCAGATGCTCAGTCGGCAGCCACTCGTCCAGCGAGGGCGGCAGCAAAAAGACCTGATCCGGGTCGAACGCCCGGAACGTCTTGTCCACGCCCGCGGCATCCGATGCAGGCTGGGGCGCTACCCGGAACGCCTCCGCTGCGAACAACGCCTCGTCATCACCGGCCATACCCTGATTCTCCCGCGAACAGGCTCGGTCAAGTCCTGGGGAGTGGTGTAGCGGTGCGGTGTGACCCCTGGGGTGTTTTCAGGCCGTGAGGGCCAGGGTTGGGTCGGTCACCTCCTGGTCGCCGGGGACGAGGTTGAGGTGGGCCTTGGCCAG
>NZ_JABCJJ010000043.1 GCF_012952065.1 Cellulomonas fimi
TCCTCGCCCGCGCCTGGCTCTACGTCATCTGGCACTGCTGGCAAGACGGCACCGCCTACGACCCCGACCGACACAACGCCCTGCAACGACTCCTCACCAACCAACACCACACCACCGAAACGGCGGCAGCTTGACACAGGGCTTCTCATGCCCCCACCGTCGCACCCGGCCGGCGGCACCGCATCCGCGGCCGGCCCGGCGTCGTCGGCCGCGGCCACCCGCCCCGGCTCACGCCTCCGCGCCGACCCCGAGCGCGCTCGCGACCTCGGCCCGCACGGCGCGGGCGAACGCGTCGACGTCGGCCTCCGTCGTGTCGAACGCGCACATCCAGCGGACCTCGCCGGTCGCCTCGTCCCAGTCGTAGAAGCGGAACCGGGTGCGCAGGCGGTCGGCGACGCCGGGCGGGAGCACGGCGAACACGGCGTTCGCCCGCGTGGCCTGGGTCAGCCGGACGCCGTCGACGCCCTCGACCGCCGCGCTGAGCCGCGCAGCCATCGCGTTGGCGTGCCGGGCCGACCGCAGCCACAGGTCGCCCTCGAACAGCGCGACGAGCTGGGCCGACACGAACCGCATCTTGGACGCCAGCTGCATGTTCATCTTGCGCAGGTAGGTGAGCCCGGAGGCGGCCTCCGGATCAAGCACCACGACCGCCTCGCCGAGCATGAGGCCGTTCTTGGTGCCCCCGAGGGACACGACGTCGACCCCGACGTCGGTCGTGAGCGCGCGCAGCGGAAGGTCGAGCGCCGCCGCGGCGTTCGCGAGCCGCGAGCCGTCGAGGTGGACCCGCAGGCCGAGCGCGTGGGCGTGGTCCGCGACCGCGCGGATCTCCTCGGGCGCGTACACGGTGCCGAGCTCGGTCGTCTGCGTGATCGACACGACCCCCGGCTGCGCACGGTGCTCGTCTCCCCAGCCCCACGCCTGGCGGTCCACGAGCTCAGGCGTGAGCTTGCCGTCCGGCGTCGGGACCGTGAGGAGCTTGAGGCCGGCGACGCGCTCGGGCGCGCCGTTCTCGTCCGTGTTGATGTGGGCCGACTCGGCGCAGATCACCGCCCCCCACCGCGGCAGCATCGCCTGGAGCGACAGCACGTTCGCCCCGGTGCCGTTGAACACGGGGAACGCCTCGGCCGGCTCGCCGAAGTGCCCGCGCAGCACCTCCTGGAGACGAGCGGTGTACGCGTCCTCGCCGTAGGCCACCTGGTGGCCGCCGTTCGCGGCGGCGATCGCCTGCAGCACCTCGGGGTGGATGCCGGCGTAGTTGTCGGAGGCGAAGCCGCGGGAGCTCGGGTCGTGAAGGGTGTGCACCCGTCCATCTTCGCTCACGCGGTGATGCCTGCCGTCGACGCCGCGACGTCACCCACCTTGCGCGCGAGCGCCTCGTAGAACATCGACAGCGGGAACTCGTCGGGCAGGACGGCGTCCGTCAGGCCCTTGGGCGGCCCGTCGAGCGGCAGCGCGTCGGGACCCTTCGCCCACACCGACGCCGGGTGCGGCGTCAGCGTGCCCTGCACCAGGTCGTAGGCGGCGAGCCAGTGCGCGACCTTGGGCCTGTCGATCGACCGCCAGTACAGGTGCTCGATCTCGTCGGACAAGGCGATCACGGCGCCGGGTACCTCCGGCCAGTCGACGGTGAGGCGGCTGTCGGTCCAGTGCAGCACGCGGCGCTGGTGCAGCCACGCGAACAGCAGCTGCCCTCCGAGGCCGTCGTAGTTGCGCACGCGCGAGCCGGTGATCGCGAAGCGGAAGATGCGGTCGAAGATCACCGCGTACTGGACCAGCCGGGCGTGCGGGACGCCGTCGGCCTCGAGCCGGACCGCCTCCCGGAACGCCGTGAGGTCGCAGCGCAGCTCCTCGAGCGAGTACAGGAAGTACGGCATCCGCTGCTTGATCATGAACGGGTCGAACGGCAGGTCGCCGCGCATGTGGGTCCGGTCGTGGATCAGGTCCCACATGACGAACGTCTCCTGCGCGAGCTCCTGGTCGGCGAGCAGCCGCTCGGCGTCCGGCGGGAGGGCGAGCCGTGTGGTCTCCGCGGCGGCGCGCACGACGCGGCGGAACCGGGCCGCCTCGCGGTCGGCGAAGATGCCGCCCCAGGTGAACCGCGGGATCTCGCGCATGGCGACGGTCTCGGGGAAGAGCACGGCCGAGTTGGTGTCGTACCCCGCGGTGAAGTCCACGAACGTGATCGGCACGAACAGCGCGTTCGAGTACGCGCCCGCCTCGAGCTCCGCGACGAACTCGGGCCACAGCACGCGCAGCAGCACCGCCTCGACCTTGCGCTCGGTGCTCCCGTTCTGCGTGTACATCGGGAACACGACGAGGTGGCCGAGCCCGTCGACGCGGTGCCGCTCGGGGTGGAACGCCTCGAGCGAGTCGAGGAAGTCGGGTACGCCGAGCCCGGTGTCGTGCCACCGCCGGAAGTCCTTGACCACCGCGGCGAGGTAGTCGGCGTCGTGCGGGAAGTGGGGGGCGAGCTCGGCGGTCGCCGCGCAGATCGCCTCGACGAGGGTCGCGGCGTGCGGGTGGTGCCGCGGGTCCGGCACCGAGCCGTCCGCGACCTGGAGCGGCTGCAGGTCGGTGACCGCTGCCTTGAGCCGCAGCCACGCGGGGTGGGACGCGAGCGTGCTCGGGCCGTCCTCGACGGCCTCCGACGCGCTTCCCGGCGCCGCCTCGGCCGCGGCAGCCACGGCGTCGGGGCCCGGCGCGGCCCACACCACCGCGTTGAGCAGGATCTCGGCGCCGGTGCGAGCGGCACCGTCGGTGGGCGCGTCCACGAGGTCCGCCCCGAGCACGACGACGCGGCCCGACCGGTCCTCGAGCGTCGCCGCGAGCGCGGGACCGGGCCGCCCCGGGGCTCCGGCGACGCGCAGCGCGGGCACCGCGTCGCCGTGCAGGCGGAGCGTCGCGTGGACGGGGAGCGCGGGCGCCCTGGTCCAGGCGAGGAGATCGGTCGTCGGGCTCGGCGCGCCGGCGACAATCTCCCGCGGCTGCGCCGACCCTGCCCCGCTCCCCCGCTCGTCCCCGCGCACGACGTCGACGCGCACGACGTCGACCCCCAGGGACCCGAGCGGCGCGTCGTCCCCGCGCTCGGCCGTGAGCAGGAGTACCGTCCCGGCTCCGGACCGCTGATCGGCGCGCGCCGTGGCTTCCCCCAGGTGCACGACGACGTCGGCCTCGGGGATCGCTGACGCGACCCGGAGGCCGTGCGTCGTCAGGTGGTCGACGAGGTCGGGACGGTTCGCGCGGAGCGCGTCGGGCAGGTGCACCGTGGGGAACAGGGTCATGGGATCGCCTCACAAGCCGGGTCGGGCACGTGTGCCGCGCCACGCGCGAACGGACCGCCGGGTGGGCGGTGCGCGGCGGTGCGGCCTTCGTCGCTGCACGGTGTCATTGTTACTGCACGGTACGGTCCGCCACCCGGGCGGTCAACGACGCGGCGTTCCCGACGTCGATCACGCCGCAGGGCGACATGCGTGGCGGTCACGGGCCGCATGCCGGCACCGGAACCCTCAGGCGGGAGGGTCCCCCGCCGATAGCAGCGAAGACAGCCGACCGAGCGACGGAGCAGCAGCAGTGGACGGGGTAGCGGCGATCGAGGGCCGCATGGCGGAGATCCGCGGGACGATCGCGGGGCTCGTCGGCGCGTCCGTCGGCGCGCCACCGGTCCTCGGTGCGGCGACGACCGGTGCGGCGACGGGTGTGTCGTCGTCGGGGCGGACGTCCACGGGGTCCGCCTTCGCGGCCACGCTCGCAGCCGAGGTCGCGTCGCAGGCCACGACCGGTCGCGCTCGGCTGAACGCGAGCGGTGTCCCCGTGGAGCTGGCCGCGTACGGGAACGGCAAGATCGCCCGGGAGGCGCTCTCGCCCGTCGGCGAGACCGGGCACCGGCTCTGGGCACCCGCGGCGCGCGCCTTCGAGCAGCTCACGGCCGCCGCCCAGCGCGACGGCGTCAGCCTCAGGATCACCGACTCCTACCGCTCGTACGAGAGCCAGGTCGACGTCGCGGCGCGCAAGGGCCTGTACTCCCAGGGCGGGCTCGCGGCCGTGCCAGGGACCTCGGACCACGGCTGGGGCCGCAGCCTCGACCTCGGGCTCGATGCGAAGGCGCTCGCCTGGATGCGCACCAACGCCGCGCAGTTCGGGTTCGCCGAGGACGTGCCGCGCGAGCCGTGGCACTGGACCTACTCGCCGCCGGCCTGAACGGTCGCACCGGGACGGATGCGGCAGGATGTCCTGCGCACGCCGCACGGACAGGAGCAGCAGTGGACGAGGTCGAGCCGGTCAGCGCCGGCATCCGGCGCGTCGGCGCGCAGGTGCGTGCCGAGCACCACACGGTCGGCATCGTCCGGACGCTGCCCGGCGACGTCAACCAGCTCGACTGTGCGTGCGGCGTCACCCTGACGAACGGACCCGGCTGGTCGCTCGACGAGCACCTGCGGCTGCACCGGGCCGAGGTCAAGTACGAGGCGCTGCTCGCGGTCGCGCACCCCGACATGCCGCTGCTGCGGCGCTCCGGGCGGTCGCGTGCTGCCACGGCGGTCGACGCGCTCCTCGACGGCGATCGCCAGGCCGCAGCTGCGACGCTCGCCGCTGCCGACGACGCCGAGCTCGCAGGGGTCCGTGCGGCCGCCGAGGCGTTGCTCGAGCTGCTCACGCTCGAGTGGGTCCCCGGCTTCCCGTCGCTGGGCAGGTTCGGCGTGCCCGACGCCGAGGAGCGCGTCCGGACCATGGTCGCCGCGTGGAACGCCAAGGTGGCCGACGGGCGCGAGAGCGTGCCGGCCGCCGTCTACCGCCGCCGCCGGGGCGGACCGTGGGAGCTCGCGACCTGACGCCGTACCCGGTTGCTGCCATGCTGACGCCATGCTCGAGGCACTCACCGGGACCGGTCTGGCGACCGCAGCGGGGCTGAACGCCTACATCCCGCTCCTGGTCATCGGCGCGCTGTCCCGCTGGACCGGACTCATCGAGACGCCTGCCGGTTGGGAGTGGCTGTCCGACGGCTGGGTCATGGCCGTCCTCGCCGCGTTGCTGCTGCTCGAGGTCGTCGCGGACAAGATCCCCGGTGTGGACAGCGTCAACGACGTCGTGCAGACCGTCGTGAGACCGGCCGCCGGCGGGATCGCGTTCGGTGCGGGCTCGGGCTCGCGGACCGCGGTCGTGACGGACCCGGGGGCCCTCTTCACCTCGTCGCAGTGGTTCCCCGTCGTCCTCGGGATCGTCCTCGCGCTCGTCGTGCACGGGGGCAAGGCCGTGGCCCGCCCGGTCGCGAACGCGGCGACCCTCGGCCTCGGCGCGCCCGTGCTCAGCACGGCCGAGGACACGACGAGCATCGGTCTCTCCCTCGGCGCGATCACCGCACCGGTGATCGTGCTGGTGATCCTCGTCCTCCTCGTCGTCGTGTGGGCCCGGCTGTACCGTCGGCGGCGCGCGACCGCCCGCGAGCCCCGGGTGCAGACCTAGCACCCGCCGGCCCGCCCGCGTGACCCGCCCGCCGACCCGTCGCACCTGGAGGAATCGTGATCGACCTGCCCATCCTGACCGAGGCCCACCTCGCGGCCGCGCGAGCCAGCGAGCGCGGGCGCAGCGCCGAGCTCGTGCTGCACGACGGCGAGCTGCGCCAGTCGGTCATCGCGCTCACCGCAGGCACGGAGCTCGCCGAGCACAACGCGCCGCCCGCCGCCTCCCTCCAGGTCCTCACCGGCCGGGTGCGCGTCACCGACGGGGCCGGCGGCGCCGAGGTCGCCGACGGCAGCCTGTACCTGCTGACCCACGAGCGCCACGCCGTCGTCGCGCTCGAGGACTCGGTGTTCCTCCTGACCACCGTCACGAGCGTCCCGGCCTGACCGGCCGACGACAGGGCCGACGACAGGCGAGCGGGCGGTCGGGTCGGCAGGATGGACCGGTGCCCCGACCCGAAGACCAGACGACCACCGACACGACGTCGAGCCGCCCGCACGTCTCGGCGCGACTCGAGGACCGGTTCAACCGGCGCATGGCTCGGTGGCTGTGGGCCCGCGGGTGGCGCACCCGGATCGAGCCGTACGCCGGCTACGGAGCGCCCGGCTGGGTCCGCGTCATGGCCAGGACCGTCCTGAGCCCCCCGCAGCCCGACGCGCCCGCCGCGCCGGCTCGCGCGCCGCAGGACGACCCGTTCCAGGCCGTACGCGGCTGGCGCAGCCTCGCGACCGCCCAGGTCACCGACGTGGCCGTGGACGTGCACGCCGGTTCGCAGGTCCATCGCGTGACCTCCGACCGCGGCGGCTACATCGACGCGGTGGTCGAGGCGGACCTGGAGCCCGGATGGCACGACGTCGAGCTGCGGATCGCGACGGGCGGCGTCACCGCGCGGGTCTTCGTGGTGGGTCCGGACGTGCGCGCCGGGCTCGTCAGCGACATCGACGACACGATCATGGTGACGTCGGTGCCTCGTCCGCTCCTCGCGGTGTGGAACACCTTCGTGCTGCACGAGAACGCGCGCCGTCCGGTGGACGGCATGGCGGCGCTCTACAAGAGCCTCCTCGAGGCCGACCCGCGCGCCCCGGTCCTCTACCTGTCGACCGGTGCGTGGAACGCGGCCCCCGCGCTGGACCGGTTCATGCAGCGTCACGGCTACCCGGCCGGCGCGCTGCTGCTCACGGACTGGGGGCCGACGAACACGGGCTGGTTCCGCAGCGGTGCCGACCACAAGCGGACCAGCCTGCGGCGGCTGGTCGAGGAGCTGCCGCAGATCCGCTGGCTGCTCGTCGGGGACGACGGTCAACGGGACCCCGAGGTGTACGGCGAGCTCGCGGCGGAGCGTCCGGACCGGGTTCGTGGCGTGGCGATCCGACGTCTCACCGGCACGGAGCAGACGCTCGCGCACGGCGTGCCGACCCCGCCTCCGCAGTCTCAGGGCGCCAACCGGCGCACGGCAGCGGCGGGCGTGCCGATCGTCACCGGTGACGACGGCGCCGCGCTGGCGCGGGAGCTGCGGGCGGCCGGGATCGACCTCTCCTGATCGGACGCCTGCCTCGGGTCCGGGCTCAGCCGCCCGGGCGCGCCCAGGCAGGCCACCCGGTCACCGGAGCCGTCCCGCGTCGGGGTCGCAGAGCCGGGCTCGCCGTCCCGGCGCCCTCGGCGATGCCGGCAAGGAGCTCGGCGAGGCTCGCGGTGGTCGTCCGCGTCGGCGCCCACCGGAGCTTGTCGCGCGCGCGCGAGGAGTCGAGGACCGGGACGGTCATCGCGAGGTCCAGCCAGCCGGGTCCCATCGGGACCAGCCGCGCGGTCCACGCGGCGGCCAGCGCGGTGCGCGCCGCCGCCGGCTCGACCTCGCGCAGCCGCCCGCCGGCCAGCAGGCGCGCGAGCTCGTCACCCCGCACGACGTCGTCGGCGGCGACGTTGAACCCGCCCCGCTGCCGCCGCACGACGATCTCCCGGTACGCCTGCGCGACGTCGTCGGCGTGGACCGCCTGCAGCCGCAGCCCGCGCGGCCAGGGCAGCACCGGCAGCTCCTCGTCGAGCCGCCTCGACGGGACGAGCCGACCGAGAAAGTTGCGCGTGATCTGGCGTGCGGCGGAGTGCTGGAAGACGAGGGCTGACCTCACGCGCGCCACCGTCAGCTCGGGATGGCGCTGCTCGACCTCGTCGAGCAGGCGTTCGAGCGCGACCTTGTCGACGCTGTACGACGAGCTGCGGACGCCCTCGGTCGGCCAGTTCTCGTCGCGTGGCTCTTCATCCGCCGCAGGCGAGTAGGTGCCCACGGACGAGGCGGCGACCAGGTGGGGCACGCCCGCCCGCACGGTGGCCTCGGCGACGCGCCGCGACCCCGTCACGTTGGTGTGCCGCAACGCGCTCCGGTCGTGGCTCGGGTGCAGCGCCCAGGCGAGGTGGACGACCGCGTCCGCACCGGCGAGGACGCGGGCGAGGCGGTCGACGACCGGGGCGTCGGGTCCGGGCGCGGCGATGTCGAGCCCGACCCACTCCGCGCGGTCGTAGGGCGGCGGCAGGAGCCGCTGGTCGACCGCGCGCTGCGGCGGCGGACGGCGCACCACGCCGACCACCGACGTCACCGTGGCGTCGACCGCGAGCCGCCGGAGCAGCGCGGTGCCGACGTTCCCGCTCGCACCGACGATCGCGACCCTCATCGGCGCCTCGCCCGGTCCCGCTGCGGGACGGCCCCGCTCATGTGGTCTCGGGGTCGCGGGGGTTCAGGCTGTCGGGGTCGGCGTCCGGGTCGCCGGCCGTCTCCCCGGTCTCCGCGCCGGTCTCCGCGCCGGTCGCGCGTGGGTTGAGGCTGTCCGGGTCCGAGTCCGGGTCGGTGGCGGGGTCGTAGGCCCCCGCCGGACCCCCGGAGGTCGGCTCCGCGGCGCCTGCGGTGCCGGTCGCGTCGGCGTTCTGGTCCGTGTTCTCGGTCATGCGGCCACGGTGGCATCGTTGGACGGCACGCGCATCCGGTGCGAGGTGCCGGCGAGCCGGAGACCGCCGGCGAGCTGCTCGCGATGGCTCTCCTGCTCGTGTTCACCGTCGACCTCGTCCGTCGCCCGCACGACGCGTCCGACCCGTCCACGCCAGCAGCTGGTCGACAGGCCACGCGTTGACGACCCGCGACGGCGGGATCGCATGCTCCGCGGCGCGGTCGCAGCCCGCGATCTGCCAGTCGAGCTGACCTGGTGCGTGGGCGTCCGAGTCGATCGAGACGTCGCACCCCAGGTCGAGCGCGGACTGCAGCAGGGCGTGCGGGGGGTCGAGGCGGTCCGGTCGGCTGTTGACCTCGACCGCGACCCCGTTCTCGGCGCACGCGGCGAACACGGCCTCGTGGTCGAACGTGCTCGGCGGGCGCACGCGGCCCGTCAGCCGCCGGCCCGTGCAGTGGCCGAGCACGTCGAGGTGCGGGTTCCGGACCGCCTCGAGGAGGCGGCGCGTCATGGGCGCGCGCTCCATCCGGAGCTTCGAGTGCACCGACCCGACCACGACGTCGAGGCGGGCGAGCAGCTCGGGTTCCTGGTCGAGCCCACCGTCCTCGAGGATGTCGACCTCGATCCCGGTCAGGACGCGGAAGGGTGCGACGGCCGCGTTGAGGGCGTCGATCTGGTCGAGCTGCGCCCGCAGGCGAGCGGGGCTCAGCCCGTTGGCGACCGTCAGTCGCGGCGAGTGGTCGGTCACCGCGAGGTACTCGTGCCCGAGCTCCATCGCGGCGAGCACCATCTCCTGCAGCGGACTGCCGCCGTCGCTGGCGTCCGTGTGGGAGTGGAGATCGCCCCGCAGCGCGGCGCGCAGGGCCGCCCCTGGCCGCTCGTCGTGCGTGGGAGCGGTGGCCTCGAGCTCCTCCAGGTAGCCGACGGGCTCGTCGCGCAGGACGGCGCCGATCACGGCGGCCGTCTTCTCCCCCACCCGGGAGAGGTCGGTGAGCCGTCCCTCGGCCGCGAGGGTGGCGACGGTGCCGGGGTCGACCGCCTCGAGGCTGCGGGCGGCGTGCCGGAACGCGTCGCTGCGGTACGACGTCGCACCCGACCGCTCGAGGAGGAAGGCGATGCGGCGCAGGGTCGCGACGGCGTCGTCCTGCGTCGCACGGGCCGGGCGGCGGGGTGGCATCGGGGCGGCGACCCCCTCAGGAGGCGCGGCGGCGCGAGGTGGACTTCGTGGCGGTCCTCGCGTCCGACGCCGTGGCGGACTTCTTGCTCCCCGAGGCCTTGGCGGAGGTCGCCTTCGGGGCGGCCGTCTTCGAGGCGGTGGCCTTGGACGCGGTGGTCTTCGACGCGGTGGTCTTCGACGCGGCGGACCTGGACGCGGCGGTCTTCGACGCGGCGGCCTTCGAGGCGGAGGGCTTCGCCGCGGAGGCCTTTCCCGTCGGCCTGGAGTCGCTGGATCCCGCCGACGCCGACTTCGACGCGGTCGTCCTCGAGGGCTTCTTCGATGCCGCCTTCGTCGCGGTCGAGCGTGCCGATCCCTGGTCGCCGACCGCCGCGTCGAGCGGCCCTGCGTCCGCGGCATCGTCGCCGGTGCCCGAGGTCGCGCCGTCGGTCCCGCCGCGGGCGCCGCGCGCCTTCTCCACGCTGCGCTGGAGCGCGGCGAGCAGGTCGATCACCTCGCCGCCACCCTCGGCGCCGCCGCCGACCGATCCCTCCGGGACGGGCACCGGCTGCGTGCTGCCGGCAGTCACCTTGGCCTCGATCATCTCCTCGAGCGCGGCCTGGTAGCGGTCCTCGAACTGCGACGGGTCGAAGTCGGCGGCCAGGGACTCGACGAGCGACGACGCCATCTTCAGCTCCTGCGGACGGACCGACACGTCGGAGTCGAGCACCGGGAAGTCCGCCTCGCGGATCTCGTCGGGCCACAGCAGGGTCTGGAGGCAGATCACGTCGTCGCGCACGCGCAGCACCGCCATCGACTCGCGCTGACGCAGCGCCACCTTGACGACCGCCATGCGGTCGGAGGCGACGAGGGCCTCGCGCAGCAGCGCGTACGGCTTGGCGGCCGTCTTCTCGGGCTCGAGGTAGTACGTCTTGGCGAGCAGGATCGGGTCGACCTGCTCGGCCGGCACGAACTCGAGCACCGAGATCTCGCGCTCGGTCGCGAGCGGCAGCTCCGCGAAGTCCGCGTCGGTGAGGACCACCAGCTCGCCGTCGTCGGTCTGGTACCCCTTGGCGATGTCGCTCATCTCGACCGGCTCGCCGCACACGCTGCACACCTTCTTGTAGCGGATGCGGCCGCCGTCCTCGCGATGCACCTGGTGCAGCGGCACCTGATGCTCCCCCGTCGCCGCGTACAGCTTGACCGGCACGTTGACCAGCCCGAACGCCACCGCGCCCTTCCAGATCGCTCGCACCGTCGTCGCCTCCTCGTCGCGATGGGCCCGCCGCGCACGTGCGCGCGCCGAAACGGACCGGTGATGGGCAGGATGGACCCGTGGACCCCATGCTGGCTACCCGAGTCGCAGGACCGGGCGAGCTCCCGACCGGCGCCGACTGGGTCTACGAGGTCAAGTGGGACGGCGTCCGGGTGCTCGCCGACACGACGCGCGGCTCCCTGCGCCTGCTCAGCCGGAACGGCCGCGACGTGACGGTCGCCTACCCCGAGCTCGCGTCGCTCGAGGCGGTCCAGGGCGCCGTGCTCGACGGCGAGGTGGTCGCCCTGGTCGACGGTGTCCCCTCGTTCGCCGCGCTGGCCGAGCGCATGCACGTGCGCGACGCGACCCGGGCGCGCGCGCTCGCGAAGCGGGTGCCCGTCGGCTACGTCGTCTTCGACGTGCTGCAGCTCTACGGGGTCGACCTGGTCAACCTTCCCTTCACCGAGCGCCGGTCGACGCTCGAGCGACTCGACCTGCCGGCGCCCTCCCAGCTCTCCCCGGTGTACGACGACGCGGGCGACCTCGTGCAGGTGACGCGCGAGCACGGGCTCGAGGGCGTCGTGGCCAAACGGCGGTCGTCGACGTACCAGGTCGGCCGCCGGTCGCGCGACTGGGTCAAGATGGCGCACCGGACGACGCGGACCGCGCTCGTGGGCGGGTGGCGGCCCGAGTCGACCGGCACCGGGCGGCTCGGCGCGCTCCTGCTCGGGGCACCCGACGCCGACGGCACCCTCCGCTACCTGTGCCGCGCGGGCAGCGGCCTCACCGGTCCGCTCGGCAAGGACGTCACCCGGCTCCTGGCGCCGCTGGCCCGGGAGACCAGCCCGTTCGCCGGGCCGCTCCCGGCCGTCGACGCGCGCGGCGCGCGGTGGACCGAGCCGACCCTGCGGGTCGAGGTGGCGTACCTGACCCGGATGCCGACCGGACGCCTGCGGCAGCCGGTGCTGCGCGGCGTGCGCGACGACGCCGCCGTCGACCCGTGGGAGGACCTGTGACCCCGCCGACGACCGGGCACGGTGGCCAGCTGGTCGACGTCGGGGGGCAGCGGGTCCGGATCACGAACCTCGACCGCGTGATGTACCCCGCGACCGGGACGACCAAGGCCGAGGTGCTCGACTACTACACGCGGGTCTCCGGCGCGCTACTCCCCCAGCTCGCGGACCGGCCCGTCACCCGGATCCGGTTCCCCGAGGGCGTCACCGGGGAGAAGTTCTTCGAGAAGAACATCCCGGCCGGGACGCCCGCGTGGGTGCGACGCGAGACCATCCGCGCGGCGCCGGGCACGGACGACGAGGGCAAGGAGCTCACCTTCCCGTTCGTCGACGACCTGGCGACGCTCGTCTGGGCCGCGAACTCCGGCGCGCTCGAGCTGCACACGCCGCAGTGGCGCGTCGGCCCGCGGGGCGGCGTCCGCCACCCCGACCGGCTCGTCATCGACCTCGACCCGGGACCGCCCGCAGGGCTGCGCGAGTGCGCCCGGGTCGCGCTGCTCGTCGCCGAGCGGCTGCGGGACGACGGGCTGGAGACGTTCCCGGTCACCTCCGGGAGCAAGGGGCTCCAGCTGTACGCGCCCCTCGACGGGCTGCGGCCCGTCATGGCGGTCCGGCAGTACGCCCGCGACCTCGCCCACGAGCTGGCGGCGGCGCACCCGGAGCTGGTCGTCGCGATCATGCGCAAGGAGCTGCGCGGCGGCAAGGTCCTCCTGGACTGGTCGCAGAACACGTCGAGCAAGACGACGATCACGCCGTACTCGCTGCGCGGTCGCGAGCGGCCGGCCGTCGCTGCACCGCGGACGTGGGACGAGCTCGAGGACGGCGACCTCCGGCAGCTCACCCCCGACGAGGTGCTCGAGCGGCTCGAGCGGGACGGCGACCCGCTCGCAGGGCACTGAGCGGCCGGTCACCGGGGCGCCACCGACCGGACGCACCGCCGCCGGCTCAGCTGCGCCGGTGGTCATGGATCGCCAGCCTCGGCCCCCGGCGCGGTGCAGTACCACGGGTGACCTCGAGCAGCCGGACCACGCGGTAGCGATGGCCCCGCCACGGCTCGAGCAGCTCGAGCATCGTCGCGTCGTCGACCCGGCGCCCGACCAGCGCCCACCCGACGTCCGCGGCGAGGTCGTAGTCGCCCGCCGAGACCGCGTCGCTGTCACCGAGCGCAGTGATTAGCGCAATCTGGCGCGGATTGCGCCGCAAGCATGTCCTGGGCGATGCGAACTGAGGAGCATCATCGCCCGGCAGTCTCGTGGTCAGCGGTCGTTGCCCAACTCCGGGATAGAGGCCGGGTTGGCCGGCCCCCCGAGTACGGGTCCCTGGGGAGGCCCTGGCACGTAGAAGCTAACCGCCCAGCGCGGGTCGCGATCCGAATCGATCTCGAGAGTCCATGTGAACATCCGTCCCACCGGAAGCGGTAGGCCGTTCGCGATGTTCAGCGTGACCTGAGTGTGCGACCAGGCGACACCTCGCGGGACATTAGCCCCTGGCGGGAACAGCGGCTCCTCAACGCGGGCGTTCTGGGTCACCCGCATGGCCTCGGCACCCCCAGTCGGGCCCGGCACGCTCACGGGCTGGTCCGATTCGTCGCGGAGGGTCAACGTAAGGACAAACGGCTCGCCGTAGAGGTCGGGCGGGCTATCGATGAGAGCCACTACTGTCTGAGGTGCGGTCAGTCCTGTTGCCGCGTCAAAACCACTGATCGACCACCCGATGCCAAGCGCGTTGATCTTGTTAACGGCGTCAGCGGCTGCGTAGTCAGCCAACAGCAGCGCAACTCGCGACCGTTCTCCGACCGGGCTCACTGGGCCAGCGCGCGGGCAAGCGACCCACTAGGGCGTGTCTCCCTTATGCGCGTAGCCAGGTGAGGCGGGCGCTGAGGGTGGCGCCGGCGCGGTAGGTGATGGCGAGCTTGTCGTAGCGGGTGGCCAGGGCGCGCACTGCTTGGCGTGGACGAAGGAGCGTTCGACGACGTTGCGGCCGCGGTAGGCGTTCTTGTCGAACGTCGGTGGGCGTCCGCCCTTGGCGCCGCGGCGTTTTCGAGCCGCGATCTGGTCGCTCTTCT
>NZ_JABCJJ010000044.1 GCF_012952065.1 Cellulomonas fimi
AGGCGCCCGCACCGGTGCGCGTGCCCGAGCCCGCAACCGTGGGCGGCGGCACCGGCGGCGGCCAGGGCCCGGGCGGGCTCGGACACGGCGCGGACGACCTGGTCAACCCCGGCGGGGTGACGCCGGGAGCCGGCAGCGGCTCGGGGTCCGGTGGCGGGACGGAAGCGCCCACCGGTGGCGGCTCGTCCGGAGGTAGTTCCTCCGCCGGTACTGGTGGCTCCGGCACGCCGAGCGGGACGCCGAGCGCTGGAGGCGGCGGTTCGACACCGAACGGCGGTCCCGGGCATGGCACAGGCGGTATCGCTGGCTCTGACAGTCCGGTACCTGGCTCCTCGGCGAACGACTCACTTCCGGATCGCCACGCGGAAACACCCGCGCATGAGCCCACCGACCCTCCGCCGATCGATGATGGACCTCCGCTCGCGACGCCTGATGGTCAGCCTGGCCGGGTTGCGATCGATGTCGGGGGGGAACCGCACGTCATCAATACTCGAGACGACCTGATCGCACATCAAAGGACCTTCGAGGACGCCCTCTCCCACGAACTCGACAAGCGCGGACTGAGCTCGGAAGCGTTCACCGACCTGGTGAGTACGCCACTGCACCAGCTTGACTCGGGGCAGATCGACCTCCTTCTCGAGATCCGTCAGGCCACGCCTTCTGTCGTGGCTGACGACGTCCTGCAGAAGCTTCTTCAGCCTCAAGACGCGCGGGCGATCCTCGGGGATGAACGATTCTTGGAACTCGGCGGGCAGAGCCTCAACGACTACTTGGGCGACAAGGAGGGAACCGTCAGCCGCACTCTCGGCGGCTTCGTCGCCCGGGCGGCGGACGTGATCCGCCTCGACACGACCGCGCTGTTCGACAAGCTGGGCCTCGGATACACCTCGAGCACGTTCCGGGCGGGGGACCCGATGTTCGGGATCCGAGTCCGCGCAGGTGACGCTGGTGACGCGCTCGGTTCGTTGCGCGTCCCTGATGACGTCCTCCAGGCGATGCGGCAACTGCCGCCGGAGATCCGACAGCTGGATGAAGGCATTCGACCGGACGCTGTTCGTGCTTGGTTCGCGGAGAATCACCCGGGGCTCGCGGGCGTGGCCGACTGGGCGCTCGACGACTCCAATCTCTTCCGAGGCAACGGGTTCGGCGGGTCGGGGGCGAGCTTTGCACCGGAGTTCCGGTTCGGGAAAGCCTTCGACATCCCCGAGGGGGCTGAGCTGTGGCGCATTGCTCCCGATGGGTCTCAGCAGGTCGCTGCCGTGTTCCGCGACGACGAGTGGCGAGTTGTCATCGAGCAACCGGTGGAGTCCCCGTGAGAGCGGGCTCCTACGCGGAGTACGAGAACGAGATCTACGAGTGCGGGGCACTCAGCAAGCCGATGGTCCGGCTGTTTGCGGAGGAACGCGCTCCGAGGCCAGGTTTCGAGCTCGACCGGTGGGGTCGGTGGACCAGACTGGTCGATCGGAGAGAAGTATCGAGACTCTTTCGAGTCCGCACGACCGCGTCGTGGAGGGGCTGGCAAGCCGAGGTCGAACGATTCGCCGATGACGCGAGCGCCGAGATCTATGTCGATGGATACAGCCAGCCCCCCCTCGCCAGTCCGCCACCAATGAAGCCGATACCTCCGCACGAACTTGGTCTGAGGCAGATCGACAAGAACATCTGGCGCGGGGTCGTGCCGGTCCGCGACCTCGAAAACATCAGTGAGGTCGTCGAGGAAGTTCCGCTGTGATCCGAGCCGACCGAACGACTCGTGGACCAGAGTTGTCGAGCAACCGCTGGAACGGTGATGAGAGCTGGGTACTACGCCGAGTTCCGTGGCCGCGAGTACCGGTGCGTCAACCCGTACAAGGCGCTCATTCGCCTCGAGGAAGCCGGCAGCCTTCCGCAGCCCGAGGGATTCGAGCTGGATGCGCGTGGGCGATGGACGCGCCTTGTGGAGCGTGACCAGGTTTCGCGTCGTGTCACGGTGAGGACGGACGCCAGATGGCGTGGCCACGCCGTCGCCGTCGTGCTGGTCGAGGACGACCAGGCGGTGATCCAACAGGAGGGCTGTCCCCCACCGGACGACCCTGAGGTGGTCGCCATCGACAACGGCTGGTGGCAGGCGCCGGTGCCGGTCGCTGAGCTCACGGACGTCGAGTCGCACGAGACCGATCTTCTGCCACAGCCTCGATCATGAGGAGAGCCGGCCGCTACGCCGCCGTCCGCGGCCTCGTGCAGTTGACCACGGCGTTCAAGCTGGCGCGCGGCGATCTTCGAGCTGACGGGCGTCTCCGACCGGCATCGTTGGAATCGAACAACGGGGTGACGTGTGAGCTCCTTCCGTGAACGGCTGCGGCAGCGCAGCGACGAGCTGCGCAGTACCGATCCGGAGCTGAGCTCGGCTCTCCGGTCGGTGGACGGCCTGGTCTGGTACGGCGAGGAGAAGGAGGGATGGCCGTGGCCTGACAGGCAGGTGCGCGCGGTCGCCGCGTCCCGCGCTCAACGGCACGACGATGTCGCCGACCTGTACGCGAACGCAGGCGACGCCGCCTGCGAGGCACCCGAACGCCGCGCGGCAGCCGAGCTCCGTGCTCTGCTCGCCGAGCATGCAAAGACAGACGAGAGCGGCGACGGATGAGAGCCGGTCGCTATGCGATCGTCGACGGTCGCGAGTTCCGCGCGTCATTCTCGTCCAGCAGCGAGCACGTGGCGCTCATCGTGCTCGGCCCGGAAGCGCCCGCCGGGTTCGTCTGGAGGGACACGTGGAGAGGCGGGCACTGGTTTGGCACGGTTCCCCGCGCTTCGTGCTCGCGCCTGTTCGACGTGGCGACGTCCGCCTACTGGCTCGAGAGGTTTCCGGTGTCGATCGAGAACGTCTTCGCCGACGGACGCGCCTCGATCCGCTTCTACCCCGGTGACGGACCACCCGGACCGCCCCCGCGGGACGAGTCCGGGAGATGGATCCTCACGCCTCCGGGACTCAGCATCGACCGGGGCGCGGGTTTCGTCGGTTCGGTGCCGGTCAGCGAGCTGACGAGAGTCCGCGAGGCCGAGCACGAGTTACCCCTGGTACCGCACCACGGCAGCAGTGCGCTTCCCCACCCACCGTGGCTCGATCCCATCGACCAAGCAGAGCCGGCCGGCCGATCGGCTCGTCGCCGCGCTCGTGCGAGGCCGATCCCCAAGAGCCGCGTGGGGACGGGCGGCTACGCCGTGTACCGCGGCGCCATCTACCGCTGCGTCGACCGGCACGCGCACCAGATCCGCCTCGTCGAACCGGTCACCCGTCCCCAGCCCGAGGGTTTCGTCCTCGGCCGTCACGGCGAGTGGACGCGCGTCGTCACGAGGGACGAGCTCACACGCCTCTACTACGTCACCGCGTCCGCCAGGTGGCGGGAGCGCGTCGTCGACGTGGTCGACACCAAGGGCGAGACCGCAGTGATCGAGGTGTCGACCGACCCGCTTCACGACCAGCCCCGGTTCGCGGCGACCGACGAGGGCCGGTGGCGAGCTCGCGTCCCGGTGCACGAGCTGACAGACCTGGTGGAGCTGGAGAGGGACGTGGAGCTCCGCGACCGACGCGGCGCCCACTGAGCGCTCCAGCTGCGGCGGCCACTCACGTGCGCGCGGACGCACTCGTCGCTCGGCGCGGATGCATGCCAAGATCGGCCCGCGCGATGATCGCCGGGCGCGGCCGGAGCGGCGCTCGAGAAGTGCCCCGGTGGGTCTCGTGAGGATCGGCACAGGATGTGCCGACGGCATGGAGGGGGCAGGTCGAGCATGACGGTCCGTCACGCGGGGTCCTGCGGCGTGTGCGCAGCCGTGATCCCGGACGGCTCCGACGTCTGCCCGCGCTGCGGCGTCCGGGTGGCACCGCCCTCGGCGCCGCCGGAGACCACCGACCTGCCGACCCTGCTCGCCGGCGCAGTGCGCGCCGGATCCGGTCCACGCGTGGGCGCCGTCCTGCTCGATGTCGTCGTCGGGGTGCTGCTCGCCGTGCCGCTCGTCGTGGGTTTGCTTCGCGGCCCCGGCGACGACGCCCTTGCCACCGCGCTCGCGGTGGTCGGCGCGGTGCTCCTCGTGGCGTACGTCGTGACCACCTGGGTGATGCACGCGCGCACCGGCCGCACCCTCGGGCGGCTCGCGCTCGGCCTGCGCACCGTGGACCTCTTCACCGGGCTGCCGCTCGGGCTGGCGCGGGGACCCGTGGGGCGCTGGGCGGACGCCGTCGTGCTCGACGTCCGGTCGGGCCGCGACCCGGCGCGCACCGTGCCCGACGCCGCACTCCGGCCGCTCGCCGCCATCGCGACCGACGGCTACCGGCCTCCCACGAGCCCCGCCCCCGCAGCAGCTCCGGCTCCCGCGCCACTCGCACCGCAGCCGCCGGCGGGCCCTGCGTTCGCTCCAACCCCCGCTGCCCTTCCCGCGCCGCCCGCCGCAGCCGGCTCAGGCGCCGGTTCGAGCGCCGGCGCCGCGGGGTGGACGCCCCCGCCGCCGGTCGCGCCGATCCCGGCCACCCCGACCACCCCCTGGACCCCGGGCGCTGTGGTCGTCGCCATCGACGACGGCCAGCGGTTCGAGATCCGCGGCACCGCGCTGGTCGGCCGCAATCCGCAGCCCGCCCCCGACGAGCAGGTGCACGTGCTCATCCCTCTCAACGACCTCTCGCGCTCGGTGTCGAAGACCCACGCATCGCTGCGCTGGGACGGCACGGTGCTGTGGGTCGCCGACCGCGGCTCGACCAACGGGACGCGCGTCGTCGACCCGACCGGGGCCCGTACCCCCGTCGGCATGCACGGTGAGCAGTCCGTGCACCCCGGAAGCCGCATCGAGCTCGGCGACCGCACAGTGACGGTCGAGGTCCCGGCGGGCTCCTACCCGACGGGCTCCCACCCGACCCACGGAAGGCCGGCATGAGCGTCCCGCACCCCGCGATCGACCGGTCCGACGCGTCGATCGTCGTCACCGAGACGCGCGCCGACGTCGCGTACCTGAGCGAGGCGCGCGCCGACCTGCTGCTCCAGGCGAGCGCGGCCGGCCGGTCCGTCGTCCTGGTCAGCGACGAGGTCACGCGCCTCACCTACCCGATGCGCCAGGCCCTGCAGGACGCCGGCGGCCACTGGGTGGTCCGCGAGCTCGGTGGCACCCTGCGCGACGGCCTCGACGGGCGGCGCCTGGACTCCGTCGCCGACACCGTCACGCGCGGCCCGCTGACCCACGCCGACGACGTCGCGGTCCGCTACCTGCGCCCCGACAAGCCGGAGGCGGTCCAGCTGATCGTGTCGCAGTCGGTCCGGCACAAGGCGACCGAGACGACCGTGCTCGGCGGCACGGCCGAGCTCCTCGCCGAGGAGCTCACGGGCGCGGCACCGACCGGCTGGGGCGCGCACGAGCCCGCCGTCGTCCGCTGGGACCGCACGCGCCTGACCGAGCTCAGCCGCACGCGCATGCCGAACGAGACGACCGTGATGGTCGCGGGCTCGGTCGCGCGCCCGCTCATCGGCACGATCCGCACGGTCCGCACCGCCGCCGGGCTCGAGGAGACCACCCAGCTGGTGCTCGGCGTCGGCGGTCCGGGCAGCGACGAGGCGCGGGCCGTGGTCGAGCGGCTCCCGGAGGTGTTCGCGAGCCTCGCGACGCACCACATGCCGCTGTTCGGCCTCGTCATGGCCCGCACCGGCCGCCGCGACCTCACCTTCCCGTCTTTGCTCGAGGCGCCGCCGTCGCCGCTCGCGATGGTGATCGGCCCGGCGGGCGTCCGCGAGCTCGGCCTCGACGTCGCCGACCTGGCCGACCGGCTCGGCGCGCGCGTGCTCGGCCGCCCGCGGATCCCGGGCCTGTACTTCCCGCTCGGCACGTTCGACACCCCCGGCTGGCCCGCGTTCGACGCGGTCCTCGAGGCGATCGGGCCCGAGCGCGTCCGCGCGGTGCTCGGCGCGGCCGGCGGCCCGATCGAGGGGGTGCTGCGTGCCCCGCGACCATGACGCGATCCTGCTCGAGTCGGTCCGGGTCCACCGCGCCCGGCTTCGCGCAGCGTTCCTGCACGGCGACCTGCTGGCCCGCCGGACCACCAACGACAACGTGCGCCGGTTCGTCGGCAGCACGGTGATCGCCGCGGTCATCTCCGCGGGCTTCGCCGGCTACTCCTTCTACCAGGCCAACGCCGGCTCCCTCCGGGGCGGGGTCAGCCCGGCTGCCGTCAGCCCGGCCGCCGTCAGCCCCGCCGCGACCAGCCCGTCGGTCACCCAGGAGGCCGCCCCGTGAGCCGCTTCACCCGCCTGACGCTCGTCGGGTCGCAGCGGCGCGCCGAGGTCGTCGTCCCCTCCGACGAGGGCTTCGCGGCGATGCTCCCCCAGCTCCTCGACCTGCTCGACGAGCGCTCGGACGTCACGCCGCGCGCGGTCACGCTCGTCCGCGTCACGGGCGACCAGGTCGACCTCGCGCTCGACTGCGCCGAGCAGGACCTGGCCGACGGCGAGGTGCTGCGCGTCGTGCGCGCCGCGGACGCCCCGCCGCCGCCCGAGGTCGCCGACGTCACGGACGCCACCGCGGAGGAGCTCGCCGTGCGCCCGGGACGCTGGACGGTCCGGACGCGGCAGGCCGTCGCGGCCGGGTTCGTCGGGGTGGCGGCTGCGGTCGCGGGCACGACGCTCGGCCCTGCGATCGACAGCGGCAGCGTGCACGCGGCGGTCCTCGCCGGGGCGGCGCTGCTCGCGCTGCTCGTCGCCGCGCCGCTGGGCCGCGTCGGCCGCCGCTACGCGGGACTGGTGCTGACGGCAGCCGCCGTCGGCCTCGCCGTGCCGATCGCCCTCGCTCTCGCCGCCGACGAGGTGCTCGCCGGGGGCGACGCCGGGCGCATCGGCCTCCTGGTCGCCTGGCTCGCGCTCGGGCTGGGCGTCGGGCTCGGCCGGCGCGACCGCGGCGCGCTCGCCGGCGCCGCGCTGGGCGTCACGCTGACGGGGCTCGACCTGCTGCTCGGCCTCGTGCTCCCCACCATCCGGACCGACGCGCTGCTCGCGACCGTCGGCATCGTCGCGTGCGGCCTGCTGCCCTGGTACGCGATGAGCGCCTCGGGCCTCACCGGTCTCGACGACGAGGTGCTCGACGGCGCGACCCCGCAGCGCACGCGGGTGCGCGTCACGCTCGACGACGCCTACCGCGCGCTCACGTGGAGCACGGTCGCGGTCGCCGTCACGGTCGCCCTCGCGACGATCGGCCTGCTCGGATCGGGGTCCGACCTCGCGCGCGCCCTCGCGCTCGTGGTCGTCGCGGTGGTCGCGCTGCGGACCCGCACCCTGCCCCTGCGCTGGCAGGTCGTGACGCTCTGGGCCGCGGTCGTGGTCCCGCTCGCGGTCCTCCTGCTCGGCGGTCTGGAGGGCCGCAGCCCGACGCTCGCCGCCGGGCTCGCCGTCGCCGCGGCACTCGTCATGGCGGTCGCGGCCGGGCTCGAGCCCTCGGGCCAGCAGCGCGCGCGCCTGCGCCGGCTCGGCGACCTCGTCGAGCTCCTGGGCGTCCTCGCGATCCTCCCGCTCCTGCTCGGCGTCTTCGGCGTCTACGGCGACCTGCTCAGGACGTTCTGATGGCCCGGTGGCTGCGTCCGGCCGGCACGGCGCTGCGGATCGCCGTCGGCGGCTCGACCTCGCTCGCGCGCGACCTCGCGGCGGCGGACGACGGGCTGCGGCTCCCCGTCTCGACCAGCCGGCGCATCGCCGTCGTCCAGGTGGACGGGGGAGCGGGCGCGACGACGCTCGTCGTCCGTGTCGGCACTGCGCTGGCCCGACGCCGTCGCGGGGCGGGGGTCCTCGCCGTGGACGCCGCGCGGGGCCCGGCCGCACTCGCCTCGGCCGCACGGGTCGACAGCCCGCTCAGCCTCGCGCAGAGCCGCTCCCGGACGTCGGGCGTCGTGACCGCCGCCCAGGCGCGCGCTGCGGTCCCCCGCAGCGCCGCCGGGCTCGCCGTCCTCGGTGCGGGCACCGCGGAGCACGAGGGCTGGCCGGCGCCGTTCGAGGCGTGGCGGTCCGCCGTCGACCCCGTCGCCCGCTTCTTCGACGTCGTCGTGACCGACTGGGGCGTGCGCGGGGACGACGCCGAGCTCGCGCAGGTCGCCGAGGCGCACCACGTCGTCGTGGTCGTGTCGCGAACCGACCGGGGGAACGCCGAGCGGGCGCTGCACCTCGCGGGGCGCGCGGTCGCGCTCGGCGCCGCCCGGGTCGCGATGGTGCTGACGGACGTCGGCGGCACCGGCGGCGCGACGGACGAGCTCCTCCGTCGTCAGCTCGCCGACCGCGCCGACGTCCCCGTGCTCACCGTGCCGCACGAGCCGCTCGCCCCGGGCCGGCCGCTCGCCGTCGCCACCCGCCGCGCGTACGCCGGGGTCGGGGCGCGGCTCGTCGCGCTCAGCCGGGAGACCGGCCAGGTGGCCCGCCCCGCCGCTCCCCCCGCCGCCCACGCGGTCGTCGAGCCCGGACGGCGGCGGCGGACGTGACCCTGCGCCTCGTGCACCGGCCCGCGCGCGTCGTCCGGCCGCTGCAGCCACCGCCGCGCGTCGACCTCGCGCCGCCGCCCCAGCTCAACGACAGCGCGGGCGGGACGCCGCTCCAGTCCCTGTTCCCCGTCGTCGGCGCCATCGGCTCGATGACCATGATGATGGTGCTGCGCAACAACCCGCTGTTCGTCATGGTGGGCGTGCTCATCCTCGTCATCGCGATCGTCGGCGGGGTCGGCATGGCGCTGAGCCAGCGCGGCTCGGCGGCCCGCTCGCGCCGGACCCAGCGCGAGCGCTACCTGGACCACCTCGAGACGGTCCGCGGCGAGCTGCGCGCCGCCGAGCAGGGCGCGCGCGACGCCGGCCGGGTCGTCCACCCCGACCCGAGCGCGCTCGTCGACGTCGTCCGCGACCCGGCCCGCCGGTGGGAGCGGAGACGGACCGACCCCGACTTCCTCGAGCTGCGCGTCGGCGTCGGCGACCGCCCGTGGCTGGGCCTCACGCTGCCGCCGGACCCGAACCCCACCCAGCCGTTCGACCCCGCCATGGCCGCCGAGGCCGCCGCGGTCGTGCGGCGCTACGAGCGGGTCAGCGAGATGCCGGTGACCGTCCCGCTCGACCGCGTGGGCGAGGTCGCCGTCGTCGGGCCGCGCGAGCAGTGCCTCGCGGTCGCGCGCGCCCTCGTCGCCCAGGCCACCGCGCTGCACGCGCCCGACGACCTCGGGCTCGCGGTCGCGTTCCCCGCCGAGCGCGTCGCCGACTGGGCGGCCCTGGGCGGGCTGCCGCACCTGGTCGACGACGAGCTCTTCGACGGTCCCGCCGCCGCACGCCGGGTGGCGGCCGACCTCCCCGGCCTCGTCCGCGTGATCGGCCCCGACCTCGTCGCCCGGGCGCAGTCCGCCGCCCAGGCGCGACGCGGCATGGGCGGGGAGGTCGCGCGGTACGGCCCGCGCCTGCTCGTGCTCGCGGACGAGCACGGTCAGGTCGCCGGCCGGCTGCCGGGCCCCGACGCCGCGCTCGGCCTCACCGACCTCGGCGTGACCGTGGTGCACCTGCTCAGCGACCGCCTGCACGAGCCGTCGGACGTCTCCGTCCGGCTCACGGTCGACGACCGCGGCGTCGTCACGGTCGAGGACCTGCGCGCGGGTGACGCCGGCGCCGCGGCGGGCGGCGCGACCCCGGTCGAGGCCGTCGTCGACCTCGTGCCGCCCGCACTGCTCACCGGGCTCGCTCGCACCCTCGCGCCGCTGCGCCTGACCGCCGCGTCCGCGGACGAGGCGGCCCAGGCGTCGAGCGTCGGCGTCAACGACCTGCTCGGGGTGGCCGACGTCACCGCGATCGAGCTCGGCCGCACGTGGCAGTCGCGCTCGACCCGGGACTTCCTGCGCGTGCCCATCGGGGTCGACGACGCCGGCGGCACCGTGCTGCTCGACCTCAAGGAGTCGGCGCAGCTCGGCATGGGTCCGCACGGCCTGTGCGTCGGCGCGACGGGGTCGGGCAAGAGCGAGATGCTCCGCACGCTCGTCGCCGCGCTCGCGATCTCGCACCCGCCCGAGGACCTGTCGATGATCCTCGTGGACTACAAGGGCGGCGCGGCGTTCGCCCCCTTCGCGACGCTCCCCCACGTCGCCGGGATCATCGACAACCTGGCCGACGACGCCGGGCTGACCGAGCGGGCGCGCGCGAGCATCGCGGGCGAGGTCGTCCGCCGCCAGCAGGTGCTGCGCGACGCCGGGAGCTCACCCTCGATCACGCACTACCGCGAGCTGCGGCGAGAGCGTCCCGACCTGCCGCCGCTGCCGCACCTGCTGCTCGTCATCGACGAGTTCGGCGAGCTGCTGACCGCCGACCCGGACTTCGTCGACCTGCTGCTCACGATCGGGCGGATCGGCCGGTCGATCGGCATGCACCTGCTCCTGTCGAGCCAGCGCATCGAGGCCGGCAAGCTCCGCGGCCTCGAGACGTACCTGTCCTACCGCCTCGGCCTGCGGACGTTCTCCGAGGCCGAGAGCAGCGTCGTGCTCGACACCCCGGACGCGTTCCACCTCCCGGCCGTCCCGGGCTACGGGTACCTCAAGGTCGACACGACCGTGTACCAGCGGTTCCGCGCGGGGTACGTCTCCGGGCCGGTCCAGGTCGAGACCACGCACGAGCCCGACGCCGAGGCCGGGCTGCGTCGTCCGCTCCTGCTGCCCGTGCACCACGGCATCGCCGCCGCGAACGGGCTCGACCGTCCGGGCGCGTCGGGCGAGCCCGAGCTCGTCCGCCCCTCGACCGGCACGTCGATGGTCGACGTGATCGTCGGCCAGCTCGCCGGCGCGGCCGAGGCCACCCGGCCGGTGTGGCTCCCGCCGCTGCCCCGCCGGGTCGTGCTCGACGACGTGGTGAGCCAGGCAGAGGCCGCCCGCGACGGGCACGGGCAGCGCCACCTCGCCGTCCCGATCGGCCTGCTCGACGACCCCGCGAAGCAGCGGCAGGCGCCGTGGGTGCTCGACCTCACGCGCGCCGGCGGGCACGTCGCGATCATCGGCGCCCCGCAGTCGGGGCGGACCACGATGCTGTGGACGATCGCCGCGAGCCTCGCGCTCACGCACACGCCGCGGCAGGTCGCGGTGTACGGCATGGACCTCGCGGGCGGCGGCCTCGGCCGGATCGAGGGCTTCCCGCACGTCGGCGGCGTCGCGACCCGGAGCAGCCGCGACCGCCTGCGCCGGCTGCTCGAGGAGCTGCACGGCATGCTCGCGCACCGCGAGCGCGTGTTCGCCGAGCACGGGATCGACTCGCTCGCGATGCTGCGCGCGCGGCACGCGGCCGGGTCGGTCCCCGAGCTCGCCGCGGCGGACGTCGTGCTGCTGGTCGACGGCGTCGGCGCGGTCCGGTCGGACTACGAGGAGCTCGACGAGCCGCTCACGCACCTGCTCCAGCGCGGCGGCGGCTTCGGCATCCACGTCGTGACGGCGATGACGCGCTGGAACGAGCTGCGGATGAACACCCAGCCGCTCGTCGGCACGCGCGTCGAGCTGCGCCTCAACGACCCGGCCGACTCGACCATCGCGCGCAAGCTCGCCGCGACCCTGCGCGCCGACCAGCCCGGCCGGGTGCTGACCGACGAGAACCTGTTCGCGCAGGTCGCGCTCCCCGTGGTCAGCGGCGGCGGGTCCGATGCCGAGTCGGTGGGCGCGGGGCTCGAGGACCTGGCACGCCGCTCGACCGAGGCCTGGGGCGGCCCGGCGGCACCCCCGATCCGGCTGCTGCCCGAGGACCTCGACCCCGCCACGCTGCCCGACCCGCTCGACGAGCCCGACCTGCTGCCCATCGGCCTGCGCCAGGACACCATGGGGCCGGCCCTGCTCGACCTGCCCGGACGCGACCAGCACCTGCTCGTGCTCGGCGACACGCGCAGCGGGAAGACGACCCTGCTCCGCGGCATCGTCGCCGGCCTGGTCGACCGCGCGACCCCCGAGGAGCTCGTCGTCGCGCTCTACGACGTGCGCGGCGGGCTCGCCGACGCCTGCCCCGAGGACTACCTCGGCGGCGTCGCGACGAGCGGCCCGCTCGCGTCGAGCCTCTCGGCGGCGATCGCGGCCGAGCTCGACAAGCGCACCGGCCTCGGCGGCCCGGGCGGCCGACCGTCCGCGGTCGGCCCGCGCATCGTCGTCGTCGTCGACGACTACGACATCCTGGCGTCGGGCGGCACCGACCCCCTGCGGGCCCTGCTCCCGTACCTCCCCGCCGCGCGCGACCTCCGGCTGCACGTCGTGGTCACGCGGCCCGTCGCGGGTTCGAGCCGCGCGCTCTACGACCCCGTGCTGCAGGCGGTGCGCGACACGGGCGGCAGCGGGTTCCTCATGGCGGGCGAGCGCACCGAGGGGCAGGTCTTCCCCGGCACCTACGCCGAGCAGCTCCCGCCGGGCCGCGGCAAGCTGCTGCGCCGTGGCGAGCGGCCCCACCTCGTCCAGATCGCCCACTTCGAAGGGTCCGTCGTCGATGCCCCGTGAGATCGTCATCCTCAGCCCCACCCCGCCGGACGCCCGCGCGCTCGTCGAGGCGGGCGCTGCGGTGGACCCGGAGCTCGGGCTGCGCAGCCTGAGCGGCGGTGCAATTCACCAGGTGTGCCGCACCGCCGACGACGGCGACCACGCCGTGCTGAGTGTCCACCAGCCCCTCCAGGTCGACAACCTCGAGGAGATCGCCCGGTTGCTGCCCGCCGTCGCACCCCGGCTGACGACCCCGCTGTGGTGGGTCGAGGCACTCGCGCCGTGGGGTGAGCCGGGCCGCACGGGGGTCGCGATCGCCCAGGAGCTCGCGGTGCGGCTGGGCGGCGCGTGCATCGTGCAGGACGGCGAGTAGCGGTGACGGCTCTGCTCGCGCCCGAGGCGGTGCGGTGGCTGACGACGCCCGTGCGGCCCGGCACGCGCGTGGTCGTGGCCGGGGTTGCCGGCGGCGTCGGGACCACGACCGTCGTGGCACTGCTGTGGACGGCGCTCGACGCTGCCCGGCCGGGCGGGGTGGGTGCCGTCGACCACAGCGGCGGAAGCCTTCCCGCGCGACTGGCTGCCGGCACGCACGGCGGGTACGACGCGCTCGGCGGGACCGAGCCCGACCTCGTGCTCCATGACCTGGGCCCGCACGCGCTGACCACGGCAGCCGGCGTGCTCGACGTGCCGGACCAGGTCGTCGTCGTCGTCTGCGGTGCGCACGACGCCGGGCTGCTGGCCGCCCGCGCATCGCTCGGGGGCCTCGCCGAGCGGACGGGGAAGGGGGACGCCGAGCAGTGGGCCGTCGTCGTCCCAGTGGCGGTCGCCGGGCGGTCTGCCCCGCGTGCGCGGCTGCGCGACCGCGCCGTCGAGCTCGGAGTGCGTGCCGCCGTCATGCCGGTGGCACGGGACCGCCGGTTGGCCGCCGGTGGGAGCGTGCCCCCGTGGGGCTCCGCCTCGGAGGTCCACCGGACGGCCGGCGCCCTGGCGGCCGAGGTGGTGCGGTGCGCCCGGTGGGTCGGCGTGACGCAGTGACGACGGCCTCAGGGTCGTCTCCACCCCGCCGCCGTGATGCGTTCCGGGAACTTTGTCCACATCGCCCCGGAGCGGGGGTTCGTCGGTGCCGATTCTCTGCGAGTATCCGTGGCGGGCGGGCGTCGTGTGGTGCCTGCATCGATTCGAGGGGGTTCGGCGTGAAGTTCGCGATGGGTGCGGGTGTGCTGTCGACGTTGACGAGGCGGACGTCGTCGTCGGGTGAGGACCTGGGGGCGTTGGTGCGTGAGCTGGCGCAGGCCGCCGAGCCGCTGCAGGGGAAGTTCAACGGTGCGGGGCGGGCGGCGTTCGACAG
>NZ_JABCJJ010000045.1 GCF_012952065.1 Cellulomonas fimi
TCATCGTGGGTCTCCACTTCGAGGGTGCTGTGAGAGGTTCACTCGAAGGGTCACGCGGTGACCGCGCCGTCGTCTACCGCGACGCGCTCACCGGGCTACCGGTACACCACTCTGGCGGACTCCACTGTGGCCCGCGCGGGATCAAGCTCGTGACCTCAGGGGCCCCACCTTGGGCTGGCCGCCGACTGGCGCCCTGTTTCGCCCGTACAGGGGTCGCCAGGTAGAGGTCGCGCGGGCACGCACCCGACCCACAACCCCACGCTGTGGGGGGTCAATCAGGGATGGCTCCGCTGGCACCATCGACACGCATCCCGTCGATGATCTGCAGGTTTGGTCTGCGGAGATCCGCCGCCGGCGCGACGTCCGCCATGCCGGGCGGCGCGGCGAGGGTGTCGACGTCCGCGCCGTGGGCCGCGGCGCGGTCGCGACGGGACGTCTCGTCCTGGTGACGGGCATGCCGACCGTTCGCGGGCCACGACTGGTGTCCTCCGTCCTGGCATTGCTGGCGCAGCCGCGCGCGCATCCGGTCGATGAATGCTGGCAGCGCGTACCGGTGCCACTCCTCGAGTGCGTCGGCGGTCAGCGCGAGCCCGGCGCGACGGCGGAGGTCGGCGAGAACGGCGATCTCGTGCACCAGGTGGGGGTGGCTGGGCCAGCAAGAAGGAACCATCGCGTCGGGGTCCCAGACGTACTCGTGGTTCAACCAGGTCACGACCTGTTCGAACCACTGCCAGATCTCCGCGCGCAGGTGAGGGTCGACGCAGCTGGCGGGATCCCAGGGGCGAGCGAGCAGTCGGGGATCGCCCAGCGCGCTCTGCTGCTGTCGCGTCCCTGACCCTGCTGCGAGGTCGAGCTCGGTGTACGCATGCTCGACACGCCGCCCAGCCCGGGGGAACGCGGCGATCAGTTCTCGCGACGCAGGCGAAGGGGCCGGCGAGCGGTCTGTCACGGACGCGGTCCGTCGGGTTCGCCGACCAGGCCGCTGCGGCGGGCTTCGACAAGGGCGGCAGTGGCCCGGGCCTCAGGGCTGACTTGGCGACGACGATCGGCGGCCATCGTGGCTCGCATGGCGTCCTTGCCGGCGAGCAGCGCCCGGCCGGCTTTGCCGTCGATGCAACGGTGCAGTTTGGCGATGATCGGGGCGCCGTTCTCGGCAAGCACGAGTGCGTGGCGCTCCTTAAGCTGGCGGATCTCGGCGGGGGTCAGGATCGCGATGTCCTCCCCGGACATCTGCCTGCCGCCCATGCGCCCGCTTTGCCAGGACGTTCGGGCGACGCGGACCTGGCCGAGTAGGTCGGAGACCTCCTTGTTGAAGGCGACGTCCTTGGAGCCGCCGAACACGATGAGGTTGTTGGTCAACCCGAGCAGCGTGCGCGCATCCTGCTCTCCGAAGACCGCCGCAAGCTGAGGCCACGCCTGAGCCGCCCAGATGAAGGTGATGCCCAGTGCGCGCTCGTTGGCCATCCGCGTGCGCAGGGTCGGCAGCGGGGCGGTCGACGGCAGCTCGTCGAGTACGGCGTGGAACGGCGGGCACAGCCGACCCCAACGGCTGGCGTTGGCCGCCTCGAGCGCGGTGTCGAGGACGTGCTCGGCGAAGGCGGTCATCAGCGGGGACGCGGAGGCGTAAGGGTCCTCGCGGCCGAGCAGGTAGATCGTGCCACGAGCGGCGATCAGGTCGGCGATGGCCGTAGCCGGGCGGCCAAGACCGGGCACGCACCGGCGGCGGATGTCGTCCTGGAAGAACAGGGACATGGCCTGCTGGACTGTGGTCACGGTGTTGCCGGCAGTGCGGTCGTCGCCGTGCAGCGCGCCGTGCAGTAGGCCGTCCCAAAAGGACGCGGCGTGCGGGTGCTCGCGCAGGATCTCCGTTGGCTGGGTGGCGGCCATAGGGCGGGCGACCCAGCGCAGCACGTCGTCCAGGCTGCCGCCGGTGAGCGCGGCGGCGTGGAAGAAGCCCTGCAGCACCTTCGCGGCCTCGGCGGCGTAGAACCGCGCGGCGGCGTCGCCGTGGCCCCCGGCGACGGCGCCCTTGACCGTGCCGGCGGTGAACGCCTTCGCGCGGCGCTCGGCGACGAGAGGGTCGACGCAGCCGCGGACTGGGTCCCAGACCACCTCGGGGAGTCCGGGAACGAGACCGAACGGGTCCAGGACCACGCAGGGGCGATTCCCGGCGGACCGCGGGCCGAAGGACAACAGCAGGTCGTCGACCTTCGTCAGCGTCGCCATCGCGGCCCCCGGCGCGTCGAGGAGCGCGGGCACGAGCAAGTCGAGGGTCTTGCCCGAGCCCTGCGGGCCGATTACACCAGCGGTGCGGTCCCACGGCACCCACAGCTCGCGGCCGCGAGGCTCGCGCGCCCTGCCGAGCCGCCAGCCGACGGCGGCGGGGTGGAGACGGCGCGGCCGGTGGGTCATCGCCGGCCGCCTCGGGGCGCGCCGTACAGGTCGGGCCGGATCACCTTTGCGTGCCGTCGCAGCCGGGTGCGGCCGAGCAGCGCCTCTGCTTCCGTCGCAGTAGCCATGCCGCGCAGACGCGCCGGTCCCCAGCGGTCGAGCCCGGACTTCACCGCCCAGGTCATCACCAGGACGACGAGGAGTTCGACGACGCCGACGCACGCCCACAGCAGCCCAGGCGTCGCCGGGTGACCTACGGCGGGCAGACCGGCACCCGCCTGCCCGCTCACGATCGGGGCGAGGGTGGTGAACAGCGCCAGACGGTCCACGAACACCCACCCGTTGCCGACCACCAGGTTCGCGAGCGACCGCCCGGCCTGAAGACCCAGGACCAGCGCCAGCAGCACAGCGAACACGATCCCGACCGGGATCTCCCAGGTGAACGGATACGGCGTCGTGCGACGGGTGCGCTGCATGCCCTCCGAAGGCAGCGGGCCAGCCGCCGGCGCTCACGGGCCCCATGGCTGGTCGCTCACTCGCTCCAGTCGTCGTCGCGCAGGACTGGCTCGTAGTCCCGTCCGCCGTAGAACACTCCGACGATGACGACGGCGTCGTCCCGCACGACGAACGCGACGACGCCCCGGCGGTGGAATCCGATCGTGCGCAGCCCGGGACGAACGTCGTCCCGGGCGATGCCCCGCAGCGGAAACGGAGCGAGGTCCTCACAGAACGCGACGATCGAGTCGACCAGGTCGACCGCGACCACCGGCGAGCTGGCCAGGGCCACGTAGTCATAGAGCTCGTCGAGCTGGGCCAGCGCCTCGCGTCGGAAGACCACCCGGCGTGGCGCGAGGCTCACGCCTTTCGCCGTGCCGCCAGGTGAGCCCGCACGTCGGCGATCTCGATCACGTCGTCCGGCTTGCTCTGCATCGCGTCGTAGGTAGCCGCCACCTCGCCCTGCAGCCAAGCCTCGACGGCCTGGTCCCGGGCGATCAGCGCCCGCAGCCCGTCGCGCACCACTTCGCTCTCGCTCGCGTACTGACCCGAGCGCACCCGCTCGCGCACGGCGTCGGCCATCTCCGTCGGCAGGGTGATGCTCATCTGACGTGTCGTGCGCATCATCGACCTCCCAGGATCGAGTAGGACTCAATCCTACTCGAATGAAGAGTCGAGGCATAGAACGGAATCGCGCGGGTGACGACCGGCGGCCGAGCCTCTCGACCGTTTCCCATCTCGCCGTCATTACGCCACGGCCCCGACTCGCCAGATCGAGAACAAGGGGCGGTCGGTCCAGTAGCCGTAGTCGTAGTGGCCGACCGGTGATCCGCCAACCTCGATAGTGAGCTGCGCGGCGGGGTCGAAGACGATCATCACGTGGCCCACGCGATTCGGCCCGAGGTAGCTGTCGGTGAAGATCAGGTCACCGGGCTGCTCCTGGCCGAGCGGCACCCGATAACCGTTGCCCTGCGCGACCCAGTTCTGCTGGGCTGCGGCGGTGCGCGGCAGCGTGATGCCGATCTGCGCGAACGCGGCGCGGGTGAACGCCGAGCAGTCCCATGCGGAGGGCCCGTTGGCGCCGTAGACGTACGGCTCGCCGAGCTGGGCGGTGGCGAACGCCAGGACGGTCGCGATCTGCTGGTTCGGCAGCGCGGGCACGGCGGGGTTCCCGACGCCGCCGATGCCGCAGTCGGCCGGGTCCCCGGCGACGACCCCTCCCCCGTATGCGGCGGCGTAGTAGAGGACGTCGTTGACGTACCAGTCGGCGCGGTTGTACGCGAACAGCGCCCGTCGTACGCCGTCGACGCCGGCGGTGACCCCGGATGCGGTCAGGTAGTTGGCGGCGCTCATCACCGAGTCGGCGTCGTTGCGGATGTCGGCGCGCCCGTCGCCGGAGCCGTCGATGCCGTAGGCGGCCCAGGTGGCCGGCATGAACTGCATCAGCCCCTGCGCGCCCGCCGAGCTGGTCGCGCGGGTGCGCCCGTGGGCGGTCTCCGCCATGCCGATGCCAGCCAGGACGGTCCAGGGCAGGTAGTACCGGTCGGCAGCGGCGACGTAGAGCGCCTTGACATCGTCGGGGATGGACGCCGCGGGGTTGCGCAGCGACGCCAGACGAGGAGTGCCGGGCGGGGGCAGCGCGAACCCGACCCCGCCCTCGCCGGCCGGGTCTCCATCGGTGAGGATCACCGCAGAAGCCGAGGGGTCGTCGGGCACCGTGCAGACCGCTTGCGCGGCCCCGCCGGAGAAGGTCGACACGACCACCGCCGCGCCCATCAGCACCAGCGCGACGGGCAGGACGAGCAGGACGACGGCCCCGACGACGACCGTCTTCACGCCGCACCGGCGATGGCTTCGTTGGTCCAGGTGAGCTGCTGCTCGACGGGGTGCAGTCGGGTCTCGACCTTGTACGGGTGCTCTCCGACCATCCACAGCGCCCGGCCCTTGCGTTGCATCGCCCATCCGGTGATCGCCGCGGTCGCCTGTGGTCCGAGGCCGAGCATCGCGTCGAGGTCCCTCGCGATCTCGGGCTTCTGCCCGTGCAGGATCTTGATGTCGGCCAGATGCATGAGGTCTCGGGCGATGTTGGCCGCCTGGGAGCCGGCGTCGCCGACGGTGAGCATGTCGGAGGGCTTGTGGGCGTTGGCCCACTGGATGTCGCCGCCCTTTCCGGCCACGCCGCGGGAGAGGCGGAAGTCCTCGTCGAGGGACTTCACGGCGTCAACGCCCAGGCGCATCACTCTCCACACCTCGTCGCGCACGACGATGCGCAGGTCCCCCGGTGGGGCGATCTCGCGCATGCCGCGGCCCCAGGAATTCAGCGCGAGCAAGGCGATGCCGATCGCCTCGTCGCCCAGTGGGCTGAGCCGCGACAGGGACAGGGACTGGATGGGGGCGGTCCAGTCGACGGCGATGTTGGTGTGGTCGTCGAACAGCCCGGCCAGTGCCCCGGAGACGAGCTGGCCCAGGGCGTCACGCAGCAGCCGAGACTCGTCGAGGAACTGCTGACGGGTGGCGTACCGGCACTGCTCGACGAGCGCGTCGGAGGGTTCGTCGAGGTGGTGCCACAGCCGCGGGATCGTCGTCTCGGTCAGGCTCGAGGAAGCGTGCGCATAGCCGGTGAGGTCGCGCAGCGCCGTCTTGACGATCACCTCCTCGGACGGGCCAAACGGCACGCGCTGCTCCCCGATCCGCTGGCTGCCGACCAGGCCGCGGACGAGCGTCAGCCAGCGGGAGAAGACGATCGCGGCGCGCTGCTGCGCCTGCCGGGCGTCCAACCGGTCCCAGCCGTCGCCAAGGGGCCCGAACGCCAGCGGGTTGACCCGAGCCGACATGCCCGGACCGAGAGCGATGGGGTCGACGCCGAAGAACCGGCACAGCGGCTCGTACTCGTCCTTCGGGTCACCGAGGATCAGGATGCGGTAGCCGAAGTCGGTCATGCGCAGCGCGAACGCCTTCGTCGTGGCGGACTTTCCGGTGCCGGGCTTGCCCATGGTGATCACGTTGGCGTTGGTGACGGGGATGTCGTCGCGCAGCACCCAGCCGATCGGGTCGGCGTAGAACGCGGTGCCGGACATCGTGTCGGCCCCCATCTGCGCGCCGGTCTGCGGCAGCCCCGGGCCGGCGACGAACGGCCAGAACGTCCCCGCCTGGTCCGAGGTCATCTGGTACGACACCACTGGCGCCGACGCAGGCGCCCAGCCTCGGCCTCGTCGTCGGAGGCCGCGCGCCCCGACGTGCCGGAACAGCTTCTCGGGCGAGGTGGGAGGCGGCGCAGGACGAGCGGCGGGCAGGTCGTGCCCGAAGTCGGCGAGGAGCCGGGACACGTCTCTTCCGGTCGTCGCCGGCCGCGGGCTCACGCGTCCCCCGTCCGGGTGAGGCTCACGCCGAGCGGCACGACGGAGGCGGCGAACGCGACGTCGTGGCTGATGTCCAGGCGCAGCGGGGCGAACCCGGCGCGCCGGATCGCGGCGTCCAGGCGGCGCCCGTACTCGGCGACGCGCACCGTCTTGGGCACGGTGACCGTGCACACGGCGTAGGGGCGGGTGACCGCGCTCCCGCGGGCCTGCTTGGCCTCCAGGGCTCGGATCTGCGCGGCGGCGTCGCGGACCTTCGTCGTGGAGCGCATCCGGGCCCGCTCCCGCAAGCCCTGTCCCATGTCGGCGGCCCACTCCCGCGACGCAGTCTGCCGAGCGGCCTTGGCCTGGCTCAGGATCGGGAACGCGACGAGAAAGCTGCGCCGCTCCCCGGGCTCGGTCGGGGTCAGGACCGGCGCGAGCGCACCCAGGACTGCGCCCTTGGCCGGGAGCTTGATGGTGGCGCTGATCGAGTTCCACGCGTCGTGGCTGTAGTGCCGGGCGACCACGTCGGCGCCGGACGGGCCGGCCATGGCCCACGGGACGTCCGCGGTGACCTCCTCACCGTTTGCCGCAGCGAGGAGCGCGTCGACGATCCCGGCGCGGTCACCGGGGGCGAACCCGGTGCGGCACGCCACGGCGAGCTCGGGGCTCGTCAGCCAGGACACGGCTGCCGCGCCGAGGCCGCCCTTGAGCTGGGATTCGACCTCGGCCATGAGCCCGTACATGACCTGGGCGCGTCCCTCGACCCCACGGCCGGCTTCTCGTGCCGCCCTTCCGATCCGGGTCTCGGGCACGACGATCGTCACGAACGCCTCGGTGCGGACCGACGCCTGCGTCAGGACGCGCTGGAGGTCGTCGTTGATCGCCCGCACTTGCACAGGGCCGTCGGGGCGGCGGTGCCGGCGGATCCACTCGTCGCGCTCGGCGCTGTCCTCGGGGACCGTGCGTACCAGGAGCACGACCTCGTCGATCAGCTCGGTGCGCGCTGCCTGGTCGATGAGGTCGGTCAGGCCCTTGGCCATCCGCGCCCGGTCGTCGACGCCGCGCATGCCGATGCCCGGGTGGACTATCGCCGCGGTCGCCGCCCAGGTACGCGCGACGTGGTTCTGGATCAGGGCTACCCGCGCCGCGTTCAGACCGACGGGCGGCCCCTCGTGGATCTCGATGCCGGTCAGCGATCCCGGCAGATCGACGCCTCCGAGGTCATCGGCCTGCCCGCGCGAGGCCTGGGAGTGGAACCGGGTCCAGCCGGCGAGCCCGCCGATCGCGAGAGCCGTGCTGGCCAGCAGCCAGCCCAAGGCCGAGCGGCCGCGCACCGGGACGACGGTCACCACGGCGACCGCGCCGGCGATCAGGAGAAGGACGGCGGCCGACGCCCACGCCTGTCGGCTCAACGCCCAGAGCACGGGCAGGACGCAGACGGCCAGCACGGTCGCCTGCCATCCCGTGAGCCCGAACGGGAACCAGCCGATCCGGGCTCGGGAGTACTCGCTGTAGACCTGGCTCACGGCCAATCTCCCCTCAGACGACGACCGCGGCGGCGGCCTCGGGCGCTGCGGCTGCGCCGCCTCCGGCACCGCCGGCGCCGCCGCCGCCGGTCGGGGATCCGCCGACCGACGGCTTCCCGGTGGCGCTCGGGCTGGGACCGAAGCCGGCGTCGTCGTCGGGCCCCGAGCCGTTGATGTCCGGGGTGTCGTCGTCGCGCGAGCGGCCCCGTTGACCGGGCCGGGACCGGCTGCCGGAGAAGTCCGGGATGTAGGTGTTGTGGCCGACGCCCATCTGGTTGGTGAGGTCAGCGCCCACGGCGGCTGCCTGGCTGCCGAGGCCCTGTGCCATTCCCCAGCCCTGCGCCATCATCTGACCGCCCGCGCCGAGGGTGGCGCCGAGGAAGCCACCCGCGGATCGGGTGAACCGGTCGTTGGTGGCCGCCTCCGTGTCGGCCTCGCCTCCGGACTGCCCAGAGGCGTCGCTGCTGGAGGCCGCATCCGAGGTGCTGGCGCCGTCGGCCCGCCCATTCAGGAGGCCTTGCCAGCCGCCCTGGGCGGCCAGCCCGGCGCGCATGGCCGAGCCGGAACTCGTCCCGGGGTCGACGAACGCGAGCAGCTTGAACAGCGCCAGCGGCGCGAAACTACCGACGAAGATCAGCACGACGCCCGGGACTGCGGTGCCGATCGCCGTCTGCAGAGAGTCGGCCATCGACAAGGCCACGCCGCTGGTCGCCTTCACGCCCAGCCCGAGAACCAGGACCATCAGGACGGGTGTGAACGCGGCGGCCAAGAACCAGCGGAACGTCTTCCAGAACCAGGACCGACCGCCGTCCCAGACGAGCCCGGCCGCGGAGACCGGGTTCGTGGCGGCCAGCACCATGAGCGCGGCCGCGCGGGCAAGCATGACAAGCAAGTGCGCCACGGCCGCGAACACGACGAAGATCCCCAGGACGCCGAGGACCGTGGCGACGGTGCCGTCGGTGAGGTCCGCGGTCGAGAACCCCGTCCACGGCTGCCAAGCGGAAAGAGAGTCGACGCCGAGCAGCGACCGCGTCAGCGCGCGGGTGAGCCCTCCCGCGGCGGCGAGGATCGCGACGGCGAACACGATCCACATCACCCACACCGCTCCGAACTGACCCACGCCGAGCAGCACCCGGCCCACGCTCTGCCCGTCGCGACGCACCCCGGCGATGCCGAGCTGCACCAGGAAGAGCAACAGCACCATCGCGCCGGCGATCCAGAAGGTCGCGCCGTAGAGGTCCCGCATCGGGCCGCTGGCGCTCAGATCCGGGACGAGGAAGGCGTCCTCGATTGTGAGGGCGAGCTTGAGCAGCCACAGGCCGGCGTTCCAAATGCCCAGCATCGCGGCGGTCCACCCGTCGACGACGACGCTCGCGGCGGCGTTGCCCAGGGCGGTGAACGGGTTGAGGTAGTCCGACCAGTCCATGTGCCTCACTCCTTCGTCGTCCAGGTGCGCCACCCGGCGGCGCTTGCCAGCTCCGTGCCGGGCCAGGTCGACGGCGCGGGCGTCGGTGGCTCGCCGGGTGCGATGACCCAGCGCTCATCGGTCCACTGGAGGCGTTCGCAGTGCCCGTAGGCGGCGCGGGCCTCGGTCACGACGGTGACGGTGACGTCGAGCAGGACACAGGCCACGACCCAGTCGTCGTCGCTGCCCTTGACCTGCGCGGCCACGGGGACGGTGACCACCGAGGTGCCGGGCTCGTCGACGTGCCGACCTGCCTCGCTGACCAGGAAGGCCCGAACCGCGGCCATCAGCGCCCACCCGTCGACGCCCGGCGCGCCGGGCGCGGACCACTCCTCGTGCACGGCTCGCAGCTGTGGAATCGACATGCCCTGCAGGACCGTGGTGGCGATGGCGGCGAGCTGGCCGACCGCACCCTCGGTGGTGCGGCCGAACCCCGTCGGGACCTCCGCTGGGCCAAGACTCGTCGCGGCGGGCACGATGATCGTCGGCGCAGGGCTGGCGGCCGGAGTCCCGCCGCGGGAGTCCTGCGGGTTCACCCGCAGCATCGGCGCAGCGGCGATGGCGTCCCGGCGGGCCTGCCCGCTCGGCAACGCGTCGACGGCCACCGCGGCGCCGTCGTCCGAGGTGCCGCTGGACGCGACGGCGCCACGCACCGCGTAGACCAACCCGACCAGGCCGCTCACGACGACGAGGACCATGGCGACGACGACGGCCAGGAGCCTTCGCCTGCCCCAGCCCGAGGTCTCGTCGGCCAGCGCCGACATCACACGCAGCCCGCGCCGGTGATGCCCGCGACCATCGGAGGCACGACCATGTAGGCGATCCCCGCGATGAACATGATGACCAGCGAGACGATCCCGGCCTTGCTGGCGTGCGGCAGCGAGAACACCCGGCCGCCGACAATCGCGCCGAGCCCGACGATCACGCCGATGCCGATGAGGATGAGCACGCCCCACATGACGTAGCCGGTCATCTGGTCCGCGTAGGCCTGGGCGCCGGGCGGCGCCACCGGGCAAACGGTCGGCAGGACGGTGCCGAGATGGTTCGCGACGAGGTTCGTCATGAGCGTTCCTCCTGTGGATGCGCGGCAGCGCTCACGTGGCGCAGGACGTCACGTGCCGCCGTGACGAGCGCTGGTGGCAGCGGTGCGGAGTCGATGCCACGAACGGCGAGCCGCTTGTCGTGCGGGACCGCAACCCACCGCCCGGTGCGGTGCTGGCTCCGCGTGGCGGGTCCCATCGCGGACGTCAGCTCGCGCGGCCACCGGCGCGGATCCGGGCCGCGCACCGCAACGACCGGGCGCGAGGGACCGAACAGGGTCAGGGTGGTCTCCAGCCGACGGAGGCCCGGAACGGTCGCCGTGCCGACGAGTACGACCTGCGGCGCGGCGTCCACGGTCGCGCTCAGCCACCCGTGAGACGCCAGCATTTGCCCCAGCTTCCAGCCGACGTCCAGAACGCTCAGAACCGTGCCGGCGGCCGCTTCGTCGGGCAACGGAAGCTCGCCGGCGCTCAGGTGGTGCGCGCTCAGTCGGGCGAGGTGAACCGCGCCGCGGCGTCCGACGGTCCATCCCGACGAGGTGGTCCCCAGCTCGGCGGTCGCCGCTCCCACCAAGCCGGACGCCGTGGGCGAGCTGCACTCGATGACGCGGGCCGGCGAGCCGTGGGTGGCGATCGCCAGGGCGAGGCTCGTCGCGCCCGCCTGGGGCAGGCAGCCGACGACGGGCAGGACGCTCTCGCGCGGACGCCAGGTGCGGTCGCCCGCCACCACCGGCCCGGTCGGTCGAGGCGCGGCACCGGGGTCCATGGGTCGCGGCTCCAGGAACTGCCCCTCTTGGACCGCGTTCCAGGCGCGCCGCAGCTCGTCGACCCCGACCGCTCGGGTCGCAATTGTCATCGTCGACCACCGGCCAGCGCGGTGCGGCGCATCCGCAGCGCCTCGCGCAGCTGTTCGGCGGGCAGGCCGGCCAACGTGGTCTGCGCGGCGCGGGCCCGGCGCAGACGCTCCAAGCTGTCCTCGAGGCCGGCTACGGCGGCGGCCTCGTCGTGGGCCTCGTGCAGCAGCCGCTGCAGCTCCAGGTCGTCGGTCACGTCCATCACCTCGCCACCGAAGGCCACCCGCACCGCATGGGTGCTCACCGGCTCACGCCGATATCTGTCGGGCGTACGCCTCGGCCAGCGCCCGCATGCTGCGCCGGGCCCGGCGTCGCACCGTCGCCTCCGAGATCCCGTGGCGCGCCGCCACGACGCTCGACCCGGACCGAGAGCACAACCCGCCGCGCCCTTCTCGGCTGCGGGTCACCTCCATCTGGCAGGCGGCTTCGGCCAGGCCGACGAGCAGCTCCCGATCGTGCTCGTCGATCACGCGGTGGGATGTCGCCCACGAAAGCAGCTCGGCCAGCTCGTCTTCCGGCTCGACCGCGAGGGGTTCTGCGGCCCTGGCGTCGAGGACCCGCCATAGGTCGGCCTCGGGCGCCAGGGGTATCGCGTGCGCCCATGTCGGGTCGACCGCCCGCAAATGTTCAACGGCGCCGAGCTCGCGCAGGACGCCGCGGCGCAGGTTCATCACGATGTTGGCCGCCACCTTCCGGCGTCGTTCCCACGCGAAGCTGCGCACCTCGATCCACAGCTGCGCAGCGACGCACTCGTCGATTCGAGGTGTCATGTCCCGCAACCGGTGGGCCACAAGGCTTGCCCCGGGCAGTAGCACCCAGGCCAGTGCGCCGGCCGCCGTGATGTCGTCGCCCCCGGTCGGGCTGCCTAGGTGGGCGAGCCTGTGCAGCACGTCGTCGACGTCCTCGCGGTCGGCCGCGCGGAGCCACGAGGGCAGGTCGAGGAGGTCGTCCACCACGGCCAGCCGTGGATCACGCCGGCGCCAGACGGCCCAATCCGTGCGGGCCTGGGCCAGCAAGCCCCGGGCCGGGTCGTCGAGTCCGAGCTGCGCCGCGACGCTCATCGTGGGGTCCTTCCGCCGTAGGGATACGGCGTGAAAGGTCACGCTCGGTCGTCCCCCGACTCGTCCCCCGACCTGCCATGCACCACCGATTCACCTCCGCTCCGGCGACGTCCCCCCTTCGCTCCGTACACCACCCCACCTGCGAAAGCGTCAAGTACCGCCGCGTCCCCCTTCGTCCCCCTGCTCGCGCTTCAGGACCATTGGCGGCAGCCCGCGTCGCCCCTGCGCGCGGCAGGGCGACAGGGCGGCCGTCATCCGCTGTGGCCCGACGGTTGTTCCCTGGCCCGTCGGTGAACCGACTTCCCCTGGAACCGGCGAGTCTTGCGATTGGGTCGGTCGACCTGCCCGACCGACGAGCCGTCTCCCACGCCGGCCAGGCCCGGATCGTGAAGGCTATCTACGACGGCAAGGTGCAGGAGGCCCGGGCCGCAGCCTCGGCGCACATCAGGGAAGTCGACCACGACGTAGCGCGACAACTGATCGGACCGGCGCAAGCCTCGGGGTGAGCGGGTGCGTGGGAACCTGCGCCTCGAACGCCGGCCCACCGGCCAACGGCCGAACCTGATCTGACGGGAGGGTTCGAAGGTGTCCGAGGCAGAAGATTGGTCCGCAGGGCTTGACGGGGTCGTGACGGACACCATAACGTCGAGTGGTCAGATCACCTGTTGACTTATTGGCCACTCGACGGGTCATGCACGGTCACTTTGCCACCCTGCGACATCGCCGCCGACGCCTCCACCCGCCCCGAGCGGGTGGACGAGTCACCCGATTGAGGAGATCGCATGTCGTCCTTGGACTACACCTACGACCACATCGACGAGGTCATCAACCGCGCAAACATGCTGGCGCCGACCATCGACCCGAAGAAGACCCTGCTGCTCGTCCTGGACATGCAGAAG
>NZ_JABCJJ010000046.1 GCF_012952065.1 Cellulomonas fimi
GGCCCGGCGGCGGCGCGGCCGGACCGTCTCGCCCGCAGGCCCGCCGCGCGTCACGCACGACGACGCCGCCCCCGCCGCGGAGGCGGCCACCGCCGCGCCGGTCGAGGACGAGCTCGAGGCGCAGCCGGAGGCGGCCCCCGCGAAGCGCACGTCCCGTCGGCGCGGCTCGTCTCGCGCGGCCGCCGCGCCCGAGGAGCAGGTCGCCGGGTCGACGGGTCCTGCCCAGCAGGACGACGTCGCGGCCGCCCAGGACGAGTCGCTCGAGGCCGCGGACGACGTCGACGCGGCAGGCGTCGACACCGGTGACTCCGACGACGCCGCGGACGAGGGCCCCCGCCGTCGTCGTCGGCGTGGTGGTCGCGGGCGTCGCGGCCGCAGCGGCCAGGAGGGTCAGGACGGCCGGGGCGACTCGGAGACCGACGACGCCGAGACCTCGGACGACGAGTCCGACGTGCCGTCCACGGACGGCGCGGTCGCCGCCGGCGAGGACACCCAGGACGACACGCACCCGGAGGAGGCCGACGAGGCCGAGGGCGAGGGTGAGGAGAGCGCCGGCTCGAGCCGGCGCCGTCGCCGTCGCCGTCGCACGGGTCGCGGCGGTGACGCCGCCGAGGCCGCGACCACCACCACCACGACGCGGACGCGCACCCGCTCGGCGTCGGACGAGGTGACCGCGCTGCGCGGCTCGACGCGACTCGAGGCCAAGCGCCAGCGCCGCCGCGAGGGCCGCGACGCCGGGCGTCGCCGCACGATCATCACCGAGTCGGAGTTCCTGGCCCGCCGGGAGTCGGTGGACCGGTCGATGGTGGTCCGGGAGGTCGACGGCCGCACCCAGATCGCGGTGCTGGAGGACGGCGTGCTGGTCGAGCACTACGTCTCGCGCCAGGCGCAGGTCTCGATGGCAGGCAACGTGTACCTCGGCCGCGTGCAGAACGTGCTGCCCAGCATGGAGGCCGCGTTCGTCGACGTCGGCAAGGGCCGTAACGCCGTCCTGTACGCCGGCGAGGTCAACTGGGACGCGGCCGGGCTCGAGGGCCAGCCGCGGCGCATCGAGCAGGCGCTCAAGTCGGGCGACTCGGTGCTCGTGCAGGTCACCAAGGACCCGATCGGGCACAAGGGCGCGCGTCTGACCTCGCAGATCACGCTCGCGGGCCGCTACCTCGTGTACGTGCCCGGGGGTGGCATGACCGGCATCTCCCGCAAGCTGCCCGAGAACGAGCGCTCGCGACTCAAGAAGCTGCTGCGCGAGATCGTCCCGGACACCGCGGGCGTCATCGTGCGCACCGCCGCCGAGGGCGCGAGCGAGGACGAGCTGCGTGCCGACATCCTGCGTCTGCAGGACCAGTGGGCGGCCATCGAGAAGAAGGCGAAGACCGCCTCGGCTCCTGCGCTGCTCCAGGGTGAGCCGGACCTCGCGATCCGTGTGGTCCGCGACATCTTCAACGACGACTTCGGCTCGCTCGTGGTCCAGGGCGACGAGGCCTGGGGGACCATCTCCGGGTACATCGGCGCGCTCGCGCCGGACCTGGCCGCCAAGGTGACGCGGTGGACCGGTCAGGGCGACGTGTTCGCCTCGCACCGCGTCGACGAGCAGCTCGCGAAGGGGCTCGACCGCAAGGTCTGGCTGCCCTCGGGCGGCTCCCTGGTCATCGACCGCACCGAGGCGATGACGGTCGTCGACGTCAACACCGGGAAGTTCACCGGGACCGGCGGCACGCTCGAGGAGACCGTGACCCGGAACAACCTCGAGGCCGCCGAGGAGATCGTCCGCCAGCTGCGGCTGCGGGACATCGGCGGGATCATCGTCATCGACTTCATCGACATGGTCCTCGAGTCGAACCGCGACCTCGTGCTGCGCCGCCTTGTCGAGTGCCTCGGCCGGGATCGCACCAAGCACCAGGTCGCCGAGGTCACCTCGCTCGGGCTCGTCCAGATGACGCGCAAGCGCGTCGGGCAGGGCCTCGTCGAGGCGTTCAGCGAGACGTGCGAGCACTGCAACGGGCGCGGGTTCGTCGTCCACACCGAGCCGCTCGACAAGAACGGGCGGCCGAGCGAGGACGCGCGCGGGTCGGGTGCGCCGGGTCCTGAGGGCTCCGGCCAGGGCGACGGCGACGCGGACGGCAAGCGCGGTCGCCGCAGGCGGGGCACCAGCAAGGACTCGGCGAGCGGCTCGGGCCAGGCGAGCATCCCGGTCGTGCCGGTCCTGCCCGAGGCGCGCGAGGCGGTCAAGGCCACGCTCGCGACCATCGCCGCGGCCGCGGCCCACGCGCACGAGCACCCGCACGACAAGGACCGCGCGGCACAGGCCGCCTCGCCGGACGGGACGTCCGTGACCGGGACGCTCGCGGTGGCAGGCACGGACGAGGCCCACGAGACGCACGAGACGCACGAGACGCACGAGACGCACGAGACGCACGAGACGCACGAGACGCACGAGGCTGTGGCCGGTGCGGACGTCGTGCCGACCACGCCGGGGGAGCCCACGCCGGGTACCACCGGCCCGGCGGACCTCCCCGTGACGCTCGTCGCCGAGGAGCCGCTCGAGCTGCTGCCGGTGGCGCCCGAGGTCTTCGAGACCGACGAGGTCGACTCGTGAGGTCGTGACGGCGCGGACGGGCCCGGTGCTCATTTGACCCCACCGGGCCCAGTCCGTACCCTTGAACGTCGGCGCGCCTCGTGTGTGTTGACCCCGCGTGCCCGCGCATCCCTTGTCGTCGAGAGCGCGACGAGCACGCCGCGAACGTACTTCTTGACCGAGCCAGAGCATGTGTGACGAGCAGAGATGAGCAGCAACGTGGTGTACGCGATCGTGAAGTCGGGTGGCCGCCAGGAGAAGGTGTCGGTCGGCGACATCGTCGTCATGGACCGTCAGTCCGCCGAGGCCGGGTCGACCATCGAGCTCACCGCTCTCCTGCTGGTCGACGGGGACACGGTGACCACCGACGCCGAGGCGCTGGCCAAGGTCAAGGTCACGGCGGAGGTCGTCCGGGACGAGAAGGGCCCGAAGATCGACATCCTCAAGTACAAGAACAAGACCGGCTACCGCAAGCGCCAGGGTCACCGCCAGAAGCTGACCCGCGTCAAGGTCACCGGCATCGCCTGAGCGCTTCGCCTGGCGCCGACGGCGTCATTGCGGATCCCCCTGTCCTCCAGCAGCACGAAAGCAGGTTCGAGATGGCACACAAGAAGGGCGCAAGCTCCTCTCGTAACGGCCGTGACTCCAACGCCCAGCGACTGGGCGTCAAGCGCTTCGGTGGCCAGGTCGTCAGCGCGGGCGAGATCATCGTCCGCCAGCGCGGCACCCACTTCCACCCCGGCCTGAACGTGGGCCGTGGCGGCGACGACACGCTGTTCGCCCTCACCGCCGGTGCGGTGCAGTTCGGCACGCGGCGCGGTCGCAAGGTCATCGACATCGTCGCCTGACGCGAGTCGAACCTTCCTGATCAGCTCGGGCGAAGGGGTGCACCGGTTCGGTGCACCCCTTCGTCGCGTCAGCGGATCTCCCCGCACCGAACCAGCAGTGAGGAGCCAGTCGTGGCGACATTCGTCGACCGAGTCGTGCTGCACGCCAGCGGCGGTGACGGCGGCCACGGCGTCGCCTCGATCAAGCGTGAGAAGTTCAAGCCGCTCGCGGGCCCGGACGGGGGCAACGGGGGCAACGGCGGGTCCGTGATCCTCGAGGTCGACCCGCAGGTCACCACGCTGCTCGACCTCCACCACGCACCGCACCGGCACGCGCCGTCGGGCACCCAGGGCATGGGGGACTGGCGGCAGGGTGCGACGGGCGCCGACCTGGTCATCGCCGTCCCTGACGGCACCGTCGTGAAGACCAATGACGGCGTGGTGCTCGCCGACCTCGTGGGTGCCGGCGCCCGGTACGTCGTCGCGGCCGGCGGCCGAGGCGGGCTCGGCAACGCGGCGCTGGCCTCGCCGCGCCGGAAGGCGCCCGGCTTCGCCCTGCTCGGTGAGCCGGGCGACGAGCGCGACGTCGTGCTCGAGCTCAAGACGATCGCCGACGTCGCGTTGATCGGCTACCCGAGTGCCGGCAAGTCGAGCCTCGTCGCGGCGATGTCGGCCGCGCGGCCCAAGATCGCCGACTACCCGTTCACCACGCTGGTCCCCAACCTCGGCGTGGTGCAGGCCGGCTCGGCCCGGTTCACTGTCGCGGACGTCCCGGGACTCATCCCGGGAGCGAGCGAGGGCAGGGGCCTCGGGCTCGAGTTCCTGCGGCACATCGAGCGCTGCTCGGTGCTGGTGCACGTGCTCGACTGCGCGACGCTCGAGCCGGGCCGCGACCCGCTGTCGGACCTCGACGTGATCGAGGCGGAGCTCGCGCAGTACGGCGGTGACGTCGGCATCGAGGGCGGTCGCGTGCCGCTGACCGAGCGGCTGCGGATGGTGGTCCTCAACAAGATCGACGTGCCGGAGGCCCGTGAGCTCGCCGAGCTCGTGCGCCCCGACCTCGAGGCACGCGGCCTGCAGGTCTTCGAGATCTCCGCGGTCAGCCACGAGGGCCTGCGACCGCTGACGTTCGCGCTCGCCGAGCTCGTCGAGCGGTTCCGGCGCGAGTCGCCCGACGTCGCGCCCACGCGCACGATTCTGCGGCCCAAGGCCGTCGACGACGCGGGATTCACGGTCACGCGCCGCGAGGAGGGCGGCCGCGTGTACTTCCAGGTGCGCGGCGACAAGCCCGAGCGCTGGGTGCGGCAGACGCAGTTCTCGAACGACGAGGCCGTCGGCTACCTCGCCGACCGCCTGGCCCGGCTCGGCGTCGAGGAGCGACTCTTCGCGGTCGGCGCGGTCGCGGGCGACGAGGTCGTGATCGGGGACGGGCCACGTGCCGTCGTCTTCGACTGGGAGCCGACGCTGGTCACCGGATCCGAGCTGCTCGGCGGTCCGCGCGGCACGGACCTGCGGCTCGACGACCACTCGCGCCCGACGCGCGGCGAGAAGCGTCAGGAGTACAAGGACCGGATGGACGCCAAGGCGCACGCCCGCGCGGAGCTGTGGACCGAGCGCGAGGCGGGCATCTGGACCGGTGACGAGGACGAGGTCGCCGCGCGCCGCCGGGCCGCCTCAACCGACGAGGACGAGCCCCCGCAGGGGCTCTCCGACGGCTCGTGAGCGCGGCCGCCCTGAGCGACCGCAGCCGGCTGCGGGACGCTCGCCGGGTCGTCGTCAAGATCGGGTCGTCGTCGCTCACAGGTGCCGACGGACGGCTCGACCGTGACGCCCTGGAGGCGCTCGTCGACGTGCTGGCTGCGCGGCGGGCGCGCGGCGGCCAGGTCGTGCTGGTCTCGTCCGGCGCCATCGCGGCCGGGATCGGTCCGCTCGGGCTGAGATCGCGCCCGCGCGACCTCGCCACCGCGCAGGCGACGGCGTCGGTCGGGCAGGGGCTGCTCGTCGCCCACTACACGCGGGCGTTCGCCGGTCACGACCTGCGCGTCGGCCAGGTCCTGCTCACGGCCGAGGACACGATCCGCCGCGGCCACTACCGCAACGCCCAGCGCGCCCTGGGCCGCCTGCTGGACCTCGGCGTCGTGCCGGTGGTGAACGAGAACGACACCGTCGCGACGGACGAGATCCGGTTCGGCGACAACGACCGGCTGGCCGCGCTGGTCTCGCACCTCGTGCGCGCCGACGCGATGGTGCTGCTCACCGACGTGGACGCCCTCTACGACGGCCCGCCGTCGCGTGCCGGCGCGCGACGCATCGTCGACGTGCACGGGCCGGCGGACCTCGAGGGGATCGAGGTGACGTCCCGGGGGAGCGCGGTCGGCACGGGCGGCATGGTGACGAAGCTCGACTCGGTCGCGATCGCGACGGGGTCGGGGATCCCGGTGGTGCTCACGTCGGCGGCGCAGGCGGCCCAGGCCCTCGCGGGGGAGCCGGTCGGGACGTTCTTCGCGGCGACCGGGCGCCGCCGCTCGGCCCGGCTGCTGTGGCTCGCCCACGCGGCCCGGACCCACGGCCGCCTCGTGCTGGACGACGGCGCGGTCAGCGCCGTGCGGGGGGGCCGTGCGTCCCTGCTCCCGGCGGGCATCACGGCGGTCGAGGGCGAGTTCGAGGCCGGTGACCCGGTCGAGCTGGTCGCCGCCGACGGGCACGTCGTCGCGCGCGGGCTCGTGTCGTTCGACTCCCACGAGCTGCCCCGTCTGCTCGGCCGCTCGACGTCGGCCCTGCGCGACGAGCACGGGCCGGGGTACGACCGCGAGGTCGTGCACCGGGACGACCTCGTGCTGGTGCGTCGACCCCGCCGGTGACAGGTGGGCCGGTGGGCCCGGTCCGTCGTGGCGCTTCGAGCACCGAGGCAGCGCGACTACCCTCGAGGGATGACCACGCTGAGCTCCTCCGCGAAGCCTGACACCTCTGCGTCCCCTGACGCCGCTGCGTCGCCTGAGGCCGCTGCGTCGCCTGACGCCGCGCACCAGCCGGGCGACGCCACGCACGGCGCCAGCCCGGCGGCCGACGTGACCGAGGCCGTGCTGGACGTCGCGCGTCGGGCCAAGACCGCTTCACGCGCTCTCGCCACCGCGACCCGCGCGACCAAGGACGCCGCGCTGCTCGCGCTCGCCGACGCCCTCGTGGCCTCGAGCGACGAGATCGTGACGGCCAACGCCGACGACGTCGAGCGCGGGCGTGCGAACGGGACGTCACCCGGGCTGCTCGACCGCCTGACCCTGACCGAGGCTCGGATCGCCGCGATCGCCGACGCGCTCCGGGAGCTCGCCGCCCTTCCCGACCCCGTCGGCGAGGTGGTCCGCGGCTCGACGCTGCCGAACGGCCTGCGACTGCGGCAGGTCCGGGTCCCGATGGGCGTCGTCGGCATGATCTACGAGGCGCGGCCCAACGTGACCGTCGACGCCGCGGGGCTCGCGTTGAAGAGCGGCAACGCCGTCATCCTGCGCGGCGGCTCGGCAGCGGCCCGGTCCAACGAGGTCATCGTCGGGGTGCTGTCGCGAGCGCTCGTCGCGCAGGGGCTCCCGGCGGACGCGGTGCAGTCGATCGACGCCTACGGACGCGAGGGAGCCGTCGCCCTGATGCATGCGCGGGGACTCGTCGACCTCCTCGTGCCGCGCGGCGGCGCCGACCTGATCCAGACGGTCGTGCGCGAGTCGACCGTGCCGGTCGTCGAGACCGGGGTCGGCAACTGCCACGTGTACGTCGACGCGAGCGCCGACGCCGCCGTCGCCCTCCCCATCCTGCTCAACTCCAAGACGCAGCGCACGGGGGTCTGCAACGCGGTCGAGACGTTGCTGGTGCACCAGGACGCAGCGGAGTCGTTCCTGCCCGCCGCGCTCTCCGCCCTCGGTGAGGCGGGCGTCGTCGTGCACGGGGACGAGCGGACCGCCGCGCTCGCTCCCGAGGGGGTCGAGGTCCTGCCCGCGACCGACGACGACTGGGCGCGCGAGTACCTGGCGCTCGAGCTGGCCGTGGGGGTGGTCGACGACCTCGACGCCGCGATCGAGCACATCCGCACCTGGACCTCGGGCCACACCGAGGCGATCGTCACCGGCGACCTCGCCGCGTCCGAGCGGTTCGTGGCCGAGCTCGACTCCGCCGCGATCATGGTCAACGCGTCGACGCGCTTCACCGACGGCGGGCAGTTCGGGCTCGGCGCCGAGATCGGCATCTCGACGCAGAAGCTCCACGCGCGCGGCCCGATGGGTCTGGGCGAGCTCACCACGACCAAGTGGATCGTCCACGGTGAGGGGCAGGTCAGGCCGTGACGGCCTGACATGCGACACTGGAGGCTCCGTGCGCGGGTCGGCGCGCGGGTGTGATCTACCCCGAGGAGGTTCACGTGCACGTCGCTCTGCGTATGGCCGAGGAGACCGTCGAGCAGACCACCGCGCTGCCGTTCGAGCCCATCTTCTACGGGATCGGCGCGCTCGCCGCGTTCATGGCTGCGCTCCTGGTGACCTACGCCTTCCGGAGCGTCGGGACCCGTCACTGAGCGACTGATCGGGACCGCACCCATGGCGCAGCTCCGGCCCCGGATCGGGGTGATGGGCGGCACGTTCGACCCCATCCACCACGGTCACCTCGTCGCCGCGAGCGAAGCCGCCGCCGAGCTCGGTCTCGACGAGGTCGTGTTCGCGCCGACCGGGCAGCCGTCGTTCAAGCAGCACCAGGACGTCTCGCCCGCCGAGCACCGCTACCTCATGACGGTGATCGCCACGGCGTCGAACCCCCAGTTCACGGTGAGCCGGGTGGACGTCGACCGCGCCGGGCTGACGTACACGGTCGACACCCTGCGCGACCTGCGCGAGGCGCGTCCCGAGGCGGACGTCTTCTTCGTCACCGGGGCGGACGCCATCGAGCAGATCCTGCGGTGGAAGGACGCCGCGGAGCTGTTCACCATGGCGCACTTCGTGGCGGTCACCCGGCCGGGGCACACGATGTCGGTCGCAGGGCTCCCGGCCGACCGGGTGAGCGTTCTCGAGATCCCCGCGCTGGCGATCTCGTCGACCGACGTCCGGGCGCGTGCGCGTGCCGGGAAGCCGGTCTGGTACCTCGTCCCGGACGGGGTGGTGCAGTACATCGGGAAGCATGGCTTGTATCGAGGTCAGGACCATGAGTAACGAACCCGGCGAGCGTCGTCGTCGCCGCGAGCTGGAGCGGGCACGTGAGCTCGCCGCGCAGCAGGCCGCCGAGCAGGCTGCCGCGCAGTACGCCGCGCAGTACGCCGCGCAGTACGCCGCGCAGGACACCGCTCCCGACGCCGCGGCCCGCCGCGCTGCGGACCCGACGGCGCGGCGTCAGTCGAGCCCGCCTCCGTCGAGCCCGCCTCCGTCGAACCCGCCTCCGACGAGCCCGCCCCTGTCGCGCCGCGCCCTGCGCGAACGTGAGCGCGCGCTGAGCGCGGGAGCGGCGGGGGGTTCTCCGGTCGACCAGCCCGCCGGGACGCCCTCGCCGCCGCCCTCGGCCTCCGTTCTCCCGGCACCACGCCCGTCCCCGTTCGACTCGGGCCCGCTCGGTGGACCGGGGGTCCGCCATGCGCCCGGCCTCGGGCCTGACGCGCCCTCGGCGTCGCCGTCCCGCCGCGGGACCGGCGTCGGTCCCGACCAGGCCGAGTCAGGTCGCGCGCCCGTCGTGCGACCGCCCGTGACCGGGGGAACCGTCCGCCCCACGTCAGTTCCGTCCGGCGACGGGTCCATCGGCCGTCCCGGCCCGTCGACGGCCGCGCCCGGCGGCGCGCAGGGAACCGGCCGCATCTTCCCGCCGGTCGCGGCACGTCGGCCCGCCGTGCTCCCACCGAGCACCGGCTCGACGCCGACGGGTCCGGCCGCGGCGCCCGCCGCGCGCGCGACACCGCTCGCGCCCGTCCGTCCTCCCGCGACGACGCTGCCCGCGCTGTCGTCGCCGTCCGGGTCCGCACCGGTGCCCCTCGCCCCGCCGGCCCCGGGCATCCACGACACGTCGGCCGGTTCCGGTGGCGTGGCGGCGACACCCCCGTGGGGCCCCGCGCCCGCGGGCTCGTTCGACGCGATCACCCGGCCCCCGGCACAGGACGAGGCGGCCACGGGTGAGGACGACGCCGACGCGGTGGACGCCGACCCGTCGCCGCGGCCCCGCCGCACCTCCTACAGCTGGATCCATCTCGTCGGGCTGGCCCTGGTGGCCTTCGTGCTCGGCTTCATCGTCTGGCTGCTGATCGTCCAGGGCTCGGCCGAGCCCGGCGCCCTCGGCGCGCTCGCCCCGTCGGGCGCCCTGGTCCCGTTCCTCACGTCAACGCCCTCGTGGCCCCTGCAAGGAGTCCTGTGACCGCCACCGAACGCGCCGTCGACCTCACGATCGCGGCGGCCCGCGCCGCGTCCGACCTCAAGGCCGACGAGATCATCGCGCTCGACGTCAGCGAGCAGCTCGTGCTCACCGACGTCTTCCTCATCGCCTCAGGCACCAACGAGCGGCAGGTCGGCGCCATCGTCGACGCGATCGAGGAGGCGCTGCACAAGAAGTCCGCCAAGCCGATCCGCCGCGAGGGCAAGTCCGAGGGGCGCTGGGTGCTGCTCGACTTCGGCGACATCGTGGTGCACGTGCAGCACGCCGAGGACCGCGTCTACTACGCGCTCGAGCGCCTGTGGAAGGACTGCCCCCTCATCGAGCTGCCCGCCGACGTGCACGCGGGGGACGGCCAGGTCGGTCCGTCCGCGTGAGCGCCGGGACGGTCATCCTCTGGCGGCACGCGCGCACGGCGCACAACGCGTCGGCCCGCCTCCAGGGCCAGGTCGACATCCCGCTCGACGACGTCGGGACGCGCCAGGCGAAGGCCGCGGCGGCCGCGCTGCTGGCGACCACCAAGCCGGCGGCGATCGTCGTCTCCGACCTCGGGCGGGCGGCGGCGACCGCCGACTTCCTCGCCGAGCTCACCGGCCTGGAGCCGGTGCGCGAGCCGCGGGTGCGGGAGCGCGGGTTCGGGCTGTGGGAGGGCCTCACGGGCGAGGAGATCTCGGCCGGCTGGGCCACGGAGTACGCCCAGTGGCGCGCCGGCGGCGAGCCCGAGAACGTGGGCGCCGAGAGCCGGGCGGAGGTCGCGGCGCGCATGGTCGAGGCGATCGGTGACCACGCCGAGCGCGTGGACGACGACGGCGCTCTCGTCGTCGTCTCCCACGGCGCCGCCATCACGCTCGCGGTCACGGCGATGCTCGGTCTCGACATCACGGGCTGGCGCGGAATCGCCGGTCTCACGAACGCGCACTGGAGCGAGCTGCGGCGCAATCCGGACGGCGTGACACCGTCCTGGCGCCTCTTCGGCCACGACCTGGGGCCCTCGACGTCGATCGAGGAGTGGAACGCCGGGACCGCGCTCGCGTAGCGGCTCCGCGTGGCGCCGGATCCGATTCGCAATCAGGGGGCCGGGTGGCCTACACTTCACGAGGCCCGAACGGGCTCACGGGGCTGTGGCGCAGCTGGTAGCGCACCTGCATGGCATGCAGGGGGTCAGGGGTTCGAGTCCCCTCAGCTCCACCAAACTCGCTGGTCAGTGGCCACGCCGGGATCCTGAGCCTGAGCACAGGAGCCGGACGTGGCCACTGGACATTTAATGGACACTTATCGCCCGCGACTCGCCGTCACGGGCGCCTGTCTCGGACGGTCTCGGCGAGGTTGCGCCGCTCTGCGCCCACCTGCTGGCATGGACACTGAAGTGACGTCGGCCACACCGACGATGACCCTGGCCGAGCTCGCCGCCCACAGATCGATCACCCCAGGTGAAAGCACACGCCACGCGATCAACGCCAACGACCACAGCGCGCAGCCGGGCGTCACGCTCTTGACGTTCCTCCTCGCCGGCGCGTGCGAGTGAGAGGCTCGAGACATGGCGAGGCCGACGACGCACGATGAGCTCCTGCTGGGCGGGCGGCTGCTACCGCTGACCCGCACGATCGTGTTCGTCGAGCGTGAGGCCGAGGCGTTCGTGGAGATGTTCATGGGGTGGCGCGGCGCGCGGATCACCGAGCGGACGGGTTGCGCCCCGGTCGTCTCGACGATCGAGGGCTCGCTCGAGGACGCCTTGCACGCGCTGCTTCCGGTGGTGACCGCGATGTCGAGCAAGTACCTCGTCGTTCCGACCGTCAACGGGTGGAGCGCGTTCATCGAGAACCTGTGGACGGGCACCGAAGGCAACCTGATGGCCGGAGCCATGGCCACACACGGCATGCGCGCGGCGTCGATCAGCGAGGCACCGCACACCTACCGGGCGAGCACAAATCTCGGCTGGTGGGGGCAACGCACCGTCACGGTCGCGGTGCCGGACCGGGATCAGCCGCACGGGCAGTCGGCATGGACCGTAGGAGTGCGCACCACCGACTCCGGACGCTGGGAGGTCGCCGAGCCGGCCACTGCGCCTCCGTTCCCGGACCCGACCGAGCGGTCCGTCCGTAAGGTCGCCGACAGGTTCACACACGAACACCTCCTGCAAGTGGCGGCGTGGTTCGGACTCCGGCCCACCGACGTGTCGACGACGCGTGAAAACTGACCCCTGTGCGACGGATGAAATTTGACCCCCTCCTGAACCCTTGGAGGGTGATCGCGATGGAGGACTGGGCAGAGATCCGTAGGTTGCACCGGGCGGAGGGGGAGTGGAGTCCGCCAGAGTGGTGTACCGGTAGCCCGGTGAGCGCGTCGCGGTAGACGACGGCGCGGTCACCGCGTGACCCTTCGAGTGAACCTCTCACAGCACCCTCGAAGTGGAGACCCACGATGA
>NZ_JABCJJ010000047.1 GCF_012952065.1 Cellulomonas fimi
AAGACCAAGCAGCGCGCCCTGACCCAACTCCGCCAGCTCGGCTACGACGTCACCCTCAACCCACTACCCGCCACCGGCTGACGCCCGTAGCGCCCGTGGCCTGGCAGCCATCTTCATGTCAGGTCGGTCGTTGGACAGCCCAGCCGGCGGGCGCCTAGCCTCGAGAGCAGGACCGGCGGCTGGAGCGCGAGCATGCAGGACGAGCGAGCTGCCGGCGGCGCGCACCCGATCGACCAGGCGACCCTCCGCGCGGACTGCGCCCGGTGCTTCGGGCTCTGCTGCGTCGCCCTCCCGTTCACCGCGTCCGTCGACTTCGCCTTCGACAAGGAAGCCGGGGTGCCGTGCCGCCACCTGCGGACCGACTCGCGGTGCGGGATCCACGACCAGCTGCGCGAGCACGGGTTCCCCGGCTGCACCGCGTACGACTGCTTCGGGGCGGGACAGAAGGTCGCCCAGGTGACGTTCGGGGGCCGGGACTGGCGAGGCTCGCCGGAGACCGCCCGGCAGATGTTCGACGCGTTCGGGGTGGTGCGTCAGCTGCACGAGCTGCTCTTCTACCTCGCGCAGGCGCTGGAGCTCGACGAGGCGCGCACCGTCCACGACGAGCTCCGGACAGCGTTCGACCGGGTCGACGAGCTGACCCGGCAGGACGCGGACACCGTCGTCGCGGCCGACGTCGGCGCGACCCGGGCCCGCGTCGCCCCCCGTCTCGGGCGGGTGAGCGACCTCGCGCGTGCGGCCGGCGGCGCCCCGGGCCGCGACCTGCGCGGGGCCGACCTCATGGGGGCGGACCTGGAGGGCGCCGACCTGCGGTGCGCCAACCTGCGGGGTGCCTACCTCATCGGCGCCCGGCTGAGGGGCGCCGACCTGCGCCGTGCGGACCTGATCGCCACCGACCTGCGCGGGGCGGACCTGCGGGGTGCCGACCTCACCGGAACGTTGTTCCTGACGCAGCCTCAGCTCGGCGCCGCGCAGGGCGACGCCTCGACGCGCATCCCGCCCGCGCTGGACCGGCCCGCCCACTGGACGACGGAGGGACGCGGGCCCCGCCGGTAGCCTCGGCCGCCGCGCCGTACCCTCACCCGGTGCGCGTCGAGCCGACCACTCCGCAGGGCGTCGTCGACCTCGTCGTGGCCGAGATCCTCGCGCGCGGCGCCCCGACGTGGCTCCGCGTCGCGATCGACGGCGCACCGCCGACGTGTCCGGGGAAGCTCGCGGCCGCGCTGGTGGATCCGCTGCGGGCGGCGGGACGGCCCGTGGCGCGCGTGCGCGCGACGGACTTCCTGCGACCGGCCTCGTTGCGCTGGGAGCACGGGCGCGAGGACCCCGACGCGCTGTACGACGACGCGCTCGACGCCTCCGCGCTCGCTCGCGAGGTGCTGGACCCGCTCGCACCGGGCGGGAGCGGCCACCACCTGCCGTCGCTGTGGGACCCGGTACGTGACCGCGCCACCCGGGCGCCCCGCGTCGAGGCGGTGCCCGGCACGGTGCTCGTGCTCGAGGGCAGCCTGCTGCTGGGCCGGTGGCTCGACCTCGACCTCACCGTCCACCTCGCCGTCCGCCCGGCCACCCTCGAGCGCGGGACGCCGCCGGACGAGCGGTGGACGCTGCCTGCCTACGCGCGCTACGCCGACCAGGTCGACCCCGAGCACGCGGCCGACGTCGTCGTCCGCCTCGACGACCCGCGGCACCCGGCGCTGGTGCGGCGCGTGTGAGGCGGCTGCTCGTCGCGTCTTCCACTGCGGTGGTCCATCTGCCTACGCTTCCCGCCGACGTCGCACGCCGCGGCACCACGCACCACGCTCGGAGAACACCATGACGACGCTCGACGCGGCCCAGGACAGCACGCCGGTCGGCGGGGGCACCGGCGCCACCGAGGCAGGCCACGACGCCGCGATCCTGTCCGAGCAGGTCTACCGCGACGGCATCGCCGTCGTCCGGGACGCGCTCCCGCGGAGCTGGGCCGAGCAGCTCGACGAGGACCTCTCCCGCGAGCTCGGCCTCGCGCTCCGCACGCCGGGTGGCGTGGCCGCGCGAGGGTGGAACCGCTTCTACTTCGAGCCGTACGCCGAGCGACTGCGGGGCTTCGTCGAGCTCGCGAGCCATCCGGTCGTCGGGGCAGTGGCCGAGCAGATGCTCGGGCCCGACTGGCGCATCGTCGAGCTCGGGACGGACATCCCGCTGCCCGGTGCGCAGGACCAGCCGTGGCACCGCGACTTCCCGATGCCGGACGCGACCCGCAACGAGGGGCGGCTCACCTCGATCGCGGTCAACGCCACGGCGGTCGACGTCGTGGACGGCCCCTTCCAGGGGGTGCTCGGCACGCACCTCGACGACAGCGCCGACCTCGAGGGCGGCATGTTCCCGCCGGACTCGCAGCAGGGCCACTTCGAGGCGCGCATGCAGTCGTTCCACGCGCGCATGGGCAACTTCTCGATCCGCTCGGGCCTCATGCTGCACCGCGGCTCCGCGATGAGCACCGCCGCCCGGATGCGCCAGGTCGCGATCCTCGGCATCACGTCCCCGGACGACCGGGCGATCGTCCTGCGCGAGAAGGACCCCGCGGACCCGACGCCACCGCGGATCCGGATGTCCCGCGCGTACGCCGAGTCGCTCGACGACGCGCTCCGGAGCCGGCTGAGCCTCGAGATCGTCGCGGAGACGGCGGACGAGCTCCCGCCGTACCGCACGGAGCACTCGTTCGAGGGTCTGAAGATGGACCAGCGGAAGTCCTGAGCGCTCGCCCCACGGCCGCAGGCGACCGGCTCAGGCGTCCCGTCGCACCAGCCGCGCGCTCAGGTACGCCCGCTCGCCACGCTCGAACGAGCGGAAGTTCTCGGTCCCCTCGATGCCCGCGAACCGCCGGAACGGTCGGTGGAACGCGCGCGGGATCCACGCGTCGATGAGCGCGAGCTTCCGGTCGTTGTCGGAGCGCAACGACGCCAGGACGTGAGCGGTGATGTCCCGCTGCTCGACGAGCTCGAGACCCGAGCCGGCCAGCTGCGCCCAGAGCGCCGGCACGTCGGCGGCACGCCGCAGGTCGGCCCACAGGAGCTCGCCGCCCGGACGCAGCACACGCCGGACCTCGGCGAGGAAGGCGGGCATCGAGGCGTAGCAGTGCGACGACTCGACGTTGACCACCGCATCGAACGTGCCCGCCCCGAACGGCAGCTGAAGGGCGTCGCCGCGCACGAACCTCAGCCCCGGTGCCGTCCGGGTGCGTGCGCTGAGGCGGATGGCGGAGGCCGAGAAGTCCACCCCCGTGACGGACCGCGGTCGGTGGTAGCGCGCCAGGTACGACGAGCCGCCACCCCGACCGGACCCGACCTCGAGCACGTCCGTGCCTCCGAGGTCCGTCCCGCCGACGACGTGCGCGTACAGCTGCAGGCACAACCGGTCCGCCTCGTCCTCCGGCTGCAGGACGACCCGCTCCTCGCCGGGGTCGAGCGGCGCGAACCCGTAGTTCATGAAGGACCACTCCGCACTCGTGGAGCGGGCAGCGAGCGCCTCGTAGCAGAGCCGCCAGGCGAGCTGTCGCGCGCTCATCGCGCGCTCGTCACGTGGGCACGCGGAGCTGCGGGCGCAGGATGACGTCGGGCATGAGGGACGGACGGCGGCATCGGCGCTCCAGAGGTGACGGGCATCGGACGAGGCGGGCCGGCCGGTCGGACGCGTGGCATCCTGACGATTGTCGCGCGCCGCAGGGCCGCGGCGTGGGCGGACGCAGCGGGAAGGGGGTCGGGGTGGCGGTGCACGTCGGCACGTCCGGCTGGAGCTACGGCCACTGGCACGACGCCCTCTACCCGCACGGCTCGCCGCCGGTCGACCGGCTGGGGCACTACGTCCAGCAGTTCGGCACGGTCGAGCTGAACGCGAGCTTCTACCGGTGGCCGCGCGCGGCGACGTTCGCACGCTGGCGTGAGCGCCTCCCGCCGGGCTTCCAGCTCTCGGTCAAGGCGCCCCGGGGGCTCACGCACGCGAAGAGGCTGTACGCACCTGAGGCGTGGGTCGACCGCATCACGGCGTCGTGGCACGAGCTCGGCGACCGGCGCGCCGTGCTGCTCGTCCAGCTGCCGCCGGGCATGGCCCGGGACGACGCGCGTCTCGACTTCTTCCTGGGCCGGGTCCCTCGATGGGTCCGGGTCGCGGTCGAGCTGCGCCACCCGAGCTGGCTGCACGACGACGTGTTCGCGCTGCTCGAGCACCACGGCGCGGCCTCCTGCGTGATGAGCGGCGCGCACCTGCCGTGCGTGCTGCGCGCGACCGCGCCGTTCGTGTACGTCCGCCTCCACGGGCCCGACCACCAGCACCTCTACGGCGGCTCGTACTCGGACGCCGACCTCGGCTGGTGGGCCGACCGCGTCCGGGAGTGGGACGGGGCCGGCCAGGACGTCTACGCGTACTTCAACAACGACGGCGACGCGAACGCCGTGCGCAACGCGCTCACGCTGCGACGCCTGGTGCCCGCATGACGGCGGATCACGTCCTGGGGACGACGCCGGGGGGTCGGGCGGGGCAGTTCCGCCGCGGGTCGCTCGTCTTCGACGTCCGCGACGAGGGCCCCCTCGCGGGCGCTCCGGTCGTGCTGCTCCACGGCTTTCCTCAGGACTCGCGCGCGTGGGACCGGGTCGCACCGTCGCTCCACCATGCCGGCCTGCGCACCCTGGCGCCGGACCAGCGCGGCTACTCACCCGGTGCGCGGCCCGGTGGCCGGCGGGCCTACGCGATCCCCGAGCTGGCGGACGACGTCCTGGCACTCCTGGACGACCGCGGCCTCGAGCGTGCGCACGTGGTCGGCCACGACTGGGGCGGGACCGTGGCGTGGGCCCTCGCGGGCCGGGCGCCCGACCGGGTCGGCAGCGTCACCGTGGTGTCGACGCCGCACCCGGCGGCGCTCGTCCGCGCGTCCCTGCCGGGCGTCCAGGCGATCGCGTCGTCGTACATGGGCCTGTTCCAGGTGCCGTGGCTCCCGGAGTTCCTGCTCGCACCGACGCTGGAGCCCCTGCTCGTGCGGACGGGACTGCCCCGGGACCTCGCTGCCCGGTACGCCGCGCGGATGCGGCAGCCCGGCGCGCTGTCCGCCGCCCTCTCCTGGTACCGGGCGCTGCCGCTCGCCCTGCGGGGCGGCGGCGAGCCGGTCCGCCGCAGCCGCGTCCCGACGACCTACGTCTGGGGATCGCGGGACCCCGCCCTCCGGCGGCGCGCGGCCGAGCTCACGGGGCGCTACGTCGTCGGGCCCTACCGGTTCGAGGTGCTCGACGCCGGGCACTGGCTCCCGGAGCTGCGCTCCGCGGATGTCGCGGCCCTGGTGGTGGACCGGGTCCGCTCGACCGGGCCCACCGGACGTGCCACATCCCTGCGCCGGGAATAGCGTGCGGACGTGGCGATGCGCATCGAGGACTACGCGCTGCTGGGCGACACGCAGAGCGCAGCGCTGGTCGGGCGGGACGGCTCGATCGACTGGCTCTGCCTGCCGAGGTTCGACAGCGGCGCCGTCTTCGCCGCGTTGCTCGGCACCGAGCAGCACGGCCGGTGGCTGATCGCCCCGGCCGGCGAGGTGACGGCGACCCGGCGACGCTACGTCGGCGACTCGCTGGTCCTCGAGACCGAGATGGACACCCCTGACGGGACCGTCCGCCTGATCGACTTCATGCCTCCCCGCGGTGAGGCGCCCGACGTCGTCCGCATCGCCGAGGGCGTCTCGGGCCGAGTCCCCATGCGGATGCACCTCAAGATGCGCTTCGACTACGGGCGCGTCGTGCCGTGGGTGCGCCAGGCCGAGGGTGCGCTGGTCGCGGTGGCGGGTCCCGACTCCTGCTGGCTCCGGACGCCCGTGGAGACCCGGGGCGAGGACCTCTCCACCGTCGCGGAGTTCATCCTCGAGGCGGGCGACCGCATGCCGTTCGTGCTCACCTGGCGGGAGTCGCACCGCTCCGCGCCGAAGCCGGTGCACGCCGAGCACGCCCTGCGGCAGACGTTCGAGTACTGGGCGGAGTGGCTCTCGCACTGCACCTACGACGGGAGGTGGCGCGACGCCGTCGTCCGCTCGCTCATCACCCTCAAGGCGCTCACCTACGCCCCGACGGGCGGCATCGTGGCGGCCCCGACGACGTCGCTCCCCGAGCAGCTCGGCGGCGTCCGCAACTGGGACTACCGGTTCTGCTGGCTGCGCGACGCGACGATCACGCTCCAGGCCCTCATGTACGCCGGGTTCGAGACCGAGGCCCGCGACTGGCGGCGCTGGCTGCTCCGCGCCATCGCGGGCGACCCGGCCGAGGTGCAGATCATGTACGGCGTGGCGGGGGAGCGCCGCCTGCCCGAGTACGTCGCCGACTGGCTGCCGGGCTACGAGGGCAACCCGGTCCGGATCGGGAACCAGGCCGTCGACCAGTTCCAGCTCGACGTGTACGGGGAGGTCATGGACGCGCTGTACCAGGCGCGGACGACGGGCTTCGGGTCCGGTGCGAGCACCTGGGCGCTCCAGAAGGCGTTGCTGCGGATCGTCGCGGAACGGTGGCGCGAGCCGGACGAGGGGATCTGGGAGGTGCGCGGCGGCGCGCAGCACTTCACCTACTCGAAGCTCATGGCCTGGGTCGCCGCCGACCGCGCGGTGCGCAGCGTCGAGAAGTTCGGGCTCGACGGGCCGCTCGACGAGTGGCGCGAGCTGCGCGACGAGATCGCGGCGGACATCCTGGAGCACGGCTACGACCCGGTCCGGCGGACGTTCACCCAGTACTACGGCTCGAGCGCGCTGGATGCGGCGCTGCTGATGGTGCCGCTGGTGGGCTTCCTCCCGGCCGACGACGAGCGCGTCGTGGGCACCGTGGCAGCGATCGAGCGGGAGCTGCTCGTCGACGGGTTCGTGCAGCGCTACACGCAGGAGCCGCGCGAGGAGACCGACGAGTTGCCGCCCGGTGAGGGTGCGTTCCTGGCCTGTACGTTCTGGCTCGCCGACAACTACTCGCTCGTGGGACGCCACGACGAGGCGGTCGCGATGCTCGAGCGGCTCCTCGCGCTGCGGAACGACGTCGGCCTGCTGTCCGAGGAGTACGACACCGCGGCGCGGCGGCTGGTCGGGAACTTCCCGCAGGCGTTCAGCCACGTGCCGCTCATCACCACCGCGCGCAACCTGTCGGTCCGCGGTGGGCCGTCCCACCAGCGCGAGCGGACCACCGAGGCGGGGCGCGAGTCTGCGCGGGAGGCGCTGCCCGAGGAGGACCTGGCTCCGTGAGGTCCGCTCCGGTCAGCGTGCGCGTCGGGGCCTGCGTCGGGCGGCCGGGCCCCGCGCGCGGCCGCCCGCTCGGGAGCCGTCCGGCTGTGCGGCGCTCTTCCTGCCCGTCGGCTCGGCGGGCGCCCCGCCCCGGGCACCGCGCTGCGAGCCGGGACCGGACCCGGACCGTGAGCTCGTGACCGACCGCCCCCGCACGATGCCGATGAAGTCCTCGACGTCGGGCGTCGTCCGGTCCGCGAGCCATGCCAGCCCGACGTCGGTCTGCGCGACGTCGGTGAGCGGCACGTGGGTCACGTCCTTGCGGTGGTGCAGCCGGGCGACCGACTTGGGCACGACGAGCACCCCGATGCCGGCCGCGACCAGCGCGACGGCATCGGCCGCCGACGCCGTCTCGGGGGGTGGGCGCACCGGCGTGCTCCGCAGCACGTCCGCGGCGGCCGACCACTCGGGCACCGTCGCCGGGTCCTGGAGAAGGTGCTCCTCGGCGAGCTCGACCACGGACAACGACTCGGCGTCGGCCAGGGGATGGTCCCGCGGCAGCACGACGACGGGCACCTCGCTGTAGAGCGGGATCACCGAGAGACCCTCGGCCGGCACCGGCAGCCGGACGAAGCTGACGTCGAGGAGTCCCTCGTGCAGCGCCGTGACCTGCATGGCCGCATCCGTCGGGATCACCTGGGCCTCGACGTCGGGCCGGCGCTCGCCCCACAGCCGCGTCCACTTCGAGACCACGACACCGGGTGCGATCCCGATCCGGAACGCGTGCGCGGGCGTCGGTGCGCCGGCGGCGACGCCCGGGCCGGGCTCGGAGCCCGTGCCCGTCGGCACGGCCGGGGCCGTGCTCGCGAGGTCCTCGTGCGCCCGCGCGAGCAGGTCGCGGCCCGCGTCCGTGAGTCGCGTCGTCCCGGCGGGGCGGACGAAGAGCGCGACACCGAGCTCGGCCTCGAGCTCGACGACCGCGCGGCTCAGGGCCCGGCGGTCGATCCCGAGCTCCGCGGCGGCGCGGCCGAAGTGCAGCCGCTCAGCCACCGCGACGAAGTACGCCAGTCGCGCCGGATCGATGCCCACGCCGGTCCCTCGTCTCTGTCGGCCGGTCCAGGCTAGGGGAGAGCAGGCCCAGCCGCCGACGTGCGTCGGCGCTCGGGCCGACCTGCCCGCCCCGGGCGATACCCTCGGCGCATGAGCCCGGCCCGCCAGCAGCAGACCATGAAGCCGGTGACGGCCGCGAAGAAGCTGGGGATCCACCTCCCCGCTGCGCCGTCCGAGTTCCGCGACGCGCCCTCGATCTCGCGCTCGGAGCTGGGACGACTGATGAGCACGCCTCCCGCGTGGCTGACCGCGCTCCGCGAGCACGGCCCGCACCCGCGTGACGTGGTCGCGAGCCGTCTCGGCGTCTCGATCGCGGGGCTCACCCGGGGCGGGCTGACGGAGCCGCTCACCACGGAGGAGATCACCCGGCTCGCCCAGGACCCGCCTCAGTGGCTGCTCCACGAGCGGGTGACGTACAACCGCGTCCGTGCGGAGGAGGAGCGGGTCGCCGCGCGCGACGCCGCCCGTGGCTCCCGTAGCGCTGCGACCGGCGGCGCGGACTGAGCGTCGACCCCGTAGCCGGAGGTACCTGACGCGGCACCGACCGTTCCTCGCTTCTCGGATCCGTCCCGGGTCCGGAGAGGGAGAGAACGACGTGCGCACCCCCGTCCCGAGGCTCGAGCACACCCCCGCGGCGCCGCGGCTCGAGGCGCTGCTGGCCGAGCTGCCCCGCGTCCGCACGCACACGGGCCTGCAGCAGCCTGGTGCACCGGTGCTCCTCGAGGTCGGCGACCCCCGCGAGCCCGGGTACCGCTACGTGTGGTCGAACAGCGACCTCGAGGCGCTCGACGCCGAGCTCCGCGCCCTCGCGGCGCTCCGCCAGCACCTCGTGGCGATCAACCTGCGCTGACGTCACCCGGCAAACGGCGAACGGCCGATCGGGCGGGGACCGATCTCGACGCGCACGAGAACTCGCGCAGGCGTACGGTCAGACGCTGACGAGAGGAGCACGCCATGGTCTCGAACGAGAACATCGAGCGGCCGGTCGACGCCGACCGGGAGGCACGTGAGGTCGCCGGGCTGGAGACCGACGCGGAGAAGATCCAGGCGGACGGGATCGACCAGCCGTCCCGGGCAGCCGGGACCGACGTCGAGGACGACCCGGTCGACGACCACACCCGCTCGGGCGCCTTCGACGCACCCGACCCGGCCGGGACTCCGGACCTCCCGGACGCGCCCACGAGCAACCCGCGGGTCGTCTGACGCTCGCGTAGCTCAGCGACACGAGGTTCACCGGGGTCGCGACGAGTCGATCTCGTGTGGCTCGACGGCGTCGGTCGCGACGCGCCCGGTACCGGGCGCGACCCCGGCTCAGGCGAGCCGGGCGACGGCGAGCGTGGCCGTCAGCGCGTGGCTGGCGCCGGGTGCGAGCCGCACCTCGGCGCCGCCCACGTTGGCCGTCTCGACGCAGACCATGCCCGTCCAGTCGTCGTCCCCGAGGTCCGCCGTCGCGGCCGTCTTCTCGATCCACGGGTTCCACAGGACGGTCGAGCCCGAGCCGTGCTTGGTGACCGTGACGGCACGTCGGCCCGCGACGTCCTCGACGATGGTGATGGGGCCGGTGTCCAGGTACACCCGGTCGGTCTCGCCGGTGAACGTCACCGCCTCGTCGGATCGCACGGGGTCAGGGCCGCCGAGCTTGTCCACGTACGGCGTGCCCTCGAGGCCCGTCACGCGCGTGGCTCGCACATCGGCCACGGCGAGGTACGTGTGCAGCGCCTCCTCGTAGGAGAGCTCGTGGTCGTCCAGGTTGGTGACGTGGAGCTCGAGGGTGAGCTCGGCCCCGACCCGCACGGTGTAGGTGGCGTCGAACCGGTGCGGCCACGCGCTCGCCCGGGTCGCCTCGGTGTCGGTCAGACGGAAGGCGAGAACGACGTCGTCGTCCACCTCGCGCGCCTCCAGCAGGGACCACTCCGCGAGCCGGGCGAAGCCGTGCGAGGGCAGGTCGGGCCGCCCGGGGTGCGGGCCGAACCAGGGGAAGCAGATCGGCACCCCGCCACGGATCGCCGTGTCGCGGGTGAACCGGCTCCGGCGGCTGAGCCACAGCACGGGATCGGCGTCGACCGGGTTCCACTGCGCCACGTGGGCCCCGTGCGTGTAGACGACGGCCTCTCCGGCGACGCCCTCGACCCGCAGCCGCGCGAGCCCGCCGGGCCCGGACTCGAGTCGGATGCTGGGGGGAAGTGCGGACATCGGACCTCCGGGGTCGGTGGGGAAGCGCTGGTCCGCTCAGCGCAGGCGGAAGAGGACCTCTCCGGCGTCGGGCACGACCATGGTGTCGGGATCGGCCGCCCACGCCTCGACGTCGACGAGCGCGGGGTCGAGGTAGTCGAGGTTCGCGGCACGGACCACGTGCTCCGGGATGCCGGTCGCGAGCGTCACGGTGACCCGGAGCCGCTCGCCGTGCTCGGCGTCGTAGGTTCCGGCGCCGCGGAGGTGGGTCGAGTGCGCCAGGTCGCCCCACGGGACGTCCTTGAAGCGGTCCCACTGCTTCACGAAGTAGTCGCGGCAGTGGTAGCCGATCTCGACGATCTCGGGGTGCATGACGCTGATCTCGGTGATGTGTGGCGCGTACAGCACCACCTGGCCGCCGTCCGCGACGACGGGCTCGACCTTGTAGAAGCCCTTGGCCCCGGTCCACATGTCCTCGTACTTGGTCGGGACGAGCGACAGGACCCGGCGGACCGGCTTCTCGAGGTAGTGGACGTGGGTCTCGGCCGAGATCTCCGCCGCTGCTTCCCAGGACGCCTGCGGCGTGCCGAACGAGGCGGAGTGCAGGCCGTCCGTGCCGGCCTCGGTGACGACTGACAGCGCGTACCGCTCGCCAGGCACCAGCGAGGCCGCCTCGTCGATCAGGGCGCGCACCGGCGTGATCCCGCGCGTGCCGATGATGTCCTGGCTCGTGATCAGCGCACCGAGCCAGTGCGAGACGTTGATGACGTCCTGGACCGCGACACCGGGGAACAGGTACTTGTTGCCGCCCGAGAAGCCGACGACCTCGTGCGGGAGCACCGGACCGACGATCAGCGTCACGTCGTGCTCGACCACCGCGCGGTTGAGCCGCACCTCGACGGGGCGCACCAGCCGACCCTCGGAGAGCTCGCCGAGCCGGTCGGCCGGGATGGTGCCGACCGAGACGAACGTCTCGGGCTTCCACCACTCGTGGTTGAGCACCGTGGTGCCCGGGTAGGTGTTGGCGAGGGCGCCGGGGGAGTAGCCGAGTCGCGCGGCCAGGTCGGGCTCGGCCATCGCGGCGTGCGTGCCGAGCGCGACGAGCACGGTCAGCCGGCTGACCCGGCGGTGCGCCGCGCGGTGGACGGCCTCGAAGAGCAGGGGGAGCGGCACGCTCCGGGTCCCGTCGGGGACGATCACGAGGAGGCTGCGCCCGTCGAGGTCGAGCGCGTCGAGCTGCTCGCGGACGAAGCCGGTCACCTGGTGGTCCGTCAACACCGAGTCCGCCCCGCCCACGGTGGCCGCGCCGAGACCGCTCTCCCGTCCGGGCTCGAGCACGGAGGTGCTGGGCCGGCTGCCGACGACGTCGCTCACTGGTCCACCATCCTTGTGTCGGCGCTCCCCGATGGGGCGCTGATGCACCCGAGGTGCCACCAGGTCATCGCCCTGCTCGCTTGACGCGTTCGACGTCCAGCATGAGATATGCGGGGTCT
>NZ_JABCJJ010000048.1 GCF_012952065.1 Cellulomonas fimi
TGGAAACCCGCACCCGACGCGCCAGCCGGGACCCGGTCACGCCCCGCTACCGGAAACCGCAACAAGACCCGCAAACGGGTCACCAAGACCCCTGACGCGCCACTACTCGCGGATTTGGGTCAGACCTGCGCGGAGCTGTCAGACCTGGGGGAGGCTATGGGTTCCTGTGGGTCTGACAGGTCCGGGGCAGGCCGCCGCCGCCGCCGCCGGTCGTGCTCGACCCGCCGCCCACGGCGCCGCAGCCGTGAGCACGAGAATCACCCCGGCGAGCGACGTCCTCCGGTGGCGCGACGACGTCGGGCAGGTAGCGTCGACCCCCGGTCCGCCAGGCGTGCCGACGCGATGACATGGGGAGTGACGTGCCTGAGGACGCGCTGATGACGGTCACCGAGAGCGACGGCGACGGGTCGCCGGTGGACGTGACCGAGATCGTCGTCGGCCGTGCCGCCGAGTCGCTCGTGGTCCGGCTCGCGGGGGAGATCGACGCGGGCATGCGGGAGGCCGCGAGTGACGCCATGGTGGCGGTGGTCGCCGAGAGCCTCCCGATCGTGATCGACACGTCCCGCGTCACCTTCATCGACTCGTCGGGCCTCGCGTTCCTCATGCAGCTGCACCGCGTCGCGAAAGACGGCGGCAGGTCGGTGACGCTGCAGGACCCGTCGAGGGTCGTGGTCGACCTGCTTGTGACTTCGTCTGCTGAATGGCGGGGTTCTTCGGTCGCTTCGTGGCGGGGTCAGGTGACACCGATGACCAGGGTGCTCTGTGCGGCTTCGATGACGTCGTTGGTGATGGTGTCGAGTTCGTTGATCTTCAGGACCCGCTGGATCTGGGGGAAGAGGCGTTCGAGGAGCCGGAAGTTGCCGCGGGTGATCCGTGCGATGGCTGCGATGGCTTGGGCGTCGGTGAAGTCGTCGGGGTCGAGGGTCTTGCCGAGGGATCGCCAGTGTCGCTCGAGGACGAACAGCAGTTCGTCTTGTCCCAGGGGCCGGTACTGGTGGGCGAAGCCGACTCGGCTGTAGAACTGGGGGTAGTGGCTGAACTGCTTCTCCAGGCCGGGCATGCCGATCAGGATCAGGGCGATGTCGTCGCGGTCGTAGCGATCGCGCAGCAGTTCCAGAGCGGCGGGACGCAGTCGTTCGGCCTCGTCGACGATGATCAGCTCCACGTAGTTCCTGCCGTGTCGCCATCCCCAGGCCTCGGGAGTGGCCGTGCCGGGAGGTACGAGGTGCTGCTCGATGCACATGTTGGTGCGGGTGATGGCTTGGGTCAGCTCGTCCTTCAGGGTCCGCGGGGTGGTCAGCACGCTGGGGGTGTAGAGCACGGTGCGGCTCCGGTTCAAGGCGGCGTAGATCTTGGCGTCGTTGTCGGAGCGCGGCCCCCAGTAGGTCAGCAGGTCATGAGCCTTCTCGTCGTGTGCGTAGCGGCGCGCGGAGAGTGTCTTTCCTACGCCGGCTGATCCGAAGCACAAACCGATGGTGTGCCCGCGGCGCACGGCGTCGGCGAACTCGGTGAAGCGGCGGTGCTCCTTGGTGACGATGAAGCGCTGGCTCACCTGAGGTCCTCCTTGTAGATCTTCAACGCCGACCTCGGCGCCGGAGCCGGTGCTTCGGTGATCCGTGGCGTCTCGGTAGGTGCGGCCACGAGGGCGATGCGTTCGTTGATGCCGGCTCGCAGCGCCCGGCGGCGGGCGTTGCGCGCGGCCTGGATCTCCTTGAGGCTGACCTTCTGGTCGTGGTGCTCTTGGTTGACGGCCTTGCAGACGAATTCGTCGTGATCGAAGACGCGGATCTCGGTGATGTCGCGGGGGTCGTAGCGGATCACGACCGAGCGTCCGACGTAGCCGGCCAGAGTTGGCGAGACGTAGCGCAGGCCCTGGAAGCGGATGCCATCGCGGCGCACGACGCGGGTCTTGGCGACGGTCAACAGCAGTCTGTCGAGGTCTTCCAGGCTCTCGGGCATTCGGGGCAGCCAGCCATCGGCGATCCACGCGCTGCGCGGGGAGGTTCCGAGCTCGCTGTGCGTGCGGTCGTTGTAGGTGGCCACGAACGCCTCCAGGGCGCTATCGAGGGCGGCCAGGGACAGTTTCGGTGTCGGCCAGGGGTGCCCTTCGGTGATGTGTCCGGGCAGGGTGGCGAGTAGCTCGGTGTTGATGGTGCCGAAGAACCGCTCGATCTTGCCCCGTCCCTGGGGTCGGGCGACGGTGGAGTGGATCAGTCGGATGTGGAGGTCGACGGCGGTGTGGGCGAGCTGGTCACTGGTGAAGTCGCTGCCGTGGTCGACGTAGAGCACGTCGGGCAGGCCGCACATCGGCCAGGCCGGGTCGGTCTTGTGCCAGATCGCTTGGCGCAGCGCCAGGGCGGTGTTCATCGCCGACGGTGCGCCCAGGAAGACTGTGTAGCCGCAGACCGCCCGGGAGCAGTCGTCGAGGATCGTTGTCAGCCATGGCCGTGCGGGCTTGCCGTCGGTGCCCACCACCAGGATGTCGAGCATGGTGTGATCGGATTGCCACATCGCGTTGGGCAGCTCTGCTTGCCGGCGTAGCACCAGCTCGTGCTTGTCGCGGTAGGACGCTGCGCCCTCCAGGGCGAGGGTGACCATGCCGGGATCCAGGGTCCGCACGATGTCCCACACCACCGAGTAGGAGGGGACCGGCCATCTCCGGGCGGCGCAGATGCCGGTGACTTTGCGGTGGATGGTGGCGATGGCCGGCCGCGGCTTGCTCAGTGCCAGGCCCTCGATCAGGTGGACGAGGTCGGGCGGAAGGCGGCGGGAGCCGGTGTCCGCTCGCGAGGCTGTCTCCAGTCCGGCGTAGCCGTCGGCGCGGTAGCGGGCGTGCCAGCGCTCCAGGGTCCGCAGCCCAACATCGGTCTCGCGAGCTAAGCGCGCGAGGGGCACCTGGTCCTCGACGTGGAGCCTGAGGATTCGCCACCGCGCTCGAGCGTCCACGACGCACCTACTGCAAGGCGTTCTCGCGCCCGCGCTCGGCGCGCTGAAGGGCGCGGTAGACCGTCGAGCGGCCCACGCTGAACAGCTCGGCCAGCTCGCCCACAGTGTGCTCGTCGGCGGCATGTAGCTGGACGAGGTGAGCTTCTTGCCGGGGGGTGAGCTTCGGTGACTTCCCGCGCAGCCGGCCCTTGGCCTTGGCGACCTTCATCCCCTCGCGGGTGCGGGCACGGATGAGGTCGGCTTCGAATTCGGCGACCATCGCCAGCACGTTGAACAACAGTTTCCCCATCGGGTCGGTCGGGTCGTACACCGATCCGGCGATGCTCAGCTTCACTTCCCGCGCCGCGAGGTCGTCGGCGATCTGGTGGGCATCACGGACCGAACGCGCCAGCCGATCGAGCTTGGTGACCACGAATGTATCGCCGTCCCGACACGCTGCCAGCGCCTGCTGCAGGCCCTCACGGTCGGCGTTGCGGCCCGTGAGCCCGTGATCGACGTAGATGCGCTTGGGATCGACGCCGAACGCCGCGAGTCCGTCACGCTGCGCGGTCAGGTCCTGCTCGTCGGTGGAGACTCGGGCATAGCCGACCTTCAAGGGGGACATGCTCCCCAGTGTGTCATATAGCCTCCCTTCACCGGACAGTTCACCGGACGGGTCTTACGGGACAGCCCGCCAGGCGTGCCGTCGTTCCTCTCGATAAGTAGCGGTGGTGTCCGGTGAGGGTTCCCCTTACGGGCATGCGATCTGGGCTGACGCCTGTGAACGAGTGTTCAGTGCGCGCTGTATAGTTCAGTTCATGCTGACTATTGCTTCGCGTCTCGACGTGATGAACCGCCTGGGTCGTGCACTGGCCGACCCCACTCGATCCCGGATCATCTTGACCCTGCTCGACCATCCCGCTTACCCGGCGGAACTGGCCCGAGATCTGGACCTGACACGCCCGAACGTGTCCAACCACCTGGCATGCCTGCGCGATTGCGGGATCGTCGTCTCCGAGCCCGAGGGTCGTCGGACACGATATGAGATCGCCGATTCGCACCTGGCGCAGGCGCTGACGGCACTGGTCGATGCCACCCTGGCAGTGGACGAAGACGCCCCGTGCATCGATCCCGCCTGCTCGCTTCCCGGATGCGACGCAGCTGGGGAGGGCGCATGATCCTCACCTCGGTCTTGCAGGCGATGGGCCTGTTCGCAGCGACCAACATCGACGACATCATCGTGCTCTCCCTCTTCTTCGCGCGAGGGGCAGGCCAGCGCGGCACTACCGCCCGCATTCTGGCCGGCCAGTACCTCGGATTCGCCGGCATCCTCGGTGCCGCGGTCCTGGTGACCATCGGTGCCGGAGCATTCCTGCCCTCGGCAGCCATCCCGTACTTCGGTCTCATCCCTCTGGGCCTCGGCCTCTGGGCCGCATGGCAGGCCTGGCGCGGAGACGATGACGACGATGACGACGAGGCCAAGGTTGCCGGCAAGAAGGTCGGCGTGTGGACAGTCGCAGGCGTCACCCTTGCCAACGGCGGCGACAACATCGGCGTCTACACCCCTGTCTTCCTCAGCGTGGAACCTCTCGCAGTAGTCGCCTACTGCATCGTCTTCCTCGCGCTCGTCGCGGTCCTGGTGGCCCTGGCAAAGTTCGTCGCCACCCGCCCCCCGATCGCCGAAGTGCTCGAACGCTGGGAGCACATCCTCTTCCCCATCGTTCTCATCGGCCTCGGCATCGTGATCCTCGTCAGCGGCGGAGCCTTCGGACTCTGACGTAGCGGCAGCGATCCAAACGGCCCCGACCGGGCGCACCCCTCTCGGTTCAGACCGCGACACCTACCTGCAGCCAGTCCTGTGTGATCGCGGCAACAAGACCGCCACGGAGCGCTGCAAAAACCCCGCCACCAAGCGAACGAAGCCACAGTCCTGGCCGATCCCGTCGCCCACCGCGGCGCCGGCTACGTCCTGACCGGTCCACGCGCGGTCGACTTCGCCGAGGTGGCCGCGATCCTCAGCGAACAGCTCGGACGGACGATCACCTACGAGCCAGCACCTGCCCTGTCCTACCTGCGTCACGTCCGCCGCCAGGGGTTGCCCTGGGCGCAGGCACTGGTCCAGACGGTTCTTCACACCGGTCTGCGACGGGGTCAGGCCCAGACCGTCGACCCCACCGCCGCCAGGCTCCTCGGACGCCCCCCACGCACACTCGACCAGTACGTCCACGATCACCGGCACACGTGGCTTCCGTCCCCGGCCGCGACGGCATGAACGACTTCGCTGGGCGGCCCGCACCGGTGCGCACCGACCCTCGGGTGGTGCGTTCTCGCGCGGCGGTGATCGCCGCGACGTTGGACCTGGTGCGCGAGAACGGCATCGCCGCGACCACCATCGAAGCGGTGGCCGAGCGTTCCGGGGTCGCCAAGACGACCATCTACCGGCAGTGGGACGCCCAGCCGGCGCTCGTCCTGGACGCGATCGCGAGCACCCTGCGCGAACCGGCCGACCCTGACACCGGGACCCTGCGCCAGGACCTGGTGGTGCTCCTGGCCGGCCTGGCCGCGGCGCTGCACCGGAGCCCGGCCGCAGCGCTCATGCCCGCACTCATCGAGGCTGCTGAACGCGACCCCGCGTTCGCCGCCCTGCACCGCCATGAGGCCACGCACCGCCACCGCGTGGTGCGCGACGTCATCACCCGCGGCATCGACCGCCGCGAGCTGCCCCAGGACACCGATCCCGACGAGGTGCTCGACCTGCTGACCGGGCCGGTCTTCTACCGCCGATGGGTCTCCACCGGCGCGGTCGACCAGCACTTCACCACCAGGATCGTGGACGTCGTACTCGCCGGCTACGAAAGCCGGCGGCGGACCCGCAACTAGGGCGGACGCGGACGTTGGAGCGCTGGTCACCGTCGTAGTGTCCTGATGTGGACAACCTTGACCGGGTCGTGGAGGCACTCTGCAAAGGGATCCAGGGCCTCACCCCCAGCGCCCCGTCGGTCAACTTCAGCCGTACGGACCACAACTGCGCCACGGTCACCGCGGAGTACGACCATCAGGTGTTCGAGATCAGGATCGATGCCGGTCGCCGCGCCCCACGCGCGCCTCTACCGATCGACGATGTCCTCCTCGGCACGCTCGACGACGTCGAGGTCCATCTCACCTCCGTCGTCGTCGGCCCGGACGTGACCGTCACCCTCGAGGGACAAGGCCCCGAGGCCGGCCGCACCGTCCACACCGACCGCAAGGCACGCGCGGCCTGGGAAGAATCGATGCAGCACATTCCGTCCCGACCGCCGCCGTGGCCGGCCGAGCGACTCATGGAGCTCAGCCTGGAGCTCACCGACAACCTCGGCACCCGGTACGCCTTCTACTCAGGGAACGCCGGCGGGCGCGGACAGGAGTGGCGGTACACGGCAGGCTTCCGGCCAGCGCCACCGCAAGAAGCCACGACACTCACCGTCCGCGCCGTGCTCGACGAGGGCCCCGCAGCCGTCGAACTCGATCTGATCTGACGAACCCTCGGGAGTAGGCCGGCCCGGGACGCAAGACGTGTGCTCGATCCGCTGCCCGGCGTGTTGCACCACCTCTAGACCCCCGCACGGATGTGCCGCGAAAGCCGCGACCGGGCCTGTCGCAACAGGGCAACCACCCCGACTGGGAGACGTTGCGCATGGGTGTACCCCAACGCAACGCCACCGGCCGGCGGACGCCGCCGATCGCGTCGACGAGCGAGCCGCTGGGTTACCGCTCAGCCGATGACCGTAACCTCAGGCCTATGAATCGATTGCTCGTCGCTGCTGCCGCCGCGGCGGCCCTCCTGCTGGTCGGTGGATGCTCTGCGGCCACCCCTGAGCCGGTGCGGTCTGAAACCACCGAGGCGTCGGCGGTGGACGCGACGCTGGAGGTCGACCTGGCGATGAGCGCCGTCATCAATGAGGACGGCTCGGTGTCGGTAACTGCTGAGTCCAATCTGCCGGACGGCACCCAGCTGGGCTCGTCCGTGTTCCAAGAGGGCGGATTCATGGCCCAGGACTCCCAGACCCTGCGGGACGGCACGGTCTCGTTCGGGCCGTTCAGTGACAAGGGCGACCCGATCCCCTCCGGCACTTACGACGTCAGCGTGACCATGCCCATCGCGCGCAACCAGCCTGGCGAAGTGAAGGCAGTCATCGGCGACGCCGGCGAGAACCTGACGGGCCCGCTGGTCAGCGAGGAGAGCATCACGGGGGATGCCGTGGTGAGCGTCAGCGATCAGCTCGTCGTGCCCTGACCGCCGAATCGGCGTAACTGCGCCGCCACCGTGTGCGACCTCGTACGGTGACCGGAGCCGACCCCGCATCTCGACAGGAGCTCACCGATGAAGTTGATGAGAGGCCATGACGCCGCCGCAATTCGCGCATGGGCACAGGCAAAGGGCAAGCCCGTCGGCTCAGTGGCGCGGTTTTCACAGGGCAATGTGGCCGCGCGGCAACCCGTCGGCGCCCGGACGGAAGTCGGCTCCGCGCTGATCGGTCGCGCGCAGACGCGCCGACAATTCGCCCGCTCGCGTTTTCACTGCTCCCGGCGAGTCCTGCGATTGACAGCGGCTTGGGCGACGACGGACGCCCCGGAGAGCGCCACGCGGCCGGCGGTGAGTCCGGCACGGCGCAGCCTGTCGGCCACGAGCGCCACGATGTACTCGTTCTGTAGGTGCGCCGAGATGGCGCCGCGGCTTACCGCTGCAAGTCACATCGAAGGGCTGCACTGGGTACCGGCCGCATCGGGGTATCGGGCGGGGTTTCGGGCACCGCTGCCATGCGGCCGCGGCGGCGTCGGCGCGACGTCGTCGACGGGTGCCCCGGAAACGATGGCACGGGGCGCGCCTCGCCGGACGCCCGCTGGTTGTACTGAGATGCGAGAGGTCCAGCACGAAGGACCGGCCAGCTCAGGGCACGCAAGAAGACCTCCGCGTCTTCCGAGGTCTGGCGGGCTGTCCGGCCCCAAGCCGGCACCCACCACCCCGGCAGGGCAGAGGTCTTCTCGGGGTTGACCGCCAAGCCAAGCGGCCCATATGTCGCCGCGGGACACGCTCGGACGTGACTGACAACCCTGGGCTGAGGGCCCGCGTTGTCCGACCCCTTGTCGGCGCGCGCGCTTCAACTTGGGCTGAACACTACCATGAAGACGCCCGGAGCGCGCTAGTGCCAAAGTTACCCTACCTTGCAGCAGGGGTAGAGTGCAACACTAGTACCGGACGGACGGCAAGTTTCGGGGGGGTTACCCTTACGCTTGTACCTGATGCATCGCCGCCGTCAGACCCGGTACTATATAGATATCCATGTATCGCCGCGAATCCCCGTGAGCCGGAGCGCCCCCATGATGACCCACTCGTCGACCCAACTCGGTGCGCCGAACGCGCTGGAGCCGGACGCCGACGCGACTGAAGCCGTGGACGCAGCAGCCGCTCATCGGACTCCAAGCCCAGGTGCGCTCGAGGTGGCCCACCTCATCAAGGACCGCCTAGGCCGGCGGGCCGCTGCCCCTGTTCGGGTGTCATTTGTCGGCGCCCATGACGACGATCGCGACGACGACACAGACCCTCCACTGGCCAGGTTGCTTCGCGGTGGCCGTGGGGGCGAGGTGCGGCTCAAGCTCGAGCTGAGCTTCCTGTGGTTCGCCGCCGCGGCGCCCCACGACGTCAGCCTGCCGGCCCGCGTGTGGGCCGTCCTCCTTGGGCTCGAAGATCCTGAAGGGCGCGGTACACGTCGAGTGCGGCAGGCCATCGATGCGCTCGAGAGCAACTACCTCATTCGAGTCGCACGCCACCCCGGGATGCCGCCGCGGATCTGGCTACTCGACGAAGGCGCGCAAGGTGTGCCGTACACGCTGCCCGGGTCTGCCTTCAACGCTGCTCGCAACACCCCAGACGCCTGGCGTCACCGGTACATCCAGCTCCCCGACACGCTCTGGACGAACGGATGGATCGCCACCCTGTCTGGGGCCGCGATCGCCATGCTCCTGGTCCTCTACGCCGAGCGCGGGACAGACAAGAGCGGCAAGGAGCTCTGGTTCAGCCCAAAGCGCGCTGACCAGCTCTATGGCCTCAGCGAAGACACGCGCAGCAAAGGACTGCGCGAGCTGCGAGCGGCCGGGCTCGTCAGCGCCCGGCGTCGCTCTGCCACACGCAACGCTCTGGACACTCGCCGAGTCCGGAACACTTACAAGCTCGTCGATGCCGGCTTTGACGAGCTCGCGAGCGTCCCGGTAAAACCCGAGCCGCTGCCACCGACCTCAGCAGAGGACGCGCTCCTGCTCGACTCGATCATCAAGATGATGGACGACAAGAAGCGCGCCCAGGCAGAGAAGAGCCTCGACGGCCCGTCCCCAGCCTGAGCCAGCCCGCGACCGGCGTCACCCTTCGCTGATCGGGCGTGTCCCGAGGGGGACTTGAACACCCCCTCCGGACGCCTGGCTCCTTGTTCCTATATGTGCCGGGCTCTTCGGGTGCGTTGTGAAACGCTGAGCAGGTGAGCGCCGCTCCTGGCCGTCGAGGTCGCACAGTGTGGGCGGATAAGGACCACGAGCACTGGTTCTTCAACGGCCGGCAGCGAGGGTCTGACGGCGCGGGTGACATGGTCGCGATCGTCGACGACCTCGGAGCTTGCTACGCGGCGGACCTCCGCCGCGTCATGCGCGCGACGGAGGCCGCGGACATGGGCGGCGAGCAGTTGCTCCTGTGCGACGTGGAGGAGCAGTACTTCGACGAGCTCCAGCCCGTCGCACCAGTCTCCTTCCAACTTCGCGACGGCGCCCTCTTGCTCCGAGTCCAGAACTACGTCGAGGGCGACGAGTCGCGTGCGCTCGAGCAGGCGATCGCTCGGGTCGTGCAGCCGTACCTGAACCGGCACCGCATGTGGATCGAGAGCCTCTCTGTGGACGACGTCGGGCCGGGCGCGCTGTGGGACCTTGCCGTGGGGTTTCACGCTCAGGGGCGGGTGCTGGCTGATCTCTATGGCAGTGGCACAGACCTTGTCGAACTCGTCGGCGCGATGGTCACTGGTGATCTGACGCGCTCCACCATCTGCGACCTAGTGCGCGGAGGTCACGCACAGCTGCTCATCGGACAGCCCGAGGGGCACTGGCTGGAGGCCAAGAGTCAGCACTACGACCTCCGCACCGAAGGAGGGCAGATCTCGCTCGCCCAGGCGGTCACTCGGTTCTGCAACGCGGAGCAGTGCGGCGTGGTCGTGGTGGGGTTGAAGACCAGACGAGTGCCCGGCGGGGAGACGATCCATGCCCTCAGCCCCATGCCTGCCGATCCCCTCGCGCTCCGGCGCTACCAGCAGGCCCTCGATCGCCGCGTGTTCCCCCCGCCCGACAACTTGAGCGTAGAAGTGGTCCCCACTGTCGGGGGGACGCTCATCCTGATCGACATCCCGCCCCAGCCCGAGGAGCTCAAGCCGTTCCTCGTCCACGGCGCCATCGTCGGCGGGCGGGCCGAAGGCGCCTTCATCAGCATCGTCCGGCGGCGTGGTGAGGCGTCCATCCCCATCACCGCGCCGATGATCCACTCATCTCTGGCTGCAGGACGGGCGCTACTACGCCGCGGGGTGCTCCCGCCCGAATCGGGCCAGTCGGAGCCCACTCCGTAGGAGCACTTCGGAGGGGCCTGGCGACTGCAGGACCGGGCGCTTCCCTCGGCCGGGCCTCCTACGGGACGTCTGGGATCCGCAGGCTAGGTCCCCACCCAGTTCTGCGTCGCGACCACCCAAGCGGCGCTCTTATGCACCTTGAGGTGGAACTTGTCGTTGCGGTCTGCGCCTCGTTCTTGGCCGGCGCGGACCGGTTGGGCGCCCTGCCGTTCTCGGCTGATCCAGCCGCCGACGATGCCGGCGTTCAGCGCGGGGACGTCCTGGATCCACAGGGCCCGCAAGGTCATGGGGTCGAACGCCTGCTTGCGGCGGCGGCGGCGGCCGGAGTTCGAGGTGTAGCCCACGCTGGTGCGGCCCTCGCGGGTGTAGGTACGGTGCCAGTCGTCGAAGTGCCCGGTCTCGTCGAAGGTCGCCGCACCGTCCAGGACGAGGAACCCGAGCCCCTGCTCAGTCAGGCAGGTGGTGATCGCGGTGGAGTCGTTGAGGATCGCGGGGCTGCTCGCGGTGCTGGTGCGTCTGCCGGACGGGATGGACACCTCCAAGACGGTGTGGGCCTTGGCGTCCCACACGCGCGCGCTCGAGGCGTAGTCGAACGGGGTCGCCCCGTAGGTGCGCCGGGGCCCGCCGACCGGCGGCGTCGGGTAGGCGACGTTGAGCAGGGCGCCGACCTGCTCCTCGAAGTGGAACCCGGGCCACTCCATCTGCCGCCAGTTCCGCGACCCGCCGGCGCGCATCTGCTCCACGGTGTCGCGGCCGTCCCAGTGGTCGGCCAGCCCGTCCCGGAGCACCCGCAGCAGCGCTGAGCCCTCGTCCTGCGGGGTGGCCCACCCGGACGAGGCGACGCTGAGGTGGCGCTCGGCCCCTGCGAGCAGCAGGTTCAGCCCTTCCAGGGTGACGCTCTGCCCGGTGGAGCCTGCGGTGCTCAGCCAGGGGACCGAGAACTGTCGACGACGCGTGAAAACTGACCCCTGTGCGACGGATGAAATTTGACCCCCTCCTGAACCCTTGGAGGGTGATCGCGATGGAGGACTGGGCAGAGATCCGTAGGTTGCACCGGGCGGAGGGGGTT
>NZ_JABCJJ010000049.1 GCF_012952065.1 Cellulomonas fimi
GGCGCGGGCGCGGGCGGAGCGCCACGCACGCCCGGCGCGGCGCGGCGCGAGCTGCAGGCGGCGGTGCGCGCGGCCGAGGTCGTGGCGGAGCGGGCCGAGGGCTCGGGCTGATCGGGTGAGCGGCGGGCGTCGTCGCCCGGTCGTGTCGTCCCCTGGCGGTGTCGGTGCGTCGCGGGATGATGAGCCCGTGAGCGACCTGGACCTGGATCCCGCCGACGTCGACCTGGACGAGGCGGCCGCGCGTCGTCGCTGGACCGGGCTGGCCGAGCAGGTCCGCGACCACCAGTTCGCGTACTACGTCCGGGACGCACCCACCGTGAGCGACGGCGAGTACGACGGCCTCCTGCGCCGCCTCGAGGCGCTCGAGGACCACTACGAGCAGTTCGGGCTGCGGACGCCCGAGTCGCCCACGCAGAAGGTGGGCGGGACGTTCTCGACCGACTTCGCCGCCGTCGACCACGTCGAACGGATGCTCTCGCTCGACAACGCCTTCTCCGAGGACGACCTGACCGGATGGGCCGAGCGGGTGCAGCGCGACCTCGACGGCGCGAGCGCGGGCATGCACTACCTGTGCGAGCTCAAGATCGACGGGCTCGCGATCGCGCTGCTCTACGAGCGTGGCAGGCTCGTGCGCGCCGCGACCCGGGGCGACGGGCGCACGGGCGAGGACGTGACCCACAACGTCCGGACGATCGAGGGGATCCCGCACGTGCTCGCCGGGACCGACCACCCCGAGCTCATCGAGATCCGCGGCGAGGTCTTCCTGCCCGTCGAGGGGTTCGAGGCGCTCAACGCGTCCCAGGTCCAGGCGGGGAGGTCTCCGTTCGCCAACCCGCGGAACGCGGCGGCCGGGTCGCTGCGGCAGAAGGACCCGCGCGTGACGGCGTCGCGGCCGCTGCGGATGCTCGCGCACGGGATCGGCGCGCTGCGGTGGTCCGGCCGCGGGCGGTCCATCGAGCGGCAGTCGCAGTCGTACGAGGTGCTGTCCGGGTGGGGCGTGCCGGTCTCGACGCGCTACCGGGTGGTCGACGACCTGGCGGGCGTGCGGGAGATGATCCGTCACTACGGGGAGCACCGGCACGACGTCGAGCACGAGATCGACGGCGTCGTCGTCAAGGTCGACGAGGTCGCGCTCCAGCGGCGGCTCGGGTCGACGAGCCGGGCGCCACGGTGGGCGATCGCGTACAAGTACCCGCCCGAGGAGGTCAACACGAAGCTCCTCGACATCCGCGTGAACGTCGGCCGGACGGGTCGGGTCACGCCGTACGGCGTCATGGAGCCGGCCCTCGTGGCCGGGTCGACGGTCGAGATGGCGACGCTGCACAACGCGAGCGAGGTCAGGCGCAAGGGGGTGCTCATCGGCGACACGGTCGTGCTGCGCAAGGCGGGGGACGTCATCCCGGAGATCGTCGGGCCGGTGGTCGCCTTGCGGGACGGCTCCGAGCGCGAGTTCGTGATGCCGACGGAGTGTCCCTCGTGCGGCACCCCGCTCGCGCCCGCCAAGGAGGGCGACGTCGACATCCGCTGCCCCAACACGCGGTCGTGCCCGTCCCAGCTGCGGGAGCGGCTCTTCCACGTCGCCTCCCGGGGCGCGTTCGACATCGAGGCGCTGGGTTGGGAGGGCGCGAGCGCGCTGCTCGACGCGGGCGTCGTGAGGGACGAGGGCGACCTGTTCGCGCTCGACGCCGATGCCTTGCGGCGCGTGCCGCTGTTCATCCTCTCGGCACGCTCCAAGGTCAAGGGTCGCGTGCGGGAGGCCGGCGACCTCAACGCGGTCGGGGAGAGCCTGCTGACGAACCTCGAGAAGGCGAAGGCTGCGCCGCTGTGGCGGGTCCTGGTCGCGCTGTCCGTCCGCCACGTGGGCCCGACGGCGGCCCGCGCGCTCGCCGCGGAGTTCGGCTCCCTCGACGCGATCGAGGAGGCGGCGCGCGATGCGGACCCGCAGGCGCTCGCCCGCGTGGCCGGCGTCGGGCCCACGATCGCGGCCGCTGTGCGCGACTGGTTCGAGCAGCCCGGTGAGGACGAGAGGTGGCACGAGGGCATCGTGCGGAAGTGGCGGGCGGCCGGCGTGCGCATGGCCGACGAGCGCGACGACACGATCCCGCGGACGCTCGAGGGTGTCACGGTAGTGGTCACCGGCTCGCTCGACGGGTACTCGCGCGACGGCGCCAAGGAGGCGATCCTGGCGCGCGGCGGCAAGGCGGCCGGAAGCGTCTCGAAGAACACCGACTTCGTCGTGGTCGGCGAGAACGCGGGGAGCAAGGAGGCGAAGGCGCGGGAGCTGGGGCTGCCCATCCTGGACGAGGCCGGGTTCACCCGGCTGCTCGCCGAAGGACCGGAGGCGATCGATGCCTGAGCGCGTGATCCGTACGGCGACCACGGACGAGGACGTCGCGGCCGCCGGCGCACTGACTGCCGAGGCGTACCTCGTCGACGGGCTGATCAGCGACGACGACGAGTACCTCGACGAGCTGCTCGATGCCGCTCGGCGTGCACAGGAGGCGACGCTGCTCGTCGCTCTGCTGCCCGCGCTCGCGGGTGCCGGGGACGACGGCGACGACGGGGCAGACGGCGACGCCGAGAGCGCGCGTCATCGTGCGACCGAGCCGGGTCCGGACGACGGCGTGGACCGGCTCGTTGCGGAGGGGCTGACGGCTCCCGGGGGCTCGGTTCCCGGACGTGTGGCTGGCGGGGGTTCGGGTGGCTCGGGCTCTGCTCCGGAAGACTCGGCACACGCGGGCTCTGCTCCGGAAGACTCGGCACACGCGGGCTGGACACACGAGAGCAGCGCACGCGTGAGCAGCGCACGCGCGAGCGGAGCACGCCCGAGCTCCGTGCGCGCCGCCGGTGGCGTGCGATCGGCGTCCCGTGGCCGCCGGTCTTTGCTGGTCGGGACGCCGACCGTCGTCGGCACGATCACGCTCGCCCCCGCTGGGACGTCCTACGCCGAGGTGGCCGAACCCGGCGAGATCGAGGTGCGCATGCTCGCGGTCGCCCCCGAGGCGCGACGTCGCGGGATCGCCGAGGCACTCACCCGAGCAGCCATGCTGGAGGCGGTGACGTCGGGTGCGGATCGGTTGGTGCTGTCCACGCTCGACGCGATGGCGGGCGCACATCGGCTCTACGAGCGGCTGGGCTTCGTCCGCGCGCCCGATCGTGACTGGCGCCACGAAGGGGTCGGGCTCAGGGTCTACGTGTGGGACGTCCCGACGGGGCCGGGCGCCCGTGTCGAGACGGCGATGTGGAGAGCTCGCGAGGTCCGCGACGTCGAGGGCTGGCGCGTCGGGCTGTCGGGCGGCTTCACGCGCCGCGCCAACAGCGTCGTGGCCCTCGCGGAGCCCGACGACGTCCATCGGGCGATCAAGGGGGTCGAGCGGCTCTACGCCGCCGCCGGCCAGGCCTCGGTGTTCCGCGTCTGTCGCGACGCCCGGCCGGAGGATCTCGACGAGCTGCTGGAGGCGCGCGGGTACCGCGACGTGTCGCACACCATCGTGATGGTCCGCGACGAGCTGTCTTCGCTGCTCGCGGCAGTCGATCGAGGATCCGAGCGGAACGGCGATGGCGCCGGCAGCCGGGCGAGGGGTAGGGGATCCGAGCGGAACGGCGATGGCCCCACCGGCGCTGTGAGCGACACGCGGTCGGTCGAGCCCTCGTTCGTCCTCACGGAGGAACCCGACGCCCGGTGGCTGTCGGCGTGGCTCGCCGTGAAGGTCTCGGCGCACGCGGTCGACCACGACCTCGCTGCCGCCGTCCTCTCGGGGACGGCCGCCCTCTACGTGGCGGCGGAGCTCGATGGGCGGATCGTCGCGGTCATCCGGGCGGCGCTGCAGGACGACTGGGCCGGACTCTCCTGCCTGATGGTGCAGCCCGAGGCACGACGTCGCGGCATCGGGCGGGCACTGACGCTCGAGGCGCTCCGGCACGCCGTCGACCGCGGTGCGACCCGTGCGTTCCTCCAGGTCGAACAGTCCAACGACTCGGCGTTGGCGCTGTACGGCAGGCTCGGCTTCAGCCCGGCGGAGCGGTACCACTACCGCGAGCGGTGAGTGCAGGGATCGGTCAAGGAGCCGGGGAAGCCGGATGCCGTCGCTGGCTGGTGGGCATGGCCTGGCATGGCCTTGCAGGGCAGGGCAGGGCAGGGCGAGCTGGGGGCGGATCAGTCCCTCAGAACGGGTCCCGGTTCCTCAGACGGGGTCCTCTCAGAACGGTGGGGGCCGCTCGGTGTCGTTCCGCACGAACCCCGACCCGGGTGGCTCGCCGCCGATGCCGGGCTGTCGTGGCGGCGTCCCGTCGGCCGGGATGGTCGGCCTGCGGTAGCGGTGGCCGGTCGGCGCGGTCCAGTCGGTGGCGCCGGTCGACGGCTGGCGGGTCACCGTCCAGCCCCCGTGGGTCTTGAGGCGATGATGATGGCGGCACAGCGCGTGCAGATTGTCGCACGTCGTCTGATGCTCCCCGGGTGAGTCCGGGTCGAACGGCTCGACGTGGTCGAGGTCGCAGCGGAACGACGGCGTACGGCATCCCGGGAACGTGCACGTGACGTCGCGCGCGATGACGGTCGCCGTCAGGTCCGCCCCCGCGCGGTAGGCGCGTGGACCGATCCCCGTCAGCTGCCCCGTGGCCGGATCGGTGAAGATCCGGCGCCAGGTGGCGTCGGCGGCGAGGGCGCGCGCTGTCGCCGCGGGGATGGGGCCGTACCCGGCGAGCTCTGCGGGCGCTTCGTCGAGGCCGAGGAGTGTCGTGGCCGCGGCGGTGACGTGCAGGTGCGGCCGTCGGCGGTGCCGCGTGACCAGTGCGCCTCCCCCCGGCGCCTGGCCCCCGTCGAGGATCCGCGCGAACGTGTCGCTCAGCGCATCGGCGCGGCGGGCATCGATCCCGCGCCGGTCGTCGGCCGCGGCCGTCCCGGCCAGGGCATCCAGCGCGGTGAAGACCCGCATCGCGTCCACTGCGGGGAGGTAGGCGTTGATCCACGCCATCGAGTCGGGCGCCGGGCTCAGTGTCACGTGCCGCTGGTCGACCGCGCGGGCCTCCCGACGCCGCGCCGCCCCGACGTCACGGGTCAGGTCGAGGCGTCGCAGGCGCGCGCGCAGCTGAGGGACCGTGAGGTCCCGCGCGTCGGGGAGGACGAGCACCGCGGCGCGCCGCGCCTCCTCGATGGGCAGGTGCTCGGTCGCGTCGACGAGCGCCACGGCCTTGCGGACGTCGATCTCGCCCGATCGAAGGGCGTCGTGGACCTCGGGCATCGCATCCAGGCAGGTCGCGAGCCCGACCTTGCGTTCGGCCACCGCTCGCGTCGTCGAGAGCCGCAGCGCGACCTCGTCGGCGACGTACTCGCCCAGGCGACCGATCTCCCGGCGCCGGCCCAGCTCGACGATCAGCCGGGCCTGCTGCGCCGCCGCCCACGACGCGATCCGTTCCCAGCCCGCGATCGCCTCGACCAGCGCCGCGTCGTGCAGGTCGGCGGGGACCAGGCTGCCGAGCACCTCGACGAGGTCGACCCCTGGAGCTGCGCCGTCGAGCGCGGAAGCCAGTTCCACGCCGCTCGGCGCCGCCGCGCGCACGACCGACCCCGACGGGACACTGTGCGCGGCGGCAGGCGTGACGGTGGCCATCATCTGCGTGAAGACGAGATCGATCCCCGACGTCGACGGCCCCGGCCGCGACGGCGTGCTTCCGTCACGGGCAGGGGCGGCTGTCTCGAACACGTGTACGAAGCTAGTCCGAGCCACTGACAACCACCCGTGCGCCTGGCGATACTGGGCCGATGATCTCCGTCGACCTCGCCGTCGAGCTTCGTGCCGCCGGCGTCCGCTGGCACCCGCGCTCCGGCGACGCCTTCACGATCCTGCAGCCGGAGCTCACCGGGGACGTCTTCACGATCAGCGACATGATGGTCGAGCCCCACGAGTTCCCGACCGGCACCGTCCTCGGCTTCAACGGCACGACAGAGTGGGCGCTCGACTCGGTCGCGAAGGACGACGCCCTCTGGCTCCCGCGCGAGGACCAGCTCCGCGACCTCCTGGGCGGCACCTTCCGCTCCCTGGCGACGGTGCCCGACGGCGACTACGTCGTCACGACCCGTTCACCGTCGGGCACCGAGGAGACGTTCGAGGCAGCGACCCCAGCAGACGCCTACGCCCTCGCGCTGCTCGCGTTGGTGGGCCTCGCCGTCGGCGGTCCCGGGGGCTGACGACTGCGCCGACCCCCTCACCCACGACGCCCGCGGCTCACCCCCGACCCCAGGGCTCACCCACGACCCCCACGGCCGCCGACGTGCCCCCGGCCGCCTCGACCCGGTCACCGCTCGACCGGTCACTAGACTGGCCCCATGTCCACCATCTCCCGCGACGAGGTCGCGCGCGTGGCCGGGCTGGCCCGGATCGACCTGACACCCGCCGAGCTGGACCGCCTCGCCGGCGAGCTCGACGTCATCGTCCAGTCGGTCGCGCGCGTCAGTGAGGTCGCCACCCCCGACGTCCCTCCGACGAGCCACCCGCTCCCGATGACGAACGTCTTCCGCGCCGACGTCCCCGAGCCGTCGCTGCCGGTGGCGGACATCCTCGCGGGTGCCCCCGCCGCCGAGTCGGGCCGGTTCCTCGTCCCGCAGATCCTCGAGGAGGACTGATGGGCACCAGCACCACCGCCACCGGCGCCACCGACCTCACCCGCCTCTCCGCCGCCGAGCTCGCCACCCGACTCGCGGCCGGCGAGGTCTCGAGCGTCGAGGTCACCCAGGCGCACCTCGAACGCATCGCGGCCGTCGAGCCCTCGGTCCACGCCTTCCTGCACATCGACGACGACGGCGCTCTCGCCACCGCACGCGACGTCGACGCCCGGCGCAGCGCGGGGGAGCGGCTCCACGCGCTCGCGGGCGTGCCGATCGCCGTCAAGGACATCGTGGTGACCAAGGACCTGCCGACGACGGCCGGCTCCAAGATCCTCCAGGGCTGGATCCCGCCCTACGACGCGACGATCACCACGCGGCTCCGCGAGGCGGGCCTGCCGATCCTCGGCAAGACCAACATGGACGAGTTCGCCATGGGCTCGAGCACCGAGCACTCGGCGTTCGGCAACACGCACAACCCGTGGGACCTCGACCGCATCCCGGGCGGCTCGGGCGGAGGAAGCGCCGCGGCGGTCGCCGCCTACGAGGCCCCGCTCGCCATCGGCACCGACACGGGCGGCTCGATCCGCCAGCCGGGGGCCGTCACCGGCACCGTGGGCGTCAAGCCGACGTACGGCGGGGTCTCCCGCTACGGTCTCATCGCGCTCGCCTCGAGCCTCGACCAGGCGGGCCCCGTCACGCGGACCGTCCTCGACTCCGCGCTGCTGCACGAGCTGATCGGCGGCCACGACCCGCGCGACTCGACCTCCATCCCCGAGCCGCTGCCGCCGCTGGTCGAAGCGGCGCGCGCCGGGGCGGCCGGCGACCTCCGGGGCGTCCGCGTCGGCGTCGTGACCGAACTGGGTGGCGAGGGCTACCAGCCTGGCGTCCGGGCGCGGTTCGAGGAGTCGCTCGAGCTGCTCCGGGGTGCCGGTGCGGAGATCGTCGAGGTCTCGTGCCCGCACTTCACCTACGCGCTCGGCGCGTACTACCTGATCCTCCCGAGCGAGGCGTCGAGCAACCTCGCGAAGTTCGACGGGATGCGCTTCGGGCTCCGCGTCGTCCCGGACGGCGGTGACGGTCTCGCCGCGACCGCCGAGCGCGTCATGTCCGCGACCCGCGGCGCCGGCTTCGGTGACGAGGTCAAGCGCCGGATCATCCTCGGCACCTACGCGCTCTCGGCCGGGTACTACGACGCCTACTACGGCAGCGCGCAGAAGGTCCGCACGCTGATCCAGCGCGACTTCGCCGCCGCGTTCGAGCAGGCCGACGTCCTGGTCTCGCCCACGGCGCCCACCACGGCGTTCAAGCTGGGCGAGAAGCTCGACGACCCGCTCGCGATGTACCTCAACGACGTCGCCACCATCCCCGCGAACCTCGCGGGCGTCCCCGGCATGTCGGTCCCCAACGGCCTGTCCGACGACGGCCTCCCCGTCGGCCTGCAGATCCTCGCCCCGGCGAAGGCGGACGATCGGCTGTACCGCGTCGGCGCCGCGCTCGAGGCGCTCCTCGAGTCCACCTGGGGCGGCCCGTTGCTCGCCCGCGCCCCCGAGCTGGAGGTCGCCCGATGACCGCGCACACCACCCACGCCACGGGGGTCGAGCTGGTCGACTACGACGACGCCGTCGTGCGCTTCGACCCCGTCATCGGCATCGAGGTGCACGTCGAGCTGGGCACGCGCACCAAGATGTTCGACTCCGCCGAGCAGGTCTTCGGCGCCGAGCCGAACACCGCGGTCACCCCGGTGTCGCTGGGCCTCCCGGGCGCCCTCCCGGTCGTCAACGGCACCGCGGTCGAGTACGCCCTCCGCATCGGCCTCGCGCTCAACTGCCAGATCGCCGAGACCTGCCGGTTCGCGCGGAAGAACTACTTCTACCCGGACGTCCCGAAGAACTTCCAGACGTCGCAGTACGACGAGCCCATCGCGTTCGAGGGCCACCTCGACGTCGAGCTCCAGGACGGCACGATCTTCCGCGTCGAGATCGAGCGCGCGCACCTGGAGGAGGACGCCGGGAAGAACACCCACGTCGGAGGCGTCACCGGAAGGATCCACGGCGCCGAGTACTCGCTCGTCGACTACAACCGTGCCGGCATCCCCCTCGTCGAGATCGTCACCAAGCCGATCACCGGAGCCGGGGCGCGCGCGCCCGAGGTCGCCAGCGCGTACGTCCGGTCGCTCCGCGACATCTTCCGGACGCTCGGAGTCTCGCAGGCGCGCATGGAGCGCGGCAACGTCCGCGCCGACGTCAACCTGTCGCTGCGACCCACCCCGGAGTCGCCGCTCGGGACCCGCACCGAGACCAAGAACGTCAACTCCTTCCGTTCGGTCGAGCGGGCGGTCCGCTACGAGGTCTCCCGCCAGGCGGCGATCCTCGCGAGCGGTGGCACGGTCGTGCAGGAGACGCGGCACTGGCACGAGGACACGGGCATCACCACCCCCGGCCGCGTGAAGTCGGACGCCGAGGACTACCGCTACTTCCCCGAGCCGGACCTCGTGCCGATCGCGCCGAGCCGCGAGTGGGTCGAGGCGATCCGCGCGAGCCTGCCCGAGATGCCGGCCGCGCGCCGGGCTCGCCTCCAGCAGGACTGGGACTACAGCGACCTCGAGATGCGGGACGTCGTCAACGCCGGTGCGATCGAGCTGGTCGAGGCCACCATCGCGGCCGGCTCGACCCCTGCCGCCGCCCGCAAGTGGTGGATGGGCGAGCTGGCCCGGACCGCGAAGACGACCGACGTCGAGCTCGAGCAGCTGCCGATCACGCCGGCCCAGGTCGGAGAGCTCCAGGCGCTCGTCGACGCGGGCCGCATCAACGACAAGCTCGCGCGCCAGGTCCTCGAGGGCGTGCTCGCGGGACAGGGGTCGCCCGAGGAGGTGCTGGTCGCCCGCGGCCTCGAGGTCGTGTCCGACGACGGCGTCCTGCTCGCCGCCGTCGACGAGGCGCTCGCGGCCCAGCCGGACGTGGCGGCGAAGGTGCGCGGGGGCAACCTCGGACCGGTCGGCGCGATCATCGGCGCGGTCATGAAGGCGACCCGCGGCCAGGCGGACGCCGCCCGTGTCCGTGAGCTCGTGCTGGAGCGCATCACCCAGTCCTGACGACCGGCCCGACCGTGAGGAGCCGCATGGAGAAGCCCGAGCTGCGTGGCGAGCTGGTGGTGCTCCGCCCGGTCGCCGCGGGCGACGCCGAGCCGATGTGGGAGATGCTCAACGATCCCGAGGGCATGCGGGTGAGCGGCCGCCAGCCGGTGGGCTGGACGCGCGCGCAGATCGACGAGTGGTGCGCGACGGTCGCCGACCGCGACGACCGCCTCGACCTCGCCATCACGACGCACGACTCCGACGAGTTCCTGGGCGAGATCGGGCTCGACCGGTTCGACCCGCGCGCCGCGAACGCCACCTTGCGGATGAGCTTGCGTCCCGGCCAGCGCGGCCGCGGCTTCGGCCGCGAGGCGATCTCGCTCGTTCTCGCGCACGCTTTCGGCGACGCGCCGGACGGCCTCGGCCTGCACCGGGTCGGGCTCGAGGTGCTCAGCATCAACCCGCGCGCCCGCATGCTCTACGCGAGCGTCGGCTTCGAGGTCGAGGGCAAGCTCCGCGAGAGCCACCGGGACGGCGAGTTCTGGTGCGACGCCGTCCTCATGGCCATGCTCGAGGACGACTACCGGGCCTCGCTGCTCCCCTGAGCGGCGCTCGAGGGCGGTGCCTGAGCACGCACGCGCCGAGGGCCGCGGACCTGTCGGTCCGCGGCCCTCGGTGTGTCGGCCGGGCAGAGCGCGTGCGCTCAGCGCAGCCAGGCTGCCTTCTGGACGAGGGGCAGCCGTGCCCACCGGCGCCCGAGTCCCCACGTGTCGCCGGCGAGGAGCACCGCGCTGACGATCAGCACGAGGGCGTAGATGACGTGGTACTCGACGAGCGGGTTGGTCGAGCCGGACTGCAGGTGCCACTCCGCGGTCCACATGAGCAGCATCAGGAGCGAGCCGGCCACGGCCGCGATCCTGAGGCCGATGCCGAGCAGCAGGGCGACGCCGATGCCGAGCAGCGCGAGCATGAACAGCCAGTCGGTGACCGGGCTCGCGAGCCCGGCGAACGTGTCCTTGAACGGGCCGACCACCGCATCGCTCTTCATGAAGCCCTGGCTCGGCGTGCCGCCGTTGATCCAGGCCCGTTCGGTAGGCGTCGAGTACCCCAGGCCGAACAGCTTGTCGACGAACGCCCAGAAGAAGATGAAGCCGGCGGCGAGCCGCGTCACCGCGAGCCAGCGTCGGCCCGTGACGGTCGTGACGACGTCCTCCTCGACCAGGGTCGCGGGGCGGGTCGTCCTCGGGGTGTCGATGTGTGTGGACATGATGTGCCTCCTTGCGTCTCGTCGTGCCGTGCTGCCGGTTGTTGTGGTGCTTCCAGCATCGGGACCCGCCCACCCGCTCTCGCGGGCCCTAGGTCCTCACTTTCGGCGAGGATGAGGCGTGCCCGCCGCGACAGATCCCCCGCCCGTCCTCACCGTCACCGTGCCCGACACCGAGACGTCCGCCGACCTCGTCGCCCCGCCCGGGGTGCGCCTCGTGGAGTGGGGGATCACCGAGGACCTGCCCCGCGACGTCGCGCACGAGGTGGACGGCGTCGTCGTGCCGCACTACTTCACCGACCGCGCGGGCCTCGAGCGGCTGCGGGCGCTGCCCCGGCTGTCGTTCGTGCAGCTGCCGAGCGCCGGGTACGAGCACGTGCTGCCCGCACTGCCGCCCGGGGTCAGGCTCAGCCTCGATTCACCGATGGGCTGATTGCCGCGGGGTGGGCGTGGGAACGCGAGAATGCCCTCCTGACTTGGGAAGATACGACTTGTCGAAGGTCCGTATCGCCAGTTCAAGAAGGGCATCTCGTCGA
>NZ_JABCJJ010000004.1 GCF_012952065.1 Cellulomonas fimi
CGGACAAGACCAAGCAGCGCGCCCTGACCCAACTCCGCCAGCTCGGCTACGACGTCACCCTCAACCCACTACCCGCCACCGGCTGACGCCCGTAGCGCCCGTGGCCTGGCAGCCATCTTCATGTCAGCCGCTGATCGCACCTTCCGGTGCGCTCGCAGGGCCCGGTCGCCTCGCGGTGGCCGGGCCCTCGTGCGTCCTCAGGAACCTGTCCGCACGGTGATGCGCCAGGTGCCGTCGTCCTCGAGGCACGCGACGACGGCGTGTCCGCGCAGCCGGGCCCACGCCGGGACGTCGTGACGGGCAGCCGGGTCCGTCGCCAGCACGGTGAGCAGGGTGCCGTCGGGCGCGCCCCGCGCGGCGCGGGCGAGCTCGACGACCGGCAGCGGGCAGCGGAGCCCGCGCGCGTCCACGACGAGGGGATCCCCGCAGGTGCCGGCCGCCGTCACGGGCCCAGCCCCGGTCACAGGCCGTGCACCCCCAGGAGGTCCCGGACCCGGGCGACCGCCTGCGGGAGGGCGGCGAGGAACCGTTCGACGTCGGCCTCGGCCACGTCGGCGGGAAGCGCGAGCCGGACGTTGCCGTGGGTCAGCGCTCCCATCGCCGCCAGCACGTGGCTCGGCTCGAGCGCGCTCGACGTGCAGGCCGAGCCCGAGCCGATCGCGAAGCCCAGGCGGTCGAGCTCCGTCACGAGCGCCTCCCCGTCGACGTAGAGGCACGAGAAGGTCACGACGTGGGGCAGCCTGCCGGACGGGTCGCCGACGACCTCCACGTCGGGGACCGTCGCCGCCACCGTGGTCCGCACGCGGTCGACGAGCCCGCGGCGGCGCGCGTCCGTCTCCGCCCGCCGCGCCGCGGCCCGCTCGAGGGCGACCGCCGCGGCCAGGGCCGCCGGCACGCTCACGCCGCCCGGGAACCAGTCGTCCTCGTCCTCGGGCCAGTCGGGCATCCAGCGCACCTGCGGACGGACGACGAGGACGCCGACGCCGGCCGGTGCGCCCCAGTCCGGCGGGTCGAGTGCCAGGAGGTCCCAGGCGGCGTCGATCGGGACGTGCCCTGCGCTCGCGCCCGCGTCGACGAGCAGAGGGACCCCCGCGGCGCGGGCGGCCTCGTGCACGCGTGCGACGGGTTGCACGGTGCCCACCTCGCCGTTGGCGTGCTGGAGCGCGGCAAGTGCGACGCCCGGTGCGGCGAGGGCCGCAGCCATCGCCTCGCCGTCGACCCGGCCGACCGCGTCGACCGGCACGGTCACGCGGCGACCCCGGTCGGCCGTCCACGGCTGGGCGACCGCGTAGTCCGCGGCATGGAGGACCGCGGCCCGCTCGACCGCAGACACGACGACGTCGCGACCGACCCGACGTCGGCCCCGGGCGACGGCGCGCACGGCGGCGTGCAGCGCGGTGGTGTGGTGAGCTGACAGCCGCACGTCGGCGGTCCGCGCCCCGGCCTGCGCCGCGATCGCCTCGCGCGCGCCGTCGAGGAGGGCACGCGCCCGCCGACCCTCTGCGTGCAGGCGCCGGGGATCCGCCCAGCCCAGGTCGAGCGCCTCCAGGAGAGCCGTACGTGCCGCGGGGTCCACGGGCGCCCGCCCGCCGGCGTCGAGCACCACGCGTGTCGGCGTGGTGTGCGTCGGCGTGGCGCGCGTCACAGGGGCGTTCTCCAGGATGCCTGGGTGCGCCGCGTCGTCGCTGGTCACGTGGCCCACGCTAGTGCGACGAGCGACGCCCGGGAGCGCCGCACGCATTCTGACACGGCGTCGCCAACACGGCCGGCCCACGTCCCCGGCGCGCGTCCGGCGCGCTAGGCTGCTCGGGTCGAGGACGAAGGTCCCGGACCAGCGACGCCGTCTCACGCGGTACGCGCTGGGCGACGTGACGTGAAAGGGCCGCACCTTGCACTCGGAACTTCCCAGCCGGAATCGGCGACCGGCTCTGAAGGTGGCCGCCGTGGTTGCCCTCGTCGCTCTCGTCTCGGGCTGCTCGGCCGAGGCGCAGCGCGGCTACCTCCCCGGGTACGAGGACGGCGAGGTCACCAACATGACCGAGCGGATCACGAGCCTGTGGGTCGGCTCGTGGATCGCCGCGCTGCTCGTGGGGCTGATCACCTGGGGACTGATCCTGTGGTGCGTCGCGGTCTACAGGAAGCGCAAGGACGACGAGACGCTGCCGGTCCAGCTCCGCTACCACGTGCCGCTCGAGATCATGTACGTGATCCTGCCGATCCTCATGATCGGCGTCCTGTACTACTACACGGCGCGCGACATGTCGGCGATCCTCGACCGGAGCGAGGAGCCGGACATCACCGTTCAGGTGATCGGCAAGCAGTGGAGCTGGGACTTCAACTACGTGGACGAGGACGTCTACGAGACGGGCGTCCAGGCGCAGGACGTGGGAGAACCCGGGAGCCTCGAGCGCGTCCCGACGCTCTACCTGCCCGTCGGCGAGCGCGTCGAGTTCGTCCTGGACTCACGGGACGTCATCCACTCGTTCTGGGTCCCTGCGTTCCTCTACAAGCTCGACATGATCCCGTACAAGACGAACTACTTCCAGATCGTCCCGGAGCGGGAGGGCGTCTACGTGGGCAAGTGCGCGGAGCTCTGCGGCGAGGAGCACTCGTCGATGCTCTTCAACGTGGCGGTCGTGTCGCGGGAGGATTTCGACGCGCAGATGGACCAGCTCCGGGACAAGGGGCAGACCGGTCAGCTCGGCATGGAGTACAGCCGCGAACAGGATCTGCGGACCGCATCCGGTTCGCGGGGGGATGAGAACTGATGGCCGCCGTCCAGCACGACGTGATCCCGGGCCTCGCGCCGCAGCGCCAGACGCTGGGCCGCACCGTCATCAAGTGGGTCACGTCGACCGATCACAAGACGATCGGGTACATGTACCTGATCACGTCGTTCATCTTCTTCGCCATCGGCGGAGTGATGGCGCTGATCATCCGGGCGGAGCTCTTCGCGCCGGGGATCCAGATCGTGCAGAGCAAGGAGCAGTACAACCAGCTGTTCACGATGCACGGCACGATCATGCTGCTGCTCTTCGCCACCCCGTTGTTCGTCGGGTTCGGCAATGTGATCATGCCGCTGCAGATCGGTGCTCCCGACGTCGCGTTCCCGCGGCTCAACATGCTCGCGTACTGGCTCTACCTGTTCGGCGGGATCATCGCGACCGCGGGCTTCTTCACGCCCCAGGGTGCCGCGTCCTTCGGCTGGTTCGCCTACGCACCCTTGTCGAACACCACGTTCTCGCCGGGGCTCGGCGGAGACCTCTGGGTGTTCGGCCTGGCGATGACCGGGTTCGGGACCATCCTCGCTGCGGTCAACTTCATCACGACGGTCATCACGATGCGCGCCCCGGGCATGACGATGTTCCGGATGCCCATCTTCACCTGGAACATCCTGGTGACCAGCCTGCTGGTGCTCATGGCGTTCCCGACCCTGGCTTCGGCGCTCTTCGCGCTCGGCTCGGACCGCCGGCTCGGATCGCAGGTCTTCAACCCCGAGAACGGTGGAGCGATCCTCTGGCAGCACCTGTTCTGGTTCTTCGGTCATCCTGAGGTGTACATCATCGCGCTGCCGTTCTTCGGCATCGTCTCCGAGATCTTCCCGGTGTTCAGTCGGAAGCCGGTCTTCGGGTACAAGGGCCTCATCTACGCGACGATCGCCATCGCGGCCCTCTCCGTGACGGTCTGGGCGCACCACATGTACGCGACCGGCGCCGTGCTGCTCCCGTTCTTCGCGCTCATGACGATGCTGATCGCCGTGCCGACCGGGGTGAAGTTCTTCAACTGGATCGGCACGATGTGGCGCGGGAAGCTCACGTTCGAGACGCCGATGCTCTGGTCGCTCGGCTTCCTCGTCACGTTCCTCTTCGGTGGGCTGACCGGTATCATCCTCGCGAGCCCCCCGCTCGACTTCCAGGTGACGGACACGTACTTCGTGGTGGCGCACTTCCACTACGTCGTGTTCGGCACGGTCGTGTTCGCGATGTTCGCCGGCTTCTACTTCTGGTGGCCCAAGTTCACCGGTCGCATGCTCGACGAGCGCCTGGGCAAGATCCATTTCTGGACGCTGTTCCTCGGCTTCCACGCGACCTTCCTCATCCAGCACTGGCTCGGCGTCATCGGCATGCCGCGGCGCTATGCGGACTACTCGCCCGACGACGGCTTCACCTGGATGAACCAGCTGTCGACCGTCGGGTCGGTGCTGCTTGCCGCGTCCACCCTGCCGTTCCTCTGGAACGTCTACGTGACGTGGCGCAAGGGCGAGATCGTGACCGTGGACGACCCGTGGGGCTACGGAGCGTCGCTCGAGTGGGCCACGAGCTGCCCGCCGCCGCGGCACAACTTCACGTCGCTCCCGCGCATCCGGTCCGAGCGTCCCGCCTTCGACCTGCACCACCCCGAGGTCGCCGCGATGGACTACGCCGAGCCGGATCCTGGATTCCTCGACTGGGAGTCCGAGCATCAGGGTCAGGCGGCCCAGGCTCGCCAGCGCATGGCCGACGGGACGGGGAAGCCCGAGCAGTCGTCCGCGACCATCGTCGACGACCGGCCGCGGCCGGGTGGTGGCGGGGACACGACCGAGGGGGAGACGCGATGAAGGTCGAGACCAGGCTCTTCATGCTGTTCGTCCCGTTCTTCCTCCTGTGCACCGTCGTGTACGCGCTCTGGAGCGACTGGGAGCCGGTGGGTACTGCTGCTCTTCTCCTGCTCGCGGGGCTCACGGCGATGATCGGCGTCTACCTGAACCTGCTGTCGCGCCGGATCGACGCGCGTCCGGAGGACGACCCCTCGGGCGAGATCGAGGCGGGCGCGGGCGACCAGGGCGTCTTCAGCCCGTGGAGCTGGTGGCCGCTGGTCATCGGTGCCGCGGCGGGGATCGTCTTCCTCGGGATGGCGGTCAGCTGGTGGCTCATGGCGGTGGGGTTCGTTGCCGGGATCATCGGGCTCATCGGCTGGGTCTTCGAGTTCTCCCGCGGGCAGCACGCCCACTAGGCCGTCTCGACGAGGGGCGGCCGCGGCGGCAGGCGCGCGCGGCGAGCGCACAACAGTGGCCGAGCGCCGGTGACCGACGGTCACCGGCGCTCAGCCGTTGGTGCAGGGCTCGACTGGCGAGAGCGGCCCCGTCCGTCCGTCGTCGCCCCAGCCGGGCGAAGACCGTCGTCGCGCGAGACGCCGTGCGACGGTGAGGACCGCGGGTGCGGCCCGGGAAGGCCTGAAGCGCGCGGGCGCCTGCGGGACGGAGATCCTGCAGGCACCCGCACCTGGACGCTCAGATGCCGACGATGAGGCCCACCGTCTGGGTACGGGCACGGGTGAAGCGCTCAGTCGCGTCCGCCCAGTTCACGATGTTCCACCATGCCTTGACGTAGTCCGCCTTGACGTTGACGTAGTCGAGGTAGAAGGCGTGCTCCCACATGTCGAGCGTGACGACCGGGACGAGGCCGAGCGCGATGTTGCTCTGCTGGTCGTACAGCTGCACGACGATCAGCTTCTGGCCGATCGAGTCCCAGGCGAGGATCGACCAGCCAGAACCCTGGATGCCGAGCGCGCTCGCCGTGAACTGCTTCTGGAAGCCGTCGAACGAGCCGAAGTGCTCGTCGATCGCGGCAGCGAGCTCGCCGGTGGGCTTGTCGCCGCCGTCGGGGGACAGGTTCTTCCAGAACACGGAGTGGTTGACGTGGCCGCCGAGGTTGAACGCGAGGTTCTTCTCCAGCAGGTTGATCGCGTCAAGGGAGCCGGTCTCCCGCGCCTCGGCCGTCTTCTCGAGCGCCGTGTTGGCGCCGGCCACGTAGGCGGCGTGGTGCTTGTCATGGTGCAGCTCCATGATTCGCCCCGAGATGTGCGGCTCGAGCGCCGCGTAGTCGTAGGGCAGATCCGGGAGTGTGTAGTCAGCCATGGATAACCAAGCCTCTCTCCTGCGTCGGGCCGCAGCACGCTGCGGCGTCGTCCTCCAGATGCCGCAGGCGCCGCTCGGACGAGCGGCGCCTGCGGACGCTTCTACCCACTGAACCGCTGCACGGTCTCAGTGATTCCGTGCGTCAGCACCGGGACCCTGCTGAGGCGTCTCGGGCTCAGCCAGTCGCCGTCCTCCACCGGCAGCGGTCACGGTCGGGACGCCGTCGGTGCCGGCCTGATCGAGCTCCGGCACGTTCGCCCCTCCGTGCGTCTGGTGGACGCTGCCGAGCGCGTCGTGCTCGCCGTGCGAGTGCGCCGCGGCCAGCTCCGCGGGGGTGACCGGCTCGACCCGATCCTCGAAGAAGATCCGGGACAGGCGCTGCCGCAGGACGTCCTTTCGGTAGCCCTTGCGACGCACGCCGCGCGAGTCCTCCGCCGGCTCGATCTCGAGCGGGCGATTCGGCTCCTGGCTGACCCGCAGCCACCGCTCCTGGTCGTCCAGCGGACGGTGGACCTCGATGTACTCGCCGTGCGCGAACCGCACGATGCGGCCTGTCTCGTGACCGTGGAGCACCAGCTCGCGGTCCTTGCGCTGGAGGCCGAGGCAGATGCGCTTCGTGATCCAGAAGGCGAGCACCGGGGCAACGAAGAACAGGACCCGGAACGTCCAGGTGATGTCGTTGATCGACAGGTCGAACTGGGTCGCGATAAGGTCGTTGGAGCCGGCCAGCACCAGAATGAAGAACGCCGTGAGGATCGCGACGCCGGTGGCGGTCCGGAACGGCACGTTGCGTGGGCGGTCCAGGACGTGGTGCTCGCGCTTGTCGCCGGTTACGAACTGCTCGATGAACGGGTAGGCCGCGAGTGCGGTGAAGAGGATCCCCGGGACCACGACAGCCGGGATGAGCACGTTGAGGGACAGGGTGTAGCCGCCGATGACCCACTCGGTGCCCTGACCCGGCATGAGGCGCAGCGAGCCCTCGAGGAAAAGCATGTACCAGTCCGGCTGGGCCCCGGCGCCGACGGGCGACGGGTCGTAGGGTCCGTAGTTCCAGACGGGGTTGATGGTCATGGTCGCCGCCATGAGCGCGATGACCCCGAAGACGATGAAGAAGAAGCCACCTGCCTTGGCGACGTAGATCGGGAAGAGCGGGAACCCGACGACGTTCGTGTTCGTGCGGCCGCCACCCGGGTACTGCGTGTGCTTCTGGAGGAACACCAGGAACAGGTGGAGCCCGACGAGCGCCAGGATGATCGCGGGGACCAGCAGCACATGGACGATGAAGAGCCGGGGGATCAGGTCCTGGCCCGGGAACTCGCCACCGAAGATGAAGTACGACAGGTACGACCCGATGATCGGGATCGACCGGACGACACCGTCGGTGATGCGCAGGCCGTTCCCGGAGAGCACGTCGTCCGGGAGGGAGTAGCCCGAGAAGCCTGCGGCAAGGCCGAGGATCATCAGCGTGAAGCCGATGAGCCAGTTGAGCTCACGCGGCTTGCGGAACGCGCCCGTGAAGAACACGCGCATCATGTGCGTGACGATCGACGCCATGAACAGCAGTGCGGCCCAGTGGTGGATCTGACGCATCAGTAGCCCGCCACGGACCTCGAACGACAGCCGGAGCGTGGAGGCGAACGCCTCCGACATCTCGACACCGTTCATCGCAGCCCAGGGACCCTCGTAGTCGGTCTCCGCCATGCTCGGGACGAAGAACAGCGTGAGGAAGACCCCCGAGATCAGGATCACGATGAACGAGTAGAGCGCGATCTCGCCCAGCAGGAACGACCAGTGGTCCGGGAAGATCTTGCGCGAGAGCCCCTTGACCGCCGCGCCGAGGCCGGTCCGCTGGTCGAGGTAGTCAGCGGTCCCGCCGGCCGCCTTCGCGGCAGGGGATGTGGTGGTCGTCATCGCAGACGCTCCCAGTAGCTCGGGCCGATCGGTTCGGTGAAGTCGCTCTGCGCGACCAGGTAGCCCTCGTCGTCCACCTCGATCGGCAGCTGCGGCAGAGGCCGGTTGGCGGGGCCGAAGACGACCTTGGCGCCGTCGGCGACGTCGAACGTCGACTGGTGGCACGGGCAGAGCAGGTGATGCGTCTGCTGCTCGTAGAGGGAGACCGGGCACCCGACGTGGGTGCAGATCTTCGAGTAGGCGACGATGCCCTCGTAGGACCAGCCCTTGCGGTCCTCCGCCTCCTTGAGGTCGCGCGGGTCGAGCCGCACGAGCAGGACGACGGCCTTCGCCTTCTCGTCGAGGGGGTGCTCGGCCTCGCTGAGGTTCTCAGGGATGACGTGCACGACCGAGCCGATCGTGACGTCGGCGGCGCGGATGGGCCGACCCGAGGGGTCGATCGCGAGCCGGGTGCCCTTGCGCCACATCGTGCTCTTGAACTTCGAGACGTCCCAGTCCTCGCCGACCTCCCCGATGAGGGGTACGGCGACCGACAGAGGGGCGAGCGCGAGCGCCGAGACCATGGCGCCCTTGAGGACGCCACGGCGACCGATGCTGGAGTCCTCCGTGCCCTCACGGAGCATCTCCACGGCAGCCGTACGGGTGGTGTCCGAGCTGCGCAGCTCGTGGCGGTCCTCCGCCTTCTCGTGCGCGTTCATGAGCGACTTCGCCCAGTGCACGGCAGCGATGCCGATGGCGAACATCGCGAGGAAGAGCCCGAGCCCGAGCAGTAGGTTCGACAGACGCATGCTCGCGACCGTCTCGCCCGGCGGCACCGTGAAGTACGCGACGAGGAACCCGATGGTGCCCAGCACCGACAGGCCGAAGAGCAGGGTGACCTGCCGCTCGGCACGCTTCTCGGCCGCAGGGTGAAGGTCGGACTGCCGGTCGCGGTGGTGCGGGATGCCTGGGTCCGTGAAGACGGCCGGGACGCCGTCGGTGGCTCCGGTGACCGTCACGTCGGTCGGGTGGTTGTGCGTGCTCACGAGGACTTCGCTCCGATCCACACGGCGCAGCCGATGAGAAGACCCATGCCGAGGACCCAGACCCACAGGCCCTCGCTCACCGGGCCGAGGGCGCCGAGTTGTGCGCCGCCGGGCGACCCGGCACGCTGCTCGTCGACGTAGGCGATGATGTCGCGCTTCTCCTCCGGTGTGAGGGTCGCGTCGTTGAACACGGGCATCGACTGCGGGCCGGTCTGCATGGCCTCGTAGATCGCCACGGGACTGGTCTCGCGGAGGTCCGGCGCGTACTTGCCCTTCGAGAGTGCGCCGCCCGCGCCCACGGCGTTGTGGCACATCGCGCAGTTGGTGCGGAAGAGCGCCATGCCGTTGGCCGGGTCACCCTTCGACGGGTCGACCATCTCGTCGGTCGGGATCGCCGGACCGGGACCCAGCGAGGCGACGTAGGCCGCGAGCTGCCGCGTCTCCTCCTCCGCGAACTGCGGAGGCTTGGCGATGACCTGCGGTCCGTTGGCCTGCATCGGCATGCGCCCCGTGCTGACCTGGAAGTCCACGGACGCGGCGCCGACCCCGATGAGCGACGGCGCGTCCTGCGTGCCCTGCGCGTTCAAGCCGTGACACGTCGCGCAGCTCGCCTGGAACAGCTTCTCACCCGTCGCGACGTCGTCCGCGGTCGGGGTCGACGCAGCGGTGGCCGGGCTGGGAGCAAGGGCGGCGTACAGCCCGCCGGTGACCAGCAGCGCGAGCAGGAGCAGCACGAGCGGCGCGAGCCGGTGGTGCCTGCGGGCTGCGAGTGCCTTCACGGATGGATCCTCGTCTCGCAAGTGGGGAGCAGGGGAGCTGGGGCCCGACACGCGGGCGACGGGTCAACGGATCAGGTAGATGACGGCGAAGAGGGCGATCCAGACCACGTCCACGAAGTGCCAGTAGTACGACACGACGATCGCGGTCGTCGCCTCGTGGTGGCCGAATCGCTTGGCCGTGAAGGAACGTCCGAGCAGGAAGAGGAAGGCGATGAGCCCACCGACGACGTGGAGGGCATGGAAGCCGGTCGTCAGGTAGAAGACCGAGCCGAACGGGCTCGAAGAGATCGTGACGCCTTGGTCGATGAGCTCGGCGTACTCGAACATCTGCCCGGCGACGAAGACCGAACCCATGATGTAGGTGAGGGTCATCCACTCGTTCATCCCCCAGCGGTTCACCGCCCACAGCGGGCCGGCGCGGCGAGGCTGGAAGCGCTCGGCCGCCCACACGCCCATCTGGCACGTCACGGAGGACAGCACCAGGACGGTCGTGTTGGTCGCGGCGAACGGCAGGTTGAGGGTGGGCGTGCTCGCCGCCCAGTCGTCCGGCACGGTGGCGCGGAGCGTGAAGTACATCGCGAAGAGACCAGCGAAGAACATCAGCTCGCTGGCGAGCCACACGATGGTGCCGACCGAGACCGGGTTGGGTCGGTTGACGCTCACGTGGACAGGGGTGCTGGGGGCAGCCGTTGCGGTCGACACGCTCGTCATTATGGCCGAGATCCGCGGTGAATGGGTCATTGGACCCAGGCGAGGCGGGCGGAATCTGTCACACCGTCAGTTCCCGGTGGTGACCGCCCCCGGCCGCACCGCCCGCTGGGGTGCCTGCGGCACGGTGCGCCCGGACGACGCTGCGGCGTGCCAAGATGCCTGGACAGGTGCGCGCGAGCGCGGACGAGGCGAGTGAGGCGGGGCATGACCATCGAGATCCGGGACCAGTCGGGCGCCGAGGTGCAGCAGCGCGCGCCCCGCGTGCTGCTCTACAGCGACGACGTGGACACGCGCGAGCAGGTGCGGCTCGCGGTCGGTCGGCGGCTGACACGCGGCGCGTCGGAGATCGAGTGGGTCGAGGCCGCGACGCACCCTGCCGTCGTCGCCCGCGCCGACACCGAGCGGTTCGACCTCCTCATCGTCGACGGCGAGGCCGCCAAGTCGGGTGGCATGGGGCTGTGCCGGCAGCTCAAGAACGAGCTGTTCGAGTGCCCGCCGGTGCTGGTCCTCATCGGGCGGACGCAGGACGCGTGGCTCGCCTCGTGGTCGCTCGCCGACGCCGTCGTCGCGCAGCCGCTCGACCCGGTCGAGGTCCGGGAGGTCGTCGCGCGACTGCTGGCGGGTCACGCCTCCGCATGAGCACACCGACCTGGCCCGAGCTCCTGACGTCGCTCGTCGCGCGAGAGGACCTCACGCCCGAGCAGACGACCTGGGCGATGGACCAGGTGATGGACGGTGCGGTCTCACCGGCCCGGCTCGCCGCGTTCCTCATCGCGCTCCGCGCGAAGGGGGAGACGGTCGACGAGCTCACCGCCCTGGCCGACTCGATGCTCGAGCACTCGTTGCGGTTCGCCGTGCCGGGCCGCGCGATCGACCTCGTCGGGACCGGTGGGGACCGCGCGCACACCGTCAACATCTCGACGATGGCGGCGCTCGTCGTCGCGGGGACCGGGACGACGGTCGTCAAGCACGGCAACCGGGCGTCGTCGTCGTCGTCGGGCTCCGCCGACGTGCTCGAGGCGCTCGGCATCCGCCTCGACCAGCCCGCGGAGCGGGTCCGCGAGATCGCGATCGAGGTGGGGATCACGTTCTGCTTCGCGCAGGTGTTCCATCCCTCGATGCGCCACTCCGCCGCCGCGCGCCGCGACCTCGGGGTCGCGACCGCCTTCAACATCCTCGGGCCGTTGACGAACCCGGCCCAGCCCGGCGCGACCGCCGTCGGGGTGGCGGACGAGCGGATGGCTCCGCTGGTCGCCGGGGTGTTCGCCGCGCGTGGGACGAACGCCCTGGTGTTCCGCGGCGACGACGGTCTCGACGAGCTGGCGCCGACGGCGCCGTCGCACGTCTGGGAGGTGCGCGACGGCATCGTGACCGAGAGCGTCCTCGACTCGGTGGCGGGCCTCGGGCTCGCGCCCGCGACGATCGACGACCTGCGGGGTGCGGACGCCGAGCACAACGCGGGCGTCGCGCGCCGCGTCCTGGCGGGCGAGCTCGGGCACGTGCGAGACGCCGTCGTGCTCAATGCTGCCGCGGCGCTCGTGGCGGACGGGGTGCTGGACGGGACCGGCTCGGGCGGCCTCGTGGACCGGCTCGTTTCGGGCGTGGCACACGCAGCGCGCTCGATCGACGACGGCGCCGCTCGCGACGTCCTCGAGCGCTGGGTGCGCGCCTCGGCGTCCTGACCTGGCGTCGGCCCCCTGCGGGGTCAGTCCTCGAGCCCGAGCGCGAACGCCTCTTCGAGGTCGTGCTTGGAGTACGTACGGAAGGCGATGTACGTCTGCGTCCGCAGGACGCCGTCGACCTTGCTGACGCGGTCCGCGATGACGTCGGCGAGCTGGTCGTGCTCCCGGACGCGCACCATCGCGATGAGGTCGACCTCACCGGTCACCGAGTAGACCTCGCTCACGCCCGGCACCTCGGTGATCGCGGCCGCCACCTCGGGGATCTTGCCGGCCTCGGCGTCGATCAGGACGATTGCTGTCAGCATGGCTTCCTCCGGTCGCGCCTGGGACGGTGTCGCGGCTCATCATGCCGCGTCGATGCCGGTGACGCTGGGCTCGCCGCTGGGCTCGCCGCTGGGCTCCGTCGTCCCGGCGTGGGCCACGAGCTGGGCGATACGGGCCGGCGAGGTGAACGCCTGGGCGCCGCGTACGGGGCAGGATCGGGCGGGCGGCGCCTCGTCGTCGACCACGACGTCGACCAGCCGGACGTCCGGGGAGTCGAGCCAGTCGAGGATGATGTCGGTCTCCTCGGGATGGGCGGCCGGCGCCGGGGCGACCGGCGCGGCGACGTCCTCGCCCGTGAGGCGGAGCGAGGCCACGGCCACGTAGGGGTCGGTGCCCCGGTCGACGGTCGCCGTGCCGGCGAGCCGTCCATAGCGGACCAGCACGACCTCCCACCCGCCGGTCTCGGTGCGCCTGGCGGCGAGCAGCTCCCGGCACGTCGCGATCGGTGCGAGGCGCTGGACGCGGGCCGCGCCACGCACGAACGCCTCCAGCCGGTCCCGGACCGCCGCGGCGTCCTCGAACCGCTCCTGGGCGATCAGCGCCGCGATCCGCGCGGTGTGTCGCGCGACGACAGGCCGCGGCTCGATCGTCATCGCCGCACGCACGTGCCGCACCGAGTCTTGGTCGAGGAGATCGGCGCCGCGCGTCCCCGGCGTGCGTGGGGCGAACGTGGCGTGCAGCGCGTCGATCGCGAGCTGCGCGGTGCTCCGTGAGGAGAACGGCCCGATGTGCGCCGCGCCGACGCGGAGCTCCTTGCTGACGAGCAGTCGCGGGCGCTCACCCTCGACGAGCCGGACCCACGGCATCCGCTCGGGGAACCGCGACCGGCGGTTGTAGCGGGGGGAGTGCTCGGCGATCAGGCGCAGCTCGCGGACGCGCGACTCGAGGGTCGTCGCACACACCACCGGCGTCACGGCGTGCGCGATCCGCACCATCTCCGTCATCCGGCCCCGCTTCTCCGCTGCCGTGAAGTAGCTGCGTACACGGGAGCGGATCGAGGTCGACGTACCGACGTAGAGCACCTCGTCGCCGGGACCGCGGAAAAGGTACACGCCCGGCGCGTCGGGCAGGTCGTCGGCCAGGTGACGCTTGCGCCGGACGTCCGGCGGGACGGGGTCGGCAGCGGTCGCGAGGTCCTCGAGGTGCGTGATGCCGAGAGGCGCGAGACGGCCGAGCAGCGCGTGCAGCACGTCGACCGTGGCGCGTGCGTCGGACAGCGCCCGGTGGTCGGGGGTCACCGTGGCGCCGAAGAGCGCGGCCAGCGTGCCGAGCTTGTGGTCGGGCGCCTCGTCGCGCAGCACCACGCGACGGGCGAGACGCACCGTGTCGACGACCTGGTGCCGCGGCCACGCGTGGTCGCACCGCGCCGCCGCCGCCTTGAGGAAGCCGACGTCGAAGGGCGCGTTGTGCGCCACCAGCACCGACCCGCGGGCGAACTCGAGGAACGCCGGGAGCACCTGCTCCACGCGGGGGGCCGTGGCGATCATCGACGTCGTGATGCCGGTGAGCGCCGCGATGAACGCCGGCACCGGCGTGCCCGGGTTCACGAGCGTCTGGAACTCGCCGAGCACCTCGCCGCCGCGCACCTTCACGGCGCCGATCTCGGTGATGCCGCAGTCGGCCGGCGTGCCACCGGTCGTCTCGAGGTCGACGACGACGAAGGTCACCTCGCGCAGCGGGGTGCCGAGCTCGTCGAGACCGAGCTGGACGGGCCGTCCCTGGGTCGGCGGCGCGAGCTCTGCACGGCTCAGGGGACGGACTGACGGCATGGGCGCGACGGTAGCCGTGGGGACCGACAACACGGTGGCGGCGCACCGGGAGCCGGTCCTCGACGGCGTCGGCGGCGACGGGCCGAGGTGCGACGTCAGTGGCCCGGGCTACCGTCCGGCCCATGATGATCGACTGTGGCACCTGCACGGTGCGCGGCGCCGCGTGCGCCGACTGCGTCGTGACGTTCCTGACCATCCCGGTCCGCACCGACGTCGGCCCGCCGCCCGTCGTCGTGGGCACCGCGCGAGGGCTCACGGCCGACGTCTCGGTGCCCGGCGTGACGTCGCCCGGGGTTCCGGCTGGCGTCCCGTCGCAACCCGTCGACCTGGACGACGCCGAGCGGGTGGCGATCGGTGTGCTCGCCTCCTCGGGGCTCGTCCCACCGCTGCGGCTCGCCCCACCGGTCACGCGTGCCGGGTGAGCGCCCTCCACGCTCGTCAGGGCCGCCGGTCCGAGGACGGTCGCCCGCGGGCACCCTCCTGGGCCGACGGCCCCTCGAGTCCCTCTGCGGGTTGTGCCGCGCGCTCTCGCCGGCGCCGGCTACGCCCGCGAGTCGTCGAGGCCGCCCTCGTACAGCGCGTCGATCTGGCCCGCGAAGTCCTTGAGCACCTGGTTGCGCTTCACGCTGAGCTTCGGCGTCAGGTAGCCGTTGGCGATGGTCAGGTCGTCGTCGAGGATGCGGTACTTGCGGATCGACTCGGCGCGCGAGACCGCCTCGTTGGTCTTCGCGATCGCCTTGTCCAGCGATGCGAGCACCGCGGGGTCCTTCGCGGCCTGGGCGACGGTCATCTCGGCGTGCCCGTGGGCGGCGAGCCAGCCGGGAAGGGCCTCCGCATCGAGGGTGACGAGCGCACCGATGTACGGACGCTGGTCGCCCACGACCACGACCTGGCTCACGAGGGGGTGCCCCCGCAGACGGTCCTCGAGCACCGCGGGCGCGACGTTCTTGCCGCCCGCTGTCACGATGATCTCCTTCTTGCGCCCGGTGATCCGCAGGCAGCCGTCCGCGTCGAGCGACCCGAGGTCGCCGGTCCGGAACCAGCCGTCGTGGAACGCCTCCGCCGTCGCCGTCGGGTTGTTGTGGTAGCCGCGGAAGACGTGGATCCCTTGGACCTCGACCTCGCCGTCCGCCGCGATGCGGACCGCGGTGCCGGGAAGCGGGGGGCCCACGGTCCCGATCTTCGTCAGCGTCGGGGTGTTGACGGTCGCGGGTGCGGTCGTCTCGGTGAGGCCGTAGCCCTCGAGCACGCGCAGACCCAGTCCGCGGTAGAAGTGCCCGAGGCGCTCCCCGAGCGGTGCGCCTCCCGAGATCGCCCACTCGGCGCGGCCGCCGAGCGCATCGCGGATCTTGTGCAGGACGAGCTTGTCCGCAACCTTGTGCTGCAGCGTGAGCCACGGGCTCGGACCCTTGGGGGTGTCGAGGGCTCGGGAGTAGACGATGGCGGTCTTCGCGGCGCGCTGGAAGATGGCGCCCTTGCCTCCCGCGGCCGCCTTCTGCTCGGCCGAGTTGTAGACCTTCTCGAAGACGCGCGGCACCGAGAGCACGAACGTGGGCTTGAACGAGCCCAGGTCCGCGACGAGGTTCTTGGTGTCCGGGGTGTGGCCGAGCACGGCGCCCGCGGGAACCACGAGCACCTCGACGAACCGCGCGAAGACGTGCGCGAGCGGCATGAAGAGCAGGGTGCGCGCACCCGGCGTGGACACGACCTCGCCGAGGCCCTCGACGGCGTTGACGGTGAGCACGTAGAAGTTCTCGTGCGTCAGCTCGGCACCCTTGGGGCGGCCGGTGGTGCCCGAGGTGTAGATGATCGTGGCGACGTCCGCGAGAACCGCCAGGCCGCGCCTGCGCGCGATCTCCTCGTCGGTGACGGCTGTGCCGGCGGCGACGAGCGCGTCGATGGCGCCACCGTCGATGACCAGCATGTCGCGCAGGCGAGGAGTCTCCGCGCGCACCTGCGCCACCGTCGCTGCGTGCTCGGCGGTCTCGACGACCAGCAGGGACACGTCGGCGTCGGTGAGGATCCAGTGGACCTGCTCGGCCGACGACGTCTCGTAGACGGGGATCGGGATCGCACCCGCAGCCCAGATCGCCCAGTCCAGGAGCGTCCACTCGTAGCGCGTGCGCGACATGATGGCGACGCGGTCACCCGGCTCGACCCCGTGCGCGGCGAGTCCCTTCGCGACCTCGACGACCTTCGCCTCGAACTGACGTGCCGTCAGCGCGATCCACGGGCCGTCCGCGGTGGTCTTGTGCTCGATGAACGGCTGATCGGGAGTTGCGCCCACCCGGGCTGCCAGCAGGTCGTTGAGGTTGCGCGAAGGGTCGACCTCAACCAAGAGAGGCGTCCGGAACTCATCCATGCTGGCTCCTGTGGCAGGCGGGGAAGTGGGGTAGACGATACGGGACGTGCCGGGTAGTTCAAGGACCGCCGCGGGGGAACTCTTTGCACCACGGTCATCCGGGCTTGCACCGGCCCGGCTCCCGCCGCGTGCCTGCGCGTACCCGCGTAGCGTGAGCCTCCCGGCGCCCGGCTCGCACGGGCCCTCGGACCAGCGAGGCACCCGCCGGTCCGGACCAGAACGGCGCCCTCAGACCTCCTACCAGCAAGGACGGACATGCACGCGATCGGTGTGGACATCGGCGGCACGAAGATCGCCGCGGGCGTCGTGGACGAGAACGGGACGATCCTCGCCATGGCCCGCCGCCCGACCGAGCCCGACGACGCGGCGAGCATCGACCGCGCGGTCAAGGACGTCTACCTGGAGCTGTCCCAGGACTTCGAGATCGGCGCGATCGGGGTGGCGGCCGCCGGGTTCGTGGACGCCGCGCGGTCGACCGTTCTCTTCGCCCCCAACATCGCCTGGCGCGACTACCCGCTCCAGGATCGGGTCCGTGCGCTGCTCGACGCCGACGTCCCGGTCGTGGTCGAGAACGACGCCAACGCCGCGGGCTGGGCGGAGTTCCGGTTCGGGGCGGGGCGCGACGTCGACGACATGATCATGCTGACCATCGGGACCGGCCTCGGCGGCGCGCTCGTCGTCGGCGGTCGGCTCGTGCGCGGGGCCTGGGGGGTGGCCGCCGAGCTGGGGCACATGCGCGTGGTGCCCCACGGGCACTACTGCGGGTGCGGGAACGAGGGCTGCTGGGAGCAGTACGCGTCGGGCTCGGCTCTCGTGCGGGATGCGCAGGCCGCGCTGATCACGCGACCCGAGCGAGCCCTGCGGCTGCTCGAGCTCGCCGGGGGTGACCCCGCCGCGCTCGAGGGCCCGCACATCACGGAGGCGGCCCGGCAGGGCGACCCGCTCGCGATCGAGCTGTTCGCCGAGCTCGGGCGGTGGATCGGGGAGGGGTCGGCGTCGTTGGCGGCGGTCCTCGACCCGGCCCTGATCGTCGTCGGTGGCGGGGTCGGTGAGGCGGGGGAGCTCCTGCTGGCGCCGACCCGGCACGCGTACGAGAACTCGCTGTCCGCGCGGGGGTACCGGCCGCTCGCCGACTTCCAGCTGGCTGCGATGGGGAACGACGCCGGGATCGTCGGGGCCGCCGACCTCGCGCGGATCTGACGTCGCGAAGGTCAGACGACAGCACCCGGGTCGTCGTCCGACTCCTCGCGGCGGTGCGGGAGCCGCCAGACCAGGACCATGCAGCTGATCGCGAAGACGACAGCCGCTCCCTGGACGAGGCCCGTGGGCGCGTCCCGCCACGCGACGACCATCAGGAGCAGAGCGATGGGTACCCCTGCCGCGCCGAACCAGGCCATCGTGAGCAACGGGTCACCCCCGAGGACGGGGCCCGGGTCCGGCGGGACGAAGTGCTCGCGCTCGTCCACCTCGGCCTCGGCCGCGTCGATCTGCTCGGTGCCCTCCCAATCGCGCCCGGTGAGCTCCCGCGCCGCACGCTCGGGCGGGGCCGATACCCACGGGGCGACAGGGAAGGACGCCGTGCCGCCGGGGTCCTTCCGGGGCGCATCGACCTCCGGCGACCGTCCGGGTTCACCTGAGCCGCCCGCACCGGGCTCGCCCTCGTCCAGGTCGCCACCACCCGCACGAGCGTCGCGCGCCGCGCCCGGCCCCGTGTCGAGGTCACTCAGCTCGGCCACGATCTCGGCCCACCGTTCGGCGAGGTCGCGCTCGGGCTGATCGCCGTCGTCGGGGGTCCCACCGGTGTCGTGATGCCGTGCGGCCATGCATCTCACTCTAGAGTCGGACCCGACGGTGCGCGGATGGTCCCGCCGCATGCACAGTGGCAAGGAGGCGGGTTGTTCTACTGGTTCATGAAGCGGGTCCTGGTGGGTCCGCTCCTGAAGGTGCTCTTCAGACCGTGGGTCCGCGGGATCGAGAACGTCCCGGCGGAGGGCGGCGCCATCCTCGCGTCCAACCACCTCGCCGTCGTCGACTCCTTCTTCCTTCCCCTCGTGCTCAACCGCGAGATCGTGTTCATCGGGAAGAACGAGTACTTCACCGGTGCGGGGATCAAGGGGCGGCTCACGGCCGGCTTCATGCGCGGCGTCGGGACCATCCCGGTGGACCGCAGCGGCGGTCGGGCGAGCGAGGCCGCGCTGCGCACCGGCCTGCGGAGGCTCGGCGAGGGAAAGCTGTTCGGCATCTACCCCGAGGGCACGCGGAGCCCCGACGGTCGCCTCTACCGGGGCAAGACGGGCGTAGCGCGGCTCGCGCTCGAGTCCGGCGCGCCGGTGGTCCCCGTCGCCATGATCGACACGGACAGGGCCCAGCCCATCGGCCAGCGACTGCCCAAGCCCACGCGCATCGGGATCGTCATCGGTGAGCCGCTCGACTTCACCCGGTACGCCGGGATGGAGAACGACCGCTTCATCCTGCGGGCCGTCACCGACGAGATCATGTACGCGCTGATGAGCCTCTCGGGCCAGGAGTACGTGGACGTGTACGCCGCCACGCAGAAGGCCAGGATCGCGACCGGCCACGCCGAGGCAGCCTCGTCGCAGGACGCGGGTGCGGCCACCGCGCCGGGTGGTCGCCCGGCCCCCGAGGTCCACGTTCCGGTACCGCCCGAGGACGACGCCGGTGCGTCAGTAGGATGAGCACGTCACCGCCCGTGCGGTGAGGAGCAGGGTCCCGCGTCGCCGGTCCTGCCGGCCCCGCCCTCGGACTCGTCCTGAGGGCTCGTGCCGGCCGGTCCCCGTCGGCTCGGTGGTGTCGGTCTACGAGAGGTGTGTCTCATGTCGGTTCGTCGCGTCGCGCTCCTGACGGCAGGTGGCTTCGCTCCGTGCCTGTCCTCGGCCGTCGGCGGCCTGATCGAGCGGTACACCGAGCTCGCGCCCGAGATCGAGATCATCGCCTACCAGCACGGGTACCACGGGCTCCTGACCGGCGACAAGATCGTGGTCGACGCCGAGACCCGCTCCAAGGCGGGCCTGCTCCACCGCTTCGGTGGTTCTCCCATCGGGAACTCGCGGGTCAAGCTGACGAACGCGGCCGACCTGGTCGAGCGTGGGCTCGTCGCGGAGGGTGTCGACCCGCTCCAGGCGGCGGCCGAGCGCCTCCAGGCCGACGGCGTCGACGTCCTGCACACGATCGGCGGCGACGACACGAACACGACCGCTGCGGACCTGGCCGCCTACCTCGAGGAGCACGGCTACCACCTGACCGTGGTCGGCCTGCCCAAGACGATCGACAACGACGTCATCCCCATCAAGCAGTCGCTGGGCGCATGGACCGCCGCCGAGGAGGCCGCGGGCTTCGCGCGGAACATCATCGGCGAGCACCGCTCCGGCCCGCGCATGCTCATCGTGCACGAGGTCATGGGCCGCCACTGCGGGTGGCTCACGGCCGCGGCCGCGGCCGAGTACCGGAGGTGGCTCGACACGCAGGAGTGGCTGCCGGGGATCGGGCTCAGCAAGGAGCGCTGGGACATCCACGCGGTGTTCCTGCCCGAGCTCGCGCTCGACATCGACGCGGAGGCCAAGCGGCTGCGCGGTGTGATGGACGAGATCGGCAACGTCAACATCTTCCTGTCCGAGGGCGCGGGCATGCACGAGATCGTGGCCCAGCTCGAGGCGTCCGGCACCGAGGTCCCGCGCGACCCGTTCGGTCACGTGCGCCTCGACACCATCAACCCGGGCCAGTGGTTCGCCAAGCAGTTCGCGGAGCTCCTGGGTGCGGAGAAGGTCATGGTCCAGAAGAGCGGGTACTACTCGCGCGCCGCGGCGCCGAACGCCGAGGACCTGCGCCTCATCAAGTCGATGACCGACTTCGCGGTCGAGTGCGCGCTCACGGGCGAGGCGGGCGTCGTCGGGCACGACGAGGAGGACGGCGGCCGGCTCAAGGCCATCGCCTTCCCGCGGATCGCGGGAGGCAAGGCCTTCGACGTCTCGCAGCCCTGGTTCGGCGCCCTGCTCGGCGAGATCGGCCAGCAGCTCGTCCCGGCGACGTCATGATCGACACGCACGACCTCGCGTCAGTGGCCCCCGACCCCCAGGTGCTCGCAGGCCTGGATCACTGGCGCGAGCTGCCCGTCCTCCAGCAGCCGACCTGGCCCGACGCCGAGCACGTCGCGCGCGTGACGACGCGCCTCGGCGCGCTGCCGCCCCTGGTGTTCGCGGGGGAGGCCGACGTCCTCAAGTCGCGGCTCGCCGCCGCCGGCCGGGGTGAGGCCTTCCTGCTCCAGGGCGGCGACTGTGCCGAGACGTTCGCCGACGCGACCGCGGACAACATCCGGAACAAGGTCAAGACCATCCTGCAGATGGCGGTCGTGCTCACGTACGGGGCCAGCCTGCCGGTCGTCAAGATGGGCCGGATGGCGGGGCAGTACGCCAAGCCGCGGAGCTCGAACGACGAGACGCGCGACGGCGTCACGCTGCCCGCGTACCGGGGCGACACGATCAACGGGCACGCCTTCACGCCCGAGGCGCGCATCCCCGACCCCGAGCGGCTGCTCGAGGCGTACCACACGAGCGCGTCGACGCTGAACCTCATCCGTGCGTTCACGACCGGGGGCTTCGCCGACCTGCGGCGCGTCCACGAGTGGAACCGCGGCTTCATGGCGAACCCCGCGTACGCCCGCTACGAGGAGACCGCGGCGGAGATCGACCGCGCCATCCGGTTCATGGCGGCGTGCGGGGCCGACTTCGACGCCCTGCGCACCGTCGAGTTCTTCTCGAGCCACGAGGCGCTCCTCCTCGACTACGAGCGGCCCCTGACCCGCATCGACTCACGGACCGGGCTGCCGTACGACTGCTCCGCGCACTTCCTGTGGATCGGGGAGCGCACCCGTCAGCGCGACGGCGCCCACGTCGACTTCCTCTCGCGCGTGCGCAACCCGATCGGGGTCAAGCTGGGCCCGACGACGACGGCGGACGACGCCCTCGCGCTCATGGATCGCCTCAACCCGTCCGGCGAGCCCGGGCGGCTGACGTTCATCACGCGCATGGGCTCCGCGACCGTCCGCGACGCGCTGCCGGCTCTCGTCGAGAAGGTGACCGCGGTCGGGTCGCCGGTGACGTGGGTCTGCGACCCGATGCACGGCAACACGATCACGTCGGCGAGCGGCTACAAGACCCGGCGGCTCACCGACGTGCTCGACGAGGTCCGGGGCTTCTTCGAGGTGCACCGCTCGCTCGGCACGGTTCCGGGGGGTCTGCACATCGAGCTCACGGGTGACGACGTGACCGAGGTGCTGGGCGGGAGCGAGGAGATCGACGACGCCGGGCTGGCGCGGCGGTACGAGACGCTCGTGGACCCGCGGCTCAACCACCAGCAGTCGCTCGAGATGGCGTTCCAGGTCGTGCAGCTCATGCGGGGGGCGTGACCGGCGGGGGACCAGTTCGGGACGCGTCGTCTCAGTCGCGCCGCCACCGAAGACGATGTCTCAGAACACCGTGAGGGTGATCGTGCTGCCCTTGGGCAGCTTCTCGCCCGGCTTCGCGCTCTGCTCCAGGACGAACCCGCCCGGGGCTCCCAGGACGTTCTCGCGAGCGACGACGAAGCCGAGAGCGCTCAGTGCGTCGCTCGCGGCCACGAAGCCCTGACCGATCACGCGCGGCACCTCGATCATCTCCGGGCCCTGCGACACGGTGATCGTCACCGTGTCGGTCCGGTACCCGGCGGTGCCCTGCGCCGGATCCTGGCTGATGACCCGTCCCGACTCGACCGTGTCGCTGAACGCCCGCACCGGGTTGACCTTCAGCCCGAGGGCCTCGAGCTCGGCGGTCGCCTGCTCCTGCGTCGCGCCGACGACCGAGATGATCGTGACGGGGGCCGGGCCCTGGGAGACGGTCAGGACGACCTCGGTGCCGACCTCGACCTGCGCGCCCTCCTCGACCGAGACGGCCACGACCGTCCCGACGGGCGCGACGTCGTCGTACGGGGTGACCGAGTCGCCCACCACGAGCCGCGCGCCCTCGAGCGCCTGCGAGGCGGCGTCGAAGTGCGTCCCGACCAGCTCGTCGGGAACGGTCGTCATCTCGGGGCCCTGGGACACCGACAGCTCGACGGTGCCGTCCTTGAGGACGCGACCCCCGGGACCGGGGTCCGTCGCGACGACGGTGCCCGGCTCGGCGGGGTCGAACACGGGGATGGGGGCGGCGTCGAGCCCGGCCCGCTCGAGCACGGCGACGGCGTCGGCCTCCTGCCGGCCCAGCACGTCGGGCACACCGGTATACGCGCCGGGGCCGGCGGTCATGTACCACCACGTCCCGGCCGCGACCAGTCCGGACAGCAGGAGGACGAGGGCGATCCACCGGATCCGCCGACGACGCCTCGGCGCGTCGTCGACCGTCGGCGTGTCGCGATCGCCGGTCGACGCCCGCAGTCCGGCGCCGATCGGCAGAGCCACCGTGCTCCCGGTCGCGGGGACGTCCAGGCGGGTGGTGTCGCCTGCGCGCGCGGTGGCCGCACCGGGTGGTCGTGGAGCGTCCGCGGGGTTCGCCTCGCCGCCCGCCGACCCGGAGTCCGTGAGGTCGACGCCCGAGTCCGGGTCGATCGTCGCCGGGTGGAGCGTGATCGTCGGCGCGACGTCCGCGCGCCGCGCGAGGGTCGCGGGGTCGAGCGCGGCACGGGTGCGACGGACCAGCTCGAGCGCCGCTCCCGCGTCCACCGGGCGGTGGTCGGGTTGGCGGGCGGCCAGGGCGCTGACGAGCTCGTCGATCTCCTGCGGCAGCCACTCCACGAGGTCCGACGGCGCGGGGATGTCCGAGTTCACGTGCAGGAAGGCCACCTGGATCGGGGTCTCGCCCGTGTACGGCTGACGCCCCGTGAGCATCTCGTACAGCAGGATCCCCGCCGCGTACACGTCGGTCCGCGCGTCGGAGAGCCCTGTGGCGACGAGCTCGGGACCGAGGTAGGCGACCGTGCCCAGCACCGTGCCGGTGGTCGTGGAGGTGACCTCGGTGACCGCGCGCGCGAGGCCGAAGTCGGTGAGCTTGATGCGGCCGTCCGTCGCGAGCAGCAGGTTCTCGGGCTTGATGTCGCGGTGCACGAGGCCCGTGCGGTGCGCCGCGGCCAGCCCGTCGAGCATGCGCTCGAGGATGGTGAACGACTCCTCGACGCTGAGGGCGCCGCGCTCGCCGAGGTGCCGGCGCAGGTTGATGCCGTCGACGTACTCCATGGTGAGGTAGCTGGTCTCGCCGTCGACCCCCTGGTCGAGGACGCCGACGAGGGCCGGGTGGGTCAGCCGCGCTGCCGCCCGCGCCTCACGGCGGAACCGCGCGACGAAGGCCGAGCCCGCAGCTCCTTCGGCGAGATGCGGGTGCATCACCTTGAGCGCGACCTCGCGGTCGAGCCGACGGTCGATCGCGAGGTACACCGTTGCCATGCCGCCGCGCGCGATCCGGGAGACGACCTCGTACCGCCCGTCGACCAGACGGCCGACGAGCGGATCGGTGATGGTGGCTCCCACGGGCGTCATCCTACGGGCGGCACCGTGCAGAACCCGTGAGGCGGGACGCTCAGCGGAAGCGCGTCATGTGGGTCTGGACGTTGGCGACGTAGACGCGCGTGTCGGCGTACATCCCGTTGCGCTTGACCGACGACAGGCCCTGGTAGTACCCCGCGATCGCCGTCGGCAGGTCGGGGCTCGACCGCAGGAGCTGGCGCAGGATCGCGACACCGGCGGTGACGTTGTCGTCCGGGTCCAGCAGGTTCAGGTGGCGGCCGACCAGCTGGGACGCCCACTCGCCCGACGAAGGGATCACCTGCATGGTGCCGACGGCGTTGGCGGGGGATACCGCCGTCTGGTTGAAGCCCGACTCCTGGAAGGCGACCGCCTGCGCCAGGGCCAGGTCGACGCCCATCGCGCGCGCGGTCGCGACCACCTTCGCCTGCATCTCCGCCTTCGAGGGCACGCCCGCGCGCAGCAGTGTCGCCTTGTTGGCGTTCGCGGACGCGACGACGGCTTCGGGGTACGTGCGCCCCGCGAACGTGTTGCCGACCAGTGCGGTCGTCGGTGCCGCCGCGGCCCTGCCGGGGATCGTCAGCTGCTGGCCGACGCGGATGAGCGCCCGCGAGTCGAGACCGTTGGCGGCGACGACGGCGCCCACGGTGGTCCCGTACCGCGCCGCGATGCCGGAGACGGTGTCGCCCGAGACGACCCGGTGGGTCACGGCAGCCGGTGCGATCGTGACCGGTGCGATCGTGACGGGTGCGGAGACGGGGGCAGCGGTCGCCGGGGCCCCGGCGCCGGGGATCGTCAGCTGCTGGCCCACGCGGATGAAGGCACGCGAGTCGAGCCCGTTGGCGGCGACGACGGCGGCCACGGTGGTCCTGTACCGCGCGGCGATGCCGGAGACGGTGTCGCCCGAGACGACCCGGTGGCTGGCGGCGACCGGTGCGATCGTGACCGGTGCGGAGACGGGTGCGGAGACGGGGGCAGCGGTCGCGGGGGCCCCGGCGCCGGGGATCGTCAGCTGCTGGCCCACGCGGATGAAGGCACGCGAGTCGAGCCCGTTGGCGGCGACGACGGCGGCCACGGTGGTCCCGTACCGCGCGGCGATCCCGGAGACGGTGTCACCCGAGACGACCGGGTGAGTCCGTGAGCTCGGGGCGGGCGCCGCCGGCGCCGGCGCCGGCGCAGCCGGGGCGGGGGCGGCGGACGCACCCGTCGGGATGACGAGCCGCTGCCCGATGGCGATGCGCGAGGCGTTCGCGAGCCTGTTGGCGCCAGCGATCGCAGCGACCGAGGTCCCCGTGCGCGCCGCGATCCGGCTCACGGTATCCCCGCTCCGCACGACGTACTCGTCCGCGTGCGCGGCCCCGCCCGCACCGACCGACGCCACCGCCAGTGCGAGGGTCGCGCCCGTGCCGGTCGCGACGCGACGACGGATCCGGCCGGGGGTGGCTGCTGCATCCGACCGCAGGGCGACGGGCTGACTCATGATGGGGGCCTCGTGTGACGTGAGTGATGGATGATGCTCATGTGACTGGTGTGACTTGTGCGACCGTAGCCGCCCGCACGAGGAGTGGAAAGGCGCGGGCGGTAATTCCCGACGTGTAGTTCGATCTGTGCCCCTCGTTCGGAGCAGTGGGAGCGCGCGTCGACGCTGCGTACGCTGGGCCCGTGACTGACATCGCAGCCCTGGACGAGCTCGTCGACGAGTGGCTGACCGTGCCCGACGTCGCGGACCGTCTCGGTCTGGAGGCCGGCAAGGTCCGCCGCCTGCTCAAGGAGGGCCGGCTCGTGGCGGTCCGCCGTGGCGACCCTCAGGTGGTCTCCGTCCCGGCGGGCTTCCTCGTCCCGGCGCACCTGGAGAACCCGGCGAACTCGACGTTGCGCGCACCGGCTCCGGACCCGGAGGGGGAGGACGGCGCGCCCCGCGCCGCCTACGCGGTGCTCTCCTCGCTCGCCGGGACGGTCACCCTCCTGCGCGACGCCGCGTTCGACGACGCCGAGACGATCGCGTGGCTGTGCACCGAGGAGGAGTCCCTCGACGGCACGCCGCTCGCGGCGTTGCGGGCCGGGCAGAAGGCCGCCGTCCGCCGACTTGCCCAGACGCTGCTCTGACCGGCCGGGCCGGGACCTCCTCCGGCTACGGTCAAGCCTGCCGGTCGACGGCGGCGTGCCCCAGCGTCGCCAGCATCGACGCTCCGGGTTCGTGCAGGCGGGCGGCCTCGAGCGCGCTGAAGCCCTCGTCGGCGAGCTCGCCGATGAGTCCCTCGACGTCGCGCTCGGCGCCGGTGTCGCGGATGAGCGCCGCGAGCGCCGCGACGTCGTCGTCCGCGAGGTCGCGCACGCCCAACCGCGAGCTCAGGAGGCGTCGCTGCTCCTCGTCGCCCGCAGCCATGGCGCGCGCCACCAGGACCGTGCGCTTTCCCTCGCGCAGGTCGTCCCCGGTCGGCTTGCCGGTGGCGCTCGGGTCGCCGAACACCCCGAGCAGGTCGTCCCGCAGCTGGAACGCCTCACCGAGCGGGAGGCCGAAGGCCGCGCAGCGACTGCGCGCCGCCGCGTCGGCGCCGGTCAGGGCGGCGCCGAGCACGATCGGATGCTCGACGCTGTAGCGCGCCGACTTGGCGCGGATCACCTCGCGGGCGCGTGACTCGTCGACGGCAGGATCCTGGCCCCAGGGCAGCGCCTGCGCGAGCACGTCGAGGTACTGGCCGACCGTGACCTCGGTGCGCATGAGGTCGAACACGTCGCGCGCGGCGGCGGCCGCTCCCGCGGGGAACGCCGGCATAGCGCGCTGGAACTCCGCGTCGCTCGCGACGAGCGCGAGGTCCCCCAGCAGGATGGCGGCGGAGTCGCCGAACCGGCGCCCCTCACCGTTCCACCGCGAGCGGCCGTGGAGGTCGGCGAACGACCGGTGCGCCGCGGGGTGGCCCCGGCGCGTGTCGGAGTCGTCCATCACGTCGTCGTGGAACAGGGCGGCTGCCTGGAAGAGCTCGAGCGCAGCCCCGACCCGCAGCACGGCCTCGGTCGCCGGGGCATCGGGGGCACCCCCGTGCGCGCGCCACGACCAGTAGCAGAACGCGGCGCGCAGGCGCTTCCCGCCGGAGAGCATCCGGTCGACCGCGTCCACCAGCGCCACGCTGTCCCGGCCCAGCCCTGCGAGCAGCGGGCGCTGCGCGTCCAGGTAGGCCGCGAGCACGGCGTCGACACGGGAGCGGACGTCCTCGACGTCGACAGGGCTGGCGTCGGGAGGAGTCACCCTCGCAGCCTAGGCGGGTCAGGCCTCGCCGCGCAGACGTCCCCCGAGTGTGACAGTCCGCACGCCGTCGCGGTCGAGCACACCGATGACGAGCAGCTCGTCCCCGCCGGACCGGGTGAACGTGGTCTGGGCGGCGAGGACGGCGTCGGGCGGGTTCTGGTCCGACTCGGTGAACCCGGCCCTCGTCAGGCTCTGGCGGTACATGTCCACCACCTCCGATGCCGCGAGCGTCGTGCGCAGGTTCAGACTGACCTGGTACGCCCCCGAGTCGCCGATGGGCTCGACGGCCGAGACCAGCACCTCCGCGCCCTCGGGCACCGGGAGCAGGTCCGCCGGGAAGCCCGGCACGAGCCCGCCGACACGGGAGTTCGGATCTGTCTCGTGCTCGAGCAGCGGGGTCGGGGTGGTGCCTGCTTCGGGGGTCCCGCCCGAGGGGTCCTCGGGCGCCGGCACCTCGGGTCCAGGCGAGGCCGACGCCGACGTGTCGCCGGCACCCACGTCGCCCGCGAACGGCCCGAGCCCGCACCCCGCGAGCAGCGCCAGGAGGACGAGGGTGAGCAGGGCGGGACGCACGGCAGCGCGGGGCGCGCGGCGACCGGCGCGCCCCTCGAGAGTCATCTGCTCACCGTATCCGGGGGCGGTCGCGCAGGTCGCCGGCAGGCCAGCTTCTCACCCGACCACATCACCGGCTGACGGCGGTGGACCCACACCGCCGACCGAGGCATCGGTGCGAGCCGGCACCGGTGCGGTGCCATCGGCGCATGGACACCACGACGATCCGGGTCCGCGAGCCCCGTGAGCTGCTCGCCCTTCTGCCGTACCAGCTCGGTTTCCAGCCGAGGGAGAGCGCGGTGGCCGTCTCCCTGCGGCCACCGCGGGGCCGCGTCGGTCTCGTCGCGCGGGTCGACCTCCCGGACCTCGCCGACCGGAGCCAGGGCCCCCAGCTGGCGCGCGGTCTCGTGTCGCACCTGGTGTCCGACGGCGCGCGGCGGGGCGTCCTCGTGCTGTACACGGACATCCCCGCCGATCGGCGCGCGGTCGCGCGGGGGGCGAGCACGACGGCGGCGCTCACCCGAGCGGCGGCCGACCACATGCGCGACGCCGCGGAGCCCTTCCTCGAGGAGATGTCGGTCTGGGTGGTCGGCCCCACCGGGTACCTGTCTCTCGACTGCGACGACCCCAGCTGCTGCCCGGAGGGCGGCCGCCCGCTGAGCGACCTGCAGAGCAGCGAGGTGGGAGCCCACATGGTCCTCGCCGGAGCCCTGGTCGCCGACTCGCGCGAGGATCTCGCGCGAGTCGCACCCGCGCCGTCCGCGGCGCGTCGGAACGCCGCACGGGCCGCGGACCGGTGGGCAGCGCGCGGAGCAGCCGCCGTGCTGGTCGGTCCCGAGGCCGCGCTCCGGTGGCAGCAGGACGGGCTCGCGCTCTGGCGTGCCGCCACGGAACGGCGCCACGCCGGGCACGCCCCGCTGCCGCCCGCCGAGGCCGGGCGGCTCGAGGCGGCCCTCGCGGACGTCCGCGTCCGGGACGCCGTCCTGCTGGCGCTCGTGCAGGGCACCGGGGACCTTGCCGAGCGCGCGCTCGCCGAACCGACCGCTGTCCGGGACGTGGTGACCGGGACGTCGGATGCGCTCGGGGCGATCGTCGATCCTCGTCGCGGGATCCGCCCCGACGAATCGCTCGTGGCGAGCGGGTCCGGCGTCCTGGAGGAGGTGGTCGCGCACGCGCGGTCCGAGCGCGGCGCGCCCGCCCTGACGCTGCTGGCCCTGCTCGCGTGGTGGCAGGGAGACGGTCCTCGAGCCGGTGTGCTCCTCGACCAGGCGTTCAGCGCGGACGCGTCCTACCGGCTGGCGCACCTGCTCGGGGACGCACTGGCGTCCGGACTCGCGCCCGGCTGGGTGAGGCGCAGCCGCTGAGCCGCGCCGGTGCCGCCGGTCTCCTCTCCTCGGAGGCTCCTCGGGTACGGTCGACGGACGGTCTGCCGTCGGTCACCCCGCCTGCAAGGAGGCGCCATGAGCATCGTCGTCGGCTATCTCCCGACCGTCGAGGGGCGGACCGCGCTGGAAGCGGCGACAGCGGAGGCCGAGAAGCGCGGCACGCGGCTCGTCGTGGTGACCGTCCACCGCACGAGCGCGTCGGACGGCGACGAGCGGCTGGCGGAGGAGCGGGCCCTCGACGCCGTCCGGCAGGACCTGGCAAAACGTGGCGTCCCGCACGAGGTCCGGCTCGTCGGACGCACGGGCGACGTCGCCGACGACCTCCTGGCCGCGGCGGAGAACACGGGGGCAGAGCTGATCGTCATCGGGCTGCGGCGCCGGAGCCCCGTCGGGAAGCTCATCCTCGGCGCCAACGCGCAGCGGATCCTGCTCGACGCACCGTGCCCCGTGCTGGCGGTCAAGCCCGCGCGGGAATGATGGCCTGCCCCCGGTCGTTGGACTCGTTCGTCGGCCACCCGGAGCCCCACGGAGGCTGACATCCGCAGGGGCCTCGACGCGGCCCCTGCCGGTACAATATGCAGGTACCCCGGGCCTCGACTCCGGGCCAGACGCTGCCGAAAGGTCGTTCGTGTCGTCCCTCCCCACAAGTTCTGCACTTCCGCGCGAGTTCGGCCATGCCGCACTCCAGGACCTCGTCATGCACGGGCGCACGCACGGCACGGTGGACGCGGATGTCTTCCGCGCCGCGTGCGAGTCCGCCGGGATCACCGACGCGAAGCGGCTGAAGGCCGTCCACCGCGCCCTGTCCTCGGCAGGGATCACGGTCGCCGAGCCCGCCGAGGAGGCGCGGGTGGTCGGCAAGGCGAAGGTCGCCGCTGCGACGACGACGGCGCGCAAGAGCGCCAAGGCCACGGTCGCGGAGCCGGCCGAGGCGGCCACGAAGGCGCCGACGACGAAGAAGGCCCCCGCCTCGGGCGCCGCCACGGACGTGGACGGTGCGGATGACGGGCCGGATGCAACCGAGGCCGCGACGCCGACCCGCAGGACGGCGGCGAAGAAGGCGCCCGCGAAGACAGCGGCGACGAAGACGACGGCCGCGAAGACGACGGCCGCGAAGACGACGGCCGCGAAGCCGACGGCGACCAAGGCTCCTGTGGAGGTTGCAGGCACCACGAGCGCCGCTGGCGAGCCGGACGCGGACACCGAGCCGGCCGACGTCGAGGTCACGGGCGACGCCCCGGTCGAGGACGGCGACGTCGTGGTCAAGGAGGACGAGGCCGAGGACACCGGCTTCACGTACTCCGACGCCGACGATGACGACGCGCCCGCCCAGCAGGTCGTGACGGCCGGCGCCACCGCGGACCCGGTCAAGGACTACCTCAAGCAGATCGGCAAGGTCGCGCTCCTCAACGCCGAGCAGGAGGTCGACCTCGCGAAGCGCATCGAGGCCGGCCTCTTCGCCGAGGAGCGGCTGAACTCCGGGATCAAGCTCGAGTCGAAGGTGCGCCGGGAGTTCGAGTGGATCGCGGCGGACGGTCGTCGTGCCAAGAACCACCTGCTCGAGGCCAACCTCCGCTTGGTCGTGTCGCTCGCGAAGCGCTACACGGGTCGCGGCATGCTGTTCCTCGACCTGATCCAGGAGGGGAACCTCGGCCTGATCCGCGCGGTCGAGAAGTTCGACTACACCAAGGGCTACAAGTTCTCGACGTATGCCACGTGGTGGATCCGGCAGGCGATCACCCGCGCGATGGCGGACCAGGCGCGGACCATCCGCATCCCCGTGCACATGGTCGAGGTCATCAACAAGCTCGCGCGCGTGCAGCGGCAGATGCTCCAGGACCTGGGACGCGAGCCGACGCCGGAGGAGCTCGCCAAGGAGCTCGACATGACGCCCGAGAAGGTCGTCGAGGTCCAGAAGTACGGTCGGGAGCCCATCTCGCTGCACACGCCGCTGGGCGAGGACGGCGACAGCGAGTTCGGTGACCTGATCGAGGACTCCGAGGCCGTGGTCCCCGCCGACGCGGTGAGCTTCACACTCCTCCAGGAGCAGCTGCACCAGGTGCTCGACACGCTCTCGGAGCGCGAGGCAGGTGTCGTCTCGATGCGCTTCGGCCTGACCGACGGGCAGCCCAAGACGCTCGACGAGATCGGCAAGGTCTACGGGGTCACGCGCGAGCGGATCCGGCAGATCGAGTCCAAGACGATGTCGAAGCTGCGGCACCCGAGCCGCTCGCAGGTGCTGCGCGACTACCTGGACTGATCCGCTCGGTCTCGAGCATCAAGGGCCCGGACGCTCATGCGTCCGGGCCCTCGTGCGTACGCCCACCCGGATGGGCCGAACGGGGCATTCTCTGCGGAACTGCTCACACATCCGCGGGAGCTGGGGTACGTTCTGTCCGGTCAGCGAGAAGGGCAAACCCGTCGTGAGGCGGGGACGCAAAGCCACGGGACCCTGCGGGGTCAGCCGGGACACCGAAAGACGGGAGCGATCATGACGGACTTCACGGGTACCCCCGACAGCGGTGCCGGCGCCCACAGCGAGACGCTCCGGGGCGACGCACCCGCGACCGGTCCGGCTCGCCCGCTGACCGGCTCCTCCCTGGAGGCACTCGTCCGTCGGCAGAACGGCGTGCTCGGCGCGGACCGCCGCCTGTCGTTCGTGCCGGCGCAGATCCGCTGACGCGAGCCATCACCCCGGGTGCCGCCTCGGGTGTCCGGTGAGAGGCCAGCACCGGGGAGCGTGACCCCGGGGCCCCACCCACGAGCGCACGACGAAGGACCCCTCCCGGTGATGTTGCGGGAGGGGCCCTTCGTCGGGTCGCGAGCCGTCGATGGCGGGCGGTCGAGGCCGCCCGCCGCATCAGCGAGCCGAGGCGGCGCCCGCGCCGTGCTCCGCGAGGAGCCTGTCGGTCTCGTCGTGCACGTGAGTCGCCAGCTCGGAGAACTTCGGAGCGTGCTCACGGGCGTGGTGGGCACAGAAGAGGAGCTCGCCGCTCGGCATCAGCACCCGCACATAGGCCTGGGCGCCGCAGCGGTCGCAGCGGTCGGCCACGGTCAGCGGTTCAGTCGTCGTCGCGTTCACAATCACATGTAACCATCAGGGCGCAGATCCCATGCCGCCGGACGGGTGGGGTTCGCTACCCGCGAAGTCCGGTGACCCGGACTTTCCGCGCACTTCGTCGCGAGACCGGCATGGCAGCGGCGCCCTGCGGTCACCAGCGATTACGCTCGGCACTCGTGACGACAGTCTCCCCCCAGTCCAGCTACACCGCCCGGCACCTCTCGGTGCTCGAGGGGCTCGAGGCCGTCCGGAAGCGGCCCGGGATGTACATCGGGTCCACCGACTCGCGCGGGCTCATGCACTGCCTCTGGGAGATCATCGACAACGCGGTGGACGAGGCGCTCGCGGGGCACTGCGACGAGATCGAGGTCGTCCTGCACGCCGACTCGTCGGTCGAGGTGCACGACAACGGTCGCGGGATCCCGGTCGACATCGAGCCCAAGACGGGCCTGTCCGGCGTCGAGGTCGTCTTCACCAAGCTCCACGCCGGCGGCAAGTTCGGCGGCGGCTCCTACGGGGCGTCGGGCGGTCTCCACGGCGTCGGGGCGAGCGTCGTCAACGCGTTGTCCTCCCGGCTCGACGTCGAGGTCGAGCGGGGCGGCAAGGTCCACCGGATGACCTTCCACCGCGGTGAGCCGGGCGTGTTCACCGACCCGGTCTCGGGCCCGTCACCCGAGTCGCCGTTCACCCCGTTCATCTCCGGGTCCGAGCTCGCGGTCGCGGGCCGGGCGCCCAAGGCCCGCACCGGTACGCGCGTGCGCTACTGGGCCGACCGGCAGGTCTTCCCGGCCACCGCGGTCTTCTCGTACGACGAGCTCGTGACGCGCGTGCGTCAGACGACCTTCCTCGTCCCCGGCCTGACGGTCACGGTCCGGGACGAGCGTCGGCTCCCGGGCACGCCGGGTGCGGACGGGCCGCACTCCGAGCGGTTCCAGCACTCGGGCGGCACGGTCGACTTCGTCGACTTCCTGGCTCCCGACGCGCCCGTCACCGGCACCTGGCACCTCACCGGGTCGGCGACCTTCGAGGAGACGGTCCCGGTGCTCGACGACAAGGGCCACCTCAGCCCGAAGGCGGTCACGCGCGAGTGCGAGGTCGACATCGCGCTGCGCTGGGGCGCGGGCTACGAGACCGAGGTCCAGACCTTCGTCAACATCATCGCGACGCCGAAGGGCGGCTCGCACCTCGCGGGGTTCGAGGCCGGTCTTCTCCGGACGCTCCGCAAGGCGGTCGAGACCAACGCCCGCCGCCTCAAGATCTCCAACCGCGGCGAGGCCGAGCGCATCGAGAAGGACGACGTGCTGGCGGGGCTCACCGCCGTGGTCACCGTCCGGCTGGCCGAGCCGCAGTTCGAGGGGCAGACCAAGGAGGTCCTCGGGACGGCACCGGTCCGCGCGATCGTCGCCAAGGTCGTGGACACCCAGCTCGGCGCCCTCCTGAGCTCGCCGAAGCGGGACCAGAAGACGCAGACCACGCTGCTGCTCGACAAGCTCGTCGCCGAGATGCGGGCGCGGCTCAGCGCACGCCACCAGAAGGAGATCTCCCGGCGGAAGAACGCCCTCGAGACGTCGTCGCTCCCCGCGAAGCTCGCGGACTGCCGGAGCGACGACGTCGACCGCAGCGAGCTGTTCATCGTCGAGGGCGACAGCGCCCTGGGGACCGCGAAGCTCGCCCGCAGCTCGGACTTCCAGGCGCTCCTGCCGATCCGCGGGAAGATCCTCAACGTCCAGAAGGCGTCCATCACGGACATGCTCAAAAACGCCGAGTGCGCCGCGATCATCCAGGTGATCGGTGCCGGCTCGGGCCGCTCGTTCGACCTGGGCGCGGCGCGCTACGGCAAGATCGTCCTGATGACCGACGCCGACGTCGACGGCGCGCACATCCGCACGCTGCTCCTCACGCTGTTCTTCCGGTACATGCGCCCGCTGGTCGACGCGGGGCGCGTGTACGCCGCCGTCCCGCCGCTGCACCGCATCGAGGTGATCGGCGCCGGCTCGCGCAAGAACGAGTACGTGTACACGTACTCGGAGTCCGAGCTGACCGCGACGCTCACGAAGCTCGAGCGCGCAGGCCGCCGCTACAAGGAGGACATCCAGCGGTACAAGGGACTCGGCGAGATGGATGCCGACCAGCTGGCGGAGACGACCATGGACCCGCGGCACCGGACCCTGCGTCGCGTCACGATGAGGCACGCCGAGGAGGCCGAGAAGGTCTTCGAGCTGCTCATGGGGAGCGACGTCGCGCCGCGCAAGGACTTCATCGTCGCGGGGGCGGTGGAGCTCGACCGCAGCCGCATCGACGCGTAGCGGGTCGACGGAAGGTCCGCCGAGGGACGGAGCCCGCGAAAACAGGCTGCTCGCACTGCCGCTCGATGGCTACCGTGGCGCAATGTCCACGTCGTCGACCCAGCCGGCCGCTGCCTCCCCTCTCGTCGTGCGCGCGGCCGCGCCACGCACCGTCCCGACGCCCGCGCCGGTGGCCGGGCTCGTCTGGCGGCCCCTGACCCTGGCCGACGCCACCGCTCTGACCGCGCTGGTCGGCCGCGTCGAGGATGCCGACGAGCCGCCGTACCGCACCTCGCCGGACGAGGTGCTCGAGTGGCTCGAGGGTTCGTGGAAGGACCTGGCGCGCGACACGCTGGGCGCCGTCGAGCCCGACGGCACGCTCCGGGCGTTCGGCTTCGCCGAGGTGTCACCCGGTGACGTCAGCATCATCCGGGCGTACCTCCACGGCGGCGTCGACCCGGCCCGCCGCGGGCAGGGGATCGGGCGGGGCCTGCTGCACTGGCTCGACGCCCGGGGCCGGCAGCTCCTGGTCGAGAGCGGGCGGGACGCCCCTGCGCGGCTGATGACGTTCCTCGAGAACGACTCGGAGGCCGAGCGACGGCTGTACGCGGCGGGCGGGTTCGCGCCGCGGCGGTGGTACACGACGATGCGTCGCGACCTCGCGACGCCGTCCCCGCAGGCATCGCTCGCGTCCGGGCTGCGACTGGTGCCGTGGGGCGAGGAGCTCGACGACGCCGTCCGGCTCGCGCACAACGAGGCCTTCGCCGACCACTGGGGCAGCCAGCCACGGACGGCCGAGCAGTGGCGATCCGGCCGTCCGGCGTTCGCCCCCGGGTGGAGCTTCGCGGTGCTGGACGACGACGCGGCCGAGGACGGGCGCCCCGCCGTCGCCGGCTACCTCATGTCGGCCCGGTTCGAGCACGACTGGCCGGTGCGCGGGTACACGTTCGGCTACGTGAGCCAGCTCGGCGTCCGGCGGCCGTGGCGCGGCCGGGGTGTCGCCGTCGCGCTCCTCGCGGCCGCGATGGACGCGTACCGCGCCGACGGGCTCGAGCACGCGGTGCTCGACGTCGACACGGAGAACCCGACGGGCGCGCACGGGCTGTACGCGCGCGTGGGGTTCGAGCCCACGAGCGGGTCGGTAATGTACTCGATCGAGATCTGACCGGGCCCAGCCCGGCCAGACCCGGCCCGGCCCGCGGCGTCAGGTCAGCCGATCGCGTGCACCGGCGCGGGCAGCGCGACTCCGGACCCGTCGCGGCGCGGGTCCACCGGAGGCAGCTCGAGCGGCTGCCCCGCCGACCCCACGGCGCGCGGGGGAGCGAGCCCGACCCACGCGAGCAGGAGCGTGTCCTCGCCCTTGAGGAAGCGGTGCGCACGCACGCCGCCGGTGGCGCGCCCCTTCCCCGGGTACGCCGCCAGGGGGGTCGTCTTGACCGCACCGGGCTGCGTGCCCGGCAGGGCAGACCGGGAGCCGGCGACGGTCACCACGGCGTACTCGTGCTCGTCCGCGCCCTCGGGCACAGGCGCCGTGACACCGAAGAAGACCACCTGCTGCCCCTCCGGGAGCTTCATCCCCGCCATGCCGGCGGCCGCACGGCCCTGCGGGCGGACCGACGACGCGGAGAAGTGCAGGAGCGACGCCTCCGAGCTGATGAGCACGAGCTCGTCGGCGTCTGTCGCGGCTCCCGCGCCGACCACCTCGTCACCGTCCTTGAGCGCGATGACGTCCCACGCGTCCTTGTTCGACGGCGCGTCGCCCGGCGCCACGCGCTTCACGACGCCCGACGCCGTCCCGAGCGCGAGCGTCGGCGCACCCTGGTCGAGCGAGGACAGGGCGATGACCCGCTCGCCCGGCAGCAGCGCCAGGACCTCGCTCACCGGCACGCCGCCCGACAGGCTCGGCGGGCCGTCGGTTGGCGGCAGCCCCGGGAGGTCGAGCATCGGGAGCCGCACCAGCCGACCGCGCGAGGTCACGGCACCGATCTCGCCGCGCGTCGTCGTCGGCACGACGGTCCGCAGCACGTCGTGCTTGTGGCGGGCGCCTACCCGCGCCGGTGGACGGTCGTCGGAGGTGCGCGCGAGGAGACCGGTCCCGGACAGGAGGGCCCAGCACGGCGTGTCCTCGATCTCGAGGGGGGTCGCCGTCCGGGCCGAGGCAGCCACCGGGCCGCCGCCGCCCGCCGAGTCGAGCAGGATGGTCCGGCGTGGCGTGCCGTGCAGGCGCGCAACCTCCGCCATCTCGTCCGAGACCATCGTGCGCAGGAGGGCGTCGTCGGCCAGGACCGCCTCGAGCTCCGCGATCTCCTCGGCGAGCTGGGACTGCTCCTTCTCGAGCTCGATCCGCGAGAACCTGGTGAGCCGGCGCAGGCGCAGCTCGAGGATGTACTCGGCCTGCGCCTCGGACAGGTCGAAGACGTCGCGCAGCCGGGTCCGCGCCGCGTCGCCGTCGTCCGACGTGCGGATGACCTGGATGACCTCGTCGATGTCGAGGATCGCGACGAGCAGCCCCTCGACGAGGTGCAACCGCTCCTGCCGCTTCGCGAGGCGGAAGCGCGAGCGACGCCGCACGACGTCGATCCGGTGCTCGACCCAGACCACCAGAAGCTCACGGAGGCCGAGGGTGCGCGGCTGACCGTCGACGAGCGCGACGTTGTTGATGTTGAACGCGTCCTCGAGCGGCGTGTACCGGTAGAGCTGCTCGAGCACGGCCTCGGGGTTGAACCCGGTCTTCACCTCGATGACGAGCCGGAGACCGTGCGAGCGGTCCGTCAGGTCGACGACGCTCGTGATGCCCGTGAGCTTCTTGGCCTGGACGCCCTCCTTGATCTTCTCGATCACGCGCTCGGGGCCCACCATGGACGGCAGCTCGGTGACGACGACGCCCTTGCGCCGAGGGGTGACGTTCTCGATCCGGCTCGTGGCCCGCGTGCGGAACGCGCCGCGGCCGGTCCGGTAGGCGTCGCGCACGCCGTCGAGCCCGATGATCTTGCCGCCGCCCGGCAGGTCGGGCCCGGGCACGAACCGCATGAGGTCCTCGAGCGTGGCCTCGGGGTGCGCGACCAGGTGGCGCGCCGCCGCGACGACCTCGACGAGGTTGTGCGGGGCCATGTTCGTGGCCATCCCCACCGCGATGCCCGACGCACCGTTGACCAGGAGGTTGGGGATCGCCGCGGGCAGCACCTCGGGCTGCATCAGCTTGTTGTCGTAGTTCGGCACGAAGTCGACGACGTCCTCGTCGAGCCCCGTCGTCATCACGAGCGCGGCGGGCGCCTGCCGCGCCTCGGTGTACCGCGGGGCGGCCGGGCCGTCGTCGAGCGAGCCGAAGTTCCCGTGCCCGTCGACCAGCGGGAGCCGCAGGGCGAAGGGCTGCGCGAGGCGGACGAGCGTGTCGTAGATCGAGGCGTCACCGTGCGGGTGCAGCTTGCCCATCACCTCGCCGACGACGCGCGCCGACTTCACGTGCGCACGGTCCGGGCGCAGGCCCATCTCGGCCATCTGGAAGAGGATGCGGCGCTGCACCGGCTTGAGGCCGTCGCGCGCGTCCGGGAGAGCGCGCGCGTAGATCACCGAGTACGCGTACTCGAGGAAGGAGCCCTGCATCTCGGTCGAGACGTCGATGTCGACGATGGTCTCGGTGAAGTCCTCGGGCAGGGGCGCGGGGGTGGCGGTACGGCGCGCCATGGGTGATGCGGCTCCTCGAGTGACGTCGACGGCGTGGTGTCCGTCGGTCATTGTCTCCCCAACCGGCGCAGGTGGTGGTCAGGCGCGCGGTCGCGGCCCCTAACCTGGAGCCATGGCCAGCCCCGACGCCGTGCCCCCCGCGGCCGACGCGCCCGCGATCGACGCGGCGAGCGCGCCGTACCCGGCCGGCTGGGAGGCCGACGTCGTGCTGCGTGACGGCGGGACGGCGCACCTGCGACCGATCGCCCCGACGGACGCCGACGCCCTGCAGGCGTTCCACGTGGCCCAGTCCGAGCGGTCGACGTACCTGCGCTTCTTCGCGCCGCTGAGCAGGCTGTCGGAGCGGGACCTCGCGCGGTTCACCATCGTCGACCACCACGACCGGGTCGCGCTGATCGCGGTGCAGGACCTGCCGGCGGCCGCCCCGGGCGCGGACGAGCAGCCCACCGAGCAGATCATCGGCGTCGCGCGCTACGACCGCGTCGGACCCGACGCGGCCGAGGTGGCGTTCAACATCGCCGACGCGCACCACGGCCGGGGGCTCGGCTCGGTCCTGCTCGAGCACCTCGCCGCAGCGGCGCGCGAGCGGGGTGTCCGCCGGTTCACCGCCGAGGTGCTGCCGCAGAACGGCCGGATGATCGCGGTGTTCCGGGAGGCGGGCTTCGACGTCGCGCAGACCGTCGACGACGGCGTCGTCACGGTGTCGTTCGACATCGACCCGACCGACCGGTCCCAAGCCGTGATGGCGGACCGCGAGCACCGCGCGGAGGCCCGCAGCGTGCAGGGGGTGATGTCGGCCCGCTCGGTGCTGCTGGTCGGCTCGCCGGGCGCCGCGCCCGGCTCGGTGCTCGACCGGCTCGTCCGGCGGGGAGCGCACAGCCTCACGACCGGGGGGACCCGGGTCCTGCACGTCGTCGGGCTGCGGGCCGAGGACATCCCGCAGGCCCCCGCGGGCGGTCCGGAGGTGCGGAGCTGGGACCGGGTCGAGGACGTCCCGGGTCCGGTCGAGCTCGCGGTCGTGGCGCTGCCGGCCGCCGACGTCGTGGTGGTCGTGCGCCGGCTGCGGCCGCTCGGGGTCCGTGGCGTCGTCGTCCTGTCGACCGGGTTCGCCGAGACCGGCGGCACCGGGCTCGCGCTGCAGCGGGCGCTCGTGCGTACGGCGCACGCGGGTGGGATGCGACTCGTGGGGCCCGCCTCGTACGGCTTCTTCGACGCGGCGGCCGACCCGCCGTTCAACGCCTCGCTCGCCGCGGACCTCCCGCCGCCCGGTGAGCTGGGGCTGTTCTGCCAGTCGGCGCCGATGGCCGTGCCGATCCTCAACTCCGTCGCGAACCGCAACCTCGGCGTGTCGTCGTTCTTCTCTGCCGGCCACCGCGCGGACGTGTCCGGCAACGACCTCATGCAGTTCTGGCAGGAGGACCCCGCCACCTCGGTTGCGGGCCTCTACCTCGAGTCGATCGGGAATCCCCGCAAGTTCTCGCGGATCGCGCGCCGGCTGGCCGCGGTGAAACCCGTGATCGTCGTGACCGCGGGGCAGTCAGGACAGGTCGTGCCGCCCGGGCACGCCGTGCGCGCGACGAGGTCGCCGCGCCGCACGCTCGAGGAGATGTTCCGGCAGTCGGGCGTGATCCGCGCGCAGAACACGCACCGGATGCTCGACATCGCGCAGCTCGTCGCCCACCAGCCCCTGCCGCGCGGCCGCCGGGTCGGCATCGTCGGCAGCGCGTCGTCGATGGTCGCGCTCGTGGCGGAGGCAGCCGCGTCGGCCGGCCTCGACCACGAGGGGCGCGTGGTGCTCTACTCCGAGGACGCCGACCAGACCACGCTCACGGCCGAGCTCGATGCGCTCTACCGGGACGGGAGCTGCGACGTCGTCGTCGTGGTGCAGGTCCCGACCGTGGGGACCAGCTCACCGCGGCTCGTGCGCGCCGTGGCGGCGGCCGCCGCGGGCTCCGGTGTCGCCACGGTGGCGTGCGTGCTCGGGCTGCACGGGATCACCGACGACCTGACGGCGGCGGCCCCGGACGAGCCGGCGGTCGCGACCCCGCCGCACGACGTGGCGCAGGCGGACGAGACGGCGCCCGCCCGTCGTCGGTGGACCGTTCCCGCCTACTCGACCCCCGAGGGGGCCGTCGTCGCGCTCGGCGCGGTGGCGCGCTACGCCGCCTGGCGTGCCGCGGACCGGGGTCAGCCCGTCCACCCGCCGGGGATCGACCGCGTGCGTGCCCGCGCGATCGTCGCCGCTCACCTGCGTGGGCGACAGGGCCGCGGCCCGGTCCCGCTCGGCCCGGCGGCTGCCCTCGAGCTGCTCGCGTGCTACGGCATCGACGTGTGGACGGGCATCACCGTCGCCGGCGTGGACGAGGCGGTCGCGGCGGCCGAGGAGCTCGGCTGGCCGGTCGCCCTCAAGAGCACGTCGCCGCTCCTGCGCCACCGTGCCGACCTGGGGGGCGTCCGCCTCGACCTCGGTGACGTGGAGGACCTGCGCGGCGCGTACGCGCACCTGCGGGAGCGGGCCGCGCAGGTGGGCGCGACCGACGCGCCCCTCGAGGTGCAGCGGATGGCGCCGTCGGGCGTGGCCTGCGTGATCCGCAGCGCCGAGGACCCGCTGTTCGGCCCGGTCGTGTCGTTCGGTCTCGCGGGCGACGCGGTCGACCTGCTCGACGACGTCGCGTACGGCATCCCGCCGCTCACCGACGTCGACGTCGCCGAGCTCGTGCGGTCCGCACGCGCGTCGCCCCGTCTCTTCGGGTACCGCGGGCTGCCGTCCGCCGACGTCACCGCTCTCGAGGACGTGCTCGCGCGCGTCTCGGTGCTGGCGGCGGACCTCCCCGAGGTGCGGAGCCTCGAGCTGCACCCGGTCGTGGTCGCCGAGAGGGGCGCGGCGGTGCTCTCCGCGCGCGTGCAGGTCGAGGAGGCGACGCGCGCCGACGGCTCGCGCCGGTCGCTGCCGGCATGAGCGAGATGACCGCCTGCCCGCGGGGTGGAAGGATGCACGGGTGACCGGAACCACCACCGACCTGCGCCAGGACCTCGACCGTGCGGGCTACTACCCCGACCTCGTCGCCGACGTGCTCGACGTCGCCCTGGCGGACGAGACCGTCGTCGCGCACCTCGTGCACCCGGAGACGACGTTCGACGCCGACGAGGTGCGCCGGCACGTGACCGTGCTGGTGCTGACGCCCACCCGGCTCGTGGTCTCGCACGTCGACGACCACCCGGCCGACAGCCACCACCCGGCGGCGAGCGCGTCGGCGACCACCGAGGCCGTGCCGCTGGCCGAGCTGCGCTCGGTCGCGCTCACCCACGTGATCGCGTCGCCCGCGACGCACGAGACCGGGACGGGACCGGCCGAGCTCACGCTCGCGATCGGCTGGGGCGCGGTCTCACGGATCGACCTCGAGCCGGCCACGTGCCCGGACCCGGCCTGCGAGGCGGACCACGGCCTGACCGGGTCGATGACGCCTGACGACATCGTCGTGCGGATCAGCGCCCAGGCGGAGGGTCCCGGTGCGGTCCGGGCGGCGGTCGACTTCGCGCGCACGCTGTCGGCGGCCAGCTCGCGCACCCGATGAGCGACGCGGGGCGCACGCCCGTCGGGGCACGCCCGCTGCCCGACCTGGCCCAGGCAGGGCTGGTCGCACCCCGGTACGGTCGCGGCTCCCTCGGGGCCGTGCTGCCGGCGGTGGCCGACGCGCTCGGCGTCGAGGTCACCACCGGGGTCGGCACCGGTGCGCACGCGCGGTCCCTCCTCGGCCTGCCCACGGTCCAGCGGGCCGTCGTCGTGCTCGTGGACGGGCTCGGGCACCTGAACCTGAGCGAGCGCTCGGGGCACGCGCCGTTCCTGCGCTCGCTGCTCGACGCGGGGACGGTCCTCGCCACCGGGTTCCCCTCGACCACCGCAGCCGCGATGGGCCTGTTCGGCACCGGCACGGGTCCCGGCCGCACGGCCATGGTCGGCTACACCGCGCGCAACCCCGCGACGAGGGCTCTCGGGAACCTCGTGTCGTGGGACGGGCTCGGTGACCCCCGCGAGTGGCAGCGGGAGCCGACGATCTTCGAGAGCGTCGCGGCGGCGGGAATCCCGGTGACGTCGGTCGGCCCCGCGCGCTTCGCAGGGTCGGGGCTGACGGAGGCCGCCCTGCGTGGTGGCGGCTACCACCGCGCCGAGCGGCTCTCCGACCGGGTCGACGCCGCTGTCTACGAGCTCATGGGCCCGGCCCTCGTCTACCTGTACTGGGGCGAGGTCGACAAGGCGGGCCACCACTTCGGTCCGGGCTCGTGGCAGTGGGGAGACGAGCTGGGCGCCCTCGACCGCGAGCTGGCCCGCCTGGCCAGGGCGCTCCCGCCGGGCACGTCCATGGTCGTCACGGCGGACCACGGCATGGTCGCCGTCGACCCGGCTCGACGGTGGGACGTCGCGCGCACCCCGGCGCTGTCCGACGGCGTCGAGCTCGTCGCGGGGGAGCCGCGCGCCCTGCACGTGCACACCACGTCGGGCACGCTCGCCGCCGCGGACGACGTCGCCGACCGCTGGCGCGCGACGCTCGGCGACGCGGCCGTCGTCGCCACGCGCGACGACGCGATCGCGGCGGGGTGGTTCGGACCCGTCTCCGAGCACGTGCGGCCCCTCCTCGGTGACGTCGTCGCGGCGATGACCGGCAGGGCCACTGTCGTCGACTCCCGGACGCAGACCGCCGCCTCGATGGAGCTGCTCGGCGTCCACGGCTCGTTCACGCCCGAGGAGATGCACGTCCCGCTCCTCGTGGTGCACCGGTAGCCCGGAGGCGACGGGCCGTGGCAGAGCTCGCGTTCTTCTCCGGGACGATGGACAGCGGCAAGTCGACCCTGGCGCTGCAGATGGACCACAACCACGCGGCGCGCGGCCGCGGCGGGGTGATCTTCACGCGCAACGACCGCGCGGGGACGGACGTGCTCTCCTCGCGTCTCGGCCTGCGGACGGCGGCGTACGAAGTCGGTGACGCCACCGACTTCTGGGCCGAGGTGGTCACGCGCCGCATGCGGGGCGACCGGGTGGACTACCTCATCTGCGACGAGGCGCAGTTCTACTCGCCGACGCAGGTCGAGCAGCTGGCCAGGTTGGTCGACGAGATGGGTGTCGACGTGTTCGCGTTCGGCATCACGGCAGACTTCCGGACCCGGCTGTTCCCCGGGTCGCAGCGCCTGATCGAGCTCGCCGACCGGGTCGAGGAGCTCCAGGTCCAGGCGCTGTGCTGGTGCGGTGCGAGGGCCACGCACAACGCCCGCACCGTCGACGGCATCATGGTGGTCGAGGGCGCTCAGGTCGTGGTCGGCGACACCGAGGCGGACCCGGGCGAGGTCGCGTACGAGGTGCTGTGCCGCCGCCACCACATGCGTCGCATGACGTCAGTCGCGGCACGCGTCGCGTCACCGTCGGCGCAGACCCTCGACCTCGACGTCTGAGGGCTCCTGGAGCCGGCGGCTACTCCGGCTTCGCGCCGAAGACGATCTCGTCCCAGCTCGGCACGCTCGCACGCCCCTTGCGGCCGCCGCGCGGACGCTCCGCGAGCGGCGGCGGCACCGCCTCGTCAGGGTGCGGCTCGTCGGGCTCGAGCGCCACCGGGGTCTTCGTGCGACGCGCGAGCCGGCGTGGGCTCGCCGGCAGGACCGTCGCGTCGGTCGCGGACCCGGGGTCGGAGTGCGGCGGGTGAGCGGCGGGTGGCTCGCCCGCCGGACCGAGGTCGAACATGTGCTGCGGCCCGAAGCCCTCGAACGCCTCGCCGTCGTCGTCCTCGTCCGGCAGCTCGAGCTGCTGGCGCACGCCCCGCTTCGTCCGGAGGTCGTCGAGCAGGGCGGCCGTCACGTCGTCCGGCTCCGGCTCCGACGTCGCGACAGGAGCGTCGACCGAGGCGAGGACGGGTCGGATCGCGCCGTCGGCCTGGACGTCGAAGACGGCGTCCCGCACAGCGGCGAGGTGACGCCGGGGGATGGGCTCGTCCGCGAGCTCGGTCTCGGAGAGCCACCGCGCCTCGTCCTCGAGCGCCTGCACCGACCGGGCCTGCGTGTCGAACGACCACAGGGCCTCGCGCGGGTCCTCACCGGTGCGGAAGCGCACGGCCACCGTCCATGAGCCCGACCCCTCGCGGAAGGCGTCCCACTCGATCGACCCGACGTCGACGCCGCGTGCGGCGAGCCGGTCGGTCACCAGGTCACCGAGGACGGGCGCACCCGTCTCCCGGCCGACGCGCGCAGCGCGCGCCTGGCTCGCGACGAACTCGCGCTCGGCGAGCACCGGTCCCTCGTAGCGGCGGACGTGCTCGACCGCGACCCCCGCCGAGTCGGCGACGTCCTGCGCCGAGCGACCCGACCTGATGCGGGCCTGGATCTCCCGCGGCGACAGGGTGCCCGCACCCTCGGCGCGCAGCTGTTCGAGCTGCGGACGATCGCGTCGCACCGCCGCACGCAGCGGCTCGTCGATCCGCAGCCGGAACCGCTGCCCGTCGGGACCTGCCAGGACGAGGTGCTCCCCGTCCTCGTGCAGGCCTACCAGCTCCAGCTCACCCATGCGACCTCCCGGTACCTCACCCAGAAGGGTGCCACCTCGACGCGCCGAACGGCGGCACCGACGCGGCGCGGCGTCGGCTCGACCCTGCAGGCCCTCGCACCTCGGTCACGACGCGGCTGGGGCAGGATGAGGACGTGACCACGCCGCCGCCCGTCCTGCCCGACGCCGCCACGACCACCGTCCTCATGGAGCTCGCCGCGCGCCTGGCCCGTGCGGCCGGCGCGCTCGTCCTCGAGGGGCGGCCCGACCGGGTCGACGTCGCGGCGACCAAGTCGAGCCCCGTGGACGTGGTGACGCAGATGGACGTGGCGTCGGAGGAGCTGCTGCGCTCGCTCCTCGCCGAGCACCGGCCCGACGACGCCGTCCTGGGCGAGGAGGGTGAGTTCCGGCCCGGCTCCTCCGGTCTGACCTGGGTCGTCGACCCGATCGACGGCACGGTCAACTACCTGTACGGGATCCCCGCCTACGCCGTCTCCGTCGCCGTCGTCGCCGGCGAGACCGCGCCCGCGACGTGGACGGCCGTCGCGGGCGCGGTGCATGCGGTGCCGGACGGCCGGACGTGGACCGCGGGCCGGGGGCTCGGCGCGTTCCTCGACGGGCAGCGGGTGCGTGTCAACGCGGCGCGCCCGCTGGCGGAGTCCCTCCTCGCCACCGGCTTCTCGTACACCCGGCAGCGACGCACCGAGCAGGCCCTGCTGCTCGCGCAGGTGCTCCCGCACGTCCGGGACGTCCGCCGGATGGGCGCCGCCGCGCTCGACCTGTGCCTCGTGGCCGGGGGCAACCTCGACCTCTACTACGAGCGAGGGCTCAAGCCCTGGGACCTGGCCGCCGGGGCGCTCGTCGCGGCGGAGGCCGGCGCGGTGGTCAGCGGCCTGCACGGCGCGCCCGCCGGAGAGGCGATGACCGTCGCCGGCCCGCCCGCGAGCGCGCGGGAGCTGGTCCGGATCCTCGAGGCCCACGGCGCGGCGAGCGGCGCCTGACCGCGCGACCCGGCCGTACGTGCAGCCCCCAGGAAAATGGTGCACAATCCCTGCGCCCGGGAACATCCGGGCCCTCGTGCGCATTACTCACGCGTAGACCACTGACTCGACATGACACGGAGTGTGACCACACAAGATGGCAACGGACTACGACGCCCCTCGCAAGACCGAGGAGGACCTCAGCGAGGACTCGCTCGAGGAGCTCAAGGCGCGGCGCTCGGACAAGAGCTCGGGGGTTGTCGACGAGGACGAGACCGAGGCGGCCGAGGGCTTCGAGCTCCCGGGCGCGGACCTCTCCGGCGAGGAGCTGTCCGTCCGCGTCCTGCCTCGGCAGGCGGACGAGTTCACGTGCTCGAGCTGCTTCCTGGTGCACCACCGCAGCCAGCTGGCGTTCGAGAAGAACGGTCAGCCCGTGTGCACGGAGTGTGCCGCCTGACCAGCCCGGCCCACTGTCCGCAGGGATCGCGCTGACCACACGTACCAACGGACGAGCCCAGGAGCGCTACTCTCCCGGGCTCGTCCGTTCCTGCGCGACGGCGCGTGCGAGCGCAGCCGGTCGCCGGGTCGAGACGAGCCAGTAGGGCGTGGGGTCCGCCGGGTCGAGGACCTCGGCCCGGACCCCGGTGCGCGCCCAGGCCCGCAGGCAGACGTAGGCGCGGGCGTCGAGCGCCGGGCCGAGCTCGACGCGGGTGGCCTCGGCGTCGAGGGGTCGGACCTCGCCGAGCAGGGCCAGCGGGATGTGGGCGTCGCCGGCGCGGAGCTCGCCGTCGACCACGGCGACCGTGGGGGTCCATCGCACCATGGCCACGAGCCCGATGACGAGGCCGACCAGGCCGACCACGACGGCCACCGTGCTGTCCACCGGGTACAGCGCGGCGCCGAGGACGACCCCGAACGCCACGACCCCGACCCACCCGAGCGGACCGGGCCAGAGCCGCTCGTGGAAGGTGAGGGCGGTCGACGACGTCGAAGGAGGAGTCATGGCCCCAGCATCCCACCGGTCGTGTGGGATCCGCCCCGGCAGGGGTGCAGCGGGACGGCCGAACCGGTCTAGAGTCGTCCGCCGTGACCCGCGCCGACACGGACCTCGAGGTCCTGCTCCTGCTGCTCGACGACGACCTGCCCGCTCCGGCGTACGCGCACCCCGGCGACGCGGGGGCCGATCTCGTGACGCGCGTCGACGTCGTCATCCCGCCGCAGGGACGCGTGACGGTGCCGACGGGCGTCGCGATCGCGCTGCCCGACGGGTACGTCGGGCTCGTCCACCCCCGCTCGGGCCTCGCCCGACGCCATGGGCTCACGATCGTCAACGCGCCTGGCACGGTCGACGCGGGGTACCGCGGCGAGATCCAGATCACGCTGCTCAACACCGACCCGGTCGCCCCGCTCGAGCTCGCGCGGGGCGACCGCATCGCCCAGCTCGTCGTCCAGCGGGTCGAGCGCGCGCGCTTCGTGCGGGTCGAGTCGCTGCCGGGCTCCCGCCGGGGTGAGGGTGGCTTCGGCTCGAGCGGGGGCTGGAACGCAGCCGGGGGGTAGGTTCGGCACCGCCGTCCGGCTTAGGGTCGACATGGTGCCGCACCTCGGCACGCCCCGTCCGGGCGTGCCGGCTGGAGAGTGCGGTCGAGAAGGGATGCACACGTGGGTCTGTTCCGACGCGGCGCGAAGGATCGCGCCGCCGATGACGCCGTCGGCAGCGAGGCGGTCGAGGGCGCCGACGCCGAGGCGACCGGCCCGGCTCCCGCGGGCGACACGTCCGACGAGGGCGTGACCGCCGACGTCACGCCGTTCAGCGGCCCGGGGGACGCCGGCACGGACCGCCGCGTCGGCGGGCCGTGGGACGAGCACGACGTCGACGGCGTGGGTCGCCGGGTCGACCTCGGCGCCCTGTGGGTGCCCGGGGTGCCCGGCATGGAGCTCCGCATGGAGATCGACAAGAGGTCCGATCAGGTCACCGCGGTCGCGCTCAACCTCCACGGCTCCGCTCTCCAGGTGCAGGCGTTCGCGGCACCGCGGACCGAGGGCATCTGGGACGAGATCCGCGCCGAGATCGCCGAGTCGGTGACCAAGCAGGGCGGGTCTGCCGACGACCTCCCGGGGCCGTTCGGGCGTGAGCTCCTGGCGCGGCTCCAGGTGCGCACCCCCGAGGGTCGCACGGGCCACCGTCCTGCCCGCTTCATCGGCCACGACGGCCCGCGGTGGTTCCTGCGCGGCGTGCTGACGGGCAAGGCCGCCGTCGACCCCGAGGCGGCGCGCGAGCTCGAGGAGCTCTTCGGTGACATCGTCGTCGTCCGCGGGTCGGACGCGCGCGCGCCGCGCGACCTGCTGCCGCTCCGCCTGCCGGGGCAGGGCTCCCCGCTCGTCCCCGGGACGCCCGATGGCGCACCCGCGCAGGGACCGCCGGCCTTCGACCCGCTCGAGCGCGGCCCCGAGATCACCGAGATCCACTGACGCCGTGACGCCCGCCTGCACCGGAACGGACCACCGACCATGAGCCTGCGCAGCGCTCTCCAGCACGTCTTCGCCTCCCAGGCGGAGCTCGAGGCGGACGAGGAGCGGCACGAGTCGGCCAAGGCCGGCTGCACCGCGGTCCGCGACCTCCCCGACCGGCGTCGCTCGACGGTCAACGGCGTCCTGCGCTCGGTCACCCTTCGTCCCCGTGAGGGCGTCCCGGCGCTCGAGGCCGAGCTGTACGACGGCACGGGCACGGTCGACCTCGTCTGGCTGGGCCGCCGGGAGATCAGCGGCATCGAACCGGGCCGGCGTGGCTCGTTCGAGGGCATGGCGTGCACGGTCGTCGGCCGGTCGACCATCTACAATCCCCGCTACGAGCTCCAGCCCCGCCACGGTGAGTGAGCCTTCCGAGCCCGCCGAGAAGAACAACGGGCTGCGCGCGCTGACCGGGTCCGAGTTCTCCGTGGCCGAGGCGACGGGCGGTGTCCGCGGGGTGGCCGAGTCGGTCGCGCCGGGGCTCGTCTTCGTCGTCGTCTACCTCGTCACCAGCGCCCTGACGCCCGCGCTCGTGGCGGCGTCGGCGGTCACGCTGGCCGCCGTCGTCGTCCGGCTGCTGCAGCGCACCCCCGTGACCCAGGCGCTCGCCGGCGTCGTCGGGGTCGCGGTGGGCGTGTTCTGGGCCGCGCGGTCGGGGCAGGCGCAGGACTACTTCGTCGTGGGGCTGTGGACCAACGCGGGCTACCTGGCCGCGTGCCTCGTGTCGCTGCTCGTGGGCTGGCCGCTCGTCGGGGTCGTCGTGGGTCTGCTGCGGGGCGAGGGGACGTCCTGGCGCGCCGATCGGCGCCTGCGCCGCGCGTACTCGTTCGCGACGTGGCTCTGGGTGGGCATGTTCGGCCTGCGGCTCGTGGTCCAGGTCCCGCTCTACCTCGGCGCCGAGGTGGGCTGGCTCGGCACGGCGCGGCTCGCGATGGGCGTGCCGCTCTGGGCCCTGACCCTGTGGCTCACCTGGTTGTTGGTCCGGACCCCAGCAGTCGCTCGAGCTCCTTCTCGTCCGCCTGGCGACCGGTGACGAACATCAGCTCGTCACCCTCCTCGAGGGTGTCGTCCGGGCTCGGCGCGATCGGCTGGTCGCCCCGCACGATGCACGCGAGCACCGTGTCGGTCGGCCACACGACCTGACCCACGCGCAGCCCGGCCAGCGAGGACCCGACCGGGAGCGTGATCTCGAGGATGTCCGCGCCCGACTGGTGGAACGTGAAGATCCGCACGAGGTCGCCGACCGAGACGGCCTCCTCGACCATCGCGGTCATGATGCGCGGTGTCGAGACGGCGACGTCGACGCCCCAGCTCTCGTCGAACATCCACTCGTTCTTCGGGTTGTTGACGCGCGCGACCGTGCGCGGCACCCCGTACTCGGTCTTGGACAGCAGCGCGATGACCAGGTTCGCCTTGTCGTCCCCCGTGGCGGCGACCACGACGTCGCACTCGTCCACCTTGGCCTCGGTGAGCGTCGGCAGCTCGCACGCGTCGGCGAGCAGCCACTCGGCGTCGGCGACCTGGGCGACGCGCATCGCGGACGGCTGGCGGTCGATGATCGTCACCTCGTGACCGTGGGCGAGGAGCTCGCGCGCGATGGACCGGCCGACGGACCCGGCGCCTGCGATGACGACGCGCATCAGCTCTCCACCGGGACGCGGGTGAGGACGCGCTCGACCGCGGCCGCGTCCGGCGTCCGGACGAGCATGTGCAGCACGTCGTTCTCCTGGAGCACGCTGTCGCTCGTCGGCAGCAGGCCGTCGCCGTACCGCTGGACGAACGCGACCCGTGACCCGGTGGCCTGCTCCACCAGGCGCAGCGGCCGGCCGTACCAGGCGGGGTGGACGTCCATCTGCAGCAGCCGGATCTGGCCCGACGAGTCGCGGTACTCGTCTGTCGCACCCATCGGGAGCAGGCGGCGCAGGACCTGGTCCGCCGTCCAGCGGACGGTCGCGACGGTCGGGATGCCCAGACGCTGGTAGATCTCCGCGCGGTGGGGGTCGTAGATGCGCGCCACGACCCGGTCCACTCCGTAGGTCTCGCGCACCACGCGAGCCGCCACGATGTTCGAGTTGTCGCCGTCGGAGACCGCCGCGAAGGCGTAGGCGTCGTCGATGCCGGCCTGCGCGAGGGTGTCCCGGTCGAACCCGAGACCCGTGACCTTGCGCCCCGAGAAGTCGGCGTCGAGGCGGCGGAAGGACTCCGGGTTCTGGTCGATGACCGCGACCGAGTGCCCTTGGCTCTCGAGCGACTGCGCGAGCGTCGCGCCGACGCGGCCGCAGCCCATGATGACGAAGTGCACAGCCGGTCACGCTATACCGTCCGGCCTGGGAGCACGCAGCGGGCGTGGCGGGGCCTTCGCGGCGTCCGACGTCTGCCGGAGTGCCTAGCATGACTGTCGTGTCGGACATCTCGGATGCCGCCAAACGCTTGCTGATCGGACGCCCTGTCCGCAGCGACCGCATGGGGCACACGCTCCTGCCGAAGCGCATCGCCCTGCCGGTGTTCGCGTCGGACGCGTTGTCGTCGGTGGCGTACGCCCCGGACGAGATCCTGCTCACGCTCTCGCTCGCGGGCGTGGGGGCGCTCGTGATCTCGCCGTGGGTCGGCCTCGCGGTCGCCGTCGTGATGCTCACGGTGGTGGCGTCCTACCGGCAGAACGTGCACGCCTACCCGTCCGGCGGCGGCGACTACGAGGTCGCGACCGTCAACCTCGGCGCCAACGCGGGCGTGGGCGTGGCCAGCGCGCTCCTGGTGGACTACGTGCTGACGGTCGCGGTCTCGATCTCGTCGGGCGCGCAGTACGCGGCGAGCGCGATCCCGGCGCTGCGGGGGAACGAGACCGCCTTCGCGGTCGCCCTCGTCGTCCTGCTGACGATCGCCAACCTCCGGGGGGTCAAGGAGTCGGGCCGCGCCTTCGCGATCCCGGTGTACCTCTTCATGCTGTCGATCGGCACGATGGCGGTCGTCGGCTTCGTGCGGTCGTGGGCGGGCAACCTGCCGGCGGCGGAGAGCGCCGGCTTCGAGCTGCTGGGGGCACCCGGGCTCGACGAGGGGCTCACCGGTCTGGCCGGCGGGTTCCTCGTGCTGCGCGCGTTCGCATCCGGCTCCGCCGCGCTCACGGGGGTCGAGGCGATCAGCAACGGCGTGCCCGCGTTCCGCAAGCCGAAGAGCCGCAACGCCGCCACGACGCTCGCGCTGCTCGGCGGCATCTCGGTGACGATGATCCTGTCGATCCTCGTCCTCGCGAACCTCACGGGCGTGCGCTACGCGCAAGACCTCTCCCAGCTGCGGGTCGACGGGCGGCCGGTGCCCGACGACTACGTGCAGCACCCGGTCATCGGCCAGCTGGCCGACGCGGTGTTCCGCGGGTTCCCGGTGGCCTTCTACGTGGTCTCGGCCGTGACGGGCCTGATCCTGGTGCTCGCGGCCAACACCGCCTTCAACGGGTTCCCGGTGCTCGGCTCGATCCTCGCCAAGCACGGCTACCTCCCGCGCCAGCTGCACACTCGGGGCGACCGGCTCGCGTTCTCGAACGGGATCGTCACGCTCGCGCTCGCCGCGATCGCGCTGATCGTCGCGTTCGACGCCCAGGTCACCCGGCTCATCCAGCTCTACATCGTCGGCGTGTTCGTCTCGTTCACGGTGAGCCAGCTCGGGATGGTCCGGCACTGGACCCGGCACCTGCGGACCGAGCCCGGCCCCCAGGCACGGGCCCGGATGACGCGCTCGCGGCTGATCAACGCGATCGGGCTCGGCATGACCGGGACCGTGCTCGTCGTCGTCCTCGTCACCAAGTTCACGCACGGTGCCTGGATCGCGATCCTCGCCATGGCGATCGTGTTCGTCACCATGAAGGCGATCCGCAGGCACTACGACCTGGTCCGCGCGGAGCTCGCCCTGGACGATCCCGCGGCCGCGCGCGCCCTCCCGAGCCGGGTCCACGCCATCGTGCTGGTCTCGCGGCTCCACAAGCCGACGATGCGGGCCATCTCGTACGCGCGCGCCTCCCGGCCGCAGGTTCTCGAGGCCGTGACCGTGGGCGTCGACCCCGACGACGTCGCCGAGCTGCGCACGGCGTGGGAGGCGCTCGACCTGCCGGTCCGGCTCAAGGTCCTCGACTCGCCCTTCCGCGAGGTGACGCGGCCGATCATCGACTACGTCCGCTCGATCCGGCGCGAGAGCCCCCGGGACCTCGTCGTGGTCTACATCCCCGAGTACGTCGTCGGGCACTGGTGGGAGCAGCTCCTGCACAACCAGAGCGCGCTGCGGCTCAAGGGCCGCCTGCTCTTCACCCCCGGGGTGGTCGTCGCGTCGGTGCCGTGGCAGCTCGCCTCGTCCGAGGGGCAGACGGGGCTGGACGACGACGTCCGGGGTACGGTGCCGCGTGCCTACTGACCACGCCCGCCGTCGCCCGCACCGCACCCCGAACCGGGCGCGTCCGCCTCGCACGGGCGTGGCCTCGGCGGCCGGCGAGCTCGTGGAGCTCGAGGTCGGGCCGGTCGCGCACGGCGGCCACTGCGTCGCCCGGCTGGCACCGACGGACGACCGCCCGGGTGGCCGCGTGGTGTTCGTGCGGCACAGCCTGCCGGGGGAGCGCGTGGTCGTCCGGCTGACCGACGCCGACTCGGACGCGAGCTTCTGGCGGGCCGACGCCGTCGAGGTGCTCGAGGCGTCCCCCGACCGCGTCCCCTCGGCCTGGCCGGCGGCCGGCCCGGGCGGCGTCGGCGGCGGCGAGCTCGCGCACGTCGCCCTGCCCGCGCAGCGCGCGTGGAAGGCCGCGGTCGTGGCGGAGCAGCTCCAGCGCCTGGCGCGGCTCGAGCGCGACGTGGTCGTCGAGGCTGCTCCCGGCGACGACGAGCAGGGGGGCCTGGGCTGGCGCACGCGCATCGACCTCGTGGTCGACGCCGAGGGCCGGGCCGGGATGCGCGGGTTCCGGTCCCACGACATCCACCCGCTGACCGCCATGCCGCTCGCGAGCGAGGCGATCGCCGGGCTCGGGCTGTTCGACCGCACCTGGCGGCCCGGGGTCCGGATCGAGGCCGTCGCGCCCGCGGATGACCAGGCGCCGATGATCCTGGTCGACGGCGTGCCGTTCGCGGGCGGCCGCGCGGACACCCGGCCCAACGCCCGCACGAGCGTCCGCGAGCGGGTCGTCGTGGCGGGTCGCGAGCACACCTACCGGGTGGCGGCAGACGGGTTCTGGCAGGTGCACCGCGAGGCGCCCGGCCTGCTCGCCGACGCGGTGCTCGCCGCGCTGGGCGAGGTCGAGGGCGCGACCGTGCTCGACCTCTACGCGGGCGCGGGCCTCTTCACGCTCCCGCTCGCCGACGCGGTCGGCCCGACCGGCGAGGTCGTCCTGGTCGAGGGGGACGAGCGGGCGGTCCGGGACGCGCGCCGCAACGTCCACGACCGCCCGAACGTCGAGCTGCACCACGGCGAGGTCGCACGGGTCCTCGAGGGGACCGTCGACGCCGACTCGGACGTGGTGCACGCCGACGCCGTCGTGCTCGACCCGCCTCGCTCGGGCGCCGGTCGCGCCGTCGTCGGGTCGATCGCCGCGCTCCGCCCCGACCGTGTGGTCTACGTCGCGTGCGACCCGGCGGCGCTCGCGCGCGACCTGTCGTACTTCGCGGGTCACGGGTACGACCTGGCCGGCCTGCGGGCGTTCGACCTCTTCCCGATGACCCACCACGTCGAGTGCGTGGCCGTGCTCGACCGCGGCTGACGGCAGGGCTGAGGGGGCGGCGCACGGGGGGCGGCCCGCGAGGGCTCGGCGGGGCGCAGGGCTGGCCAGGTTCACCTCTCCGGCATAGCGTCGAGGCACTGGGCGCCGGTGCGCGGCCGGGTGCCCACCGGAGGAGGGGAGTCGCTGTGACGGAGGAGCACCAGGACGACGTCGCCCGGCGGTACGTCGAGGCCAGCAGGATCGCCGCGGCGGAGGCTCGCAAGACCGGGACCCCCGAGTACGACCCCCGGGCGCACCAGCGCGCCGTCGAGCACGAGCGCAGGCTCGCGGAGACGCTCGCGCAGCGCACGTCCCAGGGCTGAGCCGCCCGCGTCCCGCGGTCACCGGGGAGTCGCGCGACGACGCGCGCGGGTGGGTGGTCGGCGCGGCGCGCGGCACCCGCGGACCGTCGACGCGCTACGATGTATCTTGACGTCGAGATATCGTGCGGCGGCGCCCCCAGGTGGTCGGTGCCGTCGTCGTCCGGCGGCCCACTGCCGCCGGACACCCGCCAGGTGAAGGAGTCATGAGTGAGCAACGTCGACACGTTCGGGTCGAAGGGGACCCTGGAGGTCGGCCAGACCTCCTACGAGGTCTACCGCCTCGCCGCTGTGCCCGGGCTCGAGCGGCTGCCCTACAGCCTCAAGATCCTCGCGGAGAACCTCCTGCGGACCGAGGACGGCGCCAACATCACGGCCGACCACGTGCACGCGCTGGCCGGCTGGGACCCCGCGGCCGAGCCGAGCACCGAGATCCAGTTCACCCCCGCGCGCGTCGTCATGCAGGACTTCACGGGCGTGCCGTGCGTCGTCGACCTCGCGACGATGCGCGAGGCGGTGGCGGACCTGGGTGGTGACCCCGCGCGCATCAACCCGCTCGCGCCCGCCGAGCTGGTCATCGACCACTCGGTCCAGATCGACGTGGCCGGGCGTGCCGACGCCTTCGAGCGCAACGTCGAGCTCGAGTACCAGCGCAACTTCGAGCGTTACCAGTTCCTGCGCTGGGGCCAGACGGCGTTCGACGACTTCAAGGTCGTCCCGCCCGGCACCGGCATCGTGCACCAGGTCAACATCGAGTACCTGGCCCGCGGCGTCATGACGCGCGAGGCCCGCGGCGCCGACGGCTCGACGGTCGTCCGTGCCTACCCCGACACGTGCGTCGGCACCGACTCGCACACGACGATGGTCAACGGCCTCGGCGTGCTGGGCTGGGGCGTCGGCGGGATCGAGGCCGAGGCCGCGATGCTCGGCCAGCCGGTCTCGATGCTCATCCCGCGCGTCGTCGGCTTCAAGCTCACGGGCACCATCCCGTCCGGCGTGACCGCGACGGACGTCGTGCTCACGATCACCGAGCAGCTGCGCCAGCACGGCGTCGTGGGCAAGTTCGTCGAGTTCTACGGCGACGGCGTGGCTCAGGTGCCGCTGGCCAACCGCGCGACGATCGGCAACATGTCGCCCGAGTTCGGCTCGACCTGCGCGATCTTCCCGATCGACGGCGTCACGCTCGACTACCTGCGTCTGACGGGCCGCAGCGAGGACCAGCTCGCGCTCGTCGAGGCGTACGCCAAGGAGCAGGGCCTGTGGCACGCGCCCGACGCGCCCGGCTACGTCGAGCCCGTGTTCTCCGAGTACCTCGAGCTCGACCTGTCGAGCGTCGTGCCCTCGATCGCCGGCCCCAAGCGCCCGCAGGACCGCATCGCGCTGACCGAGGCGAAGGAGTCGTTCGCCACCTCGATCCTCGACTACGTGGATGCAGCCGCCGCCGCGCCCTTCACCGGGCTCGACGAGTCGGTCGCCGAGACCTTCCCGGCCTCCGACCCGATCGCGGCCGGCGAGCACGCGGACAGCTCGGACAAGCCCGCGCACGTCCACGCCGGCGACAGCGTCACCCGCCCGCACAAGCGCGTGCCGGTCACCCTGGTGGACGGCACCGAGACCGAGCTGGACCACGGCGCGGTCGTCATCGCCTCGATCACGTCGTGCACCAACACCTCGAACCCGTCGGTCATGCTCGCCGCGGCGCTCCTCGCCAAGAACGCGGTCGCCAAGGGCCTCACCGCCAAGCCGTGGGTCAAGACGTCGATGGCGCCCGGCTCGCAGGTCGTCACCGACTACTACGAGAAGGCGGGCCTGTGGCCCTACCTCGAGAAGCTCGGCTTCCACCTGGTCGGCTACGGCTGCGCGACCTGCATCGGCAACTCGGGCCCGCTGCCCGAGGAGGTCTCGGCCGCGGTGAACGAGCACGACCTCTCGGTCGTCTCGGTGCTGTCGGGCAACCGCAACTTCGAGGGCCGGATCAACCCCGACGTGAAGATGAACTACCTGGCATCGCCGCCGCTGGTGATCGCCTACGCGCTCGCGGGCACGATGGACTTCGACTTCGAGAACCAGCCGCTCGGCACGACCCAGAGCGGGGAGCAGGTGTTCCTGCGGGACATCTGGCCCGCGCCGCAGGACGTCCAGTCGACGATCGACTCCGCGATCGACCGCCAGATGTTCACGAAGAACTATGCGGACGTGTTCGCGGGCGACGACCGCTGGCGCTCGCTGCAGACGCCCGAGGGCGCCACGTTCGCCTGGGACCCGCAGTCGACGTACGTCCGCAAGCCCCCGTACTTCGACGGCATGGGCATGACGCCGGAGCCGGTCACGGACATCACGGGAGCTCGCGTGCTCGCCAAGCTGGGTGACTCGGTCACGACCGACCACATCAGCCCGGCCGGCTCGATCAAGCCCGACAGCCCGGCCGGCGCCTACCTCGCGGAGCACGGGATCGGCCGCCGTGACTTCAACTCCTACGGCTCGCGCCGTGGGAACCACGAGGTCATGATCCGCGGCACGTTCGCGAACATCCGGCTCCGCAACCAGCTGGTGCCGGGCGTCGAGGGCGGCTTCACCGTGAACCACCTCACCGGCGAGCAGACGACGATCTACGACGCCGCGCAGGGCTACGCCGCCGCGGGTGTGCCGCTGGTGATCCTGGGCGGGAAGGAGTACGGCTCCGGCTCGTCGCGCGACTGGGCGGCCAAGGGCACGAGCCTCCTCGGCGTCCGGGCGGTCATCACCGAGAGCTTCGAGCGCATCCACCGCTCGAACCTCATCGGGATGGGCGTGCTCCCGTTGCAGTTCCCGGCGGGGGAGTCGGCGGACTCGCTCGGCCTGGACGGCACCGAGACGTTCGACATCGCGGGCGTCACGGCGCTCAACGAGGGCACGACGCCGCGGACGCTCACGGTGACGGCCACCAAGGGCGACGGCTCGACGGTGGAGTTCGACGCGGTGCTCCGCATCGACACCCCCGGCGAGGCGGACTACTACCGCAACGGCGGCATCCTGCAGTACGTGCTGCGCTCGCTCGTGAGCGACTGAGCGCCTGAGCGCCTGAGCAGCCCGTCCGCCCTGTCGACGCCCGGGGCGCCCACCTCTCCCAGGTGGGCGCCCCGTCGCGCTTCAATGGGGGTCATGAGCACCGAGAAGAAGACGCCCGTGATGGTCGAGACCGACGTCGAGGTGGACGCCTTCCTCGACCAGGTGCCGAGCGAGGTCCGACGCCGGGACGCCGACAGGCTCGTGGACCTCATGCGGCGGATCACGGGGGAGCCGCCGCGGATGTGGGGGCGCTCGATCGTCGGCTTCGGGCGCTACCACTACGTCTACTCCAGCGGCCGGGAGGGTGACGCTCCTGCGGCGGCCTTCTCGCCCCGCAAGGCGGCCACGACGGTCTACCTGGTCGAGGGCTTCGCGGACCAGAGCGACCTGCTCGGGCGCCTGGGGCCGCACACCACGGCCAAGTCGTGCCTGTACCTGAAGAACCTCGACGCGGTGGACCTGGGTGTGCTCGCGGAACTGGTGCGGCGCTCGTGCCGCGCGGTCACGGGCCGCGACGAGGCGGCGTCCGGTCAGGCGCCGGACCGCTGACCGCGCCTACTTGCGTCTACCAGCGCCGCGTGCCTGACCGTGCCTCGTACAGGCCGCTCAGACCCGATCCAGAGGAGTTGGGGTGTTGTTCGGCGTGCGAGACGAGGAAAGTGCCCGCGATCGAGGCCGTGGCGCCACCTCAGGGGCGAGCTCGCCGGGCGGCCCTCTTGGAGCCGGGGGCCGCCTCGCCCCGCTTGGACGGCCTCCCGTCGTCGAGGGTGGCAAGACGACGTCGCAGCTGCGACCACGGGACCGGACCCGCCAGAGCCAGCCAGATCCGCGACGCCTGGGCCAGCGCGGCCACCAGGACCAGCGCGCTGACCAGGAAGAGGATCCCGGCGGCGGGCCCCGGCTCGGCCTGGATGGCCCGGTAGAGCGTCCCCATCGCGGCGACGGCGGTCACCACCAGGATCCAGAACCAGCGCCGAGCCCGCCGCCCCCCCGGTCGTGTCGGCATCAGTGGCCCCCGCCACCGGTCCACACGTAGACGCTGATCACCAGCATGCCCACGGCGATCAGGGCCAGCACCGTCACCGCCACCTTGCGGTCCCGCCAGCGTCGCTTCGGGCCGCGGTCGAGGAACGGGACCAGGAACAGCAGACCGAACACGACGGCCATGATGACGCCCACCGAGGCGACCCCGAACCAGCCCTCGAACGGGAAGAACCACCAGAACATCCACATCGGCCGGGTGACCTCGATGCCCTCCACGGGGGTGGGCCCGAGGATCGGCGGGATCAGCACCGCCAGCACCGCGAGCACCCCCAGCAGCACCAGCCCGAAGGCCCCGGCCCGCTTCAGGTGCTCGGTGAACGGGGCGACGCCCTCACGGGCCGGGGCCGGGATCTCCGGGTGCGGGGAGATCTTGTGCCGCTTGACGAGCAGGGCGTGGATGACGAACAGGGCCAGGATCAGCCCAGGGATGATCACCGCGTGGGCCGTGTACAGGCGCAGCAGGATCGGCACCTCGGGGGCGAGGTTGCCGGTGAACCACACCCCTAGCCCGCCGACGAGCTCGGCGACCTCGATGTTGTGCGTCAGGGCCTCGAAGCCCTCCTGGTCCCACTTGAGCACCGTGCCGGTGAACACGGCGAGGAAGGTCAGGAGCAGCATCGACGCCCCAACGATCCAGTTGCCCTCCCGCGGGCGCTTGAACGACCCGTGCGAGAACACCCGGACCATGTGCAGCAGCGCCAGCACGTACATCGCCTGGGCCGCCCAGTAGTGCAGGCCCCGCACGAACGACCCCAGCGGGACGCTGCTCATGATCGTCCGCACCGACTGGTTCGCCAGCTCCGGCATCGGGTTGTACCACTGGGCGATGTAGATCCCCGTCACCAGCAGCGTGAAGAACGAGATCGCGGTCAGCGCCCCCAGGCTCCACCCGAGGTTGTTGGCGTGCTCGGGCACCTCATACGCCAGAGCCTTCAGCCCCATCCGCTCGTCCACCGCGTCCACCGCCCGGCGCCACCGGCCGCGAGGCCGCTCGTCGCCTTGGGGGGAGGTTCCGGCCTCGGGGACGGTTCCGGCTCCGGGCGCCCCGGCTCGCGCACCAGCGCTCATGACTGCACCTCTCGACGGAGTTCACTGACGGTGTGATCGGGCCGCCATCTGCGGCTCAGGTACAGGCCAAGCACGATCGAGCCCGCGGCCAGCACGATGAGGATCACGTCCCCGGCGTCGCCGATGCCCAGCTCGGGATCGAGCGGATCGAGGATGACCGTCGTGCCCGTAGCGATGCCGGCCGCGAATTGCTCCCCGGTGCCGACCTCACCCGGCTCCGGGATCTCCCCGTAGCCGGTGGCTGCCCGGATGGACACCGCGGACTCCAGGAGCCCGCGGGCCTCGCCGAGGGCCTCAGGGTCGCCCGGGGACTCCTCGACCAGGGCCAGCGCCGCCTCGACCTTGTCTAGGTCGACACCCGTGAGGTCCGGGGCCATCAGCGAGTCCTGGATCCGATCCTGCACGGTCTCGGGCGCCGCCCTGTTCGCGATGAGCGAGACGGCCTGCACCACGAGGAGGCGACCTTCGTCGGTCTCTTGCGGGTTCGCGGCCGCCGGCAGCGCCTGCGCCGTCATCAGCAGCAGGGCCGCCACGGCCAGCAGGGCGGAACGAACCGCCCTCCCGCCGTGCCCGGCGCCGGACGGCGACATCCCGGCCCGTTCCCGCCACTGCGCGGAACTTCTCCTCAGCCGGATTCCCCGGGTGAACGACATGCGCGCCTCCTTCGGCCCACTCTTGCCTTCGGTTCCCCGTCGACGTGTCGCGATGTGACGCATCGTCGCGGGTCCGGCATCTGACATTAGCCCAGAAACGACGACAATCGAGAAACCACACGGGAAGGACACGTTCTGGGTGATGAGCGTACGCAACGAAAAGCGTGGCCGAAAGCCGGTGCGCGTCGGCGCGTCGGCTCCGTCATTGATGCCCAACTCGGGGCTGGTGGCGATCAGCGAGCTGGGTGGACCGGCTGGGTGTGATCGAGGGGGTGGACGGCGCGGTGGGCGCGATCAAGCAACGCGATCGAGGCTATGGCGCCGATGAGCTGTTGGTTGGGCTGGCCGCGGCCCAGCTTGGCGGTGAGGACTTCCTGGTCGGGCTGGACCGGCAGCGCGCGGACGTGGCCGGTCAGCAGTTGACGCCGGTGGCGGGCCTGTCCTCGAGGACGGCGGCGGGCCTCGCGGGCCGGTTGACCGGCGAGCAGTGGCTCGCGCTCGCTGCCCGCAACGCGAAAACACCCCACCACGGAGCCCAGAAACCAACTCGGCGCACCGCTGACCGCACTACTCGCGGAAACTGCTCAGACCGGCACGGGGATCGTGCGGGAGCTGTCCCAGGGCTCGGTCCACCCCAGCGCGTCGAGGATCCCGTCGAGCACGATCGCCGTGAACCCCCACACCGTGCATCCGTTCAGCAGGAACGCCGGGCTGCGGTACGTCGCGCCTGCGCGGTCCATGGCGACGGTCCGGCGACGCCCGGGATCGATCAGGTCTGCGACCGGGGCCCGGAACACGGCGGCGGACTCGCCGACGTCGACCACCCCGACCGGGGACGGCCGCGACCACCAGGCGAGGACCGGTGTCACCACATGGTTGCTCACCGGGACGGCGAGCTCGCCCAGGGTGCCCAGGACCTCGACCCCGGCAGCGTCGAGCCCGGTCTCCTCGACGGCCTCGCGGACCGCCGCCGCGACGGGACCGTCGTCCCCGGCGTCGACGCGGCCTCCCGGGAACGCGACCTGGCCGGAATGGTGGCTCAGCGTCGCCGCGCGCCCCACGAGCAGCACGTCGAGGTCTGCCGGGACGGCGCGGGCGACGTGGCGACCCGGTAGGCCGTCGAGGACCCCGAAGAGCACGAGGACCGCGGCGGGACGCGCGTCCGTGCCCGGCCGGCGACCGAGGAGGCCGTCCCAGGAGACGCCGCGCCGGGCGAGCCCCACGAGCTCGTCGCGCGCCCCCTGCTGCGGAGGTCGGCCGGATGCCGCGCTCACCGGCTCACCAGCCGTCAGGGAGCGGGCGACCCTCGTCGTACCCGGCGACCGACTGGATGCCCACGACCGCCCGCTCGTGGAGCTCCTCGAGCGTCGTCGCGCCGACGTAGGTGCAGGCCGAGCGCACGCCGGACGTGATGCGGTCGAGCAGGTCCTCCACGCCGGGCCGCTCGGGGTCCAAGTACATCCGGGAGCTTGAGATGCCCTCCTCGTAGAGCGACTTGCGAGCGCGTTCGAAGGCCGACCCGCCGCGGGTGCGGGCTGCGACCGCGCGGGCTGACGCCATGCCGAAGCTCTCCTTGTACATCCGCCCGTCGCCGTCCTCGTGCAGGTCGCCCGGGCTCTCGTGCGTGCCCGCGAACCACGAGCCCACCATCACCTGCGATGCGCCGGCCGCGAGCGCGAGGGCGACGTCGCGCGGATGGCGGACCCCGCCGTCGGCCCAGACGTGCTTGCCGCGAAGGCGCGCCTCGGCGGCGCACTCGAGCACCGCGGAGAACTGCGGGCGCCCGACGGCGGTCATCATGCGGGTCGTGCACATCGCCCCCGGGCCGACGCCCACCTTGACGATGTCGGCACCTGCCTCGATGAGGGCGCGCGTCCCCGCGGCCGTGACGACGTTGCCCGCGACGACCGGCACGTCCGGCGACTGCGCGCGCACCGCCGCGAGTGCGTCGAGCATCTTGCGCTGGTGGCCGTGCGCCGTGTCGACGACCAGCACGTCCACGCCCGCGGCGAGCAGCTCCTTGGCCTTGGCACCCACGTCACCGTTGATCCCGACCGCCGCGGCGACGCGCAGCCGGCCCTCGACATCGACCGCGGGCGCGTAGATCGAGGACCGCAGGGCGCCGATCTGGGTCAGCACGCCGACGAGCGCGCCGTCCGAGACCACCGGCGAGAACCGCCGGCGCGAGCCGTGCAGCGTCTCGAACGCGGCCTCGAGCCCGCCGCTGCGCAGCACCTCGAGCTCGACCACGGTCGGGTTCGGGGTCATCACGTCGCCGATCTGCGTGAACCGGTCGACGCCCTGGCAGTCCGCCGCGCTCACGACCCCCACGGGCCTGGAGTCCACGAGCACGACGGCCGCGCCGTGCGAGCGCTTGCCGATGAGCGTCAGCGCGGTGTGCACGGTGTCGGTGGGGGAGACGACGACGGCGCTCTCGACCACCGTGTGCCGCGCCTTGACGGACGCGACGACGTCGGCGACGACGTCGGTCGGGACGTCCTGCGGGATCACCGCGATGCCCCCGCGCCGGGCCACGGTCTCGGCCATGCGACGGCCGGCGACCGCGGTCATGTTCGCGACGACCACCGGGATGCTGGTCCCGGTGCCGTCGACCGTCGCGAGGTCGACGTCGAAGCGCGACGTGACCTCGCTCGCGGACGGCACCAGGAAGACGTCGCCGTAGGTCAGGTCGGAGGACGGCTCGTGGCCGGGGAGGAAACGCATGGGTAGCAGTTTACGTTCGGGGCGACGGACCCCTACTCCTTGACGGCTCCGGTCGTGACGTTCATGATCCGGCGCTGGAACACGAGGAAGACGACCACGACCGGGATGGTCATGATCGCCGCGGCCGCCAGCTTGAGCGGGTACTGGCTCCCCTGGCTGAGCGCACCCGAGGCGAGCTGCGCCACGCCCTTGGTCAGCGTCCGCAGCTCGGGGTCCTGCGACGCGACGATGAAGTGCGCGAGCTCGTTCCACGAGCCCTGGAACGACAGGATGACGAGCGTCATGAGGGCGGGGCGGGCCATGGGCAGCACGACCGACCAGTACGTGCGGAACGGCCCCGCGCCGTCGATGCGTGCGGCCTCCTCGACGCTCCGCGGGATCGACTCGAAGAAGTTCTTCATGATGAAGATGCCGGCGGCGTCGGCCAGCAGGGGAACGATCATGCCCGCGTACGAGTCGTAGATGCCGAGCTGGTTGACGACCAGGAACTTCGGGATGAGCAGCACGACGCTCGGCACGGCCATGACTGCCACCAGCCCCGCGAAGATCACCGTGCGCCCGCGGAACTGCAGACGCGCGAGCGCGTAGCCGGCCATCGAGTTGATGAGCACGCGCCCGATCGTCACGCTGACCGTGATGATGGCGGAGTTCTGGAACCAGAGCGGGAAGTCGGACCGGACGAACAGGCGCTCGTACGCCGCGGTCGTCCAGGTGGCCGGGACGAGCGAGAGCGGGGAGGCGACCGCCTCGGCGTCGGACTTGAACGACGTCGCGACGGTGATGAGGAACGGGTAGACGTAGATCAGTGCGACCACGGCGAGGACCGCGTAGACGAAGGCGGTGCCGAGGGTGCGCCGGCGGGCCGAGCGGTCGGCCCGGTCCCGGGGCCGGTCGGGCGGGCGCGGGGGAGCCTGGGAGCTCCCGGGTGCGGTCGTCGTCGTGCTCATCGCCGGTCCTCCGTCCCCGTCGTCGGAGCGACGGCGCCGGCGTCCGGGGCGCCGCCCGCCCCACGGGCCCCGCCCGCGCCCGCCACCCCGACGAGCACGTCGCGCCGGCGCCGCGGCGGCGTGTCGCGCTCGCGCAGGATCAGCCGTTGCAGGAGGGTCAGCACGACGATGATCGCGAACAGCACGAAGGCGATCGCGGCGCCGCGGCCCCACTGCTGCGACTCGAAGGACGCCTGGTACGAGAGATAGGCCGGGGTGAGCGTGGTCTTCGTCGGGCCGCCCTGGGTGCCCGTGTAGATCTGGTCGAACACCTGCCACGTGCCGATCAGCCCGAGCGTGATGACCGTGAAGAGGGTGGGGCGGAGCATCGGCAGCGTGACGTGCCAGAACCGCTGCCACGAGGTCGCCCCGTCCATGGTGGCCGCCTCCTCGACGTCGCCCGCGATCGCCTGGAGCGCCGCGATGAAGAGCAGCATGAACGTGCCCGACGTCGTGAAGACCGCCATCGTGATGAAGACGCACATCGCCACGCTCGGCCCGGCGACCCACTGCCACCACGGGATCCCGACGAACCCGTTCCCGGTCAGCACGGCCGGTGCGTCCACCCCGAGCGCGCCGAGCACGACGTGCACCACGCCGCGCGGGTCGGCGAGCCAGTTGGGCCCGTTCACGCTCAGCGCCTCGAGCAGCCGGTTGACGGCGCCTGACGCGGAGAACAGGAAGAGGAACAGCACGGTGATCGCGACCGAGCTCGTCACGGAGGGGAAGTAGAACGCGGTGCGGAAGAACCCGCGGCCGCGCAGCACCTTGCGGCTCACCATCACGGCGAGGAACAGCGAGAGCGCCGTCTGGATCGGCACGACGAGGAAGACGTACCAGGCGTTGTTGCGCAACGAGATGCCGAAGTCCTGCGTCGCGAGCCCGCCCCCTGCGACGAGGTCACGGTAGTTCTCCGCCCCGACGAACCCGACGGACGACGACAGGGGGCTGCCGCGTCCGTTCCAGTCGGAGACGCTCACCCAGGCCGCCATCAGGACGGGCACCACGAGGAAGAGCCCGAGGATGACGAGCATCGGTGCGACGAAGAGCCACCCCGCGGCCGCCTCCCGGCCCCGCACACCGCCGCCGCGACGGCGGCGGGGCACGGTGGGGAGCGACGCGGGAACGAAGACGTCCGGGCTGGTCATCAGCCCGCGGAGCCGAGCGCGGCTTCCAGGTTGGTCTGCACCCCCGCGAGGATCTGCTGCGGGTCGCCGGTCTCGAGCGCCTCGATCTGGCCGTTGAAGTCGGCGACGACGTCGGTGAAACCCTGGAGCGGCGGGATGCCGGTCGCGAAGTCGGCGCTCGCGATGAACGCCTCCTGCTCCGGGAACTCGGCGCTGAACTGCTCGGCCGCCGACTCGACGGACGGCATGACGCCGAACGCCTTCGTGAACTCGACCTGCTGCTCGGTCGACGTCAGGAACTCGACCAGGTCGCGCGCGGCCTCCTGGTTCGGGCTGTCGGCTGCGATGCCCCAGCAGTTCGTGAACTGGAGCGTCCCCTGGCCCGCGGGACCGGCAGGGAGCTCGATGACGCGGTACTGCACGTCGGGGAAGTCGTTCGTGAGCGCCCCGATGATCCAGTTGCCCTCGATCGTCATGGCGGCCTTGCCGAGGCCGAACGCCTCGCCGCCCCAGCCCGCGTCGATCTGGGACGGGTAGGCGAGCACACCGTCGGCGAGAAGCTCCTTGACGAACGTCAGCGCCTCGACGTTCTCCGGGCTGTCGGCGATCGCCGTGGCGCCGTCGTCGTCGAGCAGTCCGCCGCCCGCCTGCTCCATGAACACGCCGACCCGCTGGTACTCGGGGCCGAAGGTCAGGCCGACGCGGTCCGTGCTGGTGAGTCGCTGGGCGACGTCTCGGAGACTGGCCCAGTCGGTCGGGAAGTCGGCGTCGGTCAGGCCCGCCTCGGTCCACGCGGCGGTGTTGATGACGAGCGCCAGGGTCGAGAAGTCCTTGGGCGCGCAGTAGAACTGGTCGTCGATCGTGAAGTTCTCGACGAGCGACGGGTAGAAGTCGTCGGCGTTCGGCAGCTCGGAGCCGTACGCGACCACCGAGCCGTTGGCAGCCCACCCCGGGAGCCCCTCCGGGCTCGCGTAGAACACGTCCGGCGGGTCGCCCCCCGCGAATCCCTGGCTCAGCTCTTGCGGCAGGTTCGAGGCGACGCTCAGGGTGGCCTCGGTGCCCGACTGCTCGGACCACGCGGCGAGGGCCTGGGTGACGGCGTCGGTCTCCGCGTCGCCGCTCGACCCGATGAGGACGCGGAGCCCGCCGCCGGTCGCCTCGCCCTCGCCGCCGCCATCGCCACCCCCGTCGTCGAACCCGGAGCCACCTCCGCAGCCCGTGAGGGCGAGGGCGCTCGCGGCGAGGAGTCCGGTGACGACGGTCGTACGTGCAGGTCCGTGCATGGTGTCTCCTTCGACGTCCGGATCGGCAGGACCCGGGAGGGGCGGGTGCTCGGCGGGCGCCGGGCAGGTCGGTCCAAGTTCGAGAAGGCAGCGGTCAGGGCGGCGGGGTCCGGTGTGCGCTCGAGGCGCGGACGACGAGGTTCGGGCAGAGCAGGACCTGCCGGTCGGCGATGTCGAGGTCGGGCCCGGTCGACCCACCCGTGAGCTGCCCGAGGAGGAGCCCGAGCACGCGGTCCGCGGCCTCGGTGAGCGGCTGCGCGACGGAGGTCAGGCCGACGGCGCGCGCGACGGGCGTGTCGTCGAACCCGACGACCGCGGGCAGCACCCCGGAGCGGGCGGCGTCCGCGGTCGAGCGAGCCGCCGCGAGGGCGCCCAGCGCGAGCGAGTCGCTCGCGCACACGAAGGCCGTGGGGGCGGCGGTCGCGAGCAGGTGCTCGGCGGCCTCGGCCCCGGCGCCGGCGCCGTCCGGCACCCCGAGCCACAGGGACTCGAGCTCGCCGTCCGGCACCGTGCCGGCAGCGAGCATCGCGCGCACCCAGCCGCCGCGCCGGTCCTCGCCCGTGTCCGACCCGGCCGGCCACCCGACGTACGCGATCCGGCGGTGGCCCAGCGCGAGGAGGTGCTCGACGGCGGCGCGCGTGCCGGTCGCGCCGTCGACGTCGACCCAGGCGTGCGCGGCGGCCGGGGACAGGTCCATACCGCCGTCCGGTCGCCACGGGCGACCGAAGGTGACGAACGGCACCCCGTGCTCCGCCAGCCAGTGCGTGCGGGGGTCGCCACGGTGGGTGGACGTCAGGACCACGCCGTCGACGCGCAGCTCGTCGACGAGCTCGCCGTACTGCGCGATCTCCGCGGCGTCGTCACGGGCGGTGAACAGCATGACGCGGTACCCGCGCAGCTGGGCCTGTTCCGTGAGCGCATGCAGGAATCGGTCGAGCACCGCGCCGCTGATCCCGTCGGCGGTCGGCTCGAGCCGGAGCGCGACGACGTGCGAGCGGCTCGTGCGGAGCTGCCGGGCGGCAGCGTGCGGCCGGTACCCCAGCTCGGCGACGGCTCCCAGCACGCGGTCGAGGGTGTCGGGCCGCACGAGGTGGGGGGAGTTGAGCGCGTTCGAGACGGTCTGCTTCGAGACGGCCGCGCGCGCGGCGACCGTCTGCAGGGTGGGCCTGCGGTCCTCGACCACGTCGTCTCCTCGCGTCGTTGCGGGGTCCGGACGGCCGGGCCGCCCGGGATGTCGTCGACCCGTGAGGCGCAGTACGGTAGCCCGGTTGGATCGATCAAATCCTGAGGTCAGCGTGGATCGGCGGTCGGCCGCTGTCAAGCGGGGACCGCCCTGTCCGGCATCACGGAACGGTCACGATCACGTCGAGCGGCTCAGACGGAGGACCCATGGAGCTTCAGCCCTTCCTGCACGACCTCCTGGTCGCGACCATGGCCCCCACGCAGGCGTGGTCGGCGCCGGACGGCCAGGTGCGCCCCGGCGGGGCGCAGGGCTGGTACCACGGGGACGTCCGGGTGCTCTCGCAGGCGCTGCTCACCGTGGACGGGAGAGAGCCCGACGCGATCGCCGGCGGTCCCGCGGGCCCCGGCGCGGTGGAGGTCGTGGCGCTCCTGCGCGGGCTCGCGGAGGACGGCGCCGACCCGCGGATCGAGCTGCGTCGCACCCGCGAGGTGCGGCCGGGGCAGGTGCGCGAGCAGCTCCGTCTCGTCGCTGCCACCTCGCACCCCGTCAGCTGCACGGTCGGGCTCGAGCTCGCGTGCGACCTCGCGTCCATGGACCACGTGAAGCAAGGCCGTGCGACGGCGGCCCGTGCGGCCTGGGGCGGCGACGGGAAGGCCGGGTCGTCGCTGTCCGCTCCGGGCGGTCCGACGTGGACCGACGACGCCGGGACCCGGGTCGCGCTCGACGCGGGCTCGGCGCGGGTGGTCGACGCGGCGACGGCTGCGCCGCGGCTGCGCTGGGACGTGGCCCTCGAGCCCGGCGTGCCGCTGGTCCTCGAGTGGGGCGTGAGCGTCGAGGCGCCTGCGGGCGTCGTCGGCCCGCCCGCCACCGCGGAACCGGAGTGGTCCGTGCCGACCGTCGAGAGCGACGACCGGCGGCTGCCGGCCCTGCTGGACCGCGCGCTCGCCGACCTCTCGACGCTGCGGATGACGGCGGACTTCGCCCCGGGCGACACGTTCCTGGCGGCCGGTGCGCCCTGGTTCTTCACGCTGTTCGGACGCGACTCGATCTGGGCGGCCCGGATGCTGCTCCCGCTCGGGACGGACCTGGCCGCCGGCACCCTCCGAGTCCTCGCGGCCCGGCAGGGCACGGTCGTCGACCGGGAGACGGCCGAGGAGCCCGGCAAGATCCTGCACGAGGTCCGCAGCCGGCCGCTCTCGCTCGGCGAGGGCGACCGCGTGCTGCCGCCGCTCTACTACGGCACGGTCGACGCGACCCCGCTGTGGGTCTGCCTGCTGCACGACGCCTGGCGCTGGGGCCTGCCGGCGGACCAGGTCGAGGCCCTGCTGCCCGCCATGGAGCGCGCGCTCGCCTGGATGACCGACCACGGCGACGCGGACGGTGACGGGTTCCTCGAGTACGTCGACGCCACGGGACGGGGACTCGCGAACCAGGGCTGGAAGGACTCGGGGGACTCCGTCCAGTGGCGGGACGGCACCCTCGCGACGGGGCCGATCGCGCTGTGCGAGGTCCAGGCGTACGCGCACGAGGCGGCGCTCGGCGGGGCCGCTCTGCTGGACGCGTTCGGTCGTCCGGGGGCCGGGCGCTGGCGGAGCTGGGCCGCGGCGCTCGCCGAGCGGTTCCGCGCCCGGTTCTGGGTCGAGGACGCGAGCGGTCCGTACCCCGCGATCGCGCTGGATGCCGCCAAGCGCCCGGTCGACAGCCTGACGAGCAACATCGGCCACCTGCTCGGGACGGGCCTGCTGGACGCGCGCGAGGAGCGGCTCGTGGCCGAGCGGCTCCGCGGGCCGGGGATGAGCTCGGGGTTCGGCCTGCGGACGCTCGCGACGACGTCCGGCGGCTACTGGCCTCTGCGGTACCACGGCGGCTCGGTCTGGGCCCACGACACGGCGATCGCCGTGCTCGGCCTGACGCGCTCGGGCCACGTCGACGCGGCGGCCGTGCTCGTCGACGGTCTGCTCGCGGCGGGTGACGCGACCGGCTACCGCCTGCCGGAGCTCTACTCGGGCGACGAGCGCAGCACCGTGCCGACGCTCGTGCCGTACCCCGCGGCGTGCCGGCCGCAGGCCTGGTCGGCCGCCGCGGCCGTGGCCGTCCTCGGTGCGGCGCTCGGGCTCGCGCCCGACGTGCCGCGCGGCGAGCTGCGGGTCGCTCCCGTCACGCCCTCCCCGGTCGGCGCGATCCGGGTGACGGGGCTGGCTCTCGGCGGGCGCCCGCTGGGCGTGGCGGTCGACGCGTCGGGCAGCGTCGTCGAGGTGTCGGCCGAGGTCGACGTCCGCGTGCTGCGGGGTCCGTGCGCTGACTGACGCGGGCTGACGCCCGGAGCCCCAGCCTGCGCGGGCGCGACCGCACAACCTACAGTGGACCCTTGCCAGCAGGCGTCCGCACCCCGAGCGACGGCGTCGCGCAACTCCCGGAGGTGGCACGTCATGGGTCTGCTCGCCCGCATCGAGTCGCCGGCCGACGTCCGACGGCTGACCGCCGCGCAGGTCGACGAGCTGGCCGCCGAGATCCGCGAGTTCCTCGTGCAGTCGGTCTCGCGCACCGGCGGGCACCTGGGGCCGAACCTCGGCGTCGTCGAGCTGACGCTCGCGATGCACCGCGTGTTCGACTCGCCGCGCGACTCGATGGTGTTCGACACCGGGCACCAGGCCTACGTGCACAAGCTCGTCACGGGACGCAAGGACTTCGCCGACCTCCGCAAGCGCGGCGGGCTGTCCGGGTACCCGAGCCGCGCCGAGTCCGAGCACGACATCGTCGAGAACTCCCACGCGTCGACCGCGTTGAGCTGGGCGGACGGCATCGCCAAGGCCAACGTGGTCCGCGGCCGCACGGACCGGCACGTCGTCGCCGTCATCGGTGACGGCGCGCTCACCGGCGGCATGGCGTGGGAGGCCCTCAACAACATCGCGGCCGGGCACGACCGCCGGCTTGTCATCGTCGTCAACGACAACGGGCGCTCCTACGCGCCGACCATCGGCGGGCTCGCCTACGCCCTCACCGCGCTGCGCACCACGCGCGGCTACGAGAACGTCCTGTCCTGGGGCAAGAAGACGCTCAAGCGGTCGGGGCCCCCCGGGCGGCTGGCGTACGACGCGCTGCACGGGCTCAAGAAGGGCGTCAAGGACATCGTCGCGCCGCAGGGCATGTTCGAGGACCTCGGCCTGAAGTACATCGGCCCGGTCGACGGGCACGACACGGCCGCGGTCGAGCGAGCCCTCGCGCGCGCCAAGGCGTTCGGCGGCCCGGTCATCGTGCACGTGATCACCGAGAAGGGCCGCGGCTACACCCCCGCCGAGCAGGACCTTCTCGACCGGTTCCACGCGGTCGGCAGGATCCATCCCGAGACCGGCCTGCCGATCGCGCCGTCGCGGTTCGGGTGGACCTCGGTGTTCGCCGACGAGATGGTGCGCATCGGCCGACGCCGGCCCGACGTCGTCGCCGTCACCGCCGCGATGCTCGCGCCCACCGGGCTCGCCCCGTTCGCGACCGAGTTCCCGCACCGCACGTTCGACGTGGGCATCGCGGAGCAGCACGCCGCGACCTCGGCGGCAGGCATGGCGTTCGCCGGGCTGCACCCCGTCGTCGCGGTCTACGCGACCTTCCTGAACCGCGCGTTCGACCAGGTCGTCATGGACGTCGCGCTGCACAAGGCGGGGGTGACGTTCGTGCTCGACCGGGCGGGCATCACGGGCGACGACGGCGCGAGCCACAACGGCATGTGGGACATGGCGATGCTCTCGGTGGTGCCGGGCCTGCGCCTCGCGGCACCCCGTGACGAGCCGACCCTGCGCGCGGCGCTCCGGCTCGCGGTCGACGTCGACGACGCGCCGACCGTCGTGCGGTACCCGAAGAGCCCGCTGGTCGACCCCATCCCGGCCATCGACACCGTCGACGGCGTCGACGTGCTCGCGCGCCACGGTGCCGGCACGGCGCGGGACGTGCTCGTGGTGGGCGTCGGCGCGCTCGTGCCGTCGGCGCTCGGGGTGGGCGAGCTCCTCGCGGCGCACGGGCTGCGGGTGACGGTCGTGGACCCGCGGTGGGTGCTGCCGGTGCCCGAGGCCCTCGTGAAGCTCGCCGGCGAGCACGACCACGTCGTGACGATGGAGGACGGCCTCGTCGACGGGGGCGTCGGTGCGCTGCTCGCGCAGCGGGCGCGCGAGGCGCGCGTCGCGACACCGGTCCAGTCGGTCGGTGTCCCGCTCGGGTTCCTGGACCACGCCACCCGCGACCAGATCGTCGCCGACCTGCGCCTGCGGCCCGAGGACATCGTGCGCGACGTGCTCGTGGCGCTGAACGAGCCGACCGCACCGACGGAGGGCTGACGCGGGACGGTCGACGCCGTCCTCATCGAGCTCGTCGAGCGGTCGACCGAGTGCCGCCGCGAGCACAGCCTGCTCCCGAGGGCGGTCCACGCCCGGCAGGGGAACCGGTGTGAGGCGGATCTCGCCGATCCGGACGTGGCGCGGTCCGACTCGGGGCCAAGGTCCCAAGTCATCCCATGACCCGGCTCGTAGCGTCGAAGGCACCAGACGCGTACGAGGAGCACCCGCGATGACCACCACCGCAGTCCCGCAGCCCGCGACGACGACCGAGGCGCACCCCGCGTGGCGCAGCTTCGTCCCCGGCCCCTGGAACGACCGGATCGACGTGCGCGACTTCATCCAGCGCAACTACACGCCGTACCTCGGCGACGGCGCGTTCCTCGCGGGGCCCACCGGACGCACGACGGGCATCTGGGCGAAGCTCAGCGCGATGTTCCCCCAGGAGCGGGAGAAGGGGGTCTACGACGTCGACCCCCACACCCCGTCGACCATCACCTCGCACGCACCGGGCTACATCGACCAGGCGAACGAGCTCGTCGTGGGGCTCCAGACCGACGCCCCGCTCAAGCGGGCGATCATGCCCAACGGCGGCTGGCGCATGGTCGAGGGCGCGCTCCAGACGTACGGCTACGAGCCCGACGAGCAGGTCAGGAGGATCTTCACCGAGTACCGCAGGACCCACAACGACGGCGTCTTCGACGTGTACCCACCGAACGTCCGGGCGGCTCGCAGATCGCACATCATCACCGGGCTCCCGGACGCCTACGGGCGCGGCCGGATCATCGGCGACTACCGGCGCGTCGCGCTGTACGGCGTCGACGCCCTGATCGAGGCCAAGAAGGTCGAGCGCGCGACCCTCGGGATGGAGCGTTCGCTCGACGACGTGATCCGGGCTCGCGAGGAGAACGCCGAGCAGATCCGGGCGCTCGGCGAGCTCAAGGCGATGGCCGCCTCGTACGGCTACGACATCTCAGGTCCGGCCGCGACGGGTCGCGAGGCCGTGCAGTGGCTCTACTTCGCGTACCTCGGCGCGGTCAAGGAGCAGAACGGTGCGGCCATGTCGCTGGGCCGCACGTCGACGTTCCTCGACGTGTACCTCCAGCGCGACCTCGACGACGGCGTCCTGACCGAGTCCGACGCGCAGGAGCTGATCGACGACCTCGTCATCAAGCTCCGGATCGTGCGGTTCCTGCGCACGCCGGAGTACGACGCGCTGTTCTCGGGCGACCCGACGTGGGTGACCGAGTCGATCGGCGGCGTCGGGGAGGACGGACGTCCGCTCGTGACGAAGTCGTCCTTCCGCTTCCTCCAGACCCTCTACAACCTGGGCCCCGCGCCCGAGCCGAACCTCACGGTCCTGTGGAGCCACCGGTTGCCCGCGGGCTTCAAGGCGTTCTGCGCGCAGGTCTCGATCGACACCTCCGCGATCCAGTACGAGTCGGACGAGCTCATCCGGGCCGCGTGGGGCGACGACGCCGCGATCGCCTGCTGCGTCTCGGCCATGCGCGTCGGCAAGCAGATGCAGTTCTTCGGCGCCCGCGTGAACCTCGCCAAGTCGCTCCTGTACGCGATCAACGGCGGCCGCGACGAGGTGTCGGGCCAGCAGGTCGCGCCGGCCACGGCCCCGGTCGAGGGCGACGTCCTCGACTACGACGACGTGACGGCGAAGCTCGACGTGCTGCTGGACTGGCTCGCCGAGACCTATGTGGACGCGCTCAACTGCGTGCACTACATGCACGACAAGTACGCGTACGAGCGGCTCGAGATGGCGCTCCATGACGGCGAGATCCTGCGCACCATGGCGTGCGGCATCGCGGGGCTGAGCGTCGTGGTCGACTCGCTCTCGGCGATCCGGTACGCCGCGGTGCGCCCGGTGCGGGACGAGACCGGCCTCGTCGTCGACTACGTGGTGGAGGGCGACTTCCCGACGTACGGCAACGACGACGACCGCGCCGACCGCATCGCCGTCGACCTCGTGTCGAGCTTCATGGCGAAGATCCGTCGCCAGCGGACCTACCGCGACGCGCTGCACACGCAGTCGGTCCTGACGATCACGTCGAACGTCGTCTACGGCAAGGCCACGGGGCACACCCCCGACGGTCGACGCGCCGGCGAGCCGTTCGCCCCCGGCGCCAACCCGATGAACGGCCGGGACGTGCACGGGATGCTCGCGAGCGCGCTGAGCGTCGCCAAGCTGCCCTACTCCGACGCGATGGACGGCATCTCGCTGACCTCGACCGTGGTGCCCTCGGGACTCGGTCGCGACCGCGCCGAGCAGGTCGAGAACCTCGTCGGGCTGCTGGACGGCTACACCGTCTCGGGCGGGTTCCATGTCAACGTCAACGTGCTCAATCGCGAGACGCTCGAGGACGCGATGGAGCACCCCGAGAAGTACCCGCAGCTCACGATCCGGGTCTCGGGGTACGCGGTGAACTTCGTGCGGCTGACCCGCGAGCAGCAGCTCGACGTCCTCTCCCGCACGTTCCACGCCGGCGTCTGAGGCGGCAGCCATGAGCGTGGTCACCCCGCACGACGCCGGAGCACCGGTCATCGAGCTCGCCGTCCCGCTGGTCGGGGGCTCGCACCGGCGGGCCTCGGCCGGGACGGCCGGTCTCGAGGTGAGCGCGGCCGACCGGTCGACGCGGTTCGCGCAGATGCGTGCGGGCGAGCTCGGCTCCCTCCACTCGTGGGAGCTCGTCACCGCGGTGGACGGGCCCGGGACGCGCATGACCGCCTTCCTCGCGGGGTGCCCGCTGCGCTGCCTGTACTGCCACAACCCCGACACGCTGGAGATGCGCCACGGCGAGCCGGTGACGGCGGTAGAGCTTCTCGCCCGGCTCGCGCGCTACCGCACGATCTTCGAGGTGACCGGCGGTGGTCTCACCCTCTCGGGCGGCGAGCCGCTCATGCAGCCCGCGTTCGTCCGGCGCGTCCTGCGCGGGGCGAAGGAGCTCGGAATCCACACGGCGATCGACACCTCGGGCTACCTCGGCGCGCACTGCTCGGACGAGATGCTCGACGACGTCGACCTCGTGCTCCTCGACGTGAAGTCGGGTGACCCCGAGACCTACCGTCGCGTGACCGGGCACGAGCTGGCGCCCACGCTCGACTTCGGCCGGCGCCTGGCCGCCCGGGGCACCGAGACCTGGATCCGCTTCGTGCTGGTCCCCGGTCTCACCGACGACGAGGGGAACGTCGACGCCGTCGCCGAGTACGTGGCCACGCTCGGCTCGGTCTCCCGGGTCGAGATCCTGCCGTTCCACCAGATGGGCCGCGACAAGTGGGAGTCCCTCGGGATGCGCTACGAGCTGGGGCAGACGCAGCCGCCGTCCCCCGAGCTCGTCGAACGCGTTCGCGGGCAGTTCCGGGCGCGCGGCCTGACGGTGCACTAGGCACCGCCAGGCCGCGCCCGGCGAGGGGTCAGGCCTGCGGGACGTTCGCGACGCCGTCGGGCAGCAGCCGCCGTCCGAGGACCCGCTCGGAGTACCCCGTCCGGTCCAGGTACGGCGAGAGCCCGCCGAGGTGGAACGGCCAGCCCGCGCCCAGGATCATGCAGAGGTCGATCTGGTCCGGGCTCGCGACGACCTTCTCGTCGAGCATGAGACCGATCTCCTGCGTGAGGCCCGCGAGCACGGCGTCGAGCACGCCCGCCTCGTCGAGCGACCCGGCGCCGGGCTCGCCGAAGACCTCCTGGATGGCGGGGTCGACCGCGTGCTCGGCGCCGCGTCCGTCGGGCTCGGGCACCACGCGACGACCCTCCGTCGCCAGCCGTTCGAGCCCGGGGGAGAGCGGATAGCGCGCCCCGAGGTCCTCGTGCAGCGAGCCCAGCACGTGGAGCGCCACCGGCAGCCCGACGAGCTGGATGAGCGCGAACGGGCTCATCGGCAGGCCGAGCGGACGCAGCGCGACGTCGGCCACCTGGACCGGCGTTCCGCCCTCGACCGCGGCCGCCACCTCGGCGAGCATCCGCAGCAGCAGCCGGTTCACCACGAAGCCGGGGCGGTCGGCGACCCCGACGGCCGTCTTCCCGAGCTTCTTCGCGACGGCGAACGCGGTGGCGACCGCCGCGTCGCTCGACGCGGGCGTGCGCACGACCTCGACGAGCGGCATCTGCGCCACCGGGTTGAAGAAGTGCAGGCCGACGACGCGCTCGGGGTTGCGCAGGTGCGTCGACATCTGGGCGACCGAGAGGGCCGAGGTGTTCGTCGCGAGGATCGCGTCGGGCGCGATGACGTCCTCGAGCTCGGCGAACACGCGCTGCTTGAGCGCCAGCACCTCGGTGACGGCCTCGATCACGAGGTCGGCGCCCGCGAGGGTGCCGAGGTCGGTGCTGACGCTGATCGAGCCGAGGACGCGGTTGGCCTCGTCCTGCGACATGCGGCCCTTCTTCGCCATCCCCTCGACGAGCGAGCGGATGCCCGCGAGCCCCGCGGCCACGCGGTCGTCGTCGATCTCGCGCATGACGATCGGCACGCGCAGGCGACGCGCCATGAGCACCGCGAGCTGGCCCGCCATCAGACCGGCACCCACGATGCCGACCGAGCGGACGGGCCGCGCGAGCTCCGCGGCCGGCGCGCCGGCGGGCTTGCGGGACTTCCGCGTGGTCAGGTCGAACGCGTAGAGGCTCGCGCGCATCTCGTCGGACATGATGAGGTCCGCGAGCGCGTCGTCCTCGGCGGCGAACGCCTCCTCGCGGCCGCGCGCGCGCGACGCGGCCACCAGGTCGAGCGCGCGGTACGGCGCGAGCCGCGCGCCGTGCAGGCGCTGGTCGAGCTGCGCGCGAGCGCCTTCGATCACCGCGTCCCACGCCGGGTCGTCCGTGGGGTCCACCGGGCGCGCGACCTGCACGCGCCCGGCGAGCACGTCCGCCGTCCACGCGATCGACCGCTCGAGGAAGTCGGCCGGGTGGAGCAGGACGTCCGCGACGCCCAGCTCGACCGCCTCGGCGGCCCTCGTCATCCGGTTGTTCGCGAGCGGCCGGGTGAGGACGAGCTCGAGCGCGTTGCGCACCCCGACCAGGCGGGGCAGGAGGTAGCAGCCGCCCCAGCCGGGCACGAGGCCCAGGAACGTCTCGGGGAGCGCGAGGGCAGTGACGTCGCCCGCCACCGTGCGGTAGGTGCAGTGCAGCGCGAGCTCGAGGCCCCCGCCGAGCGCCGCGCCGTTGACGTAGGCGAACGTCGGCACGCTCATCTCGCCCAGCAGCCGGAACGCGGCGTGGCCGAGCTCGGCGAGCGCCCGGGCGTCGGACTCGTCCGTGGTCGCGGCGGCCGCGGTGAGGTCGGCCCCGGCCGCGAGGTAGTAGGGCTTGCCGGTCACGGCCACGGCGACGATCTCGCCCGCGGCCGCGCGCCGCTGCTGCTCGACCAGCACGGCCCGCAGCTCGGTGAGACCGAGCGGGCCGATCGTCGTGGGCTTGGTGTGGTCGAGCCCGTTGTCGACCGTGACCAGGGCGAGCGTCCCGGCCCGCCCCGGGAGGGCGACGTCGCGCACGAGAGCGTGCATGACCCGCTCCGGCCGGGGGCCGCTCGGCTGGCGGGCTGACGCGTCGGTGGACGCGCTCGTGGTCCTCGTGCCGGTCATCGCTGCACCCCGTCGGTGGTCGTGGCGGACGTCGTGGTGGGCGGGCGGTAGCCCTCGTAGTCGGCGTGGTGCGGGTTCTCCCAGATCACCGTGCCGCCCTGGCCGAGGCCGACGCACATGGTCGTGAGGCCGTACCGGACGTCGGGTCGCTCGGCGAACTGGCGCGCGAGCTGGGTCATCAGGCGCACGCCCGAGCTGGCGAGCGGGTGCCCCACGGCGATGGCCCCGCCGTAGGGGTTCACGCGCGGGTCGTCGTCCTCGATCGTGAACTCGTCGAGGAACGCGAGGACCTGCACGGCGAAGGCCTCGTTGATCTCGAACAGGCCGATGTCCTCGATCGTCAGGCCGGCCCGCTCGAGCGCCTTGCGGGTCGCGGGCACCGGTCCGATCCCCATCACCTCGGGCGCGACTCCCGCGTACGCGAACGAGACCATCCGCATCCGGGCCGGGAGGCCGAGCTCCTCGGCCACGTCCTCGGCGGCCAGCAGGCAGGCGGCGGCGCCGTCCGTGAGCGGCGCGGCCGTCGCGGCCGTCACCCGGCCGCCGGGGCGGAACGGCGTCTTGAGGTCCTGGATCGACTCGAAGCTCGTCCCCGGACGCGGCGGCTCGTCCGCCGTCGCGAGCCCCCAGCCGCGCTCGGGGTCGCGCGTGGCGACGGGCACGAGGTCGGGCTCGATCTGGCCGGCGGCCAGCGCGGCGGCGTACTTCGCCTGGCTCGCGACGCCGTACCGGTCCGCACGCTCCTTGGTCAGGGCGGGGTAGCGGTCATGCAGGTTCTCGGCGGTGTTGCCCATGTTGAGCGCATCGGCGCTCACGAGCTTCTCGGAGACGAACCGGGGGTTCGGGTCCGCGTCGAGCCCCATCGGGTGCCGACCCATGTGCTCGACGCCGCCGGCGAGGACGACGTCCTGGGCGCCCACGCCGATCCCGGCCGCGGTCGTCGTGACGGCGGTCATCGCTCCGGCGCACATGCGGTCGATGGCGTAGCCGGGCACCGAGCGCGGAAGCCCGGCGAGCACTCCGACGGTGCGACCGAGCGTCAGGCCCTGGTCGCCCGACTGCGTCGTCGCCGCGACGGCGACCTCGTCGATCCGCTCGGGCGGGAGCTCGGGGTGCCGGCGCAGGATCTCGCGCACCGCCTTCACCGCGAGGTCGTCCGCCCGGGTGTGGGCGTAGAGACCGTCCTCGCGGGCGCGTCCGAACGGCGTCCGGACCCCCTCGACGAAGACGACCGGGCGAACCGTGGGGCGGCGCGCGGCTGGGCTGGGCATCAGACCTCCTGGCAGGACAGCGGTGTCCGGGTGGTGCCGCCGGTCCCCGGCGGGCAGACACACGATACCCGGCGTACCGGGTAAGAACCAGGCCGGTGTTACTGACCAGTAGCAAGTGCCGCGGCGAGCCGCGGCACGACGAGCTCGACCTGCCACGGCCGCGCGCCACCCGCCGCGAGCGCTTCCGCGACCTCCGCCCCCCCGAGGCCTGGGGGCGGCGACCAGCAGAGCCGGCGCAGCAGGTCGGGCAGGAGGAGGTTCTCGACCGGCACGTCGTGCTCCGCCGACAGCGACGCCATCGCCTCGCGAGCCGCGGCGAGCCGCGCGGCCGCCGCGGGATCGCGGTCGGGCCACGCCCGCGGGGGCGGCGGCGCGTCGGAGCGCGGTCCGCGCACGGACGGCAGCTCCTTCTCGCCGAGGGCGAGCCCGCGGTCGATGGCCTGCTGCCACATCGCCGCGCGACGCCGGGCGCCCTTGCCCGCGAACGCGGGGAGCGCGGTGAGCTGGTCGACGGAGCGCGGCAGCGCCTGCGCCGCCGCGACGATCGCGTGGTCGGGCAGCACCCGCCCGGGCGAGAGGTCGCGGTGGCGGGCGTTCTCGTCGCGGGTGGTCCACAGCTCGCGCACGACGGCGAGGCGGCGCGCGTCGCGCACGACGTGCAGGCCCGACACGCGGCGCCAGGGCTCGACCCGCGGCGCGGGCGGCGGCGCGAGCCGCAGCGCCTCGAACTCCTGCGCCGCCCACTCGGCCTTGCCGGCCTCCGCGAGCCGCTCGGCGATCACGGCGCGAAGCTCCACGAGCACCTCGACGTCCAGGGCTGCATAGCGCAGCCACCCCTCGGGGAGCGGGCGCGTCGACCAGTCGACGGCCGAGTGCTCCTTCGCGAGCCCGAGGCCCAGCAGCTCGGCGACGACCGCCGCGAGCCCGACGCGCTCGAGCCCGAGCAGGCGGGCGCCGACCTCGGTGTCGAAGACGCGGCTCGGGCGCATGCCCTGCTCCGCCAGGCCGGGAAGGTCCTGGGACGAGGCGTGCAGCACCCACTCGACCCCGACGAGCGCGTCGGAGAGGCGCGAGAGGTCCGGCAGCGCGATGGGGTCGATCAGGGCAGTGCCGGCACCCTCGCGGCGCAGCTGGACGAGGTACGTCCGCTGGCCGTACCGGTACCCCGACGCTCGCTCCGCGTCCACCGCGACCGGACCCGTCCCGGCGCCGAACGCAGCGACCACCGCCTCGAGCGCCTCGCGCGTCTCGACGACCGGGGGGACGCCCTCGGTGGGCTCGACGAGGGGCACCACGGCGGGACGCGCGGGGGCCGGCTGGGGCTCGGCCGGGGCGTCGTCGGGCCCGGCCATGGGGCTGGGTGGCCCGACGACGGCGTCACGCGGGTCCGCGACGTCGGTCGGGTGTTCGAGATCGGGTGCGCCCACGGCTTCTACCGTAGGTCGTCGGACGCCGCGCGAGCGCCAGCCCGCGCGGAGCGCCTCGAGGAGACGGTGCCCGGGCGGCGACCCTCGGCCGCCGGCCCGCGGGTCAGGGCATCAGCCCGCTGCGGATCACCATCGCCACGAGCTCGGCGCGGTCACCTGTCCCGAGCTTGCGGGAGATCCGCGCGAGGTGGCTCTTGACGGTGAGCGCCGACAGGCCCAGCTCGTCGCCGATGAGTCGGTTGCTCCGGCCGTCCGCGACGAGCTTGAGCACCCCGAGCTCGCGCGCGGTCAGCTCGGTCTGCAGCGGGACCGTCGGGACGGCCGGTGCCACGGGGGCGAGCCCCGACCCGGCCCCGGCAGGCCGCTCGTCCCCGCCGACCAGCTGCATGCGCCGTGAGTCGCTCGCGACGGCACCGCGCAGGCCGCCGGCGAGGAGCTGGACGAGCTCGCGACGGGCCGCCCGGCGAGCCAGCAGGACGACCCGGGGGGTCCCGCGCCGTCCGAGGTTGCGCACGAGCGTCGTGCCGTCGCCGTCGCCGAGCTCGTTCACGACGATGCACATCTGCCCCAGGGGCGCCGGGCGCCGGGCCTGGCTGACCGGGACGACCGCGCGCTGGAGGGTTGAGCTGCTGCGCAGGGGCTCGATGCTCACGACGGTTCTCCTGCGGACGGGGACGGTACCTCTCTCCTATCGGCCGGAACCCCCGGAAACTTGAGGTGACGGCGTACCTCTGCGCGGACGCGCCGAGCCGCGACGCCCGTCGCGGGTCAGCGACGCGGCGCGATCGCCGTGACGCCCTGCGGGAGCGGCGGGAGACCCGCGGCCTGGCAGAGCAGTCGCGCCCACGCCTGCAGGTGCGGCCCGAGATCACCGTCCGGCGCCGTCCAGGACGCGCGGATCTCGACCTCGACCTCGTCCGCACGGTCCTCGAGCGCCCCGAAGCTCTGCGAGAGCACCCGGGTCACCGTGCCGCCGGCCGCGCGCGCGGGCGCCTGCGCGTCGGCGAGGGCGTCCTCGAACCACGTCCACGCCACCTCGGCCAGGAGGCCGTCGGCGCCGAGCTCCGCCTCGAGCGTCGCCCGCACGAGCGTCACGAGCCTGAACGTGCCGTCCCACGCCTCCTGACCCGCGGGGTCGTGGAGCACGACGAACCGGCCCGACGCGAGCTCGTCGGCCGAGCGGGGGGCCGACACGTCCGCGGTGAGCGCCACGCTCCAGGGCGCGATCCGGCCCGGCGCCGGCACCTCCTCGAGGTGCACCTCGGGACGCAGGCGGGTCTCGCGCAGCGCCATGAGCGCGCGCACGAACTCGGCCGGCACGTCGCTCTGACCGGGGGTGACCACCGGCCGAGCGTACGGCGACCCGACGCGCCCCCGACCCCGGCACGCCGAGGCGGTGTCGCCCTCCGCCGATAGGCTGAGCCGTCGTCACCACCGCCCGAGCGAGGAGCACCCCCCATGCCTGCAACCGCGCAGATCGGCGTCACCGGCCTTGCCGTGATGGGCCGCAACCTGGCCCGCAACTTCGCGCGGCACGGGTACACCGTCGCCGTGCACAACCGCTCCTGGGCCAGGACGCAGTCGCTGGTCGCGGACCACGGCGCGGACGGGACGTTCGTGCCCTCGGAGTCGATGGCGGAGTTCGTCGCCTCGCTCGAACGGCCGCGCAAGGTGGTCGTCATGGTCAAGGCCGGCGGACCGACGGACGCCGTGATCGCCGAGCTCGTGCCCCTCCTGGAGGAGGGTGACATCGTGATCGACGCCGGCAACGCGCACTTCCCGGACACGATCCGGCGCGAGGCCGAGCTCAAGGCCCACGGGCTGCACTTCGTCGGCACCGGCGTCTCCGGCGGCGAGGAGGGCGCCCTCAACGGGCCGAGCATCATGCCCGGCGGCTCGCGCGAGTCCTACACGACGCTCGGCCCGATCCTCGAGGACATCTCCGCGAAGGTCGACGGCGTGCCGTGCTGCGCCTACGTCGGCCCGAACGGCGCCGGTCACTTCGTGAAGATGGTGCACAACGGCATCGAGTACGCGGACATGCAGCTCATCGCCGAGGCGTACGACCTGCTCCGCCAGGGGCTCGGGGCGTCCGCGAGCGAGATCGGCGACATCTTCGCCGAGTGGAACTCGGGCGACCTCGAGTCATTCCTCATCGAGATCTCCGCCGACGTGCTGCGCCACGTCGACGCGGAGACCGGGCAGGCCTTCGTCGACGTCGTGCTCGACCGGGCGGAGCAGAAGGGCACGGGCCGGTGGACGGTGCAGAACGCGCTCGACCTGGGCGTGCCCATCACCGGCATCGCGGAGGCGACGTTCGCCCGCGCCCTGTCCGGCTCGGTGCCGCAGCGCGAGGCGGCGCGCGGGGCGCTGCCGGCGCACGCCGCCGCATGGGACGTCCAGGACCGCGACGCCTTCGTCGAGGACGTGCGGCTTGCGCTCTACGCGTCGAAGGTCGTGGCGTACTCGCAGGGCTTCGACCAGATCGCGGCGGCCAGCGCCGAGTACGACTGGGACATCGACCGGGGCGCGATGGCACGCATCTGGCGCGGCGGCTGCATCATCCGGGCCCGGTTCCTCAACCGGATCACGGAGGCGTACGAGCGCGACGCGAACCTCCCGCTGCTGCTCGCCGACGAGTACTTCACGGGCGCCGTCGGGAACGGGGTCGCCGCGTGGCGTCGCGTCGTCGCGGCCGCGGCCCAGAACGGCGTGCCGACGCCCGCGTTCTCGTCGTCGCTCGCCTACTACGACGGCGTCCGGGCCGACCGGCTGCCCGCGGCGCTCGTCCAGGCGCAGCGCGACTTCTTCGGAGCGCACACCTACCACCGGGTCGACCGCGACGGGACGTTCCACACCGAGTGGACGGGTGACCGCAGCGAGACGGCCCAGTGACGGCGAGCGGCCGGACCCCGGTCCCGGACGCCACGGGGCCCGACGACGACGCGACCGCCGACGCCGCCGGGCGCGGCTCGGCCCCGCTCCAGCCGGTGATCCTCGGCGCCGACATCGGCGTGTACGCGCTCGCGCGGTCGTTCCACGAGGCGTACGGCGTGCGGTCGATCGTCGTGAGCGGCGCCGCGCTCGGGCCCGTGGCCCGCTCGCGGATCCTCGACAACGTGCTGCTGGGCCCGGCCGCGTCGCCCGAGGACCTCGTGGACCGGCTCGTCACGCTCGCGGGCGAGCTGCCCGGGCGTCGGCTCGTCCTGCTCGCCAACTCGGACTGGCTCGTCCGCGTCGTCGTGCGTCATCGCGTGCGGCTCGAGCCGCACTACGTCGTGCCGTTCCTCGACGAGGCGCTGCTCGACCGCATCTCGGACAAGGCCACGTTCGCCGAGATCTGCACCGGGCTCGGCATCGACGTGCCGCGCACGGTCGTCCAGGACTTCTCCGGGGCCGGCGAGGACGACTGGCGCCCCCGTCCCGTCGACGTCGCCTACCCGCTCATCGCGAAGGCCGCGAGCAGCGCCGACTACCAGGACGTGCACTTCCCCGGGAAGAAGAAGGTCTTCGAGATCTCGACCTCGGCCGAGCTCGACGCGCTCTGGACGGCGCTGGCGGGTGCCGGCTTCCGCGGGCGGTTCGTGGTCCAGGAGCTCATCCCGGGCGACGACACGCAGATGCGCTCGATCACCGCGTACGTCGACAGCCGGGGCGAGCTCACGTTGATGTGCTCGGCGCACGTGCTGCTCGAGGAGCACACGCCGTCGGGGCTCGGGAACCCCGCCGCCATGATCACGCAGCGTGTCGACGCGATGCTCGAGCAGGCCCGGCGGTTCCTCACGTCGACCGGTTACGTCGGGTTCGCCAACTTCGACGTCAAGGTCGATCCGCGCGACGGGTCGTTCCGGTTCTTCGAGGTGAACCCCCGCATCGGCCGCAACAACTACTACGTGACGGCTGCGGGCGCGAACCCGATGCGGTTCCTCGTCGAGGACCGGGTGCAGGGTCGTGCGGTCGAGCCGGTCGTGGTCGACCGCGAGATCCTCTACTCGATCCTGCCGCACCGGCTGCTGCTGAGGTACGTGCTCGACCCCGCTCTCAGGGCCAGGGTGCGCACGCTGGTCCGCGCGGGCGCCGTCGCCCACCCGCTGCGCTACCGCGGCGACGGCTCGGTCGCGCGGCGGGCGTACGTGCTGGCGGCGATGCTCAACCAGGTCCGCAAGTTCCGCACGTACTACCCGGAGCCGACGCAGACCGGGTTCTGACGACCCGGCGCGCTGAGGTCCCGGTGGGCTGGACCTCAGCCGAGCTCGCTGGTCCCCGCGTACAGGTGCAGCACGGGGACCTGCAGCTCGTCGCGCGCGCGAGAGGCCCAGTCCCGGTGGAACGTGTCCTCGACCGCGTGCGGGTAGGTGACCACGACGATCTCGCGGACGCCGCCCGCCGCGACGGCCGCGGCGAGGGCGGGGAGCGGGTCGTCCTCGACGACCGCGCCCTCGGCGGTGGCTCCCGACGCCGCGAACGCCGCGAGGCTCTCGACCAGCTGCTCGGACGCCTCCTTGCGCGCCTCGGCGGGCTTCGGCTCACGGCCGAGCACGTCGTCGAGCGCGGCCCGCAGCTCCCCGAGGCCCAGGTGGTCGACGAACGAGACGAGCAGGTTGCGCTCGGTGTCGGCCGGCACCAGCACGCGGTACGTGAGGCCCTCGCCGTCGTGCAGGGCGAGGACGTGGGCGACGTCCGCAGCCGTCAACGAGTCCTCGGTGAGCACCAGGACGGTCGTCGCGACGGACGCGGGGGGCAGCGGCTCGGACGGCATCGGGAACGCGGAGTCGGTCACGCCGCGAGCCTAGAGGAGCCACCGACCGAGCAGCACGCCGCCCGAGTGCAGCAGGTGCGCGGGCCGCGCCTCGAGCGGCGGGGCGAACCAGTCGTCGTGGGCGACCAGACGTGGCGCCGGTCCGCCCACGAGCAGCGGGCTCCAGGTGAGGCACAGCTCGTCGACGAGCCCCGCGGCGAGCAGCTGGCCGAGGACGCCCGGCCCGCCCTCGGCCAGCACCCGCACGAGTCCGCGCGCGGCGAGTCCCGCGAGCGCGAGCCCGAGGTCCACCCGGTCGGGGCCCGCGACGAGCACCCGGTCGGCGCCGATGCGGTCGCTCAGGGCGTCGAGGTCGGGTCGGTCCGCGACCGTGACGACCAGCGGGGGCCGGTCCGCGTCCAGCAGCCGGTCGGGGAGCGGGCCGGTGCGGCTGACGAGGGCCAGCTCGAGGTCGACCCGCTGTCCACGGGCGGCACGCGCGGCGGCGAGCTCGGGTGCCACCGCGAGCGCGCCGTAGCCCTCAGCCCGCGCCGTGCCGGCACCGATGAGCACGACGTCGGCCATGGCGCGCAGCACGCGGAAGACGCGATGGTCGGCGTCCCCGTTGATCGATCCCGAGCGGCCGTCGGCCCCCGTGGCGGCGCCGTCGAGGGTCCCGATCATGTTCGCGCGCACCCACACCGGGTCCCCGGGGCGCGGCTCGGGGTGCGCGTAGAGCTCGCAGAGCGCGGGCTCCGCGGCGTCCTCGCCGGTCAGGCGCCGAGGCGCGCCGTCGAGCGGCAGCAGGACGTCCAGGTCGGGTCGCTCGGCCGAGGGCATGACACGAGGCTAGCGACCGGAGCGCCTAGGCTGGACGGTCGTGAGACCCGCTGACCCCGGCGCCGCTGCGGCCCGTCACCCGGCGGCCCGTCACCTGGCGGACCGTCGACCGCACGTGCCGACCGATCGCCTCCTCGCCGAGCTCGTCCCGCCACGCCACTTCGCATCCGCGTCGTTCGAGAGCTACGTCCCCGACCCGGCGTTCGCGAGCCAGCAGGTCGCGGCGGACCGCCTGCGCGCGGTCGCGGACGAGGTGCGGCGCGAGCGGACGGCGTCGTGGCTGCGGCGGCGCAGGCGCGCCGAGCCGCCCGCGGTCTACCTCGACGGAGGCTTCGGCGTCGGGAAGACCCACCTGCTCGCGGCCCTGGCGCACGCCGTCGGTCCGGAGGCCGCGGCCTACGGCACGTTCGTCGAGTACACGAACCTCGTCGGCGCGCTCGGGTTCGGCGCCACGGTCGACGCGCTCGCGACCCACCGGCTCGTCGCGATCGACGAGTTCGAGCTCGACGACCCGGGGGACACCGTCCTGATGTCGCGCCTCCTGCGCGAGCTCGCCGACCGGGGCGTCGCGCTCGCCGCGACGTCGAACACGCTCCCCGGTTCGCTCGGCGAGGGCCGGTTCGCGGCCGAGGACTTCCTCCGGGAGATCCAGGCGATGGCGGACCGGTTCCAGGTGCTGCGGGTCGACGGCGAGGACTACCGGCACCGCGCCGTCGTCACGGCCGGCGGGTGCGTGCCGGAGGAGCTGGTGCGGGCCGCCGTGGCGGCCGACCCCGGGGCGACTCTCGACGACTTCGGCACGCTGCTGCGGCACCTCAAGGAGGTGCACCCGAGCCGCTACGGCGCGCTGCTCGACGACGTGACGCTGGTCGGCCTCACCGGCGTCCGGCCCATCCGGCAGCAGAGCACGGCGCTGCGCTTCGTGGTCCTCGTGGACCGGCTGTACGACCGCGACGTCCCGGTGCTCATGGGTGCGACGGAGGACCGCCAGCTGTTCTCGCTGGCGATGCTGCGCGGGGGCTATCGCAAGAAGTACCACCGGGCGCTGTCCCGTCTCGGGTCGCTCGCCGAGCAGGGACGCGAGCTGGCCGCCTGACGCGGACGGCCGCACCGCACTGATTGCGGTCCCGACCACCGGGTCCTACCGTGGCAAAGCCCCCGTCGGTGGGCGGACGCCGCCCGCGAGGCGCTGCGACGGGGGCCAGGACGTGGCGACGACGCCGCGCCCGAGCCGCCGGTCGGCGTCTGGGGGCACCCATGAATCGTCCACGGTCACTCACGGTCCTCACTGCGCTGGCGCTCGCTGCCACCGGGCTCGGCGTGGGGGTCGCGCCGGCATCCGGCGCCGACGCCGACGCGACGACGCCGGTCCCGCAGGTCCAGGGGCCGCTCGCCGTGACGGCGGACTCCTACCCGTTCGGCGCGGCCGACCACCAGCTGGTGCCCCAGGACCTGTCCCGCGAGCACTACGTCGAGGAGGAGTTCCTCGTCAGCGGGACGTCGAACGTGTACTCGTGGCCGCAGGAGGGGCCCGCGGTCGTGCGGACGCCCGACGCGCCGTACACGACCCGCGTGCTGGTCCGCCGTCCCGAGAAGGGGGTGCGCTTCAGCGGGAACGTCGTCGTCGAGATGCTCAACCCGTCGAACCTGTTCGACCTCAACATCGGGTGGGCGGTCGCGCACCGGCAGATCATCGAGAACGGTGACGCCTGGGTCGGCATCACGGCCAAGCCGATCTCCGTCGAGGCGCTGAAGAACTTCGACGCCGACCGCTACGCCGCACTGTCCTTCGCCAACCCGTTGCCGCTCGACGACCCGCGCAACTGCGCGACCGTCGCGGCCGACAGCTCGCGGACGACCGAGAACGGCCTGGTCTGGGACATCTACAGCCAGGTCGGGGCGTGGCTCAAGAGCGACGCCCCGACGAACCCGCTGCGCTACCGGTCGTCCGAGAGCATGGTCGAGTACGCGTACGGGTTCGGGTACTCGCAGACGGGCGGCTACCTCGTCAACTACATCAACGCGGTGCACCCGCTCGTGGTGGAGTCCGACGGCGAACCGATCTACGACGCCTACCTGGTCGCCGTCGCGGGCGGCGCGTTCGCGGGCGCCTACCCGATGAACCAGTGCGAGCCGGCGCCGCCTGCGACGGACGCGCGCCGTCAGATCTCCGACGTCGGCGTCCCGGTCATGCGGATCATGTCGCAGTCCGACTACCTGCCCGGGATCGGCTCACGGCGCCCCGACAGCGACGCGCCGGGCGACCGTTACCGTCACTACGAGATGGCGGGCGCCGGGCACGCCACGCCCGACGAGCTGTACTTCTCGGCCGCTCCGGAGGACATCGTGCAGGCCGGCCGCTCCGTCCCGCCCATGTCGTGCAACGAGGGTCCCCGCAGCCGCTTCCCCAGCGCGATCTTCTTCGACGCCGCGCTGCGCAACCTCGACCTCTGGGTGCGCGAGGGCACAGCACCCCCTCGCGCCGAGCCGATCCTCGTGCAGGACGGCGCCCCGGTGCTCGACGAGTTCGGCAACGTCCAGGGCGGCCTGCGCTCGCCGTACCTCGACGTCCCGACGAGCACCTGGTTCGGCACCGCCACGGGAGCCTCGTTCTGCTTCATCGCCGGTTACGAGGTGCCGTTCGACACGGCGACGCTCACGGAGCTGTACGGCAACGAGGGCGTGTACATCCGGGCGGTGCGGGCGAGCATCAACGAGCTCGTCGACCAGCGATGGCTGACGGAGTACGACGCGCGGTGGTTGTTCCGTGAGGCGACCCGGGTCGACATCAGGTAGAGGCGGGGTGTCGGAGCCGCTCGGCGCGCAGCACGAGATCGAGCTGGTGGTGGGCGCCGCCGCCCCCGTGCACCACGCGGGGGCGGCGCTCGTCGACGTCGATCCGCCACTGCGGGCCGAGGACCGCTGCGACGTCGGCCGGGAGAACGTAGAGCGCGGGGTCGAACGGCTCGAACCCGCCCTCGTGGGCGTGGTCGGGTTCCCGCTCGACGTCGTGGTGGACGACGAGCAGCGTCCCGCCCGGTGCCACGAGATCGAGGAGGAGGTGCTCCGCCGACGCGTCGGTGGTCTTGCGCAGGACGGGGTACTGGGCGGAGACCAGGTCGAAGACGCCGCGCGGAAGGCCGGCCTCGACCAGACCGGTGCGCCGCCAGGTCACCTCGACCCCGGCCTTCCGGGCGTGCCGCTCCGCCCGGTCGAGCGCGACGCGGGAGACGTCGAGCGCGGTGACCCGCCAGCCCCGGCTGGCCAGCCACACCGCGTCGGCGCCCTCGCCGCAGCCCACGTCGAGCGCCCGGCCGGGCGACAGGCCGTCCACCTCGGCGACGAGTGTGCCGTTCGGCTCCCCGCTCCAGACCCGCTCGGTGGCGCCGTAGCGCTCGTCCCACTCGGCGGCGTCGGGCACGAGGTCGTCAGGGTCGGTCACCGGACCATGCTGCCACGCCCGGCGAGCAGTGACTCCGACCCCGCGACGAGCAGCCCTGGAACCACGACGAGCCAGGGCGGTACCGCCGACAGCGCGCGCTCGTCGGTAGCCTGCCGGGCCGCTCCGAACCGCACACCGGTGCGTCGCCCGGACGGGCTGGTGCTCACCACGGCTGCGCCGCCAGCCGGGCCTTCTCGGCCTCGACGTCGAAGTTCGCGGCAGGCCACTCCAGCCGGAGCTCCTCCAGCCCGTGCAGCAGCAGCTCGCTCACCGCGAGGCGGGCGTACCACTTCCGGTCGGCCGGGACCGCGTGCCACGGGGCGAGGTCCGTGGACGTGCGGTCGAGCACCGCCTGGTACGCCTCCGCGTACCTCGGCCGCAGGAGCCGCTCGTCGAGGTCTCCCGGGTCGTACTTCCAGTGCTTGTCCGGGCGGTCGAGCCGGGCCGCCAGCCGCTCGCGCTGCTCCTCGGGCGAGATCGCGAGCACGACCTTGACGATCGTCGTGCCGGACGCGACGACCTCGCGCTCGAAGTCGACGATCCGCTCGTAGCGCTCCTCCCAGATCTCTGCCGGCACCGTCTCGTGGACCCGCGGGACCAGCACGTCCTCGTACTGCGACCGGTCGAACACGCCGATCATCCCGGGCCGGGGGAGCGCCCTGCGGATGCGCCAGAGGAAGTCGTGCGCCTTCTCCTCGTCGGTCGGCACGCCGAACGAGCGGTGCTGGACGCCCTGGGGATCGACCATGCCGATGACGTGGCGCACGATCCCGCCCTTGCCCGACGTGTCCATGCCCTGGAGGACCAGCAGGACGGACCGGCTCCCCCCAGTCCTCCCGTGCGCGAAGAGCCGCTCCTGGAGGTCGGAGAGCTCGTCGCCGGCGGCCGCCATCCGTTCCTTTGCCGCGGTGCGACCTGCCCCCCAGCCCGGCGTCGCGCGATGGTCGAGGTCACCGAGACGGAAGTCCGGCCCGACCCGCAGCACCTGGTGCGCGGGGACGGTCCACTGCGGCCTCGCCATGGCTCCTCCTCGTCGGGCCGTCGCGTCAGGTGGCGGGTGCGGCACCCGGGCCGACGACGGCAACCCCGCGTGCCGGCACGACGACGACGTCGGGCTCGACGCGGACGGGTCCCCAGGCGGCGAGCACGGCCGCGACGCCGGCCCCTGGTACCGGCACGCGCTGCTCGACCGAGGACAGGTTGACGGCCACGTGCACGCCGCCCCGTCGCACCACGACCCACGAGGCGCCCGTCGGGTCGTCCCAGGCGGCGAGCTCGTCCCACCGGACGGTCGTGGCGGCGCGGTCGCCCGTCGCGAGGTCGGGCGTCGAGCGCCGGAGCGCGAGGAGGTCGCGGTACCACGCGAGCAGGCGCGCGTGCGCGGACCGAGCCGGCTCTGACCAGTCGAGCCGGCTCGCCTCGAACGTCGACGGGCTCTGCGGGTCGGGCACGTCGAGCTCGCCCTCGACCGTCTGGTCCGGGTACAGCTCGGCCCAGCCGTGCGTGGCGAACTCGTCGTGGCGGCCGCGCCGCACGGCCGCGGCGAGCTCGGGGTCCTGGTGGTCGGTGAAGTACATCCACGGCGTTCGGGCGCCCCACTCCTCGCCCATGAAGATCATCGGCGTGTACGGCCCGACGAGCACGAGAGCCGCGGAGGCGGCGAGCGCGCCGCCGTCGAGCCGGGCCGACGGCCGGTCCCCGAGCGCGCGGTTGCCGACCTGGTCGTGGTCGGACGCGAACACCACGAACCGGTGGCCGTCCATCCCGGCCGGCACACGCGCGCCCCACGGCCGGTCGCGGAAGCCGGACCACCCGCCGTCGGGCACGAAGACGCGCGTGAGGGCGCGAGCGAGAACCTCGGGGGCCCCGAAGTCGGCGTAGTAGCCGTGCCGCTCGCCGGTGACGAGCGCGTGCACCGCGTGATGCACGTCGTCCGCCCACTGGGCCGTCATGCCCTTGCCGCCGTCGGCCGTCGGGCTCACGGTCGCCGGGTCGTTCTGGTCGGACTCCGCGATCAGCGAGAGCGGACGACCCAGCTCGGCCGCGAGGGTCGCGACCTCGTCCGAGAGCTGTGCCAGGACGTGCACCTCGGAGTCGTCGACCAGCGCGTGCACCGCGTCGAGGCGCAGGGCGTCCAGGTGGAAGTCACGAAGCCAGTGCAGGGCGTTGTCGCAGATCCACCGGCGGACCCCCGTGGAGCCGGGGCCGTCGAGGTTGACCGCCCGGCCCCAGGGCGTCTCGTGCCGGTCGGTGAAGTACGGGCCGAACGTGTCGAGGTAGTTGCCCGAGGGGCCCAGGTGGTTGTAGACGACGTCGAGGCACACCGCGAGACCGCGCCCGTGGGCCGCGTCCACGAACCTCTGGAGCGCCTCGGGGCCGCCGTACGCCTCGTGCACCGCGTAGAGCGCCACCCCGTCGTACCCCCAGCCCCGCTCGCCGTCGAACGCCGCGACGGGCATGAGCTCGACCATGTCGACGCCGAGGTCCACGAGGTGGTCGAGGCGCTCGACCGCCGAGTCGAGCGTGCCCCCGGAGGTGAACGTGCCGACGTGGAGCTCGTAGACGACCGACTCGCGCACGTCACGGCCGCGCCAGCCCGCGTCGGTCCAGGTGAAGCGCCCGGAGTCGAACACCCGGCTCGCCGCATGCACGCCGGCCGGCTGCCACGCCGAACGCGGGTCCGGCCGCGGCGGGGCGTCGTCGACCGCGAACGCGTAGTCCGTCCCGTGCTCGAGGTCCGCCGAGCCGACCGGGGGCGCCCACCAGCCGTCGCCGGCCCGCTCGAGCGCGAGCCGGCGGTCCGGATCCGTCAGCACGAGCTCCACGGCCCCGGCGTCGGGGGCCCACACCCTCGGCCGCACGTCAGGCCTCCGTCCGGACGAGCAGGGCGACCGGCAGCCGGTCGAGGAGCGGCGCTATCGGCTGCACCCCGCCCTGGACCGGCCGGTCGGACAGCACGTCGACCCACGCGCCCTCGGGGAGCGCGACGGTGTGCCCCGCCCAGCCGCCCAGCCGCTCGAGCCCGATCGCGAGCCGGGTCGTCAGCGTGATCACCTCGGGCGAGCCGGCCTCGGTCCGGGCGAAGCCGAACAGGTGCCCGGTCGACGCGGCGAGCGGCACGTACCCCGCCTGGGCGCCGACGAAGACGTTCGGCCGGTCCCGACGCACGCGAAGCGCGCGCGACGTCACCAGGAGCTTCTCGTCGGCGAGGTCGCGCGGACCGGCGCCTGCGTCGAGCCGCTCGAGACGCTCGCTGAGCGCCACGTGGTCGACGGGGCGGCGGTTGTCCGGGTCGACCAGCGTCAGGGCCGGCACCTCGGTGCCCTGGTACACGTCCGCGACGCCCGGGAGCGTGAGCTGGGCGAGCTTGGTGCCGAGGGTCGCGGCGCGCACGCCGGTGGAGGCCCGCGCCAGCCAGCCCTCCAGCAGCAGCGCGACCCGGGGGTCCTCGACCGCGCGCTCGGCGACGCCGAGCACGGCCGACTCGTACGCCTCGTCGGGCGCCGTCCACCGCGTGCGGCTCTTCGCCTCGCGCATCGCCTTGGTCAGGTACTCGTGCAGACGCTCGACGGCGATCGGGCCGTCGTCCGACCAGGTGCCCGCGAGGGTCTGCCAGAGCAGGTTCTCGGTGCGCCCGTCGAGGAGCGCCGTCCGGTAGCCCGCGGTCGCGTCGCGCAGCCGTTCGACGAGCTCGGCCCACTCGTCGGGCAGCTCGCTCAGCACGCCCAGCCGCGCGCGCGTGTCCTCGCCGCGCTTCGTGTCGTGCGTCGAGAGCGTGGTCATCCCGACGGGCGTCTGCCACTGCGCGCGCGCGGCCCAGGCGTGCATCTCGTCCGGGCTGACCGCGAACCTGCCCGGCTCGCCGCCGACCTCGCACAGCCCGACCTCGTGGGTCCAGCGGTAGAACGCCGTGTCCTCGACGCCCTTGGCCATGACGGCGCCGCACGTCTGCTGGAACCGCACGACCAGCTCGTCGCGACGTGCGCCGCGCGTCTGGCCGGCGCTCCCGGCCTCGCGGCCGAGGAGCAGGTCGACCAGCACGTCCATGGTGGCCCAGCGCTCCTCCGCGAGGCGCGAGCGGGCGACCTCCGCCGCCGCGAGCATCGCGTCGACGCTGTCCCGGTGGACCTCCTCGCCCGGCACCACGTACGCCCGGTAGCGGTCGAAGGCGACGAGCAGCTCGACCAGGCAGTCCTCGAGCGCGCGCCAGGTGTGGTCCCGCAGCCGCAGGTCGTCCCGGCAGATCCCCGCGGCGAGCTCGGTGAGGCGGTGGACCTCGGCGTAGAGGGCGCCGTCGACGATCTCGCGCTTCGCGCGCTCGATCACGTGGGGCAACGCGTCGGGGCTGTCGCCGGCGACGCGGTGCATCACCGCACCGAGGGTCGCCGTGCCTGCCGGATCGGTGAACGTGGACTGCAGCCGCCACAGCGACTCGTAGCCCGTGGTGCCGACCGTTGCCCAGTCGGGAGGCAGCTCCTCGTCGCCGGCCAGGATCTTCTCGACCGCGACCCACGCGCCACCGCTCTGCTCAGCCAGGCGCGCGAGATACCCGGTGGGGTCGGCGAGGCCGTCAGGGTGGTCGATCCGGAGCCCGTCGAGCGTGCCGTCGTGCACGAGCTCGAGCACGAGCGCGTGCGTCGCGTCGAAGACCTCGGCGTCCTCGACCCGGACCGCGGCGAGCGTGCCCACGTCGAAGAAGCGCCGGTAGTTGAGCTCCTCGTCGGCGACGCGCCAGTACGCGAGCCGGTAGTGCTGGCGGTCCAGCAGCTCCGCGAGCGGCAGCGCGGACGTCCCGGCGCGCACCGGGAACACGTGGTCGTAGTAGCGGAGCACGTCGACCTCGCCCCCGTCCTCGAGGCCGGGCACCACCATCCGGTCGAGGGTGACCTCGCCGCGGCCGAGGACCGCGCCGATCCGGTCGCCGAGCACCGGCATGAGCAGCGCGCCGTCGCCGGCCGACCAGTCGACGTCGAACCAGGCGGCGTACGCCGACTCCGGCCCGTGCGCGAGGACGGACCACAGTGCCCGGTTGTGCCAGGCCGGGGTCGGCACGGCCATGTGGTTCGGCACGATGTCGAGGATCAGCCCGAGGCCCCGGGCCGTCGCGGCGGCGCGGAGGCGGTCCAGGGCCTCGCGGCCCCCGAGCACGGGGGAGACCTCGTCGTGGTCGACGACGTCGTACCCGTGCGTCGAGCCCGGTGCCGCCCGCAGGACGGGGGAGAGGTAGACGTGCGTGACCCCCAGGTCCGCGAGGTACGGCACGAGCGCGGCGGCGTCGTCCAGCGTGAGGTCGGCGCCCAGCTGCAGGCGGTACGTCGAGACCGGCGTGGGACGACCGGCAGCCGGACGACGCCGCGCCGACCCGGTCGGCGTGGGCTCGTGCGCCTCGCTCACGCGGAGCCCAGCCCCGACGCACCGGCGCCGGCGGTCCCTGCCGGGCGGGTGAGCACCACGGTGCTGCGGGCGGTCACCTTGACCACGGAGGCGGCGTCGACGCTCTCGCCGACCTCGAGGTTGTGGTCGGTGTCGAGGACGCAGGTCCACTCGGCCCCGAAGTCGGCCGGCGGCAGCGTGAACGTGAGGTCGTCCGGGCTCGCGTTGAACATGACCAGGAAGCTGTCGTCGACGATCGGCTCGCCGCGCGGGTCGGGCTCGCTGATCGCCTCGCCGTTGAGGAACACCATGACCGCGCGGGCGTGGTCGACCTCCCACGCCTCCTGGCGCATGTTCTCACCGGACGGCGTGAACCAGGCGATGTCACGCAGGTTCGACTCGCGGTCCTGGTCGGGCTGCCCGGCGAAGAACCGGCGGCGCCGCAGGACCGGGTGGTCGCGCCGCAGTCGCACGAGCCGTTGCGTGAACTCGACCAGCGCGAGGCGCGGCGCGTCGAGGTTCCAGTCGATCCACGACAGCTCGTTGTCCTGGGCGTAGACGTTGTTGTTGCCCTGCTGGGTCCGTCCGAGCTCGTCGCCGTGCGCGATCATCGGGACCCCCTGGGAGAGCAGCAGGGTCGTGAGGAAGTTGCGCTGCTGGCGGCCGCGCAGGGCGCGGACCTCCGGATCCGACGTCGGCCCCTCGACCCCGCAGTTCCACGAGCGGTTGTGGCTCTCGCCGTCCTTGTTGTCCTCGCCGTTCGCCTCGTTGTGCTTCTCGTTGTAGGAGACGAGGTCGGCGAGCGTGAAGCCGTCGTGCGCGGTGACGAAGTTCACGGATGCGATCGGCTTGCGGCCCGTGTGCTCGTAGAGGTCCGAGGAGCCCGCGATCCGGCTCGCGAACTGCGCGAGGGTCGAGGGCTCGCCGCGCCAGAAGTCGCGGACCGTGTCGCGGTAGTCGCCGTTCCACTCGCTCCACAGCGGCGGGAACCCGCCGACCTGGTACCCGCCCGCGCCGAGGTCCCACGGCTCGGCGATCAGCTTGACCTGGCTGATGACCGGGTCCTGCTGGACCATGTCGAAGAACGCGGACAGGCGGTCGACCTCGTGGAACTGGCGCGCCAGCGTCGACGCGAGGTCGAAGCGGAACCCGTCGACGTGCATGTCCTGCACCCAGTAACGCAGCGAGTCCATGATCAGCTGCAGCACGTGGGGGTGGCGCATGAGCAGCGAGTTCCCGGTGCCGGTCGTGTCGAAGTAGTGCGCCTGGTCGTCGTCGACGAGCCGGTAGTAGGCCGCGTTGTCGATGCCGCGGAACGAGAGCGTCGGGCCCAGGTGGTTGCCCTCGGCCGTGTGGTTGTAGACGACGTCGAGGATCACCTCGATATCCGCGGCGTGCAGCGCCTTGACCATGGCCTTGAAGTCCTGGACCTGCTGGCCGGGCTGGCCGAGGGCACTGTAGCCGTTGTGGGGGGCGAAGAACCCGATCGTGTTGTAGCCCCAGTAGTTCGAGAGCCCCTTCTCCACGAGGTGGGGGTCGTTGACGAACTGGTGCACGGGCATGAGCTCGATCGCGGTCACGCCGAGCGACGCGAGATGGTCGACGATCGCCGGGTGCGCGATGCCCGCGTAGGTGCCGCGCAGCTCCTCCGGGACGTCCGGGTGACGCATCGTCAGGCCCTTGACGTGAGCCTCGTAGATCACGCTCGCGTGGTACTCGTGCTGCGGGGGACGGTCGTGGCCCCAGTCGAAGAACGGGTTGATCACGACCGACGTCATCGTGTGGCCCGCGGAGTCGTCGTCGTTGCGCTCGTCGGGCGCGTCGAACCGGTAGGAGAACAGGGACGGGTCGCCGTCGATCTGCCCGTCGATCGCCTTGGCGTACGGGTCGAGCAGCAGCTTGCTGGGGTTGCACCGGTGCCCGTTCGCGGGGTCGTACGGGCCGTGCACGCGGTAGCCGTAACGCTGCCCGGGGTTCAGCCCGGGGACGTACGCGTGCCAGACGAAGCCGTCCACCTCGGTCAGCTCGATCCGGGTCTCGCCACCGTCGTCGGCGATGAGGCACAGCTCGACCCGCTCCGCCACCTCGGAGAACAGCGCGAAGTTCGTGCCCGTCCCGTCGAACGTCGCGCCGAGCGGGTAGGGGTGTCCAGGCCAGATCTGCATGTGCACAGGGTGCCAGGCGATCGGCCCGGGCCGCGCGGCGAACGACCGGACCGGGGCCGACGTCACACGCGGAGATACCATGGCGGCGCGACGGCCGGGACGACGGCCGCGCAGGCGCGACGTCGCCGTCGGTGGTGCGTGGAGAGGGGTGCGGACGTGGCGGTGCAGCAGCGGAGCACCCGTCAGCGGGCGGCGATCGTCGACCTGCTCGAGGACGTCGGTGAGTTCCGCAGCGCGCAGCAGCTGCACGAGCTGCTGACCACCAAGGGGTCGACCGTGGGTCTGGCCACCGTGTACCGCGCGATGCAGGCGCTCACCGAGAGCGGGGACGTCGACGTGCTGCGGGCGGGGGACGGCGAGGCGCTCTACCGGCGGTGCGTCCGGCGCGCCCACCACCACCACCTCGTCTGCCGCACGTGCGGGACGGCGATCGAGATCGACGGTCCGGGCGTCGAGGCGTGGGCGGCGACGGTCGGGGCGGCGCACGGGTTCACCGAGATCGACCACACCGTCGAGCTGTTCGGCACGTGCGGGTCGTGCGGGGCGGGCGCCCCGGACTGACGGCCCGTGCGCGTGGTTCGCGCGCCGTCCCGCACGCGATCGCATGCACGATCAAGGCTCGACGGTCGTCGACGCGTCCAGCGCGGTCGTCACCTGGTCGGGTGCGCCGAACCGCGCGAGACTCATCGCGCCGGCCAGGACCAGGGCGAAACCGGCGACCGCCGTCCCGGTGGCACCCGGGAGCGCTCGGTCCCCCGCGAGCAGCGCACCGAGCGCGGAACCGACGACGGTCTCGGTCGCGACCATCGCTGCGGTCGCCGCCACGACCGTCGTCCGCTGGAGGGCCATGGCCGCCAGCAGGAGCCCGAGCAGGCCCCCGAACCCCATGGCCCACGCCGCCGGGTCGGCGACGACGACGTCGGGTGCGTACCCACGCAGGATGCGCGCGCCGAGCGCGAGCACCGCGAACGCCGCGCCCGACAGGACGCCCAGCACGAGCCCCACGCGCGGCCCCGCCGGTCTCCGCGCGGCCGCGGCCGCGGCGAGCACCAGGATGGCGAGCGCGACGAGGAGACCGTGCCGGGTGCCCGCCGGCACGGCGTCGGAGCGGTGGGCGCTCGCGGAGGCGGCGAGGAGCACCAGCCCGCCGACCACGCCCACGACGGCGCCTGCCTCCAGGCGGCTCAGCCGCGTGCGGAGCAGCACGACCGACAGCGCCGCCGTCACGGCGAGGCTCGACGCGCGGCCCGACTGGACCACGAACAGCGGCAGCGTGCGCAACGCGAGGAACGAGAGCGCGAAACCGGTCGCGACGAGACCGAGCGCGGCCAGGTAGACGGGTCGCCGTGCGAGCCGGACGAGCAGACCGGCGTCGAGACCCGGACGCGTGCGCTCCTGGCGGGCCGCGCGCGCCTGGAGCACCGCGGCAGCCCCGGAGCACAGCGCGGCGGCGGCTACGCCGATCAGGGCAAGCGACACGACACTCCTCCAGGGACCCGACAATTCGCCCAGGTAGCCACGCGGCCTGCGTAGGCTACGCCCGACCCCGCGGGCAGCGAGGCACAGTCACGAGGGGAACCAGTGGGAACGGTAGCGCCAGCGGAGCGCGGCACAGCAGCCGCGGTCTCTGCGTTCCCGTGGCGGGTCGTGCTCGTCCTCTTCGCCGCGATGACGGTCATCCTGTCGATCGTGGTCGCGCTCGCCTCGCGCACCGTGCCGCGCGCCGAGCCGATCCTCCAGGGTCCGTCCTGGCTCGACGGCTGGTTCCAGTACGACGCGGGCTGGTACCACGCGATCGCCACGTCGGGGTACTCGTACACCCCCGGGCAGCAGTCCTCGATCGCGTTCTTCCCGACCTACCCGCTGACGGTGCGCGGGCTCGGAGGCGTGCTGGGCGACTACCAGCTCGCCGGCTCGCTGGTCGGCGTGCTCGCGGGCGCCGCCGCGGTGGCGCTGTTCGGTGGCTGGGTCTGGCGACGGCTGCCCCGCGCCGGTGCCGTCACGGCGATCGCCGTGCTGATGCTGTACCCCTACGCGTTCTTCCTGTACGGCGCGATGTACGCCGACTCGCTGTTCCTGCTCACGGCCGTGGGCGCGTTCCTGCTCCTCGAGCGGCGCATGTACTGGCTCGCGGGCCTCGTCGGCGCTCTCGCGACGGCGGGTCGACCGGTCGGCGTCGCGGTCGCGATCGGCCTCGTCGTCAGGATGCTCGAGCTGCGGGCCCAGGACCGGGCCGACGTGGAGGTGCGGAGCCGCGTCGAGTCGCCCGCCCCGGCTCGGCTGCGTGGGTCGGCGGACACGCGCGTGCCGTCCTCGCCCGGCGCACCAGGCTCGCCGCAGCGCCGTGCCGGGCTCGTGCCACCTGCCCCGATCCCTTGGCGCGCACTCGTCGGGGCCGTCACCGCTGTGCGCTGGCGCGAGGCCGGCGTGCTGCTCTCGGGGGCGGGGCTGCTGGCCTGGTCGGTCTTCCTGTGGATCGAGTTCGGGAACCCGCTGGCCTTCGTCGAGGTGGAGTCGGCTCCCGGCTGGAACCAGGGCGTCGGGCCGCGCACGTGGTTCAAGATCACGTTCCTGGGGACCCTGGTGAGGGGACCGTACGACGTCGCTGCGCTGCTCACGCTCCAGGCCCTCGCGTGCCTCGCCGCGATCCTGCTGCTGCGGCGGGTCTGGCGGCGGTTCGGCTGGGGCTACCTCGCGTACGCCGCGGTCGTGCTCGCGATCCCGGTGATCGGCACGAAGGACTTCATGGGGACCGGCCGGTACGTGCTCGTGGCGTTCCCCGTGATGGCCGCGGCCGGCGACCTCCTGGCCACCACCGAGCGCCGCTGGGCGCGACCCGTGGCGCTGGTCGCGTGCGGGACACTCCTCGTGGTGCTCACCACGCTGTACGGACGGGGGATCGCGGTCTCATGACCCACCAGCTCGAGCGGGAGCGGTTCGGCCTGCTGTCGATCTTCTTCCCCATGTGGAACGAGGAGCAGTACCTCCACCGGGCGGTCGGGGCCGCGCGCGAGATCTGCGAGCGGCTCATCGCCGAGGACGAGATCGGGGACTACGAGATCGTCGTGGTCGACGACGCGTCGACCGACTCGACCGGCGCCCTCGCCGACGCCCTGGCCGAGGTCGACCACCACGTCCGCGTCGTGCATCACACGACCAACCGCAAGCTCGGCGGCTCGATCAAGAGCGGCTTCGAGGCGGCGAAGGGCGATCTCGTCCTCTACACCGACGCCGACCTCCCGTTCGAGATGATCGAGCTGGTGCGGGCGGTGCGCGTGCTGCGGACGTACGAGGTCGACATCGTGAGCGCCTACCGGCTCGACCGCACGGGCGAGGGCCCGCGCCGGGCGGTCTACTCGTGGGTCTACAACGGGCTGATCCGCGCGATGTTCGGCACCCGGCTGCGCGACATCAACTTCGCGTTCAAGCTGTGCCGGCGACGCGTCCTGGACCACGTGCACCTCGCGAGCGAGGGGTCGTTCATCGATGCGGAGCTGATCATCCGGGCGCAGCGCTCGGGGTTCGAGATCGCCCAGATCGGCGTGGGCTACTTCCCGCGGACCCGGGGCGTCTCGACCCTGTCGTCGTTCGCGGTGATCCGCACGATGCTCCGGGAGATGACCGCGCTGCGCAGCGACCTGCGCTCCGTGACGCCCGTCGCGCGCGAATGAGCGGCCTGCTCGTCGTCACCGCGGACGACCTGGGGCTGACCGACGGCGTGTGCCGCGCCGTCCACGCCGCGCACACCGGGGGCATCGTCACGGCGACCTCGCTGCTGGCGGTCGGGCAGGCGTTCGACACGGCCGCGGCCATGCTGCGTGCGACGCCGACCCTGGAGCTCGGTGCCCACCTCGCCCTCGTCGGCGAGGACCCGCCGCTGCTCCCCGCGAGGCGGGTCCCGACGCTCGTCGACGCGCGCGGCGCCTTCCCGCTCACCTACCGCACGGTCGTCGCGCGGGGGCTGGCCGGCCGCATCGACCCCGACGACGTCCGACGCGAGCTGACGGCCCAGCTCGAGCGCGTGCTGAGCGTGGGCGTGCCCGTGACGCACCTCGACACCCACCAGCACACGCACCTGTGGCCGGTCGTGGGCGAGGTCGTCACGGAGCTCGCCGGGCGGTACGAGATCCCGGCGGTACGGCTGCCGTCGAGCCGTGCGCGCGGACCGGTCGGGATCGCGGTCCGCACCCTGTCCCGCCGGCTCGAGCGACGGCTCGACGCGCACGGGCTCGCCCGTACGGACGGCTACGCGGGCCTCGACGAGGCGGGCTCCCTGGACCTCGGCCGCCTGGACGCCGCGCTCGCGGGCGCGGCTCGGGACGGCGTGGCCTCGCTCGAGGTCAACGCGCACCCGGGGGAGGCGGGGGAACCCGAGCTGCACCGGTTCGCGTGGGGCTACCGCTGGGCGGACGAGCTCGCGGCGCTCACGGACCCCCGCGCGCGGGAGCTCGTCGAACGACGCGGCTTCCGGCTCGCCGCGTTCGGCGATCTCGGGGCGGTGCGGTGATGAGCCTCGCGGCGCGCGTCCCGACCGCTGCGGGTCGCGGTGCGCTGCGCCTGTACGCGGGTGCCCCGGCAGGGGTGCGCGCCCACGTGCACGTCCGCTGGTGGAGCGCCCCGTTCGTACCGGTGGCCGACGCCCTGCCCCGAGCCGGCCGCATCCTCGAGATCGGGTGCGGTCACGGGCTCTTCTCGGCCTACGCCGCCCTGGCCGCGCCCGGGCGGGAGGTGGTCGGTGTCGACATCGACCCGGACAAGATCCGCGCCGCGAAGGCCGCCGCACGCCGCTGGGACCCCGCGGACGGCGTCGGGCGCCTGTCGTTCGCCGTCGCCCCGTCGGGCGCGGTACCGCCCGGGCCGTGGGACGCCGTCGTCGTCGTGGACATGCTCTACCTGCTCCCCGAGGCAGGGCAGCGCCGCCTGCTCGAGGAGGCCGTCGCCGCGCTCGCGCCGGGCGGTCGGCTCGTGGTCAAGGAGATGGGGACCGAGCCGCGCTGGAAGCTGCGCTGGAACACGTGGCAGGAGACGCTCTCGGTCAAGGTGCTCCGGATCACCGCGGGCTCCTCGTTCGACTTCGTGGACCCCGCGGAGACCGCCCGGTGGCTCGAGGAGCTCGGCATGACCACGGCGACCCGCCGGCTCGACCGCGGTCGCCTGCACCCGCACCACCTGCTCGTCGGCACCCTGCCGGGCTGATCTCACCCGCATCGCGAGGCGATTCCACCCGCGTGTCGTGATCACACGCGGGCGCGAGAGGGCGACAGTGGAATCTGGGCGCGCAGGCGGCGCACCTTCCGTGCACAGGACACCGCGGAGGGCCAGGTCATGAGCGAGATCACGGATCTGCACGTCGACCACCTCGTCACGGGCATGCGCCGCTGGGCGTCGGGGCACCAGGCCGAAGCGGCCGTCGAGCTGCTGGTGGGGCACCGCGGCTGGCTGCACCGCCCGGACTTCGTCGTGACAGCGCTCCGGGTGGTCGACGACGGACCCGGTGCGGACGCCTCGGACGACCACCTCGTCGCGGTCGACTGGGAGCGGGCCGCCCGGTACGCGGGCCGGATCCGGACGGACGGGGCCGACGTCGCGGTGCTGCGCGTCGCGCTCGGGCTGGCGGGTCAGCCGGTGGCGCCGCCCCTCGGCGAGCTGATCGGACGCCTCGACCAGGCCGGCACGACGCTCGTGCTGCACGCGATCGCGCACGCCGCCGGCTGGCACGAGCGTGGGACGGTCGCTCTGGTCACGGGCGGGTTCAGGGTCCTGTCGCCGGTGTGAGCGCACCGAGGCCCCGGGCGAGCTCGACCGGGTCGGTCGTCGGGAGCCCGCAGACGAACCCGCGGCACACGTAGGCGGTGGGCCTGCCGCCGACGAGGGGGCGGTCGGCGAGCAGTGCCACGGGCGCACCGTGCGCGGCCAGGTCGACCGGGTCGGCCACGGCGACGACGGCGCCCGGTGCCGTGCCGCGCAGCGCGGCGGCCTGGAGCGACCGGGTCGCAGGATCGTCGAGCGGGCCGACGACCGCGACCTCGCGTGGACCGTCGGCGAGCGCCTCGGCGACGGCGAGCGCCGTGCCTGCCGCGCGCGGGTACCGGACCGCGATCGCGAGGAGCTCGTCGAGCGACTGCTCGGCCGCCTCACGGTGGTCCTCGGACCCGGTCAGCGCGCCCCAGGCGACGAGGGCTCCGGCGACGGCCGCGGGCCCCGACGGGGTCGGGCCGTCGGCAGGGTCGCGCGGTCGGCGCATCCGGGCGAGCACCGGGTCGGTCTCGTCCTCGGCGGTGTCGAAGAACGTGCCTGCCTCGTCGCGGAAGCGCGTCATCGCGGCGTCCAGGAGCCGGCCCGCGAGCCCGGTCCACCGGTGGTCGGCGGTCACCGCCGCGAGCACCAGGAGGCCGTCGGCGAGGTTCGCGTAGTCCTCGAGCACGCCGGGTGAGCGGCCCACCGTGCCGGCGCGCGACGTGCGGGCCAGTCGGACCGTCGGCCCGTCTGCCGGGTGACGCCCGTCCGAGCGCGGGGACGCAGCGGACATCGTCCGCACGTGGAGGTCCGCGAGCAGCCCCGCCGAGGCTGACGCGGCGTCGACCCAGTCCGACCGGTCGAGGAGCGCGCCGGCCTCGGCGAGCGCGCCGATCGCGAGGCCGTTCCAGCCCGCGACGACCTTGTCGTCGCGGGCGGGTGGGGTCCGCCGGTGCCGAGCGGCGAGGAGACGACGGCGCACGGAGGCGAACCGTTCGTGCTCATCGGCTCCGGGGTCCGCACGCAGCTGGAGCACCGAGGTCCCGCGCTCGAAGGTCCCGACGTCCGTGACGCCGAAGAGCTCGGCGGCCCACGCGCCGTCGTCGGAGCCGAGCACCTCGCGCAGCTGCGCGGGGGTCCACACGTAGTAGGTGCCCTCGTGGCCGTCGCTGTCGGCGTCGAGCGAGGACGCGAAGCCGCCCTCCGGTGTCCGGAGGTCGCGGAGCATCCAGTCCGCGGTCTCCTGTGCCACCCGGCGGGCGAGCGGGTCACCGGTCGCCCGCCACCAGTGGGTGTACGCGCGCAGGAGCAGCGCGTTGTCGTAGAGCATCTTCTCGAAGTGCGGGACGGTCCACGTCGCGTCGACCGAGTAGCGCGCGAAGCCGCCGCCGAGCTGGTCGACCATCCCGCCGCGCGCCATCGCCTCGAGCGTCGAGGTCGCCATCGTCAGCGCGTCCGTGTCGCCGGTGCGCGCGTGGTGCCGCAGGAGCCACTCGAGGACCATGGACGGAGGGAACTTGGGTGCTCCGCCGAAGCCCCCGCGCGTGGCGTCGAAGTCGCGGGAGATCGCGGCCAGCGACTCCTCGACGCGGTGCTCGCGCGGCGCCCCCGGGTCGGTGCCGAGCAGGGTCCCCGGGCGGTCGGCGAGCGCCTGGCGCAGGCCGGCGGCGCTCGCGGTGACCTCGGCACGCCGCTCGGCCCAGGCGGCGGCGATCGCGGCGAGCACCTGGGGGAACGACGGCATCCCGTGCGCCGGGCGCGGCGGGAAGTAGGTGCCGCAGTAGAAGGGCTCGCCCTCGGGCGTCGCGAACACCGTCATGGGCCAGCCGCCCGCGCCCGTCGTGGCCTGGGTCGCCTCCATGTAGACGGCGTCGACGTCGGGCCGCTCCTCGCGGTCGACCTTGACGTTGACGAAGTGCTCGTTCATGTACGACGCCGTCGCCTCGTCCTCGAACGACTCGTGGGCCATGACGTGGCACCAGTGGCACGCGGCGTAGCCGACGGAGATGAGCAGGGGGACGTCGCGCCGCTCGGCCTCGGCGAAAGCCTCGTCGCCCCACTCGAACCAGTCGACCGGGTTCTCGGCATGCTGCAGCAGGTAGGGGCTGGTGCTAGCGGCCAGGCGGTTCGTCATCGCACCACTGTCTCCCGGCCGTCGGCGATCGGCGATCCGCGGTCGGCGACCGGCGCCGTCAGCCGTCGACGACGGCCGGCTCGCGCCAGACGCGGGTGCTCCGACTCGACGACGTGGTGCTCAGCCACCATCGGCCGGGGGCGCAAAGCCGCACGTCAGCGCCGCGATGCCGAGAAGCGGTTCGAGATGCGCTTCTCCGGTCCGGTGCTACTTTCGGTTCCGTCTCGACGGCGGGATCCGCCGTCGTTCAGCACCGGCGCAGGAAGCCGCCGGCGCCAGTCGGGTCACCCTGCGGGTGCACGTCTCGGTCGCTCCCACGGTGTCCTCGAACCCGTCGTTGGTCGCCGCCCCAGGGCGCCGGTTGTCGAGAAGGAGACTCCCGTGACGGTCACGCATCGCGCTCAGGACGGTCCGGTCCCGCCCCTCGGACGCACGACCGGGCGGCGACGTCGACGTCTCCTCCTCACCTCGGTCGTGGCGCTCTCGACCGCGCTCGTCGCGGCCTGCGCGCAGGGGAGCGGCGGGGGCGACGCCGCCGAGGACGTGAGCTTCGGATCGGACACTGAGCTGAGCGGCAACCTCTCGGTCATGGGCTTCGGCGCGGGTGACGAGATCGCCCAGGTCCGGATGGAGGCCGCCCAGAAGGCGCTCGGCGACGGCGTGGACGTCTCGCTCATCGAGGGCGACCTCGACATCCAGGCGTTCTTGTCGGCCGTCGCCGCGGACGACCCGCCGGAGCTCATCTCTGCGAACCGCGACCAGATCGGCACGTTCGCCTCGCGCGGCGCGATCATCCCGCTCGACGACTGCCTCGATGCCGAGGGCGTCGACACGTCGGTGTTCCAGGAGGCGGCCCTCGCGCAGGTCACGTTCAACGACCAGGTGTACGGCATCCCCGAGTTCAACCAGGTGCAGCTGACCCAGGCCAACGGCGACCTGCTGGCGGCCGCGGGCCTGACGATCGAGGACGTGAACGGCTCGAGCTGGGAGCGCATCGCGGCGGCGAACCAGGCGCTCGCGAAGAGCGAGGGCGGCAAGGTCTCCGTGATCGGCTACGACAGCAAGCTGCCCGAGTTCCTGCCGCTCTGGGCCAAGGCGAACGGTGCCGACCTCCTCTCGCAGGACGGGCGCACAGCACAGCTCGACGACCCGGCGGTCGTCGAGGCGCTGGAGTTCGCCGTCGGGATCTACGACGCCCAGGGCGGTTTCCCCGCCGTCAAGGCTTTCCGGGACTCGGCGGACTTCTTCGGCGAGAACAACCAGTTCGCGACCTCGACGCTCGGCGCGATGCCGATGGAGCAGTGGTACATCAACGTCGTCAACGACGTCTCACCCGACGCGCCCGTGGTCTACGACAGCTTCCGTGGCAGGGACGGCGAACCGCTCGCCTTCTCGTCCGGCTCGGCATGGGCCATCCCGAAGGGGAGCGCCAACCCGCAGGCGGCCTGCACGTTCGCGGCCACGATGGTCGCGACGGACAGCTGGATGGCCGCCGCGCAGGCGCGCGCCGACATCCGTGCGGAGGAGGGCAAGCCCTTCACGATGTCCCCGACGGCCAACACCGAGGCCGACGAGCAGATCCGCGCGATGGTCGACCTCGACGAACCCAAGTTCGGCCCCGGCCTCGAGGCCATGTACGCGGGCCTCGAGAAGACCTTCACGCTGCCCGCGAACCCGGCTGACGCCGAGTTCAAGACCGCGTGGCAGGACGGCGTCAACCGGGTGCTCAACGGGCAGCAGGAGCCGGCGGAGGCGCTCGCCCAGGCCCAGGAGGAGGCGCAGGCGGCGCTCGACGAGGCCTGGGCCGACTGGGATGCGCGGGGCTGACCGGCGGTGATCCGGCGATGAGCACAGTCGCCCGGGTGGCGGGGCCCGGCGTCGCCGCGGAGAACCCGCAGCGGCTCCGGGCCCGGCGCGCCCGCAAGCGGCAGAACCTGCGCGCTGCGTTGCTGTTCCTCAGCCCGTGGATCCTCGGCTTCCTGGTCTTCACGGCGTGGCCGGTGATCTACAGCGCCTACCTGTCGTTCACCGACTACGACGTCATCAACGACCCGACGTTCGTCGGGCTCGAGAACTACCAGCGCATGATGGAGGACCCCAAGGTCCGCCTCTCGCTGTGGAACACGTTCGTCTACACCGTGCTGCACGTCCCGCTGTACACGATCTTCTCGCTCGGCCTGGCCCTGCTGCTCAACCAGGCCGGCCGCGCGTCCGGGTTCTTCCGCACGGCCTTCTTCCTGCCCAAGATGACCCCGCCAGTCGCCGTCGGCGTGCTCCTCCTGCTGTTGTTCAACGGGCAGGACGGGCTCATCAACGAGGTGCTCGGCTGGTTCGGCATCGACGGACCGAACTGGACCACGGACCAGAACTGGATCAAGCCTGGCCTCGTCCTGATGAGCCTGTGGGCGGTCGGTTCGTCGGTGATCATCCTGCTCGCCGCCCTCCGGAACGTGCCCGCCGAGCTCTACGACTCGGCCCGGGTCGACGGCGCGAGCTTCTGGCAGCAGACGAGGCGGATCACCGTCCCGATGATCAGCGGCGCGATCTTCTTCGTCGTGATCGTCAACACGATCGCCTCGTTCCAGATCTTCACCGAGGCGTACACCGCGTTCTTCGGCTCCGGCAACACGACCTACTCGAACGACGCCGCGCTGTTCTACGTCATCTACCTGTTCCAGCAGGGCTTCGAGGCGCTGAACATGGGCTACGCCTCGGCGCTGGCCTGGCTGCTGTTCGTCATCATCCTGATCTTCACGGCGATCCAGCTGGCCGTCTCCCGCCGGTACGTCTACTACGAGGGGGAGGGACGATGAGCTCCGGAACGCTCGACGCCGGGCGCGCCGACGCGAGCCGCGTCGCCGCCCAGGCCGAGATCGAGGCGCGCACCCCGCCGGCTGCCGAGCGGCGTCCGAAGCGACCGACGCCGGTCCGGATCCTCGTGGTCACCCTGCTGGTGGTGTCCACGATCGTCTTCATCTACCCGTTCGTGTGGCTCGTCAGCGCGTCGTTCAAGCCGCGCGGGGAGGTGTTCGACAACCGGCTGGTCCCGCAGACCTTCACGCTCGACAACTACGTGCAGGTGTGGCAGGAGGCGCCGATGGCGCTCTGGCTGCTCAACACCCTGATCGTCACCGTGCTGGCGTGCGTGACGGTGACGATCTCGAGCGCGCTGGTCGCGTGGGGCTTCGCGTACTTCAGGTTCCGGGGCCGCGGCGTGCTGTTCGGGCTCGTCCTGGCCACGATGATGCTGCCGGGCGCGGTCACGATGATCCCGACGTTCCTCATCTGGAACGCGCTCGGCATGACGGGCACCCTCACGCCGCTGTGGGCGGGGAACCTCTTCGGCAGCGCGTTCTACATCTTCCTGCTGCGGCAGTTCTTCCTCGGCCTGCCGCGCGAGCTGTTCGAGGCGGCCCGGATCGACGGGGCGAACAACTGGACGATCTTCCGCCGGATCGCGCTGCCGCTCACGAAGCCGGCTCTCGTGGTGACGCTGCTGTTCGAGTTCCAGGCGGCATGGACCGACCTGATGCGCCCGCTCATCTACCTGCGCGACTCGAGCACGTTCACCATCCCCCGCGGGCTCAAGGCGCTGGTCGACCAGTTCGGGTTCGGCGGGGAGTGGCACTGGGAGATCATCGTGACGGCGAGCGTCATCACGACGGTGCCGATGATCATCCTGTTCTTCCTCGGCCAGCGGCACTTCGTCGAAGGCATCGCGACGACCGGCACGAAGGGCTGACGGCGTCCCGGCTCGCCTATCGTCGGGGCATGCGAAGCGTCCGGACGATCGACGAGTGGCCCGTGCACAACGCCTCGACCGCGGTGGTCTCCGCGGCCGGGGAGATGCTCGGCGCGCACGGGGACCAGGCGCGCGTGTACCGGCTCGCCTCGGTGACCAAGCTGCTCACCGCCTACGCGACGCTCGTCGCGGTGGAGGAGGGCGCCGTCGGGCTGGACGACGCCGCGGGGCCCGACGGCGCGACCGTGCGCCATCTCCTGGCCCACGCCTCGGGCCTGGACTTCTCGGACCCCTCGGCGCGCCGGTCGACCCCCGGGCGCCGGCGCATCTACTCGAACGCGGGCTTCGAGGTGCTGGGGGAGACGGTCGCCGCGCGCTCCGGCATCCCGTTCGCGGCCTACGTGCGCGAGGCGCTGCTCGAGCCGCTCGGGATGGACGCCACGTCGTTCACCGGCTCGCCCGCCGCAGGGGCGAGCTCGACGGTCGCCGACCTCGTGCGCTTCGCGTCCGAGGTCCAGCGCCCGCAGCTGCTCCACGGGTCGACCGTCACCGCGGCGACCTCCGTCGTCTTCCCCGGCCTCGACGGCGTGCTGCCGGGCTTCGGTCGTCAGCGCAGCAACGACTGGGGGCTGGGCTTCGAGATCCGCGACCACAAGGACCCGCACTGGACCGGTGCGACCAGCTCGCCGCGCACCTTCGGGCACTTCGGCCAGGCCGGCGCGTTCCTCTGGGTCGACCCCGACGCTCAGGTCGCGTGCGTCACGCTGACGGACCGCAGCTTCGGCCCCTGGGCGGCCGAGAGCTGGCCGGTCTACACCGACGCGGTGCTGGCCGAGCTCCGCGGTTGACGCGCGGCCCGGCTGTCGGGTGCCTCAGCGACGCGTCCTGCCGAGGATCGACGTCGGGATGAAGTAGGCGAGCCCGCACGCCACGATCCCGGCCGCGAAGAGCAGGCCGGAGCCCTGGGCGAAGGAGCGGTCCATCAGCCAGAAGCCGCCGAGGAGCAGGACGAAGCCGACGACGAACGTCATCACGTTGCCCACACCTGCGGTGGTCGTGGGCTGCTCGGCGGCTCGGTCATCGAGGGTGGACATGGTGGCGCTCCCGGGCTCGTCGGTGGGTCGTGGTCGGTCGTCGTGGGTCGGGGTGGGTCGGCCGCGTGCGGTCGACCGGCGGTCCAGGCTATCGCCCGACGAGGACGGGAGCCCGCGCGACCCGCGCCGCCTCCTGGTCCGACGTCCCGCGCGGCGTGACCACGATCTCGACCGCGGCGTCGGGCCCGAGCAGCGAGCGCGCGGCCCACGGCACGGGCACCCGCACCCGCCAGCTGCTCGGCCGGTCGTCGAGGTCCTCGAGCGCGGGGGAGCCGGCCGGGTCCCAGTCGCGGATGGCGCTCTGGATCGTGGAGGACCACGTCGCCCAGGTCGCGAACCGGCCGCGGGCGTCCGCGTCGACGTCGACCACCAGGGCGTCGGACCAGTCCGCCGTCTGCTCGAGGTGGTCGAGGAACGACAGGACCCCGTCGGACTCCCGCAGCGAGATCAGACGCAGGTGCAGGACGTGCCGCAACGTGCCGAGCTGCCTCCCGGTCGCCCGGTCCACCGGCCGGGCGGCCGCGGCCGAGAGGAACGTGGAGACGAGCGGGACGGGCGTGTCGACGGTGTCGTCGCGCGGTCGTCGTTCGACCCGCACCGGGCACAGGTGCGCGGCGCTCTGCTCGTGGAGCACGACCGGGAGGCCCCGGACCGACAGCGACGTCTCGAGCTGCCACGACGTGTCGTCCGAGGCGTGCCCCGGCTGCAGGCCCACGAGGCTCGCCTCCACGGACAGGGTGCCGAACAGGAAGCGGCGCAGGTTCTGGTACCCCTCCTCGGAGTTCACGATGCCGAACCGGCCGCTGTGGCTGCGGTGCACGAGCGCGCGCGGCGTCCCTCGCACGTAGGCGTTCTCGATCTGCACCAGGCCGTCGCTGCGCGGCCCGACCGCCTGGGTCGCCAGGCCGAGGGCCGTGGTGTAGTCGTCGGAGTTGGTGCCCACCAGGCAGAAGACGCGGTCCAGCGGGAACCCGTCCGTCGGCATCCGCGTCGGGTCGAACGCGTCGCGACCCGGCGCGCCGGGGACGGAGCGCGGCGTCAGGTACTCGAACATGCGGTCGGGGCCGAAGACGTCGGCGCCCAGGACCCCCGTGAGGTCACGGAGCCGCTCGAGCAGCCCGAAGCCCGCGAACTCGATCCCGCCGTGCGGGGTGGCGTAGGTGAACACGCGGTCGACGACGGAGGTCGCGGCGTCCAGCGAGCCGCCGAGCTCCGGGTCGTCCGGGACGATCCGCTGGAGCAGCGAGCGGACGATCAGCCCTCCCATCGAGTGGGCCACGAGGAAGACGCGAGGGGCGCCCGTCTTGAGCCGGACCAGCCGGACGAGGTCGAGGAGGCTCGCGGCCGCCCGCTCAAGCGAGAACCCGCCGGGGTCGTGGGTCAGGGTCGACGCGACCTCGTCGTAGAAGCGGTGCACCCAGATCGTCGCGGCGGGCACCGAGCCCGCCGGCTGGCTGCGGAGGTAGGCGCCCTGGTCGCCGTGGACCAGCAGCTGGTAGCCCTCGTCGATCATCAGGCGCAGCAGGGGGCTCTCGAACTGGTGGAACGCCGGCCGGTCGGAGCCGTCCAGGCGGACCTGCACCGAGCCCTCGTTGAACCCGTAGAACGGGTCGGCGACCGCGGTGTTGATGCTCGCGCCGCTCCCCGCGAACCCCCGCACGTAGATGACCGGCAGGTGACCGTCGCCCGGATAGGCCATGGGACGCTCCTGGACCACCGGACCCGCCGGCCGTGCGGTGCGCGGCGTCCACGAGCGGGTCACATCACGACGAACGAGCACCCATGTCAGCGGTCAGATACGGCGGTCCCGCGCGGGGTCGTGGAGTCCCACGGGATGTGCGAGTGCCCGAAGACCAGCACGTCGAGGTCCGGGTACGCCGCATCGGCGCGTACCTCACGCCCCGCCGCGGGCCCGGTCTCGTGCACGACGCCGAGCCGCAGGCCGTCGACGTCGTGGCGGGCGACGAGCGGAAGCCGCGCGCGGAGCGCGGGCCCGTCGTTGTTGCCGTGGCACGCGACCAGCAGTCGGGACCGGTCCTCGAGCCGGTCGAGCAGCGCGACGTCGACCCAGTCGCCCGCGTGCACGACGACGTCCGCCCGGTCCACCTCGTCCCACACCGCGGCGGGGAGGTCGCGAGCTCGGGTGGGGACGTGGGTGTCCGCGAGCAGCAGCAGACGCGCCGCACGCTCGGGTCCCCGCACGGCGTGGTCAGCGTCCGGTCGAGAGCGCCGCGGCGTCACGGAGGAACGTCACGACGTCGTCGAGCTCGGCGCGGCTGATCCCGTGGCTCATGTCCGCGTACGTCCGCTCCGTGAGAGCCGCGTGGCCCGGGAGCCAGGCGCTCGTCCGCTCGACGGCGACCGGGGCGATCACCGGGTCCTGCGGGTCGCGGCCCCAGAACACCGGGACGGGCTGTGCGGCCAGGGCGTCGTCGCCGGGAGCCGCTCCGGGGGCCACGAAGCCGGAGAGCAGGACCACGCCGGCGTACCGGTCGGGACGGTGCCGCAGCGCCTGGAGCGCAACGGTGCCGCCCTGGGAGAAGCCCAGGAGCAGCACCGGCCGCCCGGGCGCGACCTCGTCGTCGACCCAGGCGGCGACCGCGTGCGCTGCGGCGTCGACGGTCGCGGGGTCGGGCACGCCGGGGGTCGTGATGGGGAACCACATGAAGCCCCGACCCTGAGCGTGCGGAGCGCGCAGGGCGACCAGGTCGACGTCGGGCAGGGCGCCCGCGAGCCCCGCGAGGTCGCGCTCGTCCGAACCGAAGCCGTGCAGGGCCACGACGAGCGGCCGGTCGCCGCGCTCGGCGGCATCCGACCAGAGGGCGTGCAGCGTCGGGCGCGCTGCGTCCGGGACGGGGGCGGTGCTCACGGGGTGCTCCTGAGGTGTCGGGGAGGGGACCTGACTCAGCGTACCGCAGTAGTTGACGCTTCAACGAATAACCGATCCGCGCGCCGCGTGCGCGGACTCCCGCTCCGTGCGGCAGCATCAGGCGCGGACCGTCAGGAGGGGCGCATGAGAGCCAGCGATCGAGTGGCCGGCCGGGGAGGCACACGGAACGTCCGCGTGCTGCTCGACCCGGCGAACGTGTGGCGCATCGGCTTCGTCGTCATCGCGCTGCTGCTGCTGGTCGTGGTGGGCCGCTTCGTGCTCGTGCAGGGCTCGGCGCTGCTGTTCACGGTGGTCATGGCGTGGTTCGCGTCGCTCGCGATGGAGCCCGCCGTCAGCCGGCTGGCGCGCCACATGCGTCGCGGCGCCGCGACCGGGCTCGTGATGCTCGGCGTCGTGCTCTTCCTCGCTGTGTTCCTCGCGCTGTTCGGTCAGCTGTTCGTCCAGCAGGTCGCGCAGCTGGTCGAGGGGCTGCCCCAGCTCGTCACGAGCGGCGTGCGGTGGGTCAACTCGACCCTCGGGACGGACTACCGGCTGAGCGACATCCTCGACCAGCTCAACCTCACCCCCGAGAAGGCCGCGGGGTACGCGACGCAGCTCGCGGGCGGGGTGCTGAGCGTGCTCGGGTCGGTGGTCGGCGCGGTCGCGACGTTCTTCATGTTCGCCCTGCTGCTCTTCTACCTCTCGGCCGACGGGCCCCGGCTGCGCCGCTGGCTCGCCTCGCTGTTCCCGCCGTCGGTCCAGGAGAAGACGGTCGTCGTGTGGGACACGATGGCGGAGAAGACCGGCCGGTACGTGAGCGCACGCGTCATCCTCGCGGCCGTCAACGGCACGACGAGCGGCATCGTGTTCCTCGTCATCGACCTGCCGTCCTGGCTGGCCCTGGCGATCTGGACGGGGCTCGTCGCCCAGTTCGTCCCGGCGATCGGCACCTACATCTCGATCGTCCTGCCGGTGATCGTCGGCCTGCTGAGCCCCAACCCGTGGCTCGGCGTCATCGTGCTCGCGTGGGCGGTGGTGTACCAGCAGGTCGAGAACCTCACGATCGAGCCGCGCATCAGCGCGCGGGCCGTGAACGTGCACCCGGCCGTCAGCTTCGCCTCGGTCATCCTCGGGACGTCGCTGTTCGGCGTCGCGGGCGCGCTCCTCGCGATCCCGTTCGTCGCGATGCTGCTGGCCCTGCTCGACATCTACCGGACGCGCTACGAGGTCCTGCCCGAGCTCGAGGAGTCCCAGGCGGAGGGCGCCGTGGAGGCCCGAGCCGCCACGGCGTCGGAGGCCGCGGGGGAGCCGCCGCCCTCGGAGGGCGGCTGAACGCCGTCGGTTGTTAGAGTGGCCCGCACATAGGGGAGTATCCACTTCGCTGCAGACGTCAACACGCCGCGTATCGACGCACGGCCGGATGCAGCGGTCAGTCGCCACCGGCGCTGTCGGAGAGACCTATGGTCCCCACCGATGGAAAGTGGTACTCCCATGGAAGTGTCCGGCCTGGTCTGGACCCTGACGATCGTCGCGATCGTCGCACTGCTCGCGTTCGACTTCTTCTTCCACGTGCGCAAGGCGCACACCCCGTCGCTCGGCGAGGCCGCGCGGTGGTCCGCCCTCTACGTCGGCATCGCCATCGTGTTCGGCATCGGCGTGTGGGTGTTCGGCGGGACGGACACGGGGGCCGAGTACTTCGCCGGCTACGTCACGGAGAAGGCGCTCTCCGTCGACAACCTGTTCGTCTTCCTCATCATCATGGCGAGCTTCAAGGTCCCGCGGGCCGACCAGCAGAAGGTGCTGCTCTTCGGCATCGTCTTCGCGCTGATCGCGCGGACCGGCTTCATCTTGTTGGGCGCCGCGCTGATCAGCACCTTCTCGTGGGTCTTCTACGGGTTCGGGCTGATCCTGCTGCTCACGGCCGGGAACCTGCTGCGCCCGGAGGGCGAGGACGCCCACTCGGCGGACAACTTCGTCATCCGGATCGCCAAGCGGCTCTTCCACACCACCGAGCGGTACGACGGCGACAAGATGTTCACGATCGAGAACGGCAAGCGCGTCATGACGCCGATGCTGCTCGTGATGGTCGCCATCGGCGGCACGGACATCCTCTTCGCGCTCGACTCGATCCCCGCGATCTTCGGCCTCACGCAGAACGTGTACATCGTCTTCACCGCGACCGCGTTCTCGCTCCTCGGCCTGCGCCAGCTGTACTTCCTCATCGACGGCCTGCTCGACCGGCTCATCTACCTCTCGTACGGGCTCGCGGCGATCCTCGGCTTCATCGGCGTCAAGCTGATCCTGGAGGCGCTGAACGAGAACACCCTGCCGTTCATCAACGGCGGCGAGCACGTCGAGACGGTCGAGGTGACCACGGGCCTGTCGCTCACGGTGATCCTCGGCGTCCTGGCGGTCACGGTCGTCGCCTCGCTGCTGAGCCCCAAGGGCAAGGCCCAGAACGCGGTCAACAACGCCCGCCGGCACGCGACCGCGTACGTCGACCTCGACTACGAGGCCGACCCGGCCGAGCGCGAGAAGATCTTCGCCCGCCTGCTCGAGGAGGAGCGCGTCATCAAGGCGCTCCCCGCCGACGTCGTCGACGACTTCCGGGCGAAGGAGGCCGAGCTCGTCGAGCTCGTGCGTCGCGCGCACGCCGAGCACGACGAGTTCGTGAACCGCCGCTGACACGACGCCCCGGGGCCGCGGTCCCGGGGCGTCGCCGGGCCGACGTCACCAGTACATGACCGCGAACGCGCCGCTCTCGCCGGCGTAGTACAGGCGCACCCTCAGGACGTACCGGCGTCCACGGAAGAGCTTGGCGCGGAACCGGCTGTTGCGGTCCTCGCCGCTGTCGTCGTCCCCGATCACGTACCGCAGTTCGCCGTCGACCTCCTCGAACAGGACCATCACGGTGTCGCTGGCCCCGGACGTCGAGAACGTCCGGCGACGGGTCGCGTCGGGCAGGATCTCGAAGTCGACCTGCTCGCCGGGCTCGAGGCGCTCCGGGACCGAGGCGAACGGCTCGAGCGACGGCAGCGTCGGGGCGAGCGGCGGGTACCACGTCGCGGCGAACTGCGAGTCGAGCGCCGAGAGCGTGCCCGGCGGGTGGATCCCTTCTGTCCGATACTTCTCGGGCGTGCGCACCAGGCCGGCCGGGAAGTCGTACTCCATGATCGAGCTGGGGTCCCAGTCGGACCCGGTGACCGAGCGCGCCTCGAGCTTGCGCAGCACGTTGTTGAACGTCGTGGCCCGGTCCCAGTTGTTCGGGGACCCGCCGAGGAAGGCGTAGACGGCCTCCTCGTCCCAGACGATGCCCGCGAACGGGTTCTGGTGCTCGTGCGGCATCCCGAGCGTGTGGCCGATCTCGTGCAGCGCCGTCGTGAGCCCGTAGTCGTCGGCCGCGAGGTCCCACCCGAAGTTCATCGTCCGCTCGTCCTGCGGCTGGTCGAGCACGTCGCGGCCGACATAGGACCACGAGCCGTCGTCGAGCCGGAAGCCGATCCGCACCTCGGCCTCGCTCCGCTCGGCGACCTCCTGGAACTCCAGGCCGATGCCGACGTCCCGCCACTGGTCGAACGCGGTGCGGACGACCGCGCGCTGGGCCTCGGCGCCACCGTCGAACCAGTAGCGGAGCACGGTGCCGTTGACCCACTTGGAGGCGCCGGCGAGGATCGCGCGCATCCGTGCGCCGGGCATCGACTCGGGCAGCTGCCGCGGCGGCCGGGGCTCGATGGCGCAGTACCGCAGGCGCGTGTTGTCCGGAGAACGCCCCGTCTGCGCGGGGGACGTGTACTCGGCCATGGCGTTCCTCCAGGTGGTCCGGTCGGTGCGAGCAGCTGACGTCGGGTCGGGCCAGGCGTCGGCGCCGCGGCCGGTCGTCGCGGTGCCACCTCTCAGGATGCTGCGCCGAGCACCCGAGATACACCGTTTTCGCCCGTTCCGCGCACTATGGTTCGCCCATGAAGTTCGGCTTCGTCGCGAGCTGCGGCTCGACCAGGCAGATCCTCGAGATGGCCGTCGAGGCCGAGCACGCGGGCTGGGACGGCTTCTTCACGTGGGACGGCATCAGCGTCGGTCCGTACGACACGTACGACCCGTGGGCGCTGCTCGGCGCCCTGGCGGTCCGGACCCGCACGATCATGCTGGGCGCGATGGTCTTCTCGCTGCCCCGGCGCAAGCCGTGGGAGGTCGCGCGCCAGTCCGTCACGGTCGACCGGCTCTCGGGCGGTCGGCTCATCCTCCCCGTCGCGCTCGGTGCGGTCGACGACGGGGGCTACAGCCGGGTCTCCGGTGAGGCCACCGACGTCCGCACGCGGGCCGAGCTGCTCGACGACGCGCTCGCCATCCTCGACCTCGCGTGGAGCGGCGAGGCGTTCAGCTACCGCGGCTTCCACCACGAGGTCCAGGACCTCGTGTTCCGGCCGACACCGGTGCAGCGGCCCATCCCCGTCTGGGTCGTCGGCTCGTGGCCCGCGCCCCGGTCGATGCGGCGCGCGGTGTGCCGCCAGGGCATCATCCCGACGGGGCTTGGGGACCTGGCGACGCCTGTCGGCGTCGACGAGCTCCGCGCGCTGGTCGCGTGGGTCGGTGAGCGGCGCCGGCGGACCGACGGCCCGTTCGACGTCGTCGTCGAGGGCGTGCTGCCTGCCGACGACGCCGAGGCCCGGGACAGGGTGGGTCGGCTCGCCGACGCGGGGGCGACGTGGTGGATCGAGCCGCGGTGGGACGTCGTGCACGAGACCCCGCAGTCGCTGCTCGAGCGGATCCGGCAGGGTCCCCCGCGGATCGCCTGAGTCCGCAACCCCACCCCGGGGTCCACCCGGGCGAAGGCGGCGGATCCGTCCTGACGCCGACCGGAGGGTTGTCGGGCGCGGTCGGCGCTGCCAGGATCGAGACTTCCGAGGAGGAGTCGTCGCCGTGACCGATCTCATCGCCCCCGACGCTGCTCTCGCCCCCGACCGCACCACCGCCACCAGGCGGGTGCCGGCCGACGTCGAGGAGCAGCTCGAGCGGCACCGGCGCGAGCTGACCGGCTACTGCTACCGCATGCTCGGCTCGGCGTTCGACGCCGAGGACGCGGTGCAGGAGACCATGGTGCGCGCCTGGCGCGCGGTCGACCGGTTCGACGGGCGCTCGAGCCTGCGCTCGTGGATGTACCGCATCGCGACCAACGTGTGCTTCGACTCGCTCAACGGCACGAACCGGCGCGCGCTGCCGATGGACCTGTCGGCGTCGGCCTCCCCGCCCGTGATGGCGTCGCTCGGTACACCGCTCTCGGAGCGGACCTGGCTGAGCCCGGCGCCGGACGGCCACGTGCTTCCCGAGAACGGTGACCCGGCCGAGGTCGCCGTCGCGCGCGAGTCGGTGCGGCTGGCCTTCGTCGCCGCGCTCCAGCACCTGCCCGCCCGCCAGCGCGCGGTCCTCATCCTGCGCGAGGTGCTGCGGTGGAAGGCGGACGAGGTCGCCACGCTGCTGGACACGACCGTGGCGTCGGTCAACAGCGCGCTCCAGCGCGCCCGCGCGACGCTGGAGGCCCAGGACCTCAGCGGGGTCGGGAGCGCGCCGGACTCGATGGACGACCAGCACGCCGCGCTCCTCGCCCGCTACGTCGAGGCGTTCGAGGCGTACGACATCGAGGCGCTCGTGGCGCTGCTGCACGAGGACGCGACGCAGTCCATGCCGCCGTACGCGCTGTGGCTGCAGGGCCCGGTGGACATCGGGCGCTGGCACCTCGGCCCCGGGTACGCGTGCCGTGGCTCACGGATGATCCCGGTCATGGCCAACGGCTCACCCGCGTTCGCGCAGTACAAGCCGAGCGGTCCGGGCGGGCGCCGCGAGCCGTGGGCGATCCACGTGCTGCGGGTGCACGAGGGGCGCGTCTCGAGCATCACGAACTTCCTCGACACGCGGCTGTTCGCGCTGTTCGGGCTGCCGGCGCGCCTCGACGCCGACTGAACCGCGGCTCGGGCGTCGCACACGATGACGTGCGCGCGTGCCGCGTGGGGCTCGGCGCGGCGAGGACTCGTCGCGGTTGCGCACAGGGGGCGAGGGCTCATCCTGGTGCAGGGCGCCGCCCTGCACGTTCCTGACCGTTCTCGCCGGTGGGACCGGGCATCGCCCCGACGGCCGGCGCCGGCCTTGACGGCGCCGGCTCCCACAGCCCGGCGGGCGAGGAGCGGGAGCGCGGCCTACGGTGCACGGAACACCCCGAGGAGGGCACATGTCGTCTGACCACGAGGAGCGGCGTCCCGCGTTCGACGGGTACTTCGCCGACCCGTTCGTGCTGCGCACCGGCGGCGGGTACGTGGGCTACGGCACCGTGCCGCCCGAGGTACCCGGTGGCGGCGCCCGCCGCGACGGCCGCGAGTTCCGCCTCCTCACCTCCGACGACCTCACGCGGTGGACCGACGTCGGCGGCGCGCTCGAGCGACTGCCGGCCGAGGCGGGCGCCGACTACTGGGCCCCCGAGGTCGCCGAGCACGACGGCCGGTTCTACCTGTACTACTCGGTCGGCCACGGCGACGCCGGTCACCACCTGCGCGTCGCCGTCGCCGACCAGGCGACCGGGCCCTTCGTCGACAGCGGCGTCGACCTGACGCCGGACGAGCTCTTCGCGATCGACCCGCACCCCTTTCGGGACGCTGACGGCACCTGGTACCTGTTCTTCGCGCGCGACGAGCTCGAGGGCGAGCGCGTCGGCACGATGCTCGCGGTCGACCGGCTGGAGGGCATGACGGCGCTCGCGGGCGAGGCGCGCACGATCCTGCGTCCCGACGCGGACTGGCAGGTCTACCAGCGGGCCCGGTCGATGTACGGCCAGGTGTACGACTGGCACACGCTCGAGGGCCCGTTCGTGCGGCGTCGCGACGGCCGCTTCTACCTGTTCTTCTCGGGCGGGTCGTGGCTCAACGAGACCTACGGCGTCGCGTGGGCCGAGGCGGACCACCCGCTCGGCCCGTGGGAGCGGCCGGCCGAGCCGCGGCGCGTGCTGCACTCGGTCGAGGGTCGGGTGATCGGGCCGGGCCACAACAGCATCGTGACCGGGCCCGACGGGCAGGACCGGATCGTCTACCACGCCTGGGACCGCGCGCAGACGATGCGTCGCATGTTCATCGAGCGGCTGCGGTGGACGGACGGCGGACCGCGGGTCGACGGCTTCACCGGGTAGCCCGGCCCGCTCCGTCCCGGTCGCCCGAGCCGTGCCACGCAGGCGGCACACGGAGGCCCGTTAGGGTGTCCGCATGCTGAGCGCAGCGGCCCGCCCGGGCAGACGGCCGCCGCGCGTGTTCGTGGTCGTCTGGCTCGCGGGAGCGCTCACCGTGGGCTCGGCGGTAGCGCTGTACACCCCCGCCGTGGTGGCCCTGTTCGCGCTCACGATGCTGGGCCTGGTCGCGGTACGGCCGGTCGACGTGCCGGCGGGCCTCTACGGCGCCTACGGGGCCGCGCTCCTCGTCGCGGCCTGGAGCAACCCGCTCGAGCTCTACGAGTCGATCTGGTGGTGGGATCTTGCCGTCCACGCGGTGACGCCCGGGATCGTGGCGGTCGTGCTCCTCCTCGTGCTCGTGCGCCGGGACGTCCTGCCCGCCCCGTCGACGGCGCCGACCCGTCGACGGGTCGGGAGCGTTCTCCTCGTCACGGGTCTCGGCACAGCGCTCGCGGTCCTGTGGGAGCTCACCGAGTGGGCCGGGCACTCGTTCGTCGCCGACTCGATCAACGTCGGCTACGTCGACACGATGGGCGACCTCGCCGTCGGCGGTCTCGGGGCGGTCGTCGCCGGCGTGCTCGTCACCCGCAGCCGTACCCTCGCCCGCCGTCGTACCCGCGCGCGCAGCGGGAGCCGCTGACCTCGGTCACGGACGCGGATTCGTTCGCGTCCACGCGCGCTGGTCCTGGCGCGCGCCCGTCCCCGCGTGGCAGCGCGGGCACACCCACCGCACCCGGTCGGCGTCCCGACCTGTCTCCGGCTGGACGTCGGACCAGCGCACGTGCGAGAACCGGCGGAACCCGGCGCGGCTCAGCGGGATCCCGCAGAGCGTCTGGTTCCGCCCCGGGACCCACGCGTGCACCTCGCCCGCGGGCACCCCTGTGCCGTCGGGGTCGACCCACTCACCCGATGCGGCGACCGCGGGGTCGCTCACCTTCGCCACGAGCTCACCTGCGCCCGCCCGCGAACCGTGGCACGAGGCTGTTGTCGACGAGCGACATCGCCGACGCGATGGCCATGTGCATGTCGAGGTACTGGTAGGTGCCCAGGCGCCCACCGAAGTACACGTCGGGCTCCGCGGCCGCGCGCTCGCGGTAGCGGGCGAGCACCGCGAGGTCGGCCGGCGTGCCGATCGGGTAGTACGGCTCGTCCGCGAGCTCGGCGGTCCGCGAGTACTCGCGCACGATCACCGTGCGGTCCTTCGGGTAGTCCCGCTCGGGGTGGAAGTGGCGGAACTCGTGGATGCGGGTCCACGGGACGTCGGCGTCGGCGTAGTTCATCACCGAGGTGCCCTGGAAGTCGCCCACCGGGTGCACCTCCCGCTCGAAGTCCAGCGTCCGCCAGCCGAGCCGTCCCTCGCGGTGGTCGAAGTACCGGTCGAGCGGACCGGTGTAGACGACCGGCGTCCCGGCAGGGATCGACGAGCGGACCTCGAAGTAGTCGGTGTCGAGCACCACGTCGACGAGCGGGTGGTCCGCCATCCGCTCGAGCCAGGCGGTGTACCCGTCGACCGGCAGGCCCTCGTACGTGTCGCTGAAGTAGCGGTTGTCGAACGTGTAGCGCACCGGCAGCCGGCTGATGACCTCGGCCGGCAGCTCACGGGGGTCGGTCTGCCACTGCTTCTCGGTGTAGCCGCGGATGAACGCCTCGTACAGCGGTCGCCCGATCAGCGAGATCGCCTTGTCCTCGAGGTTCGTCACGTGGTGAGCGTCCACCTCGGCCGTCTGCTCCCGGACGAGCGCGCGGGCCTCGGCGGGGCTCAGGTGCCGCCTAGGGATGGGGCGCACTCGGGTGCGGGGGCCGCTCCATGTCACCTCGAGGGGTACACGGACGTGGAGAAGACCGGCGTGGGTGCGCGGTGCCTCGCGTCCTGCACGGGTCGGCTGCCTGCTCAGCCGTCGTGGCCGACACTAGGCCGGTCTCGCCCGATCGGCGCGTCGAAGCGCTCCCGCGACCGCGCAGGGGTCCGCCCCAGCCGGGTCGCGGCGTCAGCTCTCCGGGCCCCCGGGGAGGTAGTCGCCGTACGAGAACTCGTCGATCGCGTCGCCCGGCACGGCGGCGGAGACGCGCGTCGTGATGGCGCGGATCCGTTCGACCGGAGCCTTGGGCTTGCGGTCCGCCGTGAGGAGCCCGTTGCGCTCCTGCTGGGTGTCCGTCAGCTGGGTCCAGCAGAAGCCGACGACGGCCGGGCTCTCCAGCAGGGCGTTGAGAAGGTCCTCGTAGCCCGTGAGCAGCGCCTCGGGCGTCCGGACCGCGCCGTAGCCGCGCCACCCGTCGCTCTGGCCGAGGTCGAGCGAGATGCCGCCGAACTCGCTGATGAGCACCGGGACGCCCTCGCGTCGAGCACCCGCGAGCAGCACGAGCCGGTACGCGGGCTGCGTCCGCGCGAGCGTGTGGTCGAGCGCCTCCCAGGTGCCGTACCGCTGGCGCAGCACGTCGCCCTTCGAGGTGTAGTCGTGCACCGTGACGATGTCGGTCACGGGCTGCTCCCAGCCGTCGTTGCCGACGACCAGGCGGTCCGGGTCGTACGCCTTGGTCAGGTGGTAGAGCCCTCGGACCAGGTTCTGCTGCGCCTCCGATCGCTCGAGCGCGGGGACGCCCCAGCTCTCGTTGATCGGGACCCAGGCGATGACGCACGGGTGGCTCGCGTCGCGCTCGAGGATCTCGAGCCACTCGCGCGTGAGTCGCTGGATCGTGGTCCGCGAGAACTCGTACGCCGCGGGCATCTCGGCCCAGACGAGGAGTCCCAGGCGGTCGCACCACGCCAGGAAGCGGGGGTCCTCGACCTTCTGGTGCAGGCGCACGCCGTTGAACCCGAGCTCCTTGACCAGCTCGACCTCCCGACGCAGGGCTCCGGCGTCGGGCGCTGCGAGGTGCGACTCGGGCCAGAAGTTCTGCGCGAGCACGAGCCGGAGGTAGTAGGGCCGACCGTTGAGCAGCACCCGGTCGTGCGAGGCCGAGACGCTGCGCAGCGCGGTGTAGCTGCGCACCTCGTCGAGCACCTCGCCGTCCTCGTCGAGCAGCATGAGGGTCGCGTCGATGAGGTTGGGGTGCTCGGGTGCCCACAGCAGGTTGGAGTGCCCGAGGCTCATGTCGTTGTCGCAGAGGGTGATCCTGCGCTCGACCTCCGCATGGTGGACCGCGTAGGTGTCGTCCACGATGACGACGCCCGCCTGGCTGAGCACGACCCGCAGCCGCAGCTTCCGGCCGCGATCGCCCCGGATGCGGGCGGTGAGCCCGACCGTCCGGCTGTCGACGTCAGGCTTCCAGGCCAGCGCCCGGACCCGGTTCTCGGGCACGTCCTCCAGCCAGACGGGCTGCCAGATCCCGGTCGTGCGGTCGTACCAGATGGCGTGCGCCTCACGCTGCCAGTCCTGCTTGCCACGCGGCTGGCGCAGGTCGGCGGGGAGGTCCTCGGCGCGGACCACCACGACCTGCTCGCCGGGCCCCTCGATCGCCGCGGTGATGTCCGCGGTGAACGGCGTGTGCCCGCCCTCGTGGTAGGCCACCGGGTGGCCGTTGACCCACACGTGGGCGCGGTAGTCGACCGCGCCGAAGTGCAGCAGGAGGCGGCGGCCGGGCCGCACCTGCGCCTGGATCGTGCGCCGGTACCAGACGACGGGATGGAACCCGGTGTCGCCGATCCCGCTCGCGGGCGACTCGAAGGGGAACGGGACGGTGATGACGCGGTCGAACACGTCGGGACGGCGTTCCCAGCGCTCCGCCATGCCGACGCCGGCGTCGTCGAAGGTGAACCCCCACGGTCCGCCGAGGTCGCGCCAACCGGTGCGCACGAGCTGGGGCTGGGGGTGGTCGAGGCCGACAGGTACGGGAGCCATCGTCACAGCATCGCCCAGCGGTGGGGGCTGCGGCACGTCGGGACGAGCGTGGCGGCGCGACGTTGCAGCCGCTCGCTCCTCAGGATCCGGTCGGCTCGCTGAGGTCGTCCAGAGGACGGGGTCGACCGCGGCTGGCGTCCGGCTAGCGTGGGGCGACCGAGGGGGAACGCGACGGGGGGTGTCATGGCAGCGAGGAGCGCCGGCCTGCTGCTGTACCGGCTCGCGGGCGACGGTGGTGTCGAGGTGCTGCTCGGCCACATGGGAGGCCCGTTCTGGGCCCGCAAGGACGCGCGCGCCTGGTCGCTCCCGAAGGGTGAGCACCTCGACGCGGAGAACCCGCACGACGCCGCGATCCGTGAGTTCACGGAGGAGATCGGCCCCGCCCCCGACGGGCCTGAGATCGCCCTCGGCACGATCCGGCAGCGTGGCGGCAAGGAGGTGACCGCGTGGGCCCGGCGCGCCGACCTCGACGTGACCACGATCGCGGGCGGCCGGTTCGAGCTCGAGTGGCCGCCGCGGTCGGGGCGCGTGCAGACGTTCCCCGAGATCGACCGTGCGCGGTGGTGCAGCCTGACGCAGGCGCGTGAGCTCGTCGTCGCCGCCCAGGTGGAGCTGCTCGACCGCCTCGAGGCGCACCTCGGCGGCCAGGACGCCGCGCGCGCCTGAGCGCCGGCCCGACCCGGTGCCTCACCGTGCTGGGCGGCGGCGGGCCGAGACGTAGGAGGGCTCGCGCAGCGTGGCGAGCGCGGGAGGGACGGCGAGGCCGGGGAGCGGGTGGAGGACGGGGTCGAAGCGCACGGGCGCATCGGTCGCCGGTCCGACGGCGCCCCCGATGCGCGCGCGGGCGAACGGGTGCCAGCGACCGGTGAGGGACGCGTGGGCGAGCGTCACGTCCCACGGCTCCGCGGCGAGGGAAGCGGCGAGCTCGGCCGGAGCCGAGGGCAGCCCTCGTGGCGCTGCGAGCACCCCGACGAGCAGGAGCCCCGACGGCGCCCGGTACGGGAACAGGGACGACCAGGGCCCGGCGGACGGGGCGCGGTGCGGCGTCAGCACGAACCGCGTCACCCTGCCCCGGCCTACCGTCGCCAGCAGGAGATCGGCTCGACCGCCCGGCACGTCGAGCGTGAGCGCGAGCCCCTGGATGTCGGGCAGGTGGGCGGGCAGACCGATCGAGCGGGAGAGTCGCGCCCTGCCGGTGTCGACGCCCGGACGGTCGATCCACGCGCACCCGGTCGCCGTCGCGGAGCCGTGGCGTGCGAGCTCCACCCGGAGGACCGCGCCGTCCGGGTGGAGCGGCCTGGCGCCACGCACCGCGGTCACGCCCGCGAACGCGGCGCCGAGCGCCGCGCCGGCGACCGTGACCGCGGTCGTGGCGACGCGCGCACCTGGGCCCGTCGGCGGGTCCGATCGCGCGTCACCCACATCGGTCTCCATCGGGTGATCGTGGCGCGCGGGGCCGCCGAGCGCACGCGGTGGCCCTGGCGGGCGCGTCCGCCGGCCACTCGGGCGGTGCGCCCCGGGGGCGGCCTTTCGTCCCGTCCCGCGAGGTCCCCGATCGCCTACGCCTCCGGGTGGTTCGCGCGCACCCACTCGACCCGGGCGGCCGGGACGATCTCGACGAGCCGCGCGACGGTGAGCTCGGCGGCGGACTGGTCCGCGGCGTCGAGCACGATCGTCACGACAGCGGTCTGCCCGTTGATGTCGCTCACCCGGACCTCGTGGAAGGTGCCGGCAGCCTGGACGGTCTCGCGGACCTCGGAGACGTCGCGACGGCCGAGCGGGGACGTGATCTGCGCGGTGTAGGTGCTCATCGGTCCATCCTGGCCCGGCTCGCGTGGCCGTGCCTGACGACGGGCGTGGGGGCGCCGCGGCCCGCTCGCACGCCGCCGGGCGGGCGGCACCGGGGCGGCTGGGCCGCGTGAGGAACGACGTCCTCGGCCGGCGCCCGCCCGTTGACCGCGTGCCCGGATCGTCCTAGTTTCGACGGTGCCGGCCGGGCGACGGTCGTCCGGTCCGCGCTGGAGGAGCGATGCTCTCCGACCACCGGCCCGTCCCCACGATCGCGGTGCGCGACCTCGATCGTGCCCGGGAGTTCTACGAAGGGGTCCTGGGCTTCTCACCGACCGGGGACGCCCCCGACGGCGTCCTCTACCGTGCGGGCGACGGTGCCTTCCTCGTCTACCCGTCCGCGTACGCCGGCACCAACAAGGCGACCGCCATGTTCTTCCCGGTCCACGCGGACCGGTTCGACGCCGAGGTCGCCGAGCTCCGGTCCAAGGGGCTGACCTTCCAGACGTTCGACCTGGACGGCATGACCTGGGACGACGGCGTCGCGAGCGCGGGGCCCATGCGAGCCGTCTGGTTCGAGGACCCGGACGGCAACATCCTCAACGTCGAGACGTCGCCGGAGTCGGGCGCCTGAGGTCTCGCGCGACGGAGTCGTGCACCTGACCGCGCACGTCGTCGCTCACCGGGAGGGAGGAGGCCGGCTGGGCGGCGGGGACCAGAGCGACGCATCGGTGCCCCCGACCGTCATGTCGGCCGGGGCGCAGACCGGACCCCTTGGCGTGCGGAGGAGCCGGCCTGCGGGGGAGTCGCGTGCGGGGGTCGGGCGAGGAGATCGTGTGTGGGCACCGCGCGGGGGGATGTGTCGGTGGTGCTCGCGACGTAGCGTCGGACCATGAGCCCACGCAGGCGTGAGCCCACAGGGGCGTGAGCCCACAGAGCTCGGCAGGAGGCCGGTCGTCATGAAGCGTCCCTCGGTGCGGTGGGCCCCGGCCGTCGTCGTCCCCGCGGTCATCGCCACCGGCGCGCTGATCAGCTCCGCCGGCGCGGGCGCCGCGGACCTCGAGCCGCGCACGCCTGCACAGGTGCTCGCCCTGCTGGCCGCGAGCGACGTCCAGGCGTTCGCCGGGACGCTCGAGCAGACCTCCGAGCTGGGCCTGCCGACCCTCCCGGACGGCGCGCTCGCCGGGAGCGCGGAGGGCTCAGCGGCGACCGCGGTGCTCGAGCTGCTCACCGGGGAGCGGACCGCTCGGGTCTACGCGGACGGACCCTCGAACCTGCGCGTCCAGGTCTTCGACACCCTCACGGAGCGCGACGTGGTCCGCCGGGGCGACGAGGTGTGGCTCTACGACTACGAGGCGAACGAGGCCACCCGCCTCGAGCTCCCCGATGCGCCGGCCGGGCACGCGGCGTCGCTCCCCGGGGCGGGCACCCCGGACGGCGTGCCGACGCCGGCCGAGCTCGCGGACCGGTTCGTGGCCCTCGTGGACGACACGACCGAGGTCGCGGTGGGTGCCGGGGTCGTCGTCGCTGGCCGTGACGCCTACGACCTCGTGCTGAGCCCCCGGAGCGCCGACACGCTGATCGGGTCGGTGGTCATCGCCGTCGACGCCGAGACGGGGCTCCCGCTGAGCGTCGCGGTCCACGCCCGGGGGCAGGAAGAGCCCGCGGCCCGGGTGGCGTTCACCCGGCTGACGCTCGGCGCACCCGACCCCGCCCTGTTCTCCTTCACCCCACCGCCCGGCGCGCAGGTCGAGGAGGTCGAGCCGCCGCAGCCCGGCCTCCGGCCGCCGGCCGGTACGGGGCTCGACCGCCTGCCGGCGGTGGCGCTCCCCACGGTGACCGGGAGCGGGTGGGACACCGTCGTGGCGCTGCCGGCCGCCGCGGTGCCGCCGGAGCTGGCGAAGGCGCCGCTCGTCGCGCAGCTGACCCGGGCGGTCGACGGCGGCCGCGCCCTCGAGACCGCCGTGGTCACCGTGCTCCTCACCGAGGACGGGCGCGCGCTCGTCGGCGCCGTGCCGCTCGAGCGGCTCCAGGACGTCGCGGCCGGCCGGTGACCGGCGGCAGCTCACCCGCCGAGCCGGCGATCCGGACGCGGGGGCTCACCAAGCGGTTCGGTCAGCAGGCCGCGGTGGACGGCATCGACCTGAGCGTCCCGAGCGGTGCGGTCTTCGGGTTCCTCGGGCCGAACGGCTCGGGCAAGACGACGACGATCCGCGTGCTGCTGGGGCTGGCCGCCGCCACGAGCGGCGAGACGAGCGTGCTCGGTCAGCCGATGCCGCGTGCGCTCGCCGACGTGCTGCCCCGGGTCGGCGCCCTGGTGGAGGGTCCCGCGTTCTACCCGTTCCTCTCGGGGACGGCGAACCTGCAGAGGCTGGACGCGGCCGACCGGAGGGCGTCCCCGGCGTCGCGGCACCAGCGCGTGGCGGCCGCGCTCGAGCGCGTCGGACTCGGCCACGCCGCGACCAAGCGCGTGCGGGCCTACTCGCTCGGGATGAAGCAGCGGCTGGGCATCGCGGGGGCTCTGCTGTCGCCGCGGGACCTGCTCGTCCTCGACGAGCCGACCAACGGGCTCGACCCCCAGGGCACGCGCGAGGTGCGTGAGCTCGTCCGGTCGCTCGCGGCCGACGGCGCGACCGTGTTCGTGTCGAGCCACCTGCTCGCCGAGGTCGAGCAGATGTGCACCCACGTGGGGGTGATGAGCGCCGGTCGGCTGGTGGCGCAGGGCACGCTCGACGAGCTGCGTGGGGGCGGCGAGGCGCACGTCCGGGTGCGGACGCCGGACGTGGGCACCGCGCGTTCCGCCCTGGCCGGTCTCGGACTGGTCCTGGTCCAGGCGACCGGCGCTGCGCCGAGCGACCGCGCGGCCGACGACGCGGGCGAGGGGTCGCGGGACGGCGTCGTCGAGGCGGTGCTCGACGGCGCCGCGCCGCCCCCCGAGCGGATCGTCGAGGCGCTCGTGGCCGCCGGCACGCGCGTCCGGGGGTTCGCGGTCGAGCGCGCGACGCTCGAGGACCGGTTCATGGCGCTGACGGGCGAGGGGTTCGACGTTGTCGGGTGACCTCATGCGGTCCGAGCTGCGCGTCCTGTTCGGGCGCCCCCGCACCTGGGCGATGCTCCTGGCACTCGCGGCCATCCCGATCCTGATCGCGGTCGCCGTGCGGCTGTCCTCCGAGCCGCCCGGCCCGGGCGAGGGGCCGCCGTTCCTCGACCGCGTCACGCAGAACGGGCTGTTCGTCGGCATGACGGCGCTCGTCGTCTCGATCCCGCTGTTCCTGCCGCTCACGGTCGGCGTGGTGGCGGGGGACACGATCGCGGGCGAGGCCAGCCTCGGGACGCTGCGGTACCTGCTGGTCGCGCCCGCGGGACGGGTCCGGCTGCTGGTGGTCAAGTACGTCGCGGCGGCGGTCTTCTGCCTCGCCGCCACGCTGACCGTCGTGGTGGTCGGGGCTCTCGTCGGGCTCGCGCTGTTCGGGGCCGGGCCCGCGACGCTGCTGTCGGGCGACACGGTCGGGGTCGGCGAGTCGGCGGTGCGGGCGCTGCTCGTCGCCGTCTACGTGACGGTGTCCCTGCTCGGGCTGTCGGCCGTCGGGCTGTTCGTCTCGACGCTCACGGAGGTCCCGGTGGGGGCGATGGCCGCGACGGTCGTGCTCTCGGTGGTTGCGCAGGTGCTGGGTCAGCTCGACCAGCTGGCCTGGCTGCACCCCTGGCTCTTCAGCCGCCACTGGCTCGGCTTCGCCGACCTCCTCCGGCAACCCGTCTCGTGGGACTCGTTCGGTGACAACGCGCTGCTCCAGGCGGGGTACGTCGCCGTGTTCGGCGCGCTGGCCTACGGCCGGTTCGTCACCAAGGACGTGCTGTCCTGACTCCGGTCGCAGCCGGGGGCGTGCGCACGTACCGTCGACCCGTCACGAGGCCCCGTCCGGGCCCCGCGCCGACGACAGGAGACCACCCATGAATCTCGTCCGTACCGCCATCAGGAGCGGGATCGCGCTCAAGGTCGCCCGGATGATCCAGCGCGAGATGAGCAAGCCCGAGAACCAGCGCAAGGCGAAGGAGCTGCTCGGCAAGGCCTCGAGCAGGATCTCCCAGCGGCGCGCCCGCTAGCGAGCAGGCCCGCCGGTCGGGTCAGGCCGATGCGGGCGACGCTCCGCTGGCCGCCGCCTGCACGGCGGCCAGCTCGGACGGCGTGCTCCGTAGGAGACAGAGCTCGTTGCCCTCGGGGTCGGCGAGGACCGCCCACGGGACGTCGGACCCCTGGCCGACGTCGACGCGCCGGGCCCCCAGCCCGAGCAGCCGGGCCAGCTCGGTGGCCTGGTCCGACCCGTCGGGCGGGCGCACGTCGAGGTGCAGGCGGTTCTTGAGGTCGCGCGGGTTCGCAGTTCTCGACACGAGGTCTCCGGAGCATCGGTCCCCTCGTCGGGTGAGGGATCTCCGTAGATCGCTGGGCGTGGCGGGCTCGCTCACCAGGACGGCGACCGAGCCGTGGCGGGATGGCATGATCACCAAGCAGGAGCGCGACGACCGGTGCGGCACGGCGAAGCTGACCGAGACCGGCGCTCGCCGAGGTCGCACGTCGCTGCCTCCTGAGAGCGGGGGGAGCGGGACGAGGCCGAGGGCCGCAGGCAGCCTGCCGCGGCCGTCGCGCCGATCACGAAGGGTGTGACGACGTGGATGCCGGTGCGCGCGCCGTCCTGCGCGGGGTCGACGGGTTCGACGTGCCGCCGGTCGTGGCCGGCCACGCCACGGGCGTCCGCCGGCGGCCGGACGCGCTGCTGCGCCACGAGGAGCCGGCCGACGACGTCCGCTTCGACCCTGAGCTCTTGGTGGGGGCGAGCTGCGCCAGAGCCACGACCCCGGACCGCGTCCGTGGGTGACCTGCTGCCCGACGTCTTCCGGGCGATGGACCTCACCGGGGTCTTCCTCAACGGGATGCTCGGCGGGGCGATCGCGCGGCGCCGCGGCTTCGACCTGGTCGGGTTCGCGATCCTCGCGATCGTCTCGGCGCTCGGCGGCGGCATGCTGCGCGACACGCTCCTGCAGGCCGGTCCGCCGCTCGCACTCGTCGACCCCCTCTACCTCGGCGCGGCGCTGATCGGGGCGCTCGTGGCGTTCGTCGTACGGCTCGAGCGGCAGTGGTGGAACCGGGTGTTCATCGTCGGCGACGCGCTCGTGCTCGGCGTGTGGGCGGCAACAGGCGCCTCCAAGGCGCTCGTGGCGGGGCTCGGCGTGCTCCCGGCGGTGATGCTCGGCGTCACGACCGCCGTCGGCGGGGGGATCATCCGCGACGTCGTCGTGGGCCAGGTGCCCGCCGTGTTCGGCGGCAACACCCTGTACGCGACGTCGGCCGTCTTCGCCAGCCTCGCGATGGTGGCGCTCTTCGAGCAGGGGCACGAGACGCTCGGGATGGTGGCCGCGATCGTCGTCGGCGCGGGCCTGAGCATCATCGCCCGATGGCGGCGGTGGACGCTGCCGGCCGCCGACGACGTGCGCTTCGCCGCGCCGTGGCTACCGGTGCGCGGCAGGGGGGCCGCGCGCCGGGACGCGCCCGGTCCGCGCGAGCCGCGTCGGCGCCGTCGGGTACCGGGCGAGCCTCGGTGAGGGAGCCGCGACCTAGCGGGACCGGACGTCGACGGTCACCATGACGCTCGAGCCGGCCCGGCGCATCGCGATCGCGTCGGCGTCGTGGCCGACCGTCGCGCGCAGGGCCTCGAGCACGACGCCGGACGACGGGTCGGCGTCGTCCACGGCGATCACGACCCGCGTCACCCGTTGCGTGCGGGCCCGCTGCACCGCTCGGCAGACCGCACGCGTGCCGATCGTGGTCCCCGGGGCCGCGGGGTCGGCCCGCACCACGAGATCGAGCTCGCTCGCGTCGCCGAGGTGGCGCAGCTCGAGCGAGGCACCGCAAACACGCGGGGGCGGGAGGGGGGTCGCGTAGGGCGAGGCCATCGTGGGATCCGTCCGGTCGGGGGGGGTGCGTCCCTCTCATCCCATCTGCGCGGCCGACCGCGGGACAGTGACCAAGGTCCCTGTCGTGCCGGGGTCGAGGCCCGGCTTCCCGGCGCGGCATGATGGCTCCCGGCGCCGGACCGGCGGGACCCGCCCGGCACGACCGCCACCGGAGGAGGACGCATGGCTGGGGATGCGCAGGGTCGACCGCGGAGGTCGGCGCCGCCCGGCCCGACCACGCCGCCCGGCCCGACCACGCCGCCCGGCCCGACCACGACGCCCGGCCCGACCACGACGCCCGGCCGGACCACGGCAGCCGGGCGAGCCGTGCGGCTCGTGACGAGGCCGAGCGCGGCACGTCCTCCGTGGTGGCACGGGGAGGGCCGTTCGATCGTCGCGATGGCGGCCGTCGTTCTCGCGCTCAACCTCGTCGGGTGGGGCGTGCTCGTGCTGGTCGTGGTACCGCAGGAGCTCATGGTCGGCAGCGCAGGCGTGTTCGGCATCGGACTCGGCCTGACCGCCTTCCTCCTCGGCGTCCGGCACGCGTTCGACGCCGACCACATCGCCGCGATCGACAACACCACGCGCAAGCTGGTCGGGGAGGGCCGACCGGCTGCCAGCGCGGGCTTCTGGTTCTCCCTGGGGCACTCGAGCGTCGTGTTCGGCCTGTCCCTGCTGCTCGCCCTCGGGGCCCGCGCCCTCGCCGACCCGGTGCTCGACCCGGGCTCATCCCTCCAGCAGAACCTGGGGCTCCTGGGCACGCTCGTGGCAGGCTGCTTCCTCCTTCTCATCGGGCTCATGAATCTCGGCGCGGTGCGAGGCATCCTGCGGGTGTCCCGTGAGCAGCGGGGCGCCCCGCTCGACGAGGCGGAGCTCGAGCGGCTGCTCCGGGACCGTGGCGTGCTCGTCCGCGTGCTGGGCCGCGTCATGCGCCGGGTGAGCAGGCCGTGGCACCTGTTCCCGGTGGGTCTCCTCATGGGGCTCGGGCTCGACACCGCGACCCAGGTGGCCCTGCTGGTCCTCGCGGGAGGGACGGCGGCGCTCGCGCTTCCCTGGTACGCCATCCTCGCGCTGCCGGTGCTCTTCGCCGCCGGGATGACGCTGTTCGACGCCGCGGACGGCGTGCTCATGTCCCGCGCCTACCGGTGGGCGTTCGTCCGTCCGGTCCGCAAGGTCTACTACAACCTCACGGTGACGGCGCTCTCGGTGGTGGCGTCGCTGTCGCTCGGCGTGATCATCCTCGGGCAGCTCGCCGCGGAGCGGGTTCCGACTCTCGCGAGGCCGCTGCGGTGGGTGGCGGAGCTCGACCTCGAGGACATGGGCCTCGTGCTCGCCGGTGTGCTGCTCACCACCTGGCTCGTGAGCGTCGTCGCCTGGCGGGTGGGGCGGCTCGAGGAGCGGTGGACAGTGCCCCTGGACCCAGGGCGTTGACGACGTGGCCGTCGATCTGCCGGAGCTGCTCGTCCCCGACGCCGGAGCCTGGCGCGTGTGGCTGGCCGAGCACCACGGCTCGGCTCCCGGGGTCTGGCTGGTGCTGCACAAGAAGGGCGGGTCGGTCACGGCGCTGACCTATGTCGAGGCGGTCGAGGAGGCGCTCTGCTTCGGCTGGATCGACGGCCAGGCCGCACGACGCGACGAGGGCAGCTCGCTCCAGCGGATGACGCCGCGCCGGCCGACCAGCCCCTGGTCGGCGCGCAACGTCGAGCGGGTCGGACGGCTCGAGCGCGAGGGTCGGATGCAGGAGGCCGGCCGGGCTGCCGTGCGGGCCGCCCAGGCGGACGGACGATGGGAGCGGGCGTACCCCGGTCGAGCGGACCTCACGGTGCCGCCCGACGTCGTAGCCGCGCTCGCCGCTGTCCCGGGCGGCCGGGAGCGGTTCGACGCGCTGCCCTCGGTGGAGCGCTTCGCCGTGCTCTACCGGCTGCTGGCCGTCAAGCGCGCCGAGACCCGGGCCCGCAGGATCGCCGAGCTGGTGGAACGGCTGCGCGGCTGACCGCGCTCAGCCGACGGTGATCGTGCGCGAGTCGGTCATCGGCTCGCCGGCCGCGCCGCCCGACGGGTCGTCCTCGGTGATCACCACCTGGTACGTGCCGGCCGGCAGCTCGACCGTGAACGAGTACGGCGCGAAGGTCTGGCCCTCCGCGGTCGTGGCGAACCCCGAGGCGATCTCCGTCCCGGCGAGGTCGACGACGCGCCAGAGCAGGTTGGCCTCGAACACGGCCGCCTCGCCGGACACCGTCACCGGTGACGTCGTGGTGGCGCCCTCGACGGGGACGTCGATCTGGACGAGGAGCCGCACGTCGAGCGGGTCCGCCCGGGTGACGGGCTCGTCCCAGGTCACTGCGCCCCAGAGCTCACCTGCGGGTGCGCCGTCGATCGTGAGGAGCACCCCCGCGCCCGGCTCCTCCGCGGCCTCGCTCGCGGTGTGGACGAGCTGCTGGATCATCAGCGCGGCACCCTCCGAGCCGACGCTCGCCGTGCGTGCCTCGGCGCTCAGGTCGACGACGAGGGTCGTGCCGTCGCGCGTCACGCCGAGCACCTCGGTCTCCGGATTCCACGACGTGGTGTAGTCCGGGTCCGCCGGACCTTCGATCATCCGCTCGACCGCGGCCTGGACGGGGTCGGTCGCGCTCCCGGGACCGACGTCCCGCGCGAGCCTGAGGCCCGCGCGCGTGTCCACGACGAAGTACGCGGTCGTGGGCCGCGGCTCGGCGGTGGCCGGCGGTGTCGGGGACGGGGTGGGCGCCGCGCTGGTCGGGGGTGGTTCGCTCGGCGTGGGGTCGCCCCCGGGCGTCGTCGCGCATGACCCGAGCAGCACGCCGAGCGCGAGGACGAGGAGGGCACCCCTCCACGGTCGCCGACGGGTCCGGTGCGTGGCCATGGGGTCCTCCGACGTGCGTGGTGCTCGTGCTCGATCGTCCTGGCCGGCCCCGCACGGGGGCAAGGCCCGAGATCAGGTTGTGACCTCAGAGGCCGCCGCGCTCACGCCGGCCGGAGAGCTCGGCGCCGTGGGGTCGTCCTCCGGGACGTGCCAGGCCTTGATCACCGTCCAGCCCACGGCCGCGAGCGGTACCGCGAGCAGCGCGCCGATGATGCCACCCAGGATCGTCCCCGCCGTGAGCGCCAGGAGGATCGCGAGCGGGTGGAGCGAGAGCGCCTTGCCGATGACGACCGGAGCGAGCAGGTCGCCTTCGAGCTGGTTCACGGCGATGACGACCGCGAGCACGATGAGCGCTGTCACCGGGCCGTTGGTGACGAGGGCGACGACGGTGGCGAACACCCCGGCGATGGTCGCCCCGATCAGCGGGACGAACGCGCCGAGGAACACGATCGTCGCGAGGGGGAGCGCGAGCGGCACGCCCAGCACGACGAGCGCGATGCCGATCACGAGCGCGTCCACCAGTGCGACCAGCGCCGTCCCGCGGACGTAGCCCCCGAGCACGGCGACCGACCGGTCGCCGATCCGACGCGCGCGGTGCCTGGCCTCCGGCTCGAACGGCTGGAGGAAGAACTCGAAGATCTGGCGGCCGTCCTTGAGGAGGAAGAACAGCACGACCACCCCGAGCAGGATCCCGGCCACGCCCTCGGCCGCCGCGGTCGCGCCCGCGAGCGCGCCGCTCTGCACGCCGTCGCTCGACAGCAGCTCCGTCGCGGACTCGCGAGCCGCGTCGATCTGCTGGTCCGTGATGCCGAGGGGGCCCTCCGTGAGGAATGCCTGCAGCTCGTCGAGCCCCTCCTCGGCCGAGGTGCGCAGCTCGTCCCACTCGTTCCGGATCCCTCGACCGACGAGCCACAAGGTGACCCCCAGCGCCCCGAGCCCCACGAGCAGGGCGGCCCAGGTGGCGACCGCCCGGGGCAGCCCGCGCTCGCGGAGGAACCGCACGACCGGGCTGACCGCCGCCGCGATGATCGCGGCGATGAGGAGGGGGATCACGACGAGCTTGAGCTGGACGAGCGCGAACACCACCGCGGCCGCGGCGGCGAGCACGAGCAGGACCTGGGCGCTCCGTACGGCCGGCCGGCCGAGGGCGTCGGTCCACTGGGTGCGTTCCCGCCGGGGTGCCTCGTTCATCCCGGCAGCCTAGGGAGCGCACGCGTGGACGGCGCGCTGGGAGCCGCACCGTGGTCACGACCTGCGCCACGCGCAGCGAGTCGGTCGTCGACCGGGCCGGCGTCCGACCGACGCGTCCGGTGGGAGACCGGCGCGCGGAGGCGGGTACGGTGGCGGGCGCGGACGACGGACGCGGGCCGCGAGCGACGGGCAGGAGAGATGACGTGCCGGGCGGCGACCAGGGCAGTCCCGACGAGGACGCGTCGGCACGTATCGAGACCACGAGCCGCCTCGGCGTGCTCGCGACGTTGCGACGCGGCGTCCAGGTGTCGCCCGAGATCCTCGAGGGGTTCGGGTGGACGGCCGTGCTGGCGGTGCTGGCCGCCCTCGGCCGCGTCGTCGTCCCGGTCGCGGTGCAGCAGACCGTCGACACCGGGATTCTCGCCACCGGTGGCCCCGACGTCGGGCGGGTCGTCGGGCTCGTGGCGGCGGCCGCCGTCGCGCTCGCTGCCGCGGCGACCTGCTCGGCCGCGGTCAACGTCCGGCTGTTCCGGTCGACCGAGGCGGGTCTCGCGTCGCTGCGCACCCGCGCGTTCCGGCACGTCCACGACCTGTCGGTCCTGACCCAGGGCACCGAACGTCGCGGGTCGCTCGTCTCGCGCGTGACCTCGGACGTCGACACCATCTCGCTGTTCGTGCAGTGGGGCGGGATCCAGCTCCTGGTGTCGGTGCTGCAGATCGCGGTCGCCACCGCGCTCATGGCGGTCTACTCGTGGCAGCTGACGATCCTCGTCTGGCTCTGCTTCGTGCCGCTCTTCCTGGTCCTGCGCCCCGCGCAGAAGCGGGTCAACGCCGCGTACGCCGCGGTCCGGGAGCGGGTCGGGGCGATGCTCGGCGCGATCTCGGAGGCCGTCGTCGGCGCCGAGACGGTGCGCGCCTACGGCGCGCAGGACCGGGTGCGCGGGCGGATCGAGGTGTCGATCCGTGCGACACGCGACGCGATGGTGCACGCGCAGAAGCTCGTCTCGGTGGTGTTCGCGAGCGGTGTGCTGGTGTCCAACCTCGTGCTGTGCGCCGTCGTGGTGGTCGGGACCCTGCTGGGCGTGGCCGGTGAGATCTCGGTGGGCCGGCTCCTCGCGTTCCTCTTCCTGGTGCAGCTTTTCACCGGTCCCGTCCAGATGAGCGCCGAGGTGCTGAACGAGCTGCAGAACGCCGTGGCGGGCTGGCGGCGGGTCCTCGCCGTGCTGGAGACGCCCGTCGAGGTCGTGGACCCCGGACCCGGCGGGGTCGACAGCCCGCGCGGGCCGGCGGCGGTCGAGCTGCGCGACGTCGAGTTCGCGTACCCGGGCGGCCCCCCGGTGCTGAGAGGCGTGAACCTCACGCTGCCGGCGCGGACGTCGGTCGCCGTCGTCGGCGCGACCGGCTCGGGGAAGACGACGCTCGCCAAGCTGGTCGTGCGCCTCATGGACCCGACGCGCGGGCAGGTGCTCCTCGACGGCGTCGACCTGCGGCAGATCAGCCTGGCGAGCCTGCGTCGGCGGGTCGTGCTCGTGCCGCAGGAGGGCTTCCTGTTCGACGGCACGCTCGCGGACAACATCGCCTACGGGCTGCGTCACGGCGGCGGGGCCGACGGCGAAGGTGCCGACGGCGACGGTGCCGACGGCGGACCTGCCGCCGAGGACCCACGCGTCCGCGCCGCGCTCGCCGAGCTCGGGCTGACGGACTGGCTGGCCGAGCTGCCGCGCGGCCTCGCGACCCCCGTCGGGCAGCGTGGCGAGTCGCTCTCGGCAGGTGAACGTCAGCTCGTGGCGCTCGCGCGCGCCTACCTCGCCGAGGCGGACCTGCTCGTGCTGGACGAGGCCACGTCGGCCGTCGACCCCGCGACCGAGGTCCGGATCGGGCGCGCGCTCGACTCGCTCACGGCGGGACGCAGCACGCTGACGATCGCGCACCGGCTCTCGACGGCGGAGGCGGCGGACCTCGTCGTGGTGGTCGACGACGGCGCCGTCGTCGAGCTCGGCACGCACGGCCGGCTGATCGCCGCGGGGGGCACGTATGCCGCGATGCACCGGTCGTGGGTGGCGCAGACGCGCTGAGGGCACGCCGGCACCGGGTGCGACACGAGCCGGGGGGGCGCCGCTCGTCCCGAGCAGCGCCCCCCGACCGTTCTGGTGTGACGCCTCAGCGGCGTCGGATCGCGATCTCCGAGGTGACCACGGTGGTGCCGGGCACCCCGTCGGCGACCATCTCGGTGGTCGCCACCCCCGCACCGGGGCGGACGCCCCGGACCGTGTAGGTGTAGGTGGCCGCGTCACCCGGGGTCGGGTCGCTCGAGGTCACCACGAGATCCGTGGTCGGCAGGACGGACTCCATGTCGCCCTGGCCGATCTCGTTCTCCGCGCCGACGAGGAACGCCTGGCCGGCGGGGTCCGCCGGGAGGTTCGTCGGGTCGTACGCGAAGCTGATGCCCTGCTCCGGCCCCGTCTCGATCCAGACCTGCGAGACGCGCTCGCTCGTCGTGCCCCACACGAAGAGCCGGAACTCGACCACGATCCAGGACGACACGCCGTCGGTGAGCGTGCCGACGAGGATGCCCTCCGCGCCCGTGCCGTCGAGGTCCGTCCAGAACGGTGCGAGCACGTTGTTCGGCGGGGCGTCGTCCGGACCCGTCGGGAGGTTGCAGCAGTTGTTGTCCTCCGCCGTGGCCCCCCCGGCGACGAGGTAGCCGTTGGAGTCGACGCCGAGCGACGAGTAGCTCACCCCGTTGTAGGTGAACGCCGGGACGTTGAAGTTGAGGACCTCCTCGTCACCGACGGCGATGGGGGTGATGCTGAAGGGCGCGGCGTCCAGCGGCAGGTAGCCCGCCGGCGAGGCGCCCGGATCCACCGAGGGGACCCCCGGGGCAGCACCCTCGAGGGTCACCGCGCTGCGGCGTACCTCGCGGTTGCTCACCACCGTGGCGCCCGTGGCGTCCACGACCCGCAGGCTGCCGTCGACGGTGCTGGTCAGGTTCACGACCTGCTCGTCGGCGGACCCGTTCGTCGCCTGCACGGTGCAGGTGGCGGTCGCGTCGCCGCGGATGACCACCTCGTCAGGCGTGCACGTCTGGGTGAGCGTCACCTCGCCCTGCGTGTGGATGAACGCCACGGGGAGGCGGTACGTGCCGGCGCCGCGGTTCGCGGACAGCTCGATCGAGCCGAACTGCTGCTCGCCGATCGCGGCGTCCGAGGTGATGGTCACCGTGAACGTCGCCGACTCGCCGGCACCGACGACCATCCGGCGCGGGGACACGGTGATCGTCGAGCCCGCAGGCGCTTCCGTCGACGCGTTGACGATCACTCGCCGGTCACCGGTGTTGGTGAAGGTGCGCGTCGTCGTGAGCTCACCCGGCATGACCGGCGCGTTGATCGAGGCGAGGTTGAGGTCGACCGCGTTGACCGGGTCGGCGCCGAGCTCCTGGAAGCGCGCAGCGGTCTCGTCGAAGGTCAGCGTCGCCGACGCCGCCTGGCCCACGTCGATGCGCCCCGCGCCCATGTCGAACGGGTCGGCCGGCGTGACGAGGTCCTCCTTCAGGACGTCCTCGACGGACCGGGTCATGAGGGCCGACTTGATCTGACCCGGAGTCCAGTCGGGGTGCAGCGCCCGCACGAGCACAGCCGCGCCGGCGACCTGCGGGGAGGACATCGAGGTCCCGGCGATCGCCTGGAAGTACTCGCCCGCGGGGCCCGACGCGCTCCCCTCGGAGATCGGCGTGTCGCCGGCGAGCACCTGGACGCCCGGAGCGGTGACGTCCGGCTTGAGGAAGAGGCCCGCCGGTCCACGGGACGAGAAGGCTGCCATGACGTCACCCTGGCCCTCACGCACCTGCGCGTCCGGGAACGAGCCCGTCACGTCCGCGTGGGCGGCCATGAAGGCCAGGAAGTCGGTGCCGTCCGCGAGGTGAACGCTGGGCAGCCAGTGGGTGTCCGTCTCGACGTCCTGCAGCGCAGGGTTGTAGAGCACCATCGCCTCGGCGCCGCCCTGGAGCACGTTGAACCCCTTGTCGACGCGTGCGTTGACGCCCCGCTGGCAGGCGACGATCTTCCCGTCGAAGAGGCCGGCCGGAGCCGGGGCCTGGCAGAGCGCGTCGCTGTACGGGGGAGCGGAGGCCAGCACGACCGGCAGCTCGCCGATGCCCGGGGTGATCGAGGCGCCGTCGAACGTCGCGGTCGCGCCGTCGGAGGACTCGAGCGTCAGGGTCGTACCGAACTCGCGCGTCTGGGTCGAGGCGGCAACCGTGATCACCCACGGGGACAGGTGGTTCGCGGTGGACGCGCTGGGCCCGTCGTTGCCTGCCGAGGCCGCCACGACCACACCCGCCGCGTACGCGTCGAGGAACGCCAGCTCGACGGGGTCGGTGAAGGGGTCCTCGCCGCCGGAGATCGAGAAGTTGATGACGTCGACGCCGTCCTCGATCGCCTGCGCGACCGCAGCGGCCGAGTCGGACGAGAAGCAGCCGTCGATGCCGCAGACCTTGTACTCCATCACCCACGCGCCGGGGGCGATGCCCTGGATCGGCGGGAGGGCAGCGCCGAGGACGGAGACGTCGTCGACGACGTTGCCTGCCGAGGTGGTCGCCGTGTGGGTACCGTGGCCGTTGGAGTCGCGCGCCGTGCGGAAGGGCTCGGCTGCTGCGCGGTCCGGGTTCGAGAGGTACGTCGTGAGGAACGCCTGGCCGCCCACCAGCTTGTTGTTGCACACGAAGGGGTCGTCCGCGGGGGTCAGCGGGTTGTCCCCGTAGTCGCACGCCCGGGCGGGACCGGGCGGAGGCTTGAGGTTCCCGAGGTCGGCGAGCGACGGGTGCTCGGGCCAGACGCCGGAGTCGAGGTTCCCGTACAGCACGCCCTCGCCCGCGTCGGCCGCGCCGCCGAGCGCCGCGTAGACGGGCGACGTGTTGAGGAACTCCGGGCTCGCGTCGGTGAGGGGCTGGCGGAGCGAGTCCTCCTGGACGGCCGCGACGCCGTCGATCGCGAGCACCGACTCGACGGCGTTCGCCGGGATCGTGGCCGCGATGCCGCCGTAGACGGTCCGCAGCCGCGTGCCCACCTCAGCGGTCGGGACGGCGTCCTGCAGATCCGCGATGACCGCCTCCTCCTGCTCCACGAGGAACTCGGTGTAGGCCTGCTCGGCCGGGGAGTCGCCCGTGAGCTCCTCACCGGTGACCGCCGGGCTCGTGGGTGCGAGGTCCGCGACACCCCCCGCGTACACCGCCGTGGCGTCCGCGTCGAGCTTGAGGACGACCGCGACGGGCTCGGAGTCGGTGCGGGCGAGCAGCTCGGGGTCCGTCTGCGCGAGCCGCGCCGACGGCGACTTGACGCCCGTCTCACGGCTCTCGGGGGTCAGCCCCTGCGCGGTGAACCGGTCGGCGGCGGCAGCGACGTCGTCGGGCTGCGGCGCCGCCTGGGCCGGTGCGGTGACCAGCCCTGCGGCGAGCAGCAGCGCACAGGCCGCGGTCGTGAGGGCTCTGGGGGACGTGCGTCTGCGCATGCCAGCCTCCGGCTGATCGGCATCCGGGAGCCCGTCGACGGTGACGGGAGACAACCGGGGCGAATGTGACAGGCGCAGTCAAGCACGGTCATACAGGGCATGACCAGGGTCGCGAGCAGATGCGTCGGCGTCAGCCCGCGAGCAGGCCCGGTCGGTGAGGTCGCCTTGTTCTCGCGTGGCCACGACGGGCCAACCGGTCTGGTCGTGGACGGCGCACGCCAGGTCGACGTGGCTGACGATGGGCAGGACGTCCTGCTCGATGACGCTCATGCCCCCGAGGGGACGGCAGGTCGTCGTCGAGTACCTGACCGAGCGGGTGAAATCTCCGATACGCCGTCCGAGCCCGAGCCCGAACCCGACCCTGAGCCCGAGCGCGTGGTCCTCACTCGATGCAGAACCCGATGTCCACGTAGACCGTCCGGCCGGTCGTGACCGAGTGGACGATCGCCCGGTCCGACACCGACAGGCGCAGCACGTAGCCGCACGGCTGGAGCCCGGACGTGTCGAGCTGCCACGTCGACCCGACGGGCGCCTCCGACGTGCTGAGCGCGACCGACGTCGTGAGCGAGCCGGTCGGCAGCGGGAAGGGCAGGAGCGAGAAGCCCCACGAGCCGAACCACGTGTCGCGGGCATCGTAGGTGCCCTCGACCACCATCCCCTGCGTGAACTTGCCGCAGTTCTGCTGGGAGATCTGGCCGAAGTCGAACGCCAGGTGGGCGGCGTTCGCGGGGTCCACCGACGCGGTGTTGAGGGTGTTGTCGAGCTGGAACCGTTGCGTGTCCACCACGCCGGACCCCTGGAGCTCGAGCCAGACCTCCCACAGGTCGTCGCCGCTCGTGTCGATGTAGCCGAGCGTGCCCAGGGTGTTGGTGCTCCACACCGGCCACGAGACCCAGCCACTCGCACCCGGGGTGACCCACGACCCGAAACCGCCGCTGTCCACCACGAAGAACGCCGTGAGGACCGGCTGCTCCGTGCCGCCGGCCGTGACGTTCCGGGACAGCAGGCGGTACGTGGCCCCGGCCAGTGCCGGGTCCGTCGGTCCGTGCACCGCGACACGGCCCGCGAACGGGCAGCCGCGCGTGTCGAGCACCGCGCCGTTGTACGCGATGTGCGCCACGGGAAGGGTCACACCGGTGCTCGGGTCGATCTCCGCGGTGGCGACGCCACCGACGATCGTCAGCCGCGCCACGCCGTCGTACGGACGACCCGGCAGCACGTGGACGTGGGTGTCCAGCCGGTTGCCCCAGTGCGGCACCGCGTCGGGGTCGGTGGTCGACGGCGGTGTGCCCCACGACAGCACCGCGCGCACCCGGTGCAGGCCGGGCTCCCTGCAGAGCCGGCGGTACGACGCCAGGTCGAGCGGGAGGATCGCGGCGTAGGACAGGCCCGATCCGGGCATCGCGATGTAGTCGTGCGCAGCGACCTCGACCGTCCCCAGGTACGTGTACGTGCAGTCGTCGTCGAAGTCGACCCAGAACGCGACGTGCTCGGTCGACCCCGGGCTGCAGGGCGGGCCGGAGAAGCCCGTCGGCCGCTTGACCCGGTAGGTGGCGACCAGCTGCCCCGCGGCGTCGTCCAGGCCGAGGCACTCGAGCTCCTCGTAGGTGGTGTCGCCCTTGCCGTCGTCCAGCAGGTCGAGGATCTTGCCCCAGTCGAGGTCGAGCTTCTTGTACGTCAGCGACGCGGTGGCCAGCCCGAATGGCTGCACGACGCCGGAGGTCGCGGCGGTCGCCTCCGCTGCGGCCATGCGGTGGGGCGGGACCGGGTCGAGAGCGAGCTTCGCGGTCCGGCGGTCGACCGCGCGCTCCGCGAGCACCGTGAGCTTGTCGGGGGAGTAGAGCCGTGCGAGCTTCTCGACGGAGAACGGCGCCCGCCGCTCGGGCCGGGGTGGCAGCGGCTGGGGGTTCAGCGCCACGGGCCCGATCGGGTCCGGCTCGGGGACCACCTCGGTCAGGTCCTCGGACTCGAGGAGGGCGGCCAGCTTCTTCGGGTCGATCCCGAGGTCGAGGGTCAGGCCGCCCGACACCAGGTCGCCGAGGTCCCACGGGAAGAACCGTCGACGGGGCCGGATCTGGACCGTGTCCTCCTGCACCTCGCCCCAGACGGGCGGGAAGTCCGGGTCGCCCGCGGTCGGCTCGACCTCCCACGAGAGGATCGCCCGGACCCGGGGCAGCTGCGGGAACAGACAGAACCGGCGCAGCGGCGCCAGCGTCACGCCGACGACGGCGAAGTAGGGGTGGTCGGGCGCTCCCGCGCAGTCCTTGTCGAGCGGCACGTCGAACACGCGCGCGGCCCCCGACCCGGCGTCGACCCAGCCGCTCCCGAAGTCGACGAAGAACCGCACCCACTCGACCGATCCGGGCGTGCACGGCCCGCCGCCGTAGCCCGCCGAGCGCTTGAGGACGACGGTCGCCTCGAGGCGGTCGCGCTCGGGGATGTACGAGACGCAGCCGATCTCCTCGTAGCCCGTGTCCGACTGCTTGGGCTCGATGACCGGGAACAGGTCGGAGAGGTCGAGGCCTCTCAGGGTGCCGAAGTGGTTCGGGTTCGCGGCGAGGAGCCGGCGGAACGAGCGGCGGGAGGTTTCGACGTCCTGCGGCATGGTGGCTTCCCTGCGCCGAGCCGGACGCCTGGTGGTGCCGGCGTGGAAGACGCACCGAGGGGTGCGCGCCGCCTGGCCGCCACCTGCGCGGCGGCTGGTGCCTGCCACGGTAGACCCGCGGGCCCGCGCTGGGTAGAGGGTCCGGGCGCCCTCCACCCGGCCCGGCGTGCGCGTCCGCGACACGGGTGCGATACTCGCCGCGCCGTCGTCGGCATGACGCCGCGCACCCGGCCCGCAGCCGCGGGAAGTCGCCAGGAACCGAGGTCCGTGTGGGCACGTCGATCACCGACCCGCCCGCGCTGACCGTCGGGGACGTCACGCTCTCGTGCCGCGATCCGCGCATCATCGTGCCGCTCACCGCAGCGGACGCCGCGGGGCTCGACGCCGAGGTCGCGGCAGCGCTCGACGGCGGGGCAGACCTCGTCGAGTGGCGCGTCGACCACTTCACGAGTCGCGGCGACGTCGACGCCGTCGCCGCGCAGTGCCGTGCCCTGGCCGACCGGCTCGGTGCCGTCCCGCTGCTCGCGACGGTCCGGACCGCCGCCGAGGGAGGCGCGACGGTGGTGACCGACGACGAGTACCTCACCCTCGTCCGGGCGCTGTGCGAGCGTGGCGCGGCCCGGCTCGTGGACGTCGAGTACCGGCAGCGTGCGGCCGCGACGGCGATCGACCTGGCGCACGCGAACGGTGTCCTCGTGGTCGCGTCCAATCACGACTTCGAGGCCACGCCCGCCGAGGACGACCTGGTGGAACGGCTCGCCACGATGGAGCGCATGGGGGCCGACGTCGCGAAGGTCGCGGTGATGCCGCGCTCGATGCTCGACGTGCACACGCTGCTGCGGGCGACGACGGTCCAGTTCGCCCGCGCCCGCGTCCCGCTGATCACGATGTCCATGGGCCGGCTCGGGCTGATCTCGCGGCTCTCGGGTCAGCTGTTCGGATCGTGCGCCACGTTCGCGACGGCGGGTGCCGCCTCGGCGCCGGGTCAGGTCCCGGTGGCCGATGCCCGGGCCGCGTTCGATCTCCTCCGTCGCCTGGGTGGCGGACCGGTGGGATAGGGGTGCCGGTGGGTGAGGGGCACCGGGCGCGACGGCGCCGCAGGGGGACCGCGGCGCGCGCCCGGTGCGGCTCGTCGGGTCAGTCGCCGACGTTGCCCTCGTTGATCCGGACCACCTTGGAGTCGGTGACGGCCACGAGGTCGAGGTCGTTGTCGCCACGGGCGTAGTACACCCGAGCGCTCACGGCGATCTCGCGGTAGGTCGAGCTGACGATGGCGCGGCCCTCGTCGAAGGTGAGCTCGGGGTTCGGCACCGAGTTCGTGATCGTGACCTCGCCCGGGAGGTTCCGTGTGGCGAAGTCGACGGTGTAGTCCGGCGGGATCGAGAACGTGCTCTGCCCGACCGGCGACGTGTCGTCGCTGAAGCCCTTGTACCAGGACACCGTGACGCGGTTGGGCCGCGTGGACTGGTTGGTCACGGTGACCACCGTCGCGGACGACAGCCGGCCACCCCGCTGCGAGTTCATGTACGTGACCAGGTACCGCGGCGCCGTGCGGACGAAGATCCCCGTGAGGTCCTCGAGGTGGCCCAGCTCGATGGCCTGGCCGAGGCGTCGCAGGGCGCGCTCCTCGGTCGGTACGTGGGGGCCCTTGGCCTGGAGCTCGTGCGTCTCGTTCGACATGGTGGTGTTCCTTCCGGGTACGGCCCCGCGGATCTCGACCGTCCGGCGCGGGGACCGCATCGCGCTGGTGAAGCCGGGCGGGCTCTGTTCGTCCCCACCCAGAGCACAGGACGGGAGCGGCTGCGCGGTGATACGCGCGACCGCCGCCGGCCGGGTGATCCCGCTCAGCCGGTGAGCCAGGGCGCGATCCGTTGGACCGTGTCCAGGGTGTCCGCCTCGGCAGCCGCCTTGTCGTCGCGGTAGCGCAGCACGCGCGCGAACCGCAGCGCGACGCCGCCGGGGTACCGGCTCGACCGCTGCACGCCGTCGAACGCGATCTCGACGACCTGCTCGGGCCGCAGCCGGACGGTCCACCCGTCGTCGTCGACCGCGAGCCCCGTGAACCGGCGCGTCTGCCACGCGAGCATCTCGTCGGTCATGCCCTTGAACGTCTTGCCCAGCATGACGAAGCCGCCGTCCGGGCCGCGCGCACCGAGGTGGATGTTCGAGAGCAGCCCCCGCCGCCTGCCCGAGCCACGCTCGACCGCGAGGACCACGAGGTCGAGCGTGTGCCGCGGCTTGACCTTGATCCACGCGCTCCCACGCCGGCCCGCCTCGTAGGTCGATGCGGCGTCCTTGACGATCACGCCCTCCTGACCGGCCCCCACCCACCGAGCGAACGCCGCCTGACCGGTCGCCGGGTCGTCGGTCACGACCCGCTCGACGGTGCGCCCGGAGGAGACCGTGTCGAGCACCTCGAGCCGCTCGGCGAGCGGTGAGTCCATGAGGTCGTGGCCGTCCAGATGCAGCACGTCGAAGAAGAACGGGACCAGCTCGGCCGGGGTCGCGACCTCGGAGTCCCGCGTCGCGCTGCGGGCCGCCGTCTCCTGGAACGGTCGCGGTCTTCCGTCCGGCCCGAGAGCCAGCGCCTCGCCGTCGAGCACGACGGTGGTGACCGGCATGCCGCGCACCGCGGCCACGACCTCGGGGACCCGGGCCGTGATGTCGTCGAGGCTGCGGGTGAAGACCCGCACGTCGTCACCGTCTCTGTGGACCTGGATGCGGATGCCGTCGAGCTTGGCGTCGACCACCACCCGGCGGCCGGTGAGCTCCTCGAACGCGGCGGCGACGTCGGTCGCGGACGCGGCGAGCATCGGCCGCACCGGGCGGCCCACGCTGAGGGAGAACGCATCGAGCGCGGCGAGGGCTGCCGCGGGGTCGATGGCCGCGAGCACCGCCTCGGCGACCGGCTCGGTGGCGCCGGCGAGCATCGCCGCGCGCCGGACCGAGGCGACCGGGACACCTGCCGCCTCGGCCACGGCGTCGAGGAGCAGGGCGTCGAGCGAGCCCTGCCGCAGCTCTCCCGAGACCAGGCCCCGCAGCAGGCGCTGCTCGGCCTCGGTCGCCGCGGCGAAGAGCCGCGTCGCCAGGGCGACGCGCGCAGCGACCGACCCGGGGCCCTGGAGCGCCGCCATGTGCTCGAACGCGGTGTCGACCTCGCGGACCTCGAGCGAGGGCTCCGCGGCGGGCGCGGGGAGCGTCACGAGCGACCGCCAGCCGAGACCCGTGCGGCGCTGACGGAGCTCGCCGGCGAGGTAGCGGGCGACCACGGGCACGTCGTCGGGGGGAGTCCGCCGCAGCAGGTCGACCAGGAGCGCGCGTTTCGCGAGCCGCGAGCGGGTGGCGGCCAGCTGCGTCGAGGTGACGGCGACGTCGGCGAGGAGCACGTCGCTCATCCTGCTCCGGGGCTCTGACACACGCGCGGGCAGCCGGACCGGCGCCCGAGGCGGGTCAGAATGGTCGCGGCCGCTCCGCGCCCCGCGACTGGGTGCCCGACTCCCGGGAGCGCGCCGTCGTGCGCGTGCGCGGAACGAAGCCGCTCGGCGACGCTGTCGACCATGGGCCCGGACGGCGCCGCGCACCCGCCCCGGCGGCGGGACGACGCGACGGCCGCTCGCCCGCCGTCGCGGCAGCCGAAGCCGTAGCCGTCACAGCCGCCCGCGAACCGGCGTGCGATCCACGGGGTCGGAATCGTCCGGCATCACCATCTCGGCGCGTACGCCGAGCAGCCGGACCTCCCGGTCCTCGATCTCCTCGGCGAGCGCCGCCGCGGCCGCGACGACGACCTCCGGGTCGCGCGTCGGCTCCGGCAGCTTCCGGCTAATCACCTTCGTGACGAACGGCGCGTAGCGGACCTTCAGCCCGAGGCGGAAGACGGCTCGGCCGTCGTGCGCCGCGTCGTCGGCCACCGCGCGCGCCAGCACCTGCACCGCGGCCGCGACCTGCTCGGCGGTCGTGAGGTTCTGCTGGTAGGTCGTCTCGCGACTGTGACCGCGGGGCACCCACGGGGTGTCGTCGACCGTGGTCGGGCCCAGGCCGTGGCCGAGCTCGTGGTACCAGACGCCCATGCGGGGGCCGAACTCGGCGACCAGCGCGTCCCTCGGTGCCGCGGCGAGCTCACGCACCGTGCGAACCCCCAGCGCGGCGAGACGGCGCGACACCTTGGCGCCCACGCCCCACAGCTCGATCGTGGGCCGGTCGCCCATCACCGTGAACCAGGTGTCGGCCGTGAGCCGGAAGACGCCCGCGGGCTTGGCGAAGCCCGTCGCGATCTTGGCGCGCACCTTGTTGTCGCCGATCCCCACCGAGCAGTGCAGGCCCGTCGCGGCGAGGACGTCGGCCTGGGCTCGCCGGGCGAGGCCTTCGGGATCCTGGGTCGTGGCACCCAGGAACGCCTCGTCCCACCCGAGGACCTCCACGACGGCCTCGAGCGTGCGCAGCACCGTCATGACCTCGTTCGACGCCGCCTCGTACGCGGGCGCGTCCACCGGCAGGATGATCGCGTCGGGGGCCTTGCGCGCGGCGATCCGCAGCAGCATCCCCGACCGGGCGCCGAGCTCACGTGCCTCGTAGGACGCCGTGGACACGACGGCGCGCTCGGTCGGGTCGCCCCGGCCACCCACGATGACGGGCTTGCCGACGAGCTCGGGGCGCCGCAGCACCTCGACCGCGGCGACGAACTGGTCCAGGTCGACGTGGAGCACCCACGCCCCGGCTCCGGCGTCCATGTGCACCAGTGTCGCGGCACGCGCGCCGCGCGCCACCGGTTCAGCGGCCGGGGGCGTCCCCGGTGCCGTCAGGATCTGCGTCCAGGTCGTCTGTGCAGGCTCGTCCGGCGACTTGCACAGGCAGCTCACGAGCAGGCCGCTGGGGATCGACGCGTGTTGACCGCGTCATCTACCGTCTTGGCGCCTATGGGTGTCCGCCCATGTGCCCTTCGACGAGTCCCCCCGCAGGGCGGTGCGTCTACCGGCCCAGGAGCGGACGGGGGTTGACGGTCTTGCCGTTGACGTACACCTCGAAGTGCAGGTGGCAAGCGCCCGAGAGACCGCTGTTCCCCGAGTAGCCGATGAGCTGTCCACGCGAGACCCGCTGCCCGGCGGCGACCACAGAACGGGTCAGGTGGTTCGCGCTGCTCATCAACGAGTTCCCGTCCAGGGTGCCGTAGTCGAGCATGACCTGGTTGCCGAACCCGTTTCGCCACTCGGCCCAACGCACCGTGCCATCACGCGGCGCGTAGAGCGGGGTGTTGCAGTAGGTGCGCAGATCGATGCCGGCGTGCAGCCGCACGTAGCCCAGGATCGGGTGCAGGCGCATGCCGTACTCCGAGGTGACGTACATCGGGTTGATCGACGTCGGGTTGCTGAAGACCGCGCCCGACACCGAGCCGGAGGGCGGCTGTGTGACCGGTGGGGCAGGAGGTGGCTTCTGTCCTGCTGCGGCGGCGGCAGCCGCGGCGGCTGCGGCGGCCGCCCGGGCGGCTTCGGCGGCCGCGCGTTCGCGCGCGATGATGTCGGCGAGCTCCGCCTCGAGGGCGGCCTGCTGGGCGTCGACCTGGGCCTGCTCCGCTTCCGCCTGCGCCTTCATCCCCGCGATGGCCTGCTGCTTCGCCTGCTGCTCGGCGATGAGCCGTTCGATCTCGGCGCGCCTCTCCTCGGCGGCGACACGAGCCGCCTCCGCCTCGATGACCTTCTGGTCGGCCTCGACCTTCAGCGCGGCGACCTTCTCCTTCACGGCGGTCAGCCGCGCTTGGCTGTTGCGGTTCGCGGCCTCGATCTGCTCGAGCTCGTCGAGCGCGCGGGTCTGGGTGCGCAGTGCGGTCGAGACCATGCCGTACTGGTCGACGAAGTCTTCGGTCGACTCGGCCTCCATGACGACGCTGAGGCTCGTCGCCGCGGTCTCGCCCTTGTACGCGCGCCGGGCCAGCTGTCCGACGGCGGTACGGATCTCCTTCCCGCGCGCGTCGTCGGCCGCGATGGTCGCCGTGATGCTGACCTCCTGCGCCTGGGCGTCGACGAGGCGAGCGGCGATCAGGGCGGCCTCACGCTGGTTGCGCTCGAGCGTCTCGACCGCGGCGGCCAGCTCGGCCTGGGCGACGGGCAGCCGGGCCTCGGTCGCCTGGAGGTCCAGCACTGCCTGTCCGAGCTCGGCGCTCAAGCCCTCGATCGAGGCCTCGAGCTCTTCGGAGCGCCGCTCGACGGCGGACTGCTTGCGCTGGTTCTCGCGTCGTTGGTCGTCGTACGGATCGGCTACCGCCGGCCCGGCGCCTCCGGTGAGGACGACGAGGACCGTGACGACCGCGCCCGCGATGACGCGGCGCCGGCCACGCGGCGACGCCGGGGTGCCGCCGCCCATGGGGTTGCCGGGCCGGGGTGCGTACGTCGATCGCGTCATGGTGAGGGCGGCCAGGGTGGGGGACAGGAAGGCGAGCATGACCGAGGAGAGGTTAGGCATGGTCGACGTGAAAATGCAGCAACGACACGCCCATGCCCAGCGGTGGACGAGGCGCCCGCACCGGCGGGCGGCGGTGCGTCGGCTCGGCACCGGCCGGTGCGCGGCCCCACGAGGAGGGTGCTGAACGTTCGAGCGGATTGGGAAACGGCATGTCTTCCGTTGCATGATGGCCGCGATGAGTGCGGGAGCGGATCGGGTCCAGCGGCTTCGTGTGAGTCCGCTGTCGGTCCTGTGCGCTCTACTTCTCATCGTCGGCGTGATCGCCCTCGTCCAGGTGTGCGTGCAGTCCGTCGGTGGAGGAGACCGGCCGGCGAGCGCGGCGTCGGTGAGTGTGCAGAACGACGCGATGGGCGTCGGCGTCGTTCCGGATGCCCCGGCCGCTGCCGACCCGCAGGGTGATCCCTCGAAGGCCCTGGGTGCGTGCCTGGTCGCGCTCACCGGCGTCGTGCTCGCGATCCTTGCCCGCCGCGCCCCTGAGCCACGGCTCCTCGTCCTGGCTCGGGTGGTGGTGCGCCGAGCCCGGGCGGTGGTGCGCGCGCTCCAGGCCCCGCTGATCGCCCTGACGCCGCACCGTCTCTGCGTCATTCGCACCTAGAAGTCGCGCCGCCGTGACGGTCGGCCGCCGACCGGCGCGCATCTGTGCGCGCCGTACCTCCTCGCTCTAGCCACCGGGCTGCCTCCTACCAGGTCCGTCGGCCGGAACCGGGGAGCATCCCTTACGCCCCGTCGAGACCCTGACCACGGGATCGGCACGCCTCGCCCAAGGACCGACGCCATGACCTCGCTCAATTCGCCGCGGCTCCCGCGCCGCGCTCGTACGGGGCCTGATCGCGATCTGTCTTCTCCACGTGCTCGGTGGTTGCGGCTCCGCGCAGATGACGCAGGACGCCGGATCGTGAGCGGCGGCGAAGCCGGATACATCTCCGGTGACGGCTCCGTGACGTCGCCGGTACGCCGGTCGACACCGTCGACCGGGCTGGCGACGTGGTCGTGATGAACACCGCGTACGCCGCGTGTCCACCGCGCCGCGGCGCCGTCGCATTTCCCACCACCGAGGAGAAGTACATGACCAGCCGCGAGCAACGAGCCGCAGACCGGGCCGCCAACCTGGCCAAGGTCCGCGCCGCGCAGGCGCGCACCCAACGGCGGCAGAAGGCCGTGATCATCGGTGGGGCTCTCGCCGCCGGTCTCGGCCTGGGCGTGGCGGCCGCGCTCGCCGTCGCGCGAGACATCGAGAGCCAGGCCGCGAGCGAGGCGCTCACGGAGGGGTCCATCGACGGCGTCGTCCAGTTCGAGGGGCTGTCCCAGGAGCACGTGCCCGGGCCGGTCGAGTACGAGCAGTCCCCACCTGCGGGAGGTCAGCACGCCGGCGTCTGGGTCAACTGTGGTGTGTACACCGCCCCGATCCCGAACGAGCAGGCCGTCCACTCCCTCGAGCACGGCGCCGTCTGGCTCACCTACAGTCCCGAGCTGGCGCCCGAAGGACGTGAGACGTTGACCTCGGCCGCGGAGAAGGCGAGCTATGCGCTGCTCAGCCCGGTGGCCGATCTTCCGGTTCCGGTCGTCGCCAGCGCGTGGGGCGTCCAGCTCACCCTCGACGACCCCAGCGACCCGCGCCTCGAGCAGTTCCTGCAGAAGTACCTGCAAGGTGAGCAGACTCCGGAACCCGGCGCACCGTGCACCGGGGGAGTGGACCCGACATGACGCGCGCCAGGACGACCTCCCGGGCTGCCCTCGCCGCGATCCTGGTCCTGGCGATCGCGGTGGCCGCCGTCATCGGGGTACTCGCGGGCATGCGCCTCGCTGCGCCTCCCCAGGCGGCTCCACAAGAGGGCTCGGTGGAGGCCGGATTCGCTCGGGACATGCAGGCCCACCACAGCCAGGCGGTGGAGATGTCGATGCTCGTCCTGGAACGCACCCAGGATCCGGAGGTGCGCACCCTGGCCAGTGACGTCCTGCTGACCCAGCAGCAGCAGGCGGGGCAGATGTACGGGTGGCTGGATCAGTGGAACCTGCCGCAAAGCTCCACGGAGCCTGCGATGGCCTGGATGGATGACGCCGCGGGCGGCATGTCCGGGATGACCCATGGGTCCGCCGCCGACGACGCCACCCCCGCTGGTGGGGCCGACCGGATGCCGGGCATGGCCAGCAGCGACGACCTGGCACGGCTGCGGGCCGCCACGGGACCCGACGCCGACCGGCTCTACCTGGCGCTCATGATCCCGCACCACGAAGGCGGCGTGCTCATGGCACAGGTCGCCGCCGACGAGGCGAGCGATGCGGAGACCCGGCGTCTGGCCCAGACCATCGTGGCGGCGCAGACTGCTGAGCTCACGGTGCTTCAGACGATGCTCGAGGCCCGCACCGAGCCGGCCAGTGCCACCCAGCCCCCCGAACCAGCCAACTGAGGAGCGGCAGTTGATCACGCGTCAGGTCTCCCGGCGATCCACCACAGATGGCGGCCGCCGGCGACATGCGGTGCCGGCCATTCGGCCCCCGGACTGAGCGGGGGAGACCTTCATGGACACTCCCGAGATCACCGGCCCCGTGTGGATACCCACCGCACCGCCTTCGATCGAGACGTTCCTGGCACCCACCCTCCAGCCCGTGCCGATCCTGCCGGTCCTCGCGCTCCTGCTGGCCGCCGCGTACCTGACCGGAGCGGTGCGGCTCTGGGTCGACGGGCGGCGCTGGCCCGTGGGTGCCACGCTCTCGTTCCTCCTGGGATGCGCCGTCATCGTCGTCGTCATGGGCGCGGGCATCGAGGGCTACGGCTACCGGTTGTTCTCGGTCTTCATGTTCCAGCAGCTCACCTTGATGATGGCCGTTCCGCCGTTGCTGGTTCTCGGACGGCCCGGGACGCTGCTCCTGCGAGCCATGCCCCACAACGCGGCAGGGCGAGCTGGGTTCGCCATCGCCCGGTGGGGTCTGCGCTCCGGCGCGGGCCGCATCGCGCTGCACCCCGGGCTGACCATTCCGCTCTTCCTCTTCTGCTTCTACGTGATCTACCTGGGCGGGGCGGCGAGCTCCCTCCTGGGCAGCTGGCTCGGTCACGTCTCCCTCGAGATCGTGTTCCTGGTCGGCGGCCTGCTGTTCACCATCCCGCTGCTGTCCACCGATCCGTTGCCGGTGCGCCTGGGGCACGCGGGCCGCGCGATCGACCTGCTGCTCGAGATGCCGCTGCACGCCTTCTTCGGTGTCATCCTCATGATGGCCACCACCCCCTTGGTGGCTGTCTTCGCCGCTCCGCCCGGGTCGTGGGCGGTCGATCCGATCACGGACCAGAGCATCGCGGGTGCTCTCGCCTGGTCGTACGGCGAGCTGCCAGGTCTGCTCATCGCCCTGACGATCATGGTCCGGTGGCAGCGGGACGACACGCGTCGCGCCGCGGCCGCCGACCGAGAGATCGACCTGCACGGGGACCCCGCCCTCGACGCGTACAACGCGCGCCTGGCCCAGCTGCACCGAGGCGACGGCGAGCCGCGCGGGCGTCCCTAGCCGCCGCTCGGTGGGGCCTCAGGGGCCGACATGCCGAAGGCTGGGCTGCGCGTGCCCGTGCGGTCGGCGGCTTTCCTGCTCGAGGGCCCACCGGTAGGCCGGCACGGTAGCCAGGAGCTCGGCGTGCGTGCCGCGTGCGAGGACCCGCGCGGGGGCCTTCGGCGACGGGACGTCGGCCGCCTGCCGCTCCGGGTGGCCGAGGAGGAGGATCTCGTCCGCGTGGTGCAGACCCGTGAGCCGGTGAGTGGCCAGGACCACGCCGCGGGGGGAGGCCCGGTGATCCCCGGTCGGTTCCCCGGGTGCCGGGCGTCCGGCCCGCAGCAGGTCCTCCATCAGCCGGTCTGCGGTTGCCGGGTCGAGGTGCTCTCCGGGTTCGTCGAGAAGCAGTACTCGGGCGGGGCTGGCCAGGGCGCGGGCGAGAAGCAGACGGCGCCGTTCGCCGCCGGAGACGGATGACCCGTCCGCTCCCACCACGGTGGCGAGCCCGGCGGGTAGCCCGGCAAGCCACTCCCGCAGGCCGGCCCGGTCGAGCAGCGCGACCGCTTCGGCCTCCGTGACATCGCCGCGGGCGACGCGCAGGTTTTCCAGCACCGTGGTCTCGAACACGTGAGCGTCTTCGGCGGTGAAGATCACGTGCTCGCTGAGCGGTCCGCGTCCCATGCCCCATACCGGCGTCCTGGACAGTGTCGCGGTGCCGTCCTTCGGGGGCAGCAGCCCGGCGAGAGTGAGCAGCAACGTGGTCTTGCCGACCCCGCTCGGGCCGACGACGGCGATGGAACGACCCGGAGTGACGTCCAGGCGCACGCCTGCGGCGAGGACGGGCCCCTCGGGCCAGCCGATCGCGAGGTCGCGGGCGGCCAGGTGGGGGCCCGGATCGACCGTGAGCGATCTGGCCCGGCCGGTCAGCGGCGCAGCGGTCGCACTGGTCGCACCGGTCGCGGCCGGAACCGTCCGGGCGGCGGCCGCGTCGAGCAGGTCGATGATCCGGACCGCCGAGCCGGCGGAGCGGATCAGCTGGACGGCTGCGGGGCCCAGGAGTGCGGTGCCCTCGAAGGCGGCAAGCGGGGTGAGCACGACGACGGCGAGCTCCACCTGCTCCATCGTCCCGGCGACCGTGGCGGGGATTCCGAGCGCGAGCGCCGCGAGGACGGCCACCCCCATGGCCACGACGTCGACGCCGGCGGCCAGAGCGTCGGGGCGCGCTGCGGCGTCCTTCGCGCTGGCGAGCGACGCCTCGGTGCCGCGCAGCGATGTGATGACTTGGCTCACCCTGTTCGAGACGGTCAGTTCCGCGGCTCCGTCGACCAGGGTCATGGCCGTGGCGCCCAGTTCTCCTCGGGCCTGGGTCTGCGCGTGCTCGGACAACCGGGCGGACCGCATGCTGAGCCACGGTCCCACCAGTCCCGCCGATGCCAGACAGACGGCGAGCACGGCGCCGATGCCGAGGTGGAGCCAGCCGACGAGCACGACCGAACCGACGCCCACGACGGCAGCGACGGCGGCCGGGAGCAGCGCTCGGACGACCACGTCGCCGACCGCGTCCACGTCGGCACCGGTCCTGACCAGGAGGTCGCCCCTCTTCACGCCCGCGAGGCCGTCCGGCCGACCGTCCGCCAGCGTGCGGTACAGACCCTCACGCAGGGTCGCCATGCCGCGGAGCGCGACCCGGTGGGAGGCGAGCCGCTCGAGGTAGCGCAGCAGCGCTCGGGAGATCCCGAACGTCCGCACCGCCACCGAGGCGACGGACAGCGCGAGGACCGACGGCATCTGGGACGCCCGGGCGATCAACCAGGCGGCGGTCGCGGACAGCGCCACGGCGCTGCCCAGAGCCGCACTCCCGGCCAGGACCGCCCACAAGAACCCGCGCCGGTCGAGATCGAGCAGCGCGACCGCGCGGCGCAGGGCCCGGCGCTCGGCGGCGGGCAGCGTGCGACCGAGGGTCGGTGGCCGCAGGTCCGGGCGGGCGGCGGCGCGCGGGCTGGTCATGGAACTGCCCCCACCGGCCTGGGAGCCCGACCGGCCGCCGCGCTGCGACAAGGCTGCGGGGCCACGGTGACGACGTCGTCGGCGAGGGCGATCGCGGCCGCGCGGTGGGCGATGAGCAGCACCGTGCGCCCGTCGGCACGAAGTCGGGCCACCGCGTCGAGCACCTGCCGCTCGGCCGTCGCGTCGAGGTGGGCGGTGGGTTCGTCGAGGACCACCAGGGGCTCTTCGCCGAGGAGCGCGCGGGTCAGGGCCATCCGCTGGCGTTGACCGACGGACAGCCCCACGCCGCCCTGCCCCAGGAGGGTGTCCCACCCGTCCGGCAGCGAGGCGACGACGCGATCGAAGCCGGTCGCGCGCGCGGCGGCGTCGGTGCGGTGGTCGATCGTGGTGTCGGCGGAGCCCAGGACGTTCTCGCGCACGGTGCCGGGCACGATCACCGGCCGCTGGGGTACCCACGCCACCTGGGCGTTCCACGACCCCGGGTCGACCTCGGTGAGCTCGAGGTCGCTCGGGGCGGGTACCGGTGCGTCGTCGTCGGCGCCGTCGCCGCGCCGTGCCGGCATCAGCGTGACGCGTCCGGAGTCGGGTCGCACGAGACCGAGGACGACCAGCGCTGCCGTCGTCTTCCCGGCGCCCGAGGGGCCGACCAAGGCCACCACGGCGCCCGGGCGCAGCCGGGCGGTCAGCCGCCACGGTGCGTGCGCGCCGCGTCCGGGAGCCACCACGGTGACCTCGTGGAGCACGATGTCGGTGCTGCGCAGGTCCGGTGCGGGGCGGGTGCCGCGCACCGGGAGGGGACGCTCCAGGATGGCGAAGGCCTGGTCGGCGGCGGCGATGCCGTTGGCGGAGGCGTGGAACTGGGAGCCGACCTCGCGCAGCGGTTTGTAGATCTCTGGGGCGAGCATCAGCACCGCGAGGCCGGTGGTCAGGTCCAGGTTGCCCGCGACCAGGCGCGTTCCGATCACCACGGCCACCAGCGCGACGGAGATGGAGGCGAGGAACTCCAGCACCGCACCGGACAGGAACGCGATCTTCAGGGTGCCCATCGTGGTGCGGGTGTACGCACGACCCAGCTCGCCGACGCGGTGCGCCGGCCCGTGCTCCCGTCCCAGTGCCTTCAGGGTGCTCAGGCCGGCGAGCAGGTCGAGCAGCTGGGCGCCGAGGCGCTGCATGGTCCGGAGCCTGTCGGCGGCGACCCGAGCGGTGAGCACCCCGATGAGCCACATGAAGACCGGGATGAGCGGGAGCGTGACCGTGATGATCAGGGCGGAGATGAGATCGAGGCTGAGCACGACGGCCAGCGCCGCCGGGGTCACGGTGGCGGCCAGCAGGAGCTGGGGGAGGTAGCGCACGAAGTACGGTTCCAGGTCGTCCAGGCCCCGGGTGGCCAAGGTGACGACCTGTGGTCCGTGACCGTCCGCGAGCCAGCGGGGGCCGTGCTGCACGGCGCGGGTGAGCACGTGTTCGCGCAGGTCCGCGATGACGTCACGAGCGGCGCGATGCGCGTAGGACTCCTGAACCACGAGCGTCACGCACCGCGCCGCGACCACGACGGCGAGCCACCCGACCAGGTGATCCACCTCGGACCATCCTGCGCGTCCTTCGACGACAGGGGAGACCGCCCAGGCGATCAACAGGGCCTGGGCCACCACGAGCACCGCGGTCGTCAGACCGCCGACCGCGGTGAGGGCGATGTAGGCCCGCGCCGGTCGGGCGTGGCGCAGGAGGCGGGGGTCGAGCGGTCGCAACTCAGCCGGCCACGGGCGAGGAGTGCTCGTGGTCGCGGATCCGGGTGGGGTGCAGGCCTTCGTCGGCGCCGATGTGGTCGGTGATGAGCCGCTTGCGGAACACCCAGTACGTCCAGCCCTGGTAGAGCAGGACGACCGGGACGAGCAGGAGCGCGACGAAGCTCATCACGGTGAGGGTCGCAGCTGAGGACGCGGCGTCCCGGATGCTCAAGGACCAGGACGGGTCGAGGGACGACGGCATCGCGTCGGGGAACATGATGCTGAAGACGACCGTGACGGTAGCCGCGATCGCGACGGCGTTGAACGTGAAGGCCCAGCCCTCACGTCGTGCCCGCGACGCCGCCAGGACGCCCCCGAGGCTGAGCAGCGCCACGCCCAGCGGGATCCACGAGAAGACGTTGGTCGAGAAGACCAGCTGCGCCCACAGCGACCAGCCGCCGGCGACGAGGAGGGAGAGCACCGACATGCGGGCGGCGAGCCGTCCGGCCCGCAGGCGCACGTCGCCACCGGTCTTCAGCGCCAGGAAGACGGCGCCGTGGGTCAGGAACAGTGACGCGGTCGCCAACGCGCCCAGCAGCGTGAACGGTGTGAACAGCGACATGAGCCCGCCGGTGAGCTGGTGCGAGCCGTCGACGATCCGGATCTCCATGCCTTGGGCGAAGTTGGCGAACACGAAGCCCCACAGCAGACCCGGCACCCACGCCCCGGCGGTGTGGCCCCAGTCGGCCCGACTGCGCCAGCGCGGGTCGTCGATCTTTCCGCGCCACTCGATCGCGCACACGCGCACGATGAGCGACAGCAGGATCGCCAGGATGGGCCCGTAGAACCCGGAGAACATCGTCGCGTACCAGTTCGGGAACGCGGCGAACGTGGCGCCGACCGCGGTGATCAGCCACACCTCGTTCCCGTCCCACACCGGGCCGATCGTGCCCAGCAGCACCCGCCGCTCCTTCTCGTCGCGGGCGAAGGGCTTGAGCAGCATACCCACGCCGAAGTCGAAGCCCTCGAGCACGAAGTAGCCGGTCCACAGGACCGCGATGATGAGGAACCACAGGAGTGGAAGATCCATGTCGCGACTCCAGATTGGCGGTTGCGGCCGCTTCCGGCAGCCACGGTGGGAAAAGTGTCGTCTGCGCTCAGTACGCGAACGACAGGGTGGGTTCAGGGTCGCCCGACGGTCCTTCGTCGTCGGTCGTGGTTGCGGGCGGCTGGACGCCCTCCACGACGTAGCGGCGCACGAGGAGGAACCAGATCACGCCGAGCACCCCGTAGAGCAGTGTGAACAGGATGAGGGAGGTCAGCACCGCGCCGGCGGGCACGACCGTCGAGACCCCGTCCTGCGTGAGCAGGTACACCTGGTCCACCGGGTTGGCGGGGTTGGGGTAGACCACCCATGGCTGGCGGCCCATCTCGGTGAAGATCCACCCGAACGACGAGGCCAGGAACGGCATGGGCAGCGCGGCCAGGCACAGCCGGGAGAACCAGGTGGAACCGGTGACCCGACCCTTGCGCAGCAACCACAGGCCGACCGCCGCGAGGACGGCCGACCCGGCGCCGAGCCCGATCATCAGTCGGAAGCTCCAGTACGTGACCATGAGGTTCGGTCGGTAGTCCACGTCGGTGCCGAACTGGTCGCCGTAACGCTCGGTGTACTCGGCCTGCAGGTCTTCGACCCCCGGCAGGTAGCTCTCCGGGCCGGTGAAGCTGCCCGTACCCAGGAAGGACGTGACGCCGGGGATCTGGATCAGTTGCCTGACCCCCTCACAGCTGTTGGAGAGGTCGCCGATGGTGAGCAGCGAGAACGCGGCCGACTCCTCGCCCTCGCACAGGGCCTCGGCAGCCGACATCTTCATGGGCTGCTGCTCGTACATGAGCTTGCCCTGCAGGTCACCGGTCACGCCCACACCGATCCCGGCCAGCACCATCGTCACCAGACCGACGTACGCACCCGGGCGCCAGATGGTGCGGGCCTCGTCGTCGCGACCACTCCGCACGGCCCGGACGATCCACCAGCCGCAGATCCCGGCGACGAACGTCCCCGCGACCAAGAACGCCGAGGCGACCGTGTGGGAGTACGCCGCGATCAGGGTGTTGTTCGTCATGACCTCGACGAAGCCGCGAACCCCGTCGAGCTCGGCGCGACCGGTCTCGGGGTTGTACACCGCACCGACCGGATGCTGCATCCAGGAGTTCGCCGCGAGGATCCAGTACGCCGAGATGTTCGTGCCGACGGCGACCAGCCAGATGCAGGCGGTGTGCAGCCACTTGGGCAGGCGACCCTCGCCGAAGATCCACAGACCGAGGAACGTCGACTCCAGGAAGAAGGCCGCCAGGGCCTCGATGGCCAGCGGTGCGCCGAAGACGTCCCCGACGAAACGCGAGTACTCGGACCAGTTCATCCCGAACTGGAACTCCTGCACGATCCCTGTTGCCACGCCGAGCGCGAAGTTGATCAGCAGGATCTTGCCGAAGAACTTCGTCAGCTTGCGCCACTTCTCGTTGCCGGTCCGCACCCAGGCGGTCTGCAGCAGCGCGACCAACGGAGCCAGGCCGATGGTCAGGGGGACGAGGATGAAGTGATAGACGGTGGTGAGGCCGAACTGCCACCGAGCGATGTCAAGCGTCTCCACCGTTCCGCCCTTCACGAGTTCGGGGTACGCGACGCCAACGTAGGCGCCGCGCGAGGCGGTCCCCAAACCGCGAGCGGTCGAACCGGTGTGATCTTCGACGCACCGCCCGCGCCCGCGGCGGCCGAGGCCTGCTCCCGCTCGGCGGCAGCGATCCTCGCGGGGGAGTCACCTGCCGAGCCGCGGACGGGGTATCGTCTGCATACCTAGACAGATGTGGAGATGAACAATGGGTGCTGTCACACCACTGGACGCCTGCGAGGTCGTCATGGTGCATCCGGACAAGGTCGCGCTGGCACGCGAGCACTCCCCGGACGCGGACCAGGCGGCGACTCTTGCGCAGCTGTTCAAGCTGCTCGGCGACCCCAAGCGCACCCGCATCCTGTACGCGCTGCTCGAGGCGGGCGAGCTGTGCGTGTGCGACCTGGCGGCGGCGGTCGAGGCGACCGAGACGGCGGTGTCCCAGGCGCTGCGACTGCTCCGGACGGCCGGCGTGGTCGACAACCGACGAGCAGGGCGGATGGTGTACTACCGCCTGGCCGACGGACACGTCCGGATGCTGCTGGACCTGTCCCGTGAGCACACGCTGCACGAGGGAGGCCGTTGATGGGCGCCGGGCACGGTCATGGACCGGTCACCGAGCACGCCGGCGGTCGGTACCGCGCTCGGCTGGCCGCTGCGTTCGCGCTGACCGCGAGCTTCTTCACCGTCGAGCTCGTCGCCGGGCTGCTCTCGGGCTCGCTGGCCCTCGTCTCGGACGCGGGCCACATGGCCGCGGACGTCGTCGCGCTCGGAGCCGCCCTCTTCGCCACGCGCATCGCCACGCGACCGGACCGGTCCGGTCGCCGCACCTACGGCTCCTATCGCGCCGAGGTGTTCGCCTCCGGCCTGACGGTGCTGATCATGCTCGGAGTCGGGACCTACGTCCTGGTGGCGGGCATCCGCCGAGTCGGGCAGGACGCCGAGGTGGCCTCCGGGACCATGCTGGTGGTGGGCGGGATCGGCCTCGCGATCAACGTGGCGTCGTTGCTCCTGCTGCGGGGCGGGTCGAAGGAGAGCCTCAACGTGCGTGGCGCGTACTTCGAGGTGATAGCCGACGCCGCGGGATCCGTGGGGGTGATGGTCGCGGGTGTCCTGATCATCGTGACAGGCCAGCCCGTCTGGGACGTCGTCGTGGCGGTGGCCATCGCCGTCTTCGTCGTCGTCCGCGCGGTCACCCTCGGGCGCCAGGTGCTCGCCGTCCTCGGCCAGCACGCGCCCGAGGGCATCGATCCGGAGGCCGTCGCCACCTCGCTGGGAGCGATCCCCGGCGTCGCTCAGGTGCACGACCTGCACGTCTGGGCGCTCACGTCGGGCATGAACGTCGCGACCGCGCACCTCGTGGCCACCTCCCGGGGCGACGAGCCGGACGTCCTCGACGCGGCACGCGACGTCCTGGAGGAGCAGTTCGGGATCACCCACGCCACCTTGCAGGTCGAAGCCCCGAACCGTGACGGCTGTGCGGAGCTGACGTGGTGAGCGGGCGCGCGCGGCCGGGCCGGCTTGCGCGCCCGGCGTCCATGGTTGCCGCGCCGGCGCCGCGGCACGGCATCAGGGCAGGTGCGCAGCATGATGCCTGAGAAGAACCCCAACAAGCGCCCCCGATGGGCGTTCATGCTCTCCCTGCTGGCGTTCGCCGCGGTTGCCGCGGGCTACGCCGCCATCATCCTGCGCGCTCTCCCCTAGGACCGCTGAGGCGTGGCCGCGCCCAGCGCGGCACCGGGGCCCAAGTCGGTTGCGCGACAACCTCACCCCGTTGCCCGGTGACGTGCTGTACTTCTCAGGCAAAGTTCGGTCGTGCGAACTTTGGAGACGAGGCGATGATGGCGTCCGGTTCAGCACCCGTCGTAGCCGTCCGACGGCGAACCGTGCTGCCCCTCCTGGGCCCGGCCTTCGTCGCGGCGATCGCGTACGTCGACCCCGGCAACGTGGCCGCGAACCTGACCGCGGGCGCCCGGTACGGCTTCCTGCTGGTGTGGGTGCTGGTGATGGCCAACGCCATGGCCGTGGTGGTGCAGTACCAGTCGGCGAAGCTGGGTCTGGTGACGGGGCGCACCCTCCCTGAGCTGATCGGTCAGCGGCTGCCGAGGACGAAGCGCCTGGCCTTCTGGGGCCAGGCGGAGGTGGTCGCGGCGGCGACCGACCTGGCCGAGGTCATCGGGGGAGCCATCGCGCTGAACCTGCTGTTCGGCACCCCGCTGCTGGCCGGTGGGCTGATCGTGGGCGTCGTGTCGATGCTGATCCTGGCGGTCCAGAACCACTACGGTCAGTGGCGGTTCGAGTCCGTGGTCATCGGCCTGCTCGTGATCATCACCGTGGGGTTCGTGACCGGACTCGTCGTGAACCCGCCAGGCGCCGGAGACGTGCTCTCCGGCCTGGTTCCCCGGTTCGCCGGGACCGACAGCGTCCTGCTCGCGACCAGCATGCTCGGTGCCACGGTGATGCCCCACGCCATCTACGTCCATTCCGCGCTCGCGCGGGACCGGCACGGACCTGCCGTCGGACCCGACCAGCGTGGCCACCTGCTTCGTGCGACCCGGTGGGACGTGGTCGGGGCCCTCGGTGTGGCCGGGATGGTGAACATCGCGATGCTGCTGCTGGCGGCCTCCAGCCTGCGGGGAGTGCCGGGCACCGACACCATCGAGGGAGCCCATGCGGCCGTCGTCTCGACGCTCGGCCCCGCGATCGGGTTCGTCTTCGCGGTCGGCCTCCTGGCGTCCGGCCTCGCCTCCACCTCCGTGGGCTGCTACGCCGGCGCGACGATCATGCAAGGGCTCATCCACCGTCAGATCCCGCTGCTGGTCCGGCGGCTGATCACGATGGTCCCCGCCCTGCTGATGCTCGCGCTCGGGGCCGACCCGACCTGGGCCCTGGTCATCAGCCAGGTGGTGCTCAGCTTCGGCATCCCGTTCGCCCTGATCCCGTTGCTGCATCTGACCAGCGACCGGGAGCTCATGGGCGGCGCCGTCAACCGCCCGACGATGCGGTGGGTCATGCGCCTGATCGTGCTGATCATCACCGCCCTGAACGTGGGCCTGATCGGACTCACACTTGCGGGTGTGTGACCCGTCGTCCGGCGTTGCGTCGGGGACGACCGGGCTGGATCCACGCCGGTTCCCTCGACGACGACGGCGAGCGATGGCAGGAGGGCGGCGCACCACCGTCTATCGTCATCGGCGTGGGCGATGGGGAGCTGGATTCCGTGACGCGCCTTGGTGATGGACGAGGTGCTCATCCCGGGGCGGGCGCGACGAGCACGGCCGTCCCGCCTGCTGCACCGCGGAGCAGGTTGCTGGCGGCGCACCGGCTCATGGGGGTGGACGTCGCTCGCGGCGTGGCCCTGATCGGGATGATGTCGGTGCACGTCCTGCCGCCACTGGCCGCCGACGGATCCGTGAGCTGGGCATATCGCATCTCTGCAGGCCGCGCCTCGGCGCTCTTCGCTGTGCTGGCGGGGTTGTCACTGATGCTGGCCTACCGGCCACGCTCCGGGGAGACGGTGGAGCCTGGTGTGCGTCGCGGAGTGATGGCTCGCGCCGGCTTCATTGCCGGCGTGGGCCTCATCCTGGGCCTGTTCGGGTCGGGAGTGGCGGTGATCCTCGTCCACTACGCCGTGCTGTTCGCGGTGGGCACGCTGTTCATGAGGCTCGGCGCGCGCGCGCTTCTGGTCACGGGACTGGTATGGCTCGTCGTGAGCCCGGTCGCCGGCCAGCTCCTGCGGCCTCTCGTGCCACCTGGTCCCGGTCCGAGCCCATCCGTGATCTCCCTCTTCAATCCCCTCGAGCTCGTGACGACGGTCGTGCTCACCGGCTACTACCCCGTCCTGCAATGGACGGGATACCTGCTCATCGGGATGGGCCTCGGCCGTCTGCCGCTTCGTCGGCCCACGACCGGGTGGTGGTTGCTGGTCTCCGGGACAGTCCTCGCGGTCGTGGCGAAGGTGGTCTCGGCCGTACTGCTCGGGCCGGCCGGGGGTCTGCAACGGCTCGCCGCGGAGCCGTCTCCGGTCGCCGGCCGTGACCTTTCCACGCTGCTGCAGGCAGGCCTGTACGGCACGACGCCGACGACGTCGTGGTGGTGGTTGGCCGTGTCTGCACCACACGCGGGCACGCCGCCAGACCTGTTGCACACGGCTGGAACGGCGGTCGCGCTGGTCGGTGCCTGCCTGCTCGTGGTGTCGGCACTACGCGCGCGATGGAGGGCAGTGGTCCTCCCCGTCGCCGCCGCCGGGTCGATGACCCTCACCCTGTACACGCTGCACGTCGTCGTGCTGGCGGCGGTCAACGGCGCGGCTCGGTCGTCCGCGGACGACTCACCGGCCGTGCTGTTGACGTTCAACGTCGTCCTGGCACTCGCTGTGGCGACCGCCTGGCAGGTGACCGGTCGGCGTGGCCCTCTCGAGGACATGGCCAACGACGTGAGCACGACGGCTCGACGTCGCGCGCATGTCGACCGCGGGGCCGCCTGACGCGTGCGTGTCCGGGTCGGTCGAGTGACAGTCGAGTGGTTGGCGAGCGCCGCCCAGGCGTTGTGGCGACCGCAGGAGGGGGCTCCCCGGTCGCCGTGGGACGGGCTCGTCAGGTCGACAGCCTGCGGACCAGGGGCGTCTTGCCCAGGAGCGTCCTCGGGATCCGGTCCACGCGCTCCACGGAGAGCAGAGCCGGGTCGGCACCTGCTTCGTGAAGCGCGCGGGCGATCCGTTGCTGCACGCGCGCGGTGGGGGAGTCGGCGCCTCGCGCGACCAGGATGACGCGCAGGCCGTCGGACTCCTGGTTGACCTGCCACTGCACCACGTCGGCGTCGTCGAGGGCCGCGCTGAAAGTGTGGGGATGGATCGCCACAGGGCCGTGCGGGCCGGAAAGCGTCAGGATGTCCTCCTCACGGTGTCGACCCGTTCCAGGACGCCGAACGGACGACCGCAGGGGCAGCGTGAGCTGCTCAGCGTGACCCGGTCGGACAGCTCGTAGCGGATGAGCGGGAGGGTTCTCGAGAAGAGGACCGTCACCAGGAGACGGGATCCGGGGCTGCCGGCCGGGACCGGGTCGCCGGCGTGGTCGACCGGTTCCACGATGACCAGGTCGTCGTACAGGTGCCGCGTGCCCGACGTGCAGGGGGACGCTATGCCTGCGGTCTCGGTGGATGCGTACACGTCGAAGGGTCGGGTTCGCCACGCGCCGGCCATCTCCTGTGCGGCGCGGTCGGTGAGGACCTCGGACGCAGAAATGACAGCACGGGGTGCGATGTGCAGACGCCCCTGGCGCTGTGCGATGGCCAGTGGTCGCAGCGCCGACGCGTACCCGACGAGCACGTCGGGGCGGAACGAGTTGAGAGACGCGATGGTCTCCGCCAGGTCGCTTCGTGCGTCGAGTCGCAGCGTGGGGACCATGCGCGAGCTGAGCGAGGCGCCCACCACGGCGCTCTGGTGGGTCGGGACCGTGGAGCTGACGACGGCCGTTCGTACAGGGTGCCGTGGGCCGGCGCGCACACCGGCCCAGACCAGGGCACGCGAGTAGGACGCGAGCACGGTGGCCCACTCGGATCGGTTCCAGACGAACACGCCACGGCGTCCCGTGGTCCCGGCGGTGGCGGCCGCCCGCCAGCGTCCCCGGAACGGTTGACCGGGGTCACCACCGGTCTCGGCGAGGTGCCGCGGGTGACGCTCGACGTCCGCCAGGCTCAGGCCCCGCGCGGTGAGGACGGTGTCGAAGTGCGACATGAGCTGATCCTTTGGTCACCACCGGGAGCTCCGACAACGGCGCCCCATTCAAGGCCCGGTGCTGCCGCGCATAGAAGGGCGAGCGTGCGGAGGCGAAGTGCCGTAGCCGTTCGAGCGCGGCTGCCTGCTGCGTCAGGAGCTCTGCGCGGGTCCAGTGGTCGTGTCGCGTGAGGACCGCACGCTCCGCCAGGACCCGTGCCAGCAGCTGCATGTCCATGGTGACCTCCCGACACCCCAGGATGGTTGTCGGCGATCAAGGGAGTCCGTCGGCTGCGTCACCGTTCGATGAAGCCCGCGCGATCTGAGCAGCAGCTCGAGCCCGAGACCACGGGGGATCTGATCTCCAGGTGGGCTGCGCCCCTGTGACCGTGGCCGAGATCGGTCACAGCCCGAGCAGGGGGCGCGGGTTCACGGTGCTTCCGTTCACGTAGACCTCGAAGTGCAGGTGGCAGGCAGCGGAGATCCCCGTGTTCCCGGAGTACCCGATCAGCTGTCCCTGGGAGACCTTCTGGCCGGCCCGGACCGCGACGCTGGTCATGTGGTTCGAGCTCGACATGAGCGAGTTCCCGTCCACGGTGCCGTAATCGATCATGACCTGGTTGCCGAAGCCGTTTCGCCATTCGGCCCACCGCACCGTCCCGTCCCGTGGTGCGTACAGCGGCGTTCCGCAGTAGGCGCGCAGATCGATCCCGGCGTGCAGGCGCACGTAGCCGAGGATCGGGTGCAGGCGCATCCCGTACTCGGACGTGACGTAGATGGGATTGGTCGCCGTCGGGTTGCCGAACAGCGACCCCGTGACCTTGCCCGACGGCGGTTGAACCGGGGGGGGCGGCTTCTGCCCCGCTGCGGCGGCCGCTGCTGCGGCAGCGGCACGTGCCGCTTCGGCGGCGGCACGCTCGGCTGCGATGATGCCGGCCAGCTCGGCGGCGATCGCGTTGCGGTTGGCCTCGACCTGGGCCTGCTCGGCCTCCGCCTGCGCCTTCATGCCGGTGATGACCTGCTGCCGTGCGGACTGCTCGACGATCAGCTGCTCGATCTCGGCCTGGCGGGCGGCGGCTTCAGCTTGTGCGGCATCGGCTTCCACGACTTTCGCGTCGGCTTCCACCTTCAAGGCCGCGACCTTCTCCTTGACCGCGGTCAGGCGAGCTTGGCTGTTGCGGTTTGCCGCGTCGAGCTGTTCGAGCTCTCCCAGCGCGCGGGTCTGGGTTCGCAGCGCGGTCGACACCATGCCGTACTCGTCGACGAACTCCTCGGCGCTGCCCGCGTCCATGACCATGCTCAGGCCCGTGGCGGCTGTCTGGCCCTTGTACGCCTGTCGGGCCAGCTGGCCGATCACTGTGCGCAGGTCGTCGCCGCGGGCCTCGTCAGTGGCGATCGTCTCGGTGATGCCCTGCTCCTGTGCCCTCGCATCCTCCAGCCGCGCCGCGATGAGAGCTGCCTCCCGGCGGGATCGCTCGAGCGTCTCTTGAGCCGCAGCCAGCTCGGCCTGCGCGGCCGGTAGCCGCGATTGCGTCTCCTGGAGCGCGAGGACGGCTGCGGCGAGCTCGGCACTCAGGTCCTCGACGGACTCCTCGAGCTCCGCCGCTCGCCGCTCCTGCTCAGCCGCCCGGCGCTGGGCGTCGCGACGCTGATCGTCGTAGCCGTCGCCCACGGCAGGCGCCGCCACTCCGAGCAGCCCGACCAGCACCCCGACGCACAGGAACCCTACCCAGCGGCCACGATGGAGCCGCGGAGCACTCGAGAGCCGACGGTCCGGCCGGTGTCCGCGGCGGTGAAAGAAGGTCACAGTCAAGCTCCGTAACTCCAGCGAAGAGAGGTGCGCGTCACACAGACGTTAGAGCCACTCGCGTTGAAATGATGCACCTGGCGCGCCCTGTCACCGTCATTCGCCAGACCCGCGCCCGGGAGCGCGCAGGAGAAACTCCGACAATTCACGCCAGATCGCCGGGATCGTCTTCGACGACTGCTTCGGACGCTCGATCTCGACGCGCTGACGCGAGCCGACGCGGACCGGCACAATGGCGGGGTGACTGCAGCTTCCATCCCCTCGGCGCGCCGCGCACTGGTCGTGGATGACGAACGGGCCTTGGCGACCCTGGTCGGCACCTATCTCGAGCGTGACGGGTTCGAGGTGCACCTCGCCTTCGACGGGGAGGAAGGCGTCCGGGCCGCCCGCGCTGTGGACCCCGACGTCGTCATCCTGGACCTGGGCCTGCCAGCGCTCGACGGCGTCGAGGTCTGCCGGCAGATCCGCACGTTCTCCGACTGCTACGTGGTGATGCTGACAGCCCGCGCTGAAGAGGTGGACATGCTGATCGGGTTGTCCGTGGGCGCCGACGACTACATCACCAAGCCGTTCAGTCCCCGCGAGCTCATGGCTCGGGTTCGGGCGATGCTCCGACGGCCACGCCGCAAGGACTCCGAGGACGGGGACGGTGTCGCACCGCTCGTGTTCGGCTCGTTGCGGATCGACACGGTCGGGCGGGAGGTTCACCTGGATGGCGAGCCGGTCCCGCTGACCCGTACCGAGTTCGACGTCCTGGCGGCGCTGGCGGGACGACCGAACGCCGTGTTCAGCAGGCGGGCGTTGATCGAGAAGGTCTGGGGCGACAACTGGGTGGGTGACGAGCACCTGGTGGACGTCCACATCCTCCACGTGCGCCAGAAGCTGGGCGACAGCGCGGAGACGCAGCGCTTCGTCCGCACGGTCCGAGGTGTCGGGTACCGCATGGGGCAGGTCACATGAGTCGTGAGCGCCGACCCCGAGCGGTTTCCAGCCTCGCCGGTCGTCTCCTTGCGGCGCTGACCCTCGTGGTGGTGACCGGCGGCGTGACCGCGTGGCTCGTTGCCGGGGCGGTAGGCCCCAGCGTCTTTCGCGCGCACATGGTGCAGACCGGGCCACCGGACGAGGGCGGCTCCTTGGTCCATGCGGAGGAGGCGTTCCGGTCGGCCAGCGTCTTCTCCCTGGGCGTGGCGCTGGGTGCGGCGCTGCTGGCCTCGCTGGCGGTGAGCATCTTCCTCACACGGCGCATCGGGCGCTCGCTCGGCACGCTCGCGGCGGCGGCGGGCGCCGTAGCGGGCGGGCGCCTGGACTCCCGCGTGCCTGAACCGGGGATGGGATCCGAGTTCGACGACCTCGCGGCGGCGTTCAACACGATGGCCGGCCGCCTGGAGGCGAGCGACGGCCTGCGCCGAAGGCTCATGGCAGACGTCGCCCACGAGCTGCGGACGCCAGTGGCGACGCTCACCGCGTACGTGGAGGGCATCGAGGATGGTGTGCTCGCGCTGAGCCCGGAGACGATGGCCGTGCTTCGCGGCCAGACGTCACGGCTCACCCGCCTTGCGCAGGATCTTGCGGCCGTGACCCAGGCGGAGAGCTCGGAGCTCGAGCTTCGGACGCGACGGATGGATCCGGGGGAGCTCGTCGTCAACGCCTCGGACGCCGCGCGGGAGGCGTATGTCACCAAGGGTGTCCGGCTCGAGGAGCAGGTAGCAGCCGGGCTGCCCGCGGTGGCGGTGGACCCCGACCGGATGGCTCAGGTCCTGGGCAACCTGCTCGACAACGCGTTGCGTCATACCTCGCGGGACGGGATCGTGCGGATCCACGCCGGTGCGCACCATGCCGGCATCGTGCTCAGCGTCGAGGACAGCGGAGAGGGCATATCGGCGGATCACCTGGCTCATGTCTTCGAGCGGTTCTACCGCGCCGACACAGCGCGTGATCGCGTGCACGGTGGCTCAGGCATCGGGCTGGCGATCACCAAGGCTCTGGTCGAGGCGCACGGCGGCTCGGTCGGCGTCCACAGCGAGGGCAGCGGGCGGGGCGCCACGTTCCTGGTCTTCCTGCCCGCCGCCGGGTCTGGCTAGATCCGCTCGTGCGCGGGGAGTTCCTGCTGCACCTTCGATGCCGTGCCGTGGTCGTGTCCTGACTCAGCGCTGCCGTGCCCGTGTCCGTGTCCGATGAACATCATCCCGATCATCATCAGCGGGCATGCCAGCAGCGCGGCCCACAGCAGCGCATCCGCGAGCGGGACTCCCGCGACCAGCAGTCCCACGAGAAGGACCGCGCCCCCGATGAGCATGTGATTGAGGTGGTTCTTCATGGCGTTCCCTTCGTGGTGACGGCGTCCGCGTCGGACAGCTCGCTCCGCAGCACGCGGTAGGTCTCGAGGTCGATCTCCCCCGCGGCGAGCCGTGCGTCGAGCAGTCGGTCCGCGTCGACCGGGTCGGGGAAAAGCCGGTTCAGCCCCCAGAGCACCAGGACGATGACGGTGATCCAGAAGGCCAGCATCACCACCCAGCCGACGGGCCCCGGCTGCGTGCACCACAGGCCCATCGCGCTTCCCCCTCCCGGGCGAACGGCGCACCTCGCGCCGTCTGGGATCCAGACTCGCGCGACCACGTTGAGAACGCACCGGTTGCTCCATCAAGAGTCGGTGAAGGCGCCGGCCGGGCCGCGACACGCCGCCGACGCCGTTACCGCTCCGTGACAATGACGGCAAGACGTGGTTTCATCGACCCGCTCGGATGAACCGGGCGACCCGAGGTGGACCGCCCAGTCCTGTCACCACCGAGGGCACATCGATGCTTCATGACAGGAGCGGGGGACCCAGGTCTTCCGGGCACCGGTCACGGTGCCCTTGGGGTGAAGCCGGTCGCACGCCGACCGGCCGGGCACAGCTCTCCGTCCGAACCCGACAGCTCACCTCGCAGGCGACCGGAGAGGTTCTCATGCCCGAAAGCTTGACCGCCGCCCGCCACCGTGCAGCCGGCAGACCCACGACTGCACTGGACGACCTGGCCGCGTCGGCCACCGGAAGCCTTGCCGTCGTCGGTCGTCGCTCCGCGGTCGCCGCTGCCTCGTCCGGCCTGGTCGTCTCGATGCTGGCGGCGCCTGCGTCGGCGGCGCAGCCCACCGACGCAGGCGCCGCCGCGCTGCCGACCGTGGACACGTCCGCGCTCACGGCCTCGGCGCGGGCGGTGCTCGACACCGCTCCCGCGGTCACCGTGGCGGCGGACGCCACCTGGACCTTCGACGTCCCGGCGGTGACGGTCATCGCCGACCCGCCTCCGCCGCCGGCCCCGGTTCGCACAGTAGCGGCGGCATCGAGGAGCCAGGCGCGGGCCGCGGTCCCGACCGAGGCGGCGCCTGCGGCGGAGGCCGAGACCCGCGGTGCGCCGGCTCCGGCGAGCGCGAACGGCAACGCCATCGTGGAGATCGCGTCGCGGTACGTCGGCGTGCCGTACGTGTGGGGAGGCACCACCCCGAACGGCTTCGACTGCTCGGGCTACACCGCCTATGTGTACGCCCAGGTCGGCATCACGTTGCCCCGGACCTCGTCGGCGCAGCGGAGCGCCGGGACCGTCGTGTCCCGGGCGGACGCCCAGCCCGGCGACCTGATCTGGACGCCGGGCCACATCTCCGTCTACGCCGGCGGCAACCTGCAGGTCGACGCCCCGGTCCCCGGGAGGACCATCCAGATCCGCGAGATCTGGCAGTCCAACCCCACCTTCCTCCGCTTCAGCTGAGCTCGCCTCCGTCCCAGCTGAGCTCGTGGCGGGGTCGCGCACAGAGAATTGTGCGCGGCCCCGTCACGTTCTCGTCAGCGTCTCGCCGCGTCGACGCCGGTCGGGTGGTCTCTCGCCGGCTCGCTCTGGCGAGGAGCGTGCATGTGGCGGCGTGCCGTCGGCGTGGACTGAGTACCGCCCGTTCGGCTGCAGAACGATGACGACGCCCGCGACTATCGACACGATCGACCAGAGCTGCGGTGGGGTGAGCCCGAGCAGGACCGGGTCGTTGATCCGCACCGTCTCGACGAGCAGGCGTGCCACGCCGCTGAGGGCCAGGTACCAGCCGAAGACCGTGGGTCCCGTCAGTCGTCGGCCGAGCCGGGACAGGACGACGGCGATGGCGAGTGCTGCCAGCGCCTCGTACAAGGGGGTCGGATGGACCGGGACGCCGGTCGCTACGACTCCGTCCGGGAACGCCATCGCCCAAGGCAGCGAAGAGGGCCTCCCGTAGGTCCCGTCTCCAGCCAGGAGGCAACCGATTCGGCCGACCCCGTAGGCGAGCGTGAGGGGAACGGCGGTCGCGCCGGCGACCACGCCCAGGGGCAGCCTGTGCCGCCGGATCACGACGACACCGGCCACGACGCCGCCGATCAACCCCCCGTACCAGGTGAATCCCATGCCGCCGAAGTCATGCACGGTCAGATTCCCGCCCTGCTCCAGCAGGTAATAGACCTTCGCGCCGACAAAACCCCACACGGTGGCCCACAGGACGAGCGAGTGCGCAGACTCCCGGCGCAGCCCGACCCGGTCGAAAGCTCGTCCCAGCAGATACGCGCCGAGCAGAGCCGCGAGCGCCTTGCTGACACCGTAGGTCTGGATGTCGATCCCGAAGACCGAGAACAGCACTGGTCGCATGAGGACTCCGTCCCGTGTGGCGGCGGCGCCCTCGTGGTCGCGCGGTGTCCCGCGCCCCTACTGTTCCGCCGCTACGCAGAAGAACCGCCGGAGGATTCGATCAACCTTTGGTGAAGACGGCCGGGGCTGCTGAACGGCGGCCCGGCGTCTTCGGTCAGTGCAGTGGCGGAGGACGACGAGCCTGCCCGGTGGCGTCTGGCAGGCGGCTCGCGTGAGCCCGGTCGCGGGCCGAGAAGTCCGAGGGGGCGTGGTGCGGGCGACCGCCTTGCCCGCTCGAGCCCCAAGTTCACCGGATCTTCATGGGAGCGGATGTCCCTCGTGCCTGAACTGCGCTACGTTGGCCCGGTACCCCCCTAGGGTATAAACCGCTGGACGAAGGAGCGAGACGATGGTGGCCACGAGGTTCTCCGTGGAGGGATTGACCTGCGGGCTGTGCCTTGCAGAGCTGTTGGACCAGCTGCGTTCCGTGCCCGAGGTCATGGAAGCTGCCGCTGATCTCGTGATCGGCGGGGCCACCGTCGTGGTCGTCACCGGCGATGCCGAGGTGCTGGAGGAACCGGTGCGCGGCGCGGTGGAGCGGGCCGGCTTCCTCCTCGGCTCACATGATCGGCTCCTGCCTCCCCACGCAGGGGCGGATCACCTCCTGGCTGCGCGTGCGTTCGCCCTGGGTGACGAGGCCACCGAGGTCCTCGGCAGCGACGTCGTCACTGGAGGTGTGCGGCGATGAACGGATCCGAGATTCTCACCATCGTCGGCGCAGCCGTGCTGACCGCCTTCCTGGCCTGGTTCTTCTTCGGGCCGAAGAAGGTCCGACAGGCGGAGATGGACGACGGTGTGCAGGTCGTCAGGATCAAGGTGCAGGGCGGGTACAGCCCGGACGTGATCCAGGTCGTCAGCGGTGTACCGGTGCGGTTGGAGTTCGATCGGCAGGAGGCCGGGGACTGCTCGTCCCGCCTGGTCATGCCCGACTTCAAGGTCAACGAGCTGCTGCCGGCGTGGGAGACCACCTCGATCGAGTTCACTCCCCAGGCCACCGGCGACTTCGGGTTCGCCTGCGGTATGAACATGATGCGCGGTCGCATGCAGGTGCTCGACCGTGAGCTGGAGACCGTCGGTGCACCGGCGGCAGCGGGGGCCGGCTCCGCCGTCGCCACCGTCCCCGTGGCGCACGCGACAACGCACCCGGCGCACCCGGTCCCCCCTGCCGGGGACGCCGCACCGCAGGCAGCCGCCGCGACCAAGGAGGTCGGCCCCACCGCGGGCGCCGGCGCCGGCGACGACGACGCCGAGGGGCGCGAGCGCGCCGCGGAGATCCGGGACCTGACACGGCGGGTGATCATCGGCTCGATCCTCGCCGCGCCCGTCGTCTTCGCGGTCATGAGCGTCGAGGTCTTCGGCGCCACCTGGGTGCCCGACTTCCTGATGAACAGGTGGCTCCAGCTGGCCCTGGTCACGCCGATCTTCTTCTACACCGGCTGGCCGGTCCACCGGACGGGATGGCTGGCGCTGTCCCACCGCACGGCGGACATGAACTCCCTGATCACTATCGGCACCATCGCCGCGTACGGCTACAGCCTCGTCGCGACGTTCATCCCTGACGTGCTGCCCGAGATCGCCCAAGAGGTGTACTACGAGGCCGTCGCGGTCATCATCACGCTGATCCTGCTGGGCCGGCTGGTGGAGACCAAGGCCAAGGCCGGAACGGGTGAGGCCATTCGTCAGCTGGTCGGGTTGCAGCCGCGCACCGCGCGGGTGATCCGCGGCGGCGAACAGGTGGAGATCCAGGTCGACGAGGTCGTCGTCGGCGACGTCGTCGTGGTCCGGCCGGGGGAGAAGATCCCGGTGGACGGCGAGGTGCTCGATGGCACCTCGGCGGTGGACGAGTCGATGATCACCGGCGAGCCGATCCCTGTGACGAAGGAGGTGGGCGACACCGTCATCGGTGCCACGATCAACCAGACGGGCGCGTTCCGGTACACCGCCACGAAGGTCGGCGCGGAGATGATGCTGGCGCAGATCATCAAGCTCGTCCAGGAGGCGCAGGGGTCCAAGGCCCCGATCCAGCGCGTGGTGGACAAGGTGTCCAGCTACTTCGTGCCTGGGGTCATCGGGATCGCCATCTGGTCGTTCGTGCTGTGGTCGATGATCGGCCCGCCGCCGGCGGCCCTCTTCGCCCTCGTCGCGCTCGTGTCGGTGCTCATCATCGCCTGCCCGTGCGCCCTGGGACTGGCCACGCCGCTGTCGATCACGGTCGGCACGGGCAAGGCGGCCTTGAACGGCATCCTCATCCGCTCCGCGGAGGCCCTGGAGACGGCGCACAAGCTCAACACGATCGTGCTGGACAAGACCGGCACCATCACCAAGGGCGCTCCGGCGCTGACCGACGTGCTGCCGACGGAGGGGTTCGCCCCTGACGAGCTCCTGGCCCTGGTGGCCGCCGTCGAGGCCTCCTCCGAGCACCCGCTGGCCACCGCGATCGTGGCCGGGGCCAAGGAGCGCGGCCTGAGCGTCTCCGAGGCGACCGCGTTCGACTCCATCACCGGCCAGGGCGTGCGCGCGCTGGTCGCCGGCCGGGAGGTGCTCGTCGGCAATGCGCGGCTGCTCTCCGCGGCCGGGATCGACCCGGCTCCGCTGAACGCCGACCTCACGCGCCTGGCCCGGGACGGCAAGACCCCGATGCTGGTCGCCGTGGACGGGCAAGCCGCGGGCGTGGTCGGCGTCGCCGACACCGTCAAGGAAGGATCGGCGGCGGCCGTCGCGGCCTTGCAGAAGCGGGGCATCGAGGTCGTCATGATGACCGGGGACAACCGTGACACCGCGGCGGCCATCGCCCGCGAGGTCGGTATCACCCGGGTCGTGGCAGAGGTCATGCCCGAGCACAAGGCCGCCGAGGTCAAGCGGCTCCAGGCGGAGGGCAAGGTCGTCGGGATGGTCGGCGACGGCATCAACGACGCCCCGGCCCTGGCCCAGGCGGACGTCGGCTCCGCCATCGGCACCGGTACCGACGTGGCCATCGAGTCCTCGGACATCACCCTGATCTCCGGGGCGCTGTCCGGGATGGTCACCGCCGTGGACCTGTCCCGGGGGACCATGCGCAACATCCGGGAGAACCTGTTCTTCGCGTTCCTGTACAACGGTGTCGGTATCCCGATCGCGGCGGGGGCGCTCTACCCGGCCTTCGGGATCATGCTGAGCCCGGCACTCGCCGCGCTGGCGATGGCACTGTCCTCGCTGTCCGTGGTGCTCAACGCCAACCGGCTGCGCCGCATCAAGCTGCACCCGGTCCCGGAGGTCGTCCGTGTTCCGGCCATCGAACCGGTGGTGGAGATCGGGCGCGACGAGGAAGACAACCCCACCGCAACACCTATGGAGGAAGACATGTCCCAGAAGTCCGCGAAGGTCATCGACCCCATCTGCGGGATGAGCATCGACCCTGCGACCGCGGCCGACAGTGCCGAGTACGAGGGCACCACGTACTACTTCTGCTCCAACCACTGCGCGGCCAGCTTCAAGGACGACCCGGCCAAGTACGCCGCAGCGCGGGCCTGACGTCCGAGGCCTGCCGGGGCGGGCGACCCCACCCCGGCAGGCGTCGCCCACGACCGGTGTGAAGGAGGAGCGAAGCGATGAGAACGGCAACGGGCGCCGACGGCGAGGCTGTCACCCGTCAGGTGGTCAACCGGCTGCGCCGGGTCGAGGGTCAGGTGCGCGGAATCACGCGGATGGTCGAGGAGGACGCGTACTGCATCGATGTCCTGACCCAGGTCTCAGCGGCCTCCCGTGCCTTGCAGGGTGTGGCACTGATCCTGCTGGACGATCACATGCAGCACTGTCTCACGGAGGCCTCACGGGCCGGCGGAGCGATCCAGGCGGACAAGGTCCGGGAGGCATCGCAGGCCATCGCCCGGCTCGTGCAGAGCTGAGACACACCCAGCCGACGGTGCACCCAAGACGGCCCAGACGGCCCAGACGGCCCAGACGGCACGACACAGAAGACCCGGACACAGAGAACACACGACGCGAGCGCAGGAGGCAGTGATGACCATCAAGGTTGCCGTCAACGGCTACGGAGTAATCGGCAAGCGGGTCGCGGACGCGGTCCGCGCCATGCCGGACATGGAGCTGGTCGGAGTGGCGGACGTCGCCACGGACTGGCGAATCCGTACCGCGGTGGGACTGGGCATCGAGGTGTTCGCCGCCACCCCGGACGCGGGCACCGCGATGCGGGCGGGCGGGGTGCCCGTGGCGGGCACGTTGGAGGACCTGCTCGACCGGGTGGACGTGGTGGTGGACACCACCCCGAAGAAGGTCGCCGCGCGCAACCTCGAGGTGTACAAGGCCGCGGGGGTCAAGGCCGTCTTCCAGGGCGGGGAGTCCCACGCCACCACCGGACACTCCTTCGTCGCCCAGGCCAACTACGCCACCGCGCTGGGCCGGGACACCACGCGGGTCGTCTCGTGCAACACCACCAGCATCGTGCGTGTGCTCGGTGCCCTGCAGGATGCGGGCCTGCTTGCCCGCGCCCGCGGGGTCCTGATCCGGCGGGCCACCGACCCGGGGGAGTCCCACCAGGGCGGGATCATGAACACCGTGGTCCCCGAAGCCTCCATCCCGTCCCACCAGGGCCCGGACGCTCGCACGGTCCTGCCCGACCTGGACGTGGTAACCATGGCGGCCAAGGCCGCGCACACCCAGACCCACAACCACTACTGGACGCTGCAGCTGACCCGGCCGTCCAGCCGCGAGGAGGTCCTGGACGCCCTGCGCGCAGCGCCGCGGATCGGGTTCATCCGCATGGCCGATGGCCTGACCGCGCTGAACACCACCGTCGAGCTCATGCGCGACCTCGGCCGGCCCCGCGGGGACATGTGGGAGGTCGCAGTGTGGGAGGACGTCCTGACCGTCGAGGGGGATGAGGCCTTCCTGACCTACCAGGTCTACAACGAGGCGATCGTCGTACCCGAGACCGTGGACGCCATCCGGGCGCTGGCCGGGACGGTGACCGACGGCGCGACCTCCATCGCGATGACGGACGAGGTCCTGGGCATGCGCCGGGAGTTCCTCCCGGACCCGGTCGGGGCATTGCGGGCCTGAGGCTCGACGAGCGGGTCGGCATCCGGCCGAGCCCGTGGGTGCACCACCTGTCGGCCATCGGCCGGAAAGGAAGGATCGATCATGAAGAGTCAGACCACGGTCTTGGAGGTCGGTGGACTGCACTGGGCCACCTCCGAGCCGGTGATCGAGAAGACACTGCTGGACCGCCCCGGCGTTCTCGCCGTCCAGGCCAGCGCCGTCTCGCAGACCGCGACGGTCACCTACGACGCGGACACGACGTCCCTGGCCGAGCTCGTCGGCTGGGTCAACGAGTGCGGCTACCACTGCGCCGGGCAGTCGGTGCCCGACCACATGTGCCACCCGATGACCGAACCACCCGCGAGCGGCCACGAGGGCCACGCCGCGCACGACGCGCACGCCGGACATGACGGGCACGCCGGGCACGCCGGGCACGACGCGCACGCCGGGCACGACGCGCACGCCGGGCACGACGCGCACGCCGGACATGACGCGCACGCCGGACATGACGCGCACGCCGGGCACGACGCGCACGCGGGCCATGGCGGTGACGACGAGGCGGACCACTCTGCGCAGGCCGTGATGGGCCACGGCGGGCACCACGGAGGCGGGTCGATGGAGGACATGGCCCGCGACATGCGCAACCGGTTCCTGGTCGCGTTGATCCTCGCTGTCCCCATCACGATCTGGTCCCCGCTCGGGCGTGACGTCCTGGGGCTGGACCCGCCGCTGGCGTTCGGGCTGCGCGACGACGTCTTCACCCTGATCCTGTCGCTGCCCGTGATCTTCTACTCGGCGTGGATCTTCTTCGACGGCGGCTACCGGGCGCTGCGGGCGAAGACGCTCGACATGATGGTCCTGGTGGCGGTCGCCGTGGGGGCCGGCTGGCTCTACAGCCTCGTGGTCACCCTCACGGGCGGCGGCGAGGTCTTCTACGAGGCGGCCACCGTGCTGACCACCTTCGTGCTCCTGGGGCACTGGTTGGAGATGCGGGCCCGCGGTGGTGCGAACGACGCGGTGCGGACGCTGCTTCAGCTGGCCCCCTCCCAAGCCGTCGTGATCCGGGACGGTCAACCGGTGGAGGTGCCGACGGCCGAGGTCGTCGTCGGTGACCTGCTGCTGGTGCGGCCGGGGTCGAAGATCCCCACCGACGGGGTCGTGGAGGAAGGCGAGTCCGAGATCGACGAGTCCATGGTCACCGGGGAGTCCATGCCGGTGGCCAAGGCACCCGGCTCGGAGGTGATCGGCGCGTCGATCAACACCACCGGCACCTTGCGGGTACGGGCGACCAAGGTCGGGGCGGACACCGCGCTGGCGCAGATCGTCAAGATGGTCCAAGAGGCACAGAACTCCAAGGCCCCGGGTCAGCGCCTGGCCGACCGGGCAGCGTTCTGGCTCGTGTTCGTCGCCCTCGTCGGCGGCACCGTGACCTTCACCGTGTGGATGCTCGCCGGTGCCGGTGTGCCCCTGGCGATGCTGTTCGCGATCACCGTCGTGGTCATCACCTGCCCGGATGCACTGGGTCTGGCCACACCGATGGCGATCATGGTCGGCACCGGGCTCGGCGCCCAGCGAGGGGTCCTGTTCAAGAACGCGACCGCCCTGGAGGGGACGTCGAAGATCGACACGGTGGTGATGGACAAGACCGGCACCCTGACCAAGGGGGAGCCGGAGGTCACCGACGTCGTCGCGGCGGGCCTGGACGAGGAGGAGATGCTGGCCCTGGTGGCCGCCGTCGAGCGCGAGTCCGAGCACCCGCTGGCTCGGGCCATCGACGCCTATGCCGCCGACCGGGGTCTTCCCGCGCTCAGCGCGAGCGAGTTCCTGAACGTCCCCGGGCACGGGGCGACGGCAACCGTCGAAGGACACCGTGTGCTGGTGGGCAACCGTCGGCTGATGGCCAGCGAGAACGTCGACCTCGGCGACCTGGCCGCGAGCCGGGACGAGCTGGCCGCGTCCGGGCGCACCGCGGTGCTGGTCGCCGTGGACGGGCGTGCAGTAGGCGTCATCGCGTTGGCCGACGCCGCCCGGGAGACGGCCGCCGCGGCGGTGGCAGCCCTGCACGAGTCCGGGATCGAGGTCGCCATGCTCACGGGCGACAACGAGGCAACCGCCCGCCGCATCGCGGAGCAGCTGGGCATCGACACCGTGATCGCCGAGGTCCTGCCGGGCGACAAGGCGGACAAGGTCGCCGAGCTGCAGCGGGCTGGGAAGACGGTGGCGATGGTCGGGGACGGCGTCAACGACGCCCCGGCGCTGGCCAAGGCCGACATCGGCATCGCGATCGGGGCCGGCACGGACGTGGCGATCGAGACCGCAGACATCGTCCTGATGCGCTCCGATCCCTTGGACGTGTCCGTCGCACTGCGCATCGGCAAGGCCACGGTGCGCAAGGAGCGCCAGAACCTGGGCTGGGCGATCGGATACAACGTCCTCGCGCTGCCCATCGCTGCGGGGGTGTTCTACCCCGCCCTCGGCCTGATGCTCCGTCCGGAGATCGCGGCTCTGACGATGTCTGGTTCCACGGTCATCGTCACGATCAACGCCCTCCTGCTCAAGCGGCTCCGGCTGCCCGCACAGCAGGCACCGGCCGCTCCGCACGGGGTCCGGGAGAGCGAGCCGGCACCGACCCCCGTCGGCGTCCGCTGAGGAGGTCCGTGACGATGCGGGCGACGACCGCAACGGGTTCCCCGGCCACGGCGGTGGCCGGGGAACCCCGACGGCCGAAGCCGTTGCGGATGCTGTGGATCACCGCGGCATGGGGTGCATGCTTCCTGGCGATCGAGTGGGGCCTGCGTGACGCACCCCTGCTGTGGTACGCCGCCCTGCGGGCGCTGGTGGCCGGCGCGGCGCTGCTGGCGTTCGCGGGCTTTCAGCACCGGCCGGCTCTGAGGGGCGGGCGGGCGTGGGCGCTGATCACGGTCCTGGGCCTGGTCAACGTCACGGTGGCGTTCGCGGCGATGTTCGGCGGCGTCGCGGGGCTGGCCACCGGTACGGCCGCCGTGCTGGCCAACGCCCAGCCGTTGCTGATCCTTCTGCCGGCCTGGTGGCTGTACGGCGAGAGGCTCTCCGTGCGGACGGTGGCTGCCCTGGCCGTCGGCTTCGCCGGGCTGGTGCTCGTCGCGGTGCCGGGTGGTGGCGGCAGCGGGGCGGCCCTGTCGCTGCTGGCGGCGGTCGCCGTCACGGGGGGCACGCTGCTGTCCCGGCGGCTGGGCGGGCTCGATGTCGTCGTGGCGACCGCGTGGCACCTGCTGATCGGTGGGGCGGGACTGGTGGTGCTGGCAGCTGCTGTCGAGGGCGCCCCGGTGATCTCGTGGACGCCGCGCTTCGTTCTCTCGCTCGCGTTCCTGGCCCTGGTGGGCACCGCGGCGACGACCGTGGCCTGGTTCGTCGAGGCCCGCCGCAGCCGGCTCGACACCTTGACCACCTGGACGTTCCTGACCCCCGTCTTCGGGATCGGACTGGCCGCCGTCGTCCTGGGGGAGCGCCCTGCCGGGTGGACCGCCGTGGGCCTGACGGCGGTGCTCGTGGCGATGTGGATCGCCCTGCGAGCACCGCGCCGGGCGCCCGCCCGCGTGACCGAGGACGCCGTCGAGAGCGACTCACCGACCGAAGGAGCGCGTTGAGACACCCGAGGACGCAACCGACACCGTCCACCGCGGCGCCTGCCCCGACCGGGGCGGTGCCGCCGCAGGAGGCGGTGATCTTCGACATGGACGGGGTGGTGACGGACACAGCCACGCTGCACGCCGAGGCGTGGCGGCGGCTCTTCGAGGAGGTGCTCGCCGATCCTCGGGCGGGCGGGCCCGGCCACGCCCGGTTCGACCCCGTGGCGGACTACCGTCGCCACGTCGACGGGCGCTCCCGGGAAGACGGCGTGGCGGCCTTCCTCGCCGCCCGTGACATCGACGTTCCCGTCGGCGCGCCGCACGACCTGGCGAGGGCCTGGACGGTGCACGGGTTTGCCGCGAGGAAGAACGAGATCTATCTCGGTCTGCTCGCGGAGCGTGGCGCCACGGCCTTCCCCGGCACGGTCGCCCTGCTGGATCGGCTGCGGGCAGGTGGGGTGCCGGTGGCTCTGGTCACGGCCAGCCGGAACGCGGGCGCGCTGCTGGCGGCCGCGGGCCTGACCGGGCGGTTCGACGTGATCGTGGACGGTGGGCGCGCCGCTGAGCTCGGTCTGGCGGGGAAGCCCGATCCGGCCATGTTCATGACGGCGGCGACGGAGCTGGGAGTGGACCCGGCCGGGGTCGCGGTGGTGGAGGACGCCGTCGCCGGCGTCGAGGCGGCTCATCGCGGCGGGTTCGGGCTGGTGGTCGGCGTGGCCAGGGCTGGACAGCGAGCGGAGCTGGAGGCGGCCGGTGCGCACGTGGTGGTCGAGGACGTCTCCCAGCTGGACCTCGGGGCGCTGCGCGCGGATCCCTGGACGCTCGTCTACGAAGGTTTTGACCCCGCCCACGAAGGTCATCGGGAGGCGCTGACCACCCTGGGCAACGGCTATCTCGGCACCCGTGGCGCAGCCCCCGAGCGCGGCGCCGACGGCGTGCACTATCCCGGCACCTACCTGGCCGGGGTGTACAACCGGCTCGTCTCCTCGGTCCGCGACCGGAAGATGGAGGACGAGCACCTGGTCAACGCGCCCAACTGGTTGCCCCTGGACGTGCAGATGGAGGACGGCGGGTGGTGGTCCGCCGGTGGGGTCACAGCCTCTCAGGAGCGGCGTGAGCTCGACCTGCGCCGCGGCGTCCTCACCCGCACCGCCGTGCTCACCGACCCCGTCGGCAGGCGGGTGCGGCTGAGGCAGCGGCGTCTGGTCTCCATGACCCAGCCGCACGTGGCTGCGCTGGAGACCACCGTGGTCCCCGACGGCTGGAGCGGGACCCTGAGGATCCGCTCCGGCATCGATGCCGGGGTCGTCAACGCCAATGTCGCCGAGTACGCCGCGCTGGCCAACCGCCATCTGCGCACCACCCGCGCAGAGAAGTCTGGGCCGGGCACGCTCGTGGTGGAGGCGGAGACCGTCCAGAGCCACGTCCGCATCGCCGTCGCGGCCCGGACCACCGTCGACGGAGTCGCACCCGATGCAGTCCTCGAGCACGACGACGAGCACCACTTCCTGGTCCTGGAGGTGCAGGCACACGACGGTGAACCGGTGACCATCGACAAGACGGTGGCGATCTTCACCTCGCGGGACCGGGCCGTAGCCTCTCCTCGGTCGGGGGCACTGGGCGCGCTGGAGGCCGCGCCGCCACGCCTCGCGGACCTCATCCGGCCGCACGAGGCGGCCTGGGCGCGGTTGTGGGCCCGCTTCGGGATCGAGCTGGAAGCCGACACGCAGACTCGGCTCGTGATCAACCTGCACATCTTCCACCTGCTCGCGTCACTGTCCCCGCACACGGCGGAGCTGGACGCGGGGGTGCCTGCCCGTGGCCTGCACGGGGAGGGCTACCGCGGGCACGTGTTCTGGGACGAGCTGTTCGTGCTGCCGGTGCTCGACGCTCACCTGCCTCGGGTCAGCCGCGGACTGCTGGAGTACCGCTGGCGCCGTCTGGACGCAGCCCGCCGGGCGGCCACCCAGGCGGGTCTGCGCGGCGCGATGTTCCCGTGGCAGAGCGGCAGCGACGGGCGCGAGGAGACCCCCGTGGCGCTGTTCAACACCCGCTCGGGCCGGTGGATGCCGGACAACTCCCGCCGGCAGCGTCACGTCGGCCTCGCCGTCGCCGTCAACGCCTGGGAGTACTACCAGTCCACCGGCGACGTCACCTGGCTGGCGGAGCGCGGCGCCGACCTCATCGTCGAGGTGGCCCGGCTCTTCACCGCCATGGCAACCTATGACGCCACCACTGACCGGTATCACCTCAGCGGGGTCATGGGACCGGACGAGTACCACGACGGCTACCCGGACGCCGCCGGACAGGGCCTGACCGACAACGCCTACACCAACATCATGACCGCGTGGGTGTGCGGGCGGGCCCTGGCTGTCCTTGATGAGGTGACCGGGCACGAGTGCGACGATGTCCGCGCACGCCTCGACATCCGCCCTGAGGAACCGTCGGCGTGGGAGCACCTGAGCCGGCGCCTGGCCGTGCCCTTCCTCGCCGACGGAGTCATCGCGCAGTTCGCCGGCTACGACGACCTCGCTGAGCTCGACTGGGACCGCTACCGCAGGACGTACGGCAACATCGGACGCCTGGACCTCATCCTCGAGGCCGAAGGGGATTCGACCAACCGGTACAAGCTGGCCAAGCAGGCCGACGTCCTCATGCTGGTCTACCTCCTGGGTCCCGATGGGCTGCTGGGCATGCTCGACCGGCTCGGGTACCCCGCCACCCGTCAGTCGCTGACGCGCACGGTGGACTACTACCTCGCGCGCACCGCGCACGGGTCGACCTTGAGCCGGGTGGTGCATGCCTCGGTCCTGGCCCGACTGGACCCCGCCCGAGGGTGGGCCACTTTCCGTGAGGCACTGGCCGCAGACCTGGACGACACCCAGGGCGGAACCACGAAGGAGGGCATCCACCTGGGTGCCATGGCCGGCACCCTCGACATCCTCACCCGGTCCTTCGCCGGGCTGGACGCCGACGGCCCCACCGTCGCCCTCGACCCGGCGCTGCCGGCGGGCCTGCGCACCCTGAGGTTCCGCCTGCAGCACCGCGGCCAACGCCTCCTCGTCGAGATCGACGACAACACCTTGACCGTCACCGCCGAGCCGTGCGCGGCCAACCCGCATGTCCTCCTCCGGGTCGGCGGGCACGTGGTCGCTCTGGCCGCGGGCACGAGCCGGCGCTTTCGTCGCGCTCTCGACGAGTGGCAGCACGTGCAGGCGGACCAGCCCGGGCCGCCGTCGGCCCACCACGTCAGCGGGTGACGCCGTGACCGCGCCCGAGACTTCCCGGCGCCGGCCCCGGCCGGGCGCGGTGCGCCGGTTCGCGGCCACGGAGAACATGGGTGCCCTCGCGCTCCTCGTCGCGACCGCTACTGCCTTGGTATGGGCGAACTCGCCGTGGGCCGGTTCCTACGAGGCGCTGTGGACGGCCGAGATGGGCATCCATGTCGGCGGGATCGACCTGACGCTGCAGAACCGGGAGTGGGTCAACGAGGGCCTGATGGCCATCTTCTTCTTCGTCGCGGGCCTGGAGGTGCGGCGCGAGCTCGACATGGGGGAGCTGCGGGAGCGGCGGCGGGTCGCCCCCGTGGTCCTGGCGGCACTGGGCGGGATGATCGTCCCGATCGTGCTCTACCTCGCCCTCAACGCCGGCGAGCCCTCTGCTCGCGGGTGGGGCATCGTCATGGGCACCGACACCGCCTTCGCCCTCGGAGTCCTGACCCTCGTGCGCGGCGCCTCCCCACCGGTGCGCAGCTTCCTGCTCACCGTGGTGATCATCGACGACGTCGTCGCGCTGACCGTCATCGGAGTGGCCTACACGAGCGAGCTGTCGGTGCCCTGGCTCCTGGTGGCACTGGCGCTCTTCGGGGTCGTCCTGGCCCTGCGGGCCCTGAAGGTCCGCCACGGAGCGCCTTACCTGCTGGTCGGCGCGGCGGTCTGGGCGGCGACGGTGGCCTCGGGGGTGGAGGCGACGGTCGCCGGGGTGGCCCTGGGGGTGGTCTTCACCGCCTACCCGCCTGCCCGCGCCGGGTTGCGCCGTGCCGGCGCGGTGTGGCGCCGGTTCCGGATGGAGCCCTCGCCCCCTCTCGCCCGTCAGGCGGGCCGGGCCATGGTCCGTGCGGTCTCCCCGAACGAGCGCTACCAGCATCTCTTCCACCCGTGGACCAGCTACCTCATCGTCCCCGTCTTCGCCCTGGCCAACGCGGGCATCCCTCTGGACGGCGAGACCATCGCACGCGCCGCGACCTCCCCGATCACCATCGGGATCGTGGTCGGGCTCGTGATCGGCAAGCTGGTGGGCATCACGGCCACCACCTGGCTGGTCACCCGCCGGTGGGCCGGGGCCTTCCCGCTGCCGCTGCCGTGGCCTGCGCTGGTGGGGGCCTCGAGCGTGGCCGGCATCGGCTTCACCGTCTCCCTGCTCATCGCCGACATCTCCTTCACCGGGGCCGACCTGCAGGACGCGAAGGCCGGCGTCCTCGCCGCCTCCGGCCTCGCCGCCGGCCTCGCCTGGGTCGCCTTCCGGATCATCACGCACCTGCCCCACCGGCTGCGCTCGGCGGGTTCCGGGCGTCTCGCGCCGCCGCTGAGCGACCTCGCCGAGCCGGTCGACCCCGACGTCGACCACCTCCGGGGCTCGCCCGACGCCCCCGTCACCCTGGTGTGGTACGGGGACCTCGAGTGCCACCACTGCGCCGCGGCCAGCACCCTCGTCGACCGTCTGCGGGAGACCTTCGCGGGCGACCTCGCCGTGGTCTTCCGCCACCTGCCCATCACCGAGATCCACCCCCACGCCCAGCTCGCCGCGGAGGCCGCCGAGGCGGCCGCGCGGCAGGGGAGGTTCTGGGACATGCACACCACGCTCCTCGACCACCAGGACGCCCTGACCCCACGCGACCTCGCCGGGCACGCCAGCGCTCTCGGGCTCGATACCCCCCGGTTCACCGCCGACCTGGAAGCACGACGACACGCCCTGCGCGTCGAACGCGACGTCGCCAGCGCCGACGACAGCGGCGCCGCCGGCACGCCCACGTTCTTCATCAACGGCCGTCGGTACACCGGCGCCCACGACCACGCCGCGCTGGCGACGGCAATCCGCCGGACGCATCAGATGTCCCTGGCCCGCGGGGAGTCCAGCGCGCAGCAGCCGCTGTGAGGCCCTTGCCAGGCTGCCGGTGGGATCGCCGGCGGCGGGTCAACCCCGTCGGCGCTCGAGCACCCATCCGTGGGGGGCCGCGAGGCGCTCCGCCTCGCCCGGCCCCCACGAGCCCGGCGCGTACGACAGCGGGGCCGGGCGCCCCGGCCCCTGCAAAGGCGCGAAGGCGGTGAAAGAGGACCGCAGGCAGTGTGAGGTGGTGAACAAGGACCGGTCCCCGGCCAGGACGTCGTGGAGCAGGGAGGCGTAGGCGGAGATCGGTTCCCCGCCCGGCACGTCGGCCAGGTCGAGCTCGGTGTGCGCGTAGGCCAGCGCGGGAGCCGGACCGGGGGTGTTGACCGTGACGCCCACAGCGACCGCACCCGAGCCGCTGAAGTCGATTTCGACCGTGTTGGGCTCGGCGACCGCGTCGGCGAGGGGGCCCTCGGGCGGGCGCATCACCAGGGTGATGCGCTGAGCCTTGCGGGCCATGCGCTTGCCGGTGCGCAGCACGAACGGCACCCCGCGCCACCGGTCGGTGTCGATCCACAGGCGAGCGGCGACGAAGGTGTCCTGCGTCGAGCCGGCCGCCACGCCGGCGATGTCGGTGTATCCCTCGAACTGCCCCAGCACGACGTCCGTCGCCGGGTCCAGCGGCCGGAAAGCCGTCATGACCGCATCCCGCGCGGCGACGATCGCGTCCGGGTCATCCACGTTCCACGGGGGGTCCATCGCGACCTGGCTGGCGACGTGGAACAGATGCGTGACCAGCATGTCCAGGGCCGCGCCGGTGGCGTCGTAGAACCCGGCACGCTGGGCGACGTCGAGGTCCTCGGGCACGTCGATCTGCACCTGCTCCACGGCGCGGGCGTCCCACTGCGACCCGAAGAGCCGGTTCGCGAAGCGCAGTGCATAGATGGCCTGCACCGCCTGCTTGCCGAGGAAGTGGTCGATGCGGAAGACCTGCTCCTCGGTGAGCACCTCCTTCACCAGGGCGTCGAGCGCCTCGAAGTCGGCCAGCGAGGTGCCGTAAGGCTTCTCGTACACCACGCGGGCGCCCGCGGTCAGTCCGTGGCGTCCCAGCCCGCGGGTGATGGCCGGGTACGCCGCGGGCGGTACGGCCAGGAAGTGCACCACCAACGGCTCGCCGTCACCCTCGTCGTTCAGCTCCCGGTGCGTCCGCGCCAGGACCTCAGGCAGCGCACCGGGATCATCCTCGGTGAACCCACCCCCCGCGTAGCGCACCCGGCGTGCGACCTCGGTCCAGTCCTCGGGCAGGCCCTGCTCGCTGCTCAGGAGGGAGTCCTCCAGCCGGGCCCGGAACGCCTCGTCGTCCCACCGGTCCGTGGCGCAGCCGACCAGGCGCCACCGCTCGGGCAGCAGACCGCGCTCGTGGAGCTCCACCAAGGCCGGCATCACCATGCGTCCGGCCAGATCGCCGGTGGCGCCGAACAGCACGACGACGACGGACGCGGGCGGGGCGGCGATGACGGTGCTCACCCCAGCAGTTTAGGGTTGCTACCACGCAAATGTAAACATTACGGCCGCCCATCAATGAACATCGGATGAAGATCTGAGGCTTGCGCATCATACTAACGACGATATTCTCACAAAGACGAGGTAATAAGACACGAGGCCATTTCCGAGGGCGCGACCGTGGGTGGCTCCAACCCGGTCACCACCTCCCACTGGGTCGAGGCCGCGCTGGTGATCATCGCAGCCCTCACCCTCGCCGGGGACACCTGGGGGCTGGGCCGGTGGTGGGCCGGCAAGGTCGGCAACGGGTGGCTGCGCTGACCCGCATGCTCCGGGCAGCCCGCCTCGGTGGCGATGCCAGCTGCTGCCGCCACGGCTGAACGACGGGTACCGTACGCAGGTCGACCTCGCAGCGCTGCGCCGTGGGCGCTCCCGCCCAAGTCGGGGCCGGGATCACGCTGATCTCTCTGGACGTAGCGGATCGACCCGGCGAACCCGGCATGACCCGCGCGATGCTCGACCAGATGCCGGTCCTGAACACCGCGACCGTCGCGCTCTTCGGGGAAGCGCGTCGTCTCGGGACTGCGTTGTCGACGACGCGTGAAAACTGACCCCTGTGCGACGGATGAAATTTGACCCCCTCCTGAACCCTTGGAGGGTGATCGCGATGGAGGACTGGGCAGAGATCCGTAGGTTGCACCGGGCGGAGGGGGTTCCGATCAAGGAGCTCTCGCGTCGTCTGGGGGTGGCGAGGAATACGGTGCGGGCGGCGTTGGCGTCGGACGCCCCGCCGCGGTACGAGCGGGCGGCGAGTGGGTCGGTGGTCGACGC
>NZ_JABCJJ010000050.1 GCF_012952065.1 Cellulomonas fimi
CATCGACGAGATGCCCTTCTTGAACTGGCGATACGGACCTTCGACAAGTCGTATCTTCCCAAGTCAGGAGGGCATTCTCGCGTTCCCACGCCCACCCCGCGGCAATCAGCCCATCGGTGAATCGAGGCTCAGCCACGGCGAGCTGACCAGCCTGCTGCTGTTCACCGGGCCGGCGACGACCAAGCGGCTGCGTCGCCTGGAGGCGGGCGGCTGGATCCAGCGCACCGCGAACCCGGCCGACGGCCGCGGCGTGCTCCTCCAGCCGACCCCCGACGGCGCCCGGCGGTTCGGCGCACTCCTGCCCGGCTACCTGGCGCTCGAGGCCTCGCTGATCGACCATCTCGCCGCGCGCGACCGCGAGGACCTGACCGTGCTGCTCCGGCGGTTGCTGAGTCGCTGGGAGGCGGCTCGGCGCTGAGCCGCCGCCGAGGTCGGGCGAGCACTCGCCCGAGAATGCGGCTCGACGACATCGCGCGAGCCACGGTGCTTGACCGGTTGCTCGGCGCTTTACCAGTTGCTCGGCGGGTCGCTCGCGGGGAACGACTGCCGTCCCCATTCCTCGACGATGTCCGACGCCGTCGGGACGGGCACGGGCGTCGGGGCGTCGAAGGTCGGACCCGTCCCCACGTCGAGGAGGCGCGACACGCCGAGGGCTGCGCTGTCCGTGATGACCTCAGTGACCGGCACGACGACTCCTTCCGGGCGACGCGAGCGCGGCGTCGGCCTCGACGGACCGTCCGGCCGCTCGACCGCTCGAGGCGGACATCTGCGTCGCGACCTCGAGCAGCGCGGGCAACGGGGCGGGGGAGAGCCGCGAGAACGCCTCGGTGCTCCAGCTCGCGACCACGCGGCGTCGGATCCTGCGCTCGCGCAGCTGCAGCTTCACGGAGTCACCGCGGCGACGGAGCGACCAGGTGAGCCCGTGGAGCGGCCGCGGCAGAGAATGTGTGGGCAGGGGCATTTTGGCCTCGCTTTCGTCGTGCATTCTCTGCTCACCATAGCCAATTCATGAAAATAGTCAACCTCGGCAGCCGGTGATGCGCGGCCGAGCCGGGCCGGCTTTCTTTCGGATTTCAATATTTTTTCAGCGGTAGCCGACGAGAACAGCCGCCGGTTCCGTGTCACGCCGCGACGCATCCAGGCCTGGCGCGAGGCGGACGAGCTGCGCGGCCGGGACCTGCTTCGGGACGGTCGGTGGCTGGTCCGAAGCCGTCGTCCCCGGAGCGGCTCTTGTGGTGAAGACCAGGGGGTTCCCGTGGCGAGGACGACCCGGAACAGTACGTACTCTCGACAGCGCACCGGCGGCCGAGCCGACGCGGACCGTGCTAGCGAGCCTGCGGCCCACCCACGAGGACGGAGACAGCATGAGCACGGTCACGAGGACCGGCACCGCGTCGTCTGCGACGCACGTCGCCGACACCCACGACCTGATCCGCGTGCAGGGTGCGCGTGAGAACAACCTCAAGGACGTCAGCATCGAGATCCCGAAGCGCCGACTCACCGTGTTCACCGGTGTCTCGGGCTCCGGCAAGAGCTCGCTGGTGTTCAGCACGATCGCCGCGGAGTCGCAGCGGTTGATCAACGAGACCTACAGCGCCTTCCTGCAGGGGTTCATGCCGTCGCTCGCGCGGCCCGACGTCGACCTCCTCGACGGCCTCACGACCGCGATCATCGTCGACCAGGAGCGGATGGGCGCCAACCCGCGCTCGACCGTCGGCACGGCGACCGACGCCAACGCGCTCCTGCGCATCCTCTTCAGCCGGTTCGGGCAGCCGCACATCGGCTCGCCCAACGCGTTCTCCTTCAACGTGCCGACCGTGCGGGCGAGCGGCGCGATCACCGTCGAGCGCGGCTCGAGGACCAAGGCGGAGAAGGCCACGTTCAACCGCCTCGGCGGCATGTGTCCGCGGTGCGAGGGCATGGGGTCGGTCAACGACATCGACCTCACCGCGCTGTACGACGACAGCAGGTCGCTCGCCGAGGGCGCGCTCACCGTCCCGGGCTACAGCATGGACGGGTGGTACGGCCGCCTCTTCAGCGGGGCCGGGATACCCATGGACAAGCCGATCGCGAAGTTCACCAAGAAGGAGCTGCACACGCTCCTGTACGCCGAGCCGACGAAGATCAAGGTCGAGGGCATCAACCTCACCTACGAGGGCGTGATCCCCAAGATCCAGAAGTCGATGCTCTCCAAGGACGTCGACGCGATGCAGCCGCACATCCGTGCGTTCGTGGAGCGCGCGGTGACGTTCACGACCTGCCCGGAATGCGACGGCACCCGGCTGGGACCCGAGGCGCGGTCCTCGAAGATCAAGGGCAAGAGCATCGCCGATCTCTGCGCGATGCAGATCAGCGACCTCGCCGTGTGGGTGCGCGAGCTCGACGAGCCCTCCGTCGCGCCGCTGCTCCGCGGGCTGCGGCACCTGCTCGACTCGTTCGCGGAGATCGGGCTGGGGTACCTCTCGCTCGACCGGCCCGCAGGCACGCTGTCCGGGGGAGAGGCGCAGCGGACCAAGATGATCCGTCACCTCGGTTCGTCGCTCACGGACGTGACCTACGTCTTCGACGAGCCCACGATCGGCCTGCACCCGCACGACATCGAGCGGATGAACCAGCTGCTGCTGCGGCTGCGCGACAAGGGGAACACCGTGCTCGTCGTCGAGCACAAGCCGGAGGCGATCGCCGTCGCCGACCACGTCGTCGACCTCGGTCCGGGGGCCGGGACCGCGGGCGGCACGGTGTGCTTCGAGGGCACCGTGGACGGGCTGCGGGGGAGCGACACCACCACGGGCCGGCACCTCGACGACCGCGCGCGGCTCAAGGAGACGGTGCGCTCGTCCGACCGCGCCCTCGAGGTCCGCGGGGCATCGACGCACAACCTCAAGGACGTGGACGTCGACATCCCGCTCGGGGTGCTCTGCGTCGTGACCGGCGTCGCCGGGTCCGGCAAGAGCTCCCTCGTCCACGGCTCGGTCGCGGGCCGTGACGGCGTGGTCGTGATCGACCAGGGCGCCATCCGCGGCTCTCGGCGGAGCAACCCTGCCACGTACACGGGGCTGCTGGACCCGATCCGCACGGCGTTCGCGAAGGCGAACGGCGTCAAGCCGGCGCTGTTCAGCTCCAACTCGGCCGGCGCGTGCCCCACGTGCAACGGCGCGGGCGTCATCTACACGGACCTCGGCGTGATGGCCACGGTCGAGTCCACGTGCGAGGACTGCGAGGGCAAGCGCTTCCAGGCCGCGGTGCTCGAGTACACGCTGGGCGGGAAGAACATCGCCGAGGTGCTGGCCATGCCGGTCACGGAGGCCGAGACGTTCTTCGGTGGCGGCGACGCCCGCACCCCGGCCGCCCACAAGGTCCTCGACCGGCTCGAGGACGTCGGGCTCGGCTACCTCACGCTCGGTCAGCCGCTGACGACGCTGTCCGGCGGCGAGCGGCAGCGGCTCAAGCTGGCGGCGCAGATGGCCGACAAGGGCGACGTCTACGTGCTCGACGAGCCCACCACAGGTCTTCACCTCGCCGACGTCCAGCAGCTGCTCGGCCTGCTGGACCGGCTCGTCGGCTCCGGTCGCTCGGTCCTCGTGATCGAGCACCACCAGGCCGTGATGGCGCACGCCGACTGGATCATCGACCTGGGACCGGGCGCCGGGCACGACGGCGGCCGCGTCGTCTTCGAGGGCACGCCGGCCGAGCTGGTGGCCTCCCGCTCGACGCTCACGGGCGAACACCTGGCGGCCTATGTCGGTGGCTGAGCGAGGGGGTCGCCGCCGGAGCGCTGAGCCGAGCAGCAGCTCGAGCGAGACGACGAGCACCGCCCCGAGGGGCGCGAGGAGGGCGCCCCCGTAGCGCAGCGCCACGAGCCCCCACGCCGCCCGGCGCGCTCCGGTGCGTGCGTCGATGCGTGCGTCGGCTCGGGTCTCGAGGGAGCCGATGGTGGAGGTGACCCCGTCGTCGTCGCGCGCGTCACGGCGCAAACTCACCAGAGCCCACACCGTGCCGACCACGAGCATCAGCGCACCGGTCGCCATGGCGAGCGGCCCCGGCACGGTCGCCACGACGCCACGGAGCAGGAGCAGCAGCACGACCAGCACAGCGAGGTGGGCGACTCCAGCCAGCCAGGCGACGGCCGTCCGCTCCACGACCAGCCGCAGGACGGGATCGAACCATCGGGTCACCGCCACGATGCTGAGCAGCAGGACGCCCGTGACGGCGACGAGGCCGGTGGTGATCTCCACCGAATCGCCCGTGCGCAAGGTCGACGCGGCCCCCGTGAGCAGGAGCAGCCCGATCGGCTGGAGCATCCACGGCAGGATCGGACCGAGGAGGTCGTGAGGCGTGAGCGGCACGGCCGGCAGCTCCAGGGTGCGGGCGTAGACGACCGGGTCGCCGAAGGCCTCCAGCGCGCTCTCACCGCTCTCAGCGCAGTGCGAGCCGACCTCGACGAGCGCGTCGCCGATCGCGCGGCCGGGCACGTCGAGCATCCGCAGCTCGAGGATGAAGTCGTCCGCCCATTGGGGATCGACACCCGGTGCGAGCTCGGCACTGACCGAGGCCATCGAGCCCAGCCGACGCCGTGCGGCCCAGGCGGTCTGGTGCGGGTCGTCCTGCGTCATCGTCGTGCTCCGTCCCGGACCTGCTGCGGTCCGTTGGTGGCGTGCGCCTGGGGGCTGTCGTCACGGCCGGTCGCGATCTTCGGGACGGCGCCCGACGCGATCGCCGGCGCTGCTGCCGGGGCCGAGGCCACGAAGCCCGTCGTCAGCCGTGCGAAGAGCTCCCAGCGGGATGCCTGCTCGTGCCAGGTCCGGGTGCCGTCCGGGGTCAGTGCGTAGTACTTGCGTCCGGGGCCACCTTCGCCGGCGCGCCACTCGACGGCGACCAGGCCGGCGTTCTCGAAGCGCGCCAGCAGCGGGTACAGGGTGCCGCCCTTGAGGGTGCCGAGTCCCACCTCGGCCAGCCGGGCGCCGATGGCGTAGCCGTACGTCGGGCCATCGGCCAGCACCCGTAGCACGCAGACCTCGAGCACGCCGCGGAGCCAGTCGCTCGGCCAGGCTGCGTCACTCATGGGCAAGACAGTACGTCTACCTAGTCAGTCTGTCTACGGAGTCGACCATGGCGGCGTGTCGCAAGCTCGTTCCACCCGTAGGTGACTGGCAGGCACGGATGTAGGCGAGCCGGGAGTTGCCGGTACCGCGGTGTGTCACACGGCCGTGAGTCGTCGGCGCCCGCCGCCGCGGCGCCGGACCCCACCCGCAGGCTGGGCTGCGCCACCACGTAGAGGCCAATCACGTTCGTGGCGCCGGGATCCAGTACCGGCGCTTGGGTACGCCGTGCTCGGTAATCGAACGGGAGCCTTCTACGACCTACGGTAGAGCCGACGGGTGAACCATCCAAGGAACCCGACGGAGCACACCGCCACTGGGGCGAACACGATGACACCCCCTGGGGGCATGGGGTTGTTCCCCGTCGCGAGGGTGCCCCCAACGCCGACGCCTGCAAGGAACAGCGCGAGGCCGACGACGACCATGAGTCGCGTGCTGACCGTTCTCATGGTGCGACCTGCCCATCTGGAGGCTGCCACGTCTGCAACAGCGTAGCGTCCACATCGCGGCGTGAGCCTCGCACTCGATGCAACTCACCGTTGTCGGACTGGCAGGCACGGATGCGCCCACGTGGTCGTTCTCCAAGTCGGACGTCTCTAGCCTCGAGATTTCATGGCGGTGGCGTGCCGGTGACGTGAAAAGTGCTCCTGAACTGGGATGATGTGTCTTGCGAGGGACAGATCAGCCGAGTTCGAGGAGCACCTTCCAGGTGATGAAGCGTAGCGGGTTCTATCCGCGGTTGGTCGTCGACGCGGACGGCGGGTCGGCGGTCGGGCAGGCCGGTGGGGTGTTGCTGACCGGTGCGGTGCGGGCCAGTGGTCTGGACGTCGCGTTGAGCGCGGCGCTGGCGCCGTGGCGGGCGCGGTTCGCGACGCACGACCCGGCCGAGGTGCTGCTCGACCTCGCGGTGACACTCGCGCTGGGCGGGGACGCCTGCTCGGACCTGGCCTCGGTCCGGGCCGAGCCGGCGGTGTCCGCCCAGGTGGCCTCCGACCCGACGGCCTCGCGGACCCTGGCGCGGCTGGCAGGCGACGCGGACAAGGTCCTGACCGCGATCGACGGCGCCCGCGCGGTCGCCCGGGCGCGGGTCTGGGACGCCGCCGGGGCCAACGCGCCGGACCACGACCGAGATGCCCGCCGCCCGTTGGTGATCGACCTCGACGCCACGCTCGTGACCGCGCACTCGGAGAAGGAGAACGCGGCGCCCACGTTCAAGCGGGGGTTCGGGTTCCACCCGTTGTGCGCGTTCGTCGACCACGGGCCCGAGGGCACCGGTGAGCCGTTGAGCATCCATCTGCGCCCGGGCAACGCCGGGTCGAACACCGCCGCGGACCACCTGCAGGTCATCACCTCCGCGCTCGCCCAGATCCCCGGACCCACCCGCGGCAAGTCGGTCCTGGTGCGCATCGACGGCGCGGGCGGCTCCCACCAGGTCATCGAGGCCCTGACCCGCCGCCGGCTGGCCTACTCGGTCGGGTTCACGCTGCCCGAACACACTCCGGACCTGCTCAAACGCATACCAGAGCCGGTGTGGGCCCCGGCCCTGGACGCCCACGACGAAGTCCGCGACGGGGCCTGGGTCGCCGAGCTCACCGACCTGATGGACCTGTCGTCGTGGCCGGCCGGGATGCGGGTCATCGTCCGCAAGGAACGACCCCACCCCGGCGCGCAGCTGCGGTTCGAGGACGTCGACGGGATGCGGATCACCGCGTTCGTCACCAACTCCCGCACCGGCCAGCTCGCCGACCTCGAGCTGCGTCACCGGCGCCGGGCCCGGTGCGAGGACCGGATCCGGATCGCGAAAGACACCGGCCTGACCAACCTGCCGCTGAAAACCTTCGACGCCAACCGGATCTGGTGCGCCATCGTGGCCCTCGCCGCGGAGATCACCGCCTGGATGGGCATGCTCGCCCTGCACGACCACGACGCCCGCCGCTGGGAGCCCAAGGCGCTGCGGTTCCGGCTCTTCACGATCCCGGCGACGCTGGCCCGCTCCGGCCGCAGGGTCCGTCTGCACCTCGCGGCCCGATCACCATGGGCCCCGCTCGCCCTCGACGGGCTCACCCGGCTCGAGAACCTCGCCCCCGGATAACGGTCGGCCACCCCCGTCCCGACGACCTCGAGCACGACCCCCGGCACCTGGAACCGGCGAACACCCCGCACGACAGCGGGACCCCCTGTCACACCCAGGACCCAGAATCAGCACCGAACGCGACCACCGAGCCGCGCCCGACCCTCACACCCAGACCCGATGAAAGATCGAGGCTAGTCTCGGACTTGGGCTCCACAACATGGCGCGAGGCCACTAACGAGCGTATTAGACGTACCGTGCTCACACTTCTTGTCAGTGGATTCGTGACTGCGAGTGATCGCCCATTGACGACGTCAGTGCCCGCCTGCCACCGTGACCGCACCAACCCGGACAATCCGGGCACGGGTAGCCCGGAGGAAACCATGCGTGTACTGACACGGATCACCGCGACCCTCGCGTGCGCAGCGCTTGCGACCACGCTCGCCACCCCCGCGCTTGCCGCACCGGCCGACGCGCCGCCGGTCGAGTGGGTCGTCTCGTCCCACGACAGCCTGGGTGACGCCATCACCACAGCGACCGCAACTCAGGACGCCGCAGCAGTTGCCGCCGCTCTCGAGGCGATGTCCACACGCGCCGCGAACGGTCACAAGGTTGACTTCCCGGGCCTCGACACTGCGCCGCTCGCCGTCGTGGAGTCGATCACGGATGCCGCTGCTGACGCGCTGAAGTCGGGCTCCGACCTGCCCACCGACGTCACGTCGTTCGACCTCGCACCTGACAGCGGGGCCGTGGTTATGCAGCCGGCGACGGGTCTGCGACCCGGTGGAGGCAAGGTGGACGGCGATTTGGCGCAACTGAACGGCTACGTCTCCAACAACGGCTACTCATTCGTGCAGGACAACTGGATCCGCCGCGGCCTGACGTCGACCGGTGGCACGGTGAACTGGACCGACAAGCTCACCATGAAGTCATACACCACCCCGTCCTTCACCTCGTCCCGGCACAGCCTGACGATGACGTACTTCCCCACGACCGGGTTCTTCAGCTCCCCGTCGGTCGACATCGACGCCTACACGGGCATCTCGTCGTACGTCGGGTCGACGGGCAAGGTCAGCATCCCTCTGACTGGGACCTCGGCGAAGGTCGCGTACTACTCGTCGGTCAAGGGCGGGACGGTCTTCCACAGCCTGGTTCTGTTCGCGGTTCAGCGCACCGGCGGTGAGGCGTACGACGGGCAGCAGACGTACAAGGCCAAGTGCCCCTCCGACGCGACGACGTGCTCGTATCTTTGAGCCATGACCACCGACGCTCAGTTCGAAGAATGGGCCGCTCTGGCTGACCCAGCCCTTCCGCCGGCTGAGGCAGTCCGGAAGGCAGTGCATGGTGAGCTCGGCGCCATCTACGAGCTCGCGAACAACTCCGCCCTGCCGTTAGATGCCATTCTTCTGCTGCTGCGTCGCGATGACCCGGTGGTCGCTGGGCTGCTGCTGTTCCATGACGTGCCGACAGAGGTTGTCATCGCGATCATGGAGCAGTTCAGCGGGGAGGAGGGTCTTGTCCGCACTGCCAAATGGCATGCCAACGCCCCTGTCGCGGTGAAGCTGACCCTGCCGCTGGCAGAGGTCGTTGGCGGGTCGCTGGAGTCGTTCTTCGCCATGGTGCGCGCGACGTCTGATGAGCGTGCAGTCGTTCACTCGGCCATCGTCGAAGAGGAGCGCGTGACTCTCGCTGAGGTGTGGGCGCGAGCACGGCCAGTGAGGTGAAGAGGTGACGGCCAGCCGGACGGGCGGTGCACTCGGGCCCTGACCCTGGTTCTTGGACACGCTGTATCCAGCACGTGCTGGGGAAGCGAGATGATCCAGGACCATGGCCCGCAAGAACTACTCCGATGAGTTCCGTCGGCAGGCCGTCGACTTGTACGAGTCCACCCCGGGAGCGACGTTGCGTGGCATCGCCGCTGACCTGGGGATCGTGCGGGGCACCCTGAGCAACTGGGTGGACCTGTACGGCACGGGCAAGACGACGGCCCCGGACGGCACGACAACCACCCGCCGCGTCAGCCACCGCAGAAGCGGCACGCAGCCGCCGACCGGGCCCGAGACCCCCGAGGCGAAGGTGGCCCGGCTCGAGGCGGAGAACGCCGCGCTGCGGGCGGAGGCGACCAAGCTCGCGACCGAGCGGGAGATCCTGCGGCAGGCGGCGAAGTATTTCGCCGGGGAGACGAACTGGTGAGCCGCTTCCAGTTCGTCGCCGACCACCAGCACACCTTCGAGGTGAAGCGGCTGTGCGAGCTCGTCGAGGTCGAGCGATCGTCCTACTACGCCTGGAGAGCCGGCGCCCCGGCCAGGGCCGACCGCGCCGAGGCCGACGCCGAGCTCGCCGGACGGATCCGCGCCGGGCAGCCTTGGCTGCGAACTGCGGATCGCGGGGGAAGATCCAGGACCGGTGCTGCCACGGCTTGATCGGATCGGTGGCCAGCCAGCGCGCCACCGTGGCGGGCGAGATCGAGTCGGCCAGGCCGCGGTTGATGACCTCGGCGGCCAGCTCGGCGCTGGACCACCGCGACAGTGGCAGCCCGGACTCGACCGGCAGCGTGCAGACCAGCGCCTTGACCTGTGCCACCTGCACGGGAGTGAACCGGCGGGGGCGCCCGGTCCGGGGCAGGTCGTCCGGACCGGGCAGACCCCGAGCGGCGAACCGCTTGCGCCACTTGCGCACGGTGCCCACGCACACCCCGAGTAGAGCGGCGATCGCCTCGTTCGTGCGACCCGCCGCGGCGGCCAGCACGATCCGGGCGCGGACCACGTCCCGGTGCTCGCTGCGCCCGGCGCGAGCGCGGGCGGTCAGGACGGCCTCGTCAACGGCGGTCAGGACGATCACGAACGGACTCGAGATGGCCATGAGTCTCTTTGTCGACCCTGTGCACCACGCCCGCGGGTGCGACACGCCGAGCCGACACCCCGACCAGCGGTGTCAGCCAAGATGGGGCCGTGGCCAAGATCCCGGACTCGACCAAGACGTCCCTGCCGCAACGGCTCACTGCCCACGCCCGCCAACGGTGGCCGACCCTGGCCGACGTCCAGGTGCGCTACCGCGCCGGCTTCGCCTACGTCGACGCCGTCCTGCCGGACGGCGAGGTCCTGCGCCTGTGCCGGCTGCGGTACGTCGGCTCCGCGCACGACTGGGGCTTCGCGATCTACCGAGTCAGCCACGACGACTACGAAGACTCGTTCCTGCCCACCGGCTCGCCCGTAGGCAGCTACCAAGACGCCCTCGACACCGCCTGCGGCCTCTACCTGGCCGACCCCTCGACACCGCCTGCGGCCTCTACCTGGCCGACCCCACCGCCTGGACCTGAACCCCCGACGAACTAACGCAGGTGACCACTAGTTCGCCGCGGGCGGTGGCGTCGATAGGGTCGCGTCATGGTGACGGAAGCCCAAGCAGCCGTGGTGGCAGGCGACCCGGACCGCAAAGGCGGGGTTCTGGCTCGGGGATTCTGGTTGCTGTTCGGCGCTGTTCAAGTGGTTCACGCTCGCTTCCGATGACCGGCTCTCTTTGGCGATCGCATGCCTCACTACGCGGTCAAGTCCTGGGGAGTGGTGTAGCGGTGCGGTGTGACCCCTGGGGTGTTTTCAGGCCGTGAGGGCCAGGGTTGGGTCGGTCACCTCCTGGTCGCCGGGGACGAGGTTGAGGTGGGCCTTGGCCA
>NZ_JABCJJ010000051.1 GCF_012952065.1 Cellulomonas fimi
ATCTGGCACTGCTGGCAAGACGGCACCGCCTACGACCCCGACCGACACAACGCCCTGCAACGACTCCTCACCAACCAACACCACACCACCGAAACGGCGGCGGCTTGACACAGGGCTTCTCATGCGGCCACTCTGCCCGACGCCATGCCCCGCGTCGCGCCGAGACGTACCGTCGGGCCCCGGTCTGCCGATACTCTCTGGCGTCCCAACCCGGTCGAGGCATCAGCCGCCGACGTCGTGCGGTGGCTGCACTCCCTGGTCGACCGGAGCCCGCGATGCGTGTCCTTCCTTCCCCCACCCCTGCGCCCGTCCTTGCGCCCGTCGCAGTGCCCGACGACCGGCCCGACCTCCGGCCCGACGTGCCCGACGACGTGGCCGCGCCGCACGACCCGCTGCCCCTGCCGCCGGCCGGCTGGGGCGCCGCCGACGGGCTGGACGCGCTCGCCGAGGCACGGCTCGCGCTGCCCTTCGAGCTGCCCGAGGCCGACGTCGCGAGCGTGCTCACGACGATCGTGCTGCGGTCCGGTGGGTACGCGGTCAAGGTCTACCCGCCAGGGACCGACCCGCGGCACCTCGGCACCGTCGCGGCGGCCCTGACCGGAACCCGCACCGCCCACGTGGCGTCCGCGCCGCCGGTCGTGACGTCGTCGGGCGTGGTCTGCGTGTCGCGCTGGCTGACCGGCCGGCGCGCCCCCGGCTGGGTCGCGCTGGGCGCGCTCCTGCGCCGCTTCCACGACGAGCACGCGGAGGCCGACGTGCCGGCCTGGGTGCCGCTGCGCCGGCTCGACTCGCCCACGCTGGCCCTGCCCGACGACGCCGCGAACGTCCTGCTGTCGGCGCGCACCGCGCTGCTGGGCGAGCTGGCGGGCCTGACGTCTGCGCTCGGCGTCGGGCTGGTGCATGGTGACGTCTCGCTCGGCAACGCCGTGCAGGGCGCCGCCGGGCCGCGGCTGATCGACCTCGACTTCGCGGCGCGGGGACCGCGCGAGCACGACCTCGCGAGCGCGGCTCGGCGCGTGCGCAGCGGTGAGATCGACGCAGCGACGTACCGCCGGTTCTGCCGCGCGTACGGGTTCGACGTCATGACGTGGCACGGGCTCGAGGTGCTCGACGCGATCGCGGAGCTGGGCGCCGTCGCGTTCCGCGCGTGGGACGACCGTCGTCGAGGTGCCGACCGCGACTGGCTCCCCGGCGTCGTCGCGCGCTGGCGCACGCCGCTGTAGAGCGCGCCGGGGCACGCCGCTGGAGGAGGGAACGTCAGCGAGGGGCGGGCAGGGACCGGAGCCAGGCGGCGAACGCCTCGTTGTTGACCGTGCGCGGGCGGCGGTCCTGCACGTGCCGCAACGCCTCGCCGCCCGGGATCCCCAGCACCTCGCGCACCACGAGCGCGGCCAGGAGCCCGGACCGGTTGCGCCCGAACGTGCAGTGCACGAAGACGCGGCGGCCGTCGCCGATGAACCGCGCGGCCAAGTCGGCGAGGCCGCTGACGAGGGTCCAGTCCGGGAGCGTGTCACCGTCCACGAGGGGCGCCTTGACGTAGAGCAGCCCGTCGGTCGCCCCGACCGGCGGGTGGGCGTCCGGGTCCGCGATGTCGAGGACGACGTCGATGCCGGTCTCCCGCACCCAGTCGAAGTCGACCGGGCAGCCGCCCTGCCACAGCCGGCCGGGCAGCAGCTCGGTGGGCGGGTCGGCGGGGTCGACGCCGGGCAGCTCGACGGCGTCGGTGGTCAGGTCCGTGCTCGCGCTCACCCGCCGAGGCTAACCGTGGGCCCGGCCGGGCGCGCGCCCCGGGGAGCGGGCGCGTCAGGCGGTCGGGGGCGCCGGGTAGGTGATCGGCGCGGGTCGCTGCGGCTCGTTGGGCATGAGGATCCAGAGGACCGGGTAGACCACGAGCGGGCTCCCGGGCAGCACCGCCAGGACGAGCAGGAACAGGACGCGCGTCGCCCACGGGCCGATCCCGAAGCGGCGGCCCAGGCCGGCGCACACGCCGGCGAGCACCCGTCCCTCGTACGGCCGGACCAGACCCTGTCGGCTCATCGTGCTGCGGATGTCGTTCACGGTGGACGTCTCCTTCGGCGGACGCGTGGTCCGGTGCTGGGTCGAGACTGCCGGGTGAGCAGCACCTCCAGCGTGCCCCCGCCGAACCGTCCACGACATCCGGGATCACCCGGGTCGTCGCCCTGACCGCGTGCGCCGCCACCCTGAGCCGGCAGGACGTCCGTCGGGGCGGGTCAGCGCCGGCGCAGGTCGTCCGCGAGCTGCTGGGCCTGGGCCGAGACGAGGTGCACGTAGTCCTGGTACAGCAGGTCGACGAGGGAGTCGGGTGCGCTGCCCTCGTACGCCGTCAACCACCGGGCCCGGGCGTGACGCACGTCGGCGTTGGTGACGTGGACCCGCCACTGCCCGTCGAGGTCCTCGCGCACACCGTCCTCGTGCGCGCCGTCCTCGTGCGCGCCGTCCGCGGACCCGCCCCGCGCGTCCGCGCCGGACTGACGACCGCCGTCGTCGTGCGACCCCTCGCGTCCCACCCGTCCGGGCACCGCCACGCCGACCACCTCCACGCAGAGCCGTGCGCGGGTCGGCAATATCCCGACCCGAGCGATGTCACAGTCGAGGTGCGAGTGGCGGCGCGCCAGATACGCCCTGCGGCCCTCTACCCTCGCGGGATGAGCAAGCTCGACGCGCAGCGCGCACTGAAGGCCTCCCGCTACGAGGCAGCACGCGCAGCCTCGAGCGCCCGAGCGGCGTCCGCGGCGACGCGATCGGCGGCTCCCGCGGCGAAGGCACCCGGCGTCCCGGCGACCGGCGCCTCGGGGCGTGCCGCCGCGACCGCGCCGCCGTCCGCCGACGCCCCGCCCGCCGAGGCCCCCTCCGCCGAGACTCCCCTTGCCCCGTGCGGGCACCGCGGCAGCAGCGGCAAGACGTGCACGCGTCCGGCGGGGCACGCCGAGTCGAGCCACCGCTACAAGTGACGAGTCGCCGCGGGTGCCCTTCCTTCCGCACGCCCGCTGAGGCAGGCTGGGGCGGACCACGAAGTCGACGGAGGGAGGAGCCATGCGGGCATCCATCGGCGATCGGCTGCACGTGCACAGCCGATCGGTCGGTCAGACGCCTCAGCTCGCGGAGGTCGTCGAGGTCCAGGGCGACGACGGCGCGCCGCCGTACCGCGTCCGGTACGAGAACGGCCACGAGGCACTGATCTTCCCCGGGCCGGACTGCACGGTCGAGCACGCGAGCAGCGCCGCCCCCTGAGCCGGCGCTGAGGCCTGAGACGCCGCTGGGTCCTGAGCCGACGCTGAGCCGCGAGCCGACGCTGAGCCGTCACCAGGCCCGCGCGGCTACGACCCGAGGTTGCTCTGCGCGCGGTAGTCGTGCAGCAGCGCGTCGACGACGCGCGCGGTGCGTGCGGCCGTCTCCCCGGTGCTGGGGGCCGCGTCGACCGTCGAACGCCCGGTCAGCGCGTCGACGACCGCCTGAACCAGCGGGAGCTGGACGACCTCCGGGTACGGCGCCTCGATCTCCTCGACCCCGTCGGGTCGGACCACCCGGAGCGGCTCCTGGCCGAACGTCGAGAACCGGAGCGTGCCCGCGGTCCCGACCACCTCGACCTCGTCACGGTCCTCCGCGGCGTCGAACGACCACAGCCCGACGCCCTCGACCCCCGAGGCGAACGTGAACGTGCCCGCGACGAGGTCCTCGGCCGGGTAGTGGCCGCCCTGGTTGCGCGCGACGCCGGTCACGTGGGTGACCGGGCCGAGGAGCCAGTCGAGCAGGTCGAGCGTGTGCGAGCCGAGGTCGACGAAGAGCCCCCCGCCGGAGATCTCGGGGCGCACACGCCAGGGCAGGTCGGCGGTCGGCATGGTGAGCGGGCGCTGCTGGGTGCGGATCGAGACGGTCCGCGGCGTGCCGATGGCGCCGCCGTCGAGCAGGTCCTTGACCGTGCGGAACCGCGGCATCGCGCGCCGGTAGTACGCCACGAACAGCGGGACACCGGCACGCGCGCAGCCGGCGATCATCGCGTCGCACTCCGCGGCCGTGCGTGCCATCGGCTTCTCGACGTAGACCGGCTTGCCCGCGAGCGCGGCGCGACGCGTGTAGTCGCGGTGCGAGTCGGGCGGCGTGGCGACGTACACCGCGTCGACGTCGGGGTCGGCGAGGAGCGCGTCCGCGTCGTCGTACCAGCGGGCGACGCCGTGACGGCGGGCGTAGTCGGCGGCCTTGTCGGCCGAGCGGCGCATCACCGCGACGAGCTCCGACCGCTCGGCCTGCTGGAAGGCCGGCCCGCTCTTCTTCTCGGTCACGGCGCCGACGCCGACGATGCCCCAGCGCACCCGGTCCATCACGCGTGCCCCGCCCACCCCGGGGCGTCGCCGCCGTCCGCGCTGGAGCCGTCCGCACTGGAGCCGTCCGCGCTGGAGCCGTCCGTCGGGGCCGCCACGCCGTCGTCGGACGTGACGGGGTCGCCCGCGGTGCCGGGGTAGGGCGAGACCTCGGGCGTCGCGGGCGCGGTGGCCTCGGCCGTCGGCGACCCGGCGCGTCGACCGAGCTCGATCGCCACCGCCGACGCCGCCACCCCGGTCGCGAGCGCGGCGAGCGCCCACCCCGGTCCCTTGCGCTCGATGCCCAGCAGGTGGTCGAGCGAGACCGGACCGGGGCCGTCCTCGGTGATCGCGACGAGCGCGGCGATGAGCGCGAGGTTGTACTCGTACCCCCCGTTCGCCGACCACAGCCCGTTCGGCAGGTGCACCTTGCGGATCGCGGTCGTCATCGCGCCGATGATGGCGGCCGCCGCGGCCGGCGTGAGGAACCCCAGCCCGAGCAGCGCCCCGCCGCCCGCCTCCGTGGCTCCCGCGAGCACCGCATTGCGCCGCGCGGGCCGCAGCTCGAGCGAGGTCATCATCGCCTCGGTGCCCTCGATGCCCGGGCCGCCGAACGCCCCGAACAGCTTCTGGCTGCCGTGGCCGACGAACAGCCCTCCGACCAGCACCCGTGCCGCCAACCGACCGATCGTCATGGTTCCGTCCTTCCTCGAGCGGGTACTCGATCGTCCCGCCGATGCCCGGTGCGCGCGCGTCCGGTCGGGCGTCACGGCGGCGGCGCGGCTGAACCGAAGGCCGCGGGCGCACGTGGAACGGGCGGACGACGGCGCACCGGGCCGTCGCGGAGGTCGGGGGAGATCACATGCGCACCACGCGAGCCGCCGCTCTGGCCGGCGCGGTCCTGCTCACGCTCGCCGCCTGCGGGGGCGGCGGGGACGACGACGGCGCGGGCGGCACCGCGGAGACGTCCGGGTCGGAGCGCCACGACCGAGGCGACGCCGAGCCCGGATGCCGGTACAGGACCCAGCGCCTCGCCGTCGGGCACGGACGACGACGATGGCGACGACGTGGTGGACGTCGCGAGCACGTCGCTCGGCGAGGTCCTGGTCGACGCCGAGGGCATGACGCTCTACATGTTCGACCCCGACGCGCAGGGGGCGAGCACCTGCTACGACGACTGCGCGGCGGCCTGGCCCCCGCTCCTGACGGACGACGACGACCCGGACACCGGCGACGGCGCGGACGACTCGAAAGTCGGGACGGTCGCGCGGGACGACGGCACCTCGCAGGTCACCTACAACGGCTGGCCGGTCTACCTCTGGGCCCAGGACACCGCGCCCGGCGACGTGACCGGACAGGCGGTCGGCGGCAAGTGGTGGGTCCTCGACCGCGACGGCGAGCCGCCCCGCACGACGCCGTAGCACTCAGGCGAGGCGGACCCGCACCCCGCCGGGCGACACCTCGAACCGCACGGCCGCGAGGTCGCGGACCACCAGGTCGCCGTCGATCCGGTCGGCGGGCGACGTGGTCGCGAGCGCGAGCGTCGCCGCGCCCGCGGCCCGCGCGGCGACGATCCCCGCCGTCGCGTCCTCGACCACGAGGCAGTGCGTCGGGTCCACGTCGAGCCGCTCTGCACCGAGGAGGAACGGGTCGGGAGCGGGCTTGCCGCGTGCGACGTCGTCGACCGTGACGACCACGCCCGGGACCGGGAGCCCGCTGGCCCCGAGGCGGGCGGCGGCGAGCGCCCTCGTGCATGACGTGACGATCGCGCACCGGCCGGCCGGCCCCAGCGCCGCGAGTGCGTCCGCGGCGCCCGGCAGCAGCTCGATCCCCGCGGTGTCGGCGACCTCGATCTCCTCGATCCGCTGCTCGGCGTACCGCCGCTCGGCCTCCGGGCGCTCGGGGATGAGGCGCTCGATGAGCTGGGCCGACGGGACCCCGTGGAAGTCGCCGAAGCGTTCCGCGGGGATGGCCAGCTCGATCGCGAGCCGGGTCCACGACCGCTCGGCCGCCGCGACGGACGAGATCAGAGTGCCGTCGAGGTCGAACAGCACGGCGGCGAACGTGCGGTCGAGGACCGGGTGCGCCATCACCGCACCCCCGCTGCCCGCAGCTCGAGCGCGGCCAGGCGCTCGAGCGTGCGCTCGTCGAGCTCGAGCCACGCCGCAGGAGTCCCGGCGTCGCCAGTTCCGGCTTTGGTATCGGCGCGGGCATCGGCGTCGGCGTCGGCGTCGGCGTCGGCGTCGGCGTCGGCCAGGGCCTGCGCGGCAGCGAGCCGGCGCAGCGGCTGGTGCGCGATCGCCCGCAGCGCGAGCACGCGCCGCCCCTCGTCGGACCCGAGCAGCAGCCGCGCGGCACGCGCGCGCCGGGCGAAGCGGAGCCGGCCGATCGCCCACGCGACGACGACGATCGTGATCGGCCAGCCCGCGACGGAGAGCCCGGCGAGCAGGGCCGCCTGGCTGACGCCCTCCTGGAGCTGGACACCGGCCTCGCTGATCGACGCGGCCGCCCCGCTCGCCGCCGCGAACGGCGCCTCGATCTCGGTGCCGATCAGCGGGACCCGCGCGACCTGCTCGCCGACGGACGACAGCCCCGACCCGAGCGACGTCCCGGCAGCCTCGAGCCGACGACCCGGTGCCGCCCACGCGCTCACCGCTTCGTGGGCCGCACGGCCGAGCAGCACCCAGGCGACCACCCACGCCACGACGAGCAGGTCGGCGGCGACCTGCCGAGCGCGTCGTACCGGGTGGTCCGCGTAGAACTTCATCCGCCCATCGTGCCCGCTCCGTCACCGTGTGCAGCCGAAGGGGCGGGGACGGGCTCACAAGGCCGCGGATGTCGACGGCACGTGCCCGTCCACGCACGCTTGAAAGAAACGAACGGTCGTGCCATTCTCACCATCATGACCAAGGGCGAGGAGACGCGGCTCGCGGTGCTCGACGACGCCGCCGCGCTCGCGAGCCGGCTGGGTCTCGGCGGCCTCACCATCGGGACCCTCGCGACCGAGGCGCGGCTCTCCAAGAGCGGGCTCTTCGCGCACTTCGGCTCGAAGGAGAGCCTCCAGCTCCAGGTGATCGAGCACACCGAGGCGCAGTTCGTGGCCGCCGTCCTGCGTCCCGCGCTGGCCGCACCCCGCGGCGAGCCGCGCGTCCGCGCGCTGTACGAGCGCTGGGTGACCTGGAGCAGCGAGGCCCTCCCGGGCGGCTGCCTGTTCGTGGCGGCCGGCGCGGAGTTCGACGACCGCCCGGGCCCGGTCCGCGACCGGCTCGCGCGGCAGCAGCAGGGCTGGCGCGACTCGATCGCCCAGGTGTTCCGGGCCGGCGTCGCCGAGGGGCACTTCGCCGCCGACGCCGACGCCGAGCAGTTCGCCCATGAGCTCGTCGGCATCGTCCTCTCGTATCACCAGGCCACCCGCCTGCTCCTCGACCCGAAGGCGCGCACCCGCGCCGACCGCGCGTTCGAGAACCTGCTCGCAAGCCGACGACCGGTCACCTGAGGCTCCACGCCGGCCGCACGCGGCGCTCGCCGCACCCACCCCGTCCACCGCCACCCGTCACTCGACCGTCACGCACCGCAGGAGCTCACATGGCACCGTCGTCGTCGCAGAAAAGCACGATCGTTCGCCTCTACCGTCAGGCGCCCTTCCTCGGCCTGCGCGTCTCGTTCACGGTCCTCGACCGGGTGGCGCCCGCCCTGGGCGCGCGCTGGGCCGAGCGCCTGTGGTTCCGCATCCCGGCGTCGGCCACGAGGCGCGCCCCCGCGGCCGCACCCGGGCGCCGCAGCGGGCTGCTGCTCCACGGCAGGCCCGTGATGTGGGAGTCGTGGGGCGAGGGCCCGATCGTCTACCTGCTCCACGGCTGGGGCGGACGCCGCACGCAGCTCGCGGCCTTCGTCGACCCGCTGGTCGCCGCCGGGTTCCGCGTCGTCGCGGTGGACACCCCCGGGCACGGCGACTCCCCCGCCGGCGCGCACGGGCCGCGCGAGAGCACGGTGCTCGAGATGGCCGACGTGGTGCCGGCCCTCGTGCGGACCCTCGGGCCGGCGCACGCCGTCGTCGCGCACTCGCTCGGTGCGCTCGCCACGATGGTCGCCGTCGACGCCGGGGTCCCGGTCGAGCGCCTCGCCTTCGTCGCGCCGATGGGGACGGTCGAGCCGTACACCAGGCTGTTCGTCCGTCGGCTCGGCGCCGGGGAGCGCACGCGGCGCCGGATGGTCGCCCGGGTCGAGCGCCGGATCGGGATGCGGGTCGGGTTCTTCGACATCGCGGCCCTGGGCGAGCGCCTCGGCACGCGCCCCGCGCTGCTCCTGGTGCACGACCGCGCCGACCGGGAGACCCGCTGGTCCGACAGCGAGACGATCGCCGCGAGCTGGCCCGGCGCGCGGCTCGTGACGACCGAGGGCCTCGGCCACGGCCGGATCCTGGCCGACGCCGGCGTCGTCGCGCACGTCGTCGCCTTCGTCGCAGGCGCCGACGCGGACACGGGGGCCGACGCGGACCCGCGGGCGGAGGGGAACCGGCCGACGGCGGCGCTCGTTGATCAGAGGCGCTGATCACCAGGAGCTCCGGTGCCCACCGTCATCACCCCGTCGACGACGCCGTCCCCATCGTCCGCGCGGACGTCTCGCCCGCAGCACTCGCCTTCGACCCCGGGGTCGACGCCGAGGCCGAGCTCGCCCGGCAGGTGCAGGTCTATGTGGACCTCGGGTTCCCGGAGCTGCTGCGACACTCCGTGCCGCCCGAGTCCGCGCTCGAGGCGGTCACGGCGCGCGGCCGCACGCCGCTGACGGTCGACGAGGGGGTGGCGCTGGTGGTCGTGCGGCCGGACATGCTCCGACCGAACCGGTGCTTCTCGCTCATGGCATCGCGCGCGGGCAACCAGCGCGTGCCTGCGGTGTGGATCAGCGAGCGCCGCCCGAAGCTCGGCTGGTGCTGGGACCGCAACCCGCACACGTGGCTCGGCGCTGCGTCGGCGGGCGGTCGGACCGGGGCGTAAGCGATCATTCGCTTGCATCGCCCGGTCGGGTGATCCCCGGGCCGCCGCCCGCTCGACCAGGTCCATGCATGTGCACACGCCGGTGCATCCCCCGGCGATCTCTGCCACGATGCTCCGCGGGCGTCGTTCAGTGCCTGCATCGACCTGAGGGGGTTCGGCGTGAAGTTCGCGATGGGTTCGGACGTGTTGTCGACGTTGACGAGGCGGACGTCGTCGTCGGGTGAGGACCTGGGGGCGTTGGTGCGTGAGCTGGCGCAGGCCGCCGAGCCGCTGCAGGGGAAGTTCAACGGTGCGGGGCGGGCGGCGTTCGACAG
>NZ_JABCJJ010000052.1 GCF_012952065.1 Cellulomonas fimi
CTTCTGCATGTCCAGGACGAGCAGCAGGGTCTTCTTCGGGTCGATGGTCGGCGCCAGCATGTTTGCGCGGTTGATGACCTCGTCGATGTGGTCGTAGGTGTAGTCCAAGGACGACATGCGATCTCCTTTTGATCTTGTGTAGCGGTTCCGGTGGGATCACGTGCGGCGCGGCCGCTCTTCGGCGGCCACGATGGTTCAACTCGCGCATCTTCATGCGCCCCGCCCACGCTAGTTAGTTGGTGGTCTGGTGATCTGAAGTCTACTGGTCAGACCACTGATGTCAACGTGCCGGGTGACCCCTGGGCGACCCACCGCACGCCACGGTCGTCGACGCGGCTGGACAAGCTGGAGTGCTGCCGGAACCGGGTCATGCGGGCCTAGATGTCGCTCCGCACGGCCCCCGGTGCCAGCCGCTCACATTCCGGGCGCATCGGCGTTGCTCGGAGTCCTGGTCTGAGCCACGATGTCAGGGAAGCGTGCCTTGATGTACTCGGCGGCCCGCACTGCCACGGCCTGCAGGGTGCTGGTCGGGTTGACCGCGGCCCCCGTCGTCAGGGAGCTCGCGTCGGCGATGAACAGGTTGGGGACGTCCCAGGTCTGGTTCCACTTGTTGGTGACGGAGTCCTCGGGCGTGTTCCCCATCCGGCAAGTCCCCATGATGTGCCAGCCGGGAGGTGGGCCGTCCACGCCGCCGATACCGGTGCTCGCGGTGTCGATGACCCCGCCCGCGGCGTCCGCCGCCTCGCGTGCGCGCGAACGACCCCACTCGATGAGCCGTCGGTCGTTCTCGTGAAGGTCGTAGTGCACGTGAGCGGCGGGAAGACCGTCGCTGTCCGTCACTCCCGTCGTGTCCAGGGTGACCCGGTTGGTCGCGACCGGGAGGTCCTCCCCCTGGACATACACCAGAGCGTGACGACCGAAATGGCTGTTGAAGAACTCCCGGTGCCCGGCGCCCCAGGGGGCGATGTTCCCGGTGTTCGTCCCCAGCGCGCTGTTGGCCGCACCGAGCGCGGTTCCCACCTGAAGCGAAAATCCGTTCACGAATCCGCGCGAGGTATCCGTGTCGTAGAATTGCTGGCTGTACAGCACGGCAGGCTCGGGGCCCTTGAACCCTTCGAGCGGCTCGTCGAACCAGTAGTCCTCGAACGACCAGCTGTGGAACATCAGGTGCGTGCCCACGAGCCCGTTGCTGTTCGCAAGACCGTCAGGATGCCCCTTCTGGGCCGACATCAGCAGGAGGCGGGGCGTGCCGACCGAGTTCGCCGCAACCACAACGATCTTTGCGTTCACCTCGTGCCGCGCCCCCGTGTCGCGGTCAATGTAGGTCGCTCCGGTGGCTTTGCCGTTCTTGGTGTTGATCCGCTCCACACGGGCGTTGGTCCGGAGCTCGACGCCGTTCGCAAGGGCGGCCGGCCAGTAGGAGACGTCCGTCGAGGCGATCGAGTGTCGCGGACACCCACCCAGGCAGAAGCCGCAGTCGTTGCAGGGAAGCCGGTTGTTCTTCTGGCGCGTCAGGATCGCGTTGTCAGCGGGCCACCAGTGCCATCCGAGCTTGTCGAACCCCGACCCCATCTTGTAGCCCACCCGACCGCCGCGGCTTGCTGGCCCCCAACCTTCGGGGCGTGGCGGGTTGCCCGGGTCACCGACACGACGAGCCACTCCGATCTCGGCGTCGTTGATGGCGTAGTACGGCTCGAGATCCTCGTAGCTGATCGGCCAATCGATCGTCCCCTCGACCCCGTGCTCCGTCCCCTTGCGGAAGTCCACCGGCTTGAACCGTGGCCAGGCACCGGCGTAGTGGAGGGTCGATCCGCCGACGCCGTTCATCATCATCGGCGCCGCGTTGCCCGTAGTCGGGTAGTCCTCAGGCATCATTCGCACATTCGAGTACCAGGACCACGCCCTGTTGCGCTCGATCTCCCAGCTGTCGTACATGTGAGCGTGCTCCATGGCGTGGAGCCACGGTCCCTGTTCCAGGCACACCACCTTGACGCCGCCGTCGCTCAGGCGCTTGCTCACAGCCGCGCCGCCCGCGCCCGCGCCGATCACCAGCACGTCCGTCTCCGTCACTGCCTTCATGTCGTCACTCCTAGTCGTTGAAGAGCACACCGGTACAGGCTCAGGCTCCGGAGGGGGTCGGGGCCGGTTGCGCGGTTGGGAGGTCTGGGACGCCAGAGCGTTTGACGGCTCTGCGCGCGGCGAGGTCGTCCGGGAGGTCCACGGGGCGCACGTCCTGCGTCCGGATGTACGTCCCGGTGACCCTGCTCAGGAGAGCCTCATCCCAGTCGGCCATCGAGTCGCTATACCCGAACGGCTGCGGGCTGTAGCGGTAGTCCTTCCCGGCCTCGAGATGGATGTTGATCGCTCGGATCACCTCGGGCCTCGAGTAGTAGCCGTAGTAGACGACGTCACGAACACGGGTGAAGAACTCGGCGTCGTCTGCCTCAAGCCGACGGAGCACCTCCACCCGGCCGAGCGGATCGCGCGCCATCAGCTTGCCCGCCAGCTTGCCGAGCCGGGCCTTGAACTCGATCTCGGGGAGGAACGGGTACCACTTCGCCTCCTCACTCGCCGGAGTCACGTACCGCGCGAAGAAACCGACGATGTTCACTGAACTCGGAGCAGGGAATCCATCCCCGCCAGGGATGATCTCGTCAGCCACCGCGTCGAGGACTGCTGCTTGTTCGTCGGTGAACTGCACTCCGCGGCCCCAGCCGCCGAGTGGCGGCTTGCTGACTTGCGTGGCGCCCAGCTGTGTTGCGATCAAGATTTCCATCGGTCGTCCTCTCTTACTTCGGATCGAAACTTGCTCGAAACCAGTGGCGCCTTACTTGCTCGTTCTGGTGTGCGGTTCACGAGGCTGGCTCTCGCCATTGGGGGACACTGCTGGCGAATCCTCGTCCGTAGCCGGCGTGCCGGCGGAGCCAAGGGGTCGCCGGTGGAACAGGACCGACTTGGCCATGGCCCCGAGGGAGCCGCGCAGGTCTGCGCCCTTTCCCGAGGTGACGAAGACCGCGAAGAGGATCAGGAAGCCCTTGATGATGAGCTGTGGCTCGGCTGCCACTCCCCGCAGATTCATGATGTTGGAGATCGTGCCGATGAGCAGGCCCCCCAGGACTGCCGCCGCCGGGGAACCGAGACCTCCGAACAGTGACGCGCCACCAACCACTGCTGCCGCGATGGAATCGAGCTCGAGTCCCTGACCGAGCCTCGAGCTCCCCTCCCCGAGCTGTGCTGCGAGCATGAACCCGGCGATCGAGGCCAGCGCCGCGGAGATCACGTATGCCGCCACCACGTTCCGCTTCACCGGGAGGCCCGAGAGGTGCGCAGCCTCTGCGTTGCCACCGATCGCGTACAGCTGGCGGCCAAAGGTGGACCATCGCATCAAGACAGCAAAGATGACCGTGACCAGCGCGAAGATTAGGACCTGCCTCGGAACCCCTCCGACATCGCCTGAGAAGAGCCCGATGAACGCCTGGTTCTCGATCCTGACGTAGGTCCCTCCTTGCACGAGATAGGCAAGGCCCTGGACGACGCCGAGCATGCCGAGCGTGGCGATGAACGGTGTGATGCGCGCATAGACGACAAGCGCACCGTTGACGAGGCCGATCACCCCGCAGGCGAGAAGACTGAGCGCCACCGTGCTCCAAGCAGAACGCCCTTGCGCCATGAGCACCGCGCTGGCGACGGTCGAGAACGAGGCGACAGCCCCCACGGATAGATCGATCCCGGCAGTCACGATAACCATGAACTGCCCGACGGCGAGCACGGAGACAACCGCCCCGGTGATGAGGATGTTCCTGAAGTTCGCCTCCGAGAGGAAGTACGGCGAAAGTAGAGCACCGATCACCAGGACCACCGTGATGGTGATCACCAGGGGCGCCTGACGAACGAACGGGCCAGCGATCCGTTGCCGGACTCCCACTCCCACCCCTGCAAGACCTGTGGTGGCCATCACGACTCCTCGTTTGTACGTTCATTGTTCGACTACCGGCGTGCAGACTTTCGTTGCGCTATCGAAGGAAGGAAACGAGCTCATCCGGATCCGTGTCGTCGTGAGCCAGCTCGGCGACGATCCTTCCACGGCTCAGGACATATATCCGGTCACACATCAGGGCCTCGTCGATCTCCGAGCTGGACACCAGCATCGAACCGCCGCCGGCGAGGAACGCCGTCATCTCCCGGTAGATCTCCTCCTTGGCGCCGACATCGACGCCACGGGTGGGTTCACTGACGATTAGGACCCGACTGCGCGCCAGCAACCACTTCCCGAAGACGACCTTCTGCTGATTGCCGCCGCTCAGGTCCCCAACCCGCTGGGCGACGCCGCGGGTCTTGATGCGCAGGTTGGCCGCCATCGTCTCCGCGAGCGTCTGCTCGAGCCTGCGTCGCAGTCGACCCCACATGCCTACGGACCGAAGGCTCGCCAACGTGAGGTTCTCGGCGACGGACATGCTGAGCACGAGGCCCTGGAGCTTGCGCTCCTCGGGCAGCCACCCCAGTCCACTCGCGATCGACCTGCGAGGTGATCCGGGCGCCAGCGGCTTCCCGTCGACGAGCACCTCACCGGAGGAGCGCGGACGCCCGCCAAAGATGCAGGCAGCCAGTTCTGCCTGGCCGCTTCCCACGAGGCCCGTCACGGCGACCGCCTCCCCGGGCATGACCCGAAGGGAGATGTTCTCGAGCAGCGCTCCGTCACTGAGCGCGTGCACCTCGAGGGCGGGCGCGCCGGCGGTGAAGCCCGCGCCCCGTGGGTTGATCCGTGGCTGCTTCTCCGAAGCGGCCTGGCCGAGCATCCCACCCACCAGCTTGTCGCCGATCATGAGGCGCACCGCGTCGTCCTGATGGACCGAGGACGCAGGGCGCGTGGCGATCTGACGCCCGTCGCGCAGTATTGTGATGCGATCGCAGATGTCATAGACCTCGTCGAGACGGTGGGAGACGTAGATGATGCTCACTCCCTCGCTCTTCAGCCGGCGAAGGAGTGCGAAGAGCTTCTTGGCATCAGGTTGAGGCAACGCGGCCGTCGGCTCGTCGAGGAGCACGATCTTGGCCTCGCTGTGCACCGCCTTGGCGATCTCGATCGCCTGCCTCTGGGCCAGCGGGAGGTCCCGCACGCGTCTGGTGACGTCGATCTCGAAACCCAGGTCGCGCAGCGTCTCCCGGGCGGCCCGCCGAAGCTCTCGCCAGTCCACCGACGGACCCCGTCTCGGGAGGTCGGAGAGGAAGACGTTCTCCGCCACGGTCAGCTGAGGAACGACGCTCAGCTCCTGATAGATGGTGTGAACCCCAGACGCCCGGGCCACTGCGGGACTGCTGAGCCGCACGCGTTCGCCGGAGATTTCGACAGATCCGGCAGAGGGCTGCTCCGCGCCTGAGATGATCTTGACCAAGGTGGACTTGCCGGCCCCGTTCTGCCCCAGCAGCCCCACGGCCTCACCAGCACGGACGTCAAGATCCACGCCGGTCAGCGCCACGACACCGGCATAGGACTTGGACACCCCCCGCAGTGACAGCACCGGGGTGTCCGCACGTCGTTCATCCCCTGCGTCGGTCCATCGTTCGCCCCTCGTCGTCGAGCTCATCCCCGTGCCTCTCGTTGCGGTGTGACTGACTCCACAGCACAGGCAGTCAGTAAGGCACCTCGGCCTCGTAGTACTCCGCTGCGTTCTCGGGCGTCACCAGAGCAGGTTCGATGAAGTAGCTGCCACCCGGGCACGCCTCTTCCTTAGGCACACCGGCCATGGCGCTCTCGAGCATCTCCGCGCCGATCCGGCCCTGCTCGTAGGGTCGATTGGCGACGGTCGCGACGATCGGCCCCTCCGGGTCGTCCATCATCTGCTTGACGACGGACATCCGGGCGTCGTAGCCGCCGATCGTGACCTGATCCCACAACCCGGCGCCCTTCAACGCCGTCTCGATGCCCGGGAGCATCGAATCGGTGACCGTGAAGATCGCTTGGAGATCAGGGTTCGCCGTAGCGATCGATCGCACGGCACTGATCGCTCCGTCCGCGTTGAACTCACCGAACACATCGGGCAGCAGATCGAGCTCCGGAGCGCCGTCCACCGAGGCATAACCCTCCTTGAACCCGGTGTCGCGCCGGGTGCTATTGGAGTCACCGGGGAAGCCCTTCACCATCAGCGCCTTAATCGTCGCTCCCTCGCCGTGCTTCTCCAGGAGTACGCGCGCCATCTCGATACCGATCTGGCGCGCGTTCTCCACCTCGTCCTCGGCGACGTAGCAGTAGGCAGCGTCTGCGAGGCTCTCATCCAGTGAGGTGTTGACCAGGACGAAGGGGATCCCGGCGTCGGTGAGGGCGCGCACGCTGGACCCCACAGCGAGCGGATCGGTCGGGTTGAGGACGAGACCGTCCACCTGCTGCGTGATGAAGGTGGAGATCTGAGAATTCTGAGTCTGGGGCGACCCTTGGCCGCTGACGACGGTGAGCTCGTGACCCAACTCCTCCATTCCGGCCTCGACGCCTTCGGCCTGGACCTCGTACCAGCCGTTGCCGAAGTTCGCCTGGGCGAACCCGACCCTCTTGGACTCCTCGACCGAACTGGGCTCGCCCGGGGCTCCATCAGCTTCGGTCTCCGCAGCCTGCGAACACGCCGAGGTGGTTGCGAACAGGACCAGCGCTCCGGCACTGATGCCGAAACGAGTCGAACGAGCGTGCGCCATTGGAAGCTCCTTCTACGTTATCCGGAACGAGCGCCAGGACCTTCCGACTTCAACGTCGGAGCTGCCTGGGCGGTCGTGGCTCAGGTCCGGTCATCAGGTGGTCTGATCTGTGTAGTAGATCGGATAGGAACAGCCGTGTCAACGACGGGTTTTCGCCGTTACGCTTTCGTTACCTGAGCCTCTGCCGGGCTCGGGCCGCTCGGACGCGCGGCCCGTGTCCTGGCGTGGCAGCCGCCCGCAACTCGTCCGCGGGTGAGGCCCCAGGGGGCTGGGGTGTGCGCGGTAGACCGGGCCGATGCCTGGCCAACACCCGCGCCGCGGCAGTTCATACAGCCCCGCGTACACCACGAGAAAAGTGGCCACGCAGCCCCACTCCGAGCCAGAAGACCGGTGGCCACAGTACGAGCGAGACACCCATTGCCGATCACCAACGTAGCTCCGAGCAGGTGCCAGGCAGGGAGCCGCGCGGAGTTGGGAGCATGGATGGCGATCACGGCGGGCCGTTCGAGCCGCCACAAGTGCCGGCTAAGCAATACCCGCAGCACAAGCCAGATCGGCCAACCGAGGACTGCCAGCGGCCAGCCGATGACGTCCCCGAAGGGCGGGCGAGCCATCGCCCGAGTGGAGTCCGCCAGAGTGGTGTACCGGTAGCCCGGTGAGCGCGTCGCGGTAGACGACGGCGCGGTCACCGCGTGACCCTTCGAGTGAACCTCTCACAGCACCCTCGAAGTGGAGACCCACGATGA
>NZ_JABCJJ010000053.1 GCF_012952065.1 Cellulomonas fimi
CATCGAACAGATGCCCTTCGATCTGGGACCTGAGAACCTCAACAAGCCTCATTTTCCCAGATCAGGGGCATCTGTTCATTCCGCGACACACCCACCAAACCGCACTACTCGCGGATCTGGGTCTGACCGATCGAGTCCGGAAACAGGGAGACGAACATGGAGTGGGTGAGGGTCTCCTTCTCCTCGTCCACGTGGAACGGGCCCGTGTAGGCGATGGAGGAGCTCGCCTCGTTGACGTAGTCCTGCGGCGTGCCGGCGAACCAGTCACCGGAGGCGAAAGGACGAGACACTGCGGTGCATCGCCTTCTGCGACCAACGCGACGAAGGCGACGTCGTCAGAGCTGTCGGCCAGAGCGTCCTGAGCCGGATCGACCCCGAGGGCTGGGCGACCGTGGTCGCAGTCACGGACCGTCGCATCCTCACCGCAAGGGCGAACACACTTCGTCAGGAAGCCAAGATCCGGCAACGTATTCCGCTCGACGACGTGCGTTGCGTCCGGGCGAGGACCTCCCAAGGTGAGCGGGACACGCTGATACAGCACAACGTTCAGATCGCGGCCGCTGAGTTGAACGATCCCCGCCGCCCCGACGCCGCGGCTTCGTCAGAGCGACGGCAGGACCTGCTCGCGCACCTGCTTGCGCAAGATCTTCCCGAGCATCGAGCGCGGGGTGTTCTCGATCTGCACGATCCGACGCGGCACCTTGTACGCCGCGAGCTGGGCGCGGCAGTGGTCTCGCAACGCCTCCTCGTCGAGCGGGGAGCCCGGTTCGAGCTCGACCGCGGCCACGACCATCTCGCCACCGCGCGCGAGCGGCTTGCCGAACACGGCGGCGTCGACGACGGACGGGTGCATGCGCAGCACGGCCTCGACCTCCGAGGGTGCGACGTTGAAGCCGCCGGTGACGATCAGCTCCTTGACGCGGTCCACGATCGTGGTGAACCCGTCGGAGTCGACGACCACGACGTCGCCGGTGCGCAACCAGCCGTCGGGCAGCAGGGACTTCGCGGTCTCCTCGGAGTTGTTCCAGTACCCCTGGAACACCTGGGGACCCTTCAGCAGGAGCTCTCCCGGCTCACCCTGGGCGACCTCGACGGTGGGGTCGTCCTGGTTGACGACCTTCATCAGAGTCGACGGGAACGGCACGCCGATCGTGCCGGTGCGGCGCGTCGGGTGGAACGGGTTGCCCAGCGCAACCGGGGAGGACTCGGTCATGCCGTAGCCCTCGACGAGGAGCCCGCCCGACATCGACTCCCACAGCTCCACGACGTGGTCGGGGAGGTTCATCGCGCCGGAGATGCAGAACTTGCACGACTTCAGGGAGACGCCCCGCTGCTTCGCGGCCATCGCGGTGCGCTCGTAGATCGGCGGGACCGCGCAGTACACCGTGGCAGGCGACTTCTTCATGGCGTCGAGGATCATGTCGGGGTCGAACTTGGGGAAGATCACGAGCAGGGCCTGCTTGCGGATGCCGTACGTCAGGTACAGCGTCATGCCGAAGGCATGGAACATCGGGAGGATCGCGTAGAAGATCTCCTTGCGGTACTCCGCACCGTGCATCCAGGCCTCCCCCTGAAGCGCGTTGGAGTACAGGTTGTAGTGCGTGAGCATGGCCCCCTTGGGGTGGCCGGTGGTCCCCGACGTGTACTGGATGGCGGCCAGGTCGTCGACCGAAGGACGCGGGTGCCCGGTGTCGATGCGACCGTGGCTGAGCAGCTTCTCCCAGGGAATCGTCCCGGGCGCCGGCCCGGTGAGCGCCTCTCGCGACTCGCGCAGGCTCCGCACCGGCAGGTGCAGGGCGAGGCGCTTGACCGTGGGGAAAGCCATCAGCAGGTTGACCGAGACGATGTGGTCGATCGCCACGTCGGCCGGGAAGGCACGGACGGCCGCGACCGACTTGTCCCAGGCGATGACCACGCGGGCCTGGTGGTCCGCGAACTGGTGGCGCAGCTCGCGCGACGTGTACAGCGGGTTGTGCTCGACGACGACGGCACCGAGGCGCAGGACGGCGTAGAACGCGACGACGTGCTGTGGGCAGTTCGGCAGGATGAGCGCCACGCGGTCACCCGCGTGCACGCCCAGGCCGCGCAACCCCTCGGCCGCCCGATCGATCTGGTCGCCCAGCTCGTTGTACGTCGTCCGGCGCCCGAAGAACTCCATGGCCGGGTGGTTGCCCGCCTCGACCACGGACTTCTCCACCATCGCGACGAGCGACTGCGTCGGGAGGTCGATCTCGGTCGGCACACCTGGCTGGTAGTTCTTGACCCAGGGCTGCTGGTCCGTGTTCGCCATGGGTACATCCTGCCGCGAACCTGCGATCTGCATGACGCAACACGTCGGGGCGTCATCCTGGCGCCACGGCACCCTGGGCTCCAGCCCATCAGAGCGGACGATGCGCTCGGCCGCGATCTTGGTGCGGACGGGGGCTCCTGTTCGCGCTCTCACCGCATCGTCGGGGCCCGGAGACGAAACAGTGCCCCAGCGACGTCGTGGGCGATCCGGCCCGCGGCCTGAGCGCTTGCGCGCGCAGCCTGGAGCGTCCGGACGTCGGAATCGAGCACGCCGAAGAGCTCATCGCCCGTGCCGTGCTCGAGCGGCAGTACAGCCCGACCCATGCCCTGAGCAACGGGCACGACCTGCTGCCCGACCTGCCCGACCTGCCCGACCTGCGCACCGCGGCGGCGGCCTGTGGCCGGACTCCGACGACCGCACTCGTGACTCTGTCCTCGCGCCTGGACCTCCTGCGGACTCCCCGCGGACCCGGGAGGGTCAGGTCAGCGACTCATGTGCGGATGAGCTGGCCTGTACGCCGGGTTCTGTACGCCGCTGCAACGGTCGTTAACGGGCCTTGTTGACCAGTGATGGTTTCGCCTGCTGACCTGGACAGGTACCTCCGCGGCGCCCATTGTGCCCACTGGCAGATGATGGCCAGGACTGGTCTTCCTGCGGACTCGTTGCGGACTGGCTGCGGACTCGTTGCGGGGGGACTCGTTGCGGCGGGCACGATGACCGGGCACCGATGACGGGCCAGCCCGGGGTGCTCGCGCGTGGGCGACCGGTGTGCAACCAAGGGAGGACGTTTCCGCGCCCAGGGGGCTCAGTGAAGGCCGCCCGGGTCAACTCTGTGAGCGCCCCTTTGAGCTGCCGCGGCGGCGATCCCACCGGGCGACTCTCGCGCTAGCCGTCGGCTCCATCATCGATGCCGGGGGTCGTTGCCGAGCAGGTGAACAGCGAAGCCAGGAGTCGGGACGTCCCCGCGACCGTGCCGGACCCCGGCACCCACGACGGTCGTCCCGACACCGTCGCCGCAATCGTCGGTGGCTGGATCATCGCTGCCGCCGTCGGACGACGCAGGGTTGCACCGGGACATGAGCAGGTCTCGTCACGTCCGTCGTGTGGGCTTCGGGATGGGTGCCGTCATCGCCCGACTTCGCCACGGCGCTGCTGGGGGCTGTGGTGCTGCTCGGGGCCTATGCAGGCTGGTGGTTTGTCACCACTCGTCGCGACCCGGACCTGTTATCGCTCAACCTGATGAGCGCTCACCGACCTTGATCCCAGTGAACGCCCCTGACGCGCGTGGCGGTCTGCTAGGTGGCACGGAGCAGGGTGATGAACTCGTCGGCCATCGTCAGTGTGCGGAGGAGCTTGTCGCGTCGTTCCTCGGCAGAGCCGAGGTACTCAGCAAGCCGCTGCCTGGCCGCCGCGTCGCCGCTGTCGCGGTGCAGCGCTTCCACGGTGTCGAGCAGGTCCGCCATCTCCTCGAGGGAGAAGCCCAGGGGCTTCATCCGGCGGATCAGCAGGAGTCGCTCGACATCGGCGCTGGTGTAGAGCCGAAACCCGCCCTCGGAGCGGGCCGACGGCGTGAGCAGCCCGACCTCGTCGTAGTGACGCAGTGTCCGCAGGGACAGGCCGGTACGCTCGGCGACCGCACCGATCTGCAGGGTGGCCGCGCCGGGTTGGGCGAGGTCGCCGGCCTGTGTGTTGGCCGGCGGCTGGGGCGGGTGCGCGTTGGTCATCATCCACTTCCGTCGGAGCGTCCAACTCTACCCTCACGTTAGGGTACAGTCTTGGCCGTTGACTTTCCTTCGTCACCCGAAGGCTATGGCGGGCTCCGGTCCGTCGTCCGCGCAGCGCCGCGCGCCCCCACCCTTGTCCACCGGTCGGGCTCTTGAGCCTGGTCAGGGGCGCGCGCGCCCACAACCCCGAACGGAACCTGCGTGACCGACGACATCCGCACCACCCTGCTCGACGCCGACCCGAACCCCCGGCCCGCTCCCGGGGCGCCGGAGGCGGACCGGGCCCACTCGGTCCTGGCCACCCTGAAGTCACCCAAGCGCCTGCGCACGGAGGTCCTCGCCGGCCTGGTGGTGGCCCTGGCGCTGATCCCCGAAGCGATCGCGTTCTCGATCATCGCCGGCGTCGACCCCCGGATCGGGCTGTTCGCGTCCTTCACCATGGCCGTCTCGATCGCGTTCCTCGGCGGCCGGCCCGCGATGATCTCCGCGGCCACCGGCGCCATCGCGCTGGTCATCGCCCCGGTCGCCCGCGAATACGGGATCGACTACTTCATCGCCACCGTCATCCTCGCCGGGCTCCTGCAAATCCTGCTCGGCGTGCTGGGGGTGGCCAAGCTCATGCGGTTCATCCCACGGTCGGTGATGGTCGGCTTCGTCAACGCCCTGGCCATCCTCATCTTCTTGTCCCAGGTCCCGCACCTGACCGGGGTGCCCCTGCTGGTGTACCCGCTGGTGGCCGTCGGAATCGCGATCATGGTGCTCCTGCCCCGGCTCACCCGGGTCATCCCCGCACCGCTCGTCGCCATCGCCCTGCTCACCGCCGCCACGATCGTCGCGGCGATCAGCGTGCCCACCGTCGGGGACGAGGGCGAGCTGCCCGACAGCCTGCCGCAGCTGTTCTTCCCCGACGTGCCCATGACGCTCCAGACCCTGCAGATCATCGCCCCGTTCGCCCTGGCGATGGCGCTGGTCGGGATCCTGGAGTCCCTGCTGACGGCCAAGCTGGTCGACGACGTCACCGACACCCACTCCAACAAGACCCGCGAGGCCTGGGGCCAGGGCGCCGCGAACGTCATCACCGGCTTCTTCGGCGGCATGGGCGGGTGCGCGATGATCGGCCAGACCATGATCAACGTGAAGGCATCCGGGGCTCGCACCCGGATCTCGACCTTCCTCGCCGGGGTCTTCCTGCTCATCCTGGTCGTCGGCCTCGGTGACGTCGTCGCCGTCATCCCCATGGCCGCGCTGGTCGCGGTGATGATCATGGTCGCCGTCGGCACCTTTGACTGGCACTCCGTCCACCCGTCCACCCTCAAGCGGATGCCGAAGTCCGAGACCGGCGTCATGGTCGCCACCGTGGTGGTCACGGTGGTCACCCACAACCTCGCCTACGGCGTGCTCGTCGGTGTCCTGGTCGCGATGGTGCTGTTCGCCCGCCGGGTCGCGCACTTCGCCACCGTGGTCCGCCTGGACACCTCCGACGACGACGGCCAGCGCGTCTACGCGGTCACCGGCGAACTGTTCTTCGCCTCATCCAACGACCTCGTCTACCAGTTCGACTACGCCGGCGACCCCACCAACGTGATCATCGACATGAGCAACGCCCACATCTGGGACGCCTCCACCGTCGCCACCCTCGACGCCATCACCACCAAGTACGCCACCAAGGGCAAGACCGTCACCATCACCGGGATGAACACCGACAGCGCCCAGCGACACCGCCGCCTCGCCGGCAACCTCACCGCCGGCCACTAACTCCGCCGCCCTCGCGCCCTCATTACCCCGCCCGGCCCGAACACCGGCTCGAGGCGAGCCGACGTCAAGGGCGCTCCGCTGGAACCCCTCGTCGCCGCGGCTTCGTAGCCGCTCGAACGCCAGGCAGCGCTCCAGCCGTAGCCGCTGGCCGCGACGAAAGCCGCGTCGTCGCCGGCCTCATCGGGGCGGTGCGTCGATCTGGCCACTGTGCCTCTGAGGCAAGGACTACTCGAGGGAACGCTCAACAACCGACTGGAAGACCGGAAGCCACGTCTCCGTGAACCCAGCGGCGACGTCGTGGATGAACCAGATTGCTGGGGCCCACCAGTCGAAAATTGTCATGACCGCGAGCACGACGAAGACAACGGCCTTGGACCAGAAGCGCGACAGCATGCCGAGAACCGGCTCGACGAGGTCAGATCCGCGCATGGACACATCGTGCACGACGCGTGCGACATAGCGGCTCTTCAGAATTGAGGGTGTAGGCGGGGGCGGCGCCGGGAGCGACACGGCGTGTCGAGGTCCAGGTAGGGGTCGAGGTCTTCCGATGATGGGAGTTCTGACGCTGCCCATCCGAAAGACCTCGACGTGCCTGACGCTACCT
>NZ_JABCJJ010000054.1 GCF_012952065.1 Cellulomonas fimi
GGCCAAGGCCCACCTCAACCTCGTCCCCGGCGACCAGGAGGTGACCGACCCAACCCTGGCCCTCACGGCCTGAAAACACCCCAGGGGTCACACCGCACCGCTACACCACTCCCCAGGACTTGACCCGGGCCACGGGAGGTCAGGTCGCGGAACAACGTCAACCACCGGGCGCCGTCCTCAGCGGCTGAGGCGTCGATCCTGAGATCTCCCGGTGGCTGTCGCCGTTGACGCCGGTGGCGACCATGGCGGCAATGTGACCAACCGCCCACCCTCACGGAACGTCACGATCAGCGCGTCGGCCCGGCAGACGTGTAGGGGCCGCCGCCCCACGAGCGGGTCCGAAACGCGACGCCCTGCTCATCGAGGGCGGTGGCCATCCGTGAAACCTGCGACTTGCTCAGCTGGGTGATCCCAGGGACTCCACGGGCTTGTCCATCCGCCGGGTACTCACCTCGAGCAGGTATCGGGTCGCTACGACGTCAGGGCCGCCTCGGACGCCGCACGCGGTCACGCCGCCGAAACGGCAGTGCGGCGCGCTGCCCGAACGGCATCGATCTGTCGGTCGGCCTGGGTAGGGTCGCAGGTGCCTGGTCGGCGCGGGGGGATTCGCTCGTGCGCGGGAGTCGGCGGACTGGAAGGAAGCCAAGTGGGGAAGTCGCTGCTGGAGCAGTTGCCGGGCATCGTGGCCACCGGAAAGCGGCAGGCGGCGCAGGTCCTCGAACAACTCGAGGGACGTAACCGGGTGACGCTGCAGACCCGCGAGCTAGTCATCCCCTCGAAGGACACGGTCGCAACCGATCTCTTCACTCAGGCCGACCGAGCCGACCTTCAGTCGGCCTCTCCTAACGGCGAGCTCAGCCGCTTGATATACGGCGACAATCTGCTGGCGATGGCCGCGCTGTTGGCCGGCGATCAGAACACGTCGAGCATGCGCGGAAAGGTGGATCTGATCTACATCGACCCGCCCTTCGACTCGAAGGCGGACTACCGAACAAAAATCATTCTGCCTGGCGCAACCATCGATCAGAAGCCGACGGTCTTCGAGCAGTTCGCCTATTCCGATACATGGTCAGACGGCACAGCGTCCTATCTGGCGATGATCACTCCGCGTCTCGTTCTGATGCGGGAGCTACTCGCTGACACTGGCTCAATATTCGTTCACCTTGATTGGCACGTGGGGCACTATGTCAAGATTGTTCTTGACGAGATTTTCGGACGAGACAATTTTACTAATGACATCGTGTGGTGGTACTACAACAAGATGCAGGGCAACATCAAGACGTTCCCTAGGAACCATGACTATATAATGTTCTATCGGAAGTCTGCCAGCTTTACCTTCAATCCGCAGAAGGAAAAGCGCCTTGAGCCAATACGCCAGATCAAGCGGGTGTGGTCGTCAGAAACGAAGTCGCTGGTTAACGCCAAGGGTGACGATGGCAAGGTCGTCTACATCGATTCGACCCACCGCACGATAGATGATGTCTGGCGACTCTCGATGCTCCAGCCAGCTGACAAGACTGAGAACCTGCGTTTCAACACACAGAAACCCGAGACGCTACTTGAGCGGATCATCAGCGCCACCACCGACGAGGGCAGCCTCGTTGCCGACTTCTTCATCGGCTCCGGTACCACCGCGGCTGTAGCTGAGAGGTTGGGTCGCCGTTGGGTAGCGACCGACCTCGGTAAGCCTTCGACGATGATCACGCGCAAGCGTCTTATCGACCAGAACGCCAAGCCGTTTCTATACCAGGCTATCGGGGACTATCAGGTCGAACAGGCGCGTTCGACGCTCGGCCGTTCGTTCCGAGTCGGTGACCTCGCCAAGGTGGTTCTTGACCTATACGGCGCCTTGCCGCTCCCTACCGAGGAAAACGTCAACGGCAGCCTTGGTCGACTGCCTAGCACCCGGACACTCGTCTACGCCGACTCCCCGTCGAAGCTCACGACGGTATCGACGCTGCGCCGGGCGCAGGGGTACCGCGACAGCAAGCTCGGTGGCTTCGAGAAGGTCATTGTGCTCGGCTGGAACTTCTCTGCTGGCATCGGCCAGGACATCGCCAGCCTCGGCGACCCGAATCTTGAGGTGCTCGTCATCCCGCCCGACCTCCTCGATCGACTCAAGAAGAAGGGCGCCGACAAACTTGCAGCCGAGGTGCGGTTCTCAAGCCTCCAGTTTCTTCAGGCCGGGGTCATCTCCCGCAAGGCCAGCGCCGGCCGCGAGGAGCTCAGGGTGGCTCTCCACAACTACGTCCTACTGTCACCCGAGGCCATCAACCTGGACGACAAGAACCGGGCTGAGCTACAGAGCATCATGAACAACGAGCCGCTCGCACTCATCGAGTACTGGGCCGTGGACCCGGACTACGACGGCGAGGTCTTTCGGTCGGTGTGGCAGGACTACCGAGGTAACACCGGCAACGACGACGACGCGTTGCGGGTCATCACGGCTGCTCAGATCGATCTGCCGATTCACGATGGGCCGCGTCGAGTCTGCATCCGCGCTGTCGACGTCTTCGGCTACGAGTCCGAGGTCGTCATCGACAGAGTCGAAGTCGACTGATGGCCCAGGATCTCTTCCCGCTGGCAACCGGGCTTGCGAAACTTGTCGATGCACAGGTCGCCGACTTGGTTAGTGGCCTGGAGCCGGAGTTGCTCGGCCAGGTCACCCCGACGACCGAAGAACTGCTCCGCTTCTGGTTCCAGCAGGACTACGTCGACCTGCGCGAACTGAATTTCCACGAGGGCCAGCGCTCGGCGATCTTGCACATCATCTACGCACACGAGGTGCTCGGCACCCGGAGCCTCCGCGAGCTGTACGAGGCGGCCGCCGGCGACGCCTTGCTCGACAACGGGCTGCTCGGCGAAGTCACGCGCGACCGGCACTCGCATCCGAAGTACGCCGCCAAGATGGCGACTGGCACCGGCAAGACCTGGGTACTCAACGCGCTCCTGGTCTGGCAATACTTGAACAAGGTTGCCAACCCGACTGATGAGCGCTTCACGAGCAACTTCCTGTTGGTCGCCCCTGGCTTGATCGTCTACGACCGGTTGCTCGACTCGTTCCAGGGCAAGACCTTTGACGGCGAGCGCGACTTCACGACCAGCGACATCTACCGCCAGCAGGTCCTGTTCATCCCCGAGAACTTCCGGACCCAGGTCTTTGGTTTCCTCCAGTCCTCGATCGTTACCAAGACGGACATCGGTCGCAAGGTCACTGGTTCCGGGCTCATCGCTATCACCAACTGGCATCTCCTTGCGGGTGTTGAGGACCCGAACTTCGTTGAGGATGAGGACGGGGGCGACGTCGAGGCACCCGGGCGTGAAATTGATGCCAAGGCAGCCGTTGAGAGTCTTTTCCCTCTGACTCCCGGCACGGCGGCGGGCAACACCCTCGCCGTCTTGGACCGGCGCTTCGCTCGCGGCGGGCCACTCCAGGCGCTTGTCGACCTGCCGGACCTCCTGGTCTTCAACGACGAGGCGCACCACATCCACGAGATCCGCACGCTGGAGGAAGTGACCGACGTCGAGTGGCAGCGCAGCCTGCTGGAGATCGCGGCCACCAAGGGCTCGCGCTTCATCCAGATCGACTTCTCGGCGACGCCCTTCAACGAGGTGGGCTCTGGCCGTAAGCGGTCGCGTCAGTACTTCCCGCACATCGTGGTCGACTTCGACCTCACCGCCGCCATGAAGGCTGGCTTGGTCAAGTCGCTGGCGCTCGACAGGCGAAAGGCCGTGGCCTCGCTGCCACTCGACTTCAAGGCCGAGCGTGACGAGCAGAAGCGAGTGACCGGGCTGAGTCAGGGGCAGCGCGTCATGCTCCGCGCGGGCCTCAAGAAGCTGCAGATCCTCGAGGAGCAGTTCGCGGACACCGCTCCGGACAAGCATCCGAAGCTCCTGGTGATCTGTGAGGACACCATGGTCACGCCCCACGTCGTGGAGTTCTTGCAGACCACGGGCCTGTCCGAAGGCGACATCCTGCGTGTCGACTCTGGGCGAAAGGCGGAGCTTGGCCCGAAGGACTGGGAGCCCATCCGCGAGCGGCTCTTCGACGTCGATCGCCATGAGCAGCCCAGGGTCATCGTCTCGGTCTTGATGCTCCGCGAAGGCTTCGATGTCAACAACATTTGCGTCATTGTGCCGCTCCGTACGTCCGAGGCGTCGATCTTGTTGGAGCAGACGGTCGGTCGTGGTCTGCGCCTGATGTGGCGCGGCAACGAGGAGATCGATGATCTGAAGCGGGAGACCCGTGAACGAATCGCCCGCCGGGAGGAGCCGACCAACTTCTTCGACGTGCTCTTCATCGTTGAGCACCCGGCGTTCTCGCAGTTCTATGAAGACCTGCTGGGCGAGGGGCTGGCCGTCGAGGTGGGGGACGACTCGGATGGCACCCCAGCGACGGGCGACCTCGAGAACGTCGATCTGCGGCCGGGCTACCAGGCCTACGACTTCGAGGTTCCAATCGTCATCCGGGATGCTGACGAGGAGCTGAAGAAGCCGAGCATCGACCCGCTGACGCTGCCCGTGAGCAAGTACCAGGTGGACTGGCTGATCAGCCAGATCGGCAAGGGTGATCGGTTCGTCTCGCAGGATGCCCAGACAGGGACGCAGTTCGGTGACTACCGCGTCGACGGGGGCATCCTGACGGCCACTGGGTACAACGACTACCTCTCCCGCATGACCACCCGCATCACCGAGGCGCTTGGCCGGAACCTCACGAGTAGTGCTGGCAAGTACAAGGAGATCAGCCAGTACCCGATCCTCCAGGCGTACAAGCCACTGCTCACTGGCTGGATCGATACGTACGTTCGGCACCGCATGTTCAAGGAGGACTTCGACCCCCTCGAAGAAGAGAACTGGCGTGTGCTCCTCATCGACGATGTCGCGCACGAGATCGCTGGGGCGTTCGCGAGCAAGCTCACTGCGCTGCAGGAGAGCCAGTCCGTGGCCGGCGCTGAGGTTCGCTATATGAACCTCTCGGACGTCAAGACGATCCCTGTCCGGACGAGCTCGTGCGTCGAGGTCACCAAGTGCATCTATCCCAAGCTCCCCGTCCCAACCAGGGGCGGGGGCCTGGAGCGCCTGTTCATCGAGTGGCTCAACAGCGATACCCACGTCGAGGCGTTCGCCAAGATCCACGAGTACCGGCATAGCTTCTTGCGCCGACCGTACCTGAAGGCCGATGGCATGCCCGCTCAGTACTCGCCGGACTTCCTGGTGCGCACCGACACCGACGTCTACGTCGTTGAGACCAAGGCGCAGTCAGCGCTCAGCGACGAGAACGTGAGGCGTAAGCAGCGCGCGGCGCTCGCCTGGTGCGACCAGATCAACGAACTCGATAGCAACCTTCGAGCTGACCTCTCCTGGAACTACGTGCTCCTGGGTGAGGCGGTCGTCCACGAATGGCACTCGAAGAACGCCCGCGCGAGCGAGTTGCTTGATTACGCCCGGCTTCGAAGGACTGAGCCACCGGAGCAGGGGACGATATTCTGATGAGCACGGAACCCGTGGGCCCCCACTGGGTCCGCGCTGCGCTGCAGGTGAACGCGGCGATCGCTGCGTGTGGTGTGACGCCTAATTGCAACAACGGTACCGTGGACAACTCGGTCAAGGGCGGGCAGTAGTCATAATTAGCAACTGGGCTCGGTTCTGGGCAGTCGATTTACAGGCTCATCGCGATTGAGGGTGTAGTCGGGGTCTGAAGCCGCCGGTCTCGAGCAGGCTTCTGGCGATGTAGTTGGTGAGGTTGCGGAAGCCGAGGGCGGAGCCGCGCAGGTGTTCGAGGCGCCCGTTG
>NZ_JABCJJ010000055.1 GCF_012952065.1 Cellulomonas fimi
GGGTGGGGTGGCTCTTTCTGTAATGGTTGTCCGGCGGCGACCTACTCTCCCACACAGTCTCCCGTGCAGTACCATCGGCGCTGAAGGGCTTAGCTTCCGGGTTCGGAATGGGACCGGGCGTTTCCCCTTCGCTATGACCGCCGTAACTCTATGGAGATGTCTCGGTTGCGGTGTTGTCCCGACCGTATCTCGGGAACCGCACAGTGGACGCGTAGCAATGATAGGTGTGTCAAGTTGTCGGCTTATTAGTACCGGTCAGCTTCACGGGTCTTTGGTCCCCGCTTCCACATCCGGCCTATCTACCCAGTGGTCTAGCTGGGAGCCTCTCGGGGCGAGCCCCGTGGAAACCTCATCTTGAAGCAGGCTTCCCGCTTAGATGCTTTCAGCGGTTATCCCTTCCGAACGTAGCCAACCAGCCGTGCTCCTGGCGGAACAACTGGCACACCAGAGGTTCGTCCGTCCCGGTCCTCTCGTACTAGGGACAGCCCTTCTCAAGTTTCCTGCGCGCGCAGCGGATAGGGACCGAACTGTCTCACGACGTTCTAAACCCAGCTCGCGTACCGCTTTAATGGGCGAACAGCCCAACCCTTGGGACCTACTCCAGCCCCAGGATGCGACGAGCCGACATCGAGGTGCCAAACCATGCCGTCGATATGGACTCTTGGGCAAGATCAGCCTGTTATCCCCGGGGTACCTTTTATCCGTTGAGCGACGGCGCTTCCACAAGCCACCGCCGGATCACTAGTCCCGACTTTCGTCCCTGCTCGACCTGTCAGTCTCACAGTCAAGCTCCCTTGTGCACTTGCACTCGCCACCTGATTGCCAACCAGGCTGAGGGAACCTTTGGGCGCCTCCGTTACATTTTAGGAGGCAACCGCCCCAGTTAAACTACCCACCAGGCACTGTCCCTGATCCGGATCACGGACCGAGGTTAGATATCCAGAGCGACCAGAGTGGTATTTCAACGTTGACTCCACCGACACTGGCGTGCCGGCTTCACAGTCTCCCACCTATCCTACACAAGCCGCACCGAACACCAATACCAAGCTATAGTAAAGGTCCCGGGGTCTTTCCGTCCTGCTGCGCGTAACGAGCATCTTTACTCGTAGTGCAATTTCGCCGAGTTCGCGGTTGAGACAGCGGAGAAGTCGTTACGCCATTCGTGCAGGTCGGAACTTACCCGACAAGGAATTTCGCTACCTTAGGATGGTTATAGTTACCACCGCCGTTTACTGGGGCTTAAATTCTGAGCTTCGCCTTGCGGCTGACCCGTCCTCTTAACCTTCCAGCACCGGGCAGGCGTCAGTCCGTATACATCGTCTTGCGACTTCGCACGGACCTGTGTTTTTAGTAAACAGTCGCTTCTCCCTGGTCTCTGCGGCCTTCGCACGCTCCCCCAGCTAGTGGGTTCACGCCTCAGGCCCCCCTTCTCCCGAAGTTACGGGGGCATTTTGCCGAGTTCCTTAACCACGATTCTCTCGATCGCCTTGGTATTCTCTACCTGACCACCTGAGTCGGTTTAGGGTACGGGCGGCTAGAACCTCGCGCCGAGGCTTTTCTTGGCAGCATAGGATCACCCAATCATCCCGCATGAGCGGTCACCATCAGTTCTCAGGCTCGTGAGAGGCGGATTTGCCTACCTCTCGCCCTACAACCTTGGACGTGGTCAACCATCGCCACGCTGGGCTACCTTCCTGCGTCACCCCTGTTACTACGCTTACCTACTGCCGGCTCGGGTCGCGCGCTGGTCCGCCACCTCCCCGAAGGGATCGTGGCGGCGTCGGGCGCTGAGCATCACCGGGGTCGGTATGGGCGGTTCTTCGCCGGTACGGGAATATCAACCCGTTGTCCATCGACTACGCCTGTCGGCCTCGCCTTAGGTCCCGACTTACCCAGGGCGGATTAGCCTGGCCCTGGAACCCTTGGTCATTCGGCGGACGGGTTTCTCACCCGTCTTTCGCTACTCATGCCTGCATTCTCACTCGTGTGGGCTCCACCGCTGGGTCCCCCCGCGGCTTCACTGCCCACACGACGCTCCCCTACCCATCCACACACCTGGACCACGAAGGCCTGGTTATCATGTGAATGCCACAGCTTCGGCGGTATGCTTGAGCCCCGCTACATTGTCGGCGCGGAATCACTTGACCAGTGAGCTATTACGCACTCTTTCAAGGGTGGCTGCTTCTAAGCCAACCTCCTGGTTGTCTGTGCAACTCCACATCCTTTCCCACTTAGCATACGCTTAGGGGCCTTAGCTGGTGGTCTGGGCTGTTTCCCTCTCGACTACGGAGCTTATCCCCCGCAGTCTCACTGCCACGCTCTCACTTACCGGCATTCGGAGTTTGGCTAACGTCAGTAACCTTGTAGGGCCCATCGGCTATCCAGTAGCTCTACCTCCGGCAAGAAACACGTGACGCTGCACCTAAATGCATTTCGGGGAGAACCAGCTATCACGGAGTTTGATTGGCCTTTCACCCCTACCCACAGCTCATCCCCCAGGTTTTCAACCCTGGTGGGTTCGGTCCTCCACGCGGTCTTACCCGCGCTTCAACCTGGCCATGGGTAGATCACTCCGCTTCGGGTCTAGAGCACGCGACTGTACCGCCCTGTTCGGACTCGCTTTCGCTACGGCTTCCCCACACGGGTTAACCTCGCCACGTACCACTAACTCGCAGGCTCATTCTTCAAAAGGCACGCTGTCACCCCTGCTAGGGAGGCTCCAACGGATTGTAGGCACACGGTTTCAGGTACTATTTCACTCCCCTCCCGGGGTACTTTTCACCTTTCCCTCACGGTACTTGTCCGCTATCGGTCACTAGGTAGTATTTAGGCTTAGACAGTGGTCTGTCCAGATTCACACGGGATTTCTCGGGCCCCGTGCTACTTGGGATCCCCCTCGGGAGGCCACGCCATTTCGTCTACGGGGGTCACACCCTCTGTGCCGGGCCTTTCAATGCCCTTCGACTATGACGCGACTTTCTGACTCCCTGCTGGTCCGGCAGAACCAGCTGAAAGGTCCCACAACCCCGACCACGCAACGCCCGCCGGCTTGAACACGCAATCGGTTTGGCCTGATCCGCTTTCGCTCGCCACTACTCACGGAATATCTCTTCCTGTCGGTACTGAGATGTTTCACTTCCCGACGTTCCCTCCACACACCCTATATATTCAGGTGCGGGTCACTGGACATGACTCCAGCGGGGTTTCCCCATTCGGACATCCTCGGATCACGGTTCGTTTGCCAACTCCCCGAGGCTTATCGCAGGCTACCACGTCCTTCTTCGGCTCCTAGTGCCAAGGCATCCACCCTGTGCCCTTAAAAACTTGCCACAAAGATCTATCAAAGATGCTCGCGTCCACTGTGCAGTTCTCAAGCTACGGGCAGTCCCACGACCCACCACCGGCACCCGCCGACGGCCTCACGTGGTCCGCATCCACAGCCACCCACCCCCACACCGGGGGCCAGGCGACCCGAGGCCAACAGACCGAAGCCTGTTCCCTCAGGACCCAACAGCGCGCCCAGCCGACCCCGCACCCCCCACCACGTTCCACCCCGGCGAACCGGGAGTACTAGCAGCAGCGACCACGTCGAGCCGGCCATAGTCGATGTTCCACCCGTGAGCACCACCCCCGACGCGAACGGCCGAGGCATGGGCCTGAACCACACCCACCCCGCAGGGCGGACGCGGCCAGAGCTCCTTAGAAAGGAGGTGATCCAGCCGCACCTTCCGGTACGGCTACCTTGTTACGACTTAGTCCCAATCGCCAGTCCCACCTTCGACGGCTCCCCCCCACAAGGGGTTGGGCCACCGGCTTCGGGTGTTACCGACTTTCGTGACTTGACGGGCGGTGTGTACAAGGCCCGGGAACGTATTCACCGCAGCGTTGCTGATCTGCGATTACTAGCGACTCCGACTTCATGGGGTCGAGTTGCAGACCCCAATCCGAACTGAGACCGGCTTTTTGGGATTCGCTCCACCTCGCGGTATCGCAGCCCTTTGTACCGGCCATTGTAGCATGCGTGAAGCCCAAGACATAAGGGGCATGATGATTTGACGTCATCCCCACCTTCCTCCGAGTTGACCCCGGCAGTCTCCTATGAGTCCCCGGCACGACCCGCTGGCAACATAGGACGAGGGTTGCGCTCGTTGCGGGACTTAACCCAACATCTCACGACACGAGCTGACGACAACCATGCACCACCTGTACACCGACCTTGCGGGGAGCACATCTCTGCACTTTTCCGGTGTATGTCAAGCCTTGGTAAGGTTCTTCGCGTTGCATCGAATTAATCCGCATGCTCCGCCGCTTGTGCGGGCCCCCGTCAATTTCTTTGAGTTTTAGCCTTGCGGCCGTACTCCCCAGGCGGGGCACTTAATGCGTTTGCTGCGGCACGGAACTCGTGGAATGAGCCCCACACCTAGTGCCCAACGTTTACGGCATGGACTACCAGGGTATCTAATCCTGTTCGCTCCCCATGCTTTCGCTCCTCAGCGTCAGTTGCGGCCCAGAGACCTGCCTTCGCCATCGGTGTTCCTCCTGATATCTGCGCATTCCACCGCTACACCAGGAATTCCAGTCTCCCCTACCGCACTCTAGTCTGCCCGTACCCACTGCAAGCCCGAGGTTGAGCCTCGAGTTTTCACAGCAGACGCGACAAACCGCCTACGAGCTCTTTACGCCCAATAATTCCGGACAACGCTTGCGCCCTACGTATTACCGCGGCTGCTGGCACGTAGTTAGCCGGCGCTTCTTCTGCAGGTACCGTCACTTGCGCTTCTTCCCTGCTGAAAGAGGTTTACAACCCGAAGGCCTTCATCCCTCACGCGGCGTCGCTGCATCAGGCTTTCGCCCATTGTGCAATATTCCCCACTGCTGCCTCCCGTAGGAGTCTGGGCCGTATCTCAGTCCCAGTGTGGCCGGTCGCCCTCTCAGGCCGGCTACCCGTCGTCGCCTTGGTGAGCCATTACCCCACCAACAAGCTGATAGGCCGCGAGTCCATCCCAGACCGATAAATCTTTCCAGACACTACCCATGCGGATGCGTCTCGTATCCGGTATTAGCTCCGATTTCCCGAAGTTATCCCAGAGTCAGGGGCAGGTTACTCACGTGTTACTCACCCGTTCGCCACTGATCAACCAGAGCAAGCCCTGATATCACCGTTCGACTTGCATGTGTTAAGCACGCCGCCAGCGTTCGTCCTGAGCCAGAATCAAACTCTCCGTAAATGTCTCACAGCCCCCCACCACCCGAAGACAGCAGGGAAACCGACACACGAAACGGACCCCACGACCAAACACGGCCGCAAGATCCAGCTGAACTGACCTCGAACAGACACCCACCACGGGGTGGCAGGCATCCATCAAAAGCCAACGATCCACCAACCAGCCCACCCGAACCACAAAGCCCGGACAACACCAACCGATGAACCACATGGCATCAACTACTTGGCACGCTGTTGAGTTCTCAAGGAACAGACGCGCATCGCCTTGGATCTCCCAACCCGCCGCGAGGCAACCGTTCAAACTTA
>NZ_JABCJJ010000056.1 GCF_012952065.1 Cellulomonas fimi
CGCGCGGCGGGCCTGCGGGCGAGACGGCCCGGCGGCGGCGCGGCCGGACCGCGGTCGCGTCGGGCGCCTGGAAGAGCAGCGCCGTCGTGGGGACGCGGGGGGCGGACGCCGCCGGGGCCTCCTCGGCCGTCGTGGACTCGACGTCGGTGTCATCCGCGCCCGGAGCCTGCTCGGCGTCCTCGGGCTCGACGTCCGCGGGCGTGAGCTCAGCGGCCGCGACCGGCTCGACCACGGGCGGCTCGGGCGTGACGTCGGCGGGGGCGTTCTCGGCGGGCGCCTCGCCGCCGCGACGGCGCGACGCGCGGCGACTAGCGGGCCGGCGGCCCGTGACCGACGCGAGCTCGGCCATCACGTCGAGCGTCGGCGCCGCCTCGGCCGCGCTGGGCTCTGTCTCGGAGGGCTGGCTCGTGGCGGATCGGCTCGTGGTGGTCCGGCTCGTGGTGGTCCGGCTCCTCGCCGTCCGCCCCTTGGCGGGCTCGCCCGCGGTCGGCTCGGCGGGAGCCGGGGCCGCGGCCTCGACCGGGGCCGCCGCCTCGACCGGGGCCGCGGCCTCGACCGGGGCCGCCGCCTTCTTGGTCGCGCGCCGACGTGGCGCCTTGGCCGGCGTCTCAGCAGCGGGCTCGGCGGACGCCGGCCGGGGGGCCTGGCTGGGCTCCGAGGCGGCCGGCTCGGCTGCGACGACCCCGGCAGGCCGCGGCGGGGTACTCGGTGCCGTCTGGTCCGGCTGCGCGGCGTCCGCGGCCGCGACTGCGGGGGCGGTCTTGCGGGTCGCGCGGCGTCGAGGCGCCTTGGCAGCGGGACGTCCTGTGTCGCCGGCGTCGGCGGTGGCGTCCACGGGCGAGCTGTCGGACGAGTTGTCGAGGGTCACTCGCGGTACTCCAAGTGCCCGGGGGCCGTGGCCACACTCCACAGCGTCCCTCGGGCGGTCAGTCGTCACTCACGCGGGTGCGCGGCGACGGAAGTCGGTCGCGGCCGGCCGCAAGGGCGCGCGGCGCCGGCGCTCGCCTGCCCGGAGGGCGGTGGCGGCGCGGCTGCCGCGAGCGCGGTTGCGGCGAGCTAGCACAGTCGGTGGTCTGGGGTGCGGTGTGGACGCCCCTCGGAACCGGGGCAAGTATCGCACAGCGGGCTGCGGATGTGTGGTCCTGTGACACGCGACGTGCCGTCCCGCAGGGGCGCGAGGCCGGCGGTTCACCGCTCCCAGGGCGCGGCGATCGGGAAGTAGCGCTGCAGGAACTCGGTGACCCGCGTCGCCCGCTCGTCCGCGCCGACCTCGGGGACGCTGCCGTCGTTGAGGCAGAAGAAGTCCTGCGAGCGATTCCTCAGCAGGCGGTCCATCACCGCGAGCCCGGACCTGGAGGTGGTGTCGACGTACTTGACCTGGGCGTCGGTCTGCGTGACCGCCGACCCGGTCAGGAGGGCGTAGTAGTGGTAGAGCGAGTTTGTCACCGAGATGTTGTCCTTCGCGCGGAACCGGCTCGCGGCGGTCGCGGCGAACTCCGCGGCGAACACGTCCTCCATCTCGTGCAGGACGCTGCGGCGCAGCGGCGCCGGGCAGTGCTCGAGGTGGCGGGTCGTCATCGTGCCGAAGCGGTTGTGCAGGAGCCGGCGGTTGACGCGCGCCGCGTTCTCGAACCCGCTGCGCGAGAGGTCGTTGTCGCCGAGGCCGATGCGCGTGGTCGCCTCCACGAACTTGGTGACGCCGCCCGGCGAGAAGAACATCTCCGGCCCGACCGGCCGACCGAAGAACATGTCGTCGTTCGAGTAGAGGAAGTGCTCGGACAGGCCCTCGATGTGCTGGAGCTGCGACTCCACCGCCTGGGAGTTGTGGGTCGGGAGCACCGAAGAGTCCCGGAAGTGGTCCTCGCTCCGCACGATCGTGACGTCCGGGTGGTCGGCGAGCCAGTCCGGCGCGGAGGAGTCGGTGACGAGGAAGATGTGCCGGACCCACGGCGCGAACATGTACACCGAGCGCAGCGCGTACCGCAGCTCGTCGACGTGCCGGAAGCGGGCGTCGGAGTCGTCGCCCTCCCCGACGACGACGCCCTTCATCTGCGCGGCCCGTGCGGCGCGGTACTCGGGGCTGTTGCCGTCCACCCACGAGAACACGATGTCGATGTCGAACGCGATGTCCGAGGCGTGGTCCGCGAACATGGTCTCGATCGTCGGCCAGCTGTGCCCGTACCGCTCGACCGTGCCGCGCACGGCCTCGTCGGCCGGGAGGATCCGGCGGGTCACGGAGTTCTCGACCGGCAGCACGACGTCGGGCCCCTCCCACGACCAGAGCTCGAGCTGGAGACCGCCGGACGACCCGTAGGTGAGCCCGCCCTCCGGCTCGACCCGCGGCCGGTACAGGCGCAGGATCCGGGCCTTGTTCGAGAGCGCGAGCGAGCCGTCGGCCACCAGCAGCGCGGACCTCCCCCGCGCGTCGACGGTCATCGAGTAGAAGGGCTCGTCCTGGCACGCGGCGACCAGCGCCCGCCGCATCGCCTTCCGGTCCTGCCAGTCGACCGCCAGGACGGGACGCCGGGTGTTCCCGCGCACGAGCAGGTAGCCGATCCCGGCGTCGTCGAGCACGCCCCGGACGAACAGCAGGTCCTCGACCATCGCCTGAGACGGGGTCCGGTCGGTGTTGACGAGGGCGTACCGACCTTTGACCCGCACGACGTCGGACCGCGCGGCCAGGCGTACGACCGCGGCGTGCGACGTGACCTCGACGAGCTCGCGGTCCTGCTCCTCGGCCTCCGGCGCGCTCAGGTAGACGCCGGGTGGGGCGAGGGACTCGGTGATGGCTTCCTCCGCAACAGGATGGTGCTGGGGACTCATCGTAGAGTCCGCCCGCGGGCGGACCGTCGTCGAGCCCCACCGCCCCGGCGGCCGCCCCCCGTACCGTGTGGTCGAGACCGAACGGGAGGAGCGCGCCGTGACGACCGAGGAGCACGCGGTTCCGGCCGCACTGCGCGGGGCGACGGGGGCAGCGGGCGCAGCCGAGCTGATGCGCGCGGTGCTCGAGCTCGCCGCCGACCTGGACCTGCCCAGCGTGCTCAAGAAGTTCGTCGACGTCAGCACCGAGCTCACCGGCGCCAGGTACGGCGCGATGAACATCCTCGACCAGGAGGGCGCGTCGGTCACCTTCGTGCAGAACGGCGTCCCGGACTCGGCCGTGGCCCGGCTCGCGAGCTCGCCGCACGCGGTCGGGGTGCTCGGCAAGATCCCCGCGCACGGGGTGCTGCGGCTCACCGACCTGCGGGAGCACCCGGCGTTCCAGGGCTTCCCCCGGCACCACCCCCCGATGGGGTCGTTCCTCGGCGCCGCCGTGCGCGTGCGCGAGGAGGTCTACGGCGACCTCTACCTGGCCGAGAAGCCGGGCGGGTTCGACGAGGCGGACGAGGAGATCGTCATCGCGCTGGGCGCCGCGGCGGGCGTGGCGATCGAGAACGCACAGCTGTACGCCGAGGCCAACCGGCGCGAGCACTGGCTCGAGGCCGGCCAGCGCATCACGACGATGCTCCTCGAGGGTGCGGACGAGGAGGACGCGCTCGTCCAGATCGCGAGCTCGGCCCGGGAGATCGCCCGCGCCGACACGGCGGCGCTCGTGCTGCCCGGTCCGGACGGCGAGCTGGTCATGGAGATCGTCGACGGGCACTCCGCGGACGTGCTGCTCGGGCTCACCATGCCGCGCGACGGCCGGTCGTGGGCGGCCTACGGGAGCGGGCAGGGCGAGCTGGTGCCCTCCCTCGCCGCGGCACGCCGGCTCAAGCTGCCCCCGATGCGCCAGTTCGGCCCGGCCCTCTACGCGCCGCTGCGCACCGTCGGGCACAGCGTCGGGGTGCTCCTGCTGCTGCGCCGCGTCGGCTCCCCGCCGTTCGACCGGAGCGACCTGACGACGTCGCAGTCGTTCGCCGCCCAGGCGGCGCTTGCGTTCGTCCTCGCCGAGGCGCGCCACGCGCAGGACGTCGCCGCGCTGCTCGACGAGCGGGAGCGGATCGCGCGCGATCTCCACGACCTCGCGATCCAGCAGCTGTTCGCGACGGGGATGCAGCTCGAGTCCGCACGCCAGCGTGCCCGCGGCGGCATCGACCCTGCCGAGCTGACCGCGATCATCGAGCAGTCGCTCGACAACGTGGACTCGACCGTGCGCCAGATCCGCGCCATCGTGCACGCGCTCCGCGACCCCGACGCGGCGGGCTCGCTCGTCGAGCGTCTGCGCAGGGAGTCGTCGCTCGCCCGCACGGGCCTCGGGTTCGCGCCCTCACTGGTCATCACGTTCCGGGGGCGCGTCGTCGACTCCGCGCAGGACGAGCAGGGCGACGTCGACGCGATCGACGAGGTCGTCCACCCCGACCTCGCGGACGACGTCGTCGCGGTCGTGCGCGAGGGCCTGGCCAACGCCGCCCGGCACGCCCGCGCGTCCTCAGTCGCGGTGCGGGTCACGGTCCACGGCACGGCACCGGCCGGGACGGTGCACGTCGAGGTCGAGGACGACGGCGCGGGGCTCGCCGAGGCGCGGGAGCGCCACTCGGGGACGCAGAACCTCGCGACCCGGGCCCGTCAGCACGGCGGGACCTTCAGCCTCGGCAGCCCGCCCTCGGGGCGCGGGACGCTGCTGCGCTGGCAGGCGCCACTCGGCTGAGCATTTGAGCGCCCTGCGGGCGCATCGTGGGTGGGGAAGATGGCGCTGGGATGTGGCGGTTGCCTCGGGCTCGCCGGTGGGTTCATCGTGGTCGGGTCGGTCCCGGTCAACGCCGGAAC
>NZ_JABCJJ010000057.1 GCF_012952065.1 Cellulomonas fimi
TCGCGGACACCAACGCCGCCATCCCGTCCGGGCTCAAGGACGAGCCCCTGGGTTACGGACAGCACTGGGAGGCCCTGCGCAACGTCCAGGCCAACCACGGCGACGTGCTCCTCAGCACGGAGTTCCTCCAGATGCTCGAGGCCGCCGGAGCGGTCTCGCCCGCAGGGGGGAACTGACGGACAGGCCGCACCGGCTACCTGCCGATCAAGGACGACGTGGTTAAACGCCGGCGGCGTGTGGGCCATGAGGCCGTGGTGGAGAACGGGAACGTCATTACCTCGCGCACGCCGCCGGGCCTGCCGCACTTCACCCGGGCGCTCATCACCTGCCTCGACCGCGGCGGCCCGAGCCCGGAACTCCCCGCGAGGGCCCGGCCATCGAGCATCCCTGGAGTGCTGGGATGCGAGCCGGGCCGTCGTGGGGCGGGGCGCTCAAGCCGCGGAGCGGTGATCGGAGAAGGGTTCGCGGGTGTGGTGGTGCGCCCGAGCGGTGCACCGATCCAGGGCCCGACTTCGGTCAGTCACCCTGAGGATATTCGCACCCACGCGCCGACACAGCACGATCCGGAAGAGAGAGACTGATGAAGATCACCGAAGTCCGCGCGTTCCCAGTCGGGGTGCCGCTCGACGCGCCGCTGCGCTGGGGCGCCATGGCCGTCGACGTCAAGGGCGGGATCGTTGTGCGCGTCCGGACGGACGAGGGTGTCGAGGGGATCGGTGAGGCCGGCTTCTCGGCCGAGTACTTCTCCACGGTCGGCCCGATCATCAACCAGCAGCTGGGGCCGATGCTCGTGGGTCGTGACCCGTTGGAGATCGCCCGGTTATGGCAAGACATGGTGGATGCCACGCACATGTGGGGTCGACGGGGGATCGAGACCTACGCGGTCAGTGGCATCGACATCGCCCTCTGGGACCTGCTCGGCAAGGTGTCCGGACAGCCGGTCCATCGACTGCTCGGAGCAGCGAAGCAACGGGTCCGGGCCTACTTTGCTCCCGCGCTCAAGCCCGTCGATGTCATCGTCCCGGAGGCAGAGGAGGCAGTCGCCGCCGGCTTCACGGCGATGAAGCTGCGGCTCGGGCCCGATCTGGAGACAGGTGTCCACATGGTGTCGAAGGTCCGGACGGCGGTCGGCGCCGGCGTCGACATCATGGTCGACGCCAACATGGCGTTCGACCGTAGGACGGCGTACCGGGCGGCGCGCGAGCTTGAGCAGCTCGGTGTGGCGTGGTTGGAGGAGCCGATCCTCGCGCGGAGCCTCACGCAGTACGTCGACGACCACACCTGGCTCGCCGACCGGGTCTCGATCCCGCTGGCCGGGGGTGAGTCGATGCTGACCCGGTTCGAGTACCTGGACCTCCTGCGACGCAAGACCTTTGACGTCCTGCAGCCGGACTGCACGAGTGTGGGCGGGATCAGCGAGGCTAAGCGCGTCGCCGACATGGCTGGGTCCTGGAACCTGCAGTGCGTCCCCCACATCGCATGTTCATCCGGCACGGGCATCGCGCTGGCCGCGGGGCTCCACGTGATCCTCGCGTCGGAGAACGCGCCACTCGTCGAGTTTGACGCCTACGGAGGGCCGGGATGGGACGGCCTGCTGGCCGAGCCGCTCGAGGTGAAGGACGGCTATCTCGAGGCCCATGACGCCCCGGGCCTCGGGATCGAGCTCACGGAGCATGCCTACGGACGCTTCGCTCTGTCGGATGTCCGCTTCCGGAGTGCCTGAGGCGTGATCGTGGATCAGCGCGCCGCGGGTCCGGCGGCGATCGTCGCCGACGCTCCGCTGAGCGTCCTGGCCTCAGGGTTCGAGTTCTGCGAGGGGCCGGTGTGGCTGGCGGGCGATCGCGAGCTGGTGATCAGTGACATCCCCGCCGACCGGATGTACCGCATCAGCACGACGGGAAGCGTCCGGCTGTTTCGGGCGCCGAGCCGCAAGGCCAACGGAAGTGCGCTGGACACCCAAGGTCGCCTGGTAACCTGCGAGCACGCCACTAGCCGGGTCGTCCGGTCGGAGCTGGACGGGACTCTCCGCACCCTCGCGGACACGTACGGTGGGCGCGCGCTCAACAGTCCGAACGACGTGGTCGTGGCGAGCGATGGCACGATCTACTTCACCGATCCCCTCTACGGTCGGGGCGCGCGGTACGGTGTCGAGCGCAGGGCCGAGCTGCCGTGGCAAGGGGTCTACCGGCTCAGCCCGGACGAGAGCCGGCTCGAGTTGCTGGCCGACGACTTCGAAGGGCCGAACGGGTTGTGCCTCTCGCTCGACGAGCGCCATCTCTTCGTCAATGACACCGAACGTCGGCACATCCGGCGGTTCGAGCCCGACAGCACGGGCGTGACCGGGGGGAACGTGTGGGCGGAGATCCACGGCGACGGGATCGGGGTTCCCGACGGCATGAAGGTCGACGCAGCAGGGCGGCTGTTCTGCACCGGCCCCGGGGGGGTTCACGTCCTCGACGAGCACGCACGACTTCTGGGCGTCATCCGCGTGCCCGAGGATCCCGCGAACTTCACCTGGGGTGGCGACGACCGGCAGACCCTGTTTATCTGTGCGACGACAACGGTCTACCAGATCCGCACGGTCGTCCCGGGACCTGACACGACCGCGGGCGCGAAGAGCGGCAGTATCCGGCGGTGACGATGCACCGCGTCACTGGACACGGTGGACCTGCCAACCGTGGTTCTGTCCTACGCCGGCGGATCCGCCCGGTCCATCGGCGAGCACTGTACGGTTCTGGACGGTGCAGTCCGTTTGCCTCTCGGCAGCATGTGCTCCTCGCATCGTCCTGTCTGAGGTGGCGCAACGTGGCCCCATCGGGCCTCAGGTCCTCGCCGGCCTCGGAAGCCCAGCTCGCGGCAGACGCGGGGCGCTTACCATGGACGTGATCCGTCACCAGGTAATATTGTTGTTCAGACCACCTTCCAGTGGAGCGCGACATTTCGTCGGGGGCGCCGCGGGCAGCGAGAGGCGAATAGATGACTGACGTGCACGCGATCGAACCCGTGCGGCGGCTGAAAGTGGCTGATTCAGTGGCGGCGCAGCTGCAGCAACTGATCGTCGAAGGCCAGTTTCCCCCGGGGAGCAAGCTCCCCGCCGAACGCGTTCTTGCCGAGGAGTTCGGAGTCGGCCGGAGTTCGATGCGCGAGGCGCTGCGCATGGTTGAGTCCAGCGGGATGATCCGGACCGCCCATGGTGTCGGGGTGTTCGTCACGAGCACCGAGAAGCAATCGGCGCTTCGCAGCGAGCTCCTAATTGTGGACGACTACACGGTCGCCGAGCTCTTCGAGGCCCGCGTCAATCTGGAGGGTCAATCAGCCGGTCTTGCGGCAAAGCGGGTGTCGCGGGCGGACGGTGAGCGGCTTCGGAAGATACTGAAGCGCTCTGAGGCCCCGGAACTGACTGACGAGGAGTTTATCGAGTGCGATGCCGAGTTTCATCTGGCCATTGCCGCCGCGTCTCAGAATCGTTTGCTGGTGAAGATGCACGAGACTATTCGTCCGCTCTTCAGGGCCTACTCGCGCCGGGTCATTCAGCTGCCCGGACGGCGGGACCGCGCCCAGGCCGGTCATCTGGCCATCGTCGAGGCGGTCACGGCGCGCCGTAGCCGCGAGGCGCGGTCGGCCGCGGTGGCGCACATCAGGGAGGTCGAGAGAGACATCCTCGACCACCTTCAGGGCGGTCAAGGTTGAATCTCCCTGGGTTGCTTGGAGGCTCTGGTGTGAGCCGGGTTTCGTGGAGTCGGGGTGCTGGAATCTAGTCCACGGTGATCGGTTGTCGCGTCTCGAAGTCTAGCCTCGATCTTTCATCGAGCGGCGGTGGGTAAGCCCGCGGGTAGTTCTGCTGCCTTTGGGCGTTGATTGTGCCGTCGGGGTGTGACGGGACGCCCGGTGTCGTCCGGGGTGGCGCCGGTTCCAGGGGGTCGGGTCTGTCCGAGTAACGGTGTAACTGCTGGTCTGGCCCGACACGCCGAGCGTGGCTTGGCGGGAAGGCTGCACCATGAACGGCACCAGGTCCAAGACGGTGCTGACGGAGATCGGGCCGGTGGAGATCGACGTGCCTCGGGACCGGGAGGGCACGTTCGAGCCGGCGATCGTGCGCAAACGGCAACGGCGCCTGGACGAGGTCGACCAGCTCGTGCTGTCGTTGACGGCGCGAGGGTTGACGACCGGTGAGGTCGCCGCGCACTTCGCCGACGTCTACGGGGCGACGGTGTCTAAGCCTCGATTCACCGATGGGCTGATTGCCGCGGGGTGGGCGTGGGAACGCGAGAATGCCCTCCTGACTTGGGAAGATACGACTTGTCGAAGGTCCGTATCGCCAGTTCAAGAAGGGCATCTCGTCGA
>NZ_JABCJJ010000058.1 GCF_012952065.1 Cellulomonas fimi
TGTTGCCGGTCGCGTCGGGTGATGACGAGGGCGTCGTGATCGGTGCAGACGTGCGGAGGTGAAAGGGGGGCCCCGCCGGAGGTTTCCGGCGGGGCCTTGGTCCTCATGGTGACGCCGTGGTGATCACGGTGTCGTGGCGGTTATTCTGTGGTGACTTCGGTGACGGCGGCGCGGGCGGAGGATTCGTCGACGACGGCCTTGCCGGTGGCGAAGGCGGCGACGAGGGCCTGGACGGCGAGGTTGTTGACCGCGCGGGGGATGCCGCGGCCGACCTGGTGGATCAGGGCGATCGCGTCATCGGAGAACAGCGTGTCCGAGCGCCCGGCCAGGGCGAGGTGGTGGGCCAGGTAGCTCTTCGTCTCGGTGTCGGACATCTGGGTCAGGGTGTAGCGCAGGGCGATGCGTTGGTCCAGGGCGGCGAAGGTGCCGAGCTTGATCCGCCGGCGCAGGGTGGGCTGGCCGACGAGCAGGCAGGCGAAGGGTGAGTGGGAGTCCATGTCGGCGTTGGTGAGCAGGCGGAGCTCTTCGAGCTGGTCGGTGCTTAGCAGGTGGGCCTCGTCCAGGATCAGGATCACGGTGCGGCCGCGTTCGTGTTCCTCGGCGGCGAGCAGTTCGGCGGTCTGCGGGATCAGCGAGGCCTTGTGGAAGCGGGGGACGCCGCCCAGGGCGGTGACGATGCCGGCGTAGATGCCGCGCCCGCCGACGGCGGGGTTGCCCAGGTAGATCGTGGTGTGCCGGGAGGGGTCCAGGCCGGCGAGGGCGGCGCGGATGGCGACGGTCTTGCCGGCCCCGACCTCGCCGGTGATCACACCGAGGGCGCGTTCGCTGATGCACCAGGAGATGCGGGCGACGGCCTCGGCGTGGGAGGTGTGGCGGTGGAGCATGCCCGGGGCCAGGGCCCGGCCGAAGGGCGTGCGGGTGAAGCCGTAGTGGGCCTGGAGGCGATCGAGCGTCACGGGGTCTCCTCGGTGTCGTGGTCGGCGTGGCCCTCATTGGTGGGGTCGAGCAGGTCGAGCAGGTTCGTCTGCCCGGGCAGCGCGACGTCGCCGCCGCTGGTGCCGGTGGCGGGGAGCTGGTCGCGGTAGGCGGCGAAGGAGGCGATGTCGGCCGCGACCGCGGCGTCGACCTCGTCGGCACCGACCTCGGGCTCGGGCTCGGCAGCCTGGGTCTGGTCGGGTGCGGTGATGGCGGCGTAGTTCACCCGCTGGGCCAGGGCCGCGGTGTGGCGGTCGCGGACCAGGGCGAGGTAGTCGATCCCGGTGGCCGGCGCGGGCCTCGCCTCGGTGGCGGGTCTGGCGGCGGGGTGGACGTGGCGGCCGATCTGGTGCGGGACCGCGGTGCCCATCTCCCGCCCGGCGTAACGCACGGCGATGTCGGTCAGGTCGAAGGGATCGAAGACCAGCTCGACGCGCCGGCCGATCAGGGCGGCGTCGACCTCGTAGGTGTTGGCGTGCAGGGAAACGGTCGCGGTCTTGGTCACCAGGCGGTGCTCCGACCAGAGGAACGCCTCGCGCAGCTGGGCCGGGGTCGGCACCGCCGGCGCCCCGGCGGCCAGGAACCGCTGAAGCGGGGCCTGGCCGGTCTCGGAGTGGACCCGGTGGTGGTAGACGGTCTCGACCCAGGCGGCGAACAGCTCGTTCAACGCCGCCAGGTCGGCGATGTTCTCCAGGGCGCCGGGGGCGGTCAGCTCGATCAGGAACTGCTCCCTGACGGTGCGGAAGAACCGTTCGATCTTGCCCCGGCCCTGCGGCTGGCCCGGGCGGGAGTGGGTCAGCCGGATGCCCAGGACCGCCAGGGCGCGCAGCAGCTGCTTGGAGACCATCGCCGCACCGTTGTCGAGGTAGACCACCTTGGGGATGCCGCGCGCGGCCAGCCCGGCGCGCAACGCGGCGGCCAGGTGCAACATGTCCTCGCTGTGGCCCCACCGGTACCCGGTCAGCGCCCTGGAGTGGTCGTCGAGGAACGCCATCAGGTACGTCTTGCGCCCGCCGATGACCGGCCCGTGCAGGGCGTCGCCGGTCCAGCGCTCGTTGACCGCGGCGGCCTCGAACCGGCCGAACCCCCTCGGCGCGCTCCCGTCGGGGCGGGTATTGAGCTCCAGGCGGGCGAAGTGACGCTGCAACGTCCTGGCCGAGGGCACCACCATGCCCCCGTGCTCGGTCAGGACCGCCGCGACCTGGACGGCGGTGCGCCCCGGGACCTCGCGCTTGAGCGCGACCGCGAGCTCGAGGACGGCCGCGGGGGTGCGGGGCTCGGCGTGCCGGGTCGAGGGCACCAGGGCGTCGAACCCGCCGGCCCGCCAGGCCCGGATCCACCGGTCCAGGCTCGCCCGCGAGACCCGCACCCGCGCACCGGCCGGGCCGGTGTGCTCGACCTCGGCGAGCCGACGGACCAGCGCCCCGCGCTGGCGGGTCGTCAGCGCCGCGTCCGCGGCCTGGCGGATCAGCGCATAGCGGAACAGGGCGACGTCCCGCGCCCTCTCGGCCCGGCGGGCCTCGTCGTCGCCGGGTCTGTGCTGGTGTCCCATGCCGTCCCCTTCACCTCGTCCGAAACGTGTCCGGTCCGAAAGCGTGGCGGGCCCGCTCGGCCCCGCCCAGGGTCAACTCGTGTTGCTCACCACCCCGACCCCACCGCCGGGGCGAGCAGCCGCCCGGCGCTCGCCCGGGCGGCGAACTCCCACGGGGCCACCGGCGACAACCTGACCACCGCGGCCGCCGCGGCCCGCCCGATCGCCTCCAGGGCATCCGCGACCACCGACCCCCGCACCGCCAGCGCCGGCGCGACCGGGTCCAGGGCATGGAGCAGACGCGTGAACTGCGCCCGCGTGTGCTCGGCCCGGGCGGCGAACCGGCGCAGCCAACCCCGCACCGTCGCCGCCGGACGTCCCAGCGCCGACGCGATCGCGCGGTGACCACTGCCGGCGGCCTTGGCCTCCAGCGCCGCCCCGATCACCACGGCCGCGTCCGCCCGGCGCAGCAGCCACAACTGGGCCAGCAGCACGTGCGTGCGCCGGCACGAGGTGCAGCGCGCCCGCCGGGGCCGGTGCCGCACCATCCCCTCCGCCCCCCGCGCCGCCCGCGAGCGGGCATGCCCCCACGGCACTACCACCCCACCGCAGGAAGGACAGGACAGCTCCCCCGAGCACAGCGACCGTTCGACCTCGAGCGGGTCCGTACCTACGATCAGCATCGGGTGCCCTCCAAGCACCAAGTGACGGCCCTCCCGCTCGCCAAAGCTTGGGAGGGCCGTCGCGCGCTTCCAGAGCATGGTCACGCTCTTGACGCGAACCCTAAAGGGACACCCACCGCCCGCGACGTCGAACACGTCCTCGTGCTCGACGACGCCAACCCACCTACACCTGATCAGCCACCATGTCGCTCAACA
>NZ_JABCJJ010000059.1 GCF_012952065.1 Cellulomonas fimi
GCCTGGAAACCCGCACCCGACGCGCCAGCCGGGACCCGGTCACGCCCCGCTACCGGAAACCGCAACAAGACCCGCAAACGGGTCACCAAGACCCCTGACGCGCCACTACTCGCGGATTTGGGTCTGAGCAGCGCCGTTGGAGCAGCGCTCCGGCTCAGGTCGCGGGGAGCCGCGCGAACGCGAGGCTGATCCGGTGGCCGCCGGCCGGCGGGGTCCAGTGCAGGTCGAACGAGCGAATGACGTCGATCGTGTCCCAGGCCAGCCGGAGGCCGCCCGGCAGCGGGGCCTCCACGTGCACTTCGGCGTCGGCCTCGGGCGGGATCGCGAGCCCCAGCCGGCGGTAGAACGCGAGCGACGCGGCCATGTTCTCCACGACGAGGCCGATCACGTACAGGCGAGGTGTCATGGTCCGGCGCCAGGCCCCGCCCCTGACAGCGTCCACGCCGGCCGATCCGCCTGCGCCCCACCCGCCGTGCCGACCGCGCCGCACGGTGCCACGCTCGTGTCATGACGCGATTCGGCTACACCCTCATGACCGAGCAGAGCGGGCCCCGCGCGCTGGTCGACTACGCGGTCGCCGCGGAGCGGGTCGGCTTCGACTTCGAGGTCTCGAGCGACCACTACTTCCCCTGGCTCGACTCGCAGGGGCACGCCCCGTACGCGTGGAGCGTGCTCGGCGCCGTCGCGCACGCCACGTCGTCGGTCGAGCTGATGACCTACGTGACGTGCCCGATCCTGCGGTACCACCCCGCCGTCGTCGCGCAGAAGGCCGCGACCGTCGCCCTGCTCTCCGAGGGCCGGTTCCTGCTCGGCCTCGGCGCCGGCGAGAACCTCAACGAGCACGTGGTCGGGGACCGCTGGCCGATGGTCGCCGAGCGGCACGACATGCTCGAGGAGGCCGTCGAGATCATCCGCGAGCTGCTCGCGGGCGAGCGCCTGACGTACGACGGCGAGCACTTCCGGGTCGACTCAGCCAAGCTCTGGGACCTCCCCGAGGGTCCGGTCCAGATCGGCATCGCCGTGTCGGGGACGCAGTCGATCCAGCGGTTCGCCTCGTGGGGCGACCACATGATCGCCGTCTCACCCGAGGCCGACCTGGTGGAGCAGTGGGACGAGGCCCGCGCGGAGGACGCGCTCGCGCCGTCGCGCAAGATCGGCCAGGTCCCGATCAGCTGGGACCCCGACGCCGAGGCGGCCACGGCCCGGGCGCACGACCAGTTCCGCTGGTTCGGCGGCGGGTGGAAGGTCAACGCCGACCTGCCGACGACCGAGGGGTTCGAGGCCGCGAGCCAGTTCGTCCGCCCCGACGACGTCGCCGCGTCCATCCCGTGCGGACCGGACCTCGACGCGGTCGTCGAGGCGGTCTCGGCCTACTGGCAGGCCGGGTTCACCGACATCGCGCTCGTGCAGGTCGGCGACGAGAGGCAGCAGCAGTTCCTCGACGAGGCGGCCGGCCCGCTGCTCGAGAAGCTGCGTGCCGCGGCGCCGGTGGGCCCGCCGATCGAGTCCGCGACCGACGCCTGAGGCTCGTGCTCACACGCCCAGCGGCGCCGGGTGCGCGAGCTCGAACCACACCGTCTTGCCGGGCTCGCCGCGGTGCGGGACGGCGCCCCACGCGGTCGAGAGCATGTCGACGATCTTGACCCCGCGCCCCCCCAGGGCCGACGGCGGCGGCTCGGTGAGGACAGGAAGCTGCGGCGCGTGGTCCTCGACCTCGACACGCGTGCGCTCGTCGTCGACGTCGATCCGCAGCACCACGGGCGGCGCCGCGTGCCGCACGGCGTTGGTGACGAGCTCGCTCACGAGGATCGCGAGCAGCTCGCGCGCCTGGGGCACGAGCCCCGCCCGCTCGAACCGCTCACCGGCCCAGTGGCGCGCGGGTGCGATCGCGGCGAGGTCTGCGTCCACCCGTGTCTCACCCTGCACAGCCACTCCCTTGTCCCGAGGTCGCTCCTCACCCACGGTCGGGCACGATCGCCGACCCGGCAACCGGGAGCCGTCGCCGCGAGCGTCCGACGAGCTGCCGATGTGGCGTGGCGAGGACACGTCCCGCACCTCTGGGAGGATGGGCGCCATGCCTGACGCAGCTACCGGCCGCCCGGTCGGCACGCCCACGCCGACTGCGAAGGACCTCCGTCGCTGGCGTCGGTACCTCGCCGACGAGCGTGCGGAGGCGGCCGTCTACCGCGACCTGGCCGCCCGCCGCACGGGTGAGGAACGGGCCATCCTGCTCGCGCTGGCCGACGCCGAGCGCCGGCACGAGGCGCACTGGCTCGCCCTGCTGGGGGGCGACGTCGGGCGCCCGCTCCGCGGGGACTGGCGCACGCGCACGCTCGGGCTCCTCGCCCGCCGGTACGGGTCCGTGTTCGTGCTCGCGCTCGCCCAGCGCGCCGAGTCCCGGTCCGCCTACGCGACCGACGCCGACGCGACGCCCGCGATGGCTGCGGACGAGCAGATCCACGAGGAGGTCGTGCGCGGCCTCGCGACCCGCGGCCGGAACCGGATGTCGGGGACCTTCCGTGCCGCGGTGTTCGGAGCGAACGACGGGCTCGTCAGCAACCTCGCGCTGATCCTGGGCGTCGGGGCGAGCGGTGCGTCGTACGCGTTCGTGCTGCTCACGGGGTTCGCGGGCCTGCTCGCCGGCGCGCTCTCCATGGCGGCGGGCGAGTACGTGTCTGTCCGGTCCCAGCGCGAGCTGCTCGAGGCGTCCGCGCCCAACCCGCACGCACGCGCGGCCGTCCCGTACCTCGACATCGACGCGAACGAGCTCGCCCTCGTGTACCGGGCGCGGGGCATGGCGGCGGACGAGGCGGCCCAGCACGCGCGCCACGTCGTCGGCGACGCGCAGGCGGGCGGCGAGGCCGCGTCGTCGGCCACGGGCGCCGACGACCTCGAGACGCACGGGACGGCGTTCGGCGCGGCGGCCTCGAGCTTCGCCTTCTTCGCCTCGGGCGCCCTGATCCCCGTGCTGCCCTACCTGTTCGGGCGCGAGGGCATGACGGCGGTCGTCGTCTCGACCGCGCTCGTGGGGCTCGCGCTGCTCGGCACGGGCGCGACGGTCGGGGTGCTCTCGGGTGGCTCGCCGGTGCGGCGGGCGCTGCGGCAGCTCGCGATCGGGTACGGCGCGGCCGCGGTGACCTACGTGCTGGGGCTGGCCTTCGGGACGACGCTCGCCTGAGCATTTGAGCGCCCTGCGGGCGCATCGTGGGTGGGGAAGATGGCGCTGGGATGTGGCGGTTGCCTCGGGCTCGCCGGTGGGTTCATCGTGGTCGGGTCGGTCCCGGTCAACGCCGGAACGCCT
>NZ_JABCJJ010000005.1 GCF_012952065.1 Cellulomonas fimi
TTCGAGGGCAACAACGGCTCGATCCGCGCCCACTCCTCGTCAGTGAACACCTCGAACCGCGACGCCGACACGCTCATGGCCACAGCCTGACGCCCACCTCACCCCGGATAAGGGAGACACGCCCTAGAAGCCGAACCGGCGCGCGACGGCGCGCAGCGCCTCGGCCGAGCGTCGCAGGTCGGCCTCCTCGTCGGACGACATGGGGACCTCGAGCTGACGGTCGGCACCACCACGGCCGACCACCGTGGGCACCGACAGGCAGACCTCGTGGATACCGTGGTAGCCGTCCAGGAGGCTCGAGACCGGCATGACGCGCCGCTCGTCCTTGAGCACCGCCTCGATGATGCGCGACGCCGCCAGCGCGACCGCGTAGTTGGTGGCGCCCTTGCCCGCGATGATCTGGTACGCCGAGTCGATCACCTGCCGTGCGATCCGGTCGCGCACCGCGGGGGTGAGTGGGCCGGCGCTCCTCGACCCGCGCCACTCGAGCAGCGGGACCCCGCCGATCGCCGCCGAGCTCCAGAGCGGGAACTCGCTGTCCCCGTGCTCACCGACCATGTAGGCGTGGACGTTGTGCACCGCGACGCCCGTGTGCTGCGCGACGAGGTACCGCAGCCGGGACGAGTCGAGCACCGTGCCCGACCCGAACATGCGGGCGGGCGGCAGACCGGAGAGCTGGAGCGCCGCGTACGTCACGATGTCGACCGGGTTGGTCACCATCACGAACACCGCGTCCGGAGCCACCTCGACGAGCCGCGGCAGCAGGTCGCGCGTCAGGCCGATGGTCGCCTCCGCCAGGTCCAGCCTGGTCTGACCCGGCTTCTGCTTCGCTCCCGCGGTGACGACCACGACGTCGGCGTCCGCGCACACCGCGATGTCGTCCGATCCCACCACCTCGGCCATCGGCATGAACTGGATGCCGTGCCCGAGGTCGAGCGCCTCGGCCTCGACCTTCGCGTGGTTCACGTCGTACAGCGCCACGGTCCGCGCGGCACCGCGCATGAGCGCCGCGTACGCGACCGTGGCGCCGACCGCGCCGGCCCCCACGACCGCGAGCTTGGTGGTGCGTCGGTCGGCACCGGCGCCGGTGGCGGTCTGGAGCTCGTCGCTGTCCACGCTCTCGGTCACGGGTCCTCCACGCGGCGCACCACGCCGTCGTCCTGGGGTCGGGGCTGGGGTCAGGGCTGAGGTCGGGGCTGGGGTCGGGATCGGGGGTCGGGAATCAGGCTAGTGCGGCGAGGCGCTCGAGCGCGGCCACGACGACGCCGCGGTCGGTGGTGCGCCAGAAGTCCGGCAGCGTGCGCGCCAGGAACTCGCCGTACCGCGCCGTGGCCAGCCGCGGGTCGAGGACGGCGACCACGCCCCGGTCGGCGGTGCCCCTGATCAGCCGGCCGGCGCCCTGTGCGAGCAGCAGCGCCGCATGCGTGGCCGCGACCTGCATGAAGCCGTTGCCACCGGCCGCCTCGACCGCCTCCGCCCGTGCCGAGCGGACCGGGTCGTCCGGACGGGGGAACGGGATCCGGTCGATGAGCACGAGCTGGCACGACGGCCCCGGCACGTCCACGCCCTGCCACAGCGACAGCGTGCCGAACAGGCAGGCGGCCGGGTCGTCAGCGAACGCGCGCACGAGGGTCGGCAGCTGGTCGTCCCCCTGCACGAGCACCGGGAGGTCGAGCCGGTCGCGCATGGCCTCGGCGACCGCGGTCGCGGCACGGCGGGACGAGAAGAGGCCGAGTGTGCGTCCACCCGCCGCGGTGACGAGCGTGGCGATCTCGTCGAGCTGGGCGTCGGTCGCGGCGTCCCGGCCCGGGGCAGGCAGGCGCTTGGCGATGTACAGGATGCCCTGCCGCGGGTAGTCGAACGGGCTGCCGACGTCGAGCCCGTGCCACCGGACCGCGCCGGCCTCGCCGGACTCCTCGTCACCCTCGGCCGGCGCAGCGAGACCGAGCGAGCGCGCCACCGGGTCGAACGACCCTCCGAGCGCGAGCGTCGCCGACGTGAGCACCCCGGAGCGGCCCGCGAGCAGGTGCGTGCGGATCAGCCCGTCGACGGCGAGGGGCGCCGCGTGCAGCCGGGTCATCCCGGCCCCGCGCCACCCGCCGTCGTCGCCCCGGGCGCACCACAGCACGTCGCGGCGGGCCTCGTCCGGTCCTGCGGCCATCCGGTCCGCGATCTCGAACAGCGTCAGCATGGCCGACGCCGCCATCTTGAGCCCGCCCTCGGCCGCGGCCTGGGCGGGGGCTCCCTCGGGCTTGAGCGCGCTCAGGAGGCCACGAGCGGCGTCACGGACGGCCGCCACCACGCCGAGCGTGCCGGGCGGCAGCCCGTCGCGGAACCGGCCCTCGGGAAGGCCCGCGAGCACCGCGCCCAGGGACGCGGCAGCCGCGTCGAGCTCGGTCGTGGCCAGCCCGCCGTGACGCCGCGCGAGGCGGGCAGCGTGCTCGACGGTCCCGACGGACAGCTCGGCGGTCGCCTGGGCCGTCACCCGGTCGGTCAGCTCGTGGGCCTCGTCGACGATCAGGACCTCGTGCTCGGGGAGCACGTGGGGCGATCCCGAGGCCGCGATCCCGAGCATCGCGTGGTTCGTGACCACGACGTCGGCCTCCTTCGCGAGCGCGCGCGCTCGCATGGGGAAGCACTCGTCGACCATCGGGCACTTCGCCCCGAGGCACTCCATCGAGGTCACCGACACCTGCCGCCAGGCGCGGTCGCTGACGCCGGGGACCAGGTCGTCGCGGTCCCCCGTCCCGGTCTCCCCCGCCCACTCCCGCGCCCGGACCACCTGGGCGCCGAGGTCGGCCCGGCCGCCCGCCCCTGATCGCGCCCGGCGGCCGGCGGGGCCGGCGGCCGTCACCTCGTCGGCGGCGGGCGGCGGGTGCTCCGCCGCGCCCGGCTGGTCGCCAGGCAGCTCGAACAGCGCACCGGGCTCGTCCGCGGGGTACCCGCCCGCGATCTTGTGCACGCAGAGGTAGTTGTGCCACCCCTTGAGCACCGCCAACCGGGGGGCCCGCGGCAGGCGCGGGGTGAGCGCCTCGGCGACCAGGGGAAGATCGCGCGTGATCACCTGGCGCTGGAGCGCGAGCGTCGCGGTCGACACCACGACGCGCTCGTCCTCCTGGACAGCGTGCCGCACCGCGGGGACCAGGTACCCGAGGGACTTCCCGGTGCCGGTGCCGGCCTGGACGAGCAGGTGCTCGCCCGCCTCGATGGCCGCCGCGACGGCCCGCGCCATCTCGTGCTGGCCGGACCGGGTGGCGCCGCCCAGCCGCGCGACGGCGAGGTCGAGGAGCTCGTCCACGGCGGCCACCGGCGCCGGGCCGTCGGCGCGTCGGCCCACGGATGGCACGGAGGCGATCGCTCGACCCTGTGCCGCGCCCCGGCGTGCAGGCGTCGGCGTGGTCTTCGGCACCGAGTCAGCCTAATGGGACTGCACCGCTGGCCCAGGTCTGTGGGCGTCGGTGCGCGCGAAGCCGACCCGGTCGATCGTCAGAAGGACCCCCCGGGCCGTGCTGGGCGACAAGGCCTACTCCTCGCGCGCAACCCCCACCCTGCTGCGTGAGCGGGGGATCCGCGCGGTCATCTTCGAACCAGCCGACCAGAAGGCCAGCCGTGCCTCAGTGCGCGGTGCCGTCGGCGTGGGGCGACGAGGGATCCCGGGAGGTCGAGAAGATCGCCAGTAGCTCATCGATGTCGTGCGCAGCGGTGGTCGGATGCCTGAACGGCTGATGCGGGTGGACGGTGTAGCGGTTGCGTCGCCCCACCCGCTGCCGGTGGAGGTAGCCGCTGCGCTCGAGGTCGTCGAGGATCATCAGCGCGGCGCGGTCGCTGATGCCCACCAGCGCCGCGAGGTCGTGTACGCGGACGTCTGGGTCGCGGGCGACGGCGAGCAGCAGGTGCGCGTGGTTGGTCAGGAAGGTCCAGTGTCCGCTCATCGTGCGCTCCTTCAGGTGCGGGGCGGTCGATGGGCTACCCGCTCGTGCAGAAGGATGGCAGCAGCTCGGCTCGCGCTTCGGCGCGGGCACGGGTCGAAGGTGAAGATCACCACCAGGCCGACCAGGAGCGGGCCCGATGCACGCATGAACGTCCACCGGGATGATCCGCACGACGTTGAGGGCGTGGAAGAGGGCTGCGCCGACCGGTTAGACCGCCGCCGCACCGACCATGGGCTACTTGTAGGTGGCGACACGGCGTCGTCAGCCTCGGCCGAGACCCGTCCGAGCGAGGTGTCCGCGACGTGGACCACCCGGACCATGGCCTTCGGTGCGGCGCCGGTGTCATCCGGTGCGCTGGCGCCCACTGGTGAGGACGGCATCAGCGTGCCGGGTTCTGCGTCGGCGCCGTCGGGGTGGGCGCGCCTGGGTTCCCACCAGCCGCGGGCGGCCTGCGCCGTCCTCGGCGAAGCGGCTCGAGCTCGGCCATCTCCGCGGCGGTCGCGACGCGGAACGGCGGCTCGGCCGGGGCCTGGAGGTCACGACGCTCCTGTCCACGCGTGGCCCGCAGGCTGGCAACGACGGAGACGGTCAGGATCGTGGTGATGACGGCCAGCGACACCGTCGTCGGGACGTAGAAGAGGTCGACCTTGAGGAGCATCTTGATGCCGACCCAGACCAGCAAAGCTCTGGCGGGGCCTCACCTCGCGCGGCGCGGGTCCGATGGACTGCCGTGGCGGCCGGCCCGCCCACACAGGCCCCACGCGACCCGAGACGGCGATGAGCACCATGCATGCACCGAGCCTCTTGGCCCTTGCCCGCAACCCGACCATTGCCGACGTGATCGCCCACCGTGCCGTCACGGCCGTCTACCAACCGGTCGCAGACCTGACCAGCGGCGCCGTCGTTGCCTACGAGGCACTCGCCCGTGGCCCGCGCGGCACGACGCTAGAGCGACCGGACATGCTGTTTGCCGCCGCTGCCGCTGACGGCCGGACCGTCGAGCTCGACCGGTTGTGTCGTGAGGTCGCCCTCCGAGGCGCCGGGCACGCGCTTGCCGCGCCGTGGACCCTGTTCGTCAACGTGGAGCCGGTCGCAGCACCACCGGGGGTCACCGTCACCCGACACTCCGGCGACCTCCTCGGCCCAGGGCTCGGCCCCGGCCCGCGCGTCGTGGCCGAGATCACCGAGCGCAATCTCACATCCCGTCCTGCGGAGCTGCTCCGCATGGTCGAGCGCTTCCGCGCCCGCGGGTGGGGCATCGCGCTGGACGACCTGGGCGCCGACCCCGGCTCCCTCGCCTTGCTGCCGCTGCTGCGCCCCGACGTGATCAAGCTCGACCTGCGGCTCGTTCAAGACCGGCCGAGTCAGGCGATCGCCGAGATCGCCAGCGCGGTCAACGCCGAAGCAGAACGCTCAGGCGCCGTGGTCCTCGCGGAGGGCATCGAGACCGACGAGCAAGCCATGGTCGCGCGGTCCCTCGGCGCAACCCTCGGCCAGGGGTGGCTGCTGGGCCGCCCGGGGCCGCTACCGTCCGTGCTACCACCCTCCCCCTTGGTCGGCGTGCCGATCGGGCACGTGCGCCCCGGCAACCCCATGGCCAGTCCGTTCGAAGGGGTCGCCGCGCGACGTACGGTGCGCAGCGCGACGAAGCGACTGCTCATCGCGATGAGCAAGCACATCGAAGGCCAGGCGCTTGCCTCCCCGGCCGCTGCCGTGGTCTTGGCTGCCTTCCAGGAGCGTCGGTTCTTCACGCCGGCCACCCGTCGCCGGTACTCCCGGCCCGCCGAGCACGCGACCTTCGTCGGAACGCTCGGCGCCGACCTTGACCCCGAACCAGCGGCCGGGGTGCGCGGTGCTCACCTGCACGCCGACGACCCCGTGCGCGGCGAGTGGGACATCGCCGTCGTCGGACCACACTTCGCCGCGGCGCTGGTCGCGCGCGACCTCGGCGACGACGGCCCGCAGGACGACCGGCGGTTCGAGTACATCCTTACCCACGACCGCGACCTCGTCGTGGGCGTGGCCGGTGACCTCATGGCCCGCATGCTGCCCGACCCCCCTCCCGTGCCGGCGTAGACCCGCCCCTGGTCGTCCGCACGGCGCCGATCCCGCCCGTGCGGACGGGCCGGCTCACGGGCGGGGGATCCACAGCGGGAGCAGCGGAGCGCCGCCCGTTGTCAGCCTGTGCGGACCGCCGCCTCGGCGAGCTCGCGCGCGAGCGCCTCGTCCACGCGTGCGCGCAGCGCCGTCCCGGCGCCCGTGTGCTCCTCGGCCTCGATGTCGCCGTCCCGGTGGACCCGGCTGACGAGGTCGCCGCGGTCGTAGGGGATGACGACGTCCACCTGGACGCTCGGCCGCGGCAGCTGGTCCGCGATCAGCGCGAGCAGCTTGTCGATCCCCTCGCCCGTGTGCGCGGAGACGATGATCGAGTGCACCTCGCGCGAGCGCAGGCGGGCGACGACGTCGGGGTCGGCGATGTCCGCCTTGTTCAGGACGACGACCTCGGGCACGTCGAGCACCCCCGGGATGTCGGCGAGCACGTGGCGGACGGCGGAGATCTGCCCCTCAGGATCCGGGTGCGAGGCGTCGACGACGTGCAGCACGAGGTCGGCGTCGGCCACCTCCTCGAGAGTGGACCGGAACGCCTCGACGAGCTGGTGCGGCAGGGCGCGCACGAAACCGACGGTGTCGGTGAGCGTGTACTCGCGCCCGTCGGCAGTCTCGGCGCGTCGCACGGTCGGGTCCAGCGTGGCGAAGAGCGCGTTCTCGACGAGCACGCCGGCGCCCGTGAGCCGGTTGAGGAGCGACGACTTGCCCGCGTTGGTGTACCCCGTGATCGCGACTGAGGGCACCGCGTGGCGCGTGCGCGACGAGCGCTTGGTGGCGCGTGCGGGCTCCATCGCGGCGATCTCGCGCCGCAGCTTCGCCATGCGGGTGCGGATCCGCCGCCGGTCGAGCTCCATCTTGGTCTCACCGGGACCGCGCGAGCCGATCCCGGCGCCGGCGGCGACCCGTCCACCCGCCTGCCGGGACATCGACTCGCCCCAGCCGCGCAGGCGCGGCAGCAGGTACTCGAGCTGGGCCAGCTCCACCTGCGCCTTGCCCTCCCGGGACTTGGCGTGCTGGGCGAAGATGTCGAGGATCAGCGCCGTCCGGTCGATCACCTTGACCTTGACGACGTCCTCGAGCGCGCGCCGCTGCGACGGGGCGAGCTCGGCGTCCACGATCACGGTGTCGGCACCGACCGCGGCCACGACGCCCGCGAGCTCGGCCGCCTTGCCGGACCCGAGGAACGTGCTCGGGTCGGGCGAGCTGCGCCGCTGGAGCATCCCGTCGAGCACCAGCGAGCCCGCGGTCTCCGCGAGGGCGGCGAGCTCCTGGAGCGACACCTCGGCGTCCTCGACCGGGCCGTGACCCCAGAGACCCACGAGCACGACGCGCTCGAGACGCAGCTGCCGGTACTCGACCTCGCTGACGTCCTCGAGCTCGGTCGAGAGGCCGCTCACGCGTCGCAGCGACGTGCGCTCCTCGAGGTCGAGCTGGTCACCGTCGAACGCCGAGTGCACCGTCCCGGCCGTCCCGCCGAGCGCAGTCCCGGCACGCGCGAGGACGCGCGCGACGACGTCACCCGCGACGTCCTGCGCCGTGCGGGGGGCGGCACCGTCGTTCTGCTCGGCGGCGTTCGACTCGGCGGGGTTCGACTCGGCGTCGTTCGACTCGGCGTGGTTCGACTCGGCGTCGTGCGACTCGGCGTGGTTCGACTCATCGTGCGGTGCGGTCACCTGGTCCTCGTACCTCTTCTCCACCGGTCTCCCCGGTGCGTCGGCGGGCCGAGCCGCGGTCTGGGGCCCGGCCGAACGTGCTCGGTGCGTCTGCGTCCAGCGTGACACGCACCTCCGGACGCGTGCGAGCCAATTCGCTGCGAGCGTGACACGCGTAGGGTCTCGTCCCGTGCACGACGACGCCCCCGGGTCCTCACCCGACGACGCCCCCGTGGACGACCACTACTTCACGGCCCGCCCCGCCTCGGCTGACGAGCGGCGGACGATCACCGTGCGGCTCGCCGGTCGAGACCTCGAGCTCGAGACCGCGGGCGGGGTCTTCTCCCCCGCCCGGCTCGACCTGGGCACCGAGGTGCTCCTGCGCTCCGCGCCCGCCCCGCCGCAGGAGGGCGACCTCCTCGACCTCGGGTGCGGCTGGGGGCCGGTCGCCCTGACGCTCGCGCTCGAGTCGCCGCGGGCGCGGGTGTGGGCGGTCGACGTCAACGAGCGCGCGCTCGACCTGGTCCGGCGCAACGCCGCTCGGCTGGGGATCGACACCGTGCGGGCCGTGACCCCTGACGAGGTGCCCGACGACGTCGCGCTGGCCGCCCTGTGGTCGAACCCGCCGATCCGGGTCGGCAAGGCCGCGCTGCACGGGATGCTCGTGCACTGGCTGCCGCGGCTCGCGCCGGGCGCAGAGGCCCACCTGGTGGTCCAGCGCAACCTCGGTGCCGACTCGCTCCACCGCTGGCTCGCCGAGCGGCTCGGCCCCGCGGCGACCGTCACGCGGTCCGCGAGCGCCAAGGGCTTCCGGGTGCTCCGGGTGACGGCAGGGGCTCGCCCGGGCTGACGTCAGCCGGCCATGACCGCGCGGACGGCGGCGCGCGCCTGCGCGAGCGTCGGGGCGCCCTGGGCGCGCGCGCGCTCGACGCCGTCGGCGTCGAGCACCACGACCGTGGGGGTCACCTCGATCCCCAGCCGCGCCCCGAGGTGCGGGACGTCCGCCACGTCGAGCTCGACGTGACGCACGCCGGGCGCGGTCGCGACGACGCGCTCCAGCACGCGCCGCGTCGCCCTGCACGGGGCGCAGAACGTGCTCGAGAACTGCACGAGGGTCGCGCCCGCGCCCAGCGGCACCGGCAGGTCCGCCGGCGTCAGTCGCGAAGGGTGGTGCGTCGTGGTCACGCCGGGTCCAACGGCACCGGCCGCGACCGTGTTCCCGCCCTGGTCACCGCCCGGTCCTCAGCCCGGGTCACCGGCCGAGCAGCGCAACGAGGTCGATCTCACCCTCGGCCACCAGCTCGGCCGGACCGGCCAGCTCGACGTGGCCGGAGTCGAGCACGCTGACGCGCACCGTCCCCCCGGGGACCTCGACGAGCCAGACGTCGGGTGCCCCCGCGCCCGCCCAGGTCCGCACCGCGAGCGCCGCGGCGCACGCCCCCGTGCCGCACGAGCGCGTCTCGCCCACCCCGCGCTCGTGCACCCGCATCCGCAGGCGCCCGACCACGCTCCCGGCCTCGTCGGTCTCCTCGCCGAGCGGCACGACCAGCTCGACGTTGCTGCCCCCGGCCGGCACGGGACGGACGACGGGGGCACGGCTGAGGTCCGCCGCTGCGAGCTCGGTCTCGTCCGCGAGCGCCAGCACGGTGTGCGGGTTGCCGACGTCGACGCTCAGGCCCGGGCGCGGGACGTCGAGCCCCGCGACCGTCACCTCGGCGTCCGCGCCGTCGATCGCCGCGCCGGGGCCGCCCGTGAGGGCCCACGGACCCATGTCCACCGCGTACCAGCCGCTCGGCTCGCGCCGGATGCGCCGCACCCCGGCGCGGGTGCCGACGAGCAGGCCCGTCGTCACGTCACCGTCGTCGGCGTCGTCCCCGCGCGGGACAGGGATGCGCGCGAGGCCGATGCGCTCGAGGAAGGCGCCGAACACCCGCACGCCGTTGCCGCACATCTCGGCGACCGACCCGTCACCGTTCCGGTAGTCCATGAACCACGTCGCCGTCGGCTCGGCGGCGAGGATGGCGGCGCCCTCGGGGATCGCAGCGGTCGGGACGACCCGGATGACGCCGTCCGCCCCGATGCCGGCACGCCGGTCGGTCAGGGCACGCACGAGCTCGGGCGTCAGGTCGAGCTCCGCGGCCCGGTCGTCGATGAGCACGAAGTCGTTCTGCGTGCCGTGCCCCTTCGTGAAGCGCAGCCGCGCACCGGGCGGCAGGTCCGCGCCCGGGAGCTGCATCGCGGTGAAGCCGGCGGTCGTCGCCTCGCGCGGCACCTGGCGGGGCGTCTGGCCCGGCGCCGCGCTCGCGCCTGTGGCAGCCGACGTGGTCATGAGCCCAGGGTACGGCGTCCCCGAGACGCCTCGTCGGCGGCACCCGGCGCGGCCGTCGTCGCCTCGGCCTGAGCGACGGCGTCGAGCGCGCGGTCGACGACGTGCGGGTCGCGCGCGTCGAGCCAGTGCACCCGGGGGTCGCGCCCGAACCAGGTCATCTGCTTGCGCGCGAGCCGCCGGGTGCTGGCCACGATCGCGGCGCGGGTCGCGGCCTCGTCGGTCTCGCCGCGGATCATGGCCAGCACCTCCGCGTACCCGACGGCGCGCGCGGCGGTCCGCCCCATCCCGCGCGCCAGCAGCCCGAGCGTCTCCTCCACGAGCCCCTGCTCCCACATGCGGTCGACACGGCGCTCGACCCGCGCGTCGAGCACGTCGCGATCGCAGTCGAGGCCGATCTGCACGGCCGGCACCTCGTACACCTGCTCGGGCAGGTTGGCGGTGTAGGGCTGCCCCGTGAGCTCGATGACCTCGAGGGCGCGGACGATCCGGCGCGTGTTCGCCGGACCGATCGCGAGGGCGGCCGCGGGGTCGAGCCGGGCGAGCTCGTCGTGCAGGTGCCGGGTGCCGAACCTCTCGGCGCGTTCCTCGAGCCGGCCGCGGACCTCGGGCTCCGTGCCGGGGAAGTGCATCCGGTCGAGCAGTGCGCGCACGTACAGCCCGGACCCGCCGACGACGACGGCGCGCGCGCCCCGGGAGGCGATGTCCGCCAGGTCCTGGCGCCCCTCGCGCTGGTACCGGGCCACCGACGCGTCCTCGCTCACGTCGAGCACGTCCAGCTGGTGGTGCGGCACGCCGCGCCGCTTTGCGAGCGACAGCTTCGCCGTGCCGATGTCCATGCCCCGGTAGAGCTGCATCGCGTCGGCGTTGACGACCTCACCGCCCAGTCGCTCCGCGAGGTCGAGGCCGAGGTCCGACTTGCCCGTCGCCGTCGGGCCCACGACGGCGACCACCGGCGGCTCGACCCCCGCCATCAGGTCGTCACCGCGGCGGCGCCGCCCCCGAGTCGACCCTCGGGCGAGCCGTCGGCGGGCACCCAGCGCGCGACGACGTACGGCACGCCCCAGGGAGCCGCCACCTCCGCGATGCGCGGCTCGACCGGCGTGGTCCCCACCGCCCCGAGCAGCACCTGCAGCGGTGCCCACACGGTCATGGCGAGGTCGCGCGCGAGCTCCGCCGGCACGTCCGCCAGCCGCCGGCGCGCCTCCGGGTCCGCGGCTCGGAGATCGGCGAGGAGGGCGTCGTCGGCGGTCGCGGCCCGCGGGTCGTCAGCGAGAGGTGCATCCGGGCCGTGCCGTGCGCTCAGCGACCCGGCGAGGACGAGCACGACCGGCGCCGACCCGTCGACGAGGGACGCGCCCCGGTCGCGCAGGGCCTGGGCCGACGACGCTGCGGTCTCGACGGACACTGCGGTCTCGACGACCGTCGTCGGGCCGGACCACCCTGCCGCCGCGAGCAGCAGCAGCGCGACCGAGGTCGCGGTCGACGCCATCGGCTCGTCTGCGCCTCGCTCGGGCGCCGATCCGCCGGTCGCGCGCCAGCCGAGCGCGGCGTCGTCCACGCCCGCCGCCGCGAGGCTCGCGACCACCCGCCCTGCCACGACCCGGTCGGCCGCGCCCGGTGCGACGACCACGACCCGGTCCGGCGCGGTCGCCACCATGTCGCGCACCTCCTCCAGCGCGGCGGCCCGGATCTCGTCGAGCACGACGGCGCGCCCCGCCGCGCCGGGAACCAGCAGCGCGGTGTCGGGGACGAGGACAGCGGCACGGAGCACGCCACGACCGTAACCGTTCACGCCCCGTCGCCGACCACCCAGCACCGATCACGAGGGTTAGGGTTCCGGCATGGGCTTCTTCCGGGGCGGTCGCGGGGGCGGCAGGTCCGGGCGGGACCACGGCTCGGCCGGGCGGTCGGACGACGCGCGCGATCCCGACGACGACCTGACCGACGACGAGCTCCGCTCACAGGTCCGGGCGCTGCTCTCGCGTGAGCTCGGCCAGGGCGTCGTTCTCGAGCCCGACGACGTGCCCGCCCCGGTCACGGTCGCGCGGATCCTCGAGTGGCTGCAGACCAACGAGTTCAGCTACTTCGTCGACAGCGACGGTGACCTCGGCGGGCTCTGGCGCGGGCGGCTCTTCTACTTCTTCCTCTTCGGCGACGAGGCCGAGATCCTGCAGGTCCGCGGCCAGTGGAACCGGGAGATCTCCATCGAGCGCCTCCCCGAGGTGCTCGAGGCGTGCAACGAGTGGAACGCGGACCGGATCTGGCCCAAGGCGTACGTCCGCGTGCGCGACAACGGCATGGTCCACGTCATCTCCGAGGTCGCGACCGACCTCGAGCGGGGCGTGACCGACGCCCAGCTCGCGCAGCTGCTGCACTGCGGGCTGAGCACCGGGAGCATGTTCTTCGACGCGATCGACGAGCTCTACCCCGACCCTGCGGCGGCGGCGCCATGAGGCCCGAGGCGCTGCCGGGCTGGCTCGCCCGGATGCTGGGCAACGCGCGGCCCAAGCCGGCCGCCGGCCCCGCACCGCGCGAGCGCACCACGCCGCTGACGCGTGCCCGGGTGGCCGCCCACCTCACGCGCCGCGGCTACCGGTTCCTCCTCGACGAGGACGGCGACCTGACCGGGACCTGGGACGGGAGCCGCTTCTGGTTCCTGCTGCTCGGCGAGCACGGCGAGATCCTCCAGGTGCGCGGGCGCTGGCACCGCTCGCTCCCGATCGCCCAGCGCGCCGCCGTGCTGCTCGCGGTCAACGACTGGAACCGCGAGCGGATCTGGCCGAAGGTCTACCTCCGCGAGGAGGACGGCGAGCTCGCGCTCTACAGCGAGGTCTCGGTCGACCTCGAGCACGGCGTCACCGACAGCCAGCTCGCACAGCTGCTCGCCTGCGGCCTCGGCACCGGGGTGCAGGTGTTCGCGGCGCTCGACGCCTTGCTGCCCGCGCCGCCGAGCTCGTCCTGAGACGCCGGCGCGGCATGGTGCCCAGGCGCGCGGCAGAGTGCTCAGGCGCGCCGCACAGTGCTCAGGCGCGCCGCATCGTCGGGAGCCCGAGCACGACGGACCCGCCGACCGCTCCGCCCGGCCCGTGGCCGTGTCCGTGGTCCTCGCCGCCGAGCCCCGCACGTGCCCGCTCGCGCGCGGCCCACGCGTCGCCCGCCCGGGTCCGCCGTACGGCGAACGTGCCGCCGGTCGCCCCGGAGTCCGCCACGAGGTGGTGCGGCGCGCCGTGCGTGACCTCGGCCGTGACCAGGTCGCCGGGCCGCGGGAGCCTGTCGTCGACGACGTCCGCGAGCCGGGGGTCCTCGTCGTCCTCCGTGGCGGTCGGCGCTCCGCCCGGCAGGGCGACGTGCACGAGCCGGTTGTCGGCCGCCCGACCCGAGAGCCGGTGGGACGCACCGTCCTTGCGGCCCTTCTCCTCGGCCACGAGCACCTCGACCGTGCGGCCGACCTGCGCGAGGTTCTCCTCGAGAGCGATGCGGTCCTGCAGCGCCGCGAGCCGCACGTACCGCTCCTGGACCACGGCCTTGGGCAGCTGGTGGGGGAGGTCGACGGCCGGGGTCCCGGGCCGCGGCGAGTACTGGAACGTGAACGCCGAGGAGAACCGCGCGGCCTCGACCACGCGCATGGTCTCGGCGAAGTCCTCCTCCGTCTCCCCCGGGAAGCCCACGATGACGTCCGTGGTGATCGCGGCGTCGGGCATGGCCGCCCGCACCCGCTCCAGGATGCCGAGGAACTTGTCCGACCGGTACGAGCGGCGCATCGCGCGCAGGATGCGGTCGGAACCCGACTGGAGCGGCATGTGGAGCTGCGGCATGACGTTCGGCGTCTGCGCCATCGCGTCGATGACGTCGTCGGTGAAGGCCGCCGGGTGCGGGCTGGTGAACCGGACCCGCTCGAGGCCGTCGATCGTGCCGCACGCCCGCAGGAGCTTGGCGAACGCCCCCCGGTCCCCGAACTCGACGCCGTAGCTGTTGACGTTCTGCCCGAGCAGCGTCACCTCGATCGCGCCCTGCGCCACGAGCGCCTGGACCTCCGCGAGGATCTCGCCCGGCCGGCGGTCGCGCTCCTTGCCGCGCAGGTGCGGCACGATGCAGAACGTGCACGTGTTGTTGCAGCCGACGCTGATCGACACCCAGCCCGCGTACACCGACTCGCGTCGGGTCGGCAGCGTCGACGGGAAGACCTGGAGCGACTCCGCGATCTCGACCTCGGCGCGCTGGTTGTGCCGCGCTCGTTCGAGCAGCACGGGCAGGGCGTCCAGGTTGTGGGTCCCGAAGACGACGTCGACCCAGGGCGCGCGCTCGACGATGCCTGCGCGGTCCTTCTGCGCGAGGCAGCCGCCGACGGCGATCTGCATGCCGGGGCGCCGGCGCTTGACGCTCGCCAGCTGGCCGAGGTTGCCGTAGAGCTTTCCGGCCGCGTTCTCCCGCACCGCGCACGTGTTGATCACGACGACGTCGGCGTCGTGAGGCTCGGCGCCGTCCGCCGCGCGCGGGGCGGCGACGTAGCCGGCCTGCTCGAGCATGCCGGCCATGTGCTCGGAGTCGTGAACGTTCATCTGGCAGCCGAGCGTGCGCACCAGGTAGGTGCGGGGGCCGGGCCGGGCCGTCCGGTCGGAGGTTCCGACCGTCGACGGCGTGGGTGTGGTCGTCGTGGGCACCCGACAAGGGTACGGCGGTGGGGTCACGCGGACGACGTTGCCGTTTCGTGACCATGTCTGGTAGCCAGTGAAACAACCCACCGCCTAGGTTCGACCAATGGCCCATCAGTCCCCAGCGCCCGCCATGCCCGCCGGACGTGCGGACGTGCCGACGGACCCCCTGGTCGTGCTCGAGGGCGTCAACAAGCACTTCGGCGCCCTGCACGTCCTGAAGGACATCGGCCTGACCGTGCACCGGGGCGAGGTCGTCGTCGTCATCGGCCCGTCCGGTTCGGGAAAGTCGACGCTGTGCCGCGCGATCAACCGGCTCGAGACGATCGACTCCGGGACGATCGCGATCGACGGCCAGCCGCTGCCCGAGGAGGGCAAGGCCCTGGCGCAGCTGCGCGCGGACGTCGGCATGGTGTTCCAGTCCTTCAACCTGTTCGCGCACAAGACGGTCCTGCAGAACGTCACGCTCGGTCCGGTCAAGGCGCGGGGCGTCAAGAAGGCCGAGGCCGAGGCGAACGCGATGAAGCTCCTCGAGCGCGTCGGCGTGGCGAACCAGGCCCACAAGCTCCCCGCCCAGCTGTCGGGAGGTCAGCAGCAGCGCGTCGCCATCGCCCGCGCGCTGGCCATGCAGCCCAAGGTGATGCTGTTCGACGAGCCGACGTCGGCGCTCGACCCCGAGATGATCAACGAGGTGCTCGACGTGATGATCTCCCTCGCGCGCGAAGGGATGACGATGATCGTCGTCACGCACGAGATGGGCTTCGCCCGCAAGGCCGCGCACCGCGTCGTCTTCATGGACGGCGGCCAGGTCGTCGAGGAGGCCGAGCCCGAGACGTTCTTCACGACGCCCCGCTCGGACCGGGCGAAGGACTTCCTCTCCAAGATACTCACCCACTGACCCCGGCACCCACCTCCGAACTCCAGCCCACCCCTGACCAAGGAGACGCACATGCGGACACGATCAGCAGGACTCATCGCCCTCATCTCGGCCTCGGCGCTCGCCCTCGCGGGCTGCGGCGGCGGCGGCGACGAGCCCGGCGGCAACCAGACCGACACAGGGGGCGCGACGGACAGCAGCGAGGAGAGCGCCGTCGAGGAGTTCCCCGCGGGCTCGACAATGGCGGAGCTGGCCCAGGCGGGTTCCATCACCATCGGGACCAAGTTCGACCAGCCTCTGTTCGGCCTCGTCGGGCCCGACGGCGTCCCGCAGGGCTTCGACGTCGAGGTCGCCAAGATCATCGCCGAGAACCTCGGCATCGACGAGGACGGCATCGAGTGGGTCGAGACGATCTCGGCCAACCGCGAGACGTTCATCACGAACGGCGACGTCGACATCGTCGTCGCGACCTACACGATCAACGACAAGCGCAAGGAGGTCATCTCCTTCGCGGGTCCGTACTATCTCGCTGGCCAGTCCATCCTCACTCTCAAGTCGAACACCGAGATCGAGGGTCCGGACGACCTGGCGGGCAAGAAGGTGTGCACGGTGTCGGGCTCGACGCCCGAGGCCAACCTCCTCGCGAACTACCCGGAGGCCCAGGTCGTGCCGTTCGGCACGTACTCCGAGTGCATCGAGCCGCTCCGCAACGGTCAGGTCGACGCGGTCAGCACCGACAACGTCATCCTCGCCGGGTTCGCTGCCGACAACGACGACCTCGAGGTGCGGGGCGACCCGTTCACCGAGGAGCCGTACGGCATCGGTCTCGCCAAGGACGACACCGACTTCCGGAACTGGATCAACGACGTGCTCGAGGCCAGCTACGAGGACGGCACCTGGACCGAGGCGTGGGAGGCGACGGCCGGGACCGTCCTGCCGACGCCCGAGCCGCCCGCGGTCGACAGGTACTGACCGGCAGCCGCCCGGTGCCGGTCCTGGTCGACCAGCGCTGAGCACGACCGCCACCGTCGCGGGTGGGCGCACGACGCGCCCACCCGCGACGCGTACGACGTCCCGTCCCGATACACCCAGGAGGCACCCGGTGGACGCGATCATCGAGAACCTCCCCGCGTACTGGACCGGGTTCCGGACGACGCTGCAGCTCACGCTCGTCTCGGGCGCCATCGCGCTCGCGTGGGGCCTCGTCCTGGCGGCCCTGCGGGTGTCGCCGCTGGCGCCGCTGCGCGCGTTCGCCGCTGCCTACGTCGAGCTGCTGCGCAACACGCCGCTGACGCTCGTCTTCTTCTTCCTCGTCTTCGTCGCGCCACAGTTCGGCGTGCTGCCACCGCTGGGGTTCTGGACGGCGGTGGTCGCCCTCGCCGCGTACACGTCCGCGTTCGTCGCCGAGGCGGTCCGGTCCGGGATCAACAGCGTCGGGATCGGGCAGGCCGAGGCCGCCCGCGCGATCGGCCTGACCTTCGGGCAGACCCTGTCGGTCGTGATCCTCCCGCAGGCCGTCCGGACGGTCATCCCGCCGCTGATCAACGTGTTCATCGCGCTCGCGAAGAACACGTCGGTCGCGGCAGGGTTCGCGACGGTCGAGCTCATGGCCAGCGGGCGACGGCTCGCGACGGCCAACCCGGGCGACGTGATCTGGATCCTCGTGGGCGTCGCGTTCTTCTACCTGCTCATCACCATCCCGTCCGGCATCGTCGCCGGGCTCGTCGAGCGGAAGGTGGCGTTCGTCCGATGACCTCGGTGCTGTACGACTCCCCTGGACCGGTCACACGGCGTCGCGCCCTGCTCGGGTCCGTCCTCGGTGGACTCGTGGTGCTCGCCCTGGTCGGGCTGGCCGTCTGGTACGCCGCCGGGCGCGGCGTCTTCGAGGGCGACCGCTGGGACGTCCTCTACGCCCCGCCCAAGAACCAGACCGCCGCCGACGTGTGGACCTCGATGCTCGTGCGCGGGCTGGGCGCCACGCTGCGGGCTGCGGCGTTCGCGGCGCCGCTCGCGTTGGTGCTCGGGCTGCTGCTCGCGCTCTGGCGGACCGCTCGGCGGCCGTGGATCCGCTGGCCGGCGATCGGCATCATCGAGCTGTTCCGCGGCCTGCCCGTGCTGCTCATGATGTTCTTCGCACTGCTCGGATTCGGGTGGGAGGCCTTCACCGCCGTCGTCTTCGGGTTGACCGTCTACAACATGGCGATCATCGCAGAGATCCTGCGGGCCGGGCTCGCGTCCCTGCCCAAGGGCCAGGCGGAGGCCGCGTACGCCGTCGGGCTGACCCGGGGGCAGACCCTCTTCACGATCCTGCTCCCGCAGGCCGTCCGGACGATGCTCCCGAGCCTCATCAGCCAGCTCGTGGTGCTCCTCAAGGACTCGTCGCTCGGGTTCATCGTCGGCTACGCCGAGCTGCTCAAGTCGATCCAGAACAACGCCCAGTTCTTCGGGAACAAGTACTTCATCGCGCTGTTCGTCGTCGGGGCAGGGATCTACCTGGTCGTCAACATCTCGCTGTCCCGGCTGGCGGTGTGGATCCAGCGGCGGACGACGCGGACGGCCGCTACGCCGATTCTGGTCGACCCCAACGGCGGTGCGGGCGGTACCCCCTAACCCGCGGTCGCGCTCGCGCGGATCTCCCGGATCACCGTCACCTTGATCTCGCCCGGGTAGCTCAGGTCCGCCTCGATGTGCTTGGCGATCGCGGTGGCCAGGCCGGGCAGCTGGGTGTCGTCGACCGACTCGGGCTCGACGATGACGCGGATCTCGCGGCCTGCGGACATGGCCAGCACGCGCCGCACGCCGTCGTGCTCGGCGACGAGGTGCTCGATCTTGTCCATCCGCTCGACGTACTGGTCGAGGTCCTCGCGTCGCGCACCGGGACGGGCCGCCGAGGCCGCGTCGGCCGCCTGGACCAGCACTGCCTCGACGGACTCGGCCTTGACCTCATCGTGGTGGGCGGCGATGGCGTTGACCACGAGCGGAGTCTCCCCGCAGCGGCGCGCGAGGTCGGCTCCCACGAGCGCGTGCGTGCCGGTGACCTCGGCCGTGAGCGCCTTGCCTACGTCGTGGAGGAACGCCGCACGCCGGGCGAGCTCGACGTCGGCCCCGAGCTCCGCGGCCATCAGGGCGGCGATCTGCGCGCTCTCGACCAGGTGGGCGAGGACGTTCTGGCCGTAGGACGTGCGCAGCCGGAGGCGGCCCATGGTCCGGACGAGGTCGGGATGGAGCGTGCCGACACCTGCCTGCTCGGCGGCATCGTGCCCGGCGACGACCGCGCGCTCCTCCGCGCCTGCCAGCGCCTCGGCGTAGGCGGCCTCGATCCGCTGCGGATGGATGCGCCCGTCGGCGATGAGCGCCTCGAGCGCCACCTGGGCGACCTCCCGTCGCTCGGGGTCGAAGCAGGAGAGCATCACCGAGTCCGGGGTGTCGTCGATGAGCACGTTGACGCCCGTGAGCGCCTCGAACGTGCGGATGTTCCGCCCCTCCTTGCCGATGATGCGGCCCTTCATCTCCTCGGTCGGGAGCGGCACGACGGCCACCACGCTCTGCGCGCTGGTCGGGGCGGCGAGTCGCTGGACGGCCGTCGCGACGATGCGCCGTGCCCGCTCGTCGGCGGTGCGGCGGGCCTTGGACTCGGCACGCCGCACGACGGCCTCGGCATCGCGCGTCGCCTGGTCGACGACGCGACGCTCGAGCTCGGCGCGCGCCTCCTCGGCGGTCAGCCCGGCGACGCCCTCGAGCTCTTTGACGACCGAGGCGCGCACCGACGCGAGCTCCTCGGCGACATGACGCTCGGACTCAGCGAGGGAGAGCGCACGGTCACGCAGGGTGTGCGCCAGGTCCGCGGCGGCGGCACGGTCCTCGGCGAACGCGCGCTCGCGCTCGGCCAGCCGTTGCTCGCGCCGCTCGACCTCCGCGGCGGCGGCACGCGCGTCGTCACGGATCCCGGCGACGTCGCGGACCGCCTGCTCGCGCAGGGCGGACGCCTCCCGACGCGCCAGCAGGACAAGCGTGAGCGCGACGAGGCACGCCAGCAGCAGCCCCACGACGATCGCGAGCTCGGTGACTGTCATGCGCTCCTTCTCCCCGGACGATCTGGCCCACCCGACCGTACGGCCTCGGTCGTCGTCAGGGCGTCAGTCGTCGCCGAGGAGCCAAGGATCGGGTGCGGAGACGTCCTCCGACGCCTCTCCACTGCCCTCATCGTCCAGCATCTCGCGCACGATCCGTACCGCGAGCCCGGGCGCGTAGCCCTTGCGGCCCAGCATCCCCACCACCCGACGCATGCGGACCTCGCGCGCGAGGCCGACCGTGCGGGCGAGGCGACGGCGCGCGAGATCGCGTGCCGTCGCCTCCTCCTGCTCGTCGTCGAGGGTCTGGAGCGCCTCCGCCGCCAGCTCGTCCTCGATCCCCTTGCGACGCAGCTCGACGCTCAACGCCCGCCGCGAGAGCCCGCGGTCGGCATGCCGTGACCGGACCAGGATGCGCGCGTACTCGGCGTCGTCGATGAGCCCGACCTCGGTGAAGCGGTCGAGAACGGCGTCGGCGACGCCGTCGGGCACATCCTTGCGCGCCATCGCCTCGGCGAGCTGCGCGCGGCTGCGCGGTGCGCCGGTCAGGAGACGCAGCGCGATCGCGCGCGCGACCGACTCGGCGTCGGGCTCACGATCGACCGCTGCCGCTCCCTCGGCCGGCGGCTCGAGGCCGGCGCGCCGCGATCCGCCGCCACGCCGGTGGTCACCGGTCACGATGCACCGCCGGCGACTGCGGGGTGCGGATCAGAAGTCGACCGCCGGGCCGGAGTCCGCCGGAGCATCGAGCTTCGCCCCCACACCGAGCTTCTCCTTGATCTTCTTCTCGATCTCTTCGGCGAGGTCCGGGTTGTCACGCAGGAAGCTCCGGGCGTTCTCCTTGCCCTGCCCGAGCTGGTCGCCCTCGTAGGTGAACCAGGACCCGGACTTCCGCACGAAGCCGTGCTCGACCCCCATGTCGATCAGTCCGCCCTCACGGGAGATGCCGACGCCGTACAGGATGTCGAACTCGGCCTGCTTGAACGGCGGGGCCATCTTGTTCTTGACGACCTTGACCCTGGTGCGGTTCCCGACCGCGTCGGTGCCCTCCTTGAGTGTCTCGATCCGGCGGATGTCCATGCGGACCGACGCGTAGAACTTCAGCGCCTTGCCACCCGTGGTCGTCTCGGGCGAGCCGAAGAAGACCCCGATCTTCTCGCGGAGCTGGTTGATGAAGATCGCCGTGGTTCCCGAGGCGCTGAGCGCACCCGTGAGCTTGCGCAGCGCCTGGCTCATCAGCCGGGCCTGGAGGCCGACGTGGCTGTCCCCCATCTCGCCCTCGATCTCCGCCTTCGGCACGAGCGCGGCGACCGAGTCGATGACGATGATGTCGATCGCGCCGGAGCGGATCAGCATGTCGGTGATCTCGAGGGCCTGCTCGCCCGTGTCCGGCTGCGACACGAGCAGCGCGTCGGTGTCGACCCCGAGCTTCTTGGCGTACTCGGGGTCGAGCGCGTGCTCGGCGTCCACGAAGGCCGCGATCCCGCCGGCCTTCTGGGCGTTGGCGACGGCATGCAGGGCGACGGTCGTCTTCCCGCTCGACTCGGGGCCGTAGATCTCCACGACGCGTCCGCGAGGGAGCCCTCCGATGCCGAGCGCGATGTCGAGCGCGATCGAGCCGGTGGGGATCACCTCGACGGGGGCACGACCCTCGTCGCCGAGGCGCATGATCGAGCCCTTGCCGAACTGACGGTCGATCTGGCCGAGCGCGGCCTCGAGGGCCTTCTCACGGTCCTGGGGAGCGGGCATCTCACACCTCGTGGTGATGGGGTCGGCAGCTGGGGCTGCGCTGGACTGGGGCTGGTCTGTGCTGGAAGCGACGCTATGCCCGACCACCGACATCCGACGGTGACGCCCTCCACCATGTGGGGATCCCGCCGTCGTCCTCGCTTGTGGACCACGCTAGCCGAACATCTGTTCGATCGAGCGGCGCGACGCGCCGACACGCCGCGTCCCGCTCAGGCAGGCCTCATCCCCGTCCGGCGCCGCCCTCGGGCAGGGTCCAGCTCTCCCCCGGCTGCAGGACGACCGCCCGGCAGGCAGGCGCGAGGCGCGTGAGCGCCGCCGCGAACGCCTCACCCGCCCGGTCCATCCAGCCGGGCGGCAGGCGCCGTGACGCCGGCGCGTGCAGCGTGCCCCAGTGCACGGGAACGGCGAACCGTGCGCCCGCCGCGGCGCACGCGCGCGCCGCGTCCACCGGGCCCAGGTGCCCGCCCGACAGCCGCGGCCCCCAGCCGTGCACCGGCACGAGCGCCACGTCGACCGACGCTCCGGCAAGCACCGGCAACCTGCTCATCTCCGGGTAGAGCGACGTGTCCCCCGCCACCCACACGCACACGCCGGAGCCGCGCACGAGGTGCCCCACGGCGGCGTTGGGTCGGTGCGGCATCGGACGGTGACCGTGCACCGCCGGGCAGAGACGGACCCTGACGCTCGCTCGTCCGACCTCGTGGTCCCGCCCCGGCTCACCGGCACCGCCGTGGTCGCCCGGCCCGTCGTCGTCGTGCCGGCGCGGCGCACCCTCGTCGTCCGCCGCCCCGGCGCCCTCGGCGCCCGCCTCCGCGGTGCCCCCGGCGCCCGTCGCCCCGGTGCCCTCGTCGTCGGCGCCGACCCGAGGACCGAGGCCGACCCAGGTGCTCCGGTGCAGCCCCACGCCGCGCAGGCCGCGGTTCCGCAGCCAGTGCGCGCTCGACGGCGCGGTCACCACCGGCACGGGGCCGAGCAGGCGCAGCGAGGAGAGCTCGGCGTGGTCGTGGTGCAGGTGCGAGAGGAGCACCGCGTCAGCCCCCTGCCATGTCGCGGGGTCCGGACGCCCGCCACGCCGCCGCAGCAGGCCCGCGTGACGCTTGAGCAGCGGGTCGGTGACGATGCGGACGCCGTCGACGTCGAGCACCGCGGTCGAGTGCCCGAGCCAGGTCACGGTGAGCGACCGCGGCGGCGGGACGGGTCCGGGCGCACCCTGCCCGTCGCTCCCGATCGGGTCGCTCACGGGCGCACCCCCAGGGCACGCTGCCAGCGTACGAGCTGCTGGTGGACGGACTCGGCCCCGACGAGCCGAGACGTCCCGTCGACGTCGGTGCACAGGTCCGCCTCGACCGTCCAGTCCGCCGGGTGCAGCAGCAGCGCGTCGTTCTGCGCACCACCGAGCCCGCCGTGGGACCCGACGAGCTCCTCGAACGCATGGACCTGGCCGTACCGGTCGACGCTCGAGACCACCACGAGGTCGCCGGCGTCGGCAAGGCCGGCCAGCCGGAGGAGGTCCGGCCGGGCTCGAGGCCCGTACGGTGCGAGCGGGTCCTGGCCGTGGACGGCGCTCGCCAGGTCCACGCCGTCCGCCAGGAGTCGCGTCCCGCGAGCACCGATCGCGACGGGACCGCGGTGGGCCGTCGCGGCGACGACGACGCCGATCGCGGCGCGCGCGAGGAGGCCGTCGACCAGCAGGGGCCAGCGTCGCGCGATCTCCTCGAGCGGCACGCGCCCGGGCAGCCGCGGGAACCAGAGCATCGCCAGGTTGCCGGACGCGGTCACCGCGACCTCGGGCCGCGGCTCCGCCTCCGCGTCCGCGCCCGCGCTCGCGTCCACCGCGGCGTCGCGCCGAGCCCCACCTCGCCCCGACGCCGCCGGCGCGGAGCGGTCCGTCACCCGGGCCCCGCCGGACGCGCCCAGCAGGGCGTTCAGCGGGCTCCACTCCTCGCGCGCGTCGGAGCGCACCGCAGCGGCACGGCCGCCGCCCGTCTCGGGCGTCATCAGGTCGCGGACCACCTCGAGCAGCGACGCGCCCTCCACCTGCTCGAACGTGGCCCCCAGGCTCTGCCCGTGGTCGGACAGGACGACGACGGCGTAGTCGCGCGGAGCCCGCGCCGCGACCTGCACCAGGACGTGGAGCACCCGGTCCAGGCCCTCGAGGGCACGCAGCGCCTCGGGGCGCAGCGGCCCGGCGTGGTGCGCGATCTCGTCGTAGTCGACGAGGTCCACGAACACCGTCGGTGCGCCGTCGAGCAGCTGCTCGGCGACGACCGCGGTGTTGAGGTCCCGCAGCAGCACGTTGCTCAGTGCGCGCAGCGCGACGTAGGCACCGCGTCGCGGCACGCGCGGCTCGACCCGGCGCACGCGCTGCCGGTGCCCCTGGTACAGCTCCTTGACCATCTCCCCCAGGGTCAGCCCGATCGTGCGCGTGAGCACGTAGGGGCTCGCGAAGAACCGGATGAACGCCGTCCCGGGGCCGGGGCCGCGGCGCCCGCGGGCACGGCTCATCACGAGGAGCGCGGTCGGGGCGTCGCCGGTGAACATGGTGCTGACCGCGGCCCCTCCGTGCGCGAGCAGGCCGTGACCGTCGCTCAGCCGGGCCTCGACCAGCGCGGCGTCCACGGGGTGGTTGGTCACCACCACCCTGCCGAGCTCCTTGTCCCACCAGCGGAACGCCGGCACGGCGGCCGTGCTGCCGTGGAGCAGGCCGGCCTGGCTCGCGGGCGTGGTGGCGGGGACGGACGCCCACCATCCCGCGAGCCGGTGGGAGCCGCTCCGCAGCCACCGGGTGATCGTCGGCGCCAGACCGGCCTGGACGGCGTGCACCAGCACCTCACGCGAGACCCCGTCGAGCTGGACCACGAGGAGCCCCCGCGGACGTGCGCCGGACGTCTCCCCACGCCGGGCGCCGGCCGGGGCGACACGGAGCACGTCACCGACCACGTACGAGCTGTCGTTGGCGCCGACGAGCCACCGACCGGACGCCAGCACCACCGAGGCGACCACGAGCAGCACGAGCACCTCGAGCCAGCTCCGCACGACGATCCCGGCGACGAGCGTGAGCGCGGCCCACGCGACGACGACCTGCGCGGCGAGGCCCGCCACCATCGCACCGACGATGCCGAGCACCGAGGCGACGACGCGCAGGACGGGTCGCGCCAGCCGGTGACCGACGGCGATCAGCACGGCGGCGAGGAGCACGTCGAGCCAGGACCGCGCGCCCGCGGCATCGAGCACCACGAACGCGAGACCGAGTGCGATCGCGGACGTGACGGCCGCGCCCAGCGACTCCGCCGCCTCGCGCAGCGCGGGTCGCCACCACAGCGGGGGGCGGTCCTCGGGGCGCTCCACCGGGCGCGGCGTCGAGGGCGGGGTGCCTGGCGCGGTCACGCGTCGCGGATCCTGACGGCTCAGGCCGGCGGTGGCGCCGGCCGCTCCCGGTCGAGGCCCCAGCGTCGCGGCTCCGGCACGTCCATCGCGTCGCACAGCGCGTGCCAGACGGTCCGCGGCTCGACGCCGTCCTCGAGCGCACGCGCCGCGGTCCGGTTCTCCAGCGCGCCGAGCACCTGGTCGGCGGCGAGGGTGCGCCCGTACGTCTCGCCGAACACCTCGTCGACGAGTCGCCAGAACTCCCGGTAGCGCATGCACGAAGCCTGCCACGCCGGAGCGCGTGCGGGTGGCGGCCCCCAGAATGGTCCCGTGACCGCGACCCCGGACCCGCTCGCGCAGTTCTCGCCTGCCACGCGGGACTGGTTCGCGGGCGCCTTCGCGGGCCCGACGACGGCGCAGGCCGGTGCGTGGGAGGCCGTCGCCGCCGGGCAGCACGCCCTGGTCGTCGCGCCCACCGGGTCGGGCAAGACGCTGGCGGCGTTCCTCTGGGCGCTCGACGGCCTGATCGCACGGCGGCCCGGCACCGAGCCGCCAGCGAGCCCGGTCGAGCGTTGTCGCGTGCTGTACGTGTCGCCGCTCAAGGCGCTCGCCTCCGACGTGGAGCGCAACCTCCGGTCGCCGCTCGTGGGGATCCGGCAGGCGTCGACGCGGCTCGGGCTCAGCGTCCCGGACGTGACCGTCGGCGTCCGCACGGGCGACACGCCGCCGGCCGAGCGACGCGCGTTCGCGACCAAGCCACCGGACATCCTCATCACGACGCCCGAGTCGCTCTACCTCGTCCTGACCTCGGCCGCACGCGCGGGGCTCGCCGGCGTGCAGACGGTGATCCTCGACGAGATCCACGCCGTGGCCGGGACCAAGCGCGGTGCCCATCTCGCGGTCTCGCTCGAGCGGCTCGACGCGCTGCTGCCCGCCCCCGCGCAGCGGATCGGGCTGTCGGCGACCGTCCGGCCGGTCGAGGCGGTCGCCGGGTTCCTCGGCGGCGGGCGGTCGCCCGGGGACGGTGGTCGTCGCGTCGTCGTCGTCCAGCCGCCCTCGACCAAGAAGATCGAGGTCGACGTCGTCGTCCCGGTACCGGACCTGTCCGACCTCGCGTCCGCGCCGAGCCCGACGGCGTCCGACGACGGGCTGCCGCCGCTGCCGCCGGGCGAGGTCGACCTCTCGGGTCCCGCGGCGGGTTCGCCGCCGCGACCCTCGATCTGGCCGCACGTCGAGGAGCGGGTGGTCGACCTGGTGAGCGACCACCGCTCGACCCTCGTCTTCACCAACTCCCGGCGCGGCGCCGAGCGGCTGACCGCGCGCATGAACGAGGTGTGGGCGACGCGACAGGGTGCGGACGTCCCCGACCCGGGCGAGCTCCACCCGGCCGCCGTGCAGGCGCAGTCGGGCATCGCCGTCGGCATCGACACGAGCGACGCGTCGCAGGTCCTGGCGCGCGCGCACCACGGCTCGATGAGCCGGGCCGAGCGGACCCGCACGGAGACGGAGCTCAAGGCCGGCCGCCTGCCCGCGGTGGTCGCGACGTCGTCCCTCGAGCTCGGCATCGACATGGGGGCGATCGACCTCGTCGTCCAGGTGGGCGCCCCGCCGTCCGTCGCGAGCGGGCTCCAGCGGATCGGGCGCGCGGGCCACCAGGTCGGCGCCGTCTCGCGCGGGGTCGTGTTCCCGACGTTCCGCGGGGACCTCGTGCCGTCGGCCGTCGTCGCGGGGCGGATGCGACGCGGCGAGATCGAGACGCTCTCCGTCCTGGCGAACCCGCTCGACGTCCTGGCCCAGCAGATCGTCGCCATGGTGGCGGTCGAGGACTGGACCGTCACCGAGCTCGCCACGGTGGTACGCCGCTCGGCGCCGTTCGTGGGGCTCGGCGACGCGACCTTGCGTGCCGTGCTCGACATGCTCGCGGGGCGCTACCCGAGCGAGGAGTTCGGCGAGCTCCGCGCCAGGGTCGTCTGGGACCGGACCACGGATGTGCTCACCGCCCGCCCCGGGGCGCTGCGGCTCGCCGTGACGAGCGGTGGCACCATCCCCGACCGCGGGCTCTACGGCGTGTTCCTCGCGACCGGCGCCCTGCCGTCCGCGTCGCCGGGTGGCGGCGACGTCCCCGCCGACGACGAGCGCGGCGGCGGACGGCTCCGGGGCGGCAAGCGGGTCGGCGAGCTCGACGAGGAGATGGTGTACGAGTCGCGCGTCGGCGACACCTTCACGCTCGGCTCGAGCACGTGGCGGATCGAGGACATCACGCCGGACCGCGTGCTCGTGACGCCCGCCCCCGGCATCCCGGGCCGCCTGCCCTTCTGGAAGGGCGACTCGCCCGGGCGGCCCGCCGAGCTCGGCCGCGCCATGGGCGCGTGGGTCCGGGAGCTCGGCGGGCTCGGCACGGACGCGGCGCGGGCAGACGTCGAGCGAGCCGGGCTCGACGCCTGGGCCGCGGACAACCTCCTGACCTACCTGCGCGAGCAGCGCGAGGCGACCGGTCAGGTCCCCGACGACCGGACGATCGTCGTCGAGCGCTTCCGCGACGAGATCGGCGACTGGCGCGTGGTCATCCACTCGCCGTACGGCGCTCGCGTCCACGCGCCCTGGGCGCTGGTCATCGCTGCCCGCATGCGGGAGCGCTACGGCATCGACGCGGCCGCCATGCACGCCGACGACGGGATCGTGCTCCGCCTGCCCGACATGCTCTCGAGCGACGACCCGAGCGCGTGGGTTGACGACTCCGGTCCGGCGGTCGAGGCGGCGGACCTGCTGCTCGAGCCGGACGAGGTGGCCGAGGCCGTGCGCGCCGAGCTCGGCGGCTCGGCCATGTTCGGCGCGCGCTTCCGCGAGGCCGCGGCACGGGCACTCCTCCTTCCTCGCCGCCGCCCCGACCGCCGCCAACCCCTCTGGCAGCAACGTCAGCGATCGGCCCAGCTCCTGAGCGTCGCGGCGCAGTACCCGGACTTCCCGATCCTGCTCGAGGCCGTCCGCGAGTGTCTCCAGGACGACTTCGACGTGGCCGCGCTGACAGAGCTCATGCGCGACGTGGAGGGGCGCCGGGTCCGGCTCGTCGAGGTGACCACACCGACGCCGTCGCCCTTCGCGCAGTCGCTGCTGTTCGGGTACACGGCGCAGTTCCTGTACGACGGTGACGCCCCGCTCGCCGAGCGCCGCGCAGCCGCCCTCACGCTCGACCCGACCCTGCTCGCGGAGCTGCTCGGCCAGGGCGGCGCGTCGCAGCTCGCCGACCTCCTGGACCCGGCCGCGGTCGAGCGCACCGAGGCCGAGCTCGCCGGGTTCGCCCCCGAGCGCCAGTCGCGCCACGTCGAGGACCTCGCCGACGTGCTGCGCCGGCACGGACCGCTGACGGCCGCCGACGCCGCGGCGCGCACCCGCGAGGACGTGCGCGACCAGGTGCCGACGTGGCTGACGGAGCTCGAGGCGGCGCGGAGGGTCATCCGGGTCCGCATCGCGGGCCTCGGCGAGGCCCGCGGCGAGCAGTGGGCCGCGGTGGAGGACGCCGGACGCCTGCGCGACGCGCTCGGGGTCGCGCTCCCTGTCGGTGTGCCCGAGGTCTTCACCGAGGTCCTCCCCGACCCGCTGGGCGACCTCGTGCGGCGTCATGCGCGGACGCACGGCCCGTTCCCCGCGAGCCAGGTCGCCGAGCGGTTCGGCATCGGGATCGCCGTCGCGACCGACGTGCTGCGCCGGCTCGAGAGCACCGGTGCCCTGGCGTCGGGGCGCCTGCGACCCGAGGCGCTCGGGGGTACGGGCGAGGAGTTCTGCGACACCGAGGTGCTGCGGACGCTTCGCCGCCGGTCGCTCGCTGCTCTCCGGGCCGAGGTCGAGCCCGTGGACCAGCAGGCGCTCGGGGTGTTCCTGCCGCGGTGGCAGGGGGTGGGCAGGCTGCGCGGCGTCGACGGCGTGGCCCGTGCGGTCGAGCAGCTCGCCGGCGCCGTGGTCCCGGCCTCGGCGCTCGAGACCCACGTCCTACCGAGCCGCGTGGTCGACTACGCACCGGCGATGCTCGACGAGCTCACCGCGGCCGGTGAGGTCCTGTGGGCCGGCCACGCGCCGCTCGCGCGACAGGACGGCATGGTGAGCCTGCACCCGGCCGCGACAGCGGATCTGACGCTCGCGCCTGCGCTCCCGCTCGAGGGTGACGCGACGCTCGACACACCGTTGCACCGCGCGGTCCTCGCGGCGCTCGAAGGAGGCGGCGCCTACTTCCTCGGCGGGCTCGCACTCCGCGTCGCCGAGCTGCTCGCGACGCTCGCCCACGACGACGGGCTGCCCGACGACGCCGCTCACCCCTCGCAGGGGGCCGTCGCAGAGGCCGTGTGGGACCTGGTGTGGGCGGGCCACGTCACCAACGACGGGCTGACCCCGCTGCGGGCACGGCTTGGCGGCAGCGCCGGACGGGGCACCGGCGGCACGGCGCACCGCACCCGCCCGCAGCCGGCCCGTGCACGACCCATGCTGCGCGGGGCGCGTCTCGGCCTGCGCGGGACCGCCGTGCGTCCGTCGTCGGCGCTCGCCGTCGGGGTCGGTCAGGAAGCGGGGGGCCGCTGGTCCCTCCTTCCGGCCCGTGAGGCCGATCCCACCGTGCGCGCGCACGCTCTCGCCGCTCAGCTGCTCGACCGGCACGGCGTCGTGACGCGGGCGGTGGCGCCCGCCGAGGGCATCGCCGGCCAGTTCGGCGCGGTGTACCGGGTGCTCGCGGCCCTCGAGCAGGCGGGGCAGGTCCGACGCGGGTACTTCGTCGAGCACCTCGGCGGATCGCAGTTCGCGCTGCCCGGCGCGGTGGACCAGGTCCGGGCGGACGCGAAGGAGGTCGTGCGACCCGGCGACCCCGGCGACGAGCCGGGACGACCTCCCGCCGCCGGCCCCCGCGCGGTGCTGCTGGCGGCGACCGACCCGGCAAACCCCTACGGCGCGGCCCTCGCCTGGCCGTCGCCGGCCGATCCGCGGTCCGACGGGCGTGTCGCCCCGGACGCGACCACGACGGTCGGGGCCGGGCGGCCGCCGACGCCCGGCAGCGACGGCGCCCGGCACCGGCCCGGGCGCAAGGCGGGGGCGATGGTCGTGCTCGTCGGGGGCGCGCTCGTCCTCTACGTCGAACGTGGCGCCCGCACGGTCCTGTCGTTCACCGACGACGCACCCGCGCTCGGTGCCGCGACCGCGGTGCTCGCCGAGACCGTGCGCTCCGGGCGCCTCGGCCGGTTGATCGTCCAGCGCGGCGACGGCGCGGCGCTCCTCGGCGGTGACAGCCTGGCGAGCCCGCTCGGACACGCGCTCACCGACGCGGGCTTCGCCCCGACGCCGCGCGGCCTCCGGCTTCGCGGCCAGGCATGACGGCGGGAGCGGCCGACCGTGCCCGAGGGTGACATCCTGCGGCGGACGGCCGCCCGGCTCGACCAGGCGCTCGGTGGACGGGTGCTGACGCGGGCCGAGCTGCGCTGGCCGTCGGCCGCCGAGGTGGACCTCGTCGGTCGCACCGTCCTCGCGACCGTGTCGTACGGCAAGCACCTGCTCACCCGGTTCGACGACGGGCGGACGCTCCACACGCACCTGCGGATGGAGGGGTCGTGGGCGATCGCCCGCACGGGCTCACCCGCCGCGGCGGGTCGCGGGCCGTCCGTGCGCGCGGTGCTGGGCGAGCCGACCTGGACCGCGGTCGGGGACCGGATCGGCATGCTCGACGTCGTGGCCACCCGGGACGAGCACCTGCTCCTCGGGCATCTGGGCCCCGACGTCCTCGCACCGGACTTTCCCGAGGTCGGTCTCGCCGAGGCGCTCACCCGCTTCGAGTCGCGCGGCGCCACGCCGATCGCGGAGGTGCTGCTGGATCAGCGGGTCGCGGCAGGGATCGGCACCATCTACGCGGCCGAGTCCTTGTTCCTCGGCCGGCTCTGGCCGTGGACGCCTGCGGACGAGGTACCGGATCCGGCGGCGGTCCTGCTGACCGCGCGGACGCTCATGGCGCGCTCGGTCGCCTCCCGGACCCCGACCGCGACCGGTGAGGGAGGTCGGGGCATGACCAGCCTGGTGCACGGTCGGACGAACCGGCCGTGCCGACGGTGCGGCACCCCGATCGCCGTCGGGCGCGCCTTCGAGCCGCCCAAGGACAGGCCGATCTTCTACTGTCCCCGGTGCCAGGCGCGCGACTCCATCGCCTGAGTCGGCGACAGTTCGACTCGGCGACCGGCGGCCGCCCTCGTCTCGGCTCAGCCGATCGGGGCGAGCTCCCCGCGGGCGCGGGCCCAGCCGAGCCCCTCGTCAGGCCCTCGCAACGACGCGGTGAGCTCGACGGGCACGGTGTCCGGGATGAGCAGGCCCTCGGCCACGGCGACGCGGTCGCTGACCTCGCGAAGCACGAGCGACAGCGGGACGTCGAGCGCCTCGCAGATGCTGCCGAGCAGCTCCGAGGACGCTTCCTTGTGCCCCCGCTCGACCTCGCTCAGGTACCCCAACGAGACCCGGGCGGCTGAGGACACCTCACGCAGGGTGCGACCCTGCCGCTGGCGGGCGTCCCGGAGCACATCTCCGATCTCCCGGCGCAGTACGACCATAGGACGTCCCCCTCTCGTGTCCCGTTCGACCGCCGTCACCGGCGCCGGTCCGACGGACCGACGACCCGTCACGGCCGCGTTCATCGCTCCCCTGGCGGGGATGTTCCTACCGTACCTCTGGCCGGGGACAGTGCCTCGCTCAGCCACGTCCTTCGACCTCTTCTGCATCACAGTTCATCCAACGCGCCCGACGCCCCGGGTGTTCCCGCGCGCCCCGATCACGTCGAGCGCGAGCCGCAGCACGAGGTCCCGCGCCGCAGCGCGCACGGCCGCCCGGTCCCCGGGCAGCCACGCCGAGGCGCCATGGGCACCCGAGGGGGTCGCCACCGCCACGTGCACGGTCCCGGCCTGCGCGCCGTCCTGCGGGTCGGGTCCGGCGACACCGGTGGTCGCCAGCCCCACGTCAGCCCCGAGCAGGTCGCGGGCACCGTGCGCCATCGCCTCGGCCACGGCCGGGTCCACCGCGCCCCGTGCCGCGAGGAGCTCCGCGTCGACGCCCAGCATGCTCGCCTTGAGGTCGGTCGCGTAGGCCACCACGCCGCCACGGAACACCCTGGACGCCCCTGGCACCTCGACGAGCGCCGAGGCGACGAGCCCGCCGGTGAGCGACTCGGCAGTGCCGACGGTCCAGCCGAGGCGTCCCAGCGCGTCGAGGAGCTCGGGCGCGAGCCGGTCGGGCGTCATCGAGCGCCGGCCGCCGCGCGGATCCTGACCGCCTGCCGCACGTAGTCCGCGCCCGTCACCAGCGTGGCTGCGACCGCGAGCCCCATCACGACGGCCGCGACCACGCGGATCCAGCCGGGCAGGTGGTCGAGCGGGAGCAGGTAGACGGTGAGGGCGACCGACTGCAGGACCGTCTTGAGCTTGCCGCCGCGGGAGGCCGGCAGCACCGTCTGGCGCAGCAGGAAGAACCGCATCACCGTGATGCCCAGCTCGCGCGCGAGGATGACGACGGTGACCCACCAGGGCAGCTCGCCGAGCACGGACAGGAGCACCAGGGCCGTGCCGATGAGCAGCTTGTCCGCGATCGGGTCCAGCAGCTTGCCGAGGTCGGTCACGAGGTTGTCCCGCCGCGCGAGGTAGCCGTCGACCCGGTCGCTGAGGGCCGCGACGAGGAAGATCGCGGTCGCGACGAGGCGCCAGGCGACGGACTCGCCGTCGTCCGTGAGCAGCGCGACCGCGAAGAACGGCACGAGCGCGATGCGCCCGATCGTCACCGCGTTCGCGATGTTCCACCGAGAAGGGGCGTCCGCGACCACCCTGCAAGCGTAGGCGGTCGGTCGACCCCTGCCCGACGGACCGCGGGTGCAGGGGCGGCGGGAGCCGTGTCACGCGAGGCGTCAGGGGAACGCCCCTCAGGCGAGCGTCTCCTCCGGCTGGGCGCCGCCGAAGAGCCAGCCCTGGCCGTAGCGCCAGCCGTTGCGCTGGAGGAAGTAGGCCTGCTCCTCGGTCTCGATGCCCTCCGCGATCGTGATCATCGACAGCTCGCGGGCCAGGGCCCCGAGCGCGCGGCTCACGCGGGCGGCCGCCGGGTCGTCGGGGATCCCCGACGTGAAGGACATGTCCAGCTTGACGCCGTTCACCGGGAGGTCACGCAGGTAGCTGAGCGAGGACACGCCGGTCCCGAAGTCGTCGAGCAGGATCGGGACGCCGTTCGACCGGAGCTGCGTGAGCTCGTGCCGGATCCGGGTGCCGGAGTCGACGAGGGAGGACTCCGTCAGCTCGACCACGAGCCGGCCCGGAGCGACCCGGTGCCGCGAGACGGCCGCGAGGAGATGCGACACGAGCTCGCCGTCACCCAGCTGGTCGGCCGAGACGTTGATGGAGAGCCAACGCTGCTGGTCGGCGCAGCGGGCGAGGTATGCGACCGCGTCCTCCACCACCCGGATCCCCAGCGCCACGCCGAGCCCCGACTCCTGCGCGAGCGGCAGGAACGTCGCCGGCAGGAGCAGGCCGCGGTGCGGGTGCAGCCAGCGCAGGAGCGCCTCGTGCCCCATGAGCCGCCCGTTGGTCAGGTCGACCAGCGGCTGGTAGTAGAGCATCAGCTCACCGGCCTCGATGCCGTGCAGCAGCTCGGCGCGCATCCCCTCGCGCCCGCCCGCCGTCTCCATCGACGGGTCGTAGACCTCGGTCCGGCTCTTGCCCGTGGCCTTCGCGCGGTAGAGCGCGGCGTCGGCGGCCGCGAGCAGCGCGGGAGCGCCGCCTGCGAGCGTCTCGGGCTCGGCGAGCGCGATGCCGATGCTCACGCGCACCGGCACGCGGCGGCGCTGGATGCGCACCGGCTCACGCAGGCCGGCGTGGATGCTGGACGCGACCTCGAAGACCGCCCGCGCGCTGTCCTCGTCCTGCACCACGACGACGAACTCGTCGCCACCGAGGCGCGCCACGGTGCCGCGGCCGGCCGTGGCGGCGCGCAGCACGCCGGCGACGTGCACGAGCACCTCGTCACCCGCCGCGTGCCCGAACCGGTCGTTGATCGGCTTGAAGCCGTCGAGGTCGCAGGCGAGCACCGCGACGTGCTGGGCCCCGCCCGGCTGCTCGAGCACGGACTGCAGGACCTCCTGCAGGAGCGTGCGGTTGGCGAGCCCGGTCAGCGGGTCGTGCATCGCCCGGTGCGCGAGGAGCTCCGAGTGCAGCCGGGACTCGGTCGTGTCACGCGCCTGGACGACGAAGTGGTCGGGGTCGCCGCTCGCGCTGCGGATCAGCGCGACGTCGAGCACGACCCACACGAGGTGCCCGTCTGCCCGCTGGTAGCGCTTCTCCTGCGAGAACCGGTGCTGGGTGCCCGCGAGCAGGCTCTCGACGTGCCGGCGTTCGACCTGGCGGTCGTCGGGCTGGGACAGCGCGCCGAGGTCGTAGCCGCGCAGCGCCTCGACCGACGTGCCGAGCAGCTCGGCGAACGCGGTGTTGACCTCGACGAGGTGCCAGTCGAGCCCGACGAGCGCCATGCCGATGGGCGCGTTCTCCATGGCGACGCGGAACTGCATCTCGCTGCGCTCGAGCGCCTTCTCGACCTCGCGCCGACCCGTGACGTCCACGAGCGTCGTGAGGACGGCGGGCTCGTTCCCGTGGCCCGCGGGGACGAGCCGGCTCGCGACCTGCACCATGCGCGCGCGCGCACCGTGCTGGCCGGGCAGCGCGACGCCGACGAGAGCGGACTCCCCGGCGTGCGGGAGGTGGCCGTTGCTCGACCGGGTCCCGAGCACCGCGGCCGGGTTCATCGCGAGGCCCTGCTCGTTGAGGAGCACCATCGGCAGGTCGCCGATCGCCTGGCCGACCGCGTGGTCGCGCTCGACGCCGAGGATCGACGCGGCGCGCTCGCTCATGTCGAGCACGCGCCCGCCGAGCGACTGGACCAGCACGCCTTCCTTCGTCACCATCTGCAACGCGTCGTACCGGTGCCGCAGCTCCCGGGCCAGCAGCAGCAGCTCGCCCGCCCGGCGGACCTGGCGTCGTTCCCGGGCGAGGAGCACGAGCACCGACACGAGGGCCAGGAGCGCGACGACGGAGATGGTGGCTGTCACTGCGCCGAGCGGGTCCGTCAGGGCATCGATCACCTGCGGGTCCAGGGTCCTGCGGCGTCCTCCTCGACGTCCTCGTCGTGGTAGTCCCGCGCGACCGGCGGGGCGTCCCGCGTGAGCGCGTCGTCCTCCGGCTCCGCGGCACCCGGCTCACCGCGCAGGAGCGCGAGCGTCGCGGCGAGGTCGTCGGGCTGGACGAGCACCTCGCGTGCCTTGGAGCCCTCGGAGGGCCCGACGATCTCGCGGGACTCGAGCAGGTCCATCAGCCGGCCGGCCTTGGCGAACCCGACCCGGAGCTTGCGCTGGAGCATCGACGTCGACCCGAACTGCGTCGTGACGACGAGCTCGGCCGCCTGCAGCAGCAGGTCGAGGTCGTCGCCGATGTCCTCGTCGACCTGCTTCTTCGCCGCGGTCACCGTGACGTCCTCGCGGTACACCGGCTTGAGCTGCGTCTTCACGTGCTCGACGACGGCGTGGATCTCGGTCTCGGTCACCCACGCGCCCTGGGTGCGCATGGGCTTGGCCGCGCCCATCGGCAGGAAGAGGGCGTCACCCTGCCCGATGAGCTTCTCCGCGCCCGGCTGGTCCAGGACGACGCGCGAGTCGGTGAGGGACGAGGTCGCGAACGCGAGCCGGGACGGCACGTTCGCCTTGATCAGACCCGTGACCACGTCGACGCTCGGGCGCTGGGTGGCGAGCACGAGGTGGATCCCGGCCGCGCGGGCGAGCTGGGTGATGCGCTGGATCGAGGCCTCGACGTCGCGGGGCGCGACCATCATCAGGTCGGCGAGCTCGTCCACGATCACCAGCAGGTACGGGTAGGGCGCGATCTTGCGCTCGCTCCCGGGCAGCGGCTTGACCTTGCCCGCACGCACCGCGGCGTTGAAGTCGTCGAGGTGCTTGAAGCCGAAGTGCGCGAGGTCGTCGTACCGCGCCTCCATCTCCCGCACCACCCACTCGAGCGCCTCGGCGGCCTTCTTCGGGTTCGTGATGATCGGCGTGATGAGGTGCGGGATGCCCTCGTAGATCGTCAGCTCGACCCGCTTGGGGTCGACGAGGACCATGCGGACCTCGTCCGGCGTGGCGCGCATGAGGATCGAGACGATCATCGAGTTCACGAAGCTCGACTTGCCCGCTCCGGTCGCGCCGGCCACGAGCAGGTGCGGCATCTTGGCGAGGTTGGCGACCACGTAGCCGCCCTCGACGTCCTTGCCGACGCCGATGACCATCGGGTGCTCGGTCCGGCGCGCGGCCGAGGAGCGCAGCACGTCGCCGAGCGAGACGGTCTCGCGGTCGGTGTTCGGGATCTCGATGCCGATCGCGGACTTGCCCGGGATCGGCGAGAGGATCCGGACGTCGGCGCTCGCGACCGCGTACGCGATGTTCTTGCTCAGCGCGGTGACGCGCTCGACCTTGACCGCGGGGCCGAGCTCGACCTCGTACCGGGTGACCGTCGGGCCCCGCATGAACCCGGTGACCTGCGCGTCGATCTCGAACTGGTCGAGCACGGTCGTCAGGGCCTCGACCACGCGGTCGTTGGCGGCGGACCGCACCTTGTGCGGCGCGCCCTTGGCCAGAGCCTCCTCGGGCGGGAGGGAGTAGACGACGTCCCCCTCGAGCATCGGCTGCTCGCCGCGCGGCACACCGCTCGTGGGCGGCGCGACGAGGTCGCGGGCGGCGGGCTTGCCGGCGAGCACGGTGGTCGGCACGGTGTCGGGCGCCGGCTCGTTCTCGTCCGCGCCCCGCGCGGCCTCGACGATCGCCGCACGCTCGAACGCCTCGTCGGCCTCGTAGGCATCGAGCAGCTCCGCGTCGGTGGCCAGCGTCTTGCTGCGCTTCTTGCCCGTGAGCGTCGTGCGGAGCCCGCGCCTGGGCTTCTGCTCGGGCTCGGGCAGCGCCGAGTGGCCGGCGTGGATGACCAGCGGTGCGTCGTCGTCCGCCTGGCTCCCGGACGCCGCCCGAGGGCCGCCCGTGAGGCGGTGGTATCCCGAGCGGAGCCGGGGGCCGACGGCGTGCACCGGCGTCGCCGTCACGACCAGGAGGCCGAACAACGCGAGCAGCACGAGGAGCGGCACCGCGACCCAGGCCGTCAGAGCGCTGGCGAGCGGGGTCCCGACGAGGTACCCGACGACGCCGCCCGCCGCGCGGACCGGGACGAAGCCGTCCGCGGGGTCGGGCAGGCCGGCCGCCAGGTGGACGAGTCCGGAGGCGGCGAGCGCGATCGCGGACATCCCGATCGACACGCGCGAGGTCGCCTGGGTGCGGTCCGGGTGGCGCATCAGCCGGATCGCGAGCGCGAGCAGGACGAGGGGCAGAGCGAGCCCGACCCGGCCGAACGTGCCGGCGACCACCGCGTGCACGACCTGGCCGGCGGTCCCCTCGAGCCCCCACCACTCACGGGCGGCGACGACCACGGCGAGGCCCAGCAGGGTGAAGGCGATGCCGTCGCGTCGGTGCGCGGGGTCGAGGTCCCGCGCGCCGCGGCCGATCCTGCGGGCCGTCCCGCCCACGAGGTGCGCGCCGCCCATCCAGACCCCGCGTGCGATCCGGACCGGCAGGGCCACGGGAGCGGGTCGTGCGGGTGGCCGCGTCGCGCGACCACCCGGGCGCGCGGCAGCGCCGCCCGAGGACGAGCCGCGCGATGCCGCAGGGGTGCGGACGCGGGCTGCCGGGGCGGACCGCCCAGAGGTACGGGTCGCCATGGTGCCAACCTACCGGCGGTGTCCCGCGGTGCCGCGAAAGACACCCCGGACGGCCCAAAGCGGCGCCCGGCCTCACCGGCCGTCGCCGTCCGCCTGTGGGGACTCGCCGCGTCACCGGTGCCGGGCTCCTCGCGGCGCCGGTCGACCCCGACCGCGCGACTACGCCTCGACGACCACCGGGATGATCATCGGGCGGCGCCTGAGCCGGGACGAGACCCACCGACCGACCACACGCCGTACCACCTGCTGGAGCTGGTACGTGTCGACCGCTCCCCCGAGCGTCGCCTCCTCCAGGGCGGCGGTGACCTGCGGGAGGATCTCCTCGAAGACCGCGTCGCCCTCGGCGAAGCCGCGCGCCTGGATGTGCGGGCCCGCGAGCACCTTGCCCGACCCGGAGTCCACCACGGCGAAGATCGAGACGAAGCCCTCCTCCCCCAGGATCCGGCGGTCCTTGAGCTCCGCCTCGGTGAGCTCGCCGACGCTCGCACCGTCCACGTAGACGTAGCCGCACGGCACCGCCCCGACGACCCGGGCCCGCCCGTCCACGAGGTCGACGACCATGCCGTCCTCCGCCAGCACGACGTTCTCGTGCGGGACCCCGGTCTGGACCGCGAGCGCGGCGTTCGCGACCATGTGCCGCACCTCGCCGTGCACCGGCATGACGTTGCGCGGTCGCAGCACGTTGTAGCAGTAGAGGAGCTCGCCCGCAGACGCGTGCCCGGACACGTGGACCTTGGCGTTGCCGCTGTGCACGACCCGGGCGCCGAGGCGCGTGAGGCCGTTGATCACCCGGTACACCGCGTTCTCGTTCCCCGGGATGAGGGACGACGCGAGGATCACGGTGTCCCCGGGACCGACCGAGACCTGGTGGTCGGAGTTGGCGATCCGGGAGAGCGCGGCCATCGGCTCACCCTGCGAGCCCGTGCACATGAGCACGACCTCGTCGTCGGGCAGGTCGCCCGCCGACCTGAGGTCGACGAGGACCCCGTCGGGCACGTCGAGGTAGCCCAGGTCGGCCGCGATGGTCATGTTCCGCACCATCGAGCGCCCCACCAGGGCGACGCGGCGCCCGTGCGACGCCGCGGCCTCGAGCACCTGCTGGACCCGGTGCACGTGCGACGCGAACGATGCGACGACGATCCGCTTCTCCGACGTCGCGAAGACGCCGTCGAGCACCGGGCCGATCTCGCGCTCGGGGGTGACGAACCCCGGTACCTCAGCGTTGGTCGAGTCGACCATGAAGAGGTCGACCCCCGCCTCTCCCAGCCGGGCGAACGCGCGCAGGTCGGTCACCCGCCCGTCGAGCGGGAGCTGGTCCATCTTGAAGTCGCCGGTGTGCAGCACGGTCCCGGCCTCGGTCCGTACCGCGACCGCGAGCGCGTCGGGGATCGAGTGGTTGACGGCCACGAACTCGCACTCGAAGGGCCCGATGGTCTCGGTCTGGCCCTCGCGGACCGCCAGGGTCAACGGGGCGATCCGGTGCTCGCGCAGCTTCGCCTCGACGAACGCCAGGGTCAGCTGCGACCCGATCAGCGGGATGTCGCGGCGCAGTCGCAGGAGGTACGGGACGGCACCGATGTGGTCCTCGTGCCCGTGCGTGAGGACGATCGCCTCGATGTCGTCGAGCCGTCCGGCGATGTGCTCGAAGTCCGGGAGGATCAGGTCGACGCCGGGCTGGTGGTCCTCGGGGAACAGCACCCCGCAGTCGATGACGAGCAGCCGCCCGCGCAGCTCGAGCACCGCCATGTTGCGCCCGATCTCCCCGAGCCCGCCCAGCGCGACGATGCGCAGCGTGCCGTCCGCCAGAGCCGGCGGCAGGCCGAGCTCGGGGTGGGGGTGCGACATGGCGTCTCCTCGCGAGGGCCGGCTCAGCGCCGCGCGAGCAGCCCGGCTGCTTCGAGGGCCGCGCGGACGACGTCGAGCTCCTGGTCGTCGGCCTGGACCTGCGGCAGGCGCAGCGTGCGGTGCGGGAGGAGGCCGAGCAGCTCGAGCGCGGCCTTCGAGCGGACGGCCCCGTTGCCCGAGCCGCAGATGAGGTCGATCGCGGGCAGCATCCCGGCGAACAGCTCCCGGGCGCGGGCCAGGTCGCCCGCGTCCACCGCCCGGACCATCGCCGCGAGCTCGTCCCCGACGAGGTGACCGGCCATGCTGACGACGCCGGCCCCGCCGTGGGTCAGGAACGCGAGGTTCATCGGGTCGTCGCCCGAGTAGTACGCGAGCCCGGTGCGGGTCATCGTGCGGAACGCACCGAAGACGTCGCCCGTCGCGTCCTTGACCGCGACGACGCGCTCGTGGGCGGCGAGCCGGTCGAGCGTCTCGGGCGCGTAGCGCACGACCGTACGACCGGGGACGTCGTACAGCATGACGGGCAGGCCCGTGCTGTCCGCGACCGCCACGGTGTGCCGGTAGATCCCCTCCTGCGAGGGGCGCGAGTAGTAGGGCGTCACGACGAGCAGCCCGTGCGCGCCGGCCTCGGCTGCCTGCTGGGCCATGCGCACCGCGTGGCTCGTGTCGTTGGAGCCGGCGCCGGCGACGACGACCGCCCTGTCCCCCACCGCGTCGACGACGGCGGCGATGAGGTCCGCCTTCTCGGGCGCGTGGGTGGTGGGCGCCTCGCCCGTGGTCCCGTTGAGCACGAGCCCGTCGTGCCCGTGGTCCACGAGGTGCGTCGCGAGCCGGGCGGCGGCGGCGAGGTCGACCTCGCCGGACGGGGTCATGGGCGTGATCATCGCCGTGAGGACGGCACCGAACGGACGTGCGGGCGTGGTCGGGTGCGCGGCGGCCATGAGGCACAAGTTACCGCGTACCGCGCGGGCGGCGTCGGCCGTCCCTCACCGCGGGACGGTCGACGTGCGCGTGCGCTCGTAGGCGCGGAACCGGTAGCGCAGCCCGTTCGCGCCCACCCGCCAGCCCGACGGGTCGCCGTCGTGGTCAGGGTCGGCCCCGACCGGCACCCACCCCGCGCCGATCCGCGGTGCCCGGGCGTCGCCGTCCGCCACGACCAGGTCGATCTCCGTCACCTCGAGCCGGTCCGCGAGCGCGATCGTCGCGGCGTAGACCTGCTCGCCCCCGATGACCCACGCCGGGCCGTCGCCCACCGTCGCGAGCGCCGACGCGACGTCGGGCACGACCTCGCCCCCCTCGACCACGAGCCCGGGCCGCCGGCTCAGGACGATGTTCCGCCGGCCGGGCAACGGCCGGAACCGGGCCGGGAGCGAGTCCCAGGTCGCGCGCCCCATGACGACCGGGCAGCCGTCCGTGACCTCGCGGAAGTGGGCGAGGTCCTCCGGCAGGTGCCACGGCAGGCCACCCGCACGACCGATGACCCCCGGACCGCCGTCGGGCGCACGTCCCTCGGCCCAGACCAGGCCGAGCGTCATACCGCGACCGGCGCCTTGATCGCGGGATGGTGCTGGTAGCCGTGCACCTGGACGTGCTCGAGCGTGTAGTCGTCGATCGAGGGCGCCGGACGCAGCTCGAGCGTCGGGAACGCGTACGGCTCACGCGTGAGCTGCTCGCGCACCTGGTCGACGTGGTTGTCGTAGATGTGGCAGTCGCCGCCGGTCCAGACGAAGTCGCCCACCTGGAGGCCGGCCTGCTGGGCGACCATGTGGGTGAGCAGCGCGTAGCTGGCGATGTTGAACGGGACCCCGAGGAACAGGTCGGCGCTGCGCTGGTAGAGCTGGCAGCTCAGCCGGCCGTCGGCCACGTAGAACTGGAAGAACGCGTGGCACGGCGCGAGCGCCATGCGCGGGACGTCCGCGACGTTCCACGCCGAGACGATGATCCGGCGCGAGTCGGGGTCCGTCCGCAGCGTGTCGAGCACCTGGGCGAGCTGGTCCACGTGACCGCCGTCCGGCGTCGGCCACGAGCGCCACTGGACGCCGTAGACCGGGCCGAGCTCGCCGTCGGGCCCCGCCCACTCGTCCCAGATGCTCACGCCGTGCTCCTGGAGCCACCCGACGTCGGAGTCGCCGCGCAGGAACCACAGCAGCTCGTAGACGATCGACCTCAGGTGCACGCGCTTGGTCGTGACGAGGGGGAAGCCCTCCGCGAGGTCGAACCGCATCTGGTGCCCGAAGACGCTCCGCGTGCCGGTCCCGGTGCGGTCGCTCTTCGCGGTTCCCGTCTCGAGGACAAGCCTCAGGAGGTCCTCGTACTGGGTCCGTACGGGTGGCGTCATGCGGGCCATCCTAGGTCGGGGCGATACTGACCCGTATGTCGACGTGGACCCTGCCGCCCACCGTGGCCGCGCACCTTCCGACCGGCCTGCTCATCGGTGGCGCGTGGCGCCCCGCGACCGGGGGCGGCACCTTCCCGGTCGCCGACCCGGCGACCGGCGAGACGCTGTTCGACGTCGCCGACGCCACTGCGCAGGACGGGCTGGACGCCCTGGCCGCGGCCGACGCGGCGCTGCCGGCGTGGCGGGCGGTCGCGCCGCGCGAGCGTGCCGAGCTGCTGCGGGCCGTCTTCGAGACACTGACCGCGCACAGCGACGACTTCGCGGCGCTCATCACCGCCGAGGGGGGCAAGCCGCTCACCGAGTCGCGCGCCGAGGTGGCCTACGCGGCCGACTACGTGCGCTGGTACTCCGAGCAGGCGGTGCGGATCAACGGCCTGACCCGCACGGCGCCGTCGGGGGCGAACCGGCAGCTGGTCCTGCGGCGCCCGGTGGGGCCCGCGCTGCTCATCACGCCGTGGAACTTCCCGATCGCGATGATCACGCGCAAGGTCGCGCCCGCGCTCGCGGCCGGGTGCACGGTCGTGATCAAGCCGGCGGGCCTGACGCCGCTGACGACGGCGCTGTTCGCCGAGGCGGTGCGGCGCCGGCTCGAGGACCGCGGCCTGCCGACCGGGATCATCAACGTGGTGCCGACGTCGTCCTCGAGCGCGGTGACCGAGCCGCTGCTCGCGGACCCGCGCCTGCGCAAGCTGTCCTTCACGGGGTCGACCGAGGTGGGCCGCGTGCTGCTCCGGGGCGCGGCGCAGGGCGTGCTGCGCACCTCGATGGAGCTCGGCGGCAACGCGCCGTTCCTGGTCTTCGACGACGCCGACGTCGACGCGGCCGTGCAGGGGGCCATGGCGGCCAAGATGCGCAACGCGGGGCAGACGTGCGTGGCGGCGAACCGGTTCCTGGTGCACGAGTCGGTCGCCGACGAGTTCGCCGAGGGCCTCACCGCCGCCTTCGACCGGCTGGTCGTCGGGCACGGGGCGCGCGAGGGCACGACGGTCGGCCCGCTGATCGAGAAGAAGGCGGTCGACCGCGTCGAGGAGGTCGTGGCCGAGGCCGTCGACGGCGGGGCTCGCGTGACCATCGGCGGCGACCGGCCTCGTGGCGCGGGGTACTTCTACTCCCCCACCGTCCTGACCGACGTCGACCCGGACGCCCGGGCGGTGCGCGAGGAGATCTTCGGCCCGGTCGCGCCCGTCGTGACCTTCACCGACGACGACGAGGCCCTCGCGCTCGCGAACGGGACCGAGTTCGGGCTCGTGGCGTACGCCTACACGCGCGACATCGACCGGGCCTTCCGCGTGGCCGAGGAGGTCGAGGCCGGGATGGTCGGGATCAACCGCGGCATGGTGTCGGACGCGAGCGCGCCGTTCGGCGGCGTCAAGTCGTCGGGGCTCGGCCGCGAGGGCGGCGAGGCCGGGATCGAGGAGTACCTCGACAGCGTGTACGTCGCGCTGTGAGCCGCCCCCGGCCCGCGGGTCGGGTGCGGGCCGGTCGGGCGGCTAGCCTGACCCGCGTGAGATCGAGCGACCACGACGACGACGGCGTCCGCACCGCCGTCCGGCAGTCGCTCAGCGTCGCGGTCGCGACCGGCCTCTACGGGATCTCGTTCGGCGCGCTCGCGGTCGCGGCCGGGCTCGACGTGGCGCAGACGATGGCGCTGAGCCTGCTGATGTTCTCGGGCGGCTCCCAGTTCGCGTTCATCGGCGTGCTCGGCGCGGGCGGCTCGGGTGGCGCCGCCGTCGCGACCGCGGGCCTGCTCGGTGCGCGCAACGCGCTGTACGGGATCCAGATGGCACCGCTGCTCGGCGCGCACGGCTGGCGCCGTCCTCTCGCGGCGCACGTGACGATCGACGAGTCGACCGCCGTCGGCACTGCGGGGCGGACGCCCGGCGCCGTGCGTGCCGGGTTCTGGTGGACCGGGGTCGGGGTCTTCGTGCTGTGGAACGCCTTCACGCTCGCGGGGGCGCTCCTGGGCGAGGCGCTCGGCGACCCGCGCACCTACGGCCTCGACGCCGCCGCGCCCGCCGCGTTCCTGGCGCTGGTGTGGCCGCGCCTGGTGGGCGCGACCGCCCGGGCGACCGCGCTCGCGGCGGTCGTCGTCGCCCTCGCCCTCACGCCGGTCGTCCCTGCCGGCATCCCGGTGCTCGCGGCCGCGGTCGTCGCGATCGTCATCGGGTGGACCCGACCGGACGCCGCGCTCGCCACCCCGGTGGGCGCGCCGGAGCGGACGGAGCCATGAGCCCCGACGCCGTGACGTGGCTCGCGCTCCTCGCCGCCTCGGCGGTCGTGCTCGCGATCAAGCTCGTCGGGCACCTGGTGCCCGAGCACTGGCTCGCCGAGCCTCGTGTCGCCCGCACCGCCTCGCTCGTCACCGTCGCGCTGCTCGCGGCGCTGGTCGGGGTGCAGACGCTGACCACCGGCTCGCACCTGGTGCTCGACGCCCGCTTCCCGGCGCTCGTGGTCGCGGCGGCGGCACTCGCGCTGCGGGCGCCGTTCATCGTCGTGGTGGCGGCCGCTGCGGCCACCGCGGCGGTCCTCCGGGCGGTCGCCGGATGACCCCGGGGCGGCCCTTGGTAGCCTGCCCGCACGCCCCGGCGTTCCCCGCTCGACGTGAAGAGAGATCTCGCATGCCTGTTGTCCCGATCCTGCGCGCGAGCGCCTGATGGCCCTGTTCCGCGAGCAGGCGGACGTCTCGGTCCGGCCGGCCGTGCCGGGCGACGAGACGACGATCGCCGCGATCCAGCTCGAGGCGTGGCGGTCCGTGCACGCCGACGTGCTCGGCCCGGACGTGCTCGACCGGCTCGACCCCACGGTCTTCCGGGACCGCTGGGGGGCGGCGATCACCGCGCCGCCTGGGCCCGGTTTCCGCGTGCTCGTCGCGTGCGAGGGGGCGACCGTGGTCGGCTTCGCCGCGGTCGCGCCGCTCCCGGCCGGCGAGAGCGCCCCGCTGAGCGCGCCGGGCGGCGAGCTGGTGGCGCTCGAGGTCGCGCCGGCCGCGCAGCGCACCGGGCACGGGTCGCGTCTGCTCGCGGCGGCGGTGGACCTGCTCCGCGAGGACGGCGCCGACCACCTCGTGACGTGGGTGCTCGACGGCGACGCCGCGCGCGCGCAGTTCCTGCGGTCAGCGGGCCTGGGTCCGGAGGACGCGACGCGTGAGCTCGCCACGGCGCCGGCCCTCGAGCGCCGCGTCACCGAGCACCGCTGGTCGGCGCAGGTCTGACCCCCATCGAGTGCGGACGTCCTGGGTGATGGCTCGCAACGTCCGCACTCGTGCGGGTCAGGTCATGGGCCCATCGAGTGCGGACGTCGCGGCAGGCGACGTCGGCGGGTCAGGCGTCTGCGGGGGTCAGTCGTCTGCGGGGGTCAGGCGTCTGCGGGGGTCAGGTGTCGGCCCGGTGGAGCGCCGCGGCCCGGCGTAGTGCCGCGCGGGCCCGACGTCGGTCCCCAGCCGCGTCGTACGCGAACGCGAGCCGGTACCACGCGGCCCAGCTGTCGGGGTTCGCCTCGGCGTCGGCCCGTGGCCCGGCGAAGGCCGCCCTGGCGGCTCCCCTGTCGATCCGCCCGCTCGGCGACCGCGGCAGGTCGTCGACCGGGAGAGCGCCGGCCACCGCGAGCTCGTCCGCCATGCGCTGGACCTCGACCGCGAGCCGCCACTCGCGCGCGATCAGCCACACCACGACGAACGGCAGCACGAGCACCGCGGCCCCGAGCACGATGCCCACCGGTTCGCCGGTGCCGAGCAGCGCGACGCCGCGCACCGCGACGACGACGACGTAGATCGCGAGCAGGGCGGTCAGCGCGACGGCGCCGAGGAGCGAGGACCTCTTCATGGTCGCGTCACCCCAGGTCGAGCAGGTGCTCGAGGCCGACGGTGAGCCCAGGACGTGACTCGATCGCGCGGACGGCCAGGAGCACCCCCGGCATGAACGAGACCCGGTCGAACGAGTCGTGGCGGATCGTCAGCTGCTCGCCCCGGTTCCCGAGCAGGATCTCCTCGTGGGCGACCAGCCCGCGCAGCCGCACGCTGTGCACGCGGATGCCGTCCACGTCGGCGCCGCGCGCACCCGCCAGGGCGGTCGCGGTCGCGTCCGGGACCGCGTCCAGTCCTGCGTCGGCCCGGGCCGCGGCGATCGCCTGCGCCGTGTGGCGGGCGGTCCCCGACGGGGCGTCGACCTTGTCCGGGTGGTGCAGCTCCACGACCTCGGCCGACTCGAAGTACCTCGCGGCCTGCGCGGCGAACCGCATCGCCAGCACGGCACCCAGCGCGAAGTTCGGCGCGACGAGCACGCCGACGCCGGGTACGTCGGTCAGGTGGTCCCGGACCCGTCCGAGCGACTCCGCGGTCCACCCAGTCGTCCCGACGACGGCGTGCACACCCGCGTCGATGAGGGAGTGGACGTTCGCCTCGGTCGCGTCCGGCACCGTGAAGTCGACCGCGACGCGCGCGCCCGACGCGGCGACCCCGGCCGCGACGTCGTCCCCGGCGTCGAGGGCACCGGCGAGCCGCAGGTCGACGGCCGACTCGACCGCGGCGCACACCGTGCGACCCATCCGACCGGCGGCACCGAGGACCGCGACCGGCGTCCGACGCGACGTGGGCTCTGCTGGCGCGGTCCGGTCGTTCACGGGTGGAACCCTAGCCGGTCAAGGTGCCGGGCCCCGATGTCGATCCACCGGTGGTGATCATCGCGCCGACCGACCCCGTGGGAGCTGCGCCGACCGGCACCCGGAGGCTCCTGGGCGACGACCCGGTCACGCCCCAGCTCCAGCTCCCGGTCACCGTGCTGGTGTGCCTCGCCGCCTCGGCCTGGCGACCGCTCGCGCGCACGCTCGACGGGCTGGCGCGTTGAACGTGCGTCCGTCCTGAGGGCTCAGCCTGTGAAGGGACCGACCCGCACCATCGACCGCGGCTGCGCCGCGAGCTCGCCCGCCAGCACCCGGACCTCCTCGGCCGTGACCGCGCGGATGCGCTCGAGCGACTCGTCGAGGCCGAGCAGCTCGCCGTGGACCAGCTCGGCCTTGCCCAGCCGGCTCATCCGCGAGCCCGTGTCCTCGAGCCCGAGCACGAGACCGCCCGACAGCTGCCCGATGCTCCGTTCACGCTCGGCGGCGGTGATGCCGTCGTTCGCGAGCCGCTCCCACTCCTGCTCGAGCAGCCGCGTGACCTCGTCGACCTTGGCCGGCGTGCAGCCGGCGTAGAGCCCGAAGATGCCCGTGTCGGCGTGCCCCGACGCGAACGAGTACGTCGAGTAGGCGAGCCCACGCTTCTCGCGGATCTCCTGGAAGAGCCGCGACGACATCCCGCCACCGAGCGTGGCGTTGAGCACCGACAGGGCGAACCTGCGCGGGTCCGTCGCGGTCAGGCCGCGACCGCCGATGACGACGTTGGCCTGCTCGGTCGCGCGATGCACCGTGACCGACGCGGCGGCGCTCGCGGGCGCGCCGCCCGCGTGGGCGCCGTCGCCGCGGCGACCGACCGGCGCCTGCGGCGTCGTGACGTCCCAGCCGCCCGTGCCGAGCGCGGCGAGCACCTGGGCGCACAGCGCGTCGTGGTCGACGCCGCCCGCGGCCGTCACGACGAGCGTGCGGGGGCCGTAGTGCTCGGTGTAGTGGTCCCAGACCGCGTCGCGCGGGACGGCGCGGATCGTCTCGGGGGTCCCCCCGATCGGGCGGCCGAGGGGGTGCGCCCCGAGCACGGCCTGCGCGAACCGCTCGTGCACGACGTCCGACGGGTCGTCGTCGTTCATCGCGAGCTCTTCGAGGATCACGCCGCGCTCGGTCTCGAGCTCGGCGGCGTCGAGCCGCGCGGAGGTCACCATGTCGGTGATCACGTCGACCGCCATCGGCAGGTCGTCGTCGAGCACGCGTGCGTAGTAGCAGGTGTGCTCCTTGCCGGTGGCGGCGTTCGCCTCGCCACCGACCGTGTCGAAGGCCTCCGCGATGTCCATCGCGGTGCGGCGCTCGGTGCCCTTGAAGAGCAGGTGCTCGAGGAAGTGGGTCGAGCCGTGGTGGCCGTCGCGCTCGTCACGCGAGCCGACGCCGACCCAGGCGCCCACCGTGGCGGACCGGAGACCCGGCATCCGCTCGGTGAGGACACGCACACCGCCGGGCAGGACGGAACGACGCACGAGGGCGTCGCCGTCCTGCCCGGCGGTCAGCTCGCTGCCCGGGTCACCGGGCGTGGCGAGGGGAAGTGCGAGCGGCACCTCAGGCGTCGGCGTCCGCGTTGGCGGCCGCCTCCGCGGGGGCGGCGTCCGCCGAGGCCTCGCCGTCGCCCTCGACGACCGCGTGCAGCGAGAGCTTGCCGCGCGGGTCGATCTCGCCGATCTCCACCTGGACCTTCTGGCCCACCCCGAGCACGTCCTCGACGTTCTCGACGCGCTTGCCGCCCACGAGCTTGCGGATCTGCGAGATGTGCAGCAGACCGTCCTTGCCCGGCGAGAGCGAGACGAACGCGCCGAACGTCGTGGTCTTGACCACGGTGCCGACGAAGCGCTCGCCGATCTCCGGCATGTGCGGGTTCGCGATCGCGTTGATCGCCGCCCGTGCGGCCTCCGCCGACGGACCGTCGGTGGCGCCGATGTAGACCGTGCCGTCGTCCTCGATCGAGATGTCGGCGCCGGTCTCCTCCTGGATCTGGTTGATCATCTTCCCCTTCGGGCCGATGACCTCGCCGATCTTGTCGACGGGCACCTTGACCGCGATGACGCGCGGGGCGTTCGGCGACATCTCGTCCGGGACGTCGATGGCCTCGGCCATGACGTCGAGGATCGCGAGCCGCGCGTCGCGCGCCTGGGTCAGCGCGCCCGCGAGCACCGAGGCGGGGATGCCGTCGAGCTTGGTGTCGAGCTGGATCGCGGTGATGAACTCCTTGGTACCGGCGACCTTGAAGTCCATGTCACCGAACGCGTCCTCCGCACCGAGGATGTCGGTCAGCGCGGCGTACCGCGGCTGGCCGTCGACCTCGTCGGAGATGAGGCCCATCGCGATGCCCGCGACCGGGGCGCGCAGCGGCACGCCGGCGTTGAGCAGCGAGAGCGTCGAGGCGCAGACCGAGCCCATCGACGTCGACCCGTTCGAGCCGAGCGCCTCCGAGACCTGGCGGATCGCGTAGGGGAACTCCTCGCGGCTCGGCAGCACGGGCATGAGCGCCCGCTCGGCGAGCGCGCCGTGGCCGATCTCCCGACGCTTGGGCGAGCCCACGCGACCGGTCTCGCCGGTCGAGTAGGGCGGGAAGTTGTAGTTGTGCATGTAGCGCTTGCGCGTCTCGGGCGCGAGCGTGTCGAGCTGCTGCTCCATGCGGAGCATGTTCAGCGTCGTGACCCCGAGGATCTGGGTCTCGCCGCGCTCGAACAGCGCCGAGCCGTGCACGCGCGGGAGCACCTCGACCTCGGCCGAGAGGGTGCGGATGTCCGCGAGCCCGCGGCCGTCGATGCGCACGCCGTCGGTGAGGACGCGCTGGCGGATGAGCTTCTTCTGCACCGACCGGAACGCGGCCGACAGCTCCTTCTCGCGGCCCTCGAACTGCTCGGCGAGCTGCGCGACGACGGCCGACTTGATCTCGTCGAGCCGGTTCTCGCGGTCCTGCTTGTCGGCGATCGTGAGCGCCTGCGTGAGGTCCTGCTCGACGACGCCCTCGACGGCCGCGTACGCGTCGTCGGAGTAGTCGAGGAAGCGTGGGAAGTCACGGACCGGCTTGGCGGCACGCGCGGCCAGGTCGGCCTGGGCGTCGCACAGCGCACGGAGGAACGGCTTGGCGGCCTCGAGGCCCTCGGCCACGACGGCCTCGGTCGGGGCGCCGGCACCCTCCTGGATCAGGTGCCACGAGCCCTCGGTGGCCTCGGCCTCGACCATCATGATCGCGATGTCGGTCGAGCCGTCGGCGGCCGTGACCTGCCGGCCGGCCACGACCATGTCGAAGACCGCGCGCTCCTTGTCGGAGTGCTTGGGGAACGCGACCCACTGGCCGTCGACGAGCGCGATGCGCACGCCCGCGATCGGGCCGGTGAACGGCAGGCCCGAGAGCTGCGTCGAGAGCGACGCGGCGTTGATCGCCAGCGTGTCGTAGGCGTCGTCGGGGTGGAGGGCCATGACGGTGATGACGACCTGGACCTCGTTGCGCAGGCCCTTGGCGAAGGTGGGGCGCAGCGGGCGGTCGATCAGGCGGCAGGCCAGGATCGCCTCGGTCGAGGGGCGGCCCTCGCGACGGAAGAACGATCCGGGGATGCGCCCGGCGGCGTACATCCGCTCCTCGACGTCGACCGTGAGCGGGAAGAAGTCGAACTGCTCCTTGGGGTGCTTGCCGGCCGTCGTGGCCGACAGCAGCATCGTCTCGCCGTCGAGGTACGCGGCGGCGGAGCCGGCGGCCTGCCGCGCGAGGCGGCCTGTCTCGAACCGGACGGTGCGCGTGCCGAACCTGCCGTTGTCGATGACGGCTTCGCTGAACTCGATCTCGGGACCCTCCATGGGTGCCCTCCTCTTTCGTGAAGGCGCCTGCCGCGTACCGCGGCGGTCTTCGATCGAGGTCCGCGGAGACTCTCCGAGAACCACTACCGAGGACCGGGCGAGGCCGGGACGGCGCGTGGGTACTTCTCTGTGGTGCGGGCCGAGGCCCAGTACCGGACCAGCCCGGACCTCGACGAGGCCCGGGCTGGTGGGTGATGACTAGCGGCGGAGGCCGAGGCGCCCGATCAGGGTGCGGTAGCGGTTGACGTCGACCTTCTGCAGGTAGCCGAGGAGGCGACGGCGCTGGCCGACCAGGAGGAGCAGGCCACGACGGCTGTGGTGGTCGTGCTTGTGCTCCTTGAGATGCTCGGTCAGGTCCAGGATGCGCTGCGTCAGCATCGCGATCTGGACCTCCGGGGAGCCGGTGTCGCCCTCGTGCGTGGCGTACTCGGTCATGATGGACTTCTTCGTGGCTGCGTCGAGGGGCACGGCTCTCCTTCAGGTGTACTCGTTGCGCGGTGCTCCGGGGCATGTCCACCCGGGCGCTCTGGATCCGCGGCCGATATGACGGCTCGGCGATCCTACCAGTCGGCGGGAGGCCCACCCGCCGCGTCGAGCGTCTCCCGGGCGCGCGCGACGTCGTCGTGCATCCGCGCCACGAGGTCGTCGACCGAGTCGAAGCGCAGCGTCTCCCGCAGCCGCGCGACGAGCTCGTACGCGACCTCCTCGCCGTAGAGGTCGAGGTCGGTACGGTCGAGCACGTACCCCTCGACCCGTCGCTCGACACCATCGAACGTGGGGTTGGTCCCGATCGAGATGGCGGCGGGCAGCACGGCGTCGTCCGCCCCGGGAGCGCGGCCGAGGCGACGCAGCCACCCGGCGTAGACGCCGTCCGCCGGGATCATCCCGTCCGTCTCGGGCCCGAGGTTGGCCGTCGGGAACCCCAGCTCGCGCCCCCGGGCGTCCCCGTGCACGACGACGCCGCGCACCCGGTGCGCTCGCCCGAGCACGGTCGCGGCCTCGGCCACGCGGCCCTCGGCCAGCAGCTCCCGCACCCACGTGGACGACCAGCGTCGGTGCAGCGGGTCGGCGACGTGCCGGAGGCTCTCCTCGTAGGCGGTGCGCTCGGTGGTCTGCTCGGGCTCGGGCTCGGAGGCGAGGTCCTCGATGACCTCGACCCTGAACCCGTGCCGCTCGCCCAGCTCGACCATGGTCGTGAGGTCGCCGGAGTTGTTCCAGCCGAACCGCACGTCGCGACCCACGACGACCGTCCGCGCGCGAAGCCCGCCGACCAGGTACCGCCGCACGAACTCCTCGGGCGTCTGCCGCGCGAACCCGAGCGTGTACTCGAGCAGGAGGACGGCGTCGAGGCCCGTCTGCGCGAGGAGCCGCAGGCGGTCCTCGATCCCCGTGATCAGCGGCGGCGCGGACTCGGGGTGGTGGACCCGCGCCGGGTGCGGCGAGAACGTGACCGCGACCGCGTCGGCGCCGATCGCGCGGGCGTCGCTCACCATCCGGGTCAGCACGCTGCGGTGCCCCCGGTGCACGCCGTCGAAGTTGCCGATCGTGACGACCGACGGACCGAACGCTGGCGGCACCTGAGCGAGGTCGGTCCAGCGATGCACCGGGGCTCCTGTTCTGGTTGCGGGTGACGGGTGCCGGATGCCCGCGCGGGCGACAGCGAGGACAAGAGTGCCACGACAGTCGCGTAAGCCACGATCTGACCGGGCCGTCGCTCAGCGCGGACGGACACCTCGGTCAGAGAGCGAACGGGGCGTACGGCCGCTCCCCCGCGCCGATCTCCCGGTTGAGGGCTACCCCGCGATGAACCAGCTTCATCTCGACGACGAGGACCTCGGTGGGCGAGCGTCAGATGAGTCGCAGCGAGTCGCCCGCGTAGTACGTGTCCTGCATCAGTCGCTTTGCGTGCACGGTCGAGCTCCTTGACGAGGTCTCCGAGCGCCAGCTCCACGTTCCGCGCGTCCTCGTCCTTCGCGACGAGCCCGCGCGCCTTCTTGGCCCGGGCGATCGTGTGATCCAGGTTCAGCAGGACGTCCGAGACCTCACCCAGGGCTCGCTCGGTGGCAACCTGGTCGGCTGCACGACGGGCTTGGTTCGGTGTGCTCATCGGACTGCTCCTCATCGTCGCTGTCGGTCAGTGCAGGGCCGAGCCCGGACAGGATCGGGGCCCGGAGCGACGAGCTGCGCAGGTCCGTCACGCGGGGGCGAACACCAGCACCGGCCGGGCGTGCGCACCGGCCGGCTCGAGGAGCGCGACAAGCGTGCCGTCGGGCGCGACCCCCGCGACGAGCCCGGGCACGTCGGGCCCGGTGGCGTCGATCCGCTTGCCGTACGACAACGCGGCCGCCTCGCCGGGCGTCAGCTCGCGCACGGGGAAGATGGCGCGCGCGGCGTCGCCGAGGGGCAGCACGTCGAGCGGGCGGTCGGGCGGCGTGGCACCGAGCTCGTCCAGCGTCCGGGCCTCCGCCAGCCCGTACCCGCCCACCCGGGTGCGTCGCAGCGCGGTCAGGTGCCCACCGACCCCCAGGCCGGCACCGAGATCGCGAGCGAGCGCCCGGACGTACGTGCCCGACGAGCACGTGACGGCCACGTCCACGTCGAGGGTGGCGGGTGCGTCGTCGGGCACCTGGACGTCGAGGACCTCGAACCGCGCGATCGTCACCGGACGCGCCGCCAGCTCGACCGACTCCCCCGCGCGCACCCGCGCGTAGGCCCGCTGACCGTCGACCTTGATGGCGCTCACCGCGCTCGGCACCTGCGCGATCTCACCCGTCAGCGCCGCGGCCCCGGCGTCGACCTCCGCACGAGGCACCGCGCGCGCGTCCGCGTGCGCGACCGGCTCCCCCTCGGCGTCGTCCGTCGTGGTGGTGACCCCGAGCCGGATCGTCGCCGTGTAGTCCTTGTCGGCACCCACCACGTAGGTCAGGAGCCGGGTCGCGCGGCCGATCCCCACCACCAGGACGCCCGTCGCCATCGGGTCGAGCGTCCCGGCGTGGCCCACCTTGCGTGTGCCGGCGAGCCGGCGCATCCGCGCGACCACGTCGTGGCTCGTCCAGCCGGCGGGCTTGTCCACGACGACGATGCCGTCGGGCGCCGTGGGTCGGCGTTCGCGGGGCGTCTCGCTGCCGGTCCGCGGCACGCTCAGGGGCCGGGCCGCTCGTCGTCGTCGGGCTCCGGCTTGCGGTACGGGTCCGCGTCGCCCGCGTACCGGGCGCCTGCCGCGAGGGCGGCGACCTCGGCGTCGCGGCGCGCCGCCTCGTTCAGCGCCGCCTCGAGCTGCGCCGCGGTCTCCGGCACGGCGTCGAGGACGAACTCGAGCGACGGGGTGAGCCGGATGCCGGTCTGCTTGCCGACCTCGGACCGGATGAGGCCTTTGGCGCTCTCGAGCGCGGCGGCCGAGCCAGCCCGTGCCTCCTCGTCCCCCAGCACGGTGTAGAAGACCGACGCGTGCTGGAGGTCACCGGTCACGCGGACGTCCGTGACCGTGACGAAGCCGAGGCGAGGGTCCTTGACGCGCGTGTCGATCATCTGCGCCACGATCACCTGGATCCGGTCGGCGAGCTTGCGTGCGCGTGCGTGGTCAGCCATCTGTTCTGCTCCTCCTCGTGCCCGGCGGCCGGACGCCGAGGCCCGGGCGACGACTCGCGTCGACGCCCGGGCCACGGACCGGACTGCTTACTTGCGCGGCTTCTCCCGCATCTCGAAGGTCTCGATGACGTCACCGGTCTGGACGTCGTTGAACGACCCCAGACCGATACCGCACTCGTAGCCCTCGCGGACCTCCGTGGCGTCGTCCTTGAAGCGCTTGAGCGACTCGACCGTGAGGTTGTCCCCCACGACGGCGCCTCCCCGCAGGACGCGCGCCTTGCTGTTGCGGACGATCGTGCCCGACCGCACCAGCGAACCGGCGATGTTGCCGAACTTGGAGGACCGGAACACCTCGCGCACCTCGGCGGTCCCGAGCTGGGCCTCCTCGTACTCCGGCTTGAGCATGCCGGTGAGCGCGGCCTCGACGTCGTCGATCGCCTGGTAGATGACCGAGTAGAACCGGACGTCCACGCCCTCGCGCTCGGCGAGGTCCTCGACCCGCTCGGCGTACTTGACGTTGAACCCGATGATGATCGCGTTGTCGACCGTCGCCAGGTTGACGTCGTTCTGCGTGATCGCGCCGACGCCGCGGTGGATGACCCGCAGGTCCACGCCCTCGCCCACGTCGATCTTGAGCAGCGCGTCCTCGAGCGCCTCGACGGCACCGGAGACGTCGCCCTTGAGGACCAGGTTGAGGGTCTCGACCTTGCCCAGCTGGAGCGCCTGCGTGAAGTCCTCGAGGCTGATGCGCTTGCGGCGCTTCGCCAGGAGGGCCGCACGCTCCGCGGCCTCGCGCTTCTCGCCGATCTGGCGCGCCGTCCGCTCGTCCGACGCCACCAGGAAGGTGTCACCGGCGCTGGGCACCGACGCCAGCCCGAGCACCATGACCGGACGTGCCGGCCCCGCCTCGGAGACGTTCGCGCCGTGCTCGTCGAACATCGCCCGGACCCGGCCGTGCGCCGTGCCGGCGACGATCGCGTCCCCGACCCGCAGGGTGCCGGACTGGACCAGCACCGTCGCGACCGCACCGCGGCCCTTGTCGAGGTTCGCCTCGATGGCGACGCCGCGCGCGTCCTTGTCGGGGTTGGCCCGCAGGTCGAGCGACGCGTCCGCCGTGAGGAGGACGGCCTCGAGCAGCTCGTCGATGCCGAGGTTCTGCTTCGCGGAGACGTCGACGAACATCGTCTCGCCGCCGTACTCCTCGGCCACGAGGTTGTACTCGGTGAGCTGCTGGCGGATCTTGGCGGGGTTGGCCGCCTCCTTGTCCACCTTGTTCACCGCGACCACGATCGGCACGTTCGCCGCCTGGGCGTGGTTGAGCGCCTCGATGGTCTGGGGCATCACGCCGTCGTCCGCCGCGACCACGAGGATCGCGATGTCGGTCACCTGCGCACCACGGGCGCGCATGGCGGTGAACGCCTCGTGGCCCGGGGTGTCGATGAAGGTGATGGCCCGCTCGTTGCCCTCGTGCTCGGCGCGCACCTGGTACGCACCGATGTGCTGCGTGATCCCGCCGGCCTCGCCGGCGACCACGTCGGTGCGCCGGATGGCGTCGAGGAGCTTCGTCTTCCCGTGGTCGACGTGCCCCATGACGGTCACCACCGGCGGACGCGCCTGCAGCTGCGAGTCGTCCTCGTCCGCCAGCTCGGCGTCGAGGTCGATGTCGAAGGCCCCGAGCAGCTCGCGGTCCTCCTCCTCGGCCGAGACCATCTCGATGACGTAGCCGAGCTCGGCCGCGAGCGTGCCGAACGTGTCCTCGTCGAGGGACTGCGTCGCGGTCGCCATCTCACCGAGGTGGAAGAGGACCGTGACGAGGCTCGCCGGGTTGGCGTCGATCTTGTCGGCGAAGTCGTTGAGCGAGGAGCCGTGACGCAGGCGGACGACGGTCGAGCCGTTGCCGCGCGGGACCTGCACGCCACCCAGCGAGGGGGCCTGCATCTGCTCGAACTCCTGGCGCTTCGCGCGCTTCGACTTCCGCCCGCGGACCGGCCGACCACCGGCACGACCGAACGCACCCTGCGTGCTGCCGCGACCGGCACCACCGGGACGGCCGCCACCGCCGGGACGACCGGCGAAGCCGCCACCGCCACCGCCGGCGGGGCCACCGCCACCGCCGGGACGGCCGGCGAAGCCGCCACCGCCACCGGGACGACCGCCACCACCGGGGCGACCGCCGCCGCCGGGGCCGGGCCGGTCGCCCGGACGGCCCACGGTACTGCGCTGCGGCATCATGCCCGGGCTCGGGCGGGGACCGCCGGGACGCGGCCCGCCCGGACGGTCACCCGCACCGGTCGGGGCGCCGGCCGCCGGAGCGGCGTCGGAGCGACGGTCGCCGGGCCGGGGCATGCCCTGGCTCGGCGCGAACGGGTTGTTGCCCGGGCGCGGACCGCCGGGGCGGGGACCGCCCGGACGCGGGCCGGCCGCCGGCGCGGCGGAACCGCCGCGGTCGGAGCCGCCCGAGCGGGGCATGCCCTGGCTGGGCGCGAACGGGTTGTTGCCGGGTCGCGGAGCGCCCGGACGACCCTGCGTCGCCGGTGCGGGACGGGTGCCGGGGGCCGGTGCGGCCGCCTGGGTCGGCGCGGGCGCAGCCGAGGCCGCCGGGGCCTGCTGCGCAGGAGCGGCGGGAGCGGCGGGAGCCGCGGGTGCCGCGGGCCGGGCCGGGGCGGGGGTCGAGGCCGCAGGGACCGACGCCGGAGCCGACGCCGGGGCTGTCGCCGCCGGGGCCTGCGGGGCGGCTGCGGCCTTCTCCACGGGCGCCTTGGCGGCGGGCTTGGGCGCAGCCGGTGCGGCCGCGCCGTCGGGGGCGCCCGCCGGGTACAGGTCGCGCAGCTTGCGGACGATCGGCGGTTCGATGGTCGAGGACGGCGACCGGACGAACTCGCCGATCTCCCCGAGCTTCCCCATCAGGGTCTTGCTTTCCACACCGAGCTCTTTCGCGAGCTCGTAGACGCGGACCTTTGCCACAACTCTCCTGTCTCGGCCCGCCCCGGACAGGGTCAGACCGTCGTTAGTGCTGGGTACTCATCGCTGGGTACTCATCGCTGGGTGCTCATCGGGCAGCCATCGGCTTCCAACCCGCTTCCATGTCGATCGGTCAACGTGCGGCGTCGGTCGCGGGACCGGCTCCGTCGTGCTCCTGCGCGGCTTCGAGGTGGGCGCGCACCGCGCGGGTGTCCACCGTCCCTGCTCGACGCAGGGCCCGGGGGAACGCCCGCCGGCGTTCGGCCAGCTCGAGGCACCGAAGGTCGGGGTGCAGCCACGCACCCCTGCCCGGCAGGCGGCGCCTGAGGTCCACCACCAGGACCGGATCGTCCTCGGCGGCGGCCACCACGCGCAGCAGACCGGATCTCGGGCCCGTCGACCGGCACCCCACGCACGTGCGCACCGGGCCCGTGACCGGTCCCTGGGTGCTCATCGTGGTGTCAGTGGAGTGCTGGGCGTCGGACCCAGCCGCGAGCAGTCTACCGCTCCGTCTCACGGAGCGTGACCGGTCGGTCCCTCGCCACCCGGCGCGGCCCGGTGCGAGCCCCCGACGTCGTCCGCGGGTGCCGCCGCCCCGGGAGCCGCGACGTCCGACCGGATGTCGATCCGCCAGCCGGTGAGCTTGGCGGCGAGCCGCGCGTTCTGCCCCTCCTTGCCGATCGCGAGCGAGAGCTGGAAGTCGGGGACGACGACGCGCGCGGACCGGGTCTCGGGATCCACGACCGTGACCGACAGCACCCGGGCGGGCGAGAGCGCGTGCGCGACCATCTCGGCCGGGTCGTCGCTGTGGTCGACGATGTCGATCTTCTCGCCGTGGAGCTCGGCCATCACGGCGCGCACCCGGGACCCCATGGGGCCGATGCACGCGCCCTTGGCGTTGAGGCCGGGCGCCGTGGCCCGGACGGCCATCTTCGTGCGGTGCCCGGCCTCGCGCGCGATCGCGGTGATCTCGACCGTGCCGTCCGCGATCTCCGGGACCTCGAGCGCGAACAGCTTGCGGACGAGGTTGGGGTGCGTCCTGGACAGCGTGATCGAGGGTCCGCGCATCCCGCGGCCGACGTCGAGGACGTAGCCGCGCAGCCGCTCGCCGTGCACGTACTTCTCGGTCGGGACCTGCTCGTGCGCGGGCAGCACGGCCTCGGTCCCCCCGACGTCGACGAGCACGACCCGCGGGTCGCGGCCCTGCTGGATGACGCCGGCCAGGACCTCGCCCTCCTTGCCCCGGAAGGTGCCGAGCACCTGGTCGTCCTCGGCGTCGCGGAGCCGCTGGACGATGACCTGACGGGCGGTGGCGGTCGCGATGCGGCCGAAGCCCTCCGGCGTGTCGTCGTACTCGGGTCCGGGGTCGCCGGGGTGCCCGTCCTCGCCGAGGACCGGGTCGTCCGTGGCCCACACCGTCACGTGACCGGTCTTGCGGTCCACCACCACGCGCGCCTTCGAGCGCGCGCCCGGCGTCCGGTGGTATGCCGAGAGCAGCGCCTGCTCGATCGCCGAGACCAGGACGTCGAGGCTGATGTCGCGCTCACGCTCCAGCAGCCGCAGCGTGGTCATGTCGATGTCCATGTCAGCCCTCTCCGTCGTCGAGGTCGTCCGCGGAGCCCGTCCGCGAGAGCTCGACCTCGACCTGACCGCTCGCGACGTCCGCGAGCGGGATGAACGTGGGATCGCCCGCGACGTCGCGCAGCGTGGCCGGCTCGACCGGACCGAGCTCGAGCGCACCCGCCGCGACGTCACGCAGGCGTCCGACCACCTCGGCGCCGGTACGAAGCCGCAGGCGCACGAGCCGGGTCCGTGCGCGCGTGAAGTGACGCGCCTCGGTGAGCGGGCGTGACGTCCCGGGCGTGCTGACCTCGAGCGTGTACTCGCCGTGCACGGGGTCCGCCGCGTCGAGAGCCGCGCCGACCCGCCGCGAGACCTCGGCCAGCGTGTCGAGGTCGAGGCTGCCCACGGCGTCCTCGTCGAGGTCGATCGTCACCCGGACGACGGAGCGTCGGCCCGCCGACGTCACCTCGAGGTCCTCGAGGACGAGGCCGCTCCCGAGGACCACGGGCTCGACCACCGCCCGGACGCGTGCGGTGGTTGCTGGCGTCGCCATGCTCGTCTCCTGTCGGCTCCAGCGGGCGGTGCAGCGCTGTGCTGTTGTCGGACCGTGGGCGCGTCCCAGCCTATCGAGTCCGGTCCGTCGGCCCCGCATGGCAGGATCGCCGCGACATGAGCCGCCCCCTGTCCCCACCCACCTCGACCCGGCTGTCGACTCCCCCGACGACGTCCCGCCCTCGGCGCGATCACGCCCGGACGCGTCTCCTGGTGGCGCTGACCATGGTCGGGATCCTCGCGGGCTGCGGCCTCCGTCTCGAGACGCCCCCGCCCTCGCCGCTGACGCCGGACGTCCTCGAGTCCGCGCGCCAGCGCGCCACCGCAGACGCGGTCGGACTCGAGGTCCTGGCCGCGGCGCCCGCGGGCGACCCGGCCGGCGACCCGGCCGACCCGGTGCTGTCGACGCGCAGGACGATCGCCGCCCACGCACGCGAGCACGTCACGCAGCTCGGCGGGACCTACCGGTCCGGGCTGGAGCCGACCACCTCGCCGTCGAGCGCACCCACGCCCGTCGTCACACCGGGAGCCGTCCCCGCGGCCGCGACGCCCGAGGTCCTCGTGGACCGGCTCGAGGAGGCGGCCGCGAGCGCACGGGCGGACGCGTCGTCCGTCCCCGACGGTCCGTTCGCCCGGCTGCTCGCCTCCGTGGCGGCCGAGCGCCTGCTGGCCGCACGCGCGCTGGCCGCCGCGGCCGGGATCGAGGGCCCCGCCCTTCCCCAGGTCGTGGCGCCGGACGCGGTGCCGGGCGGGCTGGCGCCGAGTGCGCTGAGCGAGCTCGTGGCGGCCGAGGACGCCGCGGGCTACGGGTACGAGGTCGTCGCCGCCAAGCTGTCGGGCGCCGCGCGCGCCGCCGCGGTCGACCGCGCGCTGGTGCACCGCACGCGCGCCGAGCAGTGGGCGGAGCTGGCCGAGATCGCGCGGACCGGCTTCGACCCGCGGCGCACCGTGTACGCCGTGCCGCCCGGGCTCGAGGACCCGGCCGCCGCTGCCGCTCTCGCCCGGTCGATGGAGCAGTCGCTCGCGGCGACGTACGCCTCGCTCGTCGCGTCCGCAGATCCCGAGCTGCGCTCGGGGCTCGTCGACGCGCTCGCGGAGTCGTCCGCGGCGGCGGTCGCGTGGGGCGCGCCCGTCCCGGCCTTCCCCGGGCTGCCCGAGCGCGCGGCGCCCTGAACCCGGTACCGCAACCCGGTACCGCTCGAGGGCTGAGGAGCGCGCGAGGCGGTGGACGACCCGGCTCGGTGGACGACCCGGCTCGGTGGACGACCCGGCTCAGTGGACGAGCAGCGCGTCCACCAGCTCCAGGATTCGGTCGGGCGCGTCGGCGACCGGCACCTGCTCGGCGCCCACGTCGCCGTCGCCCGTCCGCCGCGGGCGGACCTCCACCACGCCCTCCGCCAGCCCGCGGCCCACGACGACGACGAGCGGCACGCCGAGGAGCTCCGCGTCGGCGAACTTCACGCCGGGCGAGACCTTGACGCGGTCGTCGTACAGCACCTCGATGCCGCGCCCGGACAGCGTGGTGGCGAGCGACTCCGCCGCCTCGAGCACGGCCGGGTCCTTGCCGGTCGCCACGACGTGCACGTGCGCCGGTGCGACCTGGGCGGGCCACGCGAGCCCGGCGTCGTCGTGGTGCGCCTCGGCGAGCGCCGCCATGACGCGCGAGACGCCGATGCCGTAGGAGCCCATCGTGACCACGACGGCCTTGCCGTTCTGGTCCAGGACCGTGAGGCCGAGCGCCTGGGCGTACTTGCGGCCGAGCGCGAAGATGTGGCCGATCTCGATCCCGCGCGCCAGCTCGAGCGGACCCGAGCCGTCGGGCGCCTCGTCCCCCGCGCGCACCTCGGCGGCCTCGACGGTGTTCTGCGCGCCGTCCTGCCCGGCAGCGAGGAAGTCGCGGCCCGCGACGAGGTCGACCACGTGGCGGCCCGGCTCGTTCGCGCCGGTGATCCAGCGCGTGCCCGCGACGATGCGCGGGTCCAGCAGGTAGCGCACTCCCCGAGCGACGCCGTCGGCGTCGACACCGGCGTTCTCCCCCAGCACGGCGGGGCCGATGTAGCCCTTGACCAGCTCGGGCCGCGCGGCGAGGTCGGCCTCGGTCGCCGTCTCGACCTCCGCGGGCGCGACCGACGCCTCGAGTCGCTTGGGGTCGACCTCGCGGTCGCCGGGGAGCCCGACGACGAGCAGCTCACGCTCGCCCGTCGGGTGCACCAGCGCCAGCACGACGTTCTTGAGCGTGTCGGCGGCCGTCCACGGCCGGTCGGAGCGCGGCAGCTTCTCGTTCGCGAACGCGACCAGGGTCTCGATCGTCGGCGTGTCCGGCGTGCTCTCGACGTGCGCGGCCGGTGCGTCGTGGAACGGGATCGCGGGCGGTGCCGGGGTCGTCACGGCTTCGACGTTGGCGGCGTAGCCGCCCGCCGACCGCACGTAGGTGTCCTCGCCGATCGGCGTCGGGGTGAGGAACTCCTCGCTGCGCGAACCCCCCATCGCGCCCGACGTCGCGGCGACGATGACGTAGTCGAGCCCGAGCCGGTCGAAGATCCGCTGGTACGTCGCGCGCTGCACCTGGTACGACCCCTCGAGCCCGGCGTCGTCGACGTCGAACGAGTAGGCGTCCTTCATGATGAACTCGCGACCGCGGATCAGGCCCGCGCGCGGCCGCGCCTCGTCGCGGTACTTCGTCTGGATCTGGTAGAGCGTGAGCGGCAGGTCCTTGTAGGAGGAGTACAGGTCCTTGACCGTGAGGGTGAACAGCTCCTCGTGGGTCGGGGCGAGCAGGTAGTCGCCGCCCTTGCGGTCCTGGAGCCGGAAGATGTTGGGCCCGTACTCGGTCCAGCGACCCGTCGCCTCGTAGGGCTCCTTGGGCAGCAGCGCCGGGAAGTGCACCTCCTGGGCGCCGGCGGCGTCCAGCTCCTCGCGCACGACGGCCTCGACCTTGCGCAGCACGCGCAGCCCGAGCGGCAGCCAGGTGTAGATCCCGGGGGCCGCCCGGCGGATGTACCCGGCGCGCACGAGGAGCCGGTGGCTGGCCACCTCGGCGTCGACCGGGTCCTCCCGCAGGGTCCGCACGAACAGGGACGACATCCGCAGCAGCATGGGCGCCAGCCTAGTGGCCGGGCGTGACGACGCCCGTCCCGTGCGCCACGATGGGGCGGTGCCCGAGCTTCCCGAGGTCGAGGCGCTCGCCCGGTTCCTGCGCGAGCGGGCGGTCGGTCGTGGCGTCGCCGCCGCCGACGTCGGAGCCATCAGTGCGCTGAAGACGTTCTCCCCCGCGCCGTCGGACCTGCTCGGACGGGAGCTCACCGGAGTCGAGCGGCACGGGAAGTGGCTCGACGTCACCACCGGCCCGTCCGGGGCCGACGACGTCGCGCCGCACCTGGTCTTCCACCTCGCCCGGGCCGGGTGGCTGCGCTGGTACGACGAGGCCCCGAGGACGCCGGCGCGGCCCGGCAGGTCGCCGCTCGCGCTGCGCGTGCGGCTCGACGACGGGGCCGGCTTCGACCTCACCGAGGCGGGGACCCGCAAGCGCCTGGCCGTGCACGTCGTGCGCGACCCGCGCGAGGTGCGCGCGATCGCGACGCTCGGCGTGGAGCCGCTCGGGCCCGAGTTCACGGTCGAGCGGCTCACCGCGCTGCTCACCGCGAAGAATCAGCAGGTCAAGGGTCTCCTGCGCGACCAGTCGGTGATCGCCGGCATCGGGAACGCGTACTCCGATGAGATCCTGCACGCCGCGCGCCTGAGCCCGTTCGCCCTGACCCGCTCGTTCGACGCCGAGCGCATCGCGACCCTGCACACCGCCGTCCTGGACGTGCTGACCGACGCGGTCGCGGCGTCGTCGGGCAAGCCTGCCGCGGAGCTCAAGGACGCCAAGCGGCGCGGGATGCGCGTCCACGCGCGGACCGGTCGACCGTGCCCCGGCTGGGACGGGGTCCCGTGCGGGGACACGGTCCACGAGGTCTCGTTCGCCGACTCGTCGCTGCAGTACTGCCCGACGTGCCAGACCGGCGGCACGCCGCTCGCCGACCGCCGGCTCTCGCGCCTCCTGCGCTGACGCGGCGCCGCGTCGACCGACCTCGACGACCGGGCGACCGGGGTCAGACCGGCGGCTCGAAGTGGCGGCGGCAGCGCGCCTGGTAGGCCTCGATGCCTCCGACGTGCTCGAGGGAAGCCACGCGGGCGTCCGCGGCGTCGCCGGCCCGTGCCCGTTGGTGGAACGCCGCGTCCGCTCCGCAGACGGCGCACACGGCCGTCAGCTTGGTGACGTCCTCCGCCAGCGCCATGAGCGCGGGCAACGGCTCGAACGGAGCGCCGTCGAACGTCACGCACAGGCCCGCCACCACGACCGTGGTCCCCCGGCGCGCGAGACCGTCCACGAGCGGGACCAGCCCGGCCCCGAAGAACTGGGCCTCGTCGATCGCCAGCAGGTCCAGGTGCCGGTCCCGGACCAGCCCCGCCAGGGAGCCCACGTCCGGCACCGCCTGGGAGGCGACGTCGAGCCCCGAGTGGGAGGCGACCCTGCCTGCGCCGTGCCGTTCGTCGAGCGCGTGGTTCACGACCTCCACGGCGAGCCCGGCGAGCCGCGCCCGACGTACCCGGCGGAGGAGCTCCTCGGACTTGCCGGCGAACATCGGCCCGCACACCACCTGGAGCCGACCGAGCCTGTCGCTGCGCATGGGCGCAGCCTAGAAGAGCGCAGCCTAGAAGAGCACCGTGGCGTACGTGCCCTCCTGGCGGAAACCGACGCGGCGGTAGGCGGCGATGGCACGCTCGTTGTAGTCGTTGACGTAGAGCGAGACCGTGGGTGCCACCTCGGCACGCGTCGTCACGACGACCGCCGCCATCCCGGCCTCCGAGAGCCGCCGACCGCGGAACGGGGGCGCGACCCAGACGCCCTGGACCTGCGCGACCCCGACCGCGACCGCTCCGAGCTCGGCCTTGAACGCGACCTCCGCCCCGTGCGTGCCGTGCGCCAGCCGGATGAACGAGCGGCGCTCGGCGATCAGCGAGCGGACGCGCTGCTCGTAGGGCCCCTGCGGTCCGGAGGCGGGCGAGTAACCGACCTCTTCGGCGAACATGCGCACGCAGGCCGGGAGCACGAGGTCGTACTCGGTCGGACGCGAGTACCGGACGAACGGGTCGGGATCCACGAGCGGGTCGCCGTCGATCACGAGCGAGGGCTGGTTGGCGCGGACCTCGCGCGGTCGTGACCACGATCCGGCGAGCAGGTTCCAGAGGCCGAGGGCGGCGTGGGCCTCGCCGACGATGGACGAGCACCGCCGGCCCTGCGCCAGGGCCATCGCGGCGAACGCCTCCACGGCGCCGTCGACGCCCGGCGGGACGAGGGGGACGAGGTTCGCGCCCGACCAGCACAGCGCCTGGAGGCCGCCGTCCTGCTCGAACCCCCAGAGCTGCCCGCCCGACGCCGCCATCCCCATCCTGCGCGCCGCCTCGATCCGGCTCGCGGCCAGGACCGACTCGACCGGGAGCCGGGCGCACAGGTCGAGGGCGGCGGGCAGGTCGGCGTCGTCGAGGAGGCGGCCGCCGACTGCGGTCCCACCCAGCGTCGAGCCGCGCCAGCGTGCCATGGGGGGATTGTGCACCACCCGACTGGACGGCGCCCGGACATGCTCGGTCCAGCTGACCCGAGCCGACGACGTGCTCGAGACGGTGCCTCAGGAGACGGTGCTCAGAGGACGGTGCTCAGGACACGGTGACGACCGGCGACGAGGCCTCGACCGTCTCCATCGACTCCGCGATGCGCATGGCCTCCTCGATCAGGGTCTCGACGATCTGCGACTCGGGCACGGTCTTGACCACCTGGCCCTTGACGAAGATCTGACCCTTCCCGTTCCCGGACGCCACGCCGAGATCGGCCTCACGGGCCTCGCCCGGTCCGTTCACGACGCAGCCCATCACGGCGACCCGCAGCGGCACCTCGAGGCCCTCGAGCCCGGCGGTGACGCGCTCGGCCAGCGAGTACACGTCCACCTGGGCGCGGCCGCAGGACGGGCACGAGACGATCTCGAGCTTGCGCGGCCGGAGGTTGAGCGACTGCAGGATCTGGATGCCGACCTTCACCTCCTCGACCGGCGGGGCCGACAGGGAGACGCGGATCGTGTCGCCGATGCCCTTGCTCAGCAGCGCGCCGAACGCCGTCGCGGACTTGATCGTGCCCTGGAACGCGGGTCCCGCCTCGGTCACACCGAGGTGCAGCGGCCAGTCGCCGCGCTCGGACAGCAGCTCGTAGGCGCGCACCATCACGACCGGGTCGTTGTGCTTGACGGAGATCTTGAAGTCGTGGAACCCGTGCTCCTCGAACAGCGACGCCTCCCACACGGCCGACTCCACGAGTGCCTCGGGCGTCGCCTTGCCGTACTTGGCGAGCAGCCGCGGGTCGAGCGACCCGGCGTTGACGCCGATGCGGATCGAGACGCCCGCCTCGGATGCCGCGCGTGCGATCTCCTTGACCTGGTCGTCGAACTTCCGGATGTTGCCTGGGTTGACCCGGACGGCGGCGCAGCCCGCGTCGATCGCGGCGAACACGTACTTGGGCTGGAAGTGGATGTCCGCGATCACCGGGATCTGCGACTTCCGCGCGATCACCGGCAGCGCCTCGGCGTCGTCCTGGCTCGGCACCGCGACACGCACGATGTCGCAGCCCGACGCCGTGAGCTCGGCGATCTGCTGCAGGGTCGCGTTGATGTCCGTGGTCGGCGTCGTCGTCATGGACTGCACGCTGATCGGGGCGTCGCCGCCGACGTCGACCTTGCCCACCTTGATCTTGCGGGTCGGTCGACGCGGGGCCAGCACCGGGGGCGGCGCTTCCGGCATGCCAAGGTTGATCGGGATCGTCACCGTGCCAGTATCCCCCTTCGGCCGCCGAGCGCCCTCACAGGGTGACCGGGCGCACGATGTCCGCGTAGACGAGCAGCAGGCCGACGCCCACGAGCACGACGAACATCCCGTACGCGACCGGCATCATCCTGGCGACGTCCGCCGGGCGAGGTCGTGGGAGCCCGCGCACCCGCGCGACCTGGCGCTTGGCCCCTTCCCACAGCGCGCCGACGACGTGCCCCCCGTCGAGCGGCAGCAGCGGGATCAGGTTGAAGACGAACAGCGCGATGTTCAGCGCGGCGAGCAGGCCGAGCAGCGTGCGGACCTGTCCCGTGAGACCGAGGTCACCTCCGCCCTCGGCCGCCACCTCGCCCGCGAGCCGACCGATCCCCACCGGGCCGATCACCGACGTCTGGTCGCGCTCCTCGAGCCCGAACGCGGCCTGGGCGACGTCGACGATCCGCGCCGGGAGGGTGAGGACGATCGCCGCCGTCCCCGAGACCCCGGTCCACAGCGCGGTCGGGACGGTCGCGAGCGGCTGCCGCTCGAGCGCCCACGCGGGACCGACACCGAGGTATCCCACCGGTGCGAGGCGCGGCTCGCCGCCGGCATCGAGCACGACGGCCCCGTCCTCGACGACCGGACGATCCACCGTCACCGGGGTCACCATGAGCTCCCGCTCGGCACCGTCGCGCTGGACGGTGACGGCCACGGTCTCGCCCCCCGACCCGCGGATGAGCCGCGAGAGCTGGTCCCAGGAGGTGACCGCGACCCCGCCGAACGTCCGCACGACGTCGCCCTCCTGGAGGCCTGCTGCGGTCGCCGGTGACTCGGGGTCGCCCGAGGCGCACTCGGCGGCACCGGCGGCCGGGACGCACGAGGTGACCGACGAGACCGTCGGGACCGGCGTCGGCGACCCGAACCCGACGAGCATCACGGCGAGCAGGACGCCCGCGATGAGCAGGTTCATGACCGGCCCCCCGAGCATGACCGTCAGCTTCTTCGGCGTGGAGAGGCGGTAGAAGGCGCGGTGCTCCTCCCCGGGCCGGATCTCCTCGGCGCTCACCTTCCGGGCGTCCTGGGCGAGCTGCCCCGACCAGCCGCGCACCGGCGGGTTCCCGACGGCGTCCGGCGGCGGGTACATCCCCACCATGCGGACGTACCCGCCCAGCGGGATCGCCTTGAGGCCGTACTCGGTCTCGCCCCGGGTCCGGGACCACAGCGTCGGGCCGAACCCGACCATGTACTGGCTGACCCGCACCCCGAACCGCTTCGCGGGCACCATGTGACCGACCTCGTGCAGGGCGATCGACACGAGCAGGCCGACGACCATCACCAGCACGCCCACGAGGTAGGCCATCAGTTCTCCGTTCCGTACCTGCGCACCGGCCGCGCGACGAGAGGGCGTCCATCATCCCCCGTCCTCCTGGGTGCCTGCTGCACGTCGACGGCGGTCAGGCGCTGGACGGCGTCGAGGGCGTCGTCGCCGTCCCCGCGGCGGGCCGAGGGGTGCGCTCCTCGAGCGTCCACGGCGACCCGTACCCCACCGGCTCGGGCGCGGAGAGCAGGTCGAGGAACGGGACGGCGTCGAACGCCTCGGGACCGAGCACGCCCGCTCCCGACCAGACGCCGCGGGCCAGCAGCTCGAGCGCGAGCACGGGGTTCACCGCCGTCTGCCACACGACGCACTGGGCGCCGTACTCCGCCATCGACCACGCGTTGTCGACGATGTGGTGCAGGTAGACCTCGCGCGGCTCACCGTCGCGACCCCGGCCCGTCACCAGCACGCCCGCGCACGTCTTCCCGCGCATCCGCTCGCCGAGCGCCGCGGGATCGGGCAGGACGGCGGCGACGACGTCGCGCGGGCTCACGGCCACGGAGCCCGGCGCCGCAGGGTCGGCCGACCGGACCGGGACCGCCTCGGTGCGGTCGAGCCCGAGGGTGTGCAGCGTGCGCAGGACCGCGATGAACTCCTCGCCGAGCCCGTACTTGAACGTCACCTTGCGGGCACCGAGGAAGCGCGGCATGAGCAGCACCTCCTCGTGCTCGACGTGGACGCACTCGACCGGCCCGATGCCGCCGGGGAAGTCGAACACCTCGGGCTCGGAGAACGGCGGGACGGTGTACCAGCCGCGGTCCGCCTCCCAGATCACGGGCGGGTTGAGGCACTCCTCGATCGTCGTCCAGATGGAGAACGACGGCGCGAAGACCGGCTCCCCGTCGTCGCCCAGCACCACGAGGTCGGCGCCGTCGCGGGTCCCGAGCTCGTCGACCTCGCTGAACAGGTGGTCGACGGCGTAGCGGGCGAAGACGTCGGACAGCCCGGGCTCGACCCCCATCCCGACGAGCGCGAGGCGCCCGGCGTCGCGCCACCGGGAGTCGGCTGCGAACTGGGCGTCGCCGAGTTTGACGCCCGTCTCCTCGTAGGGTCGTTCCGGGTGCGGGCGCGAGAGCGACATCGCCATGTCGAGGTAGTCCGCCCCGGCGTCGAACGCGCCCTGGAAGACCGACATCACGAACCGGGGGTCCACGGCGTTCAGCACGTGGGTGGCGCCGTGCTCCCGCGCGAGGGCGGTGATCGCCGCGGGGTCGCTCGCGTCGACCCGGGCCGCCACGAAGCGCGGGCCCACCCGCGCGAGGTCGCGCGCGTTCGCGGCGGCGACCGTGCGGTCCGCGCGCGCGACGTCGAAGTCCGCCACGACCATCCGCTCGAAGAACACCCGCCGGGCGGCGATCCGCGCGACCGCGTCACCGACCCCACCGCTGCCGACCACCAGGATGCGCACGGATCCTCCTAGACCGCTCGGGCCGCCCGGCGTCGTCGGGCGGCCGCCGCGACCTGCACGGCGACCACCAGCACGAGCGCGAGGGCGAACATGATCGAACCGATGACGTTCGCCTGGGGCGGGATGCCCCGCGCGGCGGACACGTAGACGAACTTCGGGAACGTGGTGAACGCGCCCGAGTTGAAGTTGGTGATGATGAAGTCGTCGAAGCTGAGGGAGAACGCCAGCAGCGCCGCGGCCGCGATGCCCGGCACGAGCAGCGGAAAGGTCACCTTCCAGAAAGCGAGCCACGACGAGGCGTAGAGGTCGGCGGCGGCCTCCTCGAGCCGCGGGTCCAGGCTCGCCACCCGCGCCTTGACCGTGACGACGACGAACGAGACGCTGAACATCACGTGCGCGATCACGACCGTGCCGAACCCCGGCTGCACCCGCAGCGAGAGGAACTGAGCCAGCAGCGCCGCCCCGAGCACGACCTCGGGCGTGGACATCGGCAGGAAGATCAGCAGGTTGGCGGCGCTCCGCCCGCGGAACCGGTACCGGACGAGCGCGACGGCGACCATCGTGCCGAGCACCGTCGCCCCGGCGGTCGCGAGCAGCCCGACGGTGAGCGAGTTGACGAACGCCTCGCACACCTGCGGGGCCCCGCACGGGTTGCGCCAGGCGTCGAGCGTGAAGCCCTGCCACACGAGGTTCGACCGGCCCGCGTCGTTGAACGAGAACGCCACGGTGTAGGCGACCGGCACCAGCAGGTACAGGAACGCGAGCCCCGCGAACACGGGCACGACGGCGTCGCCCAGCGACCAGCCCCGTCGCCGCCGCGCGGCGCTCACACGAGGTCCTCGGTGCCTGCGCGTCGCACGTACGCGGTCACCAGGGCAAGGATCGCGAGCATGAGCACGACGGACAGCGCCGACGCCGTCGGGTAGTCGGCGACCCGGAAGAACCGCGAGTCGATGACCTGCCCGATCATCGCCGTGCTCGTGGGGTTGCCGAGGAGCACCGCGTTCACGTAGTCGCCCGATGCGGGGATGAACGTGAGCAGCGTCCCGGAGACGACGCCGGGCATCGACAGGGGCAGGGTCACGCGCCGGAACGTCGTCAGCCCGTTCGCGTACAGGTCTCCCCCCGCCTCGACCAGCCGCGGGTCGAGCCGCCCGAGGCTCGCGTAGATCGGCAGCGCCATGAACGGCAGGAAGTTGTACGTCAGGCCCGCCACGACCGCGAACGCCGTGGCGGTGAGCCGCCCGTCCGCCGGGAGCACCTGGAGCCACTTCAGCGCGGAGACGACGAACGCGTCGTCGGCGAGGATCTGCTTCCACGCGATCGTCCGCAGGATGAAGCTCGTGAAGAACGGCGCGACGAGCAGCACGAGGAGCAGGCCCTGGGCGAGCTGTCGCCCCCGCAGCCGGACCGCGACGACGTACGCCATCGGGTACCCGATCAGGAGCGCCGCGACCGTCGCGACGAGCGCGAAGGCGAACGAGCGGACCAGCTGGGGCCAGAAGGCCCTGAGCGCGGACGCGTAGTTCTGCCACTCGAGCGCCGGCTGGAACTGCCCGACGTCGCCACCGGGCACCGGCACGTAGAGCGAGGTCGCGAGCAGGGCGACGACGGGCAGGACGAAGAACAGCAGGAGGTAGACCAGCCCAGGCGCCAGCAGGAGGTAGGCGCCGCCCCGCGGGCGTCGACCCGGACGGCTCGTACCCGGCGGGGCGGCCGCCGGTCCCGACGCCGCGGCCTCGCTGCCGAGGGCGGCCGCGATGGTCATGCGCGGTCCAGGTCGACGACGCCGTCGGACGCGTCCGTCGACCCGTCGAGCCCGAACGTGAAGCGCGGCGCCCACGCGAGGCGCACCTGCGCGCCGAGCGCGACCTGCGCGCCGCCCGCCAGATTCTGCGCGAAGACGCCGAGCGTCCCGAGCCCCGGCACCTCGACCTGGTACTGCGTGCTGACGCCGGCGAAGGACACGTCGGTGACGCGCCCCGGCCCGACGACGTTCGCGTCGTCCGACAGCTCCTCGTCGGCGGGCAGGAGATGGATCTTCTCGGGTCGGACCCCCACCAGCACGTCGCCGTGGGTGCTCACGGCGCGGTCCTGCGGGACCACCAACCGGGTGCCGCCGACGTCCACCCCGACCCACCCGTCGCGTACCTCGCGCACCCGACCCGGCAGCAGGTTCGACTGCCCGAGGAAGTTCGCCACGAAGACCGTGCGCGGCAGCTCGTACAGCTCCGCCGGCGTGCCGAGCTGCTCGATGCGCCCGGCGTTCATGACGGCGACCTGGTCGGCCATGGTCATGGCCTCCTCCTGGTCGTGGGTCACGTGCACGAACGTGAGGCCGACCTCGGTCTGGATGCGCTTGAGCTCGACCTGCATCTGGCGGCGCAGCTTGAGGTCCAGGGCGCCGAGCGGCTCGTCGAGCAGCAGCACGGCCGGGCTGTTGACGAGCGCACGGGCGAGGGCGACCCGCTGCTGCTGGCCACCGGACAGCTGGGCGGGCCTGCGGTCCGCGAGGTGCGGCAGCTCGACCAGCGCGAGGCCGTCGCGGGCGCGCGCCACGGCGTCGGGCACGCGTCGGCGCCGCAGGCCGAAGGCGACGTTCTCCAGCACCGTCAGGTGCGGGAAGAGCGCGTAGCTCTGGAACACGGTGTTGACCGGGCGCTGGTGCGCGCGGCGCGCCGTGACGTCGGTGCCGCCGATGGTGATGGACCCGGAGGTCGGGTGCTCGAGACCGGCGACCATGCGCAGGGTCGTCGTCTTGCCGCACCCGGACGGCCCCAGGAGGGCGAAGAACGTTCCCGCCGGCACTGTCAGGGTGAGGTCGTCGACCGCGAGGTACGAGCCGAACGCCTTGGTCACGCCGACCAGGCCGAGGTCGGCGCCCGAGCCACCGGACGTCGGTCCGTCGGTCGCGCCGGCCGGGCCCGCGGCGTCCTGCACGCCCGTCGTCGTGCCGTGCGCCATCACGCCCCGATCGCCGTGAGGAAGTCGCCGTTGTACCGCGTCTCCTCCTCCGGCGTGAGCGTGCGGAAGACGTGGGCCTTCGCGAGCGTGGCGTCGTCCGGGAAGATCAGCGGGTTCTCCACCAGCTCGGGGTCGATCTCCGCCATGGCCTCCTGGGCGCCCTTGACCGGGCAGATGTAGTTGACCCAGGCGGCCACCTGGGCCGCGACCGCCGGGTCGTAGTAGTAGTTCATGAGCTCCTCGGCGTTGCGCTTGTGCGTCGCGCCCACCGGGACCATGAGGTTGTCCGACCAGATCGTGCCCCCGGCGTCGGGCAGCGCGAACGACCAGCGGTCGTCGTTCTCGAAGTTGATCTGGGTGATGTCGCCCGACCACCCGATCACCGCGACGGCGTCGCCCGAGATGAGGTCCTCCTTGTACGAGTTGCCCTTGACCTGGCGGATCTGCCCGTTCGTGATCTGCTCCTCGAGCACCGCGAGCGCGGCGTAGAACTCGTCGTCGCCCCAGGCGCCCGCCAGGTCGACGCCCTGCTCGAGCATGATCAGGCCGACGGTGTCGCGCATCTCCGAGAGCACCTCGACCCGGCCGCGGTACTCGGGGTTCCACAGGTCCGACACGCTGCGCATCCCCGCCGGCACCCGGTCGTTCGCCCACGCGATCCCCGCGAACCCCGACTGCCAGGTGAGGGAGTTCTTGCGGCCCGGGTCGAAGTCCACGTTCTTGAGCCCGTCGAGCAGGTTGTCCGCGTTCGGGATGTTGGCCCGGTCGAACTCCTGGGTGTACCCGAGCCGGATCAGGCGCGCGGTCATCCAGTCCGTCAGCGTGATGATGTCCTGACCGATGTCCTGACCGCGCGCGAGCTGGCCCTGGACCTTGCCGAAGTAGGTGTCGTTGTCGTCGATGTCCTCGGCGTAGTAGACGGTGATCCCGGTCTGCTCCTGGAAGGTCTCCAGCGTCGGGTACGTCTGCGTCTCCTCGTCGTAGTCGAGGTAGAGGGTCCAGTTCGCCCAGTACACGCTCTTGTCGGTCGCCGAGACGTCCCGGCCCTGCACGGCCGACGACGACGTGCCCGTTGCGCCACCGCCCGTGCCGCACGCCGTGAGCACCGCCGCCAGGCCCGCCATCCCCGCGCCCAGCTGCAGCACGCTGCGGCGCGACACCGCCCCGGAGTCCCCGGGGCCGAACCGCCGCTCGCGCTGGGACCGCTCCCGCCGCGCCTGCTGGACGAGCGCACGGATCACCGGGTCTGCGGGGAGGTCGGGCCGACGGGTCATCTGGGCGCTCCGCTCTCGTGGCTGGCATAGCGGTCACCGCGGGACAGCGCCGCTGTGGGGATGCTGGCACCCCGAACCCGCCAGCACAAGCAAATCAGTGGCGCAACTCACCGGTAGCAACGAAAACGTGACCGTATCGCCCGGGCGACCGCCCGATCCGGTGTCGGCGCGCGACCGCCGGCGTCCCCCGACGACCTAGCCCGCCAGGTTGGTCATCACGTGCTTGATGCGCGTGTAGTCCTCCAGGCTGTACATCGACAGGTCCTTGCCGTACCCCGAGTGCTTGAACCCGCCGTGCGGCATCTCGGAGACGAACGGGATGTGCGTGTTGATCCAGACGACGCCGAAGTCGAGCGCCCTCGAGACCCGCATCGCGGTGCCGTGGTCCTTGGTCCACACCGAGCTCGACAGCCCGTAGTCGACGCCGTTCGCGAGCGCGATCACCTCGGCCTCGTCGCGGAACGTCTGGACGGTGATGACCGGGCCGAAGATCTCCACCTGGCTCGCCTCGTCGTCCTGCCGCAGCCCGTCGACGACGGTCGCCTCGTGGAAGAAGCCGACGTCGCCCTGCCGGTGCCCGCCGGTCAGGACGCGCGCGTGGTCGGGCAGCCGATCGAGGAAGCCGAGAACCTGCTCGAGCTGGTTGGCGCTGTTGACCGGGCCGTAGGCGATCCCCTCCTCGTCCGGGCGGCCGGTTCGCTGCGTCCTGGCCTGCGCGGTGAGAGCGGCGACGAAGTCGGCGTGCACCGACTCGTGCACCAGCACGCGCGTCGCGGCGGTGCAGTCCTGACCCGCGTTGTAGTAGCCGCCGACGGCGATCCCCTCGGCCGCCGCGGCGAGGTCGGCGTCGCCGAACACGATCACGGGCGCCTTGCCGCCCAGCTCGAGGTGCACGCGCTTGACGTCGTGCGCGGCGCTCCCCGCGACCTCCATCCCGGCCCGGACGGAGCCCGTGATCGAGACCATGTCGGGGATCCGGTGGTCGACCAGCGCGCGGCCCGTGTCGCGGTCCCCGCACACGACGTTGAGCACGCCCGCCGGGAGGAACTCGGCCGCGACCTCGGCCAGGAGCAGCGTCGAGGCGGGAGTGGTGTCCGACGGCTTGAGCACCACCGTGTTGCCCGCCGCCAGCGCCGGTGCGATCTTCCACACCGCCATCATCAGCGGGTAGTTCCAGGGCGTGACCTGAGCACACACCCCGATCGGCTCGCGGCGGACGAACGACGTGTGGCCCGCGAGGTACTCCCCCGCGCTCGCGCCCTCGAGGACCCGCGCGGCGCCGGCGAAGAAGCGGAAGTGGTCGCTCGACGGCGCGACCTCGTCGGTCGCCATGATGCCGAGCGGCTTGCCGGTGTTGCGCACCTCGGTGTCCACGAAGTCCTGGGTCCGGGCCTCGATCGCGTCCGCGAGCCGCAGCAACGCCAACTGGCGCTCGCCGGGTGTCGCGTCGCGCCAGGCCGGGAACGCCCGGGCCGCTGCCTGCAGGGCGCGGTCGACGTCCTCGGCGCTCGAGACCGGCGCGGTCGCGTACGCCTCGCCGGTGCTGGGGTCGACGACGTCCGAGGTGCGCCCGGACGTCGGGTCGACGTAGGCGCCGTCCACGAAGTTCCGCAGCGTCGTCAGTGCCGTGCTGGTGGTGGTCACAGCGTTCTCCTTCGAACCGGCCACGCGGGAGTGGATGGACCCCCGACGGATCCGAGGCTAGTGGAGTCGGCGCCGAAATCAACGGTGCGTCGGTGGCGACTGGACACCGGAATCAGCAGTTGCGCACCGCGTCGGCCACGAAATCGCTTGCGTCCGGGCATCGGGACAGGCAACTATCGTCGAGTGACCACGCGCCCCCGGAGCTCGTCGACCCCTGTGCTCGACGCGACGTCGAAGGCGATCATCGAACAGCTGCAGGAGGACGGCCGGCGCGCGTACGCGACGATCGGCAAGGCCGTGGGCCTCTCGGAGGCCGCGGTGCGGCAGCGGGTCCAGCGGCTCGTGGAGTCCGGCGTCGTCCAGATCGTCGCCGTGACCGACCCCGTGCAGGTCGGCTTCGCCCGTCAGGCGATGATCGGCATCCGCTGCGAGGGCGACCTCGAGGCGATGGCGGATGCCCTCGCCGACCTCCCCGAGGTCGACTACGTGGTGATCACCGCGGGCGGCTACGACCTGCTGGTGGAGGTCGTCTGCGAGGACGACGACCACCTGCTCGAGGTGCTCAACGGGCGGATCCGCGCCCTTCCGGGCGTCCACGGCACCGAGACGTTCGTGTACCTGAAGCTCCGCAAGCAGCTCTACAACTGGGGGACCCGATGAGCAGCGCCGCCCACTCCGTCACGCCGCGAGGCACGGCCCGCGACGACGCCGCGCGCCGCCACCTGTGGGGCCACTTCACGCGGCAGAGCGCCTGGGACCACGACGTGCCGACCATCGTGCGCGGCGAGGGGCACCACATCTGGGACGACACCGGCCGTCGCCTCATCGACGGCCTCTCGGGCCTCTTCGTCGTCCAGCTCGGTCACGGGCGCGCCGAGCTCGCCGAGCGCGCCCGTTCCCAGGCCCAGGAGCTCGCGTTCTTCCCGCTGTGGTCCTACGCCCACCCGCAGGCCATCGACCTCGCCGAGCGGCTCGCCCACCACGCCCCGGGCGACCTCAACCGGGTGTTCTTCACGACGGGCGGCGGGGAGGCCGTCGAGACGGCGTGGAAGCTCGCCAAGCAGTACTGGAAGCTGCGCGGCATGCCCACCAAGCACAAGGTGATCTCCCGGTCGATCGCCTACCACGGCACGCCGCAGGGAGCGCTGTCGATCACGGGCATCCCGAGCATGAAGGCGCCGTTCGAACCGCTCGTGCCCGGCGCCCACAAGGTGCCGAACACCAACATCTACCGCGGACCCGTCGAGCTGCGCGACGACCCGAAGGCGTTCGGCCGGTGGGCCGCGGACCGGATCGAGGAGGCGATCCTCTTCGAGGGGGCAGACACGGTCGCCGCGGTCTTCCTCGAGCCGGTGCAGAACGCCGGGGGCTGCTTCCCGCCGCCCCCGGGCTACTTCGAGCGGGTCCGGGAGATCTGCGACACGCACGACGTGCTGCTCGTCTCCGACGAGGTCATCTGCGCGTTCGGCCGGATCGGTGAGGTCTTCGCGTGCGACGACCTGGGCTACGTCCCGGACATGATCACGTGCGCCAAGGGGATGACGTCGGGGTACTCCCCCATCGGCGCGCTCATCGCCTCCGACCGGCTGTTCGAGCCGTTCGCCACCGGCGCGACGACCTTCTACCACGGGTACACGTTCGGGGGTCATCCCGTGTCGGCCGCGGTCGCCATGGCGAACCTCGACCTCTTCGAGGAGGAGGGCATCACCGACCGCGTGCACCAGAACGCGCCGGTCTTCCGGCGGACGCTCGAGAAGCTGCTCGACCTGCCCATCGTCGGCGACGTCCGCGGCGAGGGGTACTTCTACGGCATCGAGCTCGTCAAGGACAAGGAGACCCGCGAGACGTTCGACGACGACGAGAGCGAGCGGCTGCTGCGCGGGTTCCTGTCCAAGGCCCTGTACGACGCCGGCCTCTACTGCCGGGCGGACGACCGCGGCGACCCGGTGGTCCAGCTCGCCCCCCCGCTCACGTGCGGACCCGCCGAGTTCGACGAGATGGAGCAGATCCTGCGCGGCGTGCTGTCGGAGGCGTGGTCGCACCTCTGACCCGGTGCGGTCAGGAGTGCGTGAGGAGCTCGTTCGTGCGCGCCCTCGCCCACGTCTCGGCGGCCAGGACCTCGTCCAGCGTCAGCGCGTCCAGCGCCGTCGCGCCGTCGTGCTCGGCCAGCGCCCGCTCGACGGTGTCGACGATGTCGAGGAAGCCGATCCGGCCCGCGAGGAACGCGGCGACGCACTCCTCGTTCGCCGCGTTGTACACGGCGGGGTGGGTCGCCGAGGCCGCCACGGCGGCCCGCGCCAGCCCGACGGCGGGGAACGCCTCCTCGTCGAGCGGCTCGAACGTCCAGCTGGTCGCGGTCGACCAGTCGCACGCGGGCGCGACGTCGTCGAGCCGCTCGGGCCAGGACAGGCCCAGGGCGATCGGCAGCCGCATGTCGGGGGGCGACGCCTGGGCGATCGTCGACCCGTCGACGAACTCGACCATCGAGTGCACGACGGACTGCGGGTGGACCACCACGGTGATGTCGTCGGTCGGGACGCCGAACAGCAGGTGCGCCTCGATGAGCTCGAGCCCCTTGTTCATGAGCGTCGCGGAGTTCACGGTGACGACCGGGCCCATCGACCACGTCGGGTGCGCGAGCGCCTCGTCGGGCGTGACCGGCTTGAGATCGTCGCGCCGCCGGCCGCGGAAGGGACCGCCGGACGCCGTCAGGATCAGCCGGCGCACCTCGCTGCGGGCACCGGACCGCAGGGCCTGTGCGATCGCCGAGTGCTCGGAGTCGACCGGGACGACCTGGTCCGGCCGACGCAGCGCACGCGCGACGAGCGGCCCGCCGACGACCAGCGACTCCTTGTTGGCGAGGGCGAGCGTGCTCCCCGCCTCGAGGGCAGCGAGGGTCGGACCGAGGCCGACCGAGCCGGTGATCCCGTTGAGCACGACGTCGGTGCCCCGCCCGGCGAGCTCCGTGGCGGCGTCGGGCCCGACCAGCACCTCGACGCCTGCGGACGCGTACCCCGCCGCGAACGCGGCGTCGGCGACCGCCGCGAGCACGGCCGGGGCGGCGTCGGCGTCGGCGACGGCCACCGTCCGGACCCCGAGCGCGACCGCCTGGCGGGCCAGGGCGACGGGGTCGCCGCCGCCTGCGGCCAGCCCTGTGACCGTGAACCGGTCACGGTGCCGGGAGAGGACGTCGATCGCCTGGGTCCCGATGGACCCGGTCGACCCGAGCAGGATGACGCTGCGCTGGTTCACCGTGGCATTCTGCCCTGCCCTGCCCTGCGCTCCGCCTCACTCGGCGTCGAGGTCCGTCTCGAGGAGCCCGGCGAGAGCCTCGAGCGCGTCGTCGGCCCCGTCCCCCTCGGCGCGCAGCACGACGACGTCGCCGTGCGAGGCGCCGAGGCTCATGAGGGACAGGATGCTCGAGGCGTCCATCGCCTCCTCGGCCGGCTCGCCGTCCATGGCGATGGTCACCGGCACGGGCTGGGCCCCGGCGGCCTTGGCGAAGATCGCGGCAGGCCGGGCGTGCAGCCCGACGCGGCTGGCGATGGTGGCTCGGCGTTCGGTCATGGTCTCTCCTCAGGTGGTTCGGGTCAGGTGGGACGTGTCAGGTGGGGTCGTGCTCAGACGGTGGCGAGCGCCGGCGTGTCGACGGCAGCAGGCCGACGGCTCACGGCGTAGCGCTTGAGGGCGACGACGGCCACGGCCGAGATCACGGTCCCGAGCGCGATCGCCCCGACGAACCACAGCACGTTGCCGATGGCGAAGAAGACGAAGATCCCCCCGTGCGGCGCCTGCGACGTCACGTCCGTCGCCATGACGAGCGCTCCCGTGGCGGCGGCCCCGAGCATGCTCGCGGGGATCACGCGCAACGGGTCTGCCGCCGCGAACGGGATCGCGCCCTCGGAGATGAAGGACGCCCCGAGCAGCCAGGCGGCCTTGCCGTTCTCGCGCTCGGCGAGGCTGAAGAGCCTCCGGTCGATCACGGTGGCCAGCGCCATCGCGAGCGGCGGCACCATGCCCGCCGCCATGACGGCCGCCATGATCTGCCACGGCGCGGTGTTGTCGACGCTCGCCGTCCCGAGACCCGCCACCGCGAAGGAGTAGGCCACCTTGTTGACCGGACCGCCGAGGTCGAACGCCATCATGAGGCCGAGGATGATCCCGAGGGTCACGGCGGACGCGCCGGTCATGCCCGCGAGCCACGCGTTGAGCCGCTCGGTGACGAACGCGATCGGGCCGCCGAGCACGAGGAACATCAGGCCGGACGCCACGATCGACGCCGCGAGCGGGATGATCACGACCGGCATGAGGCTGCGGAGCCAGCGCGGGACGTCGAGGCGCTCGAAGCTCTTGGCCACCACCCCGGCGAGGAGCCCGCCGACGATGCCGCCGAGGAAGCCCGCGCCCATGAAGCCCGCCACGGCCCCGGCGGTGAAGCCGGGCGCGATGCCCGGCCGGTCCGCGATCCCGTACGCGATGTAGCCCGCCAGCGCCGGCACCAGGAAGCCCATCGAGAGCTGGCCAATCTTGAAGAACACCGCGCCGAGGTAGGCACCGAGGCCGCCGTCGGGCAGGGCGAGGAAGGTGTTCTCGAGCACGATCTGGTCCGCCGTGCCGGTGATGTCGAACCCGCCCAGGAGGAACCCGAGCGCGATCATCAGCCCACCCGCGGCGACGAACGGGATCATGTAGCTCACGCCGGTGAGGAGGGCGCGCTTGAGCTGGTGGCCGAGGTGCTCGCTCCGCTCCTCCTCCGTGGCGGCGTCGGGGTGGAACCCGCCGCTCACCCGCCGGGCGTGCGGGTCGTCGGCGGCGGCCAGCGCCTCGGCGACCATCCGCGCGGGCTCGTCGATGCCGCGCTTGACGGGCGCGTTCACGACGGGCTTGCCGGCGAAGCGCTCGCGGCCCCGCACGTCCACGTCGACCGCGAAGATCACGGCGTCGGCCGCGGCGATCACCGCCGGGTCGAGGGCCGCCATGCCCGCCGAGCCCTGGGTCTCCACCTGGAGGTCGACCCCGGCCTCGGCGGCGGCGGCCGAGAGCGCATCGGCCGCCATGTAGGTGTGGGCGATCCCGGTCGGGCAGGCGGTCACGGCGACGAGGCGCCGGGTCCGCGGTGCGCCGGAGGGCACCGGCTCCGTCATGCTGCCGGCCACCGGTGCTGCGGGTTCCGCTGCTCCTGCCGGCGCCGGTGCAGGGCTGACGACCGCGGTGACGATCGCGACGACGTCGGCCGCCGAGCCCGCGGCCCGCAGCGACGTCGTGAAGTCCTTCTTCATGAGCGATCGGGCGAGCTTGGCGAGGAGCTTGAGGTGCTCCTGATCCGCACCGGCCGGCGCCGCGATGAAGAACACGAGGTCGGCGGGACCGTCGTTCGCCCCGAAGTCGACGGGCGGGGACAGCCGCGCCATCGCGAGGGTCGGCTCGGTGACCGCCTCCGACCGGCAGTGCGGGATCGCGATCCCGCCGGGGATGCCCGTGGCCGTCTTGGCCTCGCGGGCCAGGGCGTCGGCGGCGAGGCCCTCGACCTCGGTGGCCCGGCCCGCGGCGACGACACGCTCCGCCAGGTGCCGGATGACGGTGGTCGGTGAAGCTCCCAGGTCGGCGTCGAGCGCGACGAGGTCGGTGGTGATCAGAGCACCCACTGGTCATCCTCCATCGGATGGGTGGCGACAGCCGTCACGGTGACGGCGTCGGGTCGGGTCTGCTCCAGCGCGGGAACGGTGGAGCCGGGGAGCGAGGCTGCAGCGGCCCCGTGAGCGACGGCCTGGCGCAGGCGGTCGGGAGCGGACGACCCGGCGAGGTCGGCGAGGAGGTACCCGGCGAGTGCCGAGTCCCCGGCACCGACCGTGCTCCGGGGAACCATGGGAGGAGTACGGCCGAGCCAGCTGCCCTCCGCAGTGACCAGGACGGCCCCCTGAGAGCCGAGGGTCGCCAGGACGGCGCCCACGCCGGCGTCGACCAGCGACCGCGCCGCGGCCGCCGCGAGCGACGGGTCAGTCTCGAGACCGGGCCCGTCACCGACGCCGGTGAGCTCGGCGAGCTCCTCGGCGTTCGGCTTGAGCAGGTCCGGGTGCGCGGCGACCGCCGCGGCGAGCGGTGGGCCGGACGCGTCGACCGCGACCCGCGGGGCTGCGGCCCCGAGCCGCGCACGCAGCTCGCGGACCAGTCCGGCGTAGAAGTCGTCCGGGACCCCTCCGGGCAGGGATCCGGCGAGCACCAGCCATCGGGCGCCCGTCACCCGGGCGAGCACGAGCTCGACGAGTGCCGCCTGCTGGTCCGCCCGAAGGGACGGACCCGGCGCGTTGACCTTCGTGGTGGTGCCGTCGGGCTCGGTGAGCGCCACGTTGCTGCGCAGCGGGGTGCCGATCGGGAGTCCGACGTGCGGGATCCGCTGCGCCACCAGGGCAAGCATCACGGGGTCGTCCGCGTCGCCCGGGAGCACCGCCAGGCACGGCGCTCCCGTGGCCTGCAGGGCTCGGCAGATGTTGACGCCCTTGCCGCCGGGCTCCTGGCTGTCGCCGACCGCCCGTTGCACCGCACCACGGGCGAGCGGCTCGGCGAGCTCGACGGTGCGGTCGAGGCTCGGGTTCGGGGTCAGCGTGACGATCATGCGACCACGACCTCCACCTCGGCCTCGGCCAGCGCACGCGCCAGGTCGGGCGGCGGAGAGTCGTCGGTGACGAGGGCATCGATCTGGTCGAGCGTCGCGAACCGGACCAGCGTGTCCTCGCCGAGCTTCGAGGAGTCCACGAGCGCGACGACGCGTCGCGCCGATCGCACCATGGCGGCCTTGACCGCGGCCTCGGCCGAGTCGGGGGTGCTCAGACCGAAGTCGGCGGTCAGGCCGTTCGCACCCACGAACGCGACGTCGGCGCGCAGCGCGTCGAGCTGGCGGGTCGTCGTCGGGCCCACGAGGGCGCTGGTCAGGCCACGCACGCGGCCGCCGAGGAGGTCGAGCTGGATCTCGACGCTGGCCGCGAGGACGGAGGCGATCGGCAGGGCGTTCGTGATCACGAGCAGCTCGTCGCCGACCCGCTCGGCGCGCCAGGTCGCGAGCCGGTCCGCGAGCCGCTCCGTCGTGGTCCCGGCGTCGAGGATCACCGACGCCGCGCGGCCCGCGGGGACGAGCGCCAGCGCTGCGTCCGCGATGCGGTTCTTCTCGTCGAGTCGCTGGGTGCGGCGCTCGAGGAGGCTGGGCTCGGACAGGCTGACCCGGTGCATAGCCACCGCTCCACCGTGGACCCGGCGCAGCCGACGAACGCCCTCCAGCGTGTCGAGGTCTCGCCGGACCGTCTCGGGAGTGACGTCGAGCTCGGCCGCGAGCTCGGCCACGGTGACGCGGCCGCGGTCCGCGACGACGTCGGCGATCCGGTCCTGGCGTTCGTGTGCGAACACGGGTGCTCCTCGGCGTTGAGGTGACGGCGTTTGAGGTGACGGCGTTTGAGGTGACGGCGTTGACGTGGCGAGGACGGGTGTCCGGCGCGGTGATCCGCCTGCGTTCTTGTGACTCTATGCCCGTTTGAGTTTGCTTGTCAACGAATCACAGGTAAACAAATCCTGCGGGCGTGAGCGGCCCGCGTTGGAGGAGCACGAAGGGCACCCGGGTTCTCCGCCGGTGCCCTTCGTCAGGTGGTACGGCGGCCTACTCCACGCCCAGCAGGACCTCGACGGCGCGGTCGCAGAAGGCGTCGACCGGACCCTCGGCATAGCCGCGGCGTCCGCCCCGCCGGCGGAAGGTCGCCGACCGCACCGCCTGCGCCGTCAGCGGCTCGCCCCGATCGAAGTAGGCGACGAGCCGCTGGCACAGCGCGTCGACGTCCGCCGGCTCGTACCCGGGCTCACCGCGGTGGGCCGGCGCGAACCGCTCGCCGTCGGGGCGGGTGAGCCGGCCGTAGAGCGTCCGCGCGCCGTCGGCCAGCTGGTCCATCCACGCCTGCTGCCCGTGCTGAGCGACGAACTCCTCGCGCGTCCGGGCGACGAACGCCGCCTCCAGACGATCGAGCGCGCCGTCGACCGCGCGGATCGAGTAGCCGCCCCGCACGACGTCGAACGCGATCGAACGGACGTCGCGGCCCGTCAGCGCCTCCGCGACCTGCGCCTCGTAGACGCGGCGCGCGTGGTCGAAGAACTCGTCCACCTCGTCCGTCGCGTACCCCGAACGGAGCCGCGAGACGGTCCGGAACATGCCCTGGCTCACTCGTCCTCCTCGGCGGCCAGCTGGCCGCACGCCCCGTCGATGTCGCTGCCTCGCGTGTCGCGGATCGTCGTCGGAACACCGTGCGCCCGCAGCCGCGCCACGAACTCGTCCTCGACCGCGGGGTCGCTCGCGGTCCACTTCGAGCCCGGGGTGGGGTTGAGCGGGATCGGGTTGCAGTGCACCCAGCCCTTGCCGCGCGCGTTGAGCTTCTCCCCGAGCAGGTCGGCACGCCACGCGTGGTCGTTGATGTCGCGGATCAGGGCGTACTCGATGGAGACGCGACGGCCCGTCACGTCGAAGTAGCGGCGGGCGGCGTCGAGCGTCTCGTCGACGCTCCAGCGCGTGTTGATGGGGACGAGCTCGTCACGCAGCTCGTCGTCCGGGGCGTGCAGCGACACCGCGAGGGTCACCGGGACGCCCTCCGTGGTGAGCTTCTCGATCGCGGGCACGAGGCCGACCGTCGAGACGGTGATGTTGCGGGCCGACATCCCGAGGCCGTCGGGCGTCGGCGCGACGAGCCGGCGCACCGTCTCCATGACGGCCTTGTAGTTGGCGAGCGGCTCACCCATCCCCATGAAGACGAGGTTGGACAGGCGCGTCGGGCCGCCGGGGACCTCCCCGTCCGCGAGCGAGCGCGCGGCCGCGCGCACCTGCTCGACGATCTCGGCCGTGGAGAGGTTGCGCGTCAGGCCGAGCTGACCGGTGGCGCAGAACGGGCACGCCATGCCGCAGCCCGCCTGGCTCGAGACGCACAGCGTCGTGCGGTTCGGGTAGCGCATGAGCACCGACTCGACCTTGGCCCCGTCGAACAGGTGCCAGAGCGTCTTGACCGTGGTCCCGCCGTCGGCCTGCATGGTGCGTGCCGCGGTGAGGAGCTGGGGGAACAGGTCGGCCACGAGGAGGTCACGGCTCGCCCTGGGCAGGTCCGTCATGGCGGCCGGGTCGGCGGTCAGGTGCGTGAAGTAGTGCGTCGCGAGCTGCTTGGCCCGGAACGGCTTCTCACCGAGGTCGGTGACGGCCTGCACGCGCTGCTCGGGCGTGAGGTCGACGAAGTGCCGCGGAGGCTTGCCGCGCGGCCCACGACGGCTCGCGGAGAAGTCGAGGGCGACCGAGGTGGGGTTCGACGGCGCGGCGGCGGCGGTGGGGACGGTCATCGGTTCGAGTCTTCCAGTTCAGTCGCCGACCGGCAGGAACGCCAGCAGCACGAGGTACACGACGGGCGCGCTCAGCAGCATCGAGTCCAGGCGGTCGAGGACTCCGCCGTGGCCGGGCAGCAGGCTGCCCATGTCCTTGAGCTGCAGGTCGCGCTTGAGGAGCGACTCGGACAGGTCGCCCACCGTCGCGGTGATCACGGTCGCCAGGCCGAGCCCGACGCCGATCAGCGGGTTGGCGCCGAAGCCCCACGCGATGCCGATCGCACCCACCACGCAGGACAGCACCACCGACCCGGCCAGACCTTCCCAGGTCTTCTTGGGGCTCACCGCGGGGGCCAGCGGGTGGCGACCCACGAGAACCCCGGCGACGTACCCGCCCACGTCGCTCGCGACCGCCAGGAGGACGAAGAGCAGGACCCGCCGCGCGCCGTCGGGCATCGACAGCATGATCATCGCGAAGCCGGCCATGAACGGCAGGTAGGCGGCCGCGAAGATGCCCGCGTTCGCGTCGCGGAGCGCCGCCGGTCCCGTCCCGTCCAGCACCCGCCAGACGACGACGCCGCCCGCAGTGAGCATGAACGACACCAGCAGCGCCTCGCTGCCCGCGACGTACGACGAGACGAGGATGCCGACCGCGCCGACGAGCAGCGGCAGCAGCGGCAGGTGGATGTCCCGGCGCGCCAGCGCCTGAGCCAGCTCCCAGAGCGCCGCCCCGACGGCGAGCAGCGCGAGCCCGAGGAAGATCTCCTTGTGCCAGAACAGGGACGCCCCGACCGCGCCGAGCAGGAGCAGGCCGACGACGATGGCCACCGGCACGTTCCGGCCGGAGCGCGGGACCTGCGGTGGCGCGGCGGGGCCGGCGAGCTGAGTCATCAGACCTCGAGCAGCTCGCTCTCCTTGGCCGCGAGGACCGTGTCGATGACCTCGATGCGCTTCTTGGTCTGCACCTCGAGCTCCTTCTCGGCCCTGGCCACCTCGTCCTCCCCCGCCTCGCCGTCCTTCGCGATGCGGTCGAGCTCCTCCTTCGCGCGGCGGCGGATGTTGCGCACGGAGACCCGCGCGTCCTCGGCCTTCGCGCGAGCGAGCTTCACGAAGTCCTTGCGGCGCTCCTGCGTGAGGCTGGGCAGGACGACGCGGATGACGTTGCCGTCGTTGCTGGGGTTGACCCCGAGGTCGGAGTCGCGCAGCGCCTTCTCGATGCCCGTCATGACGGACTTGTCGAACGGCGAGATCAGGATCGTGCGTGCCTCGGGCGTGTTGAACGAGGCGAGCTGCTGGAGCGGCGTCGGCGTGCCGTAGTACTCGACGGTGATCTTGGAGAACATCGCCGCGTTGGCCCGACCGGTCCGGATGGTCGCGAAGTCCTCCTTGGCGACCTCGATCGCCTTGTCCATCTTCTGCTCGGCCTCGAGAAGGGTCTCGTCGATCACCGGTGCTCCTTTGTTCGCGTCGTTCGCGGATCGTCGTGGCGCTGCGGCCACGGGGGTGCGGGTCAGTCCGCCGTGACCAACGTGCCGATCTTCTCACCCAGCAGCGCGCGCGTGACGTTCCCGGGCTCGCTCATGCCGAACACTCGCATGCGCACGTCGTTGTCCTTGCACAGGCTGAACGCGGTCGAGTCGACCACCTCGAGCCCCTGGAGCAGCGCGTCCGCGTACGTGAGGTGGTCGAGCCTGACGGCGGTGGGGTCGGTGCGCGGGTCGGCGGTGTAGACGCCGTCGACGCCGTTCTTGCCCATGAGCACCTCCTGGCAGTGCGTCTCGAGCGCTCGCTGCACCGCCACGGTGTCCGTCGAGAAGTAGGGCATGCCCGCGCCCGCGCCGAAGATCACGACGCGGCCCTTCTCCATGTGCCGGATGGCGCGCAGCGGGATGTAGGGCTCGGCGACCTGACCCATGGTGATGGCGGTCTGGACCCGCGTGTCGACGCCGGCCTGCTCGAGGAAGTCCTGGAGCGCCAGGCAGTTCATCACGGTGCCGAGCATGCCCATGTAGTCGGCGCGCGCACGGTCGAGGCCGCGCTGGGAGAGCTCGGCGCCGCGGAAGAAGTTGCCGCCGCCCGTGACGACCGCGACCTGGACACCCGCGCGCACCGCCGCCGCGATCTCCGCGGCGACCCGCTGGACGACGTCGGGCGCCAGGCCGATCCCCCCGCCGCCGAACGTCTCGCCCGAGAGCTTGAGGAGGACCCGGCGGGGGCCACCGTCCTCATCGCGCACCGGGCCGGAACCGCCGGTCAGCGCGTCGTGGTCCTGCGTCACATGTCCTCCGCTCGCCGGGGGCCCGCTCCGGGCCGGTCCGGTTCGTGCTCGTCGCCGGTGTCACGTCCCGGCCCGTGGTGGAGCGCCGTGTGCGGAAGTGGCCCCGGCCCCGAAGGACCGGGGCCACCCCGCGCTGCGTGTCAGGCCCCGACGCGGAACCGCGCGAAGCCGGTGACCGTGCCGCCGGCCTCGGCGAGCACCTGGCCGACCGTCTTCTTCGGGTCCTTCGCGAACGCCTGGTCCACCAGGACGTTCTCCTTGAAGAAGCCGTTCAGGCGGCCCTCGACGATCTTCGGGAGCGCGGCCTCGGGCTTGCCCTCGTTCCGCGAGGTCTCCTCGGCGATGCGCCGCTCCGACTCGACCACGTCCGCAGGGACGTCGTCCTTCGTCAGGTACTGGGGCGAGTACGCCGCGACGTGCATCGCCACGTCCTTCGCCACGTCGGCGCCCGCGGCGTCCGTCGCGACGAGCACCCCGACCTGCGGCGGGAGGTCCTTGTTGACCTTGTGCAGGTAGAGCGCCACCTTCTCGCCGGCGACCCGCGCGAGCCGGCGGACGACGACCTTCTCGCCGAGCGTCGCGGCCGTCTCGTCGACGACGTCCTGCAGCTTCGTCCCGTCGACCTCGGACGCCAGCAGTGCGTCGGCGTCCTGCGCGCCGGACGAGACCGCCGCGGCGATCACCTTGTCGGCGAGCCCGAGGAAGGTGACGTTCTTCGCCACGAAGTCCGTCTCGGAGTTGATCTCGACGAGGACGCCGAGCTCACCGGACCCGGCCGGGTTCGCGGAGACGTTCGCGGCCACGAGGCCGTCGGAGGCCGAGCGGCCCTCGCGCTTGCTCACGCCCTTGAGGCCCTTGACCCGGATGATCTCGAGCGCCTTCTCGGCGTCGCCGTTCGCCTCGTCGAGAGCCTTCTTGACGTCGAGCATGCCCGCGCCGGTGCGCTCGCGGAGTGCCTTGATGTCAGCGGCGGTGTAGTTCGCCATGGAGTTTCCGTTCTGGTCGATTCGGTTGCGGCAGCGGTGCGAGGACTACTCGGACTTCGCTGCGGCGTCGGCGTCGGCGTCGGCGTCGGTCGAGACGTCGCCCACGGCCGGCTCCTCGGCAGCCAGGGTCGGCGCCTCGGCTGCCGCAGCAGCGACCGCTGCGTCGACCGCCGGAGCGGCGTCCTGGCCGGGGGTCGCAGCGCTCTCGGTCGGCAGCGACTCACCCGCGGGCGCCTCGGTGGCGGCAGCGGCCTCGACCGCGACCTCTGCCGGGACGTCGGCGACAGCGGCCTCCGCAGCGGCGGCAGGCGCTGTCGCGCTCTCGCCGGCGGCACCCGCGGTGAGACCGGCCTCGGCGCCGGCGAGGAGCTCGCGCTCCCACTCGGCCAGCGGCTCGGCGTCGACCTCGGCCCCGCCCTCGGCGGCACCCGCACGACCCGAGTGGCGCTGGATCAGGCCCTCGGCCGCGGCGTCCGCGATGACGCGGGTCAGCAGCGAGACGGCGCGGATCGCGTCGTCGTTGCCGGGGATCTTGTAGTCGACGACGTCGGGGTCGCAGTTCGTGTCGAGGATCGCGACGATCGGGATGCCGAGCTTGCGTGCCTCGTCGACCGCGAGGTGCTCCTTGTTGGTGTCGACGATCCACACCGCGGAGGGAACACGGGTCATGTCCCGGATGCCGCCCAGCGTCTTCGCGAGCTTGTCGCGCTCGCGGCGCATGATCAGCAGCTCCTTCTTCGTGAACGCGCTGCCCGCGACGTCGTCGAAGTCGACGAGCTCGAGCTCCTTGAGCCGCTGGAGCCGCTTGTTCACCGTCTGGAAGTTGGTGAGCATGCCACCGAGCCAGCGCTGGTTGACGTAGGGCATGCCGACGCGGGCGGCCTGCTCCGCGACGGGCTCCTGCGCCTGCTTCTTCGTGCCGACGAAGAGGATGGTGCCGCCGTGGGCGACCGTCTCCTTGACGAAGTCGTACGCGGTGTCGATGTAGTGCAGCGACTGCTGCAGGTCGACGATGTAGATGCCGTTGCGCTCGGTGAAGATGAAGCGCTTCATCTTGGGGTTCCAGCGGCGGGTCTGGTGCCCGAAGTGGACACCGCTCTCGAGCAGCTGGCGCATGGTCACGACGGCCATGGCACGTCCTTCCGGCGCGCACCCTCACGGTGTGCGCGCAAAGTGGCGGGTCCGCGGCGGGACCCGCATTCCGGTTGTCGACGCCGACCGGGCGGTCGGTGCCCCTGGCGCCACGTCCGTGCTGGCGCCGAGGATCGCTCCTCGGACCGCTGCCAGCGCGTACGCCTGCTCTGCCGTCCGTGCCTCGGGCCCGGGTGCAGAGCGCGGCTGATGGCGCGCGATGTCGACCGGCACGCGCCGGTCGCGGCGCCAACTCTACCCGACCCCAGGGCGCCCGACGGACTGCCTGCGCACCGGCGGGCCGGCGCGCACCGGCACCGCGCGTCCACGCTCGCCAGGATCGACCCCATGCCGACCTCACTGACCCAGCTGGCCGTGCTCGGCGTCGCGGTGGCCGCCCTCGCGACCGGCGTCGCCGTCACCCCGTCCCCGACGTCGCTGCCCGGCCCGCCGGGGACGCCCGCCACCACCGGGGCGGCCGTCTCGTACGTGTCACCGGTGCCCGGGGGGACCGGGACGCCGACCGTGGTCCGCCCGTTCGACGGGCCCGACGAACGCTGGGCGGCGGGGCACCGGGGCGTGGACCTCGCGTCGGGCGTGGGCGACGAGCTGGTGAGTCCCGCTCCGGGCACGGTGACTTTCGCCGGCACCGTGGTGGACCGCGGCGTGCTCAGCATCCTGCATCCCGACGGTCTCCGGACCAGCCTCGAGCCGATCGTGCCGGTGGTCGTCGCAGGCCAGGACGTCCGCGCCGGCGAGCCCGTCGGGACGCTCGGGCCGGAGCGGGGTCACTGCGCCCCCGCGCCGTGCCTGCACTGGGGCGTCCGGCGCGGCGAGGAGTACCTCGACCCGCTGACGCTGCTGGCCGGCTCGGCACCGATCGTCCTGCTGCCCGGCGACTGAGCGCGCTGCGCGGGGCGTGCCCGCGATCGGGTGGAGCGGACTCAGTCGCGCTCGGCGTCCATCAGCTTGGCGCGCAGGCGCAACATCGCCGCGGTGTGCATCTGGGAGATGCGTGACTCGGTCACACCGAGGACACGACCGATCTCGGCGAGCGTCATGCCCTCGTAGTAGTAGAGGACGAGGACGATCTTCTCGCGCTCGCCGAGCTGCTCGATCGCCCGCGCGAGCAGGTACTTGGTCTCCTGCGCTTCGAAGGAGCCCGCCGGGTCCGGCGTGCGGTGGTCCTCGAGCGTGTCGATCAGCGAGAAGGAGTCGGTCCGCTCCGAGCCGCCGCCGAGGAGGTCGTCCAGCGCGGCCACGTTCACGGTGGAGAGCTGCGCGAACACCGTGCGGAGCTCACCCACCCCGACCTCGAGTCGCTCGGCGACCTCGGACTCGGTCGGGGTCCGCCGGAGCTCGCCCTCGAGATCGGCGTACGCGCGGTCGACGGCGCGTGCCTTGGTCCGCACGGACCGCGGGATCCAGTCGATCGCCCGCAGCTCGTCGATGATCGCGCCACGGATGCGGGCGCTCGCGTAGGTCTCGAACTTCACGGCGCGCCCGAGCTCGTACTTCTCGATCGCGTCGATCAGCCCGAACATGCCGTACGAGACGAGGTCCGCCTGCTCGACGCTGCTCGGCAGGCGCATGCCGACGCGCCCCGCGACCGCGGTCACGAGCGGCGCGTAGTGCAGGATCAGTCGCTCTCGGGGCATGCGGTCGCCCGTGGCCTTGAACTCGGCCCACGCACGCTCGATCAGGTCGGCGACGGTCTCGTCGGTGAGGTCCAGCACGAGGTCGAGGTCGTCCGCGGGAACGGTGTCCTCGGTGCGCACCGCGTCCTCGACCAGCACGTGGTTGTCGACCGGCACGTGGTTGTCGACCAGCACCGAGCCGGCTGCCCGCGCCACGTCGCCGGGGAGCACGGCGTCGCCTGCCAGTACCGCGTCGCGCGGGTCCACCTCGTGGACGAGCAGGCTCTGCGCGCCGCGCTGGTGCGGCAGCAGGACCGCCGGCGCAGTCCGGTCGCTCGCCGCGGCGCGCTCCTGGGTCTGGGCTGTCATCGAACGTTCCCCCGTCGTCCTCATGCTCGTGGATGCGCTTGCTCGAACGAGCGACGCAGCCGCTCGGCAGACACGTGCGTGTACCGCTGGGTCGTCGCGAGAGTCGCGTGCCCCAGGACCTCCTGCACGCTGCGGAGGTCGGACCCGCCGTCGAGCAGGTGCGTGGCCGCGCTGTGCCGCAGCCCGTGCGGCGCGACGTCGTCGACCTCGGCGAGGGCCGCGACCTCGTGCGACGCCGCCCGGATCTGGCGTGCGTCCGCGCGGCGACCGCGGCGACCCAGCAGCAACGCCGGTCCGGACGTTCCCGTGGCGAGCAGCGGCCGGCCGTCCGCGAGCCACCGCGTGACGGCTGTCGCGGCCGGCACGCCGAACGGCACCAGACGCTCCTTCGCGCCCTTGCCCATGACGCGGAGCAGCCTCTGGTCCAGGTCGACGTCGTCCACGTCGACCGCCACCAGCTCGCCCACCCGTGCCCCGGTCGCGTAGAGCAGCTCGAGAGCCGCCCAGTCGCGCAGGTGGACCGGGTCGCCGTCGTCGGCGCGGGTCCGCGCGACATCCAGCAGTCGAGCGGCCGGTGCGACGCCGAGCACCGTCGGGAGGCTGACCGTCGCCCGGGCCGAGGCGAGGCGGAGCGCCGGGTCCGCGGCCACCCGACCGGTGCGCTGCGCCCATGCGAAGAACGTGCGAGCGGCTGCACCCCGGCGCGCGAGGGTCGCGCGGCTCAACGGCACCGCGGCCATGACGGCGAGCCAGCCGCGCAGCACGGAGAGGTCGACGCCGTCGAGCGTCGTGACGCCGCGGTCCGCGGCATACGCGAGCAGGTGCTCGAGGTCACCGAGGTACGCCCGCACGGTGTGCTCCGACAGTCCGCGCTGCGCAGCCAGGTGGGTCTCGAACGCGACCTGCAGCTCCGACGACCACAGCGCGGGGCGAACCCCCGGCGCGTCCATGGTTGCGGTCTGCATGTCCCTACGGTGACCGGCGGGCGACCCGCCCACAAGGGCCAGTTCTGGGGGGTCGGTGGGGACGGATGCGCGTTCGTCCCTTGCGTCCGATTCGCCCCGGCGTTCCCGGTGGTTCTCGACCCCTGCCGTGACGAACTTCACCCGGTCCCCCCTCAAGTACGCGGCGCGGCGCGTCGACGCCGCCACCCGGCTCCTTGCCTCTCAGCCAGCCCGTCGAGCTCGAGCGGGCCGAGCGCGGCCAGCGTCTCACCTTGCGACAGCCCTGCGGCGCGCGCCACCGACTCCGGCGGGGCGGGCCGCACCACGGGGAGCGCGTCGAGCACCCGGCGAGCGACGGCGTCCAGGCCGTCGACGTCCGAGCGTGCGACCGTCCGCTCGGGTGCGAGGTCGGTGCCGGCCGCTCCCGCGAGCTCGGCGACCTCGGCCGCGTCCGTGACGCAGACGGCGGCACCGTCGCGCAGGAGCCGGTGGCACCCGGCCGATGCCATCGACGTGACCGGACCGGGCACCGCGCCGACAGGTCGCAGGAGGGTTCCGGCGTGGCCCGCGGTGTTCAACGCGCCAGACCGCCACGCGGCCTCGACCACGACCGTGGCGGCACTCGCCGCGGCGATCAGCCGGTTGCGCTGGAGGAACCGGCTCTTGCTCGGGACGCTCCCGGGTGGCACCTCGCTGACGAGCGCCCCACCGGCGTCGACCACCCGGCCCAGCAGGTCGGCGTTGCCCGCCGGGTACGGACGGTCCACACCGCCGGCCAGGAAGACGAGCGTGTCTCCCCCGACGGCGATCGTCGCCCGGTGCGCGGCGGCGTCGATCCCGTAGGCACCGCCGGACACGACCGTGAAGCCCCGAGCGCTCACCCCCGCGGCCAGGTCGGCGGTGACATGGGTGCCGTAGGCCGTGGCCGCGCGGGCCCCGACGAGCGCGACGGATCGCGCGAGCGCGGAGTCGAGCGCGGTCGTCCCGCGGACCCAGAGGCACGGCGGGGCGGCCGGGCCGAGGTCGTCCAGGCGCGTCGGCCAGGACGCGCTGCCCGGGTGCAGGAGCACCCCGCCCAACCGGGCCAGGACCGCCAGCTCCCGACGCGGGTCCGTGTGCTCGAGCCGAGGGGCCCAGCGGCCGAGGGCGGTGACGAGTCGGCGTCGCGAGGCGCCTTCCAGCCGGCCGACGCGCTCGCTCAGCTCGTCGACGGAACGCCGGACGCCTGGAGCGTCGCCCGTGAGCCCGCCCCCACCGCCGGTGCCCGTCGTCCGCGCGAGGGCGGCGCGGACCCAGGCGAGTGCGTCCTGCGCGCCGAGGACCGACACGAGCGCCCCTGCCGTGGTGTCCCCCGGCTCCGCGAGGCGGCTCCAGGCGGCTCTCGCAAGGGTCTCCCCGTCGTGGTCGGCACCCCCGGCCAGCGTGCTCACGCGGCCACCTGCCCGCGCGTACGCAGGAGCAGGCCCTGACCGATCTCGCTGCGGCTCGGCGCCGAGCGCCCGGCGAGGTCCGCGAGGGTCCACGCGACCCGCAGCACGCGGTCCACGCCACGCAGGCTGAGCGCGCCACGGTCCAGGGCGCGGTCGAGATCCGCCATCAGGGACCGGTCGGCGCCGAGCGCGGCCCTGATCCAGTGGCCGGGCACCTCGGCGTTGGTCCGCCACGGCGTTCCCGCCAGCCGCTCCACCTGCGCCTCCCGAGCACCCGCGACGCGCCGCGCCACGACGGCTGTGGACTCGCCACGGCCGGCTCCGTCGATCTCGGCGCGTGAGGCGGGGTGCACCTCGACCTGCAGGTCCACACGGTCGAGGAGCGGGCCGGAGAGCCGCGACCAGTACCGGCGCCTCGTCATGGGTGGGCAGACGCACTCGAGGCCCTTGCCGACCGCCTTGCCGCACGGGCACGGGTTCGCGGCGAGCACGAGCTGGAACCGGGCGGGATACCGGGCCGAGCCGCCGGCGCGCTGGATCACGAGCTCCCCGTGCTCGAGCGGCTGTCGCAGCGTCTCGAGCACCCGCGGGGAGAACTCGGGCGCCTCGTCCATGAAGAGCACCCCACGGTGCGCGCGGGACGCGGCCCCGGGTCGCGGCATCCCGGAGCCGCCGCCCACCACAGCAGCCGCGGTCGCCGTGTGGTGGGGGTCCTCGAACGGTGGTCGCCGCAGCAGCCCCTCCGCGGGGTCGAAGGTCCCGGCGAGCGAGTGCACCGCGGTGACCTCGACCGCCTCGGGCTCGGTGAGGTCCGGCAGCAGCCCTGGCAGCCGCGCGGCCAGCATGGTCTTGCCGGCGCCGGGCGGTCCCACCATGAGCAGGTGGTGCCCGCCCGCCGCCGCGACCTCGAGCGCCGCGCGCGCCTGGTGCTGGCCCAGCACCTCGGCGAGGTCGACCGGGAGCGGTGCCCGGCGGACCGCCCCGACGGGCTCGACCGCGGACGGTGCGGGCTGCTCGATCTCGGCGCCGTAGCGCCAGGCCACCTCGGCGAGACTCGCCGCGCCGAGCACGACGGCGCCCGGCACGAGCGCCGCCTCGGTCGCGTTCGCCGCGGGGACGACGACGTGCGGGTGACCGGCGGCGACCGCCGCGGCGACCGCGGGCAGCACCCCGCGCACGGGACGCAGCCGCCCGTCGAGGCCGAGCTCGCCGAGGTGGACGACCCCGGCCACCCGCGCGGCGTCGCACACCCCCGCACCCGCCAGCATCGCCACCGCGATCGCGAGGTCGAAGCCGGACCCCGACTTGGGCAGCGACGCGGGCGAGAGGTTGACGGTGATCTTGCGCTGCGGCCAGCCGATGCCCGACGACGAGACCGCCGCCCTGACCCGGTCCCGCGACTCGGCGAGCGCGGCGTCGGGCAGGCCCACGAGCGAGAATCCCGGCACCGACGCCGCCAGGTGCGCCTCGACCTCGATCAGGTGCCCGGACAGCCCGAGCAGCGAGACGCCCAGCGTTCGACCGAGCCCCATCAGACGACCCCGACCAGGTGCTCGACGCGGGCCGCGCCGCTCGGCGGCACGACGACGGCGACGACGTCGATCCGGATCGTCGGTGGCCGGACGTCGTGCGCCGCGAGCCACTGCGCCGTCAACCGCCGGAGCCGCGCGAGCTTGCGCGGGGTGACCGCCTCGGCCGGGTGGCCGAACGCCGACCCGCGCCGCGTCTTGACCTCGACGACCACGAGCGCGTCGGCGTCCCGCGCGACGATGTCCAGCTCGCCGTCCGGGCCCCGCCAGTTGCGGTCGAGCACCTGCCAGCCCGCGGCGACGAGATACTCCGTCGCCACCTTCTCCCCGTACCGCCCGACCGCGTCCTTGGCGCGCATGCCGACCACCTCCGGTCCCGAGGCTGCCCCGGGCCGCGCGGGGATGGAGCGTCGGGTCCAGGAGGCTAGGGACGAGCGCACGTCGCGCGCTGCTGGGGACGGTCCGCCACCGGAGCCACCCGCTGCCGACCCGCACACGGGACCGCCCACCGGGCCTCGGCGGAGGCGCCCCCGTCAGCGAGGGAAGGCGCCGCCCTGCCCCAGGTCGAGCTCGGCCTTGGCGAGCTCCTCGACGTTGACGTCGCGGAACGTCACGACGCGGACCGACTTCACGAAGCGGGCCGACCGGTAGACGTCCCACACCCAGGCATCGGCGAGCGTCAGCTCGAAGTAGACCTCGCCCGCCGCCGACCGCACCTGCAGGTCCACCTGGTTGGCGAGGTAGAACCGACGCTCGGTCTCCACCACGTACGAGAACAGGCCCACCACGTCTCGGTACTCGCGGTAGAGGGCGAGCTCCATCTCGGTCTCGTAGTTCTCCAGGTCCTCCGCACTCACGGACCCATCATGGCCCATCGATCGCGGCGGTGCGCCGACCGCGGGCCACCGCCGGGTGCAGCCGACCGGTGCTCGTCAGTCGTCCGCCGCCGCGTCGGGGTGGTCCACCGGCAGGCGCCAGCTCTGCCGGTGAAGCCTGCTGGGCCCGTGCACCCGGAGCGCCGCCACGTGCTCGGCCGAGCCGTAGCCCTTGTTGTCCGCCCAGCCGTACAGCGGGTGCGCGCCCGCGAGGGAGGCCATGAGCGCGTCGCGCTCGCACTTGGCGAGGATGCTCGCAGCGGCCACCGACGCGCACGTGCGGTCGGCCTTGACCAGGAGGTGCACCCGGGGCTGCGGCGCCTCGACCGCGGCCCTGCCGAGCCCGGCGAGCGGCGGCCCGAGCTCCGTCACGCCGTCGGGCGACGCCACGCCGTCGGGCGATCCCTCGAAGAGCCGACCCTGGCGCGGCGCCGAGAGCCAGTCGTGCGACCCGTCCAGCAGGACGGCGTCGACCGGGCCGAGGGCGTCGACCACCTCGGCGAGCGCGCGTCGGCCCGCGAGCCGCAGGGCGGCGATGATCCCGAACGCGTCGATCTCCGCGGCGGACGCGTGGCCGACGGCGCGCGCGAGGCCCCAGCGGGAGAGGCTGGGGAGCAGCGCCGTGCGAGCGGCCGGCGTGAGGAGCTTGGAGTCCGCGACGCCGCGCGGGCACGTCCGCGTGGTCGCACCGACGGCGACCGCTCCCACGCTGACGGGACCGGCGAGCGCGCCCCGCCCCACCTCGTCCATCCCGACCACGAGCGCGGCGCCCGCGCCGAGGAGGGCGCGCTCACGTCGCAGCGTCGGCGTCGGTGTCGGTGTCGTCCGACGCTGCGTGCTCCGGGTCGGCGTGGCCGCGCGACGCGCCTGCCGCGCCCGGTCGAGCGCCGTCCCGTCCTGCGTCGTCGTCGTCATGCTGCCCCTCACGACCCGGCCGAGGCCGCCGGGACGTCCGCGAAGGTGGGTCCGGGGTTCCGCAGCAGCGCCAGCCGGTCCGCCGGCCACACCCGCGCGAAGCTGGTACCGACCACGTTCGCCACGGGGATGCTGCCCCCCCCGGGGTCGCCGAGGTGACCCCGCGAGTCGCGCGAGTTCTGCCGGTTGTCGCCCATGACCCACAGGCTGCCCGCCGGCACCGTCACGTCGAACTCGGCCTCGCTCGGTGCGGAGCCCGGCTTGAGGTACGGCTCGTCGATCCCGACGCCGTTGACCGTGACGCGACCGGCTTCGTCGCAGCACGCCACCTGGTCGCCCGGCAGCCCGATGACCCGCTTGATCAGGTGCTCGCCCGAGTCCTGCGGCAGCAGCCCGATGAACGTCATCCCGGCCTCGAACGCGTCGCGCAACGCGCTCTGCTGCTCCGGCTGCACAGGCGGCAGCCAGCCTCCCGGGTCCTTGAAGACCACCGTGTCACCGCGCTGGAGCTCGAACGGTCCGGGGACGAGTTTGCTCACGAGCACGCGGTCGCCCACCTGGAGCGTGTCCTCCATCGAGGCGCTCGGGATGAAGAAGGCCTGCACCAGGAACGTCTTGATCAGGAGCGAGAGGGCGAGCGCGCCCACGAGGATGATCACCGTCTCGCGCAGCCACGACGCACCGCTCGAGGGCGGCGCGTGGCGCGCAGCCGACCCGACCTCGGCGCCTCGCTGGGGGGACACGGACTCCGACTGGTCGCTCACCCGCTCACTGTGCCATTCCGCCTGCGCCCGAACCTAACCGCGCACGAGCGGCGTGCCGCCCGTCGTCGGTGGGGATCGCGCGTCCAGCGAGGCGTGCCGCGCGCCGGCCGCAGGTCCCCCGAGGGGCTCGGGGGACGCCGACGGGCGGCCACCGGGGCTCCGGTGGCCGCCCGTCGGGCGGAGCTGTGCGGGACTGCCGGCGTCACTTCGCCGGGACGGTCTCGCGCTTCTCCTTGATCTTCGCCTTCTTGCCGCGCAGCTTGCGCAGGTAGTAGAGCTTCGCGCGACGGACGTCACCGCGGGTGACGACCTCGACCGAGTCGATCGTCGGCGAGTGGACGGGGAACGTGCGCTCGACGCCCACCCCGAAGCTGATCTTGCGGACGGTGAACGTCTCGCGGACGCCGCCGCCGGCGCGGGCGATGACCACGCCCTGGAAGACCTGGATGCGGGAGCGGTTGCCCTCGACGACCTTGACGTTGACCTTGAGCGTGTCGCCGGCACGGAAGGCCGGGATGTCGGTGCGCAGCGAAGCTGCGTCGACCGCGTCGAGCGTGTGCATGTGGTTCGCTTCCCCGCCCTGCCACAGGTCAGGCGCGATGTCGGGGCCGCTCGGGTCGAGCGGTCCGGTGGTGTTCGTTCGGAGGGGTGCGCTCGCGGTCGAGACCGACTCCCCTGTGGCAGAGACGCGACCGGCACACACCGACCGACCATTCTGCCACACCACCTGCGCCGGCCCGAACCCGCCGGTGCGCGGGGTCGGCCGGTCACCCTCAGGAGCGCGGCTCGTCCCGCCGACGCAGCACCCCGGCGTCGGCGGTCCACCCGAGCGAGTCGAGGAGCGCGAGGTCGTGCGTGTCGAGCCCAGCCACGTCGAGCGCCACGACGAGGTCGGGACGCCGCTCGGCGGTGCGGGTCAGCGCCTCGTCCCGGCGCCACCGTGCGATGCGCGCGTGGTGCCCCGAGAGCAGCACCTCGGGCACCTCGAGCCCCGCCCACCGCGGCGGCTTGGTGTAGACCGGGTACTCGAGGAGACCGGCGGCGCCGTGCGACTCCTCGACGAGCGACTCGGGGTTCCCGACGACGCCGGGCAGCAGCCGCGCGACCGCCTCCACCACGACGAGCGCCGCCACCTCGCCCCCGTTGAGCACGTAGTCGCCGATCGACACCTCGTCGACCGCCACGCCGCGCTCGCGGTAGTGCGCGGCGACGCGGGCATCGATGCCCTCGTACCGGCCGCACGCCACCACGAGGTGCTGCTCGTGCGCCAGCGCCTCGGCGGTGCGCTGCGTGAACGTCGTCCCCGACGGGGTCGGGACGACCAGGCGGGCCGACGGCGCGGCGCCCGCGAGCACGTCGTCGAGCGCTGCCCCCCAGACGTCCGGCCGCATGACCATCCCGGCGCCGCCACCGAACGGTGTGTCGTCGACCGTCCGGTGCTTGTCCGACGCCCAGTCCCGCAGGTCGTGCACGCGGACGTCGAGGAGGCCCGCGGTCCGCGCCTTGCCGACGAGCGACAGCTCCAGCGGCGCGAGGTACCCGGGGAAGATCGAGACGACGTCGATCCGCACGTCAGGCCTTGTCGGCGTCGGTGTCCCGGCCCGACGACGCGCCGTCCGTCTCCTCGGACGCGACCATGTTCGCGGCGTCGGACGCGAGCAGGCCCGCCGGCGGGTCGATCACGACGCGACCGCCGTCGACGTCCACCACGGGGACGATCGCCCGCACGAAGGGCACCAGGGTCCGGTCGCCGGACTCCTCGACGAGCACCAGGACGTCGTGGGCCGGCAGGTGCTCGAGACCCGCGATCGTGCCGAGGGCGGTCCCGTCGACGTGCTCGGCCCGCAGCCCGGACAGCTCGTGCGGGTACCAGGCGTCCTCCTCGGCGTCGGCGGTCGCCTCGACGACGAGCTCGACCCCCCGCAGCGCCTCCGCGGCCGTCCGGTCGTCCGCCTCGGCGAAGGCCACGAACCACCGTCCGTGCTGCTCCCGGACGCGCGTGAGGGTGAGCGGGCCCGCCGACGCCGGATCGGTCGCGAGCGTCGCGCCGACCTCGAGCCGACGCGCGGGCGAGTCGGTGCGGAGCTCGAGGGCGACCTCGCCGCGCAGGCCGTGGGCGCGGCCGATCCGGGCGACGGTGAGCTGCATGGTTCCTCCGGGCGGGGCGGGCGGACGGACGAGGTGTCGTGGCCGGCGTGCGGCGACGACGAGGCCCGGCCCCAGGCTACGTGTGCAGCGTGGGGACCGGGCCTCGTCGGTGGAGCGGGTGCGGTGCCTCAGCGCCGGTCGACGTCCACGACGTCGATCCTGACCGGGCCGTCCGTGGCGAGGGCGCCGACCACGGTGCGCAGCGCGCGCGCGGTGCGCCCGCCGCGGCCGATCACGCGCCCGAGGTCCTCGGGATGGACCCGGACCTCGAGGAGCTCGCCCCGGCGCAGGGTCTTCGCGTCCACCTGGACGTCGTCCGGGTGGTCCACGATGCCGCGCACCAGGTGCTCGAGCGCGTCCGCGAGCATCAGGCCTGCTCGTCCGCGGGAGCCTCGGCGGTCTCGCCGGCGGCGTCGTCCGCAGCGGGGGCCTCAGCGGCGTCGACGGACGCGGCCGCCGACTTCGCTGCCTTCTGCTCCGACGCCTTGGCCTTGGCCTTCTCGGCGTCGAGCGCGGCGGCGTCGATCGCGGCCTGCGGGTCGACCTTGTCGCCCTTGGTACGCAGCGTGCCCTCGGCACCCGGGAGGCCCTTGAACTTCTGCCAGTCACCGGTCACCTTGAGCAGCGCGAGCACCTGCTCGGTCGGCTGGGCGCCGACGCCGAGCCAGTACTGGGCGCGCTCGCTCTGGATGTCGATGAGCGAAGGCTCCTCGGTGGGGTGGTACTTGCCGATCTCCTCGATCACGCGGCCGTCACGCTTGGTGCGCGAGTCGGCGACGACGACGCGGTAGTACGGCTGACGGATCTTGCCGAGACGCTTGAGACGGATCTTGGTGGCCACGGTGTGGTCTTCTCCTGAAGGGTGAGCTGTGGTGGTCCGGCTGCGACGACCCGTGGGGGCAGGTCGGCAGCAGGCGCCGAAGGACACGGTGACGTGCGGCTAGAGGGTCCGACGTACCGGGTACAGCCGACCATTGTGCCACGGCGGGCGAGGTCACCCCAACCGCACCAGGACCGGGGCGCCCCCGGTCCCCGCCCGACGTCTCAGGCCACCCGGCGCCCACGCAGGACGACGGCACGGGGGTCGGCGAGCACCCGCGCGTCGAGCCGCGGGTCGGCGTCGTAGACGACGAGGTCCGCGCTCGCGCCCTCCTCGAGCCCGGGCACGCGCAGGTACTCGCGCGTCCGCCAGCTCGCCGCCGCCACCACCGCGGCGTCCGGGAGCCCGGCGTGCACGAGCTCGGCGACCTCGTCGGCGATCCGGCCGTGCTCGAGCGTGCCGCCGGCGTCGGTGCCGACGAGCAGCCGCACCCCCGCGTCGTGCAGGTCGCGGACGTGCTCGTAGCGGCGCGCGTGCAGGTGGCGCATCCGGGCCGCGAACAGCGGGTAGCGGCCGTCCGCCTGCGCCGCGATCGCCTCGAACTGCGCGACCTGGAGCAGCGTCGGCGTCACGGGGATCCCGCGGTGCGCGACCTCGTCGATGAGCTCGTGCGTCAGCCCGGTGCCGTGCTCGAGACAGTCGATCCCGGCCGCGAGCAACCCCGGCAGCGCCTCGGTGGAGAACGTGTGCGCCGTCACGCGGGCACCTCGCTCGTGCGCGACGGCGATGGCCTTGGCGAGCACGTCGTCGGGCCAGAGCGGGCGGAGGTCCCCGTCGGCGCCGAGGTCACGGTCGATCCAGTCGGCGACGAGCTTGATCCAGCCGTCGCCGCGCTCGGCCTCCTCGGCGATCGCCTCGGGCAGCTGCCCGACGTCGGCGAGGTCGCGGCCGTAGTTGCGCAGGTACCGCTTGGGTCGGGCCAGGTGGTGGCCCGAGCGCAGGAGGCGCGGGAGGTCCTCGCGGTCGTGGACCCAGGCGGTGTCGGCGGGTGAGCCGGCGTCGCGGATGAGCAGCGTCCCGGCAGCGCGATCGGCCAGCGCCTGCTGCTCGGCGGTCGCCCGGTCGACCGGACCGTCGGCTCCCAGGCCGATGTGGCAGTGCACGTCCACCAGGCCGGGCAGCGCCCACCCGTCCAGCGTGGCGACCTCGCGTGCGGTGGTGGGCCGCTCGAACGTGACCCGGCCGTCCACGGCCCAGACCTCGCCGAGCTCGCGGTCGTCGTCGAGCACCACCGTGCCCCGCACGTGGATCACCGCGTCGTCCGTGCCCCGGTGCGCGGGCGCGGGTGCCACGTCAGCGACCCAGGAACTTCTCGAGCCCCGCGGGCAGCTGGATCTCGTCGGCGTCGCGCGCGCCGTCCTGCGCCTCCCCGAGCCCGAACGCCGAGCCTTGCGGCGCGCGCGGCGCCAGACCGGCGGCGCGCTCGGCCGCGAGCCGCTCCTGCTCGGCGCGCTTGGCCGGGTTCCCCGACTTGCCCTTCTTGCCGCGCGGCGCCGGCGCGGTCCTGCCACGGGACTTCTTGCCACCCATGCCCGGCAGGTTGCCCATCCCGGGCATGCCCGCCATGCCGGGCATGCCGCCGCCCTTGGCCATCTGCGCCATCATCTTCTGGGCGCCGGCGAACCGGTCGAGCAGCTGGTTGACGTCGGTCGCCGTCGTGCCGGAGCCGCGAGCGATGCGCGCACGTCGCGAGCCGTTGATGATCTTCGGGGCGCGCCGCTCGGCGGGCGTCATCGAGCGGACGATCGCCTCGATCCGGTCGACCTCGCGCTCGTCGAAGTCGTCGAGGGCCTCACGCATCTGCCCCATGCCGGGCAGCATGCCCAGCATCTTCTTCATCGAGCCCATCTTCCTGAGCTGCTGCATCTGCACGAGGAAGTCCTCGAGCGTGAAGCCGTCGCCCGAGACGAGCTTGGCCGCCATCGCCTCCGCCTGGTCGGCGTCGAACGCCTTCTCGGCCTGCTCGATGAGCGTGAGCACGTCGCCCATGTCGAGGATGCGCGAGGCCATGCGGTCCGGGTGGAAGACCTCGAAGTCGGTGAGCTTCTCACCGGTCGACGCGAAGAGGATCGGGCGGCCGGTCACCGAGGCGACCGAGAGCGCCGCGCCACCGCGCGCGTCGCCGTCGAGCTTCGACAGCACCACACCGGTGAACCCGACGCCGTCGGCGAAGGCCTGCGCGGTCGCGACCGCGTCCTGCCCGATCATCGCGTCGATGACGAACAGGATCTCGTCAGGGTCGACGGCGTCCCGGATGTCGGAGGCCTGCTGCATCAGCTCGGCGTCGACGCCGAGACGGCCGGCCGTGTCGACGATGACCACGTCGTGCTGGCGTGAGCGGGCCGTCGCGAGCCCGTCGCGGGCGACCGCGACCGGGTCGCCGGGCACACCGGCGCCCTCGTGGCCCGCCGTGCCGGGGTGCGGGGCGAAGACCGGGACGCCGGCGCGCTCCCCCACCACCTTGAGCTGGGTCACCGCGTTCGGCCGCTGGAGATCGGCGGCGACGAGCAACGGCGTGTGGCCCTGGCCGCGCAGGTGGAGCGCGAGCTTGCCGGCGAGCGTCGTCTTGCCCGCGCCCTGGAGACCCGCCAGCAGGATGACGGTCGGGGGGGCCTTCGCGAAGGTCAGCGGACGGTTGTCGCCGCCGAGGATCGCGACGAGCTCCTCGTTGACGATCTTGACGACCTGCTGCGCAGGGTTGAGCGCGCCGGACACCTCGGCCGAGAGCGCGCGCTCGCGCACCGTCGACGTGAACGCGCGGACGACCTGCACCGCGACGTCGGCGTCGAGCAGGGCCCGACGGATCTCGCGGACGGTCGCGTCGATGTCCGCCTCGGAGAGCCGGCCCTTGGTGCGCAGGTTCTTGAAGGTCGACGTCAGTCGATCGGACAGGGTGGCGAACACCGGGGATCCTCACCGTTCGTTCTCAGGACCGTTCGTTCTCAGGTCACGGACGGTCCAGCGTACCTGCCAGCCCCGCCGTGGCCCGGTCCGTGAGGTCGTCCACGAGTCTCGCGCGCCACGCGGTCCAGGCGGTCGGCCCGGCGGCGGACGCGTCCGCCTCCGTCAGCGCGCGCAGCAGCACGAGCAGGTCGAGCCGGTGGTCGACGGCGTCGAGCAGCTCCCGGAGGGTCGCGGGGTCGTCGGGATCCCGGGTCGTCGCGAGCCCCGCGAGCGTCAGGTGGTGGCGCACGAGCCGTGCGACGTCCGCGCGGGTCGCGTCCTCGAACCCCATCCGCGCCAGGATCGGCTCCACGAGCCGCGACCCCTGTGCGCAGTGGTCGGTCGCGCCGGGCCGCTTGCCGATGTCGTGCAGGAGAGCCGCGAGCAGGAGCGTCCCGAGCCCGTCGCCGAGCCGGAGGCCACGGGCGACGCGCGACGCCCGGGCCGCGGTCTCGACCAGGTGCCGGTCGACGGTGTGCCGGTGGACGGCCGAGCGCTGCGGCCGGTTGCGCACCGCGGCCCACTCGGGGATCCAGGAGGTGACGACTCCCGCCAGGTCGAGCTGCTCCCACACCGGCACCTGCGCCCGTCCGCTGCCCAGCAGCTGGAGCAGCGACTCGCGGGCCGCGCGGGGCCACGGCTCGGGCAGCGACGGGGTGCGGCTCAGGCTCGCGACGGTGACGGGTGACAGCGGGAGCCCGGTCCGGGCCGACGTCGAGGCGGCCCGCAGCGGGAGCAGGGCGTCGTCCGCGGGGCGCGCGTCCACGCCGAGCACCAGCTCGCCGTCGTGCTCCACGAGCCCCTCGCCGACCGAGCGCAGCCGCGGCGCGGCGCGCCGTCCGCGCACCAGCACGGGGCGCCGCGTGAGCGCGGGACGCTGGAGCGCCTGGCGCGCGTGCCGGACCGTCGTGTCGAGCGCCGCGGAGATGATGCGCCCGGCCTCGGCGAGCCCGGCGAGGAGGTCGTCCGCATCGTCGGCACCGACCAGGTCCGCGACCTCGTCCTGGTCGGCGAGCAGCAGCCGGTTGGTGCGTCGGCGCGTCGCGACCTGGAGCGCGTCCCGGACGTCGAGGAGGTGGGCGTGCGCGGCGTCGACGGCGCCGTGCGGTCGGTCCGTGAGCCAGGTCGCCGCGAGCGCGGACAGCACGACGGCGTCGCGGATCCCGCCGCGCGACTCCTTGAGGTCGGGCTCGACGAGGTAGGCCAGCTCGCCGTGCCGTTCCGCGCGCTCGCGCGTCGAGGCGAGCAGCTCGGGCAGGCGGCGCCGGGCGGCCGACCGCCAGTCGGTCAGCAGCGCCGACCGCGCGCGGTGCACGACGACGACGTCGCCCGCGACCGGCCGCAGCTCGAGCAGCCCGACGGCCGCAGGAAGGTCCGTCGACGCCACCTGGCGGCACTGCGCGAGCGAGCGCACCGCGTGGTCCAGGTCGAGGCCGGCGTCCCACAGGGGGTACCAGAGGCGCTCCGCGAGCCCGGCGAGCTGTTCGGCGGAGTGCCCGCGCCCGTCGTGCACGAGGACGAGGTCCAGGTCGCTCGCCGGGCTCGGGTCACCGCGCCCCACGCTCCCCACGGCGCCGAGCGCGATGCCCGACGGGCCGTCGGGGCCGCCGTCGGCCTCCTCCGTCACCGACGCCCAGAGCCCCGCGAGCCGCGCCATGACCAGCTCGGCGACGGCGGCACGCCGCGCGGCCCCGTCGGACCCGGGTCCGCTCAGGCGGGTGGCGAGGTCCAGCCGGTCGACCCGGAGGTCCCGCACCCCGTCACGGGGGTGCGGGACCTCGGGCGCCCGGGTGGCCATGCCTAGAGGGCCTCGGCGCCGTGCTCGCCGGTGCGGACGCGGGCGACGTCCTCGACCGGCACGACCCAGACCTTGCCGTCGCCGATCTTGCCCGTCTGGGCCGCCTTGACGATCACCTGCGTCACCGAAGCCGCGTCCTCGTCCGTGACGAGCACCTCGATCCGGACCTTGGGCACGAGGTCGACGGTGTACTCGGCGCCCCGGTAGACCTCGGTGTGCCCGCGCTGCCGGCCGTACCCGCTCGCCTCGCTCACCGTCATGCCACGCACGCCGAACGCCTCGAGCGCGGACTTCACGTCGTCGAGCCGGTGGGGCTGGATCACCCCGGTCACGAGCTTGGTCATGCCGTCACCTCCGTCCGCGTCACGGGGACGCTGTCCGTCGTCGTCGTCGTCGTGCGGGCCCCGTCGTGCGAGGAGATACGAGCGCCGAGCGCCTCGTACGCCGTCTCGCCGTGCACCCCGAGGTCGATCCCGCCGACCTCGGTCTCCTCCGGGACCCGCCAGCCCATCGTGGCCTTGAGCGCGAGCGCGATCACCAGGGTCACCACGCCGGAGAAGAGCATCGCCACCGCGGCGATGATCACCTGGATCACGAGCTGGTCGATCCCGCCGCCGAGCAGGAGCCCGGTGTCGGTCGCGAGGAACCCGAGCGCCACGGTGCCGACCAGGCCACCGACCAGGTGGACGCCGACGACGTCGAGCGAGTCGTCGTAGCCGAACCGGAACTTGAGCCCGACGGCGAGCGCGCACAGCGCCCCGGCGACCAGCCCGAGGACGAGCGACGTGACCGGGGTGAGCGCCCCGGCCGCCGGCGTGACCGCGACCAGGCCCGCCACGATGCCCGACGCCGCACCGAGCGACGTCGCGTGGCCGTCACGGATCCGCTCGGTGGCGAGCCAGCCGAGCACCGCCGCGGCGGTGGCCGCCGACGTGTTGACCCACGCGAGGCCCGCGAGCCCGTCGGCCGTGAACGCCGAGCCCGCGTTGAACCCGAACCAGCCGAACCACAGCAGGGCCGCGCCGAGCATCACGAACGGCAGGTTGTGCGGGCGCATCGGCTCCTTGCCGAAGCCCCTGCGCCTGCCCACGACCAGCGCGAGCACGAGCGCCGCGACGCCGGCGTTGATGTGGACCACGGTGCCGCCCGCGAAGTCGATCGGGGTCGTGTTCGCGGTGCCGTCGGTGGCCCCGAACAGCGCCGCCGCGATCCCGCCCTCCGCGCCGCTCAGCAGGCCGCCGCCCCAGACCATGTGCGCGAGCGGGAAGTAGCTCAGCGTGACCCAGATCGCCGCGAAGACCATCCAGGTGCTGAACCGCACGCGGTCGGCGATCGCGCCGCTGATGAGGGCCGTCGTGATGATCGCGAAGGTCACCTGGAAGGCGACTCCCACCGCCACGGGGACGCCGAACCCGTCGATCGCGAACTCCCCCGCGTCGTCGTACAGCGTCCCGGCGAGACCGAACTGGTCGAACGGGTTGCCCACGATGCCGCCGAGGTCCGAGCCGTAGGACATCGACCAGCCCCACAGCACGTACACGACCATGATCACGGCCATCGCGCCGAACGACATCATCAGCATGTTGAGGACGGACTTGCCGCGGACCATGCCGCCGTAGAAGAACGCCAGGCCTGGCGTCATGAGGAGCACCAAGGACGCTGACATCAGCATCCAGGCTGTCGCTCCGGTGTCCAGCTCCATGTGGATCGCCTCTCCCCTCGCCGGCCGGGCGGCCGGTCGGGCACCACGGTCGGGGAGTGCGGTTTCCCCTGGTGGCACGAGGCGTTACGGCGGTGTGACAAGGTGCGCACCCACGTAAACGTTGCGTTTCGCGGGTCGTGCAGCGGCCGGTCGATGGGCCGGCGCTACGCCGTACCGTCCCCCAGCAGGCCGTCCACGAAGTCGTCGACGTCGAACGGCGCGAGGTCGTCCGCCCCCTCGCCGAGGCCGACGAGCTTGACCGGCAGCCCGAGCTCCCGCTGGACCGCGACGACGATGCCGCCCTTGGCCGTGCCGTCGAGCTTCGTCAGCACGACCCCGGTCACGCCCGCGACCTCGGCGAACACCCGGGCCTGGTTCATGCCGTTCTGGCCCGTCGTGGCGTCCAGCACGAGGAGCACCTCGCTCAGCGGGGCCTCCCGGGTGATCACCCGCGTGATCTTCCCGAGCTCGTCCATGAGTCCGGCCTTGTTCTGCAGCCGGCCGGCGGTGTCCACCAGCACGACGTCGGCGCCCGTGCTGCGACCCGTGCGCACCGCGTCGAACGCGACCGCGGCCGGGTCGGCGCCGTCGCGGTCCGACCGGACGGTCGGCACGCCGACCCGCGAGCCCCAGGTCTCGAGCTGGTCGGCGGCCGCGGCGCGGAACGTGTCCGCGGCACCGAGGACCACGGTGCGCCCCTCGGCCACGAGCACGCGCGCGAGCTTGCCGACGGTCGTCGTCTTCCCCGTGCCGTTGACCCCGACGACGAGCACGACGGCGGGGCGCGGCTCGCCGTCGTCCCCCACCACCGGCTGGGTGGCGAGCGAGCGGTCGAGCGACGGGTCGACCAGCGCGACGAGCTGCTCGCGCAGCAGCGCTCGTGCCGCCGCCGGGTCCTGGATCCCCCGGACCCGGACCTCCGTGCGGAGCGCGTCGATCAGCTCACCGGTCGGCCCGGCGCCCACGTCCGCGAGCAGCAGGGTCTCCTCGAGCTCGTCCCAGTCGTCCTCGGTGAGGTGGTCACGCGAGAGGACGGCGAGCAGCCGGGCGCCGAGCGGTGAGCCCGAGCGGGCGAGACGCCCGCGGAGGCGCGCGAGCCGTCCGCCGACCGCCTCGGGCACCTCGAGCTCGGGCGCGAGCTCCGCCGGGGTGTCGGGCACGACGACGTCGGGCTCGGTGACCGGCGGCGGGACGAGTCCCTCGGTCGGCGGCGCGTCGGTGGGAGGCGCGTCGGCTGGAGGAGTCTCGGGGGCGCGCTCCGCGGGCGGCAGCGTCGGGGGCCGCCGGCGCCGGCGGGACACCACGGCGACCGCCGTCCCGAGGGCGGCAAGGGTCGGCAGGCCGATGGCGAGGAGGAGCTCGAGGGTCTCGTTCACCGGAGAAGTGTCTCAGGAGGGGCCGGGCGTGCCGCGCAGCAGGGGCCGGGTGGAGGCGGCGGCGGACGGCTCAGCGACGGGCGTGCGCGACGCCGCGCACCGCCCGCGCGCGCACCCGTCCCCAGGTCCCGGTGAGGTCGTCCACGCGCAGGTACGGGTCCTCGTCGACCTCCGTCGCCGCGAAGAACTCGTCGAGGTCGTCGTCGACCGCGTCGTCGTGCGTCGTGACCAGCGGTCGGCCGCCGCGCACCTGCTGGATGCCGCCGCGCAGCGTGGCGAGGAGGCCGGCGGGCCCGCCCTCGCGCCCGCCGGCCACGCTCGCGAGGACGAGGACGAGGACGGCCGCAGCGAGCGCGACGAGGGTCCCGACGAGGATGGAGGTCATGGGCCCATCCTCTCCCGCCCACCGTGGCCGGACGCGCCGGCAGGGCGCTGCGGCGGTGCGATCCGCACCACATCTTCACGTGCCGCCTTCACGGGCCGCCGACACGGACCGGCGTCCGGCGCGGTGTCACGCGGGCGCGGGCTGGCGGTCCTCCCGCATGCGCTGACTGATCACGGTGGTCACGCCGTCACCCCGCATGGTGACGCCGTACAGCGCGTCGGCGATCTCCATCGTGCGCTTCTGGTGCGTCACCACGATGAGCTGGCTGTCCTCCTGGAGCTCGGTGAAGATCCCGAGCAGCCGGCCCAGGTTCGCGTCGTCGAGCGCGGCCTCGACCTCGTCCATGACGTAGAACGGGCTCGGGCGCGCCTTGAAGATCGACACCAGGAGCGCGACCGCCGTCAGCGACCGCTCGCCGCCCGAGAGCAGGGACAGCCGCTTGACCTTCTTGCCGGCCGGCCGGGCCTCGACCTCGATCCCGGTCGCGAGCATGTCGTCCGGCTCGGTCAGGACGAGCCGCCCCTCGCCGCCGGGGAAGAGTCGCGGGAAGACGCGCTCGAACTGCGCGGCGGTGTCGCGGTAGGCGTCGGTGAACACCTGCTCGACGCGCTCGTCGATCTCGCGCACGATCTCGAGCAGGTCGGCCCGGGACTTCTTGAGGTCGGCGAGCTGGTCGGTGAGGAACTTGTGCCGCTCCTCGAGCGCCGCGAACTCCTCGAGCGCGAGCGGGTTGACCCGGCCGAGGAGCGCGAGGGCGCGCTCGGCCGCCCGCAGGCGCTTGGTCTGCTCGTCGCGCACGTACGGGATCTCGTGCGGGCCCTCGTCGGCGTCCGCGCCCCGCTCGCCCAGCACCGGGACCGGCCGGTCGGGCCCGAACTCGTCGAGCAGCACCTGCGGGTCGAGGCCGAGGTCCTCGACCGACCGCGTCTGGAGCTGCTCGATCCGGAGCAGCTGCTGCGCCCGCGCCACCTCGTCCCGGTGCGCGACGTCCGTGAGCTCGGCGAGCTGTCGCGCGAGCACGTCGGCGTCGGCCCGGAGCGCGGTCAGCGTCACGTCGCGCTCGGCGCGCGCCGCCTCCGCGGCCTCGCGCTCCGCACCGGCGCGGTGCAGCGAGACCTCGAGCGCCGCGAGGGTCTGCTGCGCCCCGCTGCGCACCGCCTCGGCGAGGCGGGCCTGGTGCACGCGCACGCGCTCGCGCTCGGCCGCCCGGGCCCGCGCGACGCGCTCGGCCTCCGCGGCGCGTTCGAGCGACTCCGCCCGGCCGGCGAGGGCGCGTGCGCGCTCCTCGCTCGTCCGCAACGTGAGGCGTGCGTCCGTCTCGCGCCCCCGCGCCTGCGTGGCGAGCTCGGCGAGCCGGTCGCGCTCGACGGTCCCTGCGGCGATCGCCGCCTCCGTCTCGGCGGGCTCGGTCTCGGCGGCCGCGAGCCGCTCGGCGAGCTCGACCAGCTCGGCCTGATCGGCGGCGAGCGCCTCCGCCGCCCTCGCGAGCGAGACCTGGACGCGCTCGGCCTCGGCACGGGCGCCCCGCGCGGTCGCGCCGAGGTGACCGAGCTGCTCGGCCACGGCCGCGAGAGCGGCGTCGGACTGGTTGAGCCGGTCGAGCGTGTCCTCGTACGCGGCCCGCGCGGCGGCCTCCGCCTCGGTGGCGACGGCGAGCTCGAACCGGGCGCGCTCGCCCCGCGCGACCGCGTCGGCCTGGGCAGCGCGCGCCTCCTCGAGCGCGGCCTGCAGGTGCAGGACGCTCGGGGCGGTCGCGGACCCGCCGGACGCCCGGGTGCTCGAGAGCAGGTCCCCGCCGCGGGTGACGACGCGGAGCCCCGGGTGGTCGGCCACGATCGCCCGGGCCGTCGCGAGGTCCTCGACCACGACGACGTCGGCGAGCAGCGCGTCGACCGCCTGCCGCACCTCCTGCGGCGCCCGCACGAGGTCGACGGCCCGCTCGGCGCCCGGCGGCACGTCACCCGCCACCGGCAGCGCGGAGGAGCCGCCGATCACGAGCGTGGCGCGTCCGGCGTCGTCGGTCCGGAGCCGGCGGATGGCGTCGACGGCCGCGTCGACCGACTCGACCGCGACCGCGTCGGCCGCCGGGCCGAGCGCCGCCGCGATGGCGTCCTCGTTGCCGGGGGTGATGCTGAGCAGCGCGGCGAGCGACCCGAGCGTGCCGGCGAGCCCGTCCGCAGACAGCAGCGCGCCGGCGCCGTCCTTGCGCGTGAGGCTCAGCTCGAGCGTCTCGATCCGCGCGCTCGACGCCGACCGGTCACGCTCGGCCGCGGCCAGCTCCTCGCGGACGGTCCGCACCCGCGTGGTCGCCTGCTCGACGGCGTCCGCCGCGGCCTCGTGCTCGGCGTCGAGGCCCTCCTCGCCCTCCTCGACCCCGGCGACCTGGGTCTCGAGCGCCGCGAAGTCGCTCGTCGCCTGCGCGGCGCGGCGCTCCGCCTCGGCGAGCGACTCACGGAGCCGGCCGATCTCGCTCTCGGTCGCCTCGACCCGGCTGCGCCGCGCGGCCACCTGGCCGGCGAGCCGCGCGAGCCCCTCCCGGCGGTCTGCCGCGCCGCGCAGCGACGTCGCGAGGCTCCGCTCGGCCTCCGTCGACGCCGTCTCCGCCTCGTGACGCGCCGTCACCGCGGCCGCGAGCGCGGCCCGCGCGAGGTCGACCTCGGCCGCGAGCTCGGCCTCGGCCGCCCGCACCCGTTGGGCCTGCGCCTCGAGGTCGTTCGGGTCGCGGCGCGCCTCGGGCTCGGCGGCCGCGGAGCCGAGCAGGCGCAGCCGCTCGGACGCGAGCGTCGACGTGCCACGCAGGCGCTCACGCAGCGACGAGAGCCGGTACCAGACCTCGCTCGCGTCCGAGAGCCGGGGGGCCTCCTCGGCGGCGAGCCGCTCGACGTCGGCCAGCCGGGCCCGTGCACCGTCCAGCCGGGTCTCGACCTCGGTGCGCCGCGCGCGCAGCGCGGACTCGTCCGCGATCTCCTGCTCGAGCGTGGCGCTGAGCTGGGCGAGGTCGTCGGCGAGCAGCCGCGCGCGGGCGTCGCGCAGGTCCGCCTGCACCGTCTGCGCGCGTCGGGCCACCTCGGCCTGCTTGCCGAGCGGTCCGAGCTGCCGGCGGATCTCGCTCGTCAGGTCCCCCAGACGCGTGAGGTTGGCCTGCATCGCCTCGAGCTTGCGGAGCGCCTTCTCCTTGCGCTTGCGGTGCTTGAGGACCCCGGCGGCCTCCTCGATGAAGCCGCGGCGCTCCTCGGGCGTGGCGCGCAGGACCGCGTCGAGCTGCCCCTGCCCGACGATCACGTGCATCTCCCGGCCGAGGCCCGAGTCGGAGAGCAGGTCCTGGATGTCGAGGAGCCGGCACGACGAGCCGTTGATCGCGTACTCGGACCCGCCGTTGCGGAACAGCGTCCGCGAGATCGTGACCTCGGTGTACTCGATCGGGAGCGCGCCGTCGGTGTTGTCGATCGTGAGCGACACCTCGGCCCGACCGAGCGGCGGCCGGCCGGCGGTGCCGGCGAAGATGACGTCCTCCATCTTGCCGCCGCGCAGGGACTTGGCGCCCTGCTCGCCCATCACCCAGGCGAGCGCGTCGACGACGTTCGACTTGCCCGACCCGTTGGGGCCGACGACGCACGTGACGCCCGGCTCGAAGCGCAGCGTCGTCGCCGAGGCGAACGACTTGAAGCCGCGCAGCGTCAGGGTCTTGAGGTGCACCGGGGCAGCCTACGAGGTGCGCGGCGGGATCGCGGACTGCCGTGCCGTGCGCGAGCGGTGCGTCACCCGCGGGATCACGGACGCCTCACCTGCAGCTCACGCGGGCGTCACAGGCCCGGGAACCACAGCCCGATCTCGCGCGCCGCCGACTCCGGGGAGTCGGAGCCGTGCACGAGGTTCTGCTGGACCGCGAGCCCCCAGTCCCGCCCGAGGTCGCCGCGGATCGTCCCCGGCGCGGCCCCGGTAGGGTCGGTGGTCCCCGCGAGCGCACGGAAGCCCTCGATCACGCGCTGACCCTCCGCGACCACCGCGAGGACCGGGCCCGACCGCATGAAGTCGACGAGCGGGGCGTAGAACGGCTTGCCCTCGTGCTCGGCGTAGTGGGCGGCCAGGAGCGCGTCGTCGGCGGTCCGCAGCTCGGCGGCGACCAGCCGGTACCCCTTGGCCTCCACGCGGCGCAGGATCTCCCCCGTGAGCCCACGTTCGACGGCGTCCGGCTTGACGAGGACGAGGGTGCGCTCGGTCTGGGCAGCGGTGTCGGTCATGAGGTCAGACCCTAACCAACTCAGCCCTGGCCGACCGGGTGCGCCGCATCCCAGTCGGCCTTCTCGCGGTCGATCCGCGCGCCCAGCCGCAGCCCCGTGACCCACAACGCCACGAACACGCCGGCGACCACGAGCGTCATCGTGCCGACGAAACCGGCCGCCTCGACCGGCGCGACGAGGAGCGCGACGCCGCCCAGGAGCAGCAGCACCTGGACGATGCTGCCCGCCACGTACCCGCCCGGGCTGCGCAGCATCCCGGAGAGCAGGAGGAGCACGATGCTGAGCGTCCCCCCGATCGCCCAGACCACGCTCCCGGGCGCGGCCCGCAGCGCGTACGCCATCGCTGTCGCGAAGAGCACCACGAACGCCTCGAGCACCAGCGTGGTCGCGGCGAAGGTGCGCCGGGCGGAGCGACGCCGCGCGGCTCCGGCGGGCACGTCGGACTGCGGGGTGGTCATCGCGTCAGGCTACCGGCGCCCGGCGGTCGCCCCGCCGGCCTCGACCGCCTGCCGGGCCGTCGTCGTCGAGCACCTCCCCCGAGGACCGTCGGCCCGCCTCGGGGCCGTACCCGGCCGCCGTGAGCTCGCCCGGCGTGCCCTCGACGAGCGCCCCGCGATCGGCCACCGCCTCACCGCGCGCCACCATCCCGGCGACGTCGGAGAGCTTCACCTCGCGCAGGAAGAGCGTGAGGACGAAGCCGAGGGCGATCAGCGGCACGAGGTACCAGAACGCCGGCGCCAGGGCGTTCGCGTACGCGTCCACCACGCCCGAGTGCAGCGGCTCGGGCAGCTCGGCCACGATCGCCGGGGTGAGCCCGTCGGTCGTGCCCGCCCGGGCCGGCGCGCCCGCGAAGACGTCCCCGAGGTCGTCCTCGAGACGCGAGACGAAGATCGTGCTGAACAGCGCCGTGCCGACGGCCGCGCCGATCTCCCGGAAGAAGTTGTTCGAGCTCGTGGCCGTGCCGAGCTCGTGCGGGTCGACCGAGTTCTGGACCGCCAGGACGATCGTCTGCATGACGAGCCCGAGGCCGGCGCCGAGCACGAAGATCATCGTGCCGAACAGCAGCATCGAGGTCTCGCCGGTCAGCCGCGTGAGCCAGATGAGGCCGAGCGTCGCGATCGCCATGCCGACGATGGGGTACGCCCGGTAGCGCCCGGTCCTCGTGATCGCGATCCCGGACCCGATGGCGGTGAGCATGACGCCGGCCATCATCGGGAGCATGAGGAAGCCCGACTCGGTCACGCCCGCGCCGGTCGCCATCTGCAGGAAGAGGGGCAGGAAGCCGAGCGCCGCGAACATCCCCATGCCGATGACGAGGCCGACCGAGGTCGCGATGGCGAACGTCGGGTTCCTGAACAGGTGGAGCGGCAGCAGCGGCTCCTCGGCGCGCTGCTCGACCAGGACGAACGCGACGGCCGAGACCAGCGTGCCGACGACGAGAGCGAGCAGGCCCGGGTTCGACCAGTCGAAGCCGCGGTTGCCGCTCCAGCTCTCCCAGCTCGTCGCGAGGACCAGCCCGGACGTGGCGAGCACCATGAGCACGATGCCCGCGACGTCGATCGTGCGGCCCGCGCGGTGGCTCGGGAGCCTGAGCGTCTTCCAGGCGACCGCGAACGCCGCGATGCCGATCGGGATGTTGATCCAGAAGGTCCAGCGCCAGTCGAGCTTGTCCGTGAACACGCCGCCGAGCAGCGGGCCGATCACGGCCGCGATGCCGAACAGGGCGCCCATCGGCCCCATGTACTTGCCGCGGTCCTTGGCTGGCACGATGTCCGCGATGATCGCCTGGGACAGGATCATCAGCCCGCCGCCGCCCAGGCCCTGGACCCCTCGCCAGAACACGAGCTCGCCGAAGCCCTGGGCGAAGCCCGCGCCGGCGGACGCGACCGTGAACAGCCCGATCGCGACGAGGAACGGGTAGCGGCGGCCCCACAGGTCGCCGAACTTGCCGTACAGCGGCATGACGATCGCGATCGCGAGGATGTAGGCCGTGATGACCCACCCCTGGTGCGCGACGCCGTCCAGCTCGCCGACGATCGTCGGCATGGCCGTGCCGACGATCGACTGGTCGAGCGACGACAGGAACATGCTCGCCAGGAGGGCGCCGAAGATGAGCCGGACGGTGCGCTGGGTCAGCACGATCAGTGGTGCGCCCGTCGTCGGGGCGGCAGGGGCGGCGGATGCCATGGGTGGTCCTCGTTCGACGGTCGTGCGGGTGGGATGACGGCGCCGTTGCCGGTGGAGCGGGACGTGCGTGCGGTGCGTGCGGTGCCTGCGGTGCGCCAGGTGGGCCCGGTCCTCAGAGCTCGGCGAGCAGCGCGCGCAGGTCCTCGACGACGCCGCGGACGTGGTCCCGCGCGTCACCCGCGCTGCCGGCCGTGTCCCAGCGGACGAAGGCGGACCGGGTGACGACGAGGACGAGGACGCCGAGGAGCTCGACGCGGTCGGGTGGGGCGTCGGCCCCGAGCCTGCGCCTGACCAGCGTGTCGATCTCGCGCCGGTAGTCCTCCAGCCACGCCATCTGCCGGACCACCAGGCGCGGCTCGTCCCGCGCGAGCCGGAGGGCGGCCGCGAGGCGTTCGCGTCCCAGCATCGGCTTCGCGATCAGGTGCCCGACGACGACCTCGAGATCGGCGACGATGCGTCCGGTCGGACCGCCCGCCACGAACTCCGCGGCGATCGCCGGGTCGAGCGACCAGGGCTCGATGCCGAGGACGGCGTCGTCCTTCGACTCGAAGTAGTTGAAGAAGGTGCGGGTCGAGACCCCGGCCTCGACGCAGATGGCCTCGACCGTCGCACCGTCGAGCCCGTGGCGCTCGACCAGCTGGTGCGCGGCGTCGATCAGCGCCTCGCGTCGAGCCTGCTTCTGCCGCTCCCGTAGCCCGACCGGGTGCTCGGCCCCCGCATCGGGGCCGCCCGGCGCGCGGGCGCTGGGTACGGAGACGGTCGACGGCACGCGGTGACGTTACGCGGGGTGCAACTTTGCAGTCAATGCAACCTTGTGTCGCGTGGGTCACCCCTCGCCGAAAGCGGCCTCGATCTCGTCCATCACCGCGACGAACGCCGGCCGTGCCTGCGGGCCCGACGCCGCGACCACCAGCTCGCGCCCGCCGGTCGCGCCCAACCCGATGAGCGCCAGCACGCTGCGCGCGTCCACGCCGTCGACCGTCACGGTGGCGTCGAACTCCGCGGCCGTGCGGGCCAGCTGAGCGGCCGGGCGCGCGTGCAGGCCGAGCGGGTTGCGCAGGACGACGCTCCCTCGCACCGTCGGCGACGAGGCGTGCGTCGACGCTCGCCCGCCGGGCGAACCCGCGGAGGAACCCGGCCCGGACGCAACCGGTGCGGGCGCGCCGGACCGCGCGAACGAGGCGGCGGCGGACTCCGCGGCCTCGGCGACCTCGCTCAGGCCACCGCCGCCGGCCGCGGCGACGGCTGCGGCGACCGCGCCCTCCACGAACGGGGCGTCCACCAGGAGGACGCGTCCGGCGACGTCGTCGGCCGCGAGCTCGAGGACCGACTCCGTGGTCAGCACCGCCGAGCCGAGATCCGTGAGCACGACGACCGGGCGGTCGCCGGCCGCCGCCTGCTCGACGGCTCGCGCGATGAGCGCGAAGCTCGTACCGAGGCCTCCGTCCTCGAGGCCGCCCGCGGGAAGGATCGCGACGTCGGTCGCCATCTGACGCGCCAGCGTGGCGGTGCCGACCGCGACGTCGGCGGAGTGGGAGACCAGCACGAGCGCGACCCGCGGCGTGCGGCCGGCGACCCGGCCCGTCGTCACGTCAGGCACCGTCATGTCGGGCGTTGTCGGAAGGGGCCCTGTTGCGACCAGCCCCCTCGGGACCGGCCCGCTCGGCACCGGCGGCGTCGGCCGCCGCTCGGAGCACCAGGGCCGTCGACGTCGCACCGGGATCCGCGTGACCCGCGCTGCGCTCCCCCAGGTAGCTGGCGCGCCCCTTCGTGGCGACGAGCGGGATCGTCGCCACCGCGCCCGCCTCCGCGGCGTCGGCCGCCGCCGCGAGCACCGCCGCGGGGTCGGCACCGGAGTCGGCGGCAGCGACCGCGGCCTCGACCGCCGGCGTCCACGCGTCGACCATCGTCTTCTCGCCCGGGGACGCCTTCCCGCGCGCGACGACGCCCTCGAGCCCGGCCTCGAGCATCGCCACGACCGCGCGCGAGTCGAGCGCGTCCACGCCGGTGACCTTCGCCGACCGGAGGTAGGCCGTCCCGTAGAGCGGGCCTGCCGCTCCGCCGACGGTCGACATGAGCGTCGTCGCGACGAGCTTGAGCACGTCACCGACCTCGGCGGGCGCGTCCTCGAGCGCGTCGAGCCGCGCGATGACCGCCGAGAAGCCGCGGGCCAGGTTCTCGCCGTGGTCACCGTCGCCGATCTGCCGGTCCAGCTCGGTCAGCTCGACGCGACGGGCGGCCACCTGCTCGGCCGTCCGACGGGTCCAGTCGACCGCCCATGCCACGTCCAGCGTCATCGTCTCCCTCTCCGCACGTCACGCGGGCGCATGCCGAGCACCCTCACCCGATCATCGACCCGCGCGCACGGTCGCGCGCCGTGAGCTCGCGTGATTCATCCACCGCGCCCGGGCCGGATCGGCGAGGTGCCGCCTCGCCGAGGCAGGCGGGGCGGGGCGGCACCCGGTCACCAGTGGAGTGCCGCCGTGCGGACCGGCGCGTCCCACAGCGCGGTCAGCTCGTCGTCGAGACGCAGGACCGTCACCGAGGCGCCCTGCATCTCGAGCGAGGTCACGTAGTTCCCGACGAGCGACCGCGCCACCGTGACCCCGCGCCCCTCGAGGAGCGCCCGCGCGTGCCGGTAGACGATGTAGAGCTCCGACGCCGGGGTGCCGCCCATCCCGTTGACGAAGAGCAGCACGTCGTCGCCACGCGCCAGGCCGAGGTCGTCCGCGGCCGGGGTCAGCAGCATCTCGGTGATCGCGTCGGCGCCGGCCAGCGGTATCCGGCGTCGACCGGGCTCGCCGTGGATGCCGATCCCGATCTCGAGCTCGTCCTCCGGGAGGTCGAAGCTCGGGCGCCCCGCGTGCGGCACGGTGCAGGCCGTCAGAGCGACGCCCATCGACCGCACGTTCGCCACCACGCGCTCGGCGACGGCCGCGACCGTGGCGAGGTCGTCGCCGCGCTCGGCGGCGGCACCCGCGATCTTCTCCACGGCCACCGTGCCGGCGACGCCGCGGCGACCGGCCGTGTAGAGCGAGTCCTCGACCGCGACGTCGTCGTTCACGACGACGGTGCGCACCTCGATGTCGTCGGCCTCGGCGAGCTCGACCGCGGTCTCGAAGTTGAGCACGTCCCCGGTGTAGTTCTTCACGATCGCCAGCACGCCCGCGCCGCCGCTCGCGACCGTCAGCGCGGGGGCGATCTGGTCCGGGGTCGGCGACGTGAAGACCGCGCCCGGGACGGCCGCGTCGAGCATGCCGACGCCGACGAACCCGGCGTGCAGCGGCTCGTGGCCGCTGCCCCCGCCCGAGACGAGCCCGACCTTGCCGGCGACGGGTCCACCCGCGCGCGAGACGACGAGGGGATCCGGGTTGACGGTGACGAGGTCGGCGTGGGCGAGCCCGAAGCCCTCCACGGACTCCCGCACCACGTCCTGCGGGTCGTTGATCAGCTTCTTCACGCGGCCACATCCCTTCGCACCCGGCGCCGAGCGCCGGAACCAACGGGTGCCACGCGACGTCGTCGACGCGTGGGTCACGCAGCGGTGGAGCAACACCTGTGCTGCTCACCCAACTCACGCGGCGGCGGCACGTCAAGAGACGGACAGCTGTCCAGGGATCAGTCCCGGCCGAGCAGGATGCGCACGTCCGCGACCATCGTGACCGAACCGGTCACCAGGACGCCCGCGCCGTGCTGCTGGGCGCCCTCGGCCAGCTCGACGGCGAGGTCGAGCGCCGCGTCGAGCCGCTCGACCTGGTGCACCCGGTCCTCGCCGAAGACCTCGATGGCGACCTGCGCCAGGTCGTCGACCGCGAGCGAGCGGGTCGAGGACGAGCGGGTCACCACCACCTCGGCGAGCAGCGGCTCGAGGCCGGCGAGCACCTGCTCGGCGTCCTTGTCCTCGAGCACCCCGACCACGCCGACGAGTCGCGTGATCTCGAAGGCCTCCTCGATGCCCTCGACGAGCGCCTCGATGCCGGCCGGGTTGTGCGCGGCGTCCACGAGGATCGTCGGGCTCGAGCGGACGACCTCGAGCCGACCGGGCGAGGTCGCACCGCCGAACGCGGCCTCGACGACGGCGCCGTCGAGCGCGGCTCCCCCGGTCAGCAGCGACTCGGTCGCCACGAGCGCGAGGAGCGCGTTGTGCGCCTGGTGCGCGCCGTGGAGCGGCAGGAACACCTCCGTGTAGAGCCCGCCGAGGCCGCGCAGCGAGAGCAGCTGCCCGCCCACGGCCACGCTGCGGGACTCGACGTGGATGTCCACGCCCTCGCGCACGACCCGAGCACCCCGGGCGGCCGCCGCCGCGAGGACCACGCCCTCGACGTCGTCGGGCTGCTGCGCGAGCACCACGGTCGCGCCGTCCTTGATGATCCCCGCCTTCTCCCCCGCGATCGACGCGAGGTCGTAGCCGAGCCAGCGCTCGTGGTCGAGCGCGACCGGCGTGAGCACCGCCACGTCGCCGTCGACGACGTTCGTCGCGTCCCAGCGGCCGCCCATGCCGACCTCGACGATCGCGACGTCGACCGGCGCGTCCGCGAAGGCCGCGAGGGCCATGACGGTGAGCACCTCGAAGAAGCTCATCCGCGGGCCGGCCTCGGCCGCCGAGCGCGTGTCGACGAGGTGCACCAGCGGGGCGACGTCCTGCCACAGCTCGACGAAGCGCTCGGCGCTGATCGGCTCGCCGTCGATCGCGATGCGCTCGCGCACGCTCGTCAGGTGGGGGCTGGTGAACCGGCCGGTCCGCAGCCCGTGCTCGCGCACGAGCCGTTCGACCATCCGCGCGGTGGACGTCTTGCCGTTGGTCCCCGTGACGTGGATCGTGCGGAAGCTCCGCTGCGGGTCGCCGAGCAGCTCGCACACCGCGAGCACGCGGTCCAGGGTGGGTTCGAAGTCGTGCTCGGGCGCGCGCGCCAGGATGCCCTGGTAGACCTCGCGCGCCGCCTCGTCGGCAGCCCGCTCGGCGTCGCGCCGGTCGCGGTCGGCCCGGCTCACGCGCCGGTCCGCCCGTCGGCAGCGGCCCGGTCAGCCCGCTCGTCCCGCGCATCCCGCGCGACCCGCTCGACCCGCTCGACCCGCTCGACCCGGACGGTGAGCTCGTCACCCGCCACCGCGTCGACCACCACCTCGACCGCGAGCGTCTCGTGCGCGACGAGCTCGCGGTGCCGCTCGACGGCCTCCTGCCACGGCGTCGGGACGCCGAGCGACAGCCGGATGCGGTCGGCGACGTGCAACCCGGCGGCCTTGCGGGCGTCCTGGACCGCACGCACGACGTCGCGCGCGTACCCCTCGGCCCGCAGCTCGTCGTCGAGGCCGATGTCGAGCACCACGAACCCCGAGCCCGGCAGCACCGCGGCGGCGATCTCGTCACCCTCGCGCTCGGCCACCACCGTGCGCAGCTCGTACTCGGGCTCGAGCAGCGCCACGTCGCCGCCGGCGGTCCGGACCACCACCGCGCCGTCGGCCGTCTGCTCCCAGTCGCCCGCCTTGGCGGCGCGGATGACGTCCTGGACGCCGCGGCCGAGCCGCGGGCCCGCCGCGCGCGCGTTCACGGTCAGCCGGCTCGAGACGCCGTACTCGGACGCGCCGGCGTCCGCCACGTCGAGCAGCTCGACGCGCCGGACGTTGAGCTCCGCCTGGATCAGCCCCGTGAGCCCGGCCAGGCGGGCCGGGGACGGGACCGCGACGCGCAGCTCGCGCAGCGGCTGACGCACGCGCAGACCGTTCGCCTTGCGCAGCCCGAGCCCCACCGAGCAGACCGCGCGCACCGTGTCCATCGCGGCCACCAGCTCGGCCTCGCCCGGCCGGCTCCCGGCACGGGCGTCGTCGACGAGCGACGGCAGCTCGTCCGCCGTCGGCCAGTCGGTGAGGTGGACGCTCCGCCCGCCGGTCAGCCCGCGCCAGACCTCCTCGGTCAGCAGCGGGGCGAGCGGCGCCATCACGCGCGTGAGGACCTCGAGCGCGGTCCACAGGGTGTTGAACGCGGCCTCGTCCTCGTCCCAGAACCTCTGCCGCGACGTGCGGACGTACCAGTTGGTCAGCACGTCGAGGTGCTCGCGCACGCTCTCGCACGCGCCCGGCACGTCGTACGCGTCGAGCTGGGCGGTCACGGTCGTCACGAGGTCCCGGGTCCGTGCGAGGAGGTACCGGTCCATCGTCGCCAGCCCCGCGACGTCGTCGGCCGTCACGCGGCGCGCCGCCAGGCCCTCGCCGCCCCGGGCGGCGCCCGCGTACAGCGCGAAGAAGTACCACGTGCTCCACAGCGGGAGCAGGACCTGGCGGACGTTCTCGCGGATGCCCTCCTCCGTCACGACGAGGTTGCCGCCGCGCAGGATCGGCGAGGCCATGAGGAACCAGCGCATCGCGTCCGAGCCGTCGCGCTCGAAGACCTCGCTGACGTCCGGGTAGTTGCGCAGCGACTTGCTCATCTTGCGGCCGTCTGAGCCGAGCACGATGCCGTGGGACACGGCCGTCCGGAACGCCGGCCGGTCGAACAGCGCCGTCGCGAGGACGTGCAGCGTGTAGAACCAGCCGCGCGTCTGCCCGATGTACTCCGTGATGAAGTCGCCCGGGTAGTGGCGGGTGAACCACTCGCGGTTCTCGAACGGGTAGTGCGCCTGGGCGTACGGCATCGAGCCCGAGTCGAACCACACGTCGAGCACGTCGGGGATCCGGCGCATCGTCGAGGCGCCGGTCGGGTCGTCGGGGTTCGGCCGCGTGAGGTCGTCGATGAACGGCCGGTGCAGGTCCGTCACCTCGACCCCGAAGTCCGCCTCGAGCTCGGCGACCGAGCCGTAGACGTCGATGCGCGGGTGCGCCGGGTCGTCGCTGACCCACACCGGGATCGGCGTACCCCAGTACCGGTTGCGCGAGATCGACCAGTCGCGCGCCCCCGCGAGCCACTTGCCGAACTGCCCCTCCTTGATGTGGTCGGGCACCCACGTGATCTGCTCGTTGAGGTCGACCATGCGGTCACGGAACTCCGAGACGCGCACGAACCAGCTCGAGACCGCGCGGTAGATCAACGGGTTCCGGCACCGCCAGCAGTGCGGGTAGGAGTGCTCGTACGTCTCGTGGCGGACGACGACGGCGCGCCGGTCCGCGGGCGTGGCGGCGAGCGGTCCCGTGCCCGCCTTGAGGTCGGCGATGATCGCCTTGTTCGCCTCGAAGACCTGCTGACCGGCGTAGTCCGCGACCTCGCTCGTGAACCGGCCCTTGGCGTCGACCGGCACGACCGTCGCGATCCCCGCCGCGCCGCACACCGCCATGTCGTCCTCGCCGAAGGCCGGGGCGAGGTGCACGAGCCCGGTGCCGTCCTCGGTGGTCACGAAGTCGGCGACGAGCACCTGGTGGGCCTGGGGGTCGCGGCCGGCGAAGTACGGGAAGACCGGCGTGTACCGGCGCCCCGCGAGCGCCGTGCCCGGCAGCCTCTCGAGGACCGTGGCGTCCTCGCCCAGCTCCCGCGCGTAGGACGCGAGCCGCGACGACGCGATCACGACCCGCTCGCCCGCCCAGGCGCTGGCGTCGCCCGGGGCGACGACGACGTACTCGATCTCGGGCCCGACGGCGACGGCCAGGTTGGAGGGCAGCGTCCACGGCGTCGTGGTCCAGAGCAGCGCCAGCTCGCCCGTCTCGAGCCGGACCCCGACCGTGAGCGCCGGGTCCTGACGTGACTGGTACACGTCGTCGTCCATGCGGAGCTCGTGGTTGGACAGCGGCGTCTCGTCGCGCCAGCAGTACGGCAGGACGCGGTAGCCCTCGTAGGCCAGACCCTTGTCGTAGAGCTGCTTGAAGGCCCAGATGACCGACTCCATGTACGTCAGGTCGAGGGTCTTGTAGTCGTTGTCGAAGTCGACCCACCGCGCCTGCCGGGTCACGTACGCGCGCCACTCGTCGGTGTACCGGAGCACCGAGGTGCGGCACACCTCGTTGAACGCGGCGATGCCCATCTCGTCGATCTGCGACTTGTCCGCGAAGCCGAGGATCCGCTCCGCCTCGAGCTCGGCCGGGAGGCCGTGCGTGTCCCAGCCGAACCGGCGCTCGACCCGGTGCCCGCGCTGGGTCTGGTACCGGCCGACGACGTCCTTGGCGTACCCCGTGAGCAGGTGGCCGTAGTGCGGCAGCCCGTTGGCGAACGGCGGACCGTCGTAGAACACGAACTCGTTGGCGCCGTTCTCGCCGGCGGGCCTGTTGTCGATCGAGGCCTGGAAGGTCCCGTCCGCCGCCCAGTACGCGAGCACGTCCTTCTCGAGCGCCGGGAGGTCCGGCGACGCGGTGACGGGGGCGACGACGTCGTCGTCGCGCGTCGGGTCCGTGGGTCGGTGCAGGGGGTACGCCATGGTGCCTGGCTCCTGGTCGGTACGTCGGGTGTCGTCGCGTCTGGGCCACGAGGACGACAGGCCGTGCGCGTCGCGCGCCGCCTGCCGCGGTACCACCCCGCTTGCCGCCGCTCGGCCCCGGAGCCCTGGGGGCTGGCCCGGTGCGTATGCGACGACCACTCGACCGGCTGTGACGGGCCACCCGTCCGGTTCTAGTGGGGCTGCGGTGCCGACGTGTGCGCCGGCGCCGAGGCCTGTTCTTCCGGAGGCTCGCCGGTGATGTCCGGGTCGACGCCTGTGCGGTCATGCTACCCCGCGTGCGAGCCTGCGGCCGGAGCCGGCACGGGGGTCGTCGCGGCCGAGGCGCCCGCGAACGCGCTGCGCCCCTCGCTGCGACTCGCTGCGCCTCGGCCCCTCAACCCGAGCAGCATGGGCATCCGCGCGCGTCCCCGCGACGGCCGCCCGACCATTCGCGCGCGCCGTCCACCCCGGGTCAGTGGTTCTGCGGGAACCCCAGGTTGATCCCGCCGTGGCTCGGGTCGAGCCACCGCGACGTCACGACCTTGCCGCGCGTGAAGAAGTGCACGCCCTCCATCCCGTGCGCGTGCGAGTCGCCGAACAGCGAGCTCTTCCACCCGCCGAACGAGTAGTACGCCATCGGCACGGGGATCGGCACGTTCACGCCGATCATGCCGACCTCGACCTCGTTCTGGAACCGCCGGGCGGCGCCGCCGTCGTTGGTGAAGATCGCCGTGCCGTTGCCGTACGGGTTCGCGTTGATCAGGTGCAGGCCGTCGTCGTACGACTCGACCCGCACCACCGACAGCACGGGGCCGAAGATCTCCTGCTGGTAGATCGACATCGCGGGCGTGACCCGGTCGAAGAGCGTCGGGCCGAGCCAGAAGCCGTCCGCCTCGCCGTCGGGCTCGACGCCGCGACCGTCGACCACGAGGTCGGCGCCCTCCGCCTCGCCCGCCGCGACGAAGCCGGCGACCTTGTCGCGGTGCTCGCGCGTCACGAGCGGACCCATGTCGGCGCCGACGCCGTCGCGCACGGCCGCGCCGTCCCCGGTCCGCAGGCGTCCCATCCGGTCGCGGATCTTCCCGACGAGCTCGTCGGCGACCGGCTCGACGACCACGAGCGCCGAGATCGCCATGCACCGCTCCCCCGCCGACCCGAACCCGGCGTTCACCGCGGCGTCCGCCGCGAGGTCGAGGTCGGCGTCGGGCAGCACGAGCAGGTGGTTCTTGGCGCCGCCGAGCGCCTGCACCCGCTTGCCCGCCGCCGTGCCGCGCTCGTAGACGTACCGGGCGATCGGGGTCGAGCCGACGAACGAGATCGATGCGACGTCGGGGTGGTCGAGCAGCGCGTCGACCGACTCCTTGGCGCCGTGCACCACGTTGAAGACGCCGTCGGGCAGGCCGGCCTCCCGCCACAGCTCGGCGATCCAGACCGACGCCGACGGGTCCTTCTCGCTCGGCTTGAGCACGACGGTGTTCCCCGCCGCGATCGCGATCGGGAAGAACCACATGGGCACCATCGCCGGGAAGTTGAACGGGCTGATGATGCCCACGACGCCGAGGGGCTGGCGGATCGAGTAGACGTCGACGCGCGTCGAGGCGTTCTCGGTGAACCCGCCCTTGAGCAGGTGCGGGATGCCGCACGCGAACTCGACCACCTCGAGCCCGCGGGACACCTCGCCGAGCGCGTCGGACAGGACCTTGCCGTGCTCGGCCGTGAGGATCGCGGCGAGCTCCTCCTTGCGCGCGTTGAGGAGCTCACGGAACGCGAAGAGCACCTGCCCGCGCCTGCTGAGCGCGGTGTCGCGCCACGCCGGGAACGCGGTGCGGGCCGCGGCGACCGCGGCGTCGACGTCGGCCGCGGTGCCCAGCGGGACGCGGCCCGAGACGCGCCCGGTCGCCGGGTTGGTCACGGCGGCCGTGGGCGCGCCGTCGGCCGGCGGCACCGCTCGGCCGCCGATCCAGTGCGGGATCAGCACGGGGGCGACGCCGCCGTCGCCCGAGCGCTCGTCGGTACCGGGGGTGGTCGAGATCGCGGTGCTCATGGTGGTCGCCTTCGTCGGAGGTGAGCGGGTGGTGAGCGGGAGTGCCGTCCGCAGCGGGGTCGGTGCCGCGCGCTGGACCCGAGGCTACGCCCGGGCCACCTGGGTGTTCGAGACCTGCGCACGCGGCCGGAGCACGAGGAGGTCGACGTTCACGTGGTGCGGTCGGGTGAGGGCCCAGACGATCGTGTCGGCCACGTCCTGCGCCGTCAGCGGCGCGTCGACGCCCGCGTAGACCGCCTCGGCGGCCGCGGCGTCGCCGCCGAAGCGCTTGAGCGAGAACTCGTCGGTGCGCACCATGCCGGGCGCGATCTCGATGACGCGGACCGGCTCGCCGATCAGCTCGAGGCGCAGCGTCGTGGCGATCTGCCGCTCGGCGTGCTTGGCCGCGACGTAGCCGCCGCCGCCCGGGTAGGTGCCGAGTGCGGCGGTCGAGGTGATCACGAGGACGTCGCCGCGCCCGCTCGCCCGCAGCGCCGGGAGCAGCCTCTGCGTGACGCGCAGCGTGCCGAGCACGTTGAGCTCGAGCATCGCGCGCCAGTCCTCGACGCTGCCGCTCGCCACCGGGTCCGCCCCGATCGCTCCGCCCGCGCCGTTGACCAGAGCGTGCACAGGCCCGGCCGCCGTCACCTCGGCGACCAGCCGCGCGACGTCGTCGTCGGACGTCACGTCGGCGACGAGCGGTGTGGCGCCCGTCTCGGCCGCGAGCGCGGCGAGCCGGTCCGCGCGCCGGGCCACCGCGACGACGTCCCAGCCGGCGGCGACCAGGCCGCGCACCGTGGCGGCCCCGATGCCCGACGACGCCCCCGTCACCACGGCGCGGAGACGCTCGAACCCTCCCGTCCGCGACGACACCTCGGCAGGAACCGACGGCTGCGCGGCCGTCACAGGCCCGCCTCGACGACCGAGAGGGCCTCGTCGTAGACGGCCAGCGCACGGCCGACCTCGTCGTCGGTCACGACGCACGGCGGCACGACGTGGATCCGGTTCTCCGCGAGGAACGGCAGCAGCCGTCGCGCCATGAGCTCGGACTTGAGCTGCCCCATGACCGCGGCCGGGACCGGCTCGCGGGTCGCGCGGTCGGCGACGAGCTCGAGGGCCCAGAACACGCCCAGCCCCCGCACCTCGCCGATCATCGGGTGGCGCTCGGCGAGGTCGCGCAGCCCCGGCCCGAGGACCTCCGCGCCGATCCGGGCCGCGTTGGCCACGATCCCCTCCGACTCCATGGCCGCGAGCGCCGCGACGATCGACGCCATCGCGAGCGGGTGCCCGGAGTACGTCAGCCCGCCCGGGAACACCCGCTCGTCGAACGTGGCGGCGATCTCGTCCGAGAGGATCACGCCGCCGACCGGGACGTACCCCGAGTTGACCCCCTTGGCGAACGTGATGAGGTCGGGCCGCACGTCGAACCGGTCGAACGCGAACCACGAGCCGGCCCGGCCGAACCCCGCCATCACCTCGTCGAGGACCAGGACGATCCCGTAGCGGTCGGCGATCTCGCGCACGCCCGGCAGGTACCCGGGCGGCGGCACGAGCACCCCGGCGGTGCCGACCACGGTCTCGAGGAGGATCGCGGCGATCGACCCCGGCCCCTCGGCCTGGATGACGCGCTCGAGGTGGTGCAGGGCGCGCTCGGTCTCCTGCTCCGCGCTGGTCGACCAGAACTCCGAGCGGTAGGGGTACGGCCCGAAGAAGTGCACGTGGCCGCGCGCGTACTCGTTCGGGATGCGGCGCCAGTCCCCCGTCGCGACGATCGCCGCGCCGGTGTTGCCGTGGTACGAGCGGTAGGTCGAGAGCACCTTGTCGCGTCCCGTGTGCAGGCGTGCCATGCGCAGCGCGTTCTCGTTGGCGTCGGCGCCGCCGTTGGTGAAGAAGACCTTCGACATCCCGCCCGGCGCGTGACCCACGATCGCCCGCGCGGCGAGCCCGCGGGCGAGGTCCGCGTTCGCGGGCGCGACCGTCGGCAGGACGTCGGCCTGCTCCTGGATCGCCGCGACCACGGCGGGGTGCCGGTGGCCGATGTTCACGTTGACCAGCTGGCTCGAGAAGTCCAGGTAGGTGGTGCCGTCGAAGTCCCAGACCTCGCACCCGAGCCCACCGGCGACCGCGAGCGGGGCGAGCGTCGCCTGGGCGGACCAGGAGTGGAAGACGTGGGCGCGGTCGAGCTCGAGCGCGAGCTCGCCGTCGGCGGTGCGGGAGGAGGGGCCGGTCTGCTCGGTCCCGGTCTGCTGTGTCACTGTGCTCAACCCATCACTGTGCTCAGGCCTGTCCCCAGGCGCCGGAGGAGGGCCGTCGCTCGCGCGACGCCGCTGGCGTCGATCCTGCCCGATGGCGCGCGCTCCGTGCCGCGCTGGGGCCGTCGGCGCGCCACCGGGCTCAGCCCGGCACGACGGCGGACGGCTGCGGGTCGGGGGCGACCAGCGCGACGGGCGGGCGCCGGACGGCGGGGATCACCGTCTCGCCGTACACGCGGAGCGTCTCCTCCTTGTTGTCGTGCTGGAGGTAGCCGGCGAACTGGTCGACGCCGAGCGCGCGCAGCTCCTCGAGACGCTCGACGTGCTGGGCCGCGGTCCCGAGCAGGCAGAACCGGTCGACGATCTCGTCGGGCACGAACTCGGCGTGCGTGTTGCCCGCGCGACCGTGCTGGTTGTAGTCGTAGCCCTGCCGGCCCGCGATGTAGTCGGTGAGGGCCCGCGGGATCCCGGCCGCGGCGTCGGCCCCGTACCGCGCGACGATGTCGGCGACGTGGTTGCCGACCATGCCGCCGAACCAGCGGCACTGGTCGCGCATGTGGGCGCGCGACGACGGCGTGTCCGCCCCGACGTACATGGGCGCCGCGACGCAGAACCGGACGGCCGCGGGGTCGCGCCCTGCCCGTTCGGCCGCCTCGCGCACCACCCGGATCGTCCACGCGGCGATGTCGGGGTCCGCGAGCTGCAGGATGAAGCCGTCGCCCACCTCGCCGGCCAGCCGCAGCGCGAGCGGGCCGTAGGCCGCGACCCACACGTCGAGGCGCGACCCCTCGCTCCACGGGAAGCGCAGCTCGACGCCGTTGACCTCCACGGGGCGGCTGTTCGCCAGCTCCCGGATCACGTGGATCGACTCGCGCAGCGTCGCGAGGCTCGTCGGCTTCCCGTTGAGGACCCGGACCGCGGAGTCGCCGCGCCCGATGCCGCAGATCGTCCGGTTGCCGAACATCTCGTTGAGCGTCGCGAACAGCGAGGCCGTCACCGTCCAGTCCCGCGTCGCGGGGTTCGTCACCATCGGACCCACCGTGACCTTGCGCGTCGCGGCGAGGATCTGCGAGTAGATGACGAACGGCTCCTGCCAGAGCAGGTGGGAGTCGAACGTCCAGACGTGGCTGAACCCCTGGGTCTCGGCGAGCCGCGCGAGCTCGATCGTGCGGGCGGCGGGCGGATTGGTCTGCAGGACGACGCCGAGATCCATGCGGGCTCCCCTCAGAGCAGGTACTGGGACAGGCCACGAGGCACGTACCGGCCGTGGCCGGCGCGGCCGTGGAACTGCCCGCCGTCGATCACGACCGTGCCGCGCGACAGCACCGTGTCGACATGCCCGTCGATCTCGAAGCCCTCCCACGCGGAGTGGTCCATGTTCATGTGGTGCGTCTTGCCGAGCCCGATGCTGGTGCGGCCCGCGGGGTCGTAGACGACGACGTCGGCGTCGGCCCCGGGGGCCAGGACCCCCTTGGTGCCGTGCAGACCGAACATCCGGGCCGGCGTCGTGCAGCAGAGCTCGACCCAGCGCTCGAGCGAGATCCGCCCGTCGACGACGCCCTGGTACAGCAGGTCCATGCGGTGCTCGACGCCGCCGATGCCGTTGGGGATCTTCGAGAAGTCCCCGAGCCCCAGCTCCTTCTGGTCCTTCATGCAGAACGGGCAGTGGTCGGTCGAGACGACCTGGGCGTCGTTCGTGCGCAGCGCGCGCCACAGCTCCTCCTGGTGCCCCTCGGCCCGCGAACGCAGCGGCGTCGAGCAGACCCACTTCGCGCCCTCGAAGCCCGGCGCGCCGAGCTGCTCCTCGAGCGAGAGGTAGAGGTACTGCGGGCACGTCTCGGCGAAGACGTTCTTGCCGAGGTTCCGCGCCGCGGCGACCTGCGCGATGGCCTGCTTCGCCGAGACGTGGACGACGTAGAGCGGCGCGCCCGTGAGGTCGGCCAGCATGATCGCGCGGTGCGTGGCCTCCTCCTCGAGCTGCCACGGGCGCGAGACGCCGTGGAAGTACGGGCTCGTCTCGCCGCGGGCCAGGTGCTGGGCCACGAGGGTGTCGATCGCGGGCCCGTTCTCGGCGTGCATCATGACGACGGACCCGTTGTCGGCCGCCTTCTGCATCGCGCGCAGGATCTGGTCGTCGGTCGAGTAGAAGACGCCCGGGTACGCCATGAACAGCTTGATGCTCGTGACGCCCTCGGTGACGAGCTCGTCCATCGCCTTGAGGGAGTCGTCGTCCACGCCGCCGACGATCTGGTGGAACGCGTAGTCGATCGCGCAGCGCCCGGCCGCCTTCTCGTGCCACGCCGCGAGCCCGTCGAGGACGCGCTCGCCCTGCCGCTGCACGGCGAAGTCGATGATCGTGGTCGTGCCGCCCCACGCGGCCGCGGCGGTGCCGGTCTCGAACGTGTCGGACGCGAAGGTGCCGCCGAACGGCAGCTCCATGTGCGTGTGCGCGTCGACGCCGCCCGGGATGACGTACTTGCCGGTCGCGTCGATCACGCGGTCGACGCCGGCCGCGAGGTCGGCGCCCAGGGCGGTGAACCCCGGGGCGACCAGCGCCGCGATCGTCTCGCCGTCGACCAGCACGTCGGCGCGGGCGCGCCCGGTCGCGTTGACGACGGTGCCGCCGGTGATGAGGGTGGTGGTCATCGCGCGGCCCCCTACGGCGCCACGAGCGGGCCGTAGGCGTCCGGCCTCCGGTCGCGGTAGAACTGCCAGGTCTCGCGGACGCGCCGCAGCTCCTCGAGGTCGAGGTCGCGGACCACCAGCTCGGAGCGGTCCTTGCTCGCGACCTCGCCGACGTAGTTGCCGGTCGGGCTGACGAAGTACGAGCTGCCGTAGAACGTCACCGCCTCGCCGCCGAACTCCTCCGACTCGGTGCCGATGCGGTTGTTCGCCCCGATGAAGTACCCGTTCGCGATCGCGGCGGCGGGCTGCTCGAGCTCCCAGAGCCGGTTGGAGATGCCGGGAGCGGTGGCTGAGGGGTTGAAGACGAGCTCGGCGCCCGCGAGACCCAGGGCGCGCCAACCCTCGGGGAAGTGCCGGTCGTAGCAGATGTTGACCCCGATCCTCCCGGCGGCGGTGTCGAACACCGGCCAGCCCAGGTTCCCCGGGCGGAAGTAGAACTTCTCGAAGAAGTGGGGCAGCTGCGGGATGTGGGTCTTGCGGTACTTGCCGAGGTAGCTGCCGTCCGCGTCGACGACCGCCGCGGTGTTGTAGAGCACGCCCGGCTGCTCCTCCTCGTACAGCGGCACGACGATCACGATGCGGTGCTCGCGCGCGAGCGCCTGGAACCGCTCGACCGTCGGCCCGGGCACCGACTCCGCGTACTCGAAGTACTTCGGGTCCTGGACCGCGCCGAAGTACGGCCCGTAGAAGAGCTCCTGGAAGCAGATCACCTGGGCGCCCTGGGCGGCGGCGTCGCGCACGAACTCCTCGTGCACCTTGATCATCGACTCCTTGTCGCCGGTCCAGGTGGTCTGGGTCAGTGCTGCGCGTACGACGGTCATGTGCCTCGCCCCTCCGGTCTGCGTCCGGGTCACGGTCGCGGTCGGTTCTGCCGATCGGCCCACTATGGCTGGGCACGCCCTCCCTGACCAGGGGTCGGGCGACCACGTTCGGGCGGACCTCGCCCGCGCCGGTCGTTCCGTGAGGTCCGGGTATGCGGTATGCGGCGGGCAGCGCCGAGACCGTGATCCCACCCGTCGTGGTCGTGCCCGGGTTCGACGCTCACGCTGCTGGTCGACGACGCCGTGGCGCGCCTCGCGTAGGCGCCCCTCAGCCGCGTGCGGCCGCGGCGGCCTTCCAGCCCTGGGCGTAGGCCTCGGCGCTGCCCAACGCGAACATGTCGTCCGCGCCCCGGCGGACGAGAGCGCACGCCCCCGGTCCGTCGTCGTCCGTCACGAGGTGGCCGAGCCCGCGGACCACCGCGACCGGCCGCCCCGCGACCTTGCCCTTGACGAGCTCGGCCGCCGCCGCGATCTCGTCGGCCACCGCGGTCATCGTGACCTCGAGCGGCCGACCGTGCGAGTCCGTGCCGCCGCGCAGGTCCTCGAGGACGGTGATCCCCGCGGCACCGATCGCGAGGTCCGTCTGGCCGTGCCGCCACGGGCGACCGGCCGTGTCCGTGACGACGACGCCGACGCACACCCCGAGCCGCTCGCGCAGCCCCGCCCGCAGCGCGCGGGCCGACGCGTCGGGGTCCACCGGCAGGAGCAGGACGGTGCCTTCGGGCGTGTTGCTCGCGTCGACGCCCGCGGCCGCCATCACCAGGCCGAGGCGGTTCTCGACGATGCGGGTGACTCCCCCGGCGTGCTCGCGTGTCGCCACGACGCGGACCGTCTCGTCGGTGATCGCCTGCTCGCGGTCCGCGGCCGCGACGACGCGGCCCTCGGCCTTGGAGACCACCTTGCTGGTGACGACGACGACGTCGCCGTCCGCGAGCGCCGTCGGGCCGGGTGCTCCGCCGTCGGGCCCGGGAAGGTCCAGACGCGCGAGGACAGGCACGAGCAGCTCCACCAGGTCGTCCCCCGGGGCCACCTCGGGGATGCCCCCGGGCGCGGTCACGGAGAAGGCGGCGCTCACCGCGACGTCACCGGCTCAGGCGCGGAAGGACGTCGCGGGCGAAGGTGTCGATCCACTCGCGCTGGTTGCGCCCCACGTTGTGCAGGTAGATGCGGTCGAAGCCGAGGTCCACGAACTTCTGGATGTAGGCCCGGTGCTCGTCGGGGTCCGCGGAGATGACCATCCGGCCCTCGAAGTCCTCGGGGCGCACGAGCTTGGCCATCTGCTCGAAGTCGAACGGCGAGCGGATGTCGGCCTTCGGGAACTTCATGCCGCCGTTGGGCCACTCGTGCATCGCGTTGGCGAGCGCCTGCTCGTCCGTCTCGGCCCACGAGAGGTGCAGCTGGAGCACCTTCGGCATCGTGGCGGGGTCCTTGCCTGCCTCGCGCGCGCCGTCGTCGAACTTGGCGAACAGGCCCGAGATCTTCTCGAGCGGGGCGCCCACGGTGATCAGCCCGTCCGCGGCCCGGCCGGCGCGCTTGGCCGTCACGGGGCCGGCCGTCGCGACGAGGATCTCGGGCGCGACGTCGGGCATGGTCCACAGGCGCGTCGACTCGAGCGTGAAGAACTGCCCCGAGTGCTTGACGTCCTTGCCCGCGATCGATGCCGCGAACAGCTTCTTGATGAGGTCGATCGCCTCGAACATGCGGTGGATCCGCTCGGGCGCCTCGGGCCAGTACCCGGCCACGACGTGCTCGTTGAGCGCCTCGCCGGAGCCGAGCCCGAGCCAGTGCCGCCCCGGGTACATCGCGGCGAGCGTCGCCGACGCCTGGGCGACCATCGCGGGGTGCCAGCGGAACGTCGGCGCCGTGACGCCCGGGCCGAGGTCGCCGCGCGTCCGCTCGCCGAGCGCGGCGAGCACGTTCCACACGAACGCCGACTGCCCCTGCGCGGGCACCCACGGCTGGAAGTGGTCGGCCGCCATCACGCCGGAGAAGCCGCGCTCCTCGGCGTACGCCGCCAGCTCGAGGACCTCGGTCGGGTGGAACTGCTCGAGCATCGCCGCGTAGCCGATGGTCAGTCCGGTGCCCATGCGCTCCCACCTCGTCGTTCGCCACGGCACGCCGCGCGCCGTGACCCCTGGCCCGACCCTACGCGGGACGGGCCAGGGTTGGGACGTCGCTCGGACGAGACCGGGTGCCGAGCTCCGGCGCCCGGACGCCCACCGTTCCTCGCGTGAACCCTGGTGGACCCTGGGTGCGTGCGCGGGGGCCGCCGTGCGTCTGGGAGAATCGGCCGCTATGAGCGACGACCAGCCGACCACCTCCTCCCCCGCAGCGAGCGACCAGGCCGGGTCAGCCGCCTCGCGGGTTCCCGACAAGGTCTCCCTCGACGGGCTCGAGGACCGCTGGAACGCCGCCTGGACCGCGGACCGGACGTACTCGTTCGACCGGACGGCTTCGCGCGCGCGGGTGTACTCGATCGACACCCCGCCCCCGACCGTCTCGGGCTCGCTGCACGTCGGCCACGTCTTCTCGTTCACGCACACCGACGTCGACGCGCGCTACCGGCGGATGTCCGGCCGCGAGGTGTTCTACCCGATGGGCTGGGACGACAACGGCCTGCCGACCGAGCGCCGGGTGCAGAACTACTTCGGGGTGCGCTGCGACCCGTCGCTCCCCTACGACCCCGACCTCACCCCTCCGCAGGTGGGGGGCGACGGCAAGAGCGGCAAGGCGGCCGACCAGCTCCCCGTCTCGCGCCGGAACTTCATCGAGCTGTGCGAGCGGCTCACGATCGAGGACGAGCGGGAGTTCGAGTCGCTCTTCCGGTACCTCGGCCTCTCGGTCGACTGGGACCACCACTACCAGACCATCTCCGCCGAGTCCCGGGCCGTCGCCCAGCAGGCGTTCCTGCGCAACCTCGCGCGCGGCGAGGCGTACCAGGCCGAGGCGCCGGGCCTGTGGGACGTGACCTTCCAGACCGCAGTCGCGCAGGCCGAGCTCGAGGCGCGTGACTACCCGGGCGCGTTCCACCGCGTGGCCTTCCACCCGGCGTCGGGCACTGCGGGCGGTGACGGTGCGGCGGGCGGGGCGGCTGCGCCCGTGGTCATCGAGACCACGCGGCCCGAGCTCATCCCCGCCGTCGTCGCGCTCGTCGCGCACCCCGACGACGAGCGCTACCAGCATCTGTTCGGGACCACGGTCCGGTCGCCGCTGTTCGGCGTCGAGGTGCCCGTCCTCGCGCACCCGCTCGCCGAGCCCGACAAGGGTGCGGGCATCGCGATGTGCTGCACCTTCGGCGACCTCACCGACGTGCAGTGGTGGCGCGAGCTGCAGCTGCCGACGCGCTCGGTCATCGGCCGCGACGGGCGCCTCGTGCGCGAGACGCCCGCCTGGCTGACGGCCGAGGCAGGCGCCTCGCCGTCGGCCGCGGGGCTCTGGCCCCAGCTCGCCGGCAAGACGACGTTCTCCGCCCGCGCCGCCGTCGTCGACGCCCTGCGTGCGAGCGGGGACCTCGACGGCGAGCCGGTCTCGACGCAGCGCAAGGCGAACTTCTACGAGCGGGGCGACAAGCCGCTCGAGATCGTGACCTCACGGCAGTGGTACATCCGCAACGGCGGGCGCGACGCGGGACTGCGCGACGAGCTGCTCGCCCGTGGCAAGGAGCTGGCCTTCCACCCGGACTTCATGCGGGTCCGGTACGAGAACTGGGTGGGTGGGCTCAACGGTGACTGGCTCATCTCCCGCCAGCGCTTCTTCGGCGTGCCGTTCCCGGTGTGGTACCCGGTCGACGCCGACGGCGAGGTCGACCACGACGCCCCGATCCTCCCCACCGAGGACCAGCTCCCGGTGGACCCCTCGGCGGACGTGCCGCCCGGGTACACGGCCGAGCAGCGCGGCGTCGCGGGCGGCTTCGTGGGCGACCCTGACGTGATGGACACGTGGGCCACGAGCTCGCTGACCCCGCACATCGCGGGCGGCTGGCGCACCGACCCCGACCTCTTCGCGCGGGTGTTCCCGATGGACCTGCGCCCGCAGGGCCACGACATCATCCGCACGTGGCTGTTCTCGACCGTGCTGCGCGCGCACCTCGAGCACGGCTCGCTCCCGTGGGGCAACGCCGCACTGAGCGGGTGGATCCTCGACCCCGACCGCAAGAAGATGTCCAAGTCGAAGGGCAACGTCGTCACCCCGCGGGGCCTGCTCGAGGAGCACGGGACCGACGCCGTGCGCTACTGGGCCGCGTCCGCGCGCCTGGGGACCGACGCGGCCTTCGAGGTCGGCCAGATGAAGATCGGCCGGCGGCTCGCGATCAAGGTCCTCAACGCGAGCAAGTTCGCGCTGTCGTTCGGTGGCGACGACGGCCTGGCGATCGACCCGGCACTCGTGACCGAGCCGCTCGACCGTGCGATGCTCGCGGGTCTGGCGGACGTCGTCGAGCGGTCGACCGCGGCGTTCGAGTCGTACGAGACGCCGCGCGCGCTCGAGGCCACCGAGACCTTCTTCTGGTCGTTCTGCGACGACTACCTCGAGCTGGTCAAGGACCGCGCCTACGGCGCCGGTGCGGTCGAGCTCTCCGCGGCGACGGCCTCGGCGCGCGCGGCGCTCGGCCTCGCGCTCGAGACGCTCCTGCGCCTGTTCGCCCCGGTGCTGCCGTTCGCGACCGAGGAGGTGTGGTCGTGGTGGAAGGAGGGCTCGGTCCATCGTGCGCCGTGGCCGACCTCCGACGGGCTGCGGGCCGCGGCCGGCGACGCCGACCCCGGGCTGCTCGCGGCCGCCGGCGCTGCGCTGGCCGCACTGCGGAAGGTGAAGTCGGAGGCCAAGGTCTCGATGCGCACGGAGATCTCGCGCGCCGAGCTCGTGGTCCCGGCGGACGCGGTCGCGGCCGTCACGAGCGCGGAGAGCGACGTGCGTGCGGCGGGCCGGGTCACCGGAGAGCTGTCGCTGGTCGCGGCGCCCGAGGGCGCCGAGACGATCGAGGTCCGGCTCGCGGACCTCGTGCCCGCGGAGCCGAAGGCGCCGGAGGGTCCGGCGGCCGGCTGACCTCCCCTGCCCACGCGATCCCTCGCCGCACGCCCTCAGAACCCGCTGACGTCCGAGCGTTGACGTCCGAGCGCTGACCTCCGACCGGAGGTCAGCGCTCGGACGTCGCGTGGTGGAGCGACGGTTCGGGTGGTCAGACGACGTCGCGGACCCGGCCCCGGTCGGCCGACTGGGAGAGCACGGCCTCGCTCGGGGTCGCCGAGTCGTGCCAGCGCAGCACAGCCCCGACCCCGTCGATCAGGTCGACGCTGCCGTCGACCGCGAACGTGAGCCCGGCGTCCTGCCCGAGCGCCGCCCGGACGAGACCGATGTCAGCGCGCAGCTCGCGCGCGCCGTCGTCGACGCCCATCGCCGCGAGGTCCGAACGGCTCCCGGCGATCTGGAGCGGGTCCGGGCCGACCCAGACCGTGCGCTCGGCGAGCGGCGACGTGGGGGTCGCGACCGACTCGAGCAGCACGAGCTCCGCGACCTGGCCGCGTCCCAGCACCGCGATCACGTCGTCGAGCTGGGTCACGGCCGCCTCACCGCGACCCTGCTCGAGCCGGAACCGGTCGAGCACCTCCTCGCGGCGGCGGGCCCGGTAGGCGTCCAGGGTGGCGCGAACGCGCTCGTCGAACGAGTCCTGCTTCACCCCGTCGGCGCGCGAGCCGCCCGGCACCTCGACCACCAGCTCCTTCGCCTTGTGCCCGAGCGCCTGGTGGAGCAGCGGCACCGCGCGCACGTCACCGGTGAGGATGATCAGCTCGGGCGTCCGCTCGCGGATCTGGCGGTCGATGTCGGCGGCGACCGTCTCGGCGTTGCGCTCCCACGAGTCCTCGGCACGCATCTGGCTGCGCCGGTGGTGCCAGCCGTCGCCCGTGCGGACCTTGCGGATCTCGTCGTGGTCGCCCTCGACCACCTCGTGCAATCCGCCGGCGAGCCGACCCGAGTCGTCGCTCCAGTACAGGTCGGCGCCGACCCGGTCGACGACGACCAGGAGGTGGTCGACCGTCTCGTCCGCGGCGCGTGCCGCGGGCAGGAGCGCGGGGACCGGGCCGTGCACGCCCATGTCCTGCGCCGGCGGTTCGGCGAGCACCCGGTCGACGCGGACGCCCTCGGCATCCGCGATGAGGACCCGTCCGTGCGGCGCGGCCACGCGGGTCGGGCGGTCGATCCGGTCACCGAGCTCGTCGAGCAGGCGCGACGGTGCGCCCTGCCGTTCCAGCTCCCGGCGCAGCCCCTTCCAGCGGTCCTGCACCTCCGTGGCACCCGCTGGGTCGGCCCGTGTCGCATCGAGGTAGACGGTGGTGAACGGGCCGGTTCGTCCGAGAAGTGGCTTGAGCCAGTCGAGCTTCATGGGCAACGCCTCCGGGTCGACGGGTGATCCGGCCCACGCCACGGGCGGGGCCGGGTGTGACCTGTCCACAGTGCTCCACCCGGGGTGCGGGTGCCACCCCTGGTCCGGTCTCCGGACCCGATCCCGCCCCGATGGAGGCGACTTGCGTCGGTTGTCCGGGCCGGCGCCCGGCCGCTGGGGCGACGAGTGGCGCTCTCCGCCCGGGCCGCACGTGCCGTCAGGACCGCGCGCTCGCGATCTCCTCGTGGTGCCGGATGACCTCCTCGACGATGAACCCGAGGAACTTCTCCGCGAAGACCGGGTCGAGCCCGGCGTCGTGCGCCAGGGTCCGCAGCCGCTCGATCTGCTGCGCCTCACGGGCCGGGTCGGACGGCGGAAGCCCCTGCGACGCCTTGAGGTGCCCGACGCGCTGGGTGCACTTGAACCGCTCGGCGAGCAGGTGCACGAGCGCGGCGTCGATGTTGTCGATGCTCTGACGCAGCGAGGCGAGCTCCGGTGGGATCCCCGGTCCGACGGCGGTCACGCGGTCAGGCGCTCTTCTCGCGTGGCCGCTTCGTCGGGGCCGGCGTCTCGCGCGGCACCAGGGTCGGGTTGACGTTCTCGAGCACGACCTCGCGCGTGATGAGCACCCGGGCGACGTCGTCGCGGCTCGGGACCTCGAACATCACCTGCTGGAGGACCTCCTCCATGATGGCCCGCAGACCGCGTGCGCCCGTGCCGCGGAGCAGCGCCTGGTCCGCGATCGCGTCGACGGCGTCCTGGTTGAACTCGAGCTCGACGCCGTCGATCTGGAACATCCGCTGGTACTGCTTGACGAGGGCGTTCCGCGGCTCCGTGAGGATCCGCACCAGGGCCTCGCGGTCGAGCGGCGACACCGTCGTGATGACCGGCACGCGGCCGATGAACTCCGGGATCAGCCCGAACTTGAGCAGGTCCTCGGGCATGACCTCACCGAAGACGTCGGTATCGTCCGCGGAGTGCAGCGGCGCGCCGAACCCGATCCCGCGACGACCGGCGCGCGACGTGATGATCTCGTCCAGCCCGGCGAAGGCACCGGCCACGATGAACAGCACGTTCGTCGTGTCGATCTGGATGAACTCCTGGTGCGGGTGCTTGCGACCGCCCTGCGGGGGCACCGACGCCGTCGTGCCCTCGAGGATCTTGAGCAGCGCCTGCTGCACGCCCTCGCCGGAGACGTCCCGCGTGATCGACGGGTTCTCGCTCTTGCGGGCGATCTTGTCGACCTCGTCGATGTAGATGATCCCCGTCTCGGCCTTCTTCACGTCGTAGTCCGCGGCCTGGATGAGCTTGAGGAGGATGTTCTCGACGTCCTCGCCGACGTAGCCGGCCTCGGTGAGCGCCGTCGCGTCCGCGATGGCGAACGGGACGTTCAGCATCTTGGCGAGGGTCTGCGCCAGGTACGTCTTGCCGCAGCCGGTCGGGCCGATCAGCAGGATGTTCGACTTCGCGATCTCGACGGCGTCGCTGTCCGCTCCGGCGCGGGTGGACTCACCGGCCTGGATCCGCTTGTAGTGGTTGTAGACGGCGACCGCGAGCGACCTTTTCGCCGGCTCCTGCCCGATGACGTACTGCTCGAGGAAGTCGAAGATCTCCTTCGGCTTCGGCAGCTCGACCAACCCGACCTCGGAGGTCTCGGCCAGCTCCTCCTCGATGATCTCGTTGCAGAGGTCGATGCACTCGTCGCAGATGTAGACGCCCGGGCCGGCGATCAGCTTCTTGACCTGCTTCTGGGACTTGCCGCAGAACGAGCACTTCAGGAGGTCGGCGCCGTCCCCGATGCGAGCCACTGCCGTCCCCTTCCTTCGGTTCGTCCGCCCTGCCGGGGACGAGATACCTCGTGCGAGCGGCCCGCCCGCAGGCGGACGCGCTCTTCCCATTGCACACCACCCGCGGTCCGGTGTCAGCATCAACACCCGGGTGGCGGGCACCGAGTATGCCTGGGTGCCCGTCATGTCCCGCGGGGCGCCACCCCCGGCGTGCGCGGTCGCGGCCCCGGTCGCCTGATCAGACGGGTGCGGTCACGACCTTGCGGCTCGCGAGCACCTGGTCGACCAAGCCGTACTCCATCGCCTCGGCGGCCGTGAGGATCTTGTCCCGCTCGATGTCCTGGCGGACCTGCTCGACCGTCCGGCCGGAGTGCTGGGCCAGGGTCTCCTCGAGCCACTCGCGCATACGGATCAGCTCGTTGGCGTGGATCTCGATGTCGGAGGCCTGGGCGTAGCCGCCGCCCTCCATCGCAGGCTGGTGGATCAGCACACGGGCGTTCGGAAGCGCGAGCCGCTTGCCGGGCGTCCCGGCGCCGAGCAGCACGGCGGCGGCCGAGGCGGCCTGCCCGAGGCACACGGTCTGGATCTGCGGCTTGATGTACTGCATCGTGTCGTAGATCGCCGTCATGGCCGTGAACGAGCCGCCCGGCGAGTTGATGTACAGGATGATGTCGCGGTCCGGGTCGGTGCTCTCGAGCACCAGGAGCTGGGCCATCACGTCGTCCGCCGACGCGTCGTCGACCTGGACGCCCAGGAAGATGATCCGGTCCTCGAAGAGCTTGGTGTACGGGTCCTGGCGCTTGAAGCCGTACGCCGTGCGCTCCTCGAACTGGGGCAGGACGTACCGGTTCGCGGGCGCACCGTAGGGCAGCGCGCGGCCGCCGGCGAGGCGGGCGGCGCTGGAGAGGTACTGCGACTCGATGCTCACGGGATCTCCTCGTTCTTGTGCAAAGGGCTGGCGCGGTGCGGTGCCGGCGGCGTCAGGAGCCGGTCGTGCCGCCGCCACCCGTGACCGAGCCGGCGTGCGCGACGACGTGGTCGACGAACCCGTACTCGAGGGCCTCGGGCGCGGTGAACCAGCGGTCCCGGTCCGAGTCGGTGTGGATCTGCTCGACGCTCTTGCCGGTCTGCTCGGCGATGAGCTCCGCGAGGACCGTCTTCATGTGCAGGATCAGCTGGGCGTTGATCCGGACGTCCGTGGCCGTGCCGCCGATACCGCCCGAGGGCTGGTGCATCATCACGCGGGCGTGAGGGGTGGCGTACCGCTTGCCCTTGGTGCCCGAGGAGAGCAGGAACTGCCCCATCGAGGCCGCCATGCCCATCGCGACCGTCGCGACGTCGGGCTTGATGAACTTCATGGTGTCGTAGATCGCCATGCCGGCCGTGATCGAGCCGCCGGGCGAGTTGATGTACAGGAAGATGTCCTTGTCCGGGTCCTCCGCCGCGAGGAGCAGCATCTGGGCGCAGATCGCGTTCGCGTTCTCGTCGCGGACCTCCGACCCGAGCCAGATGATTCGCTCCTTGAGGAGCCGGTTGTAGATGTGGTCGCTGAGTCCCAGGCCCGGACCGTCGGCCCGCGCGATCATCGGCATCTGCTCGTTCACCAAGGCTCCCTCGTTCTGACTGCGTGCGCCGGTCCCGTCGTCGCGCGACCAGGACCTCGCGTGTCCAGTGACCCTAACGCGACGCCGTCAGCGAGAAGGTCCCGCGTCGGGGCCTTTTCGCTGACGGCGCAGCGGGTCGCGGGGCGTGCCGCCCGCTCGGGTCAGACCTTGTCCGTGCCCTCGTCGGCGGGCTCCGCGGCGGGCTCGCCGGCGGCGGGCGCAGCCTCGTCTGCCGACGAAGCCTCGTCGGCCCCCTGCGCACCCTCGTCGTCGAAGACGACGTCCGAGGTGTCCACGGCCGCGTCGTCGGCGTCCGAGCCGATGTACTCGCTGAGGTCGACGGCGTCGCCCGCGCCGTCGGTGACCGCCACGCGCCGCAGCGCGACGGCGATCGCCTTGGAACGGGCCACCTCGGCGACCATCGCGGGCACCTGGCCCTGCTCGTCGACCGTCTTGATGAAGGTGTTCGGGTCCATGCCGTACTGGCGCGACGCGCTCACGAGGTACTCGAGCAGCTCGTTCTGGTTCACCTTGACGTCGAGCTGCTCGGCGAGCGTGTCGAGGAGGATCTGGTTCTTGAGCGCGGTGGCGGCCTGCTCGGTGACCTCGGCGCGGTGCTCGTCGTCCTCCAGCCGGCCCTCGGACTCCAGGTGCCGGTGCACCTCGGCCTCGACGACCCCGGCCGGGACCGGGACGTCGACCCGCGCGAGCAGCTGCTCGACGAGGAGGTCGCGCGCCTGGACCGCCCGGTTCGAGCCCTTCGCGCCGGCCGCCTGCTCGCGCAGGTCCGCGGTGAGCTCGTCGAGCGTGTCGAACTCGCTCGCGAGCTGCGCGAAGTCGTCGTCGGCGGCAGGCAGGTCACGCTGCTTGACGGTCGTCGCCGTCACGGTGATGTCGGCCTGCTCGCCCTCGCGCTCGCCGCCGGCCAGCGGCGCCGTGAACGTCGTCGTCTCGCCCGCCGAGAGCCCCGTGAGCGCCTCGTCGAGCCCCTCGAGCATGTTGCCCGAGCCGATCTGGTAGCTGATGCCGCTGACGCTGTCGACCTGCTCGCCGTCGACCTTGGCCTCGAGGTCGAGCACGACGAAGTCGCCCTCGCCCGCGGGACGGTCGACCCCGACCAGCGTGCCGAAGCGCTCGCGCAGGGCGTCGAGGCGGCCGGCCACGTCGTCGTCGGACACCTCGAGGTCGTCCACCGTGACGGTCAGCGAGTCGAGCGCGGGCAGCGTGAGCTCGGGCCGGACCTCGACCTGCGCGACGAAGTGCAGCTCGGTCGCCGTGTCGGCCAGGTCGGGGACCTGCGTGACCTCGATCTCGGGCTGGCCGAGCGGGCGCAGGTTGTTCTCGCGGACCGCGGCGCTGTAGAAGGACGACATGCCGTCGTTGATCGCGTGCTCCAGCACGGCGCCCCGACCCACCCGCTGGTCGATGATGCGCGGCGGCACCTTGCCCTTGCGGAACCCGGGGACGGTGACCTGCGCCGCGATGTGCGCGTAGGCGTGGTCGATGCTCGGCTTGAGCTCGTCGTACGGCACCTCGACGGTCAGCTTGACCTTGGTGGCGTCCACGGTCTCGACAGCGCTCTTCACTTCGATGGTCTCCAACTGCTCGGGTGGGCTCGGCCGGGGGTGCCGGCCGGAGTGCTCGTGGTCTGTCGTGGTGCAGCTGCGACGGAGACGGCGCGGTGAGTGCCCGTCCCCCCGGTCCGCAGCGGCGCGAACGGGCATGGGCGACCGTGCGCGCGACCCGTCGATGGTACGCCAAACGCGTCGGGTACCGAGGGCCGGCCTGTCGGGCGTCGACGGCGAGCGAGTCGGGATGGCGGGATTCGAACCCACGACCTTCCGCTCCCAAAGCGGACGCGCTACCAACCTGCGCCACATCCCGTGACGACCGCGAGTCTAGTGCGCGGACAGACGGCGACCGTTGCACACGTTCCCAGCCGGCTCCCCTACCCTCACTCCAGCACCGGGCTCGCGAGCCGTCGTCGGCGGCGGGAACGGGGCCATCTCCTCGAGCGTTCGAGTTCATGCTGCATCCTCGCCCCACGGCCCCCCCCTGAAGGAGCACCCCGACCGTGAGCACCAACCGCAAGGCCGAGCAGGCGCAACGTCAGGCCCGGATCGCCGCGATCAAGGCTGAGCAGCAGAAGGCCGAGCGCAAGCGCAACGTGATCGTCGGTTCGGTGGCGGGCGCGCTCGTCCTTGGCCTCGTGGGCACCACGGCCTTCGTGGTCGTCAACGAGGGGCGCAAGAACGCGGCAGAGGAGGCCGAGCTCGCCGCGCGTGCCGAGCAGCCGATCGAGGGCCTGGAGACGTTCGAGGGCCTCACGCAGAACCACGTCACCGGGCCGGTCGACTACGCGCAGGACCCGCCCGTCGGCGGCGACCACGCGTCGGTGTGGCAGAACTGCGGCTTCTATGCCGAGCCTGTGGCCGACGAGAACGCGGTGCACTCGCTCGAGCACGGAGCAGGCTGGATCACGCACGACCCCGCGCTGCCCGAGTCGGAGGTCGCGCTCCTGCGGGCCTACGCGGACGACAACAACTTCGTCCTGGTGAGCCCGCGGGACGGCCTCCCGTCGCCGATCGTCGCGAGCACCTGGGGTCTGCAGCTCCAGCTCGACAAGGCGGATGACGACCGCCTGGCCGTGTTCCTCCAGGCGAACGTCCGCGGGCCGGGGACCCCGGAGCCGGGCGCGGTCTGCACGGGCGGGGTCGGTACACCGGGGTGAAACCTTGTGCACGTGAGCAGCCCGCACACCTCCAGGTCCCGCAGCACGACGTCCCCGCTCCCGCCCGCCGGGCGTCGGGCGAGCCGTCACCGCGGGTCGACGCCGGGACGACGGTCCGGATGTTCGCGATCGTCGTCCCGCGTTCGGCGTGGCTCCCGCGGTCGGCTAGCCTGGTCGCCGGTCCGGCCGGAGCCGGGCGCGCGGGTGTAGCTCAATGGTAGAGCCCCAGTCTTCCAAACTGGCTACGCGAGTTCGATTCTCGTCACCCGCTCCTGGTGAGAGTGCTTCGCGTCAGAAGGGCATCTTCGCGTTCCGGCTGGGACCGGCTCGGCGACGTGACGACCTCCGTGCGGCAGGTGGGCCGACACAGGCGCGTTGCGGCCCGCCGCGCCCACGGGCTACGGTCGCTTCGACCCAGCACTGACGCCCAGGAAGGACGCGCGATGGCCCGCCGGCCCCGCCCCACGTGCGCGCCCCTCGGCCGGGCCGCCCGCTGTCACTGTCCCTAGAGCGCTGGTCCCTCATGCCCGCGCGCCGCCCGCGCGTGCGCGACCCCCGACCACCGCTCGTCCTCCTGGACACGTACCCAGGTTCGCCGCTGCCGCCGGAACACCCGCGGCCACGAACCGGTTCACCCAGCAGAAGCCCCCCGCACGCTTCCCGCACGCTTCCCGCACGCTCCGGCCGCACCGCGGCCCCGACCGATGAGGACCCATGGCACGCATCTACGACGACGTCACGCAGCTGATCGGCAACACTCCCCTGGTCCGGCTCAACCGGCTTACCGAGGGGATCGACGCGACGGTCGTCGCGAAGCTCGAGTTCTACAACCCGGCGAGCTCGGTCAAGGACCGGATCGGCGTCGCGATCATCGACGCGGCGGAGAAGGCGGGTGACCTCAAGCCGGGCGGCACGGTCGTCGAGGCGACGAGCGGCAACACCGGCATCGCCCTCGCGATGGTCGGCGCGGCGCGCGGTTACGACGTGGTGCTGACGATGCCCGAGACCATGTCCCGCGAGCGCCGGGCCCTGCTGCGCGCGTTCGGCGCCGAGCTCGTGCTGACCCCGGGCTCCGGCGGCATGAAGGGCGCGGTCGACAAGGCCAACGAGATCGCCACCGAGCGCCCCGGCGCCATCCTCGCGCGCCAGTTCGCCAACGAGGCGAATCCGGAGATCCACCGCCGGACCACGGCCGAGGAGATCTGGGCGGACACCGACGGGGCCGTCGACATCGTCGTCGCGGGCATCGGGACCGGCGGCACGATCACCGGCGTCGGGCAGGTCCTCAAGGAGCGCAAGCCGGGCGTGCAGATCATCGGAGTCGAGCCGGCGGAGTCGCCGATCCTCAACGGCGGCGCCCCGGGCCCGCACAAGATCCAGGGCCTCGGCGCCAACTTCGTCCCCGAGATCCTCGACCGCGAGATCTACGACGAGATCATCGACGTCGACGCCGAGACCTCGGTCGCCGTCGCGCGCGAGGCCGCCGAGCGCGAGGGCCTGCTGGTCGGCATCTCCTCGGGTGCGGCCATCCACGCCGCGCTGCAGGTCGCGAAGCGCCCCGAGAACGCCGGGAAGCTGATCGTGACGGTCGTCCCGTCCTTCGGCGAGCGCTACCTGACCTCGATCCTGTACTCGGACCTCCTCGACTGATGTCCCGGCTCAGGCGGTTCCTCACGGTGCTCCGGGAGGACCTCGAGGTGGCCCGTCGTCGCGACCCCGCGGCGCGGACCTACGCCGAGGTCGCCCTGGCGTACTCCGGGGTGCACGCCATCTGGGCCTACCGGGTCGCGCACCGCATGTGGCGCGAGCCGGGCCTGCGCCTGCCCGCCCGCCTGCTCTCGCAGGCGGCGCGGGCGGCGACGGGCGTCGAGATCCACCCGGGCGCCACCCTCGGGCGCCGGCTGTTCATCGACCACGGGATGGGGGTCGTGATCGGGGAGACCGCGGAGGTCGGCGACGACGTCACGCTCTTCCACGGTGCGACGCTCGGCGGCAAGGCGATGCACCACGGCAAGCGCCACCCCACCCTCGGCGACGGCGTCGTGGTGGGCGCGGGCGCGAAGGTGCTGGGCCCGGTGTGGATCGGCGACGGCGTCCAGATCGGCGCCAACGCCGTGGTCATCACCGACGTCCCGGCGGGCGCGGTCGCGGTGGGCGTGCCCGCCAAGATCCGGGTCCGGCCGCAGACTCCGCTGACGCCGGCCCAGGTCGACGACCCCGCGATCTACATCTGAGGGTAGAACGCCGGGTACCGGGTACCCGCGCGTCGGGCCCCGCGGACGGCGCCCCGGTGCGAGGATGCGATCCCGTCCTCGCGATCGAAGGAGCACCGATGCGCCTCGGCTACCACACCGGGTACTGGTCGGCCGGCCCGCCCCGCGGAGCCCTGGAGGCGGTGCTCGAGGCCGAGCGGCTCGGGTTCGACTCGGTGTGGACGGCCGAGGCGTACGGCTCCGACGCGCTGACCCCGCTCGCGTGGTGGGGGGCGCGGACGTCGACGATCCGGCTCGGCACCGCGATCGCGCAGCTCTCCGCGCGCACCCCGACCGCCGCCGCGATGGCCGCGCTCACCCTCGACCACCTCTCGGGCGGGCGCTTCACGCTCGGGCTGGGCGCGTCGGGACCCCAGGTCGTCGAGGGCTGGTACGGGCAGCCGTACACCCGGCCGCTCGCGCGCACGCGTGAGTACGTCGCCATCGTGCGCGAGGTGCTCGCCCGCGAGGCCCCCGTGACGTTCGACGGCGCGTTCTACCCCCTGCCCCTCCGTGAGGGCGGGACGGGCCTCGGCAAGCCGCTGCGCTCGACGGTCCACCCCCTGCGCGCCGACCTGCCGATCCACCTCGCCGCCGAGGGCCCCAAGAACGTCGCCCTGGCCGCCGAGATCGCCGACGGCTGGCTACCGCTCTTCTACTCCCCACGCATGGACGCCACGTACCGCGAGCTCCTCGCCGACGGGTTCGCGCGCCGCGCGCCGTCGCACCCCGGCCGGGGCCCGCGACCGGTCGAGGAGTTCGAGGTCAGCGCGACAGTGCCCGTCGTCGTGCACGACGACGCCGAGCGGGCCGCCGACGCCGTGCGCCCCTTCATCGCGCTGTACGCGGGCGGGATGGGCGCCAAGGGCGCCAACTTCCACCGCGACGTCCTCGCGCGGCTCGGCTATGGCGACGCGTGCGACGAGATCCAGTCGCTCTACCTCGCCGGCCGGCGCGAGGAGGCAGCGGCCGCGGTCCCGCTCGAGCTGGTCCAGGACATCGCCCTGGTGGGGCCGCCGGACGCGATCCGGTCCGGCCTCGCGGCCTGGCGGCAGACGGCGGTGACGACGCTCCTCGTCCAGGCCGACCCGGCCTCGCTCGCGCTCCTCGCCGAGACCCTGGACGGCGGCCCGGCACCCGCCTCCTGAGGCAGCCTGCTCGACCGATCCGCGACATCGCCGGGCATACCGCGCAGCCCGTCCGAATAGTGGACGCTGTTTTTGAGACGCTCGTTGCTCGGCCGCGCGACGAACGCTAGTGTCGCCAGCGATCCCACAAAGTGATCGCTGACGTCTCATCGTTTGAGATTTGCCTCCGATCGCGTCCCGGACGAGAGGAGGCAGCGCCATGACCGGTCACCCGACCGCACGTCAGGCCGTGCAGATGCAGTCCTCCTCGCGCTGTCCCGACAGCTGTTGTCGCACGTGCAGCTCCCTGCGCATGCGCGCTGTCTCCTGACGGGTCCCCGCACCGCGCGGTGACCCGGCCCGCCGACGGCAGCCGGCGCACCTCCCCCGTCCTCAGCACCCCGGTCGGCCCTCGACCACCGCGTCCGCGTGCTCGCGCCAGCGACGCCGCGGCGGTGCCTCGCGGCCTGAGCCCAGAAGAGACGTCATGGCCCTCACCACGTTCGCCAGCCCGGCACCCGCCGGCGTGCGCTCGCCCCAGCCGGTCCGGCTCCGCGACGTCCGACGCGCGTTCGCGACGCCGACCGGTCCGCGCGCCGTCCTCGCCGAGGTCGACCTGACCCTGGCCGCGGGCGAGATCGTCGCGCTGATCGGGCCGTCGGGGTGCGGCAAGTCGACCCTGCTCCGGCAGATCAGCGGCCTCGACGCCCCTGACGCCGGCGAGATCCTCATCGACGGCACGGCGACCCGCGGCATCGACCACCGCTGCGCGGTCGCGTTCCAGGAGCCGCGCCTGCTCCCCTGGCGGACGCTCTCGGAGAACGTGAGCCTGGGCCTGCCGCGCGGGACGGCCAAGGACACCGGCGCCGGTCGCGTCGCCGAGCTGCTGGAGCTCGTGGGTCTCGGCCCGTCGGCGGACCTGCGGCCCCGCCAGGTGTCGGGCGGCATGGCGCAGCGCGCCTCCCTCGCCCGCGCCCTGGCCCGGAACCCGGGCGTGCTGCTCCTCGACGAGCCGTTCGGGGCGCTCGACGCCCTCACCCGCCTGAAGATGCAGGACCTGCTGCTCGACGTCCACGCGGCCGAGCCGACCACGATCGTCCTCGTCACCCACGACGTCGAGGAGGCCCTGTACCTCGCCGATCGCGTGGTGCTGCTGGGAGCCCCCGAGGGCCCGGGGGCCGGCTCCGTCAAGAAGATCATCACCGTCCCGGGTGCCCGCCCGCGCGACCGCGCCTCGGCCCCGCTGGCCGAGCTGCGCGTCGAGCTGCTCGAGGGGCTCGGCGTCGACACGCACCACGCGGCGCAGCACCCCACCACGCAGCACCCCACCACGAACCCCGGCGACCGCCCGGTCGACCCGGCCACCCGCACGACGCCCACCACGGAGACCCCCCGATGAGAGCACGCACCGCACTGTCCGTCACCGCGACGACCCTGGCCGCCGCCCTGATGCTCAGCGGCTGCGTGGCCGGCGAGGGCTCGGCCTCGGCCGACGACGCCCCCGCGGGGGGTGCCACCACCGCCGGCGAGTGGAGCGCCGACGTCCTCAACGTCGACTTCGCGACCTACAACCCGTTGAGCCTCGTGATCAAGGAGCAGGGCTGGCTCGAGGAGACGCTCGGCGACGACGTCACGGTCAACTGGATCCAGTCGGCCGGCTCGAACAAGGCGAACGAGCTGCTGCGCGCCGGTGCCGTCGACGTCGGCTCGACGGCGGGCTCCGCCGCGCTGCTCGCCAAGGCGAACGGGTCCCCGATCACCACGATCGACATCTACTCGCAGCCCGAGTGGTCGGCGATCGTCGTCCCGGCCGACTCCGACATCACCGACGTCTCGCAGCTCGCGGGCAAGTCGATCGCGGCCACCAAGGGCACGGACCCCTACTTCTTCCTGCTTCAGACGCTCGAGGAGGCCGGGGTCCCGCTCGACCAGGTCGAGGTCCAGAACCTGCAGCACGCGGACGGCCGGACGGCGCTCGAGAGCGGGTCCGTCGACGCGTGGTCGGGGCTCGACCCGATGATGGCGGCCACCGAGGCCGCCGCCGGGTCGAAGCTCATCTACCGCAACATCGACTTCAACACGTACGGCTTCCTCAACGCGACCGACTCGTTCCTCGAGAAGAGCCCCGACCTCGCGCAGCTCGTCGTGGACGCGTACGAGAAGGCGCGCGCCTGGGCCCAGGAGAACCCCGACGAGACGGTGGCGATCCTCGCCGAGGTCGCCGGGATCGAGCCGGCGATCGCCGAGAAGGTCCTGCTCGAGCGCACCAACCTCGCGGTCGACCCCGCGCCGGGCGAGAAGCAGCGCAAGGTCCTCGAGATCGTCGGTCCGATCTTCGTCGAGTCCGGTGACGTCGCGAGCCAGGCCGCCATCGACACCGCACTCGAGACGCTGCTCGACCCGAGCTTCGTCAACGCGGCCGACCCGTCGGCTGTCACGGGCGACTAGTCGCCCCGCGCAGGACCGAGCACCCACCCGCAGCCGCAGGAAGGAACCGTCGTGACGGACACGATCGTCGGAGGCACCGGCACCGGCCCGGTCGTCGACCAGCACGGCAGGCCGCTGCGCGGGCTCAACCAGCTCGACGCCGGCACCGGCGGCGCCACGCCGCCCGGGACGGGCGCGCACGGCTCACCCCACGACGGTGGCGCGCCGGCGCCCGACACCGCGGCGGCCCGCACCACGGGCTCGCGGCTCGTCGACCGGCGTCCCGTGCGCGCGCTCCTCGCGCTGCTGATCCCGCTCGCGCTGCTCGGTGCGTGGCAGTGGGCGACGACGACGGGTCAGGTCGCGCCGCACCTGCTCCCGAGCCCGGCAGCGGTCTGGGCGTCGGCGATCGACCTCGCCGAGCGCGGGCTGCTCGGCCAGTACGTCGCGATCTCCACGCAGCGGGTCCTGCTCGGGTTCGCCGCCGGGGCCGGCCTCGGCCTGCTGGTGGGCGCCGTCGTCGGGCTCTCGCGCCTCGCGGACGTCCTCGTGGCGCCGACCCTGGGCGCGGTGCGCGCGATCCCGTCCCTCGCCTGGCTGCCCCTGCTGATCCTGTGGGTCGGCATCGACGAGGAGTCGAAGGTCACGCTCATCGCGATCGGCGCGTTCTTCCCGGTCTACACGACGGTCGCCGGCTCACTGCGGCACGTCGACCCGCACCTCGTCGAGCTCGGCCGCGCCTACGGGCTGCGTGGGCCCCGCCTGTTCACCGGTGTCCAGCTGCCCGCGGTGCTGCCGTCCGTCGTCTCCGGGCTCCGGCTCGCGATGGCCCAGGCCTGGCTCTTCCTCGTCGCCGCCGAGATGATCGCCTCCTCGATGGGCCTCGGCTTCCTGCTGATGGACTCGGCCAACAACGGACGCACGGACCGCACGCTCCTCGCGATCGTGCTGCTGGCCTCCCTCGGCAAGCTGACCGACACGGTGATCGGGCTCGGGCAGAAGCACCTGCTGCGGCGGTGGTCATGACAACCGCCGGGCCCGAGCTGCTCGCCCGCGAGCGCACCTACCCGGCGCCGCCCGCGTTCGCCGCGGACGCGCACCTCGACGCCGGCGTGTACGCGGAGGCCGACGCCGACCCGGTCGCGTTCTGGGAGCGCGCGGCCGACCGGCTCGAGTGGGCCGAGCGGTGGCACACGGCGCACACGTGGGCGCCCGCGGAACGTGCGCCGTCCGCCGCCGACGGCGCGCCGGGCGACCTGAGCGTCCCGGCCGCGCAGTGGTTCGTGGGCGGCCGCCTCAACGTCGCGGTCAACTGCGTGGACCGGCACGTGGCGGCCGGTCGCGGCGACAAGGTCGCGCTCCACTTCGAGGGCGAGCCGGGCGACCGGCGCACGCTCACCTACGCCGAGCTCCAGCGCGAGGTCTCGCGCGCCGCCAACGCCCTCCGGTCGCTTGGCGTCGGCCAGGGGGATCGGGTCGTCGTCTACCTGCCGGTCCTCCCCGAGACGGTCGTCATCACCCTCGCCATCGCGCGCATCGGCGCGGTCCACTCGCTCGTGTTCGGCGGGTTCTCGGCCGAAGCGGTCCGCTTCCGGCTCGAGGACACCGGCGCGAAGCTGCTCGTCACGAGCGACGGCCAGTTCCGTCGCGGCCGGGCGACCGAGACCAAGTCGGCCGCCGACGCCGCGATCGCCGGCCTGCCCGGCGCCGGCCCGGACGGCCTGGGCAGCGCCGTCGAGCACGTGCTCGTCGTCCGCCGCACCGGCGACGCGACGCCCGACATCCCCTGGACCCCGGGGCGGGACGTCTGGTGGCACGACGTGGTCGACACGGCCGACGACGTCCACGTGCCCGAGGCGTTCGACTCCGAGACCCCGCTGTTCATCATCTACACGTCCGGCACGACGGGTCGGCCCAAGGGGCTGGTCCACACGAGCGGCGGCTACCTGACCCAGGCCTCGTACACGCACTGGGCGCACTTCGACGCGCGCGACGACGACGTGCACTGGTGCACCGCCGACCTCGCGTGGGTCACCGCGCACACCTACGAGATCTACGGACCGCTCTCGAACGGGCTCACGCAGGTGATCTACGAGGGCACGCCCGGGACGCCGACGCCGACCCGCCACCTCGAGATCATCGAGCGCTACGGCGTCACGACGTACTACACCGCGCCGACGCTGATCCGCACGCTCATGACCTGGTTCCCCGACGGACCGCCGCCCGAGCACGACCTGTCCTCCATCCGGCTGCTCGGCACGGTCGGCGAGTCGATCAACCCCCAGGCGTGGGCGTGGTTCCACCGGCACCTCGGACGCGGCGAGGCGCCGGTCGTCGACACCTGGTGGCAGTCCGAGACCGGGGCCACCGTCGTGGCGCCGCTGCCCGGCGTCACCACGCTCAAGCCCGGCTCCGCCGGCCGTCCCTCCCCCGGCTCGTCGGTGCGCGTCGTGGACGAGGCGGGGGACGACGTCGGGCCGGGCGAGCACGGCTTCCTCGTCATCGACCGGCCGTGGCCGTCGATGGCACGCACCATCTGGGGCGACCCGGAGCGCTACCGCGACTCGTACTGGGCGCGGTACGCCGACCGCGGCTACTTCTTCGCGGGCGACGGGGCCCGCTTCGACGCGGACGGCGACCTGTGGCTGCTCGGGCGCGTCGACGAGGTCATCAACGTCTCGGGCCACCGCCTCTCGACCATCGAGGTCGAGTCGGCCCTCGTCGCGCACCCGGCCGTCGCCGAGGCCGGCGTCACCGGTGTCGCCGACACGACGACGGGCCAGGCCATCGCGGCGTTCGTCGTCCCCACCGCCCCGCCGGGCCGCCCCGACCTGCCCGACGACGTCGCACGGTGGGACGCGGCCGACCTCGCCGCGTGGCGGGGCGAGGCCGCCCGGCTCCGCGACACGCTGCGCGAGCAGGTCGCGCGCGAGATCGGCCCGATCGCCAAGCCGCGCGACGTCGTCGTCGTCCCCGAGGTGCCCAAGACGCGGTCGGGCAAGATCATGCGACGCCTGCTCGCCGACCTCGCCGCCCGTGAGACGCTCGGCGACACGACCTCGCTCCAGAACCCGTGGGCCGTCGAGCAGGTCGACGCGATCCTGCACGACGACGCCGCCCGCACCGCACGACCGCACCAGGACCGCACGAGCCCCGCACCCGAGGAGACGCACGCGTGACCGACCACATCGACGCCCCGGGAGCCGGGGCCGGAGCGACCGCCGGCGACCGCAGCTGGGGCTTCCGGACCCGGGCGCTGCACGCCGGCGGTGTCCCCGACGCCGCGACCGGCGCGCGCGCCGTCCCGATCTACCAGACGACGTCGTTCGTGTTCAACGACACGACGGACGCCGCGAACCTCTTCGCGCTGCAGAAGTACGGCAACATCTACTCGCGCATCGGGAACCCGACCGTCGCCGCGCTCGAGGAGCGCATCGCCTCGCTCGAGGGCGGCATCGGGGCCGTTGCCACGGCGTCGGGCATGTCGGCCGAGTTCCTCACCTTCGCGGCCCTCGTGGGAGCCGGGGACCACATCGTCGCGGCCGCGGCCCTGTACGGCGGCACCGTGACCCAGCTCGACGTGACCCTGCGCCGCTTCGGCGTCGAGACCACGTTCGTGCCGGGCACCGACCCCGCCGACTACGCCGCGGCGATCCGGCCCGAGACCAAGGTCGTGTACGCCGAGGTGATCGCCAACCCGTCGGGCGAGATCGCCGACCTCGCCGGGCTCGCCGAGGTCGCGCACGCGGCCGGCGTGCCGCTCGTGATCGACGCGACCCTCTCCACGCCGTACCTCGTGCGGCCGATCGAGCACGGCGCCGACATCGTCATCCACTCGGCCACCAAGTTCCTCGGCGGGCACGGCACGACGCTCGGCGGCGTGGTCGTCGAGAGCGGCCGGTTCGACTGGGGCAACGGGAAGTTCCCCCAGATGACCGAGCCCGTGCCGTCGTACGGCGGCGTGCGGTGGTGGGAGAACTTCGGCGAGTACGGGTTCCTCACCAAGCTGCGCAGCGAGCAGCTGCGCGACATCGGTCCGTCGCTGTCCGCGCAGTCGGCGTTCCAGCTGCTCCAGGGTGTCGAGACGCTCCCCCAGCGGATGGACGCGCACCTCGCCAACGCCCGCGTCGTCGCCGAGTGGCTCGAGGCCGACCAGCGCGTCTCGTACGTCAACTGGGCGGGCCTGCCCTCGCACCCGCACCACGAGCGCGCGGCGCACTACTTCCCGCAGGGCCCGGGGTCGGTGTTCGCCTTCGGCGTCGTCGGGGGCCGGGACGCGGGCCGCACCTTCATCGAGTCGCTCCAGCTCGCGAGCCACCTCGCGAACATCGGCGACGCACGCACCCTGGTGATCCACCCCGGGTCGACGACGCACCAGCAGCTCTCCGCCGACCAGCTCGCCGCCGCGGGCGTCCCGGAGGACCTCGTGCGGATCAGCGTCGGGCTCGAGGACGTCGAGGACATCCTGTGGGACCTCGACCAGGCGCTCACGGCGGCCGCGAAGGTGGAGGTGACGGCATGAACGACGCGCTGGCGTGCGCGCTGCCCGGTGCGGGGGTCGGCGCGACGTCGAGCTCCGCGGGGACCGGCGGCCCGGCTGCCCCGAACCGGACCTGGACCGGCCCGAGCGCGCCCGCGCGGCTCGCGCTGCTGCGCCGGACGCAGTCGATCGCGATCGTCGGCGCCTCGAGCAATCCGGCACGCGCGAGCTACTTCGTCGCGACGTACCTGCTCTCCTCCTCACCGTACGACGTGTACTTCGTGAACCCGCGGGCCGACCGGATCCTCGGGCAGCCGGTGTACCCGTCGCTCGACGCGCTCCCGGTCGTCCCGGATCTCGTCGACGTCTTCCGCCGGCACGACGACCTACCCGCCGTGCTCGACGAGACGCTCGCGGTCGGCGCGAAGTCCCTCTGGCTCCAGCTCGGCTCGTGGCACGAGGACGTCGCGCGACGCGGCGAGGCGGCCGGCCTCACGGTGGTCATGGACCGCTGCGTGAAGATCGAGCACGCGCGCTTCCACGGAGGCCTGCACCTCGCCGGGTTCGACACCGGCGTGATCAGCTCGCGCCGCGCTCTCTGAAGGGGCCCGGGGCCCCAGGCGGGCCCGACGGCGCGGCTCAGGCTGCGTCGTCGGGCCACCAGAGGGCGGTGCGCAGGTCGACGCGCGAGCCCGCGCCGGCGAGCGGCGCCCCCTCGCTCGCCAGCAGCCCGAGTGCGTGCTCGCGCTTGAACGCCGGTGGCAGGCCGGCCGCGTCGACGACGCGCCACCACGGCACCCCGCTGCCGGCCCGCGACAGCACGTGGCCCACCTGCCGGGGACCGCCACGGACCCGGGACCCGGTCGCGGTGAACCGGTCGGCGACCGTGTCCGCGATCGTGCCGTAGGTCATCACCCGCCCCCGCGGGATGGCGCCGACGACGTCGAGCACCGCCTCCAGGTACTCCTCGTCCACGACGGCTCAGTCCCGGTAGACCAGCACCAGCGCGCGGTCGTCGGACTCGTCGCTCCGCACCCCCGCGAGCACCTCCTCGGCCCCGCCGCGGCGCGTCGCCACGACGTGCTCGGCGACCCCCATCAGCCGGTCGATGCCGAGGTCCAGGTCCGACCCGGGGTTCTCGACCATGCCGTCGGTGTAGAGCATGAGGGCGTCGCCCGGCTCCATGCGCCCGTGGTGGGTCTGGAACATCGGCTCGCGCACGACCCCGAGCGCCGGGCCGCCGACGGTGCTGACCACCTGCAGCACGCCCGAACCGGCATGGAGCTGCACCACGGGCGGGTGGCCCGCCGTCGAGACCCAGAACTCCCCCGTGTCGAGGTGCACGGCCAGGTGGACGGCGGTCGCGAAGCCTTCGTCCCAGTCCTGCCGGAGCAGGTAGTCGTTGGCCGCGCGGAGGAACTCCTCGCGCGGCATCGCCCCGAGAAGCCCGCCGAACGCGCCGGACAGCAGCAGCGAGCGGACCCCGGCGTCCTGCCCCTTCCCCGAGACGTCGACGAGGACGATCTCGAGCTTGCGCCCCGCCCGCGACCGGGCGGCCACCATGAAGTCGCCGGAGAACGCCTCCGCGTAGGCGGATCGCAGCGCGCTGTCCACCCGCCAGCCGGCCGGCAGCGCGGGGAGGCGTCCGTGGGCCTCGAGCCGGTCGCGGAGGTCGACGAGCATGAGGTCGCCCGCGGCCCCTTGAAGGCCGAGGCGCTCGCGCGACCGGACGAACAGCAGCAGCGCCACGAGCGCGACGCCCTGGACGATCATCACGCCCGGCGGCAGCACGGCCGCCCCCGAGAGGTGCAGGAGCGCGAGCACCACGGCGATCGTCGCGCAGACGACCGCCGTCCCGTGCAACCGCAGCAGGAAGGCCGCCAGCAGCAGGATGAGCAGCATGACCGACGGCGGGAACCACGACCGCGAGTAGAGCGTCCCGAGCCCTGCGAGCACCACCAGCAGGACGAGCAGCATGGTCAGGACGACCTGGAGGGACAGGCCGGCGCGCCGGAGCCGGACCACGAGGCGGCGGGTCCCCTCCGAGCGGCGTGGTGCTCTCAACCCCTGGGTGGTCACGCCGTGAGGGTACTCAGCGGCGCATCGCGGCGCAGCACGCGCGCAGGTGGGGGGCACGGTGCGCCCGAAAAGTCTCGCCCGACCGACCGGTTCCGACCACGATGGTCGGATGACCACCCTCCCGCCCGGCTACCGCATGGTCGAGGTGCCCGCGTCCCGCAAGCCCGAGGTCGTCGACCTCGACCGGTCCCGTGCGCCGGCTTGACGTGGGTCGGGGTCCGGCCCGACCACCGCCGCCGCGGGCTGCTCCGCTCGATGCTCGCCACCCACTTCGAGCGGTCGCCGAGCCGCGGCGAGGCGGTGTCCGCGCTCTTCGCCGCCGAGTCCGGCATCTACGGGAGGTTCGGCTACGTGCTGTTCCGCCGCGCCGAGCGGTGGGACGCGGGCCGAGCGACGGAGGCGGTCCGCGCCCGCGAGCTGTGCGCGGTCGACGCCCGAGCGGCGCGCCGGCTGTGGACGTTCCTGCTGGACCTCGACCTCATGGCGACGGTCGAGGCGGCGCGGCTGCCGGTCGACGACGCCGTCCTGACCCTGCTCGTCGACCAGCGGCAGGTGCGCCCGCGCGTGAGCGACAACATCGGGCTGCGGCTCCTCGACGTGCCCGCCGCGCGACGGTACGCGGCACCGCTCGACGTCGTGCTCGACGTGACCAACGACCTGCTGCCGGCCAACGCCGGGCGGTGGCGGCTGCGCACCGCGGCCGCCGGCGGCGCCGAGGTCGCCGCGGACGGCTACCCCGCTGAGGTCGTCCGCACGTCGGAGCCGGCCGATCTCGCGGTCGACGTCCGCGACCTCGCTGCCGCGTACCTCGGCCGGTGCTAGCGGCGCGCCTCGTAGGCCGCGACCAGGTCGATCCGGCGCTGGTGCCGCTCGTCGCCGCTGAACGGCTCGGCGAGGAAGGCCTCGACGATCGCGACGGCGGCGTCGGGCGAGTGCTGACGCGCGCCGATCGCGACCACGTTGGCGTCGTTGTGCGCGCGCGCGAGCCGCGCGGTGTCCTCGCTCCAGGCGAGCGCCGCGCGGACCCCGGCGACCTTGTTGGCGGCGATCTGCTCGCCGTTCCCCGAGCCTCCGAGCACGACGCCGAGGGACCCGGGCTCGGCCACGACCGCCTCGCCCGCGGCGAAGCAGAAGGGCGGGTAGTCGTCGGACGCGTCGAACGCGTGGGCCCCGTGGTCGACGACGTCGTGCCCGCCCGCCCTCAGGTGCTCGGCCAGGTGCTCCTTGAGGTCGAACGCGGCGTGGTCGGCGGCGATGTGGATGCGCATGGCGCACATCCTGCCGCACCTCCTGACGCGCCCGTGCGCCCGTCCTCCGTGTCTGCGGCGTCGCCTACGCTGGGTGGTACAGGTCAGCGGGGCGCCCCGCTCGTCCTGTTCCTCACGTCCGTACCGTTCCTCACGTCCGTACCGCCGGCCCTCTGCCTGCCACGAGAGAGAAGCGCCCCATGGCCCGTAGCGGCATCGACCTCACCGCCCTCGACCCCGCCGTCCGCCCGCAGGACGACCTCTACGCGCACGTCAACGGCAGGTGGGTCGCGCAGCACGAGATCCCGGCCGACCGCGCGATGGACGGCGCATTCCGGGCGCTGCACGACCAGGCCGAGGAGCACGTCCGCGACATCATCACGGATGCGGCCGCGAAGGCTGCGGCGGGCTCGGCCGGCGAGTCGGGGGTCGAGGCCAAGATCGGTGCGGTCTACGCGAGCTTCATGGACGAGGCGACGGTCGAGCGGCTGGGCGTCGCACCCCTGCGCCCCGACCTCGAGCTGATCGACTCGGCCATGACCCAGGCGGAGCTCACCGGCGCGCTCGGGGCGCTGCAGCGCACGGGCGCGGCCGCGGCGGTCGGCTTCTGGGTCGACAACGACGCGAAGGACCCGAGCCGCTACGTCGTCCACCTGTACCAGTCGGGTCTCGGGCTGCCCGACGAGTCGTACTACCGCGACGAGCAGTACGCGTCCGTCCTCGCCGCGTACCGGCCGCACGTCGCACGCATGCTGACCCTGGCGGGGCTGGCCGAGGGCGCCGCCGCCGACGAGGCCGCGGGCCGCGTCGTCGCGCTCGAGACCAAGCTCGCCGCGGGGCACTGGGACGTGGTCAAGGACCGTGACGCCGAGCTCACCTACAACCCGATGACGCTCGGCGCGCTCGCGGAGTCGGCGCCGGGATTCGACTGGCGCGCGTGGGCGAGCGCCCTCGGCTCACCGGCGGGGGCGCTCGAGGACCTCGTGGTGCGCGAGCCGTCGTACGCGCAGGCCTTCGCGGAGCTGTGGCGCAGCGAGCCGCTCGAGGACTGGAAGACGTGGCTCGCGTACCACGTCGTGACCGCGCGGGCGGCCTACCTGTCGAGCGACCTGGTCGAGGCGAGCTTCGACTTCTACGGACGCACGCTGACGGGAGCCCAGGAGCTGCGCGACCGGTGGAAGCGTGGCGTCGGGCTCGTGCAAGGGGTGCTGGGCGAGGCGGTCGGCGAGGTCTACGTCGAGCGGCACTTCCCGCCCACGCACAAGGAGCGGATGGCGACGCTCGTCGACAACCTCGTCGAGGCGTACCGCGAGTCCATCACCGCGCTCGACTGGATGGGCGAGGAGACCAAGGTCAAGGCGCTCGCGAAGCTCGACGCGTTCACGCCCAAGATCGGCTACCCCGTGAAGTGGCGCGACTACTCGTCGCTCGTCGTGTCGGCCGACGACCTCGTCGGCAACGTCCGGCGGGCCCACGCGTTCGAGCAGGACCGCGAGCTGGACAAGATCGGGAAGCCGATCGACCGCGACGAGTGGTTCATGACGCCGCAGACGGTCAACGCGTACTACAACCCCGGCATGAACGAGATCGTCTTCCCGGCCGCGATCCTGCAGCCGCCGTTCTTCGACGCCGAGGCGGACGACGCGGTCAACTACGGCGGGATCGGCGCCGTGATCGGCCACGAGATCGGCCACGGGTTCGACGACCAGGGCTCGAAGTACGACGGGGAGGGCCGGCTCGAGGACTGGTGGACGGCCGAGGACAGGGCCGAGTTCGAGGCGCGGACGAAGGCGCTCATCGCGCAGTACGACGCCTTCTCCCCCGCACAGCTCGACGGCTCCCACCACGTCAACGGCGCCCTCACGATCGGCGAGAACATCGGGGACCTCGGCGGCCTGTCGATCGCGATCACGGCGTACCGGATCGCGCTCGGGACGGACCTCGACGAGGCGCCCGTGATCGACGGCCTCACGGGCCTCCAGCGCGTGCTCCTCGGCTGGGCGCAGGTGTGGCAGTCCAAGGGTCGCGACGAGGAGGTCATCCGCCGGCTCGCCACCGATCCGCACTCCCCCAACGAGTTCCGGTGCAACGGCGTGCTGCGCAACATCGACGAGTTCTACGCGGCGTACGACGTGCAGCCCGGTGACGCGCTGCACCTCGAGCCCCACGAGCGCGTGCGCATCTGGTAGCAGACGACCGGCCCGGTCGGCACGCGGCCGGGCCGGTCAGAACAGCTCGGCGGTCAGCACGGCTCGCCGGCCAGCACAGCTCGGCGGTCAGAACAGCTCGGCGGTCAGAACAGCTCGGCGCGCGCCCGCGCCAGCGCGAAGCCGCGTCCGCTCGGGTCGTGACGACACGTCACTCCCGTCGACGAGCTGGTGCACGTGAAGTCCCCGACCGTCGTCGAGTCGCCGTACTCGAGCACGGCCGTGCCCGGCGCGGCCACCCCGGGCAGCGCGCCCTCGACGCACGGCATCTCGGCACCCTCGGCGGTGACGGTCAGGATGCGGCCGATCACCCCGGTGCAGCCCGCGTCGGGTGGCGGCGTGGCCGTGGTGTTCGCGATGGTGCACGTCGCGGCGTCCGTGCTCATCTCGCACGCGATGTTGCCGCTCGGAAGCGCGAACGTGGTGTCGTCGTCGCCGGCCGAGCCCGCGGACGGAGCCGCGCCGGGCGACGTCGGGCCCGTGGCGGCCGGAGTGGCGCCGTCGTCCGGGGCGGCATCGCCGCCCGTTCCAGGACCGCTCGAGAGGAACAGCACCAGGACCACGAGGAAGGCCAGGACGAGGAGCGCGTCGACGACGACGAAGGTCGTCAGCCGTGGGCCGAGGGCGCCGCGTCGCGATCGTCCGCGCGCCTGGGGGCCGTCCGGTGGCGACGTCGAGCGATCCATCCGTGCGGTTCCCCCGTCGTGGCGTGCCGTGCTCCGTCCGGGTGACAGCATCACACGCTCACGCGACGCCGTCACATCGTTCGGCGCACCGGCGCGAGCTCGCCGGGGCGAGGAGTCAGTCGAAGACCGGGCCCTGCGTCCGGGTGCGCTTGAGCTCGTAGAAGCCGGGAACCCCCGTGACGAGGACGAGCCCGTCGAACAGGCGCGCTGCGTCCTCGCCCTTGGGGGCGGGCGTGATCACCGGCCCGAAGAACCCGACCCCGTCGATCGCGACGACCGGGGTGCCGACGTCCTCGCCCACCAGGGAGATCCCCTCGTGGTGGGACGCGCGCAGGCGCTCGTCCATCTCGGTCGACGTGCCGTAGGCGGCGAGCTCCGCGGGCAGCCCGACCTCGTCGAGCGACTCGGCGATAATCGCAGCCGTGTCTGTGCGCCCACCCGGGTGGCGCCGCGTCCCGAGCGCGTCGTACAGCGGCTTGACGTACTTCTCCCCGTGCAGCTCCTGCGCGGCGATCAGGACGCGGACCGCGGCCCAGGAGTCGTCCATGAGCGCGCGGTACTCCGCCGGAAGGTCCCGCCCCTCGTTGAGCACGGACAGGCTCATGACGTGCCACCGGACGTCGACGTCGCGCACCGCGCCGACCTCGTCCATCCAGCGCGACGTCATCCAGGCCCACGGGCACGCGGGGTCGAACCAGAAGTCGACGACCGTCTGCGCCGTCTGCGCCGTCTGCACGTCGGTGGCGGGGGTGGGCGCGGCGGGGGCGTGCGTCACGAGGGTCTCCTTGGGCAGGGGGAATCGTCCGATGTGGCCAACGCCCGCCTGCGTGGGAAGATTCCGCGGAACCACCGTCCGTCGAAGGAGCCGTGCTGTGCCCGCTGAGAACCTGACCCGGGACGAGGCCGCCGAGCGCGCCCGCCTCCTGACGGTCACCTCCTACGACGTCACGCTCGACCTCACCAGGGGGCCGACCACCTTCGCCTCGACGACCGTCGTCCGCTTCCGGGCCACCGCCGGCGCGAGCACGTTCGTCGACCTCATCGCCCCCGAGGTGCACGAGGTCACGCTCAACGGCCGCGCGCTCGACCCCGCAGCGGTCTTCGCCGACTCGCGCATCGCGGTCACCGACCTGGCGGACGAGAACGAGCTCCGCGTCGTCGCGAGCTGCGCGTACACCCACTCGGGCGAGGGCCTGCACCGGTTCGTCGACCCGGTCGACGACGAGGTGTACCTCTACTCGCAGTTCGAGGTCGCCGACTCCCGGCGGGTCTTCGCGGTCTTCGAGCAGCCGGACCTCAAGTCGGTGTTCACGTTCACCGTGACGGCACCCGCCCACTGGACGGTCGTGTCCAACTCCCCGACCCCGGAGCCCGTGCCGGTCCTGGACGACGCCGGCCCGATCCCGGCCTCCGTGTGGTCCTTCGAGCCGACCGCCGTGATGTCGAGCTACGTCACGGCGGTCATCGCCGGCCCGTACCACGAGGAGCGCGGCGAGCTCACGAGCTCCGACGGCCGCACGATCCCGCTCGGAGTGCTGTGCCGGGCGTCGCTCGCAGAACACCTCGACACCGACAACATCCTCGAGGTCACGCGCGCCGGGTTCGAGTTCTACGAGAACGCGTTCGGCCGGCCGTACCCCTTCGGCAAGTACGACCAGGTCTTCGTGCCGGAGTTCAACGCGGGCGCCATGGAGAACGCGGGCGCCGTCACGTTCCGTGAGTCCTACGTGTTCCGCTCCAAGGTGCCCGACGCCACGATCGAGCGCAGGGCCGTGACGATCCTCCACGAGCTGGCGCACATGTGGTTCGGCGACCTCGTGACGATGCGCTGGTGGAACGACCTGTGGCTCAACGAGTCGTTCGCCGAGTACGCGTCGACCCTCGCGACGGCCGAGGCGACGCGCTGGACGAGCGCCTGGACGACGTTCTCCTCGCTCGAGAAGTCATGGGCGTACCGCCAGGACCAGCTCCCGTCGACGCACCCGATCGTCGCGGAGATCCGCGACCTGGCCGACGTCGAGGTCAACTTCGACGGCATCACCTACGCCAAGGGCGCGAGCGTGCTGCGCCAGCTCGTCGCCTGGGTGGGCCAGGAGCAGTTCTTCGCCGGGGTCCGGGCGTACTTCGACAAGCACGCGTTCGGGAGCACGACGCTGCGCGACCTGCTCGTGGAGCTCGAGGCCGCGAGCGGCCGGGACCTGACGCAGTGGTCCGCGGTCTGGCTCGAGCGTGCGGGCGTCACCCTGCTGCGCCCCGACATCACCACCGACGACGACGGCGTCATCACCTCGTTCGCGATCCTCCAGGAGGTGCCGGCGGAGCACCCCGTCCAGCGGCCGCACCGACTCGCCATCGGCGGTTACGACGTCGTGGACGACGCCGGCGAGGCGCGTCTCGAACGCTCCGTGCGCGTGGAGCTCGACGTCGCGGGGGAGCGCACCGAGGTGCCCGAGCTCGTCGGCCGTCGCCGCCCCGCGCTCGTGCTCGTGAACGACGACGACCTCGCCTACGCGAAGGTGCGTCTCGACCCGGCCTCGCTCGCGACCGCCGTCGAGCACCTCGGCGGGTTCACCTCGTCGCTCCCGCGCACGCTGGTGTGGGCCGCGGCCTGGGACATGACGCGCGACGGCGAGTGGGCCGCCCGCGACTTCGTCGACCTCGTCCTGGGCAACCTCGCCCACGAGACCGACTCGTCGGTCGTCCTCGTGCTGCTGCGCCAGGTCGCGACGGCGATCGAGCTCTACGTCGCCGACGAGCACCGGGTCGAGACCTCCGAGGCCGCCGCGGAGCGCCTGTGGGAGCTCGCGCGGGCGGCCGAGGGCGCGAGCGACACCCAGCTCCAGCTCGTCAAGGCGTTCGCGGGTCGCGCGAGCGCGGGCCACCAGCTCGACCACGTGGCCGGCCTGCTCGACGCGAGCGAGTCGCTGCCCGGGCTCACCATCGACACGGACCTGCGCTGGGAGCTCCTCACGTCGCTGGTCGCGGGCGGGCGCGCGGGGACCGAGGCGATCGACGCCGCGCTGGCCGCCGACGCCACGGCCACCGGTCAGCGGGCCGCGGCCGGCGCACGCGCCGCCATCCCGACGCCCGCCGCGAAGGCCGAGGCGTGGACCTCGATGGTCGAGATCGACACGCTGCCGAACGCGCTCCTCGAGACGTCGATCGGGGGCTTCATGACGGTGCACGACCGCTCGCTCCTGCTGCCCTACGTCGAGGCGTACTTCGACTCGATCGAGAAGGTCTGGACGACGCGCGGGAACGACATGGCGCAGGACATCGTCCAGGGCCTGTACCCGACCGAGCTGGCCGCGGGCGGCGCGGTCGACCTGCTCGCGCGCACCGACGCGTGGCTCGCGGAGCTGGGCGACCGGCTGCCGGGGCTGCGGCGCATGGTGGTCGAGAACCGTGACGGCGTCCGTCGCGCGCTCGCCGCGCAGGAGGCGGACCGCGCCCGCGGCTGACCCCCTCCCTGCAGACGTCCGCACTCCGTGGTGCCCTGACCCCACGGAGTGCGGACGTCGCGAAGAGGTTTCCTACAGGTCGCGGCGGATCGCCTCGACGAGCGACCGGAGCCGGGCGCTCTCGAACAGCTCCTCGACCCCGACGAGCCGACCCGAGCCGTCGGCGAGGGGCACCTTCCAGTTCGGGTACTCGGTGTCGGTGCCCGGCTGGTTCTGCGCGCGGCGCTCCCCGACGGCGTCGGCCAGCGAGACGCCGACCAGCGCGGCGGGCGACGCCAGAACCCACCGGTGCAGCGCCTCGACGACCTCGCGCTCGGACGGGTCCGGACCGACCAGGCCACGCTGCGCGAGCGCGTCGAGCATGGTGGCCCGCTCCGCGCGCGCCGCCCGCCGGACCACGTGCACCGGCTCCGTGAGCAGCCCCAGCCGCTCGCGCAGCGCGACGTGCTCCTCGGCGAGGTAGCCCGCCGTCGGCGGCAGGTCGTGGGTCGTGACGGTCGCGAGCGCCAGGCGACGGTACCTCTCGGGCGCCAGCGGGGTGCCCTTGTCGTCCTTCTCGAACCACAGGACGGAGGTGCCGAGGATCCCGCGGTCGGTGAGGTAGTCCCGGACCCACGGCTCGAACGTGCCGAGGTCCTCGCCGATCACCACCGCGCCCGCGCGCGCCGCCTCGAGGCACAGGATCCCGATCAGGGCCTCGTGGTCGTAGCGGACGTAGGCCCCCTGGTCGGCCGGCACGCCGTTCGGGATCCACCACAGCCGGAACAGCCCGATCACGTGGTCGATCCGGATCGCCCCCGCGTGCCGTAGGACCGTCCTGAGCATGTCGCGGTACGGCAGGTAGCCGGCCCGGGCGAGCGCGTCCGGGCGCCACGGCGGCTGGGACCAGTTCTGGCCCTGCTGGTTGTACATGTCCGGCGGCGCGCCGACGCCGATCTCGGTCGCGAGCACGTCACCGAGCGCCCACGCGTCGGCGCCCTCGGGGTGCACCCCGACGGCGAGGTCGTGCATGATCCCGATCGACATGCCGCCCTCGCGAGCCGCGCGTTGCGCCGCGCCCAGCTGGTCGTCGGCGACCCACTGCAGCCAGCACCAGAAGTCGATCCGGTCCGCGAGCTCGCTCCGGGCGCGCTGGACGAGGGCCGACGCCGGGTCGTGCGCCTCGGTCGGCCACGCGGTCCCCGCGCCGTACTTCTCGGACAGCGCGCACCACAGGGCGAAGGCCTCGAGCCCCTCGCCCTGCTCCTCGCGGAACGCCTCGAACGCCGCCTGCCGAGCGGCCGACCGGGGAGCGGCGAACACCACGTCGAGCGCGCTGCGCTTGGCCTGCCAGACGGCGTCGCGGTCGATCGGACCCTCGTCGTCGCCCAGCTCGCGGACCGGGTCGGCCGCCCACTCGACGAGCGAGCGGTCGGCCGCCGAGAGGTAGCCCGTCTCGCGGATGTCCTCGACCCGCAGGTACAGGGGGTTGACGAAGCGTCGGGTCGTCGGCAGGTAGGGCGACGGGCTCATCGGGCCGACGGGTTCGGCGGCGTGCAGCGGGTTGATCAACAGGAAGTCGGAGCCGCAGCGGCGCCCGGCCAGCCAGGCGATCTCCGCGAGGTCGCCGAGATCGCCCGCACCCCACGACTGCCGCGACCGTACCGAGTACAGCTGCGCCATGAAGCCCCACGCCCGGCCGTCGCGCAGCTGCGCGGGCAGCTCCAGGCGCTCGGGGGTGACGACGACGCGGCAGCGTGCGGGCCCGCTCGGACCGCCCGCATGCATCGTGTGCCACCCGAGCGGGAGGTCGGGCGGAACCCGGAACGTCGCGCGCCCCACCCGCCGTCCGTCCACGGTGCGCGGTTCGGTGTACGCGTCGAGCTGGGACAGGTCACGTCGACCGCCACCGCTCTCCTCGTCGAGCTCGATCCACACCTCGACGGCGTCCCCGTCGCGCACGTGCACCGGCACCTCGGGCGACTGGCCCTGTCGCAGGACCAGGACGGGCGGCAGCGTACGGCGCCACGGGTCGTCGACCGCGTGGGCGAGGCTGACCTCGATGCGCTCCGGGGACGAGGCGTCGACGCCGAGCGCGGCGAGCACCTTGACGAGCGTGCCCGGCGCGACGAGCTTGTGGGTACCGTCGAACCCCCAGTAGTCCGGGACGACCCCGTACGCGTCGGCAAGACGGAGAAGCTGCTCGGGCAGGTCGTCGGTGGCTTGTGGCACCCTCGAATCCTGCCAGAGGCGCTCGCGCCCGGCCCCTCAGGCGCTCCGGTGCGCCGACTACCCTGCTCGCCATGCCTGTCACGTTCTCCTGGCTTCCGGCCGCCCTCGCACGCCCCCGTCCGTCCACCGCGCTGACCCGCCCCGAGTCGCTGACGTCGATCGCGCCGCCGCCCGAGGCCGCGGCGTGGTTCGAGGCGCTGATCACGCCCGCCTGGCAGATCGGGCTCACCATCGCCCTCGGCGTGGTCGCCGTCGCGCTCCTGCGCCGCCTCGTGGCGCGGACGGTCCGCAACATCGTGCGGGGCGGGCCCGCGGTCCGGCGCCGCGCGGACCGTCTCGTCAGCCGGCGGCCACGTCAGGAGGCGCGCGAGCTCGACCCGAGCCCGCTGGGTGCGGCCCGTCGGGTCCAGCGGGCCCAGACCATGGGGTCGGTGCTGGGCTCGCTGTCGACCTTCGTCGTCGGGCTGCTCGTCATCGTCATCGTGCTCGGCATCCTCCAGGTCGACGTCGGCCCGCTGCTGGCGTCGGCGGGCGTCGTGGGGGTGGCGCTGGGCTTCGGGGCGCAGACGCTCGTCAAGGACTTCCTCGCCGGCATCTCGATGCTCGCGGAGGACCAGTACGGCGTGGGTGACGTCGTCGACGTCGGCGAGGTGAGCGGGTCGGTCGAGCAGGTCGGCCTGCGGGTGACCCAGATCCGGTCGCTCGACGGCACCCTCTGGTACGTCCGCAACGGCGAGATCCTGCGGCTCGGCAACATGACGCAGGGCTGGTCGCGGGCGGTGGTCGAGGTCCGCGTGCTCTCGGACGCCGACGTGCCCCGCGTGCGGGAGCTGCTGCTGGGAGCGGCGGCGGAGGTCGCCGCTCATCCGGACCTCGCGGCCGCGATCCTCGACGACCCGGAGGTGGCCGGCATCGAGGACCTCACCGCCGAGGGCGCGATGCTGCGCCTGCTCGTCAAGACCGCCCCCTCGAAGCAGTGGGACGTCGCCCGCGAGCTGCGCGCCCGGATCCGGGACCAGCTCGCGCGCGAGGGCATCGAGCTCGCACTGCCACGCCGGGAGGTGCTGATCGAGCGCGACGTCAGCCGCCCGGGCGACGACTCCTGACCGCCTCGGCGATCCCTTCGAGGTCGACCGCCGTCTCGTGCGCCCCCGCGGTGACGAGACGCTCGGCGGGGTGCGACGTCGTCATGCCCAGCACCCACCCGATGCCCGCGCCGAGCGCCGAGGCGATCCCTGCGGGCGCGTCCTCGGCCGCGACGAGGTCGCCGGGCGCGAGCCCGAGCCGCTCGGCTCCCCGCCGGTACGGCTCCGGGTCGGGCTTGCCGTGCGTGCAGTCCTCGGCCGTGACGAGCTCGATCCGCTCGAGGCGGGCGCCCAGCATGTCGACGACCCGGGCCGTCCAGGCCCGCCCCGCCGAGGTGACGACCGCGACCGGCAGGCCCACCTCGTCGCACGCGGCGAGCAGGTCGGCCGCCCCACGCACCGGGACCGGCGGCTCGTGGCCGTGCCCCAGCGCGTCCAGCACGCCGCGGGTCAGCGCGTGCGGGTCCTCGCCACGCCACGGTCCGTCCAGCACGGGGAACACCTCGTGGGCGCGGCGACCGGAGAACTCGCGGACGACGTCGTCGGGCACGTCCCAGCCGCGGCTCGCGAAGTAGACGGCGAACGCCCGCCGGTGCAGCGGTTCGCTGTCGACCAGCGTGCCGTCGAGGTCGAGCAGCAGCCCGCCACCCGGACGGGCGACGCGGGCCGCCGCGGTCGGAGCGTCGGTGGCCCTCATCTCCACCTGCGGGTCAGGTCCACTCGAACAGGGGCTCACCGGCGGTCACGCTCGTGCCCGGCTCGACGAGCCCGTTGACCGCCTCCGGTGCGCCCTGCAGGGCGACGACCGGGCAGATCGGCGAGCGCCCGCCGGCCTCGACAGCGGCCGGGTCCCAGCTCACGACGAGGTCGCCCGCGGCCACGGCGTCGCCCTCGGCCGCGTGCAGCGTGAAGCCCTCGCCGCCCAGCTGCACCGTGTCGAGCCCCAGGTGCACGAGCGCGCCGCGGTCACCGTCGGCCTGGACGACGAACGCGTGCGGGTGCAGCTTGACGATGGTGCCGGCGATCGGCGAGACCGCGTCCACCACGCCGTCGCGACTCGGGTCGATCGCGAGCCCCGGGCCGACGATGGCCCCCGCGAAGACCGGGTCGGGCACGTCGGCCATCGCCACCACCGTGCCGGCGACGGGCGCCAGCACGGTGAGCGACGTCGGCATCAGCGCAGGTCCTCGATGTCGGACGCGAGCGTGTCCGCCTCTGGCCCGACGACGACCTGCACGACCTTGCCCGACCGGACGACGCCGAACGCGCCGGTCGCCTTGAGGCCCGCCTCGTCGACGAGGGCGGGGTTCTCGACCTCGACGCGCAGGCGCGTGATGCACGGCTCGAGGTCGAGGATGTTCTTGTCGCCACCGAGGGCCTTGAGGATCTGCTCTGCCTTGCTCATCAGTACTCCTTCGTGACCGACGACGACGCTGCTGCAGTGCGACCCAGACTAGTCACATCAGGTCCTCGAGCTCCGACGCGAGCGTGTCGACGCCCGGCCCCACGACCACCTGGACCACGCGCCCGGCGACCATGACCCCGTGCGCCCCGGCGGCACGGAGCGCGGCGACGTCGACCAGGCCCGCGTCGTGCACCTCCGAGCGCAGCCTCGTGGTGCACGGCTCGATCTCGACGATGTTCGTCACTCCCCCGAGACCCGCCAGGATGCTCGTCGCCTGGTCTGTCACTGCTGTCCGCCCCTCCGGCTGCGCCTGTGCTGCCCGTGCCGTCCTCCTCATCCTGCGACCTCCTGGGGTGCGGGCCCGGACGACGCGCCGCCGTCGTCGTCCGGGCCCCCACCCGCACCTGGCCCGGGCGGGTCGACGCCGGTGTCAGGAGCGGGGCGGGGCGTGAGCGCGGGCCGCGGCGCCCGCAGCGGGACCCAGAGCACGTACCGGTCCGCGCGGTACGACGAGCGCGAGTACACGCACGCGGTCTGCCCCGCGAACGTCCGCCGGGTCAGGCGCAGCACGGCCGCACCCGCGCGCAGGCCCAGCAGGGCGGCGTCGCGCCCGTCGACCTCGGTCGCCTCGACCGTGTCCTCGCCCCAGTCCAGGTCGAGCCCCCGACGCCGGAGCTCGCCGTAGACGCTCGGCGGCGGCCCGTCGTCGAACAGGCCTGGGGTCAGGGCGCGCGGCAACCACGACTGCTCGATCGCCATCGGCTCGCCGTCCGCGTACCGCACCCGGTGCAGGTAGAGCACGTGCTCGCCGGGGACGAGCTCGAGCGCGTCGGCGATGTCGGGCGTCGCGGGAATCTCCTCGGCGGCGAGGACCTTCGACGACGGCTCCATGCCCCGGCGCCGCATCTCCTCGCCGAAGGACGCGAGCCGGACCTCGAGATCCATCTTCGTGGGCGCGACGAACGTGCCGCGCCCCTGCTCGCGCTGCAGCAGGCCCTCGACCACGAGCGCGTCGACCGCCTGGCGCACGGTCATGCGCGAGACGCCGAACCGTTCGCACAGCAGCCGCTCGGACGGGATCGCGTCGCCGACCGCGAGCTCGTGCGTCACGAGCGAGCGCAGGTAGTCGCGCACGCGTACGTACTTGAGCGCCGACCGCCGCACGCGAGCCCCCTGTCCGAGAGGTCCGGGACCTGCCCGGGTGTCGTCCTTGACACCGGATGCGCCATTCCACCATGGTGTGGATCGACTGGTCCAGACATCTGTGCGAGCCCGCCAACGACGCCGAGGAGTGCACACGCCATGACCGCTACCACCGCCCCTGAGGTGCGGGAGAAGAGGCCCATCCCGGGCCTCGCGCAGATGCAGCGGGTCGGCCGCTCGCTGATGCTGCCGATCGCCTCGCTCCCCGCCGCGGCCCTGTTGCTGCGGCTCGGGCAGTCGGACATGCTCGGCGCCGACGGGCTCGCCGGCGCCTGGGGCGACTGGCTCCTGCCGGTCGCCGCGACCCTCGGCGCGGCGGGCAACGCGCTGTTCGCCAACCTGCCGCTGCTGTTCGCGCTCGGCGTCGCGGTCGGCTACGCGCGGAAGTCGGACGGCTCGACCGGGCTGGCGGCGCTCATCGGCTACCTCGTCTTCAAGGGCGTCTCCGATGCCCTGTCGCCCTACGTGCTGGGTGAGGCGGCCGAGGGCGAGACCCAGGTGCTCATCAACTACGGGGTGCTCGGCGGCATCGTCATGGGTCTGGTCGCGGCGCTCCTGTACCAGAAGTACTACCGGATCAAGCTGCCGCCCTACCTCGCCTTCTTCGGCGGGCGCCGGTTCGTCCCGATCGTCACGGCCGGGATGGCGATCGTCGTCGCCATGATCGGCGCCCTGGTCTACCCGGTGTTCGACGCCGGCATCACAGCCATCGGCGAGTGGGTGACCGGCTCGACGATCCTCGGCGCCTTCGTCTACGGCACGGCCAACCGGCTGCTCGTCCCGTTCGGCCTGCACCACCTGCTCAACTCGCTGCCGTGGTTCCAGTTCGGCGAGTTCACCGACGCCAACGGCGAGGTCTGGCAGGGCGACATCGCGCGCTTCCTCAACGGCGACCCGACCGCCGGCACCTTCATGACCGGCTTCTTCCCGATCATGATGTTCGCGCTGCCGGCGGCCGCACTCGCCTTCGTGCACACCGCCAAGCCGGGCAAGCGCAAGGTCATCGCGGGCATCATGGGTTCGGCCGCGCTCGTCTCGTTCGTCACCGGCGTGACCGAGCCGCTCGAGTTCGCGTTCGTGTACGTCGCCTACCCGCTCTACGTGATCCACGCGATCCTCACCGGCACGTCGCTCGCGCTGGTCAACGCGCTCGACATCCACGCGGGCTTCGGGTTCTCCGCGGGCGCGATCGACTACCTGCTGAACTTCAACATCGCCCAGAAGCCCCTCCTCCTGCTGCTCGTCGGCCTCGGCTACGGCGTCGTCTACTACTTCCTCTTCCGGTTCGTGATCACGAGGTGGAACCTGCGCACCCCGGGCCGTGAGGAGGAGGGCGGCGCCGCGGACACCGACAGCGCGCTCGTGGACCAGCCCGCCGCCGACGACAGGGTGGGTGCGACCGCCACCGGCTCGACCACCACGGCGGCCGACACCTCGGCCGACCCGGGCCGCGGCAACCCCGGCAGCGGACCCGCCACGGGCACCGCGTCGCGCTGACATGACCGCGACACAGGGGGCGGGGTCCCAGCGGGTGGTCTCCGGCCTGGGCGTGAGCCCAGGCCGGGCGGCCGGCGTCGTCGTGCGGATGCCGGACCCGGTGCCCGAGCCGCCCGCGGGCGCCACACTGACGGCGGACGACGACGTCACCGCGGCGGCGCAGCGGATCGCCGAGGCGTCCGCGGAGGTGCAGGCGGCCCTGCAGGAGGCCGCCGAGCGGGCGAGCGGGACCGGGCGCGAGGTGCTCGAGACGACGGCCATGATGGCGGCCGACCCGACGCTCGTGAAGAGCGCCCAGAAGCTGGTCACCGCCGAGCGTCGGGACCCGCCGTCGGCCGTGTGGGCCGCGGCGGGCAAGGTCATCGACCAGCTGGCCTCCCTCGGCGGCTACATGGCCGAACGCACGCGCGACGTCGCCGACGTGCGCAACCGCCTCGTCGCGGCGCTGACCGGCCGGCCGGCCCCCGGGGTCCCCGACCCGGGCCACCCGTTCGTCCTCCTCGCCACCGACCTCGCCCCTGCCGACACGGCCACGCTCGACCCGGCGCGCGTCGTCGCGATCGTCACGAGCGAGGGCGGGCCGACGTCCCACACGGCGATCCTCGCGCGCGCGCTCGGCATCCCGGCCGTGGTCGGGGCGGCGGGTGCGACCGAGGCGATCCCGGAGGGGACGCAGGTACTGGTCGACGGCGCCGCGGGCTCGGTGACCCTCGACCCCACCGAGGAGCAGGTCGCGCGCGCGGCCGAGCTCGCCGCGCGCGTGCGGACGTTCGGCGGGAACGGACGGACCAGCGACGGGCACGCGGTGCCGCTGCTGGCCAACGTCGGCGCGCCCGACGGCGCCCAGGCGGCGGCGGACGCCGGCGCCGAGGGGGTGGGCCTGTTCCGGACGGAGTTCTGCTTCCTCGACCGCACCGAGGCACCGTCGATCGAGGAGCAGGTCGCGCAGTACCGCCAGGTGCTCGCCGCCTTCCCGGGCAAGAAGGTGGTCGTGCGCACGCTCGACGCCGGGGCCGACAAGCCCTTGCCGTTCCTCACCAACACGCAGGAGCCGAACCCGGCGCTGGGCGTGCGAGGTCTGCGGACGGCGTCGCGCGACCCGCAGGTGCTCGAGGACCAGCTCGCCGCGATCGCGCAGGCGGCGCAGGCCGAGACCGCCGAGGTCTGGGTCATGGCGCCCATGGTCGCCACGACGTCGGAGACCGAGGAGTTCGTCGCGCGGTGCACGGCGCACGGGCTGACGACGGCCGGCGTGATGGTCGAGGTCCCGAGCGCGGCGCTGCAGTCGGGCCAGATCCTGGCGCGCGCCGACTTCGCGAGCATCGGCACCAACGACCTCACGCAGTACGCGATGGCGGCCGACCGCCTCCTCGGGGAGCTCGCACCGCTCCAGACCCACTGGCAGCCCGCCGTCGTCCAGCTGATCGCCGCGACGTGCCGCGGCGGTGCGCAGCAGGGCCGTCCCGTGGGGGTGTGCGGCGAGTCGGCCGCGGACCCCGCGTTCGCCGTCGTGCTCGTCGGCCTGGGCGTCGCGACGCTCTCGATGTCCCCGCGCGCGCTGCCCGACGTCGCGGCGGTGCTCGAGTCGGTCACGCTCGAGGAGTGCCGGGCGCTGGCGCGGACCGCCGTCGACGCCGAGACCGCCGACGACGGCCGCGCGGCGGTGCGCGGCCGCCTCCCGGTCCTGGAGGATCTGGGCCTATGACGCGGGCGTGTCGGTCGGGCGGTCAGCCGGCGGTCGTCAGGTAGGTCTCGAGCGCGTCGAGCGACTCGTCGGCGCCCGCGCCGTCGGCGTCGAGCACGACGACGTCCCCCGCGCCCGCGCCGAGCGTCATCACGCCCAGGATGCTGTCCGAGTCGACCGGCTCCGAGTCGTCCGTGCGGATCGTGACCTTCGCGGGCTGCTCGCTCGCGAGCTTGACGAAGAGGGCGGCCGGCCGCGCGTGCAGCCCCTCGGCGATGGCGATCGTGACACGACGGTGGGGCACGGTGACTCCTGGTGGATCGGGCCGGCTCTGGTCCGGACGACGGTAGCGCCCACCACTGCGGTCCCGCGTGCCCGGGCACGCCGACGGGACGCCGTCGGCGTGATGGGACAATGGGCCGCGTGACCAGCATCGACCGTGCCGACTCCTTCTACGCCGTCATCGGGGGCCACGAGACCTTCGAACGGCTCGTCGACGTCTTCTACGAGGGCGTGGCCGACGACGAGATCCTTCGCCCGATGTACCCCGAGGAGGACCTCGGGCCGGCCAAGGTGCGGCTGACGATGTTCCTCGAGCAGTACTGGGGCGGGCCGACGACGTACTCCGAGCAGCGCGGGCACCCCCGGCTGCGCATGCGGCACGCGCCGTTCAAGGTGAACCCGCTGGCCCGCGACCGCTGGCTCGCGCACATGCGCACCGCGGTCGACTCGCTCGGGCTCGCGCCGCTGCACCAGGCGCAGCTCTGGGACTACCTCGAGCGGGCCGCCCACTCGCTCGTCAACACGTTCGACGACTGAGGTGCAGCGCGACCCCGTGTCGGATTCGCGTTCGGACCCTCTGACCGGGAAGTCTGTGCCCATGACGCACGCCCTGGCCCACGACCCCATGGCGCGGCTGCTGGCCATGCTCGAGCTCTCGCCGGAGCCGGGGCCCGGTGCGGACGACCGCTTCACCGGCTCGAGCCTCCCGCAGCCGCACGGACGGGTCTTCGGCGGCCAGGTCCTGGCCCAGGCGCTCCTGGCGTCGGGCCGGACGGTCGGGCCGGAGCGGCTCCCGCACTCGCTGCACGCCTACTTCCTGCGCCCGGGCGACGCCGACCGGCCCATCTCGTTCGCGGTCGAGCGCCTGCGCGACGGACGCTCGTTCAGCGCGCGGCGCACGCACGCGCTCCAGAACGACCGACCGATCCTCACGATGAGCACGTCGTTCCAGGAGCAGCAGGAGGGGCTCGAGCACGCCGACCCGATGCCCGACGCCCCGCCGCCCGACGAGGTGGTCTCGGCCCGCGACGTGCTCGGGCCGATCGACCACCCGATCGCGCAGTTCTGGATCCAGCAGGCGGCGTTCGACCTGCGCCACGTCGACGAGTCGATCTTCGTCGGCCCCGCCAAGGTGCGAACGGACCGCCAGCTGGTCTGGATCCGCGCACGCGGCCCGGTGCCGGACGACCAGCTGCTGCACCGTGCGCTCATGGCGTACGCGTGCGACCAGGTGATGCTCGAGTCGATCCTGCGCAAGCACGGCCAGAGCTGGGTCTCCCCCGGGCTGTCCATGGCCAGCCTCGACCACGCGATGTGGTGGCACCGGCCGGCGCGCGTCGACGAGTGGCTGCTGTACGCCCAGCGCTCGCCGAGCGCGCAGGGTGGGCGCGGCCTCGCCACCGCCGAGGTCTTCACGCAGGACGGCCGGCTCGTCGCGACGATCGCCCAGGAGGGCATGGTCCGGCTCCCGCTCTGACGGCGCCGGACCGGGCCGGTTCGACGCGCGGCGCGGCCCCGCCGCAGGCACACTCGGCGCATGCCACGGCTGCGCAGGGTCAGCATCGAGGGTCCCGGCTGGCGCCGACGGCGCTCCGGGCGAGGCTTCGTCTACCTCGCCTCGGACGGCGCGCGGCTGGTCGACGAGGACGTCCTCGCGCGGATCCGCGCGCTCGCGATCCCGCCGGCCTGGACCGACGTCTGGATCTGCCCGCACGCCAACGGGCACATCCAGGCGGCCGGGCTCGACGACGCCGGACGCCGGCAGTACCTGTACCACGTGCAGTGGCGCGCGCGACGGGACCGCGCCAAGCACGACCACGTGCTCGATGTCGCGCGCCGGCTGCCCCGGGCACGCCGACGCGCGGCAGCGGACCTCGCGCAGGACGGCTGGCCGCGCACGAAGTCGCTCGCGCTGGCGTTCCGGCTGCTGGACCTCGCCTACTTCCGCGCCGGGAACGAGACGTACGCGCGCACCAACGGCAGCTACGGGCTCGCCACGCTGCGCCGCGAGCACGTCCGCGTCCGTGGTGGTGCGGGCTCGCCGGTCGCGGTCCACTTCACCTACCCCGCGAAGTCGGGCCAGGTGCGTGACGTCCTGGTGGAGGACGAGGAGGTCGCGCAGCTCGTGGCCACGCTGCGGCGCCGACGCAGTCCCGGCGTCGAGCTCCTCGCGTGGCGCGAGGGTCCGGTGTGGCGCGACATCACGAGCGCCGACGTGACGTCCTACGTCAAGGAGCTGCTCGGCGAGGACGCCAGCCCCAAGGACTTCCGGACCTGGCACGCGACCGTGCTGGCGGCGCAGGGTCTGGCGGCTGCCGGCCCGCCGCCGTCGTCGGACCGCGCACGTCGGCGCGTCGTCACCGCGGTCGTGCGGGACGTCGCCGACGCGCTCGGCAACACGCCCGCGGTGTGCCGCGCTTCCTACATCGACCCGCGGCTCGTCGAGCTGTGGGAGCGCGAGGAGCGCATCCCGGTGACCCGGTCGCAGTCCGTCGCCGAGCGCGCCGTGCTCGAGCTGCTCTCGGGACCGTCGCAGGCGGCCGCGGCCAGGGCCGCTGCCCCGGCGGAGCGGTCGGCGCCGGGACGGGCGACGTCGACGACGCGACCAGGGGCCACCGCCAAGGCGTCCTGAGCCGCACTCGCCGTCGTGCCGACGCGTCAACCTGCGTCGCGGCCCCCGCGCCGGCGGATCTCGACCATCGGACCGAGGTACGGCGTCCACGACTCGCGCTCCTGGGGCGTGATCCGCCGCGGTGACCCGGTCGCCGGGTCGAACAGCACCAGCGTGGTCGTGGCGCGCGCGTACGGCACCCGGCGCGGTGACGCCCGCTCGGACCCGTCCGAGGTCGCGTCCGACGGGACGACGTCGGCCGCCGACCCGCCCGGCAGGTCCCCGTCGACTACCTCGTAGCAGACGTCGAGGCTCGCGCCACCCAGGTGACCGATCCACAGCTCGACGATGATGGGCGTGCGTCGGTACTCCAGCTGCCGGACGTACTCGATCTCCTGCCGGGCCACGAGCGTCGTCGTGGGCGCGTCCGGGCCGGCGTCGATCACGGCCGTGGGCCAGACGCCGTCGGCGGGCGGGCTGGGGTGCACCCAGAACGCCGCGATGCGCGCCTCCTCGAGGACGCGGAACATCTCGACGTTGTTGATGTGCCCGTAGGCGTCCATGTCCGACCAGCGCAGCTGGACCGGCACCCTGAGCCGAGTCATCGCCGGCCCACCTCCCGTGTCGTCATGGCGTCCGCGGTTCCTGGCCGACGGCCGGGAGTGATGATGCCCGAGTCATGGTGCCCGAGTCATGTTGCCGCCGTGCGGGCGCCGGACCGGCACCGCTCGAGCGCCCCTATCTCCTCGCTCACCGGACCGACCACGCGGCCGTCCGCGACCTGCCCGACGGCGGCACGCAGCCGGGTGCGCGCGCGAGCCGCTCGGCGCCGCGCACCGAGGGCAGCGGCGATCCGCGAGAAGGCCGCCAGCAGGATCCCCCCGACGGCGCCACCGACGGCGAGCACCGTCGGCGCCGGGAAGTCCCACCACTGCGGGGTGGGCGGCTCAGGCAGCCGCAGGTACGCCAGCACGGCGAGCCCGGCGAGCCACAGGAGGCCGCCCACGAGCGCCGCGAGCAGGAGCCACTGGACCGCGCCGACCGCGCGCCACCACACCGGCCGCCGCTCGGCGTCCAGGCGCGTCCCGGCGACGGCCTGGTCGAGCGCGTCCGCGAGCCCGTCGGCCGACGTGCGCGCCCGGGCCGCGAGGACCCAGGCGTCGGGCGCGCCGGCCGTGGCCGCGTCGGTGAAGTCGCGGACCGCGTTCGCGGCCCGGGCGCGGCTCGCCGCCCCGGCCGCCGGCAACGACGTGCGGGCCAGGTCGGGCCGGCGGACGTCACGGTCGAGGTGCAGCCGGCGCAACGGGTCGGGTCGGAACCGGCCGAGCCAGCGCGTCACCGGCCACCCGGTGGCGGCTCTGGCGCGAGCGCGCGCCGAGCCGCGGACGGCGTCGACCACGGTGCGGACGCCCGCGGCCTCCTCGAGCGCGGTCACGAGGTCCTCGCGTGCGGCGCGGTGCACCACGGGCGGGACGGCATCGCCGCAGGCCGCCACGAGACGCGCGGCCTCGGCACGGACGTCGGCCGTGAGCCGCGCAGTCGCCGCCCGCCGCTTCCGGGCGGCCTCGGACAGGAGGCCACGCAGCTCGTCCACGCCCTCGCCCGTCGTCGCGGAGACCGCGAGCACCGGTACGGCGCCCAGCCCGTCCTCGGCAGCGAGGCGGCGCAGGTCGGCGACGCACCGGTCCCGCTCGGTGGCGCTGAGCCGGTCGACCTGGTTGAGCGCCAGGACCATGACGTCGGCGTGGGTCGCGAGCGGGCGCAGGTACCGCTCGTGCAGCGCGGCGTCGGCGTACTTCTGCGGGTCCGCGACCCAGACGAGCAGGTCGACGCGCTCGAGCAGCCGTTCGGCGCGCAGGCGGTGCTCGACCACCACGGAGTCGTGGTCCGGCAGGTCGAGGAGCACGAGTCCGGTGGGCACCGCTCCCACGCCGTCGAGGTGCCGGCGCGCGTCGACGCCGAGCCAGTCGAGCAGGTTGGCGGAGCCGTCGGGCCCCCAGACCGCCGCCGAGGGGAAGCCGGTCGTGGGACGGGTGATGCCCGGCTCCGCGATCCGCTCCCCCGCCATCGCGTTGAGCAACGACGACTTGCCCGATCCGGTCGAGCCGGCGAGCGCGACGACCGTGTGGTCGGGTGACAGGGCGAGCCGCTGCTGCGCGTGCGCGACGACCCCGCGCGCCCGTTCGAGGTCCGCCTCGGGCAGCCGACCGGTCCCGGCCTCGACGGCGGTCTCGAGCGCAGCGACCCGCGCGGCGAGGTCCGGCTCGCGGCGACTCACCGGTCCTCCGGGCCGCGCAGCAGCCGACGCCACCAGCCGCGGAGCCCCCCGTCGCCGGACGACTCCGTGGTCGCTCCGCTGTCGGCCCGGGCGCCGGCGCCGGTCCCCCGCCGTGTCGGTGCGTCGCGGTCCGGCGTGACGGGGGCCGGTCGCCCGGCACCGGCCCCACGCAGCGCACCCCGCGCGGTCCCGGGCACGGCCGCGCCCGCGGTCGGCGTCCCGGTCCCGGCCCCAGCCCCCTCCCCGCCCCCGACAGCCTCCTGGAGCCGCACCATCGCGCGGGCCACCCGGTCGGCGGCCTGCCTCAGCTCGGTCCCGCTCGCGTGCGCCGTCCCCAGCGCGTCGAGCTGCACCGTGTAGCGCTCGGACTGCCCGGCGAGGACGCCGCGGATCCGGACGGCGAGCCGCTCGTGCGCCGTGCGCGTCAGCTGACGCACGGCGTCGTCGCCGAAGACGGCCTCGAGCACCCGCTGGGCGAGGAGTGCCGAGCCACCGGCGATACCGATCTCCGCGCCCGTGAGCCCGCCGGTCGACGCGAACACCGCGACCATGAGCGCGGCGCCCAGCCCGTTGACGCCGAAGGAGAGCACACGCGCGGTCGATCGCTTGCTCGCGCCCTCCTCGGCGACCAGCTCGAGGACGTCCGACTGCCAGGCCCGGATCTCGCCGGCCACGCGGGCGCGCAGGTCCGACGAGCCCCGGGCGAGCTGGAGGCCGCCGAGCAGCGCAGCCCCGGCGGGGTCCGCGTGCCACGCGGCGTGAGCACGCCCGGCCGCGTCCTCGGCGGCGTCGAGCACGACGGCCTCGAGCCCGTGCCCGATGGCGGTCGCGAGCTCGGGCTCGGGAGCTCCGCGGCCCCGGATCGCCGCCGTGAGCCGATCCCGGAGCCAGCCCACGCGCGTCTCGACCGCGCGGAAGAACTCCCCTGTGCCCACGACGTCCTGCCAGCGCGCGAGCACCTCGCCGCGGAGCATCGTGCCGTCGGACGTCGCCCGCAGCACCGTCTCGAGCGCGTCGTTGTACGGCGTCGCGACCATCGCCCGCAGGCGACCGTCTGCGGCCCGCTGCGCGTCGGCCGCGTCCGCGAGCCCGCGCGCGCGCACGAGCAGGTCGGCCGTCGTGCCCTCCCGCGTCCGCGTGATGGCGGCCGCCCGCTCGGCCGGGTCGGCGCCCAACGCGGTCAACCAGTCGGCGACGGGCGCCACGACGTGCTCGGGCAGGAGGCCGTCCTCGAGCGGTGCCTCGGCGACGAGCAGCACGGGCGCGCTGCCGAGCCCGTGCTCGGCGAGCATCTGCTCGAGGTGCGCGCGCACGGGGCCTTCCGTCCCCGGGTCGACCCGGTCGAGGACCAGGGCCAGCTCGGTGTGCCGACGCTCGGCCGCCTCGAGCAGGTCCCACGGGACGGCGTCGGCGTACCGCGCGGCCGTCGTGACGAACAGCCAGAGGTCGGCGGCGCCGAGCAGCTGGGTCGCGAGCCGCCGGTTATCCTGCACGACGGAGTCGATGTCGGGCGCGTCGAGCAGCGCGAGGCCGGGCGGGACGGCCTGCGACGCGACGAGACGCAGCGCGCCCGCCCCGTCGACCGCGCCGGTGCCGGTGATCCGCGCGAGGCCGGGCAGCACCCGGTCGCCCCGGAACCAGCCGGTGTCGAGCGGGTGGTGCACGAGGACGGGTGCGCGCGTCGTCGGGCGCAGCACGCCCGCCTGGCTCACCTGCTCGCCGAGGAGCGAGTTCACCAGGGTCGACTTGCCGGCACCGGTCGACCCCCCGACGACGACGAGCAGGGGCGCCCCGGCCGCGCGCGCCCGCGGGAGCAGGTAGTCGTCGAGCTGGTCGAGCACCTGCGCCCGCTGCAACCGCTGGTGAGGCGCCTCCGCGAGCTCGAGCGGCAGCCGGACCTCGCCGACGGCCGCCCGGAGGGCGACGAGGGCAGCCACGAGCTCGGCGTCAGGCCCGTGCTCCCCCGGTTCCACCGAGCCGGCTCCGTCAGTCCCGCGTGAGCTTGCGGTAGGTCACGCGGTGCGGACGTGCGGCGTCCGCGCCGAGCCGTTCGACCTTGTTCTCCTCGTAGGACGCGAAGTTGCCCTCGAACCAGTACCACTGCGCCGGGTCCGCGTCGGTGCCCTCGTACGCGAGGATGTGCGTCGCGACCCGGTCGAGGAACCAGCGGTCGTGGGACACCACGACGGCGCAGCCCGGGAACTCGAGGAGGGCGTTCTCGAGCGAGCCCAGGGTCTCGACGTCGAGGTCGTTGGTGGGCTCGTCGAGCAGGAGCAGGTTGCCGCCCTGCTTGAGGGTGAGCGCGAGGTTCAGGCGGTTGCGCTCACCGCCCGAGAGGACGCCGGCCGGCTTCTGCTGGTCGGGACCCTTGAAGCCGAACGCGGCCACGTACGCACGCGACGGCATCTCGACGTTCCCGACCTTGATGTAGTCGAGCCCGTCGGAGACGACCTCGAAGAGCGTCTTCTTCGGGTCGATCCCGCCACGCGACTGGTCGACGTAGGAGATCTTGACGGTGTCGCCGATCTTGAGCTCGCCGCCGTCCAGCGGCTCGAGCCCCACGATCGTCTTGAAGAGCGTCGTCTTGCCGACGCCGTTCGGGCCGATCACCCCGACGATGCCGTTGCGCGGCAGCGTGAACGAGAGGTCGTTGATCAGCTGGCGGCCGTCGAAGCCCTTCTCGAGCTTCGTGGCCTCGATCACCAGGTTGCCGAGGCGCGGGCCCGGCGGGATCTGGATCTCCTCGAAGTCGAGCTTCCGGGTGCGGTCCGCCTCGGCGGCCATCTCCTCGTACCGCGCGAGGCGTGCGCGCGACTTGGTCTGCCTGCCCTTCGCGTTGGACCGGACCCACTCGAGCTCCTCGCGCAGGCGCTTGGCGAGCTTCGCGTCCTTCTTGCCCTGGACCTGCAGACGCGCCTCCTTCTTCTCCAGGTACGTGGAGTAGTTCCCCTCGTAGGGGTACAGGCGTCCGCGGTCGACCTCGCAGATCCACTCGGCGACGTGGTCGAGGAAGTACCGGTCGTGCGTGACCGCGAGGATCGCGCCCGCGTACTGCGACAGGTGCTGCTCGAGCCAGAGCACGCTCTCGGCGTCGAGGTGGTTGGTGGGCTCGTCGAGCAGGAGGAGGTCGGGCTTCTCGAGCAGCAGCTTGCACAGCGCGACCCGACGGCGCTCGCCACCGGACAGCACCGACACGTCGGCGTCCGGCGGCGGGCACCGCAGCGCGTCCATGGCCTGCTCGAGCTGGGCGTCGAGGTCCCAGGCGTTCGCCGCGTCGATCTCCTCCTGGAGCTGGCCCATCTCGGCGAGCAGCGTGTCGAAGTCGGCGTCCGGCTCGGCCATGAGCGCCGAGATCTCGTTGAACCGGTCGAGCTTGCGCTTGATCTCGGCGACACCCTCCTCGACGTTGCCGAGCACGGTCTTCTCCTCGTTGAGCGGCGGCTCCTGCAGCAGGATGCCGACGCTGTACCCCGGGGACAGCCGCGCCTCACCGTTCGAGGGCTGCTCGAGGCCCGCCATGATCTTGAGGATCGTCGACTTGCCGGCACCGTTGGGGCCGACCACACCGATCTTGGCGCCGGGCAGGAAGTTCAGGGTGACGTCGTCGAGGATGACCTTGTCGCCGTGCGCCTTGCGCGCCTTGTACATGGTGTAGATGAACTCAGCCACTGGCTACTCGTCCGCCCTAGCGCTCGATGGTGGGGGTCCGCCCGCCCGCGCGGGGCGGGCGGCGATCAGCTCCCCAGCCTAGGCGATCACCTGCTCCCGCTCAGAGCGAGGCTCTTCGCGCCTCGCTTGCCGGTCGTGGTCGTGTCCGCTGCCGAGGGGTCCTCGGCCTCCGCCTCGGTGGCGCGCTCGTCGACGGCCGTGGTCGCGTCGTCGACGGCCGAGCCCGCGATCTCCGGCGCGGCCGCCGTGGCCCACGGGTCGATCGCCGCGGGGTACCCCGGCGACCCGTCGGGCGTCGCACCGGCCTCCGGCTCGGCGTCGGGCTGGGCGTCCGCACCGCGCTGGTCGTCCGCACCGCGCTGGTCGTCCGGACCACGCTGGTCGTCCGCACCGCGCTGGCTGTCTCCCCCTTCCGCTCCCCCGGCCACGTGCACGGTCCGGGCGAACCTCGCCTGCCCGAACGTGAGGTCCGGCCCGATGGCGAGCGCCTCGAGCACGAGCGACGTCCGGGTCCCCTCGGGCGCGGTCCACTCCTCGGTGCCGAGCCGGCCGTGCACCAGCACGGGGTCGCCCTTGCGCAACGACGCGGCGACGTTGAGCGCCTGCTGCCGCCACGCCTTGACCGTGAACCACTCGGTCCGGCCGTCCACCCACGTGTTCTGCGCGCGGTCGAAGTACCGCCGCGTGCTCGCCATCCGGAAGCTCGCGAACGGCGTGGTCCCCGCCCCCGTGTACTGCCGCGGCTCCGTCGCGACCCACCCGACCAGCGTCATCGTCAGCTCGTTGGTGCTCATCGTTCCTCCTCGTCCGGCGAGCCGACCGGTGCCGGCCCGTGGGTGGAGGATGCGCGTCGGCGCCCGGGCGGTGCCGGGACCGGTGGTCAGGCTGGTGACGTGCTCGCGCCGCGCGCCGCTGAGGTCGGGTCGGGCACCGCCGCGCCGGTGGTCAGCTCGCGCACCTCGCGGTGCTCGGCCCACACCTCGAGCGTCGGCGCCAGCAGCAGCTGCGCCACGACGCCCTCGAGCGCGGTCGTCCCCGCGGTCCGGACCCGCTCGGCACGGCCGTGCGCGTCGCGGCGTCGGACCAGGTGGGAGGCCGCGCCCAGGAGCACGCCCAGGGCCACGAGCGCGAGCGCCACGGGCACGAGCGGCGCCACGTCCGCGAGCGCGAGGCCCGCGGCCACGACGGCGCCGACCAGCGCGACACCGGCGCCCGCCCGCAGCAGCCCCGCGGCGGACGAGCCCGCCGTCGAGATCGGGAGGTCCACGAACCGGTCGGCGACCGCGCGCCGCAGCCGGTCGGCCGACGCGACCCGCTCGTCGAGCGCGCGCTGCCAGGCGGCGGGAAGACCCTCGACGGCGCTCGAGACCCAGCGCGCGCGCGCGAGCTCGACCGTCCCCTCCTGCACCGTGCCGGCCTCCGGGACCGTCCGCCCGCCGCCGCGCACGACCGCCTCGACGGCGTCGGCGACCGCCGGCAGGCCGGCGGCCTGCGCGAGCGTGTCGACGACCTCGCGCTCGGGCAGCTCCGCCCGCGCCGGCTCGCGCGCCGCGACCTCGCGCGCGATCAGGTTCGCGGCATCCGTGACCTCGGCACCGGCGCGCACCGCCGCGATGCTGCGCTGCGCGACGACGCCCGCGAGCAGGGCGCGTAGCTCGGGCACCCCGCCGCCGCTCCGGGCCGACGCCTGGAGCACCCGCACGCCGACCAGGCCGTCCTCGCGCAGGAGCCGTTCGACGTCCGCCTGGAGCCTGCCCCGGACGTCCTCGGGAACCGTGTCGACCTGGTTGAGCACCACGACCATCGCCGACTCGTGGCCGGCCAGCCGACGCAGGTACCCGGAGTGCAGCGCGTCGTCGGCGTACTTCTGCGGATCGACCACCCACACCAGCAGGTCGGCCATCGGCAGCAGCCGGTCGACCGTCTCGCGGTGCGAGGGCTCGATGGAGTCGTGGTCCGGCAGGTCCAGCAGCACGAGCCCGCGCAGCGCCACCTCGGAGTCGGCGTCGAGCTCGCTCTCGCGCTGGATGCGCCGGTGGGCGTCGATCCCGAGCCAGTCCAGCAACGCGGAGCCCGCCTCTCCCCAGACGCACGCGGCGACGGTGGACGTGGTCGGTCTCCGCACGCCGACGTCCGCGAAGTCGAGGCCCGAGATCGCGTTGAAGAGGGTGGACTTGCCGGAGCCGGTGCCGCCGACCAGGGCGACGATCGTGTGGTCGACGCCGAGCGCGAGCCGCTCGCGGACCCCCACGAGTGCCGAGGTGACCCCCGCCGCGACGTCGTCGGGCACGCGCCCGTCGGCGATCGTGAGGGCCCGCTCGAGGGCCTCCACGCGGCCCGTGAGATCGGCGGTCTCCGAGCGGTGGGCGGCGCGGCCGCTCATGTGAGCCCCTTCAGGACGGCGAAGCGCAGGCGGAGCCGGGACGCGGCGTCGGGCGCGAGGTCGGGTCCGTCGAGGCGCGACACCAGGTCGGCGCCCTCGCGGGCCGCCTGCTCCTGGGCACGCTCGACGAGCGCGCCCTGCAACGCGGCGCGCACAAGCCCCGCGTCGTCGCCCAGCAACGCCTCGAGGACCACGGCCGCAGGGTCGAGACCGGCCGCGGCGGCGAGCGCCACCGCGGCGAGCCCGCGTTCTCCCAGCGCGTCGACGGCCTGCTGCGCCCGTCGCGCCGACCCGGGGTCGGGCGCGGAGCGGAGCACGTGCACCGCCTGCTGCGCCATCGCCGTCCAGTCGGCCGCACCCGCCCGGGCCCGGGTGCGCCGGTCCACGTCCCGGCCGGCGGCCGGCCAGGCGCCGACCAGGGCAGGCCCGCCGGCCGGGGCGGTCCGAGCCGCGAGCCGATCCCGCAACGCGTGCTCGGCTGCCCGGCCCGCGCCCTCGAGGTTCGCCGCGGCCGACCGCTCGAGCTCGCCGACCAGCGTCTCGAGCGCGGCCCCGCCACCCCGCCCGGTGCGCCGCAGCCCACGCCAGAAGATC
>NZ_JABCJJ010000060.1 GCF_012952065.1 Cellulomonas fimi
CAACGGGCGCCTCGAACACCTGCGCGGCTCCGCCCTCGGCTTCCGCAACCTCACCAACTACATCGCCAGAAGCCTGCTCGAGACCGGCGGCTTCAGACCCCGACTACACCCTCAATCGCGATGAGCCACCAATGCCCCCGACAGAAGGGACGGCTCGGCGGGCGTCGATCTGGCTGCGGAGGCGAACGACCTGGCTGCTCGGTAGTCCGCCCGTCTCGCGCCGCGGCTCGGGCCGGGCCGCGCGGCCCGTCTCTCTTTCGCGGCAGCCCGAGCGTCATTTCGCATGGGAGGCCGCTGAATTCCACGCCTACGCAATCGCGTCGCATCGTGCGCTCCTTGAAGGCAAGCGCTGCAACCGTGAGTACGCCCTGGCCGCCGACAGGCTTCGTGCGATCTACTCCGACCTACAACAACTCGAGCTACTTCGACCTACGACACCTCGCGGCTTGGACGAGCAGGCAGGTGCGGACTGCGACCGGCTGTCGCCTGCCATGAGCATGGGACCGGTGTAGCCGGTTTTCTGCCACCCTCATGGGACCGCCTGGATTGCCAGTCATGGGACCACCCGGCGCGCCTTGCCGGTGGGTCCTCGGTTCGCCCGTTTGATCGCCGCGTCAGCTTCGTCGGCGCGAGAGGTCTACGGGCGTGGGATTCCGGGAGGTCAGCGTGATTGAGGTCAAAGAGGTGCTGCGGGGTTGGCTCGGCGGGGCCGGGCTCCGCACGGTCGCCGAGCGGGCGGGGGTGGACCGGAAGACGGCCCGCCGGTACGTCGAGGCGGCCCAGGCGGCCGGGCTGGAACGGACCGCGGGGCTGGTTGCGGTCGATGACGAGCTGGTCGGCGCCGTGGTGGCGGCGGTGCGGCCGGTCCGGCCGAACGGTCACGGTCAGGCGTGGGAGGCCCTGCTGGCACGCGAGGAGCAGATCCGTGCCTGGGTCAAGGGCGACGGCAAGGACAACAAGGCGCTCTCGATCGTGAAGATCGAAGATCTCCTGGCCCGCCAGGGGTGTGTGGTGCCGTACCGGACCCTGCACCGCTTCGCCACCGAGCGGTGCGGGTACCGGGCCAAGGACACCACCGTGCGCGTGGCCGACGGGGAGCCGGGCGCGGAGCTGCAGGTCGACTTCGGGCAGATGGGTTACCTGCTCGACGCCGACGGGCGGCGCCGCAAGGTCCATGCGCTGATCCTGACCGCGGTGTACTCCCGGCACATGTTCGTCTGGCTGACCTACTCCCAGACCCTCGCGGCGGTGATCGCCGGCTGCGAGGCGGCCTGGGCGTTCTTCGGCGGGGTCTTCAAGGTCCTGATCCCGGACAACCTCAAGCCGGTCGTGACCGACGCCGACGCCGTCAACCCCAGGCTCTCGACGGGATGGCTGGACTATGCCCAGCACGCCGGGTTCGTCACCGACCCCGCCCGGGTCCGCTCCCCGAAGGACAAGCCCCGGGTCGAACGCACGGTGCAGTACGTGCGGGGGAACTTCTGGGCCGGGGAGACCTTCACCGACCTCGCCGACGCCCAGCGCCGCGCCGAGGCGTGGTGCCGGGACAAGGCCGGCATGCGGATCCACGGCACCATCCAGGCCCGCCCGCTTCAGGTCTTCACCGACACCGAGGCGGCGGCGCTGCTGGCCCTCCCGCAGCCGTACGACGTGCCGGTCTTTAGGACGGTGAAGGTTCACCGCGACTTCCACGTCGAGGTCGCCAAGGCGTTGTACTCCGTCCCGGGCGAGTTCCTCGGCCAGCAGCTCGACGCCCGCGCCGACTCCGAGCTGGTCAAGCTCTACCACCACGGCCGCCTGGTCAAGACCCACCCCAGACAGCGACCTGGCGGGCGGTGGACCGACCCGGCAGACCTGCCCGCGGAGAAGACCGGCTACGCCCTTCGCGACCTGACCCGGCTGATCGCCACATGCGCCGGCCATGGGCAGAACATCGGCATCTACGCCGAGCGGATCCTCGATGACCCGCTGCCCTGGACCAGGATGCGCGCGGTCTACCGGCTGCTCGGCCTGGTCCGCCGCTACGGGCCCGTGTCGACGACGCGTGAAAACTGACCCCTGTGCGACGGATGAAATTTGACCCCCTCCTGAACCCTTGGAGGGTGATCGCGATGGACTGGGCAGAGATCCGTAGGTTGCACCGGGCGGAGGGGGTTCCGATCAAGGAGCTCTCGCGTCGTCTGGGGGTGGCGAGGAATACGGTGCGGGCGGCGTTGGCGTCGGACGCCCCGCCGCGGTAC
>NZ_JABCJJ010000061.1 GCF_012952065.1 Cellulomonas fimi
CCGCACCCGCCGAGACCTACTCACCACCACACCGGCCAGCACACGCTGACCGGCACGAACCACACCAAGGGGGTCAATTTTCGCCCGACGCCAGGGGGTCAATTTTCGGCCGACGTTGACAGCCCGAACCGGTGGAGACCGCGTGCTCACGCGCGCTGGACCTCGACGTGGTCTCGGTGACCAAGGTCGCCTCGATGCTCGAACGCGCCACGGAGGACACCGTCCCGCTCTTGCCCGCCGCCGGCGCGGCGAGGGCGTCGAGGTTCGCCCGTGATCCGGGCGAGTACGCCGCCCGGCCGGCGCCACGTGGTCCTGCCAGTGGCAAGACCAGCCCTGCCAGCACGGGGACCACCGCTGCCAGTGGTGGGACCGGCCCGGCCACCGAAGGGACCACCACGCTCGCCGGTGGTGGGACCGCCACGTTGACCCTGATCCGCGGCGGCGAGGCCGTCGCTGCCTTCTTCGATGCCACCGAGCTGCAGGAGGACCGATGAGCACGACCACGATGACCGCCTCGTCGCGGGCGACCCCCGCGGGGCCGGTCGACCCGATCGGGGCCGACCTGACCAAGATCCTGCGGACGCTGAAGCTCTCCGGCCTGAGGGACACCCTGCCCGAACGCCTCGCGCTGGCCCGCCAGCAGCAACTTGGCCACGCCGCCTTCCTCGAGCTCCTGCTCTCCGACGAGGTCACCCGCCGCGAGTCCCGCTCCGCGACACTGCGCGCCGCCAAGGCCGGCCTCGACCCGACCATGCGGCTGGAGACCTGGGACGAACACCCCGACCTGTCCTACGACCGGCAACTGTGGTCGGACCTGACCACCCTGCGCTTCGCCGAGGCGGGCACCGGCGTGCTGGTCCTCGGCCCCGTCGGGGTCGGCAAGACCCACCTGGCCACCGCCCTGGGCCACATCGCGATCCGCCGCCGCATGACGGTGGCGTTCTACCGCGCCGACAAGCTCTTCACCCGCCTACGCGCCGCCCGCCTCGACAACACCCTCGAGGCCGAGATCCGCCGCATCACCGGCGTCGACGTGCTGATCATCGATGACTTCGCGCTCCGGGCGCTCGACGCCACCCAGACCAACGACTTCTACGAGATGGTCGTCGAGCGCCACCGCCGGTCGAGCACCATCTGGGTATCCAACCGGGAGCCGTCCGAATGGCTGGGTATGACCACCGACGCCCTCCTCGCCCAGTCCGCCGTCGACCGGCTCACCTCAGGCGCCCACACCCTCATCATCGAGGGCCCCTCCTACCGCCAACGCGAGCGTGTCAGCATTGACGCCCACCAGGAGGCCCGCCATGCTCACTGACACCTCCAGGTGGTCCCATGCTCGTGGCAACACGGTGGTCCCATCACGCTGGCAAGCGACAACCGACCCCACGCCTTAACACGTTTCATCGGATCCAGACCGTCCGGGCATTGGCCGAGAAGGTCGCAGATTCGTACCGGGGCGGTTCAAAGAGGCGTCCGGAATGCCGCTGCTGCCCGACGCACCGTCGCTGCCACGGTCCCCTCGGCTCCCGTACCAAATCAAGGTCGTCCGGGCGGTGCCCCTGGCTCGGCCGGCGCCGTTGAGCCCCGTCGGTGCCTCCGGGCGATCAGACGGGCGCCGCCTGCAGGCTCGTGGTCAGCGCGTGGGCCAGCGCGCACCCCGGAATCCGGTCACCGCGCGAACTGCCCGCCTGTAGTTCCGCAAGTCAGCGCGCTATCCACAAACCGAGATCGAACTCCGGTATCGTGCCCGACCCCTGTCTGTAGTGGTCGGGGTGCCGGTCTCTGCTGGGCGAAGGGTGCGCCAAGGCGGCCTCAGGCGAGCGCGAACTAGGTGCTTGAGCGCTATGCGCGGAGCCGTACCCGTGTTGGAACACGCAGTTGCTGCCTCAAGATCTGGTGCAGATTAGCCGTGGCCAACTCGCGGTCCTCGATAGTGGCTGCAAGCGCATATTCCTGACGCTCGTATTCGGGGTCATTCCGAGCCCAGGTCTGCGCTTTGTGCGTAACCGCAATGAGGAAGGTCTCGTCATCATTAACGAAAGAATTGCGGCCAATCCACGCCCGCGACTGCAGCGTGCTATGCGTGAAGGTGTTAACGGGCTCATCGCGATTGAGGGTGTAGTCGGGGTCTGAAGCCGCCGGTCTCGAGCAGGCTTCTGGCGATGTAGTTGGTGAGGTTGCGGAAGCCGAGGGCGGAGCCGCGCAGGTGTTCGAGGCGCCCGTTG
>NZ_JABCJJ010000062.1 GCF_012952065.1 Cellulomonas fimi
CGGAGGGGGTTCCGATCAAGGAGCTCTCGCGTCGTCTGGGGGTGGCGAGGAATACGGTGCGGGCGGCGTTGGCGTCGGACGCCCCGCCGCGGTACGAGCGGGCGGCGAGTGGGTCGGTGGTCGACGCGGTCGAGCCGCAGATCCGGGCGTTGCTGCGTGAGCACCCCACGATGCCGGCGACGGTGATCGCCGAGCGGATCGGCTGGACCCGGTCGATCACCGTGCTCAAGGACCGGGTGCGGGCGATCCGCCCGGAGTACCGGGGGGTGGACCCGGTCGACCGGCTGGTGCATGCCCCGGGTGACACCACGCAGTGCGACCTGTGGTTCCCCGAGCCGCGGATCGCGGTCGGCCACGGTCAGGTCGCGATGTTGCCGGTCCTGGTGATGACGTTGGCGTACTCGAGGTTCATCACCGCCCGGATGATCCCGTCGCGGTCCGGCGGGGACATCCTGGCCGGCATGTGGGCGCTGGTCAGCGGTGTCGGGGCGGTGACCAAGCGGCTGTGGTGGGACCGTGAGTCGGCGATCGGCGGCAAGGGCACGGTCAGCGCCGACGCCGCGGCGTTCGCCGGGACCCTGGCGACGAAGGTCGTGCTGGCCCGCCCTCGAGACCCGGAGTTCAAGGGCATGGTCGAACGACACAACGGGTATCTGGAAACCTCGTTCCTGCCCGGGCGCACCTTCACTTCACCGGCCGACTTCAACGCCCAGCTGGCCGACTGGCTGCCGAAGGCGAACACCCGCACGGTGCGGTCCCTGGGCGGCCGGCCGGTCGACCACCTCGCCGCGGACCTGGCTGCGGCGACGTCGTTGCCGCCAGTGGCACCCACGACCGGGCTGCGTCACCGGGTGCGGCTGGGCCGGGAGTACTACGTGCGCATCGACTCCTGCGACTACTCGGTCGACCCGGCCGTGATCGGCAGGTTCGTCGACATCGTGGCCGACCTCGACCGGGTCCGCGTCACCTGCGCCGGGCGGCTGGTCGCCGACCACGCCCGCTGCTGGGCGCGGGCCGCCACCATCACCGACCCCGTCCACGTGGCCACCGCCGCCAGGCTGCGTACCGCCTGGCAGGACGAGGAGCGCGCCAGGGCACGGGCCGGCGACCGCCGGCACCTCGACGGGCACCCGGTACCGCTGCGGGCGCTGCCGGACTACGACGCCCTGTTCGGCGTCGACTTCACCGCCCCCGCCCGCGCCCAGGAGGTGGTCCGGTGAGCGCCGCGACGGACACCGCGTCCCAGGTCGCCTACCTGACCCGGGTGCTCAAGGCGCCCACGATCGGGCGCACGTTCGCCGACCTGGCCGACACCGCGCGGCAGGCGGGCTGGACCCACGAGGAGTACCTGGCCGCGGTGCTGGCCCGTCAGGTCGCCGACCGGGAAGCGTCGGGGACCGCGATCCGGATGGGCGCCGCGCACTTCCCGGCCGTCAAGACCCTGGAGGACTTCAACCTCGACCACCAGCCGTCCCTGCGCCGCGACATCCTGGCCCACCTGGCGACCACGACGTTCGTCGCCAAGGCCGAGAACGTCGTGCTGCTCGGCCCGCCCGGGGTCGGCAAGACCCACCTCGGCATCGCCCTGGGCGTCAAGGCCGCCCACGCCGGGCACCCCGTGCTGTACGACACCGCCATCGGGTGGCTGACCCGCCTGCAGGGCGCCCACGACACCGGGCGCCTCGCGCACGAGCTCAAGCGGCTGCGCCGCTACAAGCTGCTGATCATCGACGAGGTCGGCTACATCCCGTTCGACGCCCAGGCCGCGAACCTGTTCTTTCAGCTCGTCGCCCACCGCTACGAGCAAGGCTCGGTCCTGGTCACCTCGAACATGCCCTTCGGCCGCTGGGGCGAGATCTTCGCCGACGACATCGTCGCCGCCGCCATGATCGACCGCCTCGTCCACCACGCCGAGGTCCTGACCCTGACCGGCGAGTCCTACCGCACCCGCACCCGC
>NZ_JABCJJ010000063.1 GCF_012952065.1 Cellulomonas fimi
GTGATCACCACGGCGTCACCATGAGGACCAAGGCCCCGCCGGAAACCTCCGGCGGGGCCCCCCTTTCACCTCCGCACGTCTGCACCGATCACGACGCCCTCGTCATCACCCGACGCGACCGGCAACACCGCTCCTGCACCGTCTTGACCGACTCCCCGTGCCGGATCAGCAGCGACGCGTAGTAGTGGCGCAGTCCGTGAAACACGAACCCCGGCACCCCGGCATCCACGGTCGCCCTGCGCCATGCATTGCCGAACCCGGAGCGTCGCAACGGTCCGCCGGCCCCGGTTGTGAACACCAGCCCGTCGGGCCGTGCCGGAAACGCCGAGAGGTGCGCGGCGAGCGCCTCGATGACGACCTGCGGTAGCGGGATCACGCGCACGCTCGAGTCCGTCTTGGGAGGTCCGAACTGTGGCGGGTGACCCACCAGCAGGATGAGCTGCCGATCGACCGTCAGGGAGCGGCGCAGGAAGTCGATGCGGTCGACCGTCAACCCGAATACCTCACCCTGGCGCAGGCCTGTTCCCGCCGCGAGGACCACCGCGGCCGAGTACCTCGCGGAAATGACAGCGGCGAGGCGCTGGACGGCGTCCGTCGAGACCGGGACGACCCTTGTCTTCCTCGGCTTCGGTACCGAGATCCCGGCGCACGGCGACGTCGCGATGCGCCGGTCACCGACGGCGGCCTTGAACACCGCCGACAGGTGCCTGTAGATGACCGAGACGGTTGCGGGGGACAGGGTCACCGAAAGCCGCTTCACGAGCGCGCGCAGGTCCGATGGGAGGATCGTCGCGAGCGGCCGGTCACCGAGGTGCGGGTACACGTGGAGCTTGAACTGGCGCTCCACCTGCTCCTGTGTCGTCGGGCGGTGCGCCTGGTTCGCGCGCCAGGCCTCGGCGTACTCCTTCAGCGTGATCTTGCCCGCGCCTGGCGCGACGTACTGCCCCGTCACGACGGAGGCGGTCACCTCGTCGAGCCACCGCTGTCCGTCGACCTTGCGGTCGAAGTGCCGGGCGTGCTCCTTGCCACGGTCGTCGCGGTAGCGGGCACGCCACCGGCCGTCAGGTCGCTTCGTGATGCTGGCCATCAGCTCGATTCCTTTCCGGGCGTTGTTGGCGGGAGAACGCCTCGAGTTCGAGCTCGCTCGACGTATCGCGCCGCGGCCCGAAGCAAGTCGTCGCCGCCGAGCGTGAGATCGAGAGGCTCGGGTCCCTGAGAGAACACACGATCGCGCATGACCGCGCCGACGACCGTCATCCCATTGTCGAACTTGGTGCCGATCGTCGAAGCAGCGAGTGCGCGCCGCGACATCTCCTTGACCCACAACTCGACGTGCGGCGTTCGCAGGCGCGCCAGCGGGACGCTTCCGGCGAGGTTCATCGCGCGGATGGTCGTCGACTCCCAGAGCTGTCAGACAGCCCCCTGCTGGTAGTAGTCGGTGAACGTCACCTTGCCGGCGGCTGGATCGACGTACATCCCCGTCACGACGCTCGCCGTGGCCTCGTTCAGCCGCCGCTGCCCGTCGACTTTTCGCGCGAAGTGTCGGGCGTGCTCCTTGCCCGCGTCGTCGCCGTGGCGCGCATGCCAGACCCGGTCGGGCCGCTTTTGAATGCTGGCCACGTCCGACTCCTCCGTCTGCCCGAGTGCAGCCTAGTTTGCACCCCCTGGCCGGCCCTGGGCCAGCCAGGGCAGGGACGCCGGTGTCCAACCAGTCAGGCGACTCCTCCCACCGACTGGCGGGCGTAGGCAGCGTCGACCCATGCGTCGCAGTCCTGTCTGCGGTAGAACACGCGTCGCCCGAGTCGGAAAGAGGCTCTTCAGAATTGGGGGTGTAGGCGGGGGCGGCGCCGGGAGCGACACGGCGTGTCGAGGTCCAGGTAGGGGTCGAGGTCTTCCGATGATGGGAGTTCTGACGCTGCCCATCCGAAAGACCTCGAC
>NZ_JABCJJ010000064.1 GCF_012952065.1 Cellulomonas fimi
TCGCGGACACCAACGCCGCCATCCCGTCCGGGCTCAAGGACGAGCCCCTGGGTTACGGACAGCACTGGGAGGCCCTGCGCAACGTCCAGGCCAACCACGGCGACGTGCTCCTCAGCACGGAGTTCCTGAGCAAGATCGGCGCCTGAGCCCGTTGCTCGGCACCACCCCTTTCTTCCCAACCCATTCCGACCCGGAAGGTCTGTCATGCCCCTGAACGGTGCCCGCATCGCCCTGCTGATCGAAGACGAGTACCAGATCCTGGAGGGCTGGTATCCGCACCTGCGGCTCACGGGTGCAGGGGCCGACCTCACCGTGGTCGGCAGCGGCACAAAGCGCAGCTACGACAGCAAGGAGCACTACCCCATGGAGGTCGACCGGGACGCAGCTGACGTGAGCGCCGACGACTTCGACGCCGTCGTGGTGCCCGGTGGCTTCGCCCCGGACAACATGCGCCTGCACCCGGAGATGGCCGGGCTGGTCCGGGACATGTTCCAGGCGGGCAAGCTCGTCACGTCCATCTGCCACGGCGGCTGGATCCTCATCTCTGCCGGCGCCGTCCGCGGCAAGCGCATCACCGGCTACCTGCCCATCAAGGACGACGTCACCAACGCCGGTGGCACGTGGGTCGACGACCAGCCGGTGGTCGTTGACGGCAACGTCATCACCGCCCGCAACCCAGGTGACCTCGCACCCTTCTGTGACGCGATCATCGACTACCTCGAGACGCCGGACGGCGACTCCCGCGCCACGAGCCGGTCCGACGACCGGGTGCCGGCGGGCGCCGAGACCGGGAGTGTCCGATAGACGGTGTAACTGCCGTCTGGCGGTTTAGTTCATCGATGGGTTGATGCGTCCGTCGAAGGTGATCGCGAAGGCGTTCAACGCCGCCTTCCAGCGCATGACCCATCGTGCGCGGCCGCGTCCGGTCGGGTCCAGGGACCTGGTGACCAGGTACAAGCACTTCAGTGCCGCCTGGTCGTTCGGGAAGTGTCCCCGGGCCCGGACCGCGCGCCGGTAGCGGGCGTTTGAGGAACTCGATCGCGTTGGTCGTGCAGAAGATCCTGCGGATCTTCACGTCGTAGTCCAGGAACGGGATGAACTCGCCCCATGCCGAGCACCAGAGCCTGAGCGCGGCCGGGTATTTCGCCTGCCACTTCGCCGCGAACTCACCCAACCGCTCCTCGGCCTGGGCGGCGTTGACCGCGGTGTAGATCGGGCGCAGGTCCTTGGCATCTGATCCCAGTCCTGCCGGGCGGCGTACCGGAACGTGTTCCGGCTCAGGTGGATCACGCACGTCTGCACCTGGGCGAGCTCCCAGGTCGTGGTGATCGCGTCCGGCAAGCCCTTGAGGCCGTCGCATACCACGATGCACACGTCACCGACGCCGCGGTTTCTTGATCTCGGTCAGCACTGCGAGCCAGAACTTCGCGCCCTCCCCGCCGTCGCCGGCCCAGACCCCAGGATGTCCCGCTCCCCGGCGGTGCTCACACCGATGATCACGTAGAACGGCTTGTTCGTCACCTGCCCGTCGCGAACCTTGACCACGATCGCGTCGATGAAGATCACCGGGTAGACCTGATCCAACGGCCGGTGCTGCCACTCGGCCATCTCCACGGAGACCTTCTCGGTGATTCGGCTGATCGTGTCCTTAGCCTCGATCCACCGATGGGCCGTGGCTCGCTCGTTGATCTGGGCCGGGACGGCGGTGGTGGTTCTCGGGTGTGTGGTGTTCGCCGGTCTGCCCGGCTTTTCCACTGATGGTCCTTGGTCGTA
>NZ_JABCJJ010000065.1 GCF_012952065.1 Cellulomonas fimi
GACCCAAATCCGCGAGTAGTGGCGCGTCAGGGGTCTTGGTGACCCGTTTGCGGGTCTTGTTGCGGTTTCCGGTAGCGGGGCGTGACCGGGTCCCGGCTGGCGCGTCGGGTGCGGGTTTCCAGGCCGTGCTCGCTGTCGGCGGGATGGTGGTCGCTGGTCTCAGCCGGGGCGGGGTAGGTCTTGCAGTCGGGGTAGGACGCTGGACAGGAGCTGCTCGCCCGGGGGTAGTCGCAGGTACGTCGTGCCGGCGCTGCGGGTGAGGCGGGCGGGGACGTTGATCAGCTCGCGGCGCAGCCGGGCCACGGTGCGCCGCCCGCGTCCGTTGCCGTAGTCGGTGCGGGCGAGCTCTTGCAGCCACGCAGAGATCGCGCAGGCGAGCAGGGCCCCCCACATCCATACGGCGTTGACCTTGTGGTATTTCGAGGGCAGGTGCCGTAGCGACCCGCCGTACTTCGCGTCCTTGTTCAGCGCTTCGATGTCGGTGCGGTGCCGGTACCACCACTCGACGCCGGCGAGCTTCTCCTCGGTGCTGACGTCGAGGTTGGTCACGATGAAGGAGTACCCGAACACGTGGTCCACCTGGCCGTCCAGCGCCAGCGTGAGCTGGCCCGGATCGATGGTGCGCCGCTTGCGGGCTCGGGCGGACGGGATGTGGTCGACCGGGATCCGGGTGCGCCGGGCGATGCACACCACGTCCTGGGCGGGCCACTTGCCGGGCAGGTACTGCACCACGGCGATCTCGGTGTCGTCCATCCCGATCGCCGGAACCCACCGGTGACCTGCCACGACGCGGGCCGCGGCGAAAACGGGCTCGGTGCGTTTGGCGCCGATCGCGAACTCGACCCCGCGTTCCACGCACGCCGCGGCGAGCTCGCGGGCGAAGTACCCCGCGTCCCAGCGGGCCTGGATGCGCTCGACCCCGGGCGGCAGCGCGGCGATCGCCCGGTCCAACATCTGCACGCTGTTGGAGCGCGGATCGGCGGCCCCGGCCATCAGCTCCGCGGCGAGCGGGACCCCGGCCTCGGCCCAGAACCCGATATGGACCCGCAGGTTACGTTGCCCGGTGTGGTTGTACTCGACCTGTTCCTTCGCCCGGCCGTAGACCTCCACGTCGGTCGCGTCACCGTCGATCGTGGCCGTCTTGAGCAACGCCGACCGGCGCACCGCAGGGACCAGTCCGACCATCGTGGTGTTCACCGCCCCGATCGCCGCCTCGATCCCGGCCAGGTGCTCGCCGGTGAACCGCCTCGCGATCCCGGCTGCGGTCGTGGACGCCGGGGTGGGTACCGGCTCGAGCAGCCGCCCGGCCAGGTCCGCCCGGCGCCGGTCCAAGGACACCAGGAAGTCCCCACCGGTGAGCTGGCAGGACGCCATCGCCATCACCAGCGCCCCACCCCCCAGGCCCCGCCGGCGCTGCTTCACTGAACCGATCTCCGCCTCCAGCGCCGCCGTGACACCCAGCACGCGGTCGAGCTCGCGGACCGCCTCCAACCCGGCCGCCGACGTCAACAGCCCATCCGGGCGACCCACCCGGACCCGACGCGCCCGACGCCGGCGCTGCTTTCCTGCTGCCTTGGACTTACGTAGAGTTGCCATCGAACAGATGCCCTTCGATCTGGGACCTGAGAACCTCAACAAGCCTCATTTTCCCAGATCAGGGGCATCTGTTCATTCCGCGACACACCCACCAAACCGCACTACTCGCGGATCTGGGTC
>NZ_JABCJJ010000066.1 GCF_012952065.1 Cellulomonas fimi
GGGTGGGCGTGGGAACGCGAGAATGCCCTCCTGACTTGGGAAGATACGACTTGTCGAAGGTCCGTATCGCCAGTTCAAGAAGGGCATCTCGTCGATGCAACTTTCTCACACCCGTCCGGTCGTGTCCGCGACGTTCGATGAGCCCAACCTCGTGTCGGCCGCCGGCCTGGTCCCGTTGATGGCCCTGGCCCGGCGGGCGGGACTGCGCGAGCTGGCCGACGAGCGGTTGAGCGTGCCGACCGACAAGGGGGCCAACGCCGGACTCAAGCTTTCCTCGCTGGTCGCGGGCATGGCCGCCGGCGCGGACAGCATCGACGACATGGCCCTGCTGCGCCACGGCGCCATGGGCAAGATCTTCACCGGCGCCTACGCCCCCTCGACGCTGGGCTCGTTCCTGCGCGCGTTCACCTTCGGCCACGTCCGCCAGGTCGACGCCGTCGCCTCACGGTTCCTGCTCGCTCTGGGCGAGCACACCGACGTCCTGGGCGATGCCCAGGACACAGCCAGGGTGATGGTCGACCTCGACGACACCATCATCGAGGTCCACGGCTACCAGAAGCAGGGGGCCGCGTTCGGGTACTCCGGCGTCAGAGGGCTCAACGCCCTGCTCGCCACGATCTCCACCGACCAGGTCGCGCCGGTGATCGCCGCCCAGCGGCTTCGCAAAGGGTCGGTGGGTTCCCCGCGCGGGGCGGCCCGGCTCGCTACGGACACCTTGGCGCTGATCCGCCGCAGCCGGCTCGCCGGCCGGGACGTGCTGATGCGAGCCGACTCGGCGTTCTACTCCCACACCCTGGTCACCGCTGCCCTCAAGGCTGGTGCGAACGTCTCGATCACCGCCCGGATGGACCCCGCGGTCAAGCGCGCGATCGCGAGCATCCCCGCCGATGCGTGGACGACGATCAAGTACACCGACGCGATCTACGACGAGGCCACGAGCACGTGGGTGTCCAAGGCCCAGGTCGCCGAGATCCCGTTCACCGCGTTCACCTCGAAGAAGAAGTCCGAGCAGATCCCCGGCCGGCTCGTCGTGCGGCGCATCCCCGACCTGAACCCCAAGAAGGGCGACGGGCAGGAGACGTTGTTCGAGACCTGGCGCTTCCACGCCTTCTTCACCACCACGCCCGCCGACCGGCTCGACACGGTCGCCGCGGACCAGACCCACCGGGCCCACGCGATCATCGAGAACGTCCACGCCGACCTCAAGGCCTCCGCCCTGGCCCACCTGCCCTCCGGGGTGTTCACCGCCAACGCGGCCTGGCTGATCTGTGCCGTGATGGCCTTCAACCTCACCCGCGCTGCCGCCACGGTGACCACGGCCCCGTCGCTGGTCCGGGCGACGACCGCGACGATCCGCCGCAAGCTCATCAACGTCCCCGCCCGGATCGCGACCTCGGCCCGGCGGCTGCGCCTGCACCTGCCCACCGCCTGGCCCTGGCACAACGCCTGGACAACGCTCTACGACGCTGTCGTCCCGAACAGCGCCCGGGTCACCTGAACCCCCCGACCACACCCGCCTACGACCAAGGACCATCAGTGGAAAAGCCGGGCAGACCGGCGAACACCACACACCCGAGAACCACCACCGCCGTCCCGGCCCAGATCAACGAGCGAGCCACGGCCCATCGGTGGATCGAGGCT
>NZ_JABCJJ010000067.1 GCF_012952065.1 Cellulomonas fimi
GTCGAGGTCTTTCGGATGGGCAGCGTCAGAACTCCCATCATCGGAAGACCTCGACCCCTACCTGGACCTCGACACGCCGTGTCGCTCCCGGCGCCGCCCCCGCCTACACCCCCAATTCTGAAGAGCCAGTTGACCCCTCGTGACCGACCCGCTGCTCGCCCAGTACAGGACCACCAGAATGTGGTCGAGGTGCTTCAGGTCCGTTAGGAGCACGGGCCTGCCGTTGTACACCGCGACGAGCGGCACCTCCTTGGTTACGATCCCGGTGATGAGGTCCTGCGCTCCGTCCGCCGTCACACCGTGCGCTATGCGGACGAGTTCCGCGAGTACCCAGTCCAGCGTGCTTACGACCAGAGTCGCGTCCTGAAGCGACGGGTCAATCCCGCCTTTGAGGTGCCCCGTGTCGCGCTTGTTCCGGACGCCGTATACCAAACGGATGGCACGAGGAACGTGGAGTCGGAGACCCTCCTCAAGGGTCATGTCATTCTCGATCTTGTTGAGCGCGCTGTCCACCTTGATCTCGGCTGTGAGCGGGACGTGTGGGTCCTTACCGAGGAATTGAATGACGCGTGTGACCGCCTCGCAGAACCGCCCGGCATCGACTGCTGCCGGGCGGTAGTCGTTGAGGAAGTACCGGCGCTTGTTGCTCCCGTACTCGTCCAGCACAGCTGTCACGAGGTCTTCGGGCAGGCCACCTTGGACGAATGACTTCTTGAGGGTGTCGTACTGGGCTGTAGGCACGTCAGGCGGCCGTCAGGCGATCGATGAGCTGCTGGAACGGCTCATCAAACCTTCCGCGCTGGACGCGGATCGCCTTGTCGTTGCCGGAGCCGACCGCCTGGGTGCCCGAGACTCCTTCAAGGTGCTTCGAGAGGTTGCGGCTCACCTGGTAGCCGATGACGCCTGCGGCGTCGCGGACCTCCCCGATCTTGAGTGCCGGGTCGCCGTTGACATACCAGCGCACGCCGGCGAGCAGGGTTGCCACGGTGCGGTTAGAGTCCGCCTCCGTCTTGCCGAGGGCGCGCTTGGTCAGCCCGATGCGGATCCGTCCGTCCTTCACGTAGTACACGCGGCGTAACGTCTCCGCGTCGACGTGGGACTCGCTGGCGAAGGTTTCGAAGAACGCGTCCTCATCGTGAATGAGACTCGCGTCGTCGGACGGCGCGATCCCGTTGCCCGGTTTCCTGACGGGCACCCCCTTGCTCGGGTTCGTTGCGCCACGGGATGGAGCAGAAGGCGAGGCTTCTGTCGATCCTGGAGTGGAGCCTTGAGCGGATGATGCCTCGGGGCGAGCGATGAGACGCACTGCCTGCTCGAATGCCACGGCGTGCAGGCCCTCTGGCACCCCCGAGCCCTCGACTGCTTCCCATGCATCAGCGAGGACTTGCTTGACGTCCATGCGTATTCCTGTCTCGGATGCCCACCTGCGCTCTTGGGGTCCATGATGCCAGGCTGGACCGACACGCGGCTGATGCTCGCCTAAGCCTCGATTCACCGATGGGCTGATTGCCGCGGGTGGGCGTGGGAACGCGAGAATGCCCTCCTGACTTGGGAAGATACGACTTGTCGAAGGTCCGTATCGCCAGTTCAAGAAGGGCATCTCGTCGATGCAACTTTCTCACACCCGTCCGGTCGTGTCC
>NZ_JABCJJ010000068.1 GCF_012952065.1 Cellulomonas fimi
GAGCATTTGAGCGCCCTGCGGGCGCATCGTGGGTGGGGAAGATGGCGCTGGGATGTGGCGGTTGCCTCGGGCTCGCCGGTGGGTTCATCGTGGTCGGGTCGGTCCCGGTCAACGCCGGAACGCCTCTAGTGCCTGTGAGCTTGTGGCTGAGCATGGTGGTGGGGGGCAACCACGGGAACCGTGGAGTGTTGCCTCGAGCACGAATGTCAGACTTGTCAGTCTTCTCGCCCTCCCCGGGACCGGCGCTTTTGCATCCCGGACCAGGAAGGGGACGTCTGATGGATCTTCTTCACCCGCGTTGCGCGGGAGTGGACGTGAGCAAGCGCGACGCGAAGGTGTGCGTGCGGATCGCCTCGCCGGGCCGGGCGGGCGCGAAGTCGACGGTGACGACGTGGTCGTCGATGACCGGGCAGATCCTCGCGTTGCGCGAGCATCTGATCGAGCAGCAGGTCACGTTGGTGGTGATGGAGGCGACCGGGGACTACTGGAAGCCGTTCTACTACCTGCTCGAGGACGGTCCGTTCGAGGTGCTGCTGGTCAATGCCCGGCAGGTCAAGAACGTGCCGGGTCGCAAGACCGACGTCTCGGACGCGACCTGGCTCGCCCAGCTCGGTGCCCATGGCCTGGTGCGCGGTTCGTTCGTGCCGCCGCAGCCGATCCGTGAGCTGCGGGACCTGACCCGGACCAGGACCGCGGTCACCCGGGAACGGACCCGGGAGTGGCAGCGGCTGGAGAAGCTGCTCGAGGACGCCGGGGTCAAGCTGACGTCGGTCGCGACCGACATCAGCGGCCCGTCCGGCCGGGCGATGCTCACGGCGATGATCGACGGTGTTCACGACCCGGCGGTCCTCGCCGACCTGGCCCGCGCCCGACTGCGGGACAAGATCCCCGCCCTGACCGAGGCGTTGACCGGACGGTTCACCGCCCACCACGCGTTCCTGGCCCGGTTGCACCTGACCCTGATCGACCAGCACACCCAGGCCATCGAGGAGCTCACCGCGCGGATCGAGGTGGTGATCGCGCCGTTTCGTCGCGCCCGCGACCTGATCGTGACCGTGCCCGGGATCAGCACCACGTTGGCCGACATCATCATCGCCGAGACCGGTGCGGACATGACCCGGTTCCCCACCGCCGCGCACCTGGCGTCCTGGGCCGGCACCGCACCGGGTAGCCACGAGTCCGCCGGCCGGATCAAGTCCACCAAGACCCGCCCCGGCAATCCCTACCTCAAAGGCGCCCTGGGGATCGCCGCGCTGAGCATCGCGCGCAGCAGGCAGAACACCCGACTCGCCGCCCGTTACCGGCGCATCGCCTCCCGACGCGGTCCGATGAAAGCCCTCGTCGCGATCGAACACACCCTGCTCACCGCGATCTGGCACATGCTCACCGCCGACGTCGGCTACACCGACCTCGGCGGCGACTACTACACCCGGCGCACCCCGGACAAGACCAAGCAGCGCGCCCTGACCCAACTCCGCCAGCTCGGCTACGACGTCACCCTCAACCCACTACCCGCCACCGGCTGACGCCCGTAGCGCCCGTGGCCTGGCAGCCATCTTCATGTCAG
>NZ_JABCJJ010000069.1 GCF_012952065.1 Cellulomonas fimi
CGCTCACTGGTCCACCATCCTTGTGTCGGCGCTCCCCGATGGGGCGCTGATGCACCCGAGGTGCCACCAGGTCATCGCCCTGCTCGCTTGACGCGTTCGACGTCCAGCATGAGATATGCGGGGTCTGGTGGTTGCCCGGGACGTGCGGACCGTCGACAGGGCTGAGCGCCTCCGAGCGCCGATCAGTGAGCGAACCGGCAGCCGCGTCTCGGCACCAGCGGCACCACATGAAGGTGCCTCCCCACTGGGACTAGCAGCGAGGAGGCTGACGTGAAGTCTGCCAGCAACACCCTGCCCGACACACCCATCAATGACGTGACCGCCGGGATCGACTGGGCCCGCGACGACCACGCCGTGTGCGTCGTGGACACCCGCGGCCGCCAGGTCGCCCGCACCCTGATCGAGCACACCGCCGCCGGGCTGCGTGATCTGATCGGCTTCCTGGGCCGGCACGGCGTCGGTGAGGTCGCCATCGAACGACCCGACGGACCGGTCATCGACACCCTCCTGGGCGCCGACCTGACCGTGGTCGTGATCAGCCCGAACCAGGTCAAGAACCTGCGCGGCCGGTACGGCTCCGCGGGCAACAAGGACGACCGGTTCGACGCGTTCGTCCTGGCCGACACGCTGCGCACCGACCGGCCCAGGCTGCGCCGGCTCGAACCGGACACCCCCGCCACCACCGCGCTGCGCCGCGCCTGCCGGGCCCGTAAGGACCTGGTGTCCCACCGGGTCGCCGTGGCCAACCAGTTGCGCGCGCACCTGCGCAACGTCTTCCCCGGCGGTGTGGGCCTGTTCGCCGAGATCGACTCCGAGATCAGTCTGGCCTTCCTGACCCGGTTCACCACCCAGGACCGCGCCGACTGGCTGACCCCCAAGCGACTCGGCGACTGGCTGACCAAGCAGGGCTACTCCGGCAGAACCGACCCCGCCGTGCTGCACGGTCGGCTCGCCGCTGCGCCGCGCGGCATCACCAGCCACGACGCCGACACCCAGGCCCACATCACCCGAGCCCTGCTGACGGTGCTGACGACCCTCGTCGACCAGATCAAAGCGCTCTCCGCACAGATCAGCCGCCAGCTCGACACCCACGCCGACGGCCACATCTTCACCAGCCTGCCCCGAGCCGGGCGGGTGCGCGCCGCTCGCCTGCTCGCCGAGATCGGCGACTGCCGAGCCAAGTTCCCCACCCCCGAATCCCTCGCCTGCCTCGCCGGCGCCGCACCCTCCACCAGGCAGTCCGGCAAGCTGCGCGCCGTCACCTTCCGCTGGGCCTGCGACAAGCAGCTGCGCGACGCCGTCACCGACTTCGCCGGCGACAGCCGACACACCAACCCCTGGGCCGCCGACCTCTACCGGCGCGCCCGCGAACGAGGCCACGACCACCCCCACGCCGTACGGATCCTCGCCCGCGCCTGGCTCTACGTCATCTGGCACTGCTGGCAAGACGGCACCGCCTACGACCCCGACCGACACAACGCCCTGCAACGACTCCTCACCAACCAACACCACACCACCGAAACGGCGGC
>NZ_JABCJJ010000006.1 GCF_012952065.1 Cellulomonas fimi
CGGACAAGACCAAGCAGCGCGCCCTGACCCAACTCCGCCAGCTCGGCTACGACGTCACCCTCAACCCACTACCCGCCACCGGCTGACGCCCGTAGCGCCCGTGGCCTGGCAGCCATCTTCATGTCAGGCATGCCGAGAGCAGTGATAGATCACAATGCGATCGACACCGAAGAGACCCGATCCTGAACTCGGTGTGACCGCCAAGCCGGCCCGGCCGGCGCCATCGCCCAGCCGCACCACGGTGACCCTCGCGCGTCACCGGACGATGGCAGCGAGCCGGCGGAAGTCGTGTTCGGGGCCCCGTGGGAACTTCGCGACGTGACGATGCCGCCACGGGCGGTGATCACGAGTCGACCGGTGTGCGAGGAGCGTCGCAGCTTCGCCGGTGACCTCCAGGACGTCGCCGCCGTGCGACGACCAAGGGATAGTCGCTCTCCGAGCCTCCGCCCGGCTCGAGTCCTCCTGAGCCACCGATGCCGTCGTGGATGCGCCATCGAAGGCGATCGTGCGCTCGTCGACCACGACATCGCCGTGGCGCCGGCGGTACGCGAGGGCGCCTCCCATGGTGACCACGGTCCCGCCTTGTGGCCGCGCGCACGCGAGACGCGCCTCACCGACCTGACGGTGAGGGCCGCTCGGGCTTTCGGCCGGTCACTGTCGGTTGAGTTGCGCCGGCCCACGACGCACGCATTCGGCCGTCCACGCGAACATCTCGTCGAAGAAGCGCTGCCGCGCGACGGGACCTGACAGCGCGAGGTCGTGGACGCCGTCGGGGATCTGGACGACGGTGACGTCGCTCCCCAGGCCAGGCGCCCGCGCGACCATGTCCTCGACGCCGAGCACGCTGTCGGTCGTCCCGAGGTCGGGGTGCCAGCGGTCGTAGGGGCCGCTCGCCGTCGAGCAGCAGACCAGCACGGGCACGTCGATCTCGAGGCCCTGGGCGATCCGCCGGTGCGCGCGTCGCACGGTGCGCAGCCACCCGGCGCGCACGGGGAAGCCCTGGTGCGGCTTCCAGGTGAGGTCGAAGTCCCACGCACCGCCCGACTCACGGTGGAGGCTCCTGCCGTAGTCCGAGCCGAGCCTCCCGACCACCAGCTGCGGCGCCACGCGACCGACGACGTCGACCGCCCGCGTCACCGGCCCCCGGTAGACCCAGCTCCGGTTGAGCTCGAACCAGGGGCTGTTGAGCACCACCGCGTCGATCAGGCCACGCCCACGCTCGGCGTGGGCCCACAGGCTGGCGAGCAGTCCACCGGTCGAGTGCCCGAGCACCACGAGGACGTCGTGGCCGTCGCGCTCGCGGACGATCCGGGCGGCGGCGTCGAGCTCCTCGAGGTGGTCGCGCAGGTCGGTCACGTAGTTGGGCGTCTGCCACGGGCGCAGCGAACGCCCGTACTTGCGCAGATCGAGCGCGTAGAAGTCGTAGCCCTGCTCGGCCCACGCGTCGCCGAGGTGCGTCTGGAAGAAGTAGTCGACGAACCCGTGGACGTAGAGCACCGCGCGCCGGGTCGGGGGTCCGACGGCGTCCCGGCGCACCAGGGTCGCGACGACCTCGCCCTCGGCGTCGGGGCGAAGGAGGAGGGTGCGGGCGGTCCACCCGGGGCCGAGGACGTCCGGCGCAGCGTCGTGGGTGCCGGCCGTGTCCTGGGTGCCGGCTTGGCGGGTCTCAGGCGGGTGCGGGGCCATGCGCGATCGTGGCATGCGCTCCCGCTCGGCGTCTCTCCCACGCGCCTCGGCCACCGGGCGAGACCGCCACCTGTTGCGTGCCGCACCGGGCGCAACGAGGCTGGATCGTCCGGATCCCCTGCATCGAGGAGGCACTGCCATGGCCACGACGGTCGCGAGCATCACGCACATCAGCGCACGGTCGGAGACGAGCTTCGAGGACGCGATCCAGGGCGGGATCGAGCGCGCATCGAGCACGCTCCGCAACGTCCAGGGCGCCTGGGTGAAGGACCAGAAGGTCGAGATCTCGGACGGCCGGATCACGGCGTACCAGGTCATGCTCGAGGTGACGTTCGTCCTCGAGGGCTGACGGCGCGGGAGAGCTGACGACGTCACCGAGCTGACGGCGCCACAGCCTGCCGTTCCAGAGCTGTCAGAGCCCGGCGACCCTCACGGGGGCACCGGGCTCTGACAGGTCCTGCGCGCCGTCAGGCCTTGACCGCGACCACCGGGCAGTTCGCATCGAGCAGGATCTGCTGCGCGTTGCTGCCGAGGAGCAGCTTGCCGACCGGGCTGCGACGACGCAGGCCGATGACGATCATCGAGGCGCCCAGCTCCTCCGCGAGGCCGACGAGCTCCTCGGCCGGCTCCTTGCCGCGCACCAGCTGCCGGATCGTGTGCTTGACGCCCTGCTGGGTGAGGTCGGCGCCGACCTTCTCCAGGTCGCTCGACCGCACCATCGTGTCCTCGGGGTGAGCGCCCGAGCCGATGTTGACGATGACGAGGTCGTCACCGTGCGCGCCCGCCTCGGTGATGGCGTGCCGCAGTGCCGCCTGCCCCTCGGGCTTGTCCGTGTACCCGACGATGATCGACATGCGCGGTCCTCTCTCCTGCGGGGCAGCGTCGGGTTCGAGCCGACGCCGCGGTTCCTTGCTGATCCTGCCAGTACCCGGCCGGTCACGAGGGCCGACGAAGGTCCCGGTCTCCTCCCACTCCGCGCATCACCGCTGCATCCTCGCGTGCGGGAGCGGGAGCGGGAGCGGGAGTGGGAGCGGGAGCGCGACCGCGCTCCCCCACGTGACGTCGTCGGGCGCGGTCGGTGCGGCCAGGAGGTAGCCGGTGACGGCGTCGGCGCCGACGTCGGTGAGCGCATGCAGCTGCTCGGTGGTCTCGACCCCCTCGGCGATCACGTGCGCCCCGATCGAGTGGGCGAGGCTGACGATGCCGGTGAGCATCGCGTCGCCCGTCGGGGTGCCGACGGCCGCGACGAAGGACTGGTCGATCTTGATGACGTCGACGGGCATGCGAGCCAGGCGGGACAGCGAGCTGTAGCCGGTCCCGAAGTCGTCGATCGCGACCGCGATCCCCAGGTCCTGCACCGCGCGCAGGTTCTCGACGAGCCGCCCGCCGTCGGCGACGGTCGACTCGGTCACCTCGATGCCGAACCGCTCGGGCGGGACGCCGGCTGCCGCGAGGTGCCGGACGAGGATCTCCTCGAGGCCGGGCAGCGCGAGCTGGCGGGCCGAGACGTTGACCCAGACCCGCATGTCGGGCACGTGGGCCCACCGCGCCGCCTGCGCCGCCGCGTGCGCGATGACACGCTCCCCGAGCGTGAGGATCAGTCCGGACTCCTCCGCGACCGCCACGAAGTCGGACGCGTGGATGAGCCCTCGCTCGGGGTGGTGCCAGCGCGCGAGCGCCTCGACGTGCGACACGGAGCCCGTCGTGAGGCTGAACGCCGGCTGGTAGTGCAGCGTCAGTTCGTCGCGGTGCGTGAGCGCCTGGCGCAGGTCCCGCTCGATGCCGACCCGCTCGACGACCTCGCGGTGCAGCCCCTCGTCGAACCAGGCGAAGCCGTCCCGCCCCGCGTCCTTGACGCGGTAGAGCGCGGCGTCCGCCTCGCGGAGCAGGGTGTCGATGTCCGACGCCGCGTCGGCGCGCGCGATCCCGACGCTGACCGTCACGGGCAGCAGCGCACGCCCGACGGCGACCGGTTCACCGCTCGTCGCGACGATCCGGCGCGCGAGGTCCTCGACGCGGTCGACGGGCGAGTCCTGCAGCACGATGACGAACTCGTCCCCGCCGAACCGCGCGAGCAGGTCGCTCGAGCGCACGAGCGACCGCAGCCGATCGGCGACGACCGCGAGCAGCTGGTCGCCCACGACGTGGCCGAGCGTGTCGTTGACCAGCTTGAACCGGTCGAGGTCGATGAACATCACCGACAGCGAGGCGTGCGGGTTCTCGGTGAGCGTGCGCGCGATCTGCTCGAGCAGGCCCCAGCGGTTGAGCAGGCCGGTCACGGTGTCATGGGTCGCGCGCTCGGCGAGCTCGACCTGGGCGCGCTCGGCCGCCGCGCGGGCCGAGCGCTCGCGGCTCAGCAGCAGCTCGCGCTCCTGCCGGGCGGCGTACCGCTCGGCGACGTCGCGGAAGTACACGGCCATGCCGCCGCCGTGCAGCGGGTAGGCGCGCACCTCGCAACGGAGGGTGGTCGGGTTGTAGAAGGCCTCGAACTCCGTGGGCTCGCCGGTGCGCATGACGGTGCGGTAGTGCCGCTCGAACGTCGTGCCGACGAGCTCCGCGAAGCTCTCCCAGAAGTCGGTGCCCACGGTCGCCCACCGGTCGATCCGCATCAGCTGCTCGGCGCGACCGTTGACGTAGGTGACCATCCAGTTCTTGTCGACCGCAAAGTACGCGTCGCTGATGGACTCGAGCGTGTCGATCACGGTGGCGGCGGCCCGCTGCATGTCGCCCGCGCGCTCGACCAGCTCGGCGAGCCGCGAGCGGTCGTGCAGCAGGACGATCGCCCGACGCTCGGGGTCGCTCGGCACGACCGTCGAGGTGACCTCCACCTCGACGGTCGAGCCGTCGGGGCGCCGCAGGCGCAGCTCGCCGCGGAAGTACCCCTCGGAGTCCCGCAGCGAGATCGCCCCGGGCCAGCGGGCATCGGTCGGGTCCTGCACCGCGGCGCGGCTCAGGCCGCGCACCTCGTCCTGGTCCCGTCCGAGCAGGCGGCACGCCGCCGGGTTCGCCGACAGGACCGAGCCGTCCTCGGCCGTGATCACGACGCCGTCCGTGCTGCGAGTGAACAGGAGCGACTCTGCCTCGGGCTCCGCCTCTGCCTCGGGCTCTGCCTCTGTCCCGGACTCCGCCTCTGCCCCGGACTCCGCCTCGGTCGTGGGCGCCGCACCGACTGGGCGTACGGTCACGGGGTCCTCTCCGGTGGCTTCAGCGGGGCTTGCGGTTCAGCGGGGCTTGCGGTTCAGCGGGGCGCCCGCCAGATGGTATGACCACCGGCGATCGTGACACGGGACCTCTGGCGGCGCGCGGGCGGCTCCCCGGCGTCACCTGAACGGCCCTGGCCCGGGGGGGTGGAGCTCCGGGCCTCGCGACTCCTCGGACGTCGTCGACCCTCCCTCGCCGAAGGACAGCAGCGGCTCCGTAGCGGCCACGACACGCGGACGCGGCGGCGAGGCGGCAGAATTGAGTGGAACACGCTCAACTCTGCGGGAGTTGTACCGACTGGAGCGCCGCCGTCGGGCAGTGCGCGACCCGACCAGCCGCAGAACCGGAGGACCGGAGGACCCATGGACGCCAAGCTCACCACCCGCACGCAGGAAGCCCTCAGCGACGCCATCCAGCAGGCGACCGCCGCGGGCAACCCGCAGCTCGAGCCGGCGCACCTGCTGAACGCACTGCTCGCCCAGCAGGACGGGATCGCGGCCGGCCTCCTCGACGCCGTCGGCGCGGACCGCTCGGCGCTCGGACGCCACGTCCGTGCGGCACTCGTCGCGCTGCCTGCCGCGAGCGGGTCGGCCGTCACCCAGCCGACGCCGTCGCGCGCGACCTCGGCCGTGCTCGACGCCGCCCGGACCGAGGCGCAGGCGCTCGGCGACGAGTACATCTCGACCGAGCACCTCCTGCTCGGGATCGCGGCGGGGCGGTCGTCCGCCGCCCAGGCGCTGCACTCGGTCGGCGCGCGGCCGGAGGTGCTGCGCGAGGCCCTTCCGGCCGTGCGCGGGTCGGCGCGCGTGACGAGCCCCCACCCTGAGGGCACGTTCAAGGCGCTCGAGCAGTACGGCGTCGACCTCACGCAGGCGGCGCGCGACGGCAAGCTCGACCCCGTCATCGGGCGCGACAACGAGATCCGCCGCGTGGTGCAGGTGCTCTCGCGCCGGACCAAGAACAACCCGGTGCTCATCGGCGAGCCGGGCGTCGGCAAGACGGCGGTCGTCGAGGGGCTCGCTCAGCGCATGGTCGCGGGGGACGTGCCCGACTCGCTCAAGGAGAAGCGCCTCGTGTCGCTCGACCTGGCGGCGATGGTCGCGGGCGCCAAGTTCCGCGGCGAGTTCGAGGAGCGCCTCAAGGCGGTGCTCGAGGAGATCAAGGGCTCCGACGGGCAGGTCGTCACGTTCATCGACGAGCTGCACACCGTGGTCGGCGCCGGTGCGGCCGAGGGCAGCATGGACGCGGGCAACATGCTCAAGCCGATGCTCGCGCGCGGCGAGCTGCGCCTCGTCGGCGCCACGACGCTCGACGAGTACCGCGAGCGGATCGAGAAGGACCCCGCGCTCGAGCGCCGGTTCCAGCAGGTCTTCGTCGACGAGCCCAGCGTCGAGGACACGATCGCGATCCTGCGCGGGCTCAAGGAGCGGTACGAGGCGCACCACAAGGTGACGATCGCGGACGCCGCGCTGGTCGCGGCCGCGACGCTCTCGCACCGGTACATCCCCGGGCGCCAGCTGCCCGACAAGGCGATCGACCTGGTCGACGAGGCGGCGTCGCGCCTGCGCATGGAGCTCGACTCGTCGCCCGTCGAGATCGACGTGCTGCGTCGCGCGGTCGACCGCCTGCTCATGGAGGAGCTCGCGCTCGAGAACGCGGACGACCCGGCGTCGGCCGAGCGGCTCGAGAAGATCCGCGCCGACCTCGCCGACCGGCGCGAGGAGCTCGGCGCCCTGACCGCGCGATGGGAGTCCGAGAAGGCCGGGCACAACCGGGTCGGTGAGCTGCGCGCGAAGCTCGACGAGCTGCGCGGCGCGGCCGAGCGCGCACTCCGCGAGGGTGACCTCGCGACCGCGAGCCGCCTCAACTACGGCGAGATCCCCACGATCGAGAAGGAGATCGCCGCTGCCGAGGAGAGCGAGCAGCGCGCGACGCTCGAGGGCGCCGTCGGCCCGGCCCGCGAGCCGATGATCGCCGACAAGGTGGGGGCCGACGAGGTGGCCGAGGTCGTGGCCGCCTGGACCGGCATCCCCACCGGGCGCCTGCTCGAGGGTGAGAGCGGCAAGCTGCTCCGGATGGAGGAGGTGCTCGGCGAGCGCCTCATCGGCCAGCGGAAGGCGGTCCAGGCCGTGTCCGACGCCGTCCGCCGCGCTCGTGCGGGCGTCTCCGACCCGGACCGGCCCACGGGCTCGTTCCTGTTCCTCGGCCCGACGGGCGTCGGCAAGACCGAGCTCGCCAAGGCGCTCGCGGACTTCCTGTTCGACGACGAGCGCGCCATCGTGCGCATCGACATGTCGGAGTACTCCGAGAAGCACTCGGTCGCCCGGCTCGTCGGGGCGCCGCCCGGGTACGTCGGCTACGAGGAGGGCGGCCAGCTCACGGAGGCGGTGCGGCGACGGCCGTACTCGGTCGTGCTGCTCGACGAGGTCGAGAAGGCGCACCCCGAGGTGTTCGACATCCTGCTGCAGGTGCTCGACGACGGGCGCCTGACCGACGGGCAGGGCCGCACGGTGGACTTCCGCAACACGATCCTCGTGCTGACGTCCAACCTCGGGTCGCAGTTCCTCGTCGACCCGCTGCTCGACGACGCGGCCAAGCGCGAGGCCGTGATGGGGGCCGTCCGAGGTGCTTTCAAGCCGGAGTTCCTCAACCGGCTCGACGACGTGGTCCTGTTCGACGCGCTGTCGCTCGCGGAGCTCGGGCAGATCGTGGACCTGCAGGTCGCGCGGCTCGGCGACCGGTTGGCCGAGCGGCGGCTCACGCTCGAGGTCACGCACGCGGCGAGCGAGTGGCTCGCGATCGAGGGCTTCGACCCGGCGTACGGCGCCCGGCCGCTGCGGCGGCTCGTCCAGCGCGAGATCGGCGACCGGCTCGCCCGGATGCTGCTCGCCGGGGAGGTGCACGACGGCCAGACCGTCGTCGTGGACCGCGCCGCCCCGGACACCGGCGAGGGCCTCGCACTCGCCGTCCGCTGACGACGGTCCGCTCGTCGTGTCAGGGTGACGTTCCGCCGCTCATCCGCGCCCGATGACCGGCGGAACGTCACCCTCGGCGCGCGGGTGAGCGCGGGTGAGCGCGGGTCGGCGTGGGTGAGCGCGGGTCAGCGCGGGAGGTCCACCGTGCCGTCGAGGAACGAGCCGGTGACCGGGTCGGGCGTGCGCAGGAGGCACAGCCCGGTCCGGTCGCCGCGCGCCCACGAGTCCTCGGTCGGCGCCCAGACCAGCGCGGTCACGCCGGCGTCGGCCTCGGCGTCGGTCACCTCGCAACCGACGGCGACGCGACGGTCGGCGGCCACCTGGCCGGGCCAGCGCGCGTCGGCCGCGAACCGGTACTCGGACACGACCTGAGCGGCGTGCGGCTCACCGCACGGCACGACCTGCACGACGTCGATCTCCCCGTCGGGCGGTAGTGCGCCGACGCAGTGACCGGTGACGAGCTGACGCGCGCGGGCGTCGACCGGCTCGGCGACGTCGAGCCCGAGCGGCTGGGCCAGCCCCGCGAGCTGGACCGCGAGCACGACGAGGACGACCTGCGCGAGCGTCCACGCAGCGCCGATCACGACCCCCGCGATCGCGAGCCCGCGCCCGCGCGACGCGCCTCGTCCGATCCGGCGGAGTGCGGCGATCCCGAGCCCGATCCCCACGACACCGATCCCGAGCAGCGCGGTCACGGACGCGGCGACCGCGAACCCGTCGACCGGGGGCCGAGCCGGCTGCCAGCCGGGTGCGTAGTAGGGCGCGTCCGGCGCGGCGAAGTACTCGTGGCTCACGGCGCCAGGTTCGCCGTTCCCTCGAGGTAGGAGCCGGTGATCTCGCTCAGGTCGTTGCCGACGAGGCACAGCAGCGTCCGGTCCCCCTGGTCCCAGGACTCCTCCGACGGCACGAGCCAGGTGTAGTAGCCGCCCTCGTCCCAGTGCCCGGCGGTCACGGCGGATTCCGCCTCCTCGAGGCACCAGGCGTCCGCCTCGACCTCGAGCGCCTCGTCCCCCGGGAAGGTCATGGCCCCCGACTGTGCCGATGCGATGACCTCCTCACCGTGCGGCAGGAAGCACGAGACCACCGTGACGGCGTCGATCGCGTCGTCGCCCCAGCCGATCGGCTCGCGGAGGCAGTCGCCGACCAGGAGCGAGGTGGCGTCGACCTGACCCGGCGAGCCCCAGTCCCCGCCGGTGTCGCGGCCCGCACCGGCGCCCTCGCGCAGGCCCTCCTCCCAGCCCTCCTCGAAGCTCGCGGCGAAGCCGCCGGACGCGTCGTCGAACGCCACGCTGAACCACGCGACGAGGAAGGCCGTGAGGAGCAGCCCCGCGAGCGTCACGAGCCCGCCGACGACGACGCCGGCGATCGCGAGCCCCCGTCCCTGGGTGCCGTCGCGCTTGATCTGCCGCAGGGCGACGATGCCCAGCACGAGGCCGACCGGCGCCGTCAGGCCCACGAGGAACGCGGACAAGCTCGTGACGAGCGACGCGATCGCCAGGCCGTTGGTCGGCGGCGGCCCGTAACCCGGCGGAGCGCCGTAGCCGGGTGCGACGACGTAGGGCGACGACGCGGCGTACGCGGGCGCGGCGTACGCGGGCCCGGCGTCGTAGGGCGAAGTCGTTCCGTACGCCGGCGCGCTGCCGTACGCCGGCGCGCTGCCGTACGCCGGAGTGCTGCCGTACGGCGGCGGCGGGGGCGGCGCCGCGTGCGGCGGCACGGAGTGACCCGCGTCGTCCGGTGTGGCCGGCGGCGGCGCGGTGGGCGGCGTGCTCATGCCGATGAACCTAGTGGCGGTCGGGGGCTCACCGGGACGACCCGGTGGGATTGCGCCCGGTGGGATTCCGCCCGGTGGCCCGACGGAATCCCCCGGTCGGCCCTCGTTCCGCCCCCACGCGCGGCAGCCTGCTCCTCCGTCGTCGTACTCACTCGGCGAGGTCGAGGACGACCGGGACGTGGTCGGAGGGGCTCCTGCCCTTGCGCTCGTCGCGCTCGATCGTCACCACCTCGGCGCGCTTGGCGACCGTCGGCGACACGTACGCGAAGTCGATCCGCATGCCCTCGTTCCGGGGGAACCGGAGCCGCTGGTAGTCCCAGTAGGTGTACCGGCGCTCCTCGGGGACGAGCTCGCGCGTGATCTCGGTGTAGCCGGCGGACGCGAAGGCGGCGAACGCCGCGCGCTCGGGTGGGGTGACGTGCGTCTGTCCGGCGAACGCGGCCAGGTCCCAGACGTCCGTGTCCGTCGGCGCCACGTTCCAGTCGCCCATGAGCGCGACCTGCGCCATCGGGTCACCTGACTCGGGCGAGATCCACTCGGCCGCGCGGTCCTTGAGCTGCCGGAGGAACTCGAGCTTGTAGTCGTAGTGCGGGTTGCCGAGCGCGCGTCCGTGCGGCACGTAGAGGCTCCACACCCGCACCCCGCCACAGGTCGCACCGATCGCCCGCGCCTCGAGCACCGGCACCTCGCCGAAGGTGGGCTGCCCGGGGAAGCCTCGCTCGACGTCGTGCAGCCCGACGCGCGACACGACGGCGACGCCGTTCCACTGGCTGAAGCCGAACGTCGCGACCTCATAGCCCGCTGCCTCGAACGCCTCGCGGGGGAACTGCTCGTCCTTGCACTTGGTCTCCTGGAGCGCGAGCACGTCGGTGCCCGTGCGCTCGAGGAAGGCGATCGCGCGGTCCGTGCGAGAGCGGACCGAGTTGATGTTCCACGTGGCCAGGCGCATGGCGTCAGGCTAGCCGGGGCTACCCACAGGCCTCGGCGTCGTCTCCCGTCGGCCCGCGCGACGCCCCGGTCTGCGGGACGGGTGTCGGGGGCCACCCGTAGGCTGACCGCCATGGCTACCGCACTGATCACCGGCGCAAGCGCCGGCCTCGGCCTGGAGTTCGCGTGGCAGCTCGCCACGGCCCACCACGACCTCGTGCTGGTCGCACGCGACAGCGAGCGGCTCGAGCGCCTCGCGGCCCAGCTCCACGCGGCAGCGGGCGTGCACGTCGAGGTCCTCCCGGCCGACCTGTCCGAGCGGGACGACGTCGAGCGGGTCGCCGAGCGGCTGCGCTCGGGCGAGCGGCCCGTGGGTCTGCTCGTCAACAACGCGGGCTTCGCGATCCACCAGCGGTTCGTCGGGGGCGACGTCGCGCGCGAGGAGCGCGCCTTCGACGTCATGGTCCGCGCGGTCCTGGTGCTGTCCCACGCGGCCGCGGGCACGATGGCGGGGCGCGGGCGGGGAGCGATCCTCAACGTCGCGTCGGTGGCGGCGCTGATGGCCTCGGGCACGTACTCGGCGCACAAGGCCTGGGTCCGGTCGTTCACCGAGGGTCTCGCGGTCGAGCTCAAGGGCACCGGCGTCTCCGCGACGGTCCTGTGCCCCGGGTTCGTCCACACCGAGTTCCACGAGCGCGGGAACGTCGACATGACGTCGTACCCCGAGATCGCGTGGCTCAACGCCGACTCGGTGGTGGCGACCGCGCTCGCGGACGTGCGCCGCGGCGTCGTCATCTCCACCCCGAGCCTGCGCTACCGGGTGGTGTCCGGCGTCGTGCGGATGCTGCCACGGAGCGCGGTCCGTGCGATCGGCAAGTACCGCAAGGCGGTCGAGGCGCCCGACGACGGCGTCTCGAGCTGAGCACGGTCTCGAGCTGAGGACGCGTCGGTACCCTGTCGCACGTGACCGGACCCGACCCCACCCTGCTCTCCCCGACGCCGCGAGAGCAGCTCCGTGACCTGATCGTCGAGCTCGCCGTCGTGCGCGGGCGCGTGACCCTGTCGTCCGGTCGCGAGGCCGACTACTACGTCGACCTGCGTCGCGTCACGCTGCACCACCGGGCGGCGCCGCTGGTCGGGCACGTCCTGCTGGACCGGCTCGAGGAGGTCGGGCTCGGCACGGCGGAGGTCGACGCCGTCGGCGGCCTCACGCTCGGGGCCGACCCGGTCGCGACGGCGCTGCTGCACGCGGCGGCGTCGCGGGGGCAGGACCTCGACGCGTTCGTGGTGCGCAAGGAGGCGAAGGCGCACGGTATGCAGCGCCGGGTCGAGGGACCCGACATCGCGGGGCGCCGTGTCGTCGTGCTCGAGGACACGTCGACGACGGGGGCGTCGCCGATCGCCGCGGTCGAGGCCGCGCGCGAGGCGGGCGCGGAGGTGCTCGGCGTCGCGGTCATCGTGGACCGGGCGACCGGTGCGCGGGAGAGGATCGAGGCGCTCGGCGTCCCGTACCACTCCCTCTACGACCTCGCGGACCTGGGCCTGTGACCCGCTGAGGTGTCAGACGCAGCGCGCGCTCCGGGGCGCGCACGGTCTGACACGTCGGGTGGAGCGGGGGATTGTCAGGCGTGGCGCGGGCGTGGCCGCGCGCACGGTCTGACACGTCCGGTGGAGCGGGCGGGGGTGCCGGGCAGAAGGGCTCAGACGAGCGCGACCAGGTCCGCGATCGAGTCGACCACCGCGCCGGGGCGGAACGGGAAGCGGTTGACGTCGTCGGCCCGGGTCGAGCCCGTGAGCACCAGGTACGTCGCCAGCCCCGCCTCGATCCCGGCGACGATGTCGGTGTCCATGCGGTCGCCGACCATCGCGGTGTGCTCGGAGTGCGCGTCGATCCGGTTGAGCGCCGACCGGAACATCATCGGGTTCGGCTTCCCGACGAAGTACGGGTCGCGCCCGGTCGCGCGCGTGATGAGTGCCGCCACGGCACCGGTCGCGGGCAGGTCGCCGGCGGCGCTCGGCCCGGTCGGGTCGGGGTTCGTGGCGATGAACCGCGAGCCGCCCTGGATGAGCCGGATCGCCTTGGTGATCGCCTCGAACGAGTACGTGCGGGTCTCGCCGAGCACGACGTAGTCGGGGTCCGCATCCGTGAGCGTGTACCCCGCCTCGTAGAGCGCGGTCGTGAGCCCCGCCTCGCCGATCACGTACGCGCTGCCGCCCGGCACCTGGTCGTCGAGGAACCTCGCGGTCGCCATCGCCGAGGTCCAGATGGCGCCCTCCGGCACGTCGATCCCGGTGGCGGCGAGGCGGGCCCGAAGGTCCCGCGGCGTGAAGATCGAGTTGTTCGTGAGGATCAGGAACGGCCGCTCCTTGTCCCGCAGCGCCGCGACGAACTCCGCCGCGCCGGAGATCGCGTGACCCTCGTGGACGAGCACGCCGTCCATGTCGGACAGCCAGCTGTGGATCTCGCGCGTCACGCCGTCAGCCTCCGATGTCCTCGCGCTCGACCCGCGCGCGTTCGTGTTGCTCGTCGTACGCCGGGTTCCGCTTCGCGCTGCGGGCCCGCAGCAGCTCGACCGCGACCGGGATCAGGGACAGTCCCACGATCAGGACGAGGATCGCCTCGATGTTGTCCTTGACGAACGTGATCTGCCCGAGGAAGTACCCGAGCACCGTGACGCCGACGCCCCACAGCAGCGCACCGATGACGTTGTACGAGACGAAGTGCCGGTAGTTCATTTTCCCGATCCCGGCGGCGACGGGCGCGAAGGTCCGCACGAACGGCACGAACCGGGCCACGATGATCGTCCGCCCGCCGTACCTGTCGAAGTACGCGTAGGTCTGGTCGATGTACTGCTGCTTGAAGATCCGCGAGTCCGGCTTGTTGAACAGCTTGGGCCCGGCCTTGCGTCCGATGAAGTACGCCACCTGGTCACCGATGAACGCCGCGAGGAAGATCAGCAGGCACAGCAGCCACAGCGGGAAGTTCAGCTCGTCCTGCGCGACGAGCAGCCCGGCCGTGAACAGCAGCGAGTCACCTGGCAGGAACGGGAACAGCAGCCCGGTCTCGATGAACACCACGAGCACGATGCCGATGAGCGCGTACGGCCCGAACGACGCGATCAGCGTGTCCGCCTGCATCCACTCGGGCCCGATGGCGGGCAGCGGGCCGGCTGCGGGCAGCGCCGCGGTCAGCTCGGCGGGCAGGGCGGCGAGGGTCGTCAGATCGAGCACGGGTTCCAGGGTACGGGTCCGTTAGTGTCGGGCGCCGTGCGGGACGAATCGACGGACGACGACGCCGCTCCACCCGACGCCGTTCCCCCCGACGCCGCACCGCTCGAGATCGGCGTCGGCCCCTGGCCCGGCGGGCCGGACGCCTGGCCCGACGACCCCCGCTACGACCGCGAGCTGCTCGCCCACGGCGACCGCCGCAACGTCGTCGACCGGTACCGCTACTGGTCGCTCGAGGCGATCGTCGCGGACCTCGACACGCGCCGGCACCCGTTCCACGTGGCGATCGAGAACTGGGCGCACGACCTCAACATCGGCTCGGTCGTCCGCACGGCCAACGCGTTCGCCGCGGCCGAGGTGCACGTCGTGGGTCGACGCCGCTGGAACCGGCGGGGCGCGATGGTCACCGACCGCTACCAGCACCTGCGCCACCACCCCGACGTCGACCACCTCCTCGCGTGGGCCGACGACGCCGCGCTGCCCGTGCTCGGGGTCGACAACCTGCCGGGGTCCCGTCCGCTCGAGGGGTACGCGCTGCCGCGTGCGTGCGTGCTGCTCTTCGGGCAGGAGAGCGTCGGCCTGTCCGACGCCGCCCGCGCCGGGGTGCGCGACGTCCTGCACATCGCCCAGTTCGGCTCGACGCGCTCGATCAACGCCGGGGCCGCCGCCGCGATCGCGATGCACGCGTGGGTCGCCCAGCACGCAGGCGTGCCAGACTCGGGGTGAACAGACCCCCGCACAACGCTTGAGGAGAACCGTCGATGGGCATCGCAACCCCCGAGGCATACAACGAGATGATCGACCGCGCGAAGGCGGGACGGTTCGCCTACCCCGCGGTCAACGTCACGTCGTCCTCGACCCTGACCGCCGCGCTCCAGGGCTTCGCCGAGGCCGAGAGCGACGGCATCCTCCAGGTGTCCGTGGGCGGCGCCGAGTACGCGTCCGGCTCCACGGTCAAGGACCGGGTCGCGGGCTCGCTCGCGCTCGCCGCCTACGCGCACGAGGTCGCGAAGGGCTACGGCGTGACCGTGGCGCTCCACACCGACCACTGCGCCAAGCAGAACCTCGACTCGTGGGTCCGCCCGCTCCTCGCGCTCGAGGCCGAGCAGGTCAGGAACGGCGGCCTGCCCACCTTCCAGTCGCACATGTGGGACGGCTCGTCCGTGCCGCTCGACGAGAACCTCGTCATCGCGGAGGAGCTCCTGGAGCTCTCGCGTGCCGCCCGGACGATCCTCGAGATCGAGGTCGGCGTCGTGGGCGGCGAGGAGGACGGCCACATGGCCGAGATCAACGAGAAGCTGTACACGACGGTCGCGGACGGCCTCGCGACGGTCAAGGCGCTCGGGACCGGCGAGAAGGGGCGCTACCTGACCGCCCTGACGTTCGGGAACGTCCACGGCGTCTACAAGCCCGGCGCGGTCAAGCTGCGGCCGTCGATCCTCAAGGAGATCCAGGACGCCGTCGGGCAGTCGGTCGGCAAGGAGAAGCCGTTCGACCTCGTGTTCCACGGCGGTTCCGGCTCGAGCGAGGCCGAGATCGCCGAGGCGGTCGACAACGGCGTCATCAAGATGAACATCGACACCGACACCCAGTACGCGTACACGCGCCCGGTCGCCGGCCACATGTTCACGAACTACGACGGCGTGCTGAAGATCGACGGCGAGGTCGGCAACAAGAAGGCGTACGACCCGCGTGCCTGGGGCAAGCTCGCCGAGGCCGGGCTCGCGGCACGGCTGGTCGAGGCGTGCCAGCAGCTCCGCTCGGCCGGGACGCGCATGTCCTGACCCGGGCTCGACGCCCACCCGACGCAGCAGGGCCCCGCGGCGTACCGCGGGGCCCTGCTCGTCGCTGGTGCCGCTCGTCGCTGGTGCTGCTTATTGCTGGTGGACGGTGCCGGCCCGACCGCTCAGCCGCGCTCCTCGCCCAGGTCCGCCGGGAACGTCATGTCCGAGCCCGGGTCCTCGTCGACGACGTCGAGCAGCTCGCCGATGCGCGTCACCTCGAGGAGGAAGCGCACGGTCGGCGGCACGCGGATCAGGCGGACGCGCGTCGGGCTGCGCGTCGAGAGCCGCGCGAGGAACGCGACGCCGGACGAGTCCATGAACGTGACGTGGTGGGCGTCGACGTCGATCGGGAGCCCCGCGCGCTCGGCGTCGGCGGTGGCCTCCTGGAGGTCCGCGCCGAGGTCGGCGTCGACCTCTCCCGACAGCACGATGCGGGTCCGCTCGGAGCCGACGATGACGTGGACCGAGCCGGGCTCGGAGGCCATCACGGGCGCCCCGAACGACGACGCCGTCGACGCCTCGGTCGGCGTCGTCCCCTCGCCCGTAGGGCTGTTACCGTCCTGCACGATGCTCCTTCTGGTGGCGCCGTTCGGGGAACTCTACGCACGATCTGACCCCAGGCGTCAGTATGTCCCGCTCGAACGCTAGACGATCAGAGGCGGTTGTGGTCAATTTCGTGACGCCCGACCCTCCGGCGCTCTCGCTCGCCGACGTGCGGGACCGGGCCCTCCAGGCGACCGACGTCTCGTTCGTCATCACGGACGCGACCCGCCCGGGCACGCCCATCGTCTGGGTCAACGACGCGTTCACGCGGACCACGGGGTACACCGCCGAGGAGGTCGTCGGCCGTAACCCCAACCTGCTGCGCGGCCCGGCGACCGACGACGTCACCGCGGCGCCGCTGAGCGCGGCGGTCACCGAGGAGCGACCGGGGACCGCGACGGTGCTCAACTACCGCAAGGACGGGCGACCGTTCTGGAACCAGGTCTCGGTCTCGCCCGTCCACGACGACGCCGGGCGGCTGACCCACTGGGTCGGCGTCCAGGTCGACGTGACGGCGCAGGTCGACACCCAGGAGGCGCAGGTCGAGGCCGTCAAGGTCGAGCGGCGCGCGCGCACGGGGCTCGCGATCGTGACCCAGGTGTCGGAGCTGCTCACGGAGCTCAACGACCCGCACATCCTCGCCGACATCGCCGGGCTGCTCCAGCACGAGGTGGTCGTCTGGGCCCGCTTCTACCTCGACGACGGCGGGCTCCACCCGGCCGAGGGCATCGACGCCCACGCCGCGGCCCGGGGTCGCGGACGCCGCCACGGCCCGCCCCCGCACGCGACCGTGCACCAGCTGACCCCCCTCCCCGAGGCCGCCGCCGCGGCGGCCGACGCCGGGCCCGACGCGGTCCAGAAGCTGCTCGACGGCGTCGCCGACGGCCCGCTCGAGCTCGACGTGTCGAGGGTGCCGGACGACGACTCGGCGTCGGGCTGGCTGAGCGGCGAGCTGCGCCCGTCGCTCGTCGCGCTGCCCGGCGCGCCGACGCGTGTCGTCGTGATGCCCATCGGTGGACGACGGCGCGTCCTCGGCCTGCTCGTCGTCGTCCCGTTCGCCGCCGCGGGCGAGGGGCCGGGCGAGGGGCTCGCCGATCTCGACGACAGCGCGCGTACCGTCCTGTACCTCACCGCCCGGCGCGTCGGCATGGCGGTCGACAACGTCCGTCTCTACGCCCGCGAGCACGAGCTCGCCGAGACGCTCCAGCGCGCGATGCTCCCCGAGCAGGCCGAGGTCCAGGGCCTCGACATCTGGACGTACTACGCGCCCAACTCGGAGCACGCCCAGGTGGGCGGCGACTGGTACGACGTGCTGCAGATCGCGCCCGACGTGGTGGGCATCGTGATCGGCGACGTCGTCGGGCACGACGTCGAGGCGGCCGCCTCCATGGGCCAGCTCCGGTCGGTGGTGCGCGCCTACGCGTACGAGATCGAGACGCCGGGACCGGTGCTCGAACGCGTCGACCAGCTCGTGGCCGGCATGCGGATCCCGCGGGCTGCGAGCCTCGTGCTCGCGACGCTCCGGCGCAGCGCGAGCGGGTGGGACCTCGAGTACTCGCGGGCCGGGCACCTGCCCGCCCTCCTCGTGCGCGACGGCCACGCCACCCAGCTCGCGGACGCCCCGGGCCAGCTCGTCGGGTTCGGCGGCCGGCCGCGCGCGACCGGCCGGAGCGACCTGCGGCCCGGTGACGTGCTCATCTTCTACACGGACGGCCTGATCGAGCGGCGCGACCGGTCGCTCCAGGCGGGCATCCAGGCGCTGTGCGACGCGGCCGAGCAGGTCGTGGCGATCGACTCCGCCGGCGTGGGCGAGGAGGTCCTGTCGCGGCTCGCTGACGCGCCCGAGGACGACGTCGCCGTCGTCGTCGTGCGGGTGCCCGACCCCGAGTCCGACCACGACAGGCTCCAGCGCAGCCCGCGCCGGCGCCGGTGGCAGCTGCCGAGCGAGCCCGCCTCGATCGGGCGTGCGCGCCACGCGGTCCTGCGCACGTGCCGCGCATGGGACCTCCCGGATGCGGCGAGCGCCGAGCTCGTGGTGTCCGAGCTCGTCGCGAACGCGGTGCTGCACGGCTGGGGGCACGTCGCGCTGCGGCTGTTCGACACGGGGGACGGGCTGCGGATCGAGGTCGAGGACGCGAACCCCGCGCCGCCCGTGGCGACCGACGGTCACCCCGGGCGCGTCGGCGGGTACGGGATCCAGATCGTCGAGCGGCTCGCGGACTGGGGCTGGCGACCGAGCGGCACCGGCAAGCTCGTCTGGGCGCGCGTCCGCCCGGCCGCCGGCGACGGCTGACCCGGCGGCTCTCACCAGGGTCGGCACGGCTAGGTCCGGCGCGACTAGGTCCGGCGCGGCGAGGTCCGGCGCGGCGAGGTCCGGAGCGGCTAGGTCCGGCGCGGCTCGCGCCCCGACGGCGCCGACGCCGACGGCGGCGGGCGGAAGTCGGTCGGCTGCGCGGCGATCTCGCAGCGGTGGGCCTGGTCGATCCGGAAGAGCTCGAGCGCGCCGCACACCTCGAGCACGAAGAGGTCGCGCGGGTCCGGCCCGCGCAGCACGGTCGCGCCGCCGCGGCGCCGCGACGAGTCCGCGAGCGAGATGAGGAACGCCGCGCCGGTCGAGTCCATGAACGTCAGCCGGCACATGTCGATCACGAGCAGCTGACGGCGCAGACCGGTCACGCGGGCGGCGATCTCGGGGAACTGGTCGCGCTCGGCGAGATCCAGGTCCCCGGCGACGACGAGCGTCGTGGTCGCGGGGGACGTGGCGATCTCGATCATGGAGGCCTGCTCCGGGGCGTCGGGTGTGGCACCTCGGCGGCGCACGGCGGTCAGGACGACTCTAACCGGCTGTCAGCGGCCCGTGCATGCGCCCCGTGCTCCGCGCGTCGTCTGCCGTTCTGCCGTCGCCGTCGCAGCCGCCGTCCCCGTCGCAGCCACTGTCCCCGCCGTCGCCGTCCCGGCCGTCTCGCGGCGTCGACCACAATGGCTCCGTGAGCCACGACCACCCGAGCCCCCGTTCCCTCCTCAGCGGCCCCGACCCGGTGCTCCTGCCGGCGGACCACCCCGACACCGCCGCCCGCGCGGCCCTGGAGGCGGGCAGCCCCGTGCGCGACGTCGTCCCGCAGGAGCCCGCGTCGTCGTACGTCTGGGCGCTGCTCGCCGAGGAGGCGCTGGGCGCGACGCGGCCGGACCCGATCGCGGCGTACGCCTACGCCCGCACCGGCTACCACCGTGGGCTCGACGCGCTGCGGCGCGCGGGCTGGCGCGGGCAGGGCCCCGTGCCCGTGGACCACGTGCCCAACCAGGGCTTCCTGCGGGCGGTGCTCGCGCTCGCGGAGGCGGCCGAGGCGATCGGCGAGACCGCGGAGTCCGAGCGGTGCCGCCGGCTGCTCGTCGACAGTGGCACGACGCCGGAGGCGGTCGCCGCGCTGCGGTGACCGCAGGTGCCCACGACAGCGCGCAAGGCCGCGGGTGAACAGTTGACGCCCGCGTGGTCAAACGTTGACGTGCCGCGCGCTCCCGGGCGGTAACCTTTCGCGGGGCGCCGGACGACCGCCGGCCGCGTCCGGGCGCCGCGGTCTCACCGAGGCAGCCACCGAGACCGATCGGGAGTGGGGATCACATGCCAGCCGTCGTAGTCGTCGGTGCCCAGTGGGGCGACGAGGGCAAGGGCAAGGCGACCGATCAGCTCGGGGCGCGCGTGGACTACGTCGTGAAGTTCAACGGCGGGAACAACGCGGGTCACACCGTGGTGATCGGCGACGAGAAGTACGCCCTGCACCTGCTGCCGTCGGGGATCCTGTCGCCCGGCGTCGTGCCCGTGATCGGCAACGGCGTCGTGATCGACATCGAGGTGCTCTTCCAGGAGCTGGACGCCCTCGTGGCGCGCGGCGTGGACGTCAGCAGGCTCCAGGTCTCGAGCGCCGCGCACGTGATCGCGCCGTACAACCGGACCCTGGACAAGGTCACCGAGCGGTTCCTCGGGAAGCGCCGGATCGGCACGACCGGCCGCGGCATCGGGCCGACGTACGCCGACAAGATCAGCCGCGTGGGCATCCGGGTCCAGGACCTGTTCGACGAGAAGATCCTGCGGCAGAAGGTCGAGGGGGCCCTCGACCAGAAGAACCACCTGCTCGTGAAGGTCTACAACCGCCGCGCCATCACGGTCGACGAGACGGTCGACGACCTCCTCACGTACGCCGAGCGGGTCCGCCCCATGGTGGCCGACACGACGCTCGTGCTGAATAAGGCGCTCGACGCCGGGAAGACCGTGCTCTTCGAGGGCGGTCAGGCCACGATGCTCGACGTCGACCACGGCACCTACCCGTTCGTCACGTCGTCCAACGCGACCGCGGGCGGGGCGTGCACCGGCTCGGGCGTCGGGCCGACGCGGATCGACCGCGTCATCGGCGTGATCAAGGCCTACACGACGCGCGTGGGCGAGGGCCCGTTCCCGAGCGAGCTGCTCGACGACATGGGCGAGTTCCTGCGGCAGACCGGCGGCGAGTTCGGCGTCACGACGGGTCGCCCGCGCCGGTGCGGGTGGTACGACGCGGTGATCGCCCGGTACTCGGGCCGCGTGAACGGCCTCACCGACCTGGTGCTCACCAAGCTCGACGTGCTCACCGGCCTGGAGAAGGTGCCGGTCTGCGTGGCCTACGACGTCGACGGCGTGCGCCACGACGAGATGCCGCTCGACCAGAGCGACTTCCACCACGCCAGGCCCGTGCTCGAGGAGCTGCCCGGCTGGTCCGAGGACATCACGGGGGCGCGCACGTTCGAGGACCTGCCGACGAACGCGCAGCGGTACGTGCTCGCGCTCGAGGAGATGTCGGGGACCAGGATCTCGGCGATCGGCGTCGGCCCCGATCGCGAGGCCACGATCGTCCGCCACGACCTTCTCGGCTGAGCATTTGAGCGGGGGCATGAGCGCCGCCCAGGTGCCCGTCGCGACGACGCCGGGCGGGGGAGTGCTCACCGCGCCCGGCGTACGCCTGCGACCGCTCGAGCAGGCGGACGCACGCGCCCTGTTCGACGCGCTCGACGACCCGCGTCTGGGCGGGCGGGTACGGGGGAGGCGCCGCCGGGTGGCCGTTGACGTCGGGCGACATGGAGACGTTCGTGGCCCGGATCCTCGGGCAGCCGGCGCACGCCGCGTTCGCGGTCGAGCTCACGCGGCCTGAGTCGGCGGGGTCCTGAGCTGGCGGGGTCCTGAGTCCTGAGTCGGCGGGGTCCTGAGCCACCGAGGTCCGGGCCGGCACAGGTCACGACGTCGCGTGCTGCTCCAGGAACGCGTAGACCTCGGTGTCGTCGACGCCCGGGAACGAGCCCTGCGGCAGCGGCGCGAGGATCTGCGCGTGCAGGTGCGCGCTCGGCCACGACTGGTCGGCCCAGCGCTGCGAGAGCTCGGCGGGCGGCCGGCGGCAGCAGGTCTCGTCGGGGCACCGGGAGACGGTGTGGCGCTTGGTCTCGCGCCCGCGGAACCACTTGCTGTGGGCGTACGGCACCCCCACGGTGATCGAGAACTGGCCCGACGACGTCGACCCCGTCTGCGTCGTGCACCAGAAGGTCCCCTTCGGGGTGTCCGTGTACTGGTGGAACTCGGTCGTCCGGTTGCGGCGCGTGAACGCCACGCGGCCCGCCCACTGCCGGCACACGAGCTGGCCCTCGATCGCGCCGGTCGGGTCGGTGCGGAAGCCGACCCCGTCGTTCTCGTAGCCGCGGTACAGGGCGCCGTCGTCCCCTACGCGCAGGAAGTGCACGGGGATCCCCAGGTGGGCGGTCGCCAGGTTCGTGAACCGGTGCGCGGCCGCCTCGTGCGTGACGCCGAACGCGTCGCGGAAGTCCTCGATCGCCAGGTCCTTGTCGCGTTTGGCGGTCGAGAGGTACTCGATCGCGGCCGTCTGGGGGATCAGGCACGACGCCGCGAAGTAGTTGATCTCGAGCCGTTGCCGCAGGAAGTCGGCGTAGCTGGTGGGCCGTTCGTGCCCGAGCACGCGGTGCCCGATGGCCTGGAGCGCGAGCGACCGGAGCCCGTGGCCGCCGGGGATCGACGCGACCGGCAGGTAGATGCGCCCGTTGGCGAGATCGGTCACCGTGCGGGTCGAGTGCGGCAGGTCGGAGACGTGGATGATCGTGAACCCGAGCTGCTCGGCCATGCGGGCGACCGCGCGGTGCGTGAGCGCGCCGACGGTGTAGCCCGCGCTGCGCACCATCTGCTCGCCGAGCTCCTCGATCTCGGGCAGGTGGTTGTCGCGCGCCCGCATCCACAGGCGCAGCTCGGTGTTCGCCCGGCGGGCCTCCTCGGGGGTGGCGATCGACTCGTTCGCGCGCCGGGCCAGCTCGGCGTGCAGGCCGACGAGCGACTCGAGCGCCTCCATCGGCAGCTTGCGCCCGGGCTTCACCGGCGGCAGGCCGAGCGAGGCGTACAGCGAGCCGCGCTGCGCACGGTCGAGCGCGATCTCGAGCGCCGCCCGGCGGCTCGGCGGCTCGGTCGCGAGCAGGTCGGTGAGTGGGACCTCGAGCGCCTCGGCGATCGACCGGAGCAGCGACAGCCGCGGCTCGCGGTGGCCGTTCTCGATGAGCGAGAGCTGGCTCGGCGCGGTCCGCACGGCCGCCGAGAGCTGGTCGAGCGTGAGCGACCGCTCGGTGCGGAAGTGTCGGATGCGTCGGCCCAGGGTGATGAGGTCGGGGGCGACGGCGCGCGCGGTCTCGGCTGCGGCGTCGTCGGCGGTGGCGGTGCGGGGGGCGGTGCCGGTGCGGGGGGCGGTGCCGGTGCCGGTGCGGGGGGCGGGGCCGATCGGGCTGACTCGCGGGGCGGGGGGCATGAGTTGACTGTAGATGAAGAATCGACGATCTTTCTGAGCTTCCGCGTGGTCGGAGGTCGAATATTGCGGGAAGGTTGAGCTCACACCCGAAAGACGCGTCTCGTTGGGAGCTCAGACCCATGACCATGCTCGAGAGTCCACTGGCCAACGCCCGCCGCACGCGCCTCGAGCGGCCGGTCGTCGACGGCCTCGGCAGCACCGCACCGACAAGGCACGCGGTGCTGCTGGCCTGGGTCGCGCGCGTCGCGGAGCTCACGCAGCCCGCGCGCATCGAGTGGTGCGACGGCTCGGAGCACGAGTGGCGCCGCCTCACCGACCTCCTCGTCGAGCGCGGCACGTTCCAGCGGCTCAACCCCGAGAAGCGTCCGGACAGCTTCCTGGCCCGCTCGGCGCCGTCGGACGTCGCGCGCGTCGAGGACCGCACGTTCATCTGCTCCGAGCGCGAGGAGGACGCGGGGCCGACGAACAACTGGCGCGAGCCGGTCGCCATGCGCGGCGAGCTCGAGGGCGTGTTCGCCGGCTCGATGCGTGGCCGGACCATGTACGTGGTGCCGTTCTCCATGGGTCCGCTCGGTGGCCCGATCTCCCAGCTCGGCGTGCAGCTGACCGACTCGGCGTACGTCGCGGTCAGCATGCGGACGATGACGCGCATGGGCCGGGAGGCGCTCGCGCTGCTCGGGACCGACGGCGCGTTCGTGCCGGCCGTGCACTCGGTGGGTGCGCCGCTCGTGGCCGAGGACGGCACGATCGGTGAGGAGGGCGGCCCGCTCGACTCGTCGTGGCCGTGCAACGACACCAAGTACATCGCCCACTTCCCCGAGACCCGCGAGATCTGGTCCTTCGGCTCGGGCTACGGCGGCAACGCGCTGCTCGGCAAGAAGTGCTTCGCGCTGCGCATCGCGTCGGTCATGGCGCGCGACGAGGGCTGGCTGGCCGAGCACATGCTCGTCCTCAAGGTCACGTCGCCCGAGGGCCGCGCGTTCCACGTCGCCGCCGCCTTCCCGTCGGCGTGCGGTAAGACGAACCTCGCGATGCTCAGCCCGACGATCCCGGGCTGGAAGGTCGAGACGATCGGCGACGACATCGCGTGGATGCGTCCGGGTCCCGACGGCCGGCTGCGCGCCATCAACCCCGAGGCGGGCTTCTTCGGCGTCGCGCCCGGCACGGGCTACGCGACGAACCCGAACGCCATCGCGACGATGACCGAGCGCACGATCTTCACGAACGTCGCCCTGACGGACGACGGCGACGTGTGGTGGGAGGGCCTGACCGACGAGAAGCCCGCGCACCTGACGGACTGGCTCGGCCAGGACTGGACGCCCGACGCCGGTCGTCCCGCCGCGCACCCCAACTCGCGCTTCACAGTCGCCGCGAGCCAGTGCCCGACCATCGCCGACGACTGGGAGGCGCCCGAGGGCGTCGCGATCGACGCGATCCTCTTCGGCGGGCGCCGCGCCTCCAACGTGCCGCTCGTCGCGCAGTCGTTCGACTGGGCGCACGGGGTGTTCATGGGCGCGACGATCTCGTCCGAGCAGACGGCCGCCGCCGAGGGCACGGTCGGCGCGCTGCGCCGCGACCCGTTCGCGATGCTGCCGTTCTGCGGCTACAACATGGCGGACTACTGGGGCCACTGGCTCCGGATGGGGCGCAAGCTCGGGGAGGCCGGTCGCCCGCTGATCTTCCAGGTGAACTGGTTCCGCAAGGGTGAGGACGGCCGCTTCCTGTGGCCCGGGTTCGGCGAGAACTCGCGCGTCCTGGAGTGGATCCTGCGCCGGGTGGAAGGCACCGCAGACGCGGTCCCTGCACCGGTCGGGTACCTCCCGGCCGACGGCGCCCTGCGGCTCGAGGGTCTCGACCTGCCCGACGAGGACGTCCGCGCCCTCTTCGAGGTGGACCCGCGGTCGTGGCTCGCCGAGGCGGACCTGACGGAGGAGTACTTCGGGCAGTTCGGTGCCAACCTGCCGACCGAGATGAGCGACCAGCTCGTCGCGCTGCGCGACCGGCTCGCCGGCGCCTGACGCACCCGACCCGCCCGACCAGCCCGACCCGCCCGACCAGCCCGACCAGCAGGGCGCCACGAGGTCCCGCATGATCACCGCCAGGGGGCGTGATCATGCGGGACCTCTGCCGTGCAGCCGCGACTCATGCGGCGGCGACTAGGCTCACGCACCGTGAAGATCCTCGTCATCGGGACCGGCGCCCGTGAGCACGCCCTCGTCCGTGCGCTGGCCGGTGGGCCGGCGGTCGGGGCCTCGGCGGCCGTTGCGGCGTCTGCGAGCACGGTGTCGCTCCATGCCGCGCCGGGAAATCCCGGGATCGGTGAGATCGCGCAGCTGCACGCCGTCGACCCGACCGACCCGGGCGCCGTCGCGGCGCTCGCGACGTCGCTCGGGGCGGATCTCGTCGTCGTCGGGCCCGAGGCTCCGCTGGTCGCCGGCGTGGCCGACGCCGTCCGCGCGGCGGGGATCGCCTGCTTCGGGCCCAGCGGCGAGGCCGCCGCGCTCGAGGGCTCCAAGTCCTTCGCGAAGGACGTGATGGCGGCGGCGGGCGTGCCGACCGCGATGGCCCACGTCTGCACGACGCCGGACGAGGTCGCCGACGCGCTCGACGCGTTCGGGCCGCCGTACGTCGTGAAGGATGACGGGCTGGCGGCCGGCAAGGGGGTGGTGGTCACCGCGGACCGCGCCGAGGCGCTCGCGCACGGCCGCGCCTGCGTCGAGCGGCCCGACGGTACGGTGGTGGTCGAGGAGTACCTCGACGGCCCCGAGGTCTCCCTCTTCTGCCTGACCGACGGCGCGACGGTGGTCCCGCTCGCGCCGGCGCAGGACTTCAAGCGCGCGCTCGACGGCGACGCCGGCCCGAACACCGGCGGCATGGGGGCGTACTCGCCGCTCCCGTGGGCGCCTCAGGGCCTGGTCGACGAGGTCGTGACGCGCATCGCGCAGCCGACCGTCGACGAGATGGCGCGCCGCGGCACGCCGTTCGCCGGTGTGCTCTACGTCGGGCTCGCGCTCACGAGCCGCGGCACGCGCGTCGTCGAGTTCAATGCGCGCTTCGGCGACCCGGAGACGCAGGTGGTGCTGGCCCGGCTCGAGACCCCGCTCGCGCCTGTCCTGCACGCTGCGGCCACCGGCACACTCGCCGACCTGCCGCCCCTGCGCTGGCGTCGCGAGGCCGCGGTGACCGTCGTGGTCGCCGCGCACGGCTACCCCGCCGCCGCCCGCGCGGGTGACCCCGTCACGGGGACCGCGGAGGCGGAGGAGGTCCCCGGGGTCCGCGTGCTCCACGCGGGGACGTCGGTGTCCGACGACGGCACGCTGGTCGCTTCGGGCGGTCGCGTCCTGTCGGTGGTCGGGGTCGGCGCGGACCTCGCGGCGGCGCGCACCGCCGCGTACGCGGGCACCGAGCGGATCAGCCTCACGGGCAGCCACCACCGCACCGACATCGCGGCGGATGCGGCGGCCGGCACCGTCCGCACACCGGTCGACGCGGACCTCGACGCGAGCTCCGAGGACGAGGTGTCGACGTGACCGGGCCGACGGAGCTGCCGGGCTGGCGGCACACCTACGCGGGCAAGGTCCGCGACCTCTACGTGCCGACCGAGCCGCACCCCGACGGCGACGTCGTGCTCGTCGTCGCGAGCGACCGCGTCAGCGCGTACGACCACGTGCTCGCGACGCCGGTGCCGGGCAAGGGGGTCGTGCTCACGCAGCTCAGCCTGTGGTGGTTCGACCAGCTGAGCGACCTCGTGCCGAACCACGTCGTGAGCCGCGACGTGCCGGCGGCGGTCGCCGGGCGCGCGATGGTCTGTCGCCGGCTCGAGATGTTCCCGGTCGAGTGCGTGGCGCGCGGGTATCTCACCGGCTCGGGGCTCGTCGAGTACCGGACGCGCGGCAGCGTGTGCGGCGTGCCGCTCCCGGACGGGCTGGTCGACGGGTCCCGCCTGCCCGCGCCGATCTTCACGCCCGCGACCAAGGCCGCGGTCGGCGAGCACGACGAGAACGTCAGCTTCGACGTCGTCGCGGCGCAGGTCGGCGCCGAGGACGCGGCGCACCTGCGGGACCTGACCCTCGCGGTGTACGCGCGCGCCGAGGCGGTCGCGCGTGAGCGCGGCGTCATCCTCGCGGACACCAAGCTCGAGTTCGGGCGTCCTGTCGAAGGTCTGGTCGAGGGTCCGGCCGCGGGGCGGATCGTCCTCGGCGACGAGGTGCTGACCCCGGACTCGTCCCGCTTCTGGCCCGCCGACGGCTGGGCGCCCGGCCGGGCCCAGCCGAGCTTCGACAAGCAGTTCGTGCGCGACTGGCTGACGTCCCCGGCGTCGGGCTGGGACCGCGCCTCCGACACCCCGCCGCCCCCGCTGCCCGACGACGTCGTCGAGCGGACGCGCGGCAGGTACCTCGAGGCGTACGAGCGCCTGACGGGACGCGCGCTCGCGCTCTGACGCGTGGGCTGTCGGACTTCACAGCCGCATCGGTGACGGGAGTGACTCGTGAGGCTCGACGGCCTGCTCACCTGTCACGACGACCTCAGCAGTCGCGCGCGCGGCTGTGAGGACCGGGGTACCGTGCGCGCGAGCTCGCGTCCGGTCCGACGGCCTCCGCCCGAGCCTGCGCGCGAAGACATGAGGAGATGTGCGGTGGCGGTTGGATCGGTGCTGCTGACGGGGGCGCGACCGCTGGGCACCTCGGCGCTCGTCGACGTGCTCGTGCGTGACGGCCGGGTCGCGGCCGTCACCCCGCACGGCTCCCGATCGTCCGCGGGCGCCGTCGAGCACGTCGCGCTCGGTGGTCGCACGCTCATGCGGGGCCTGCGTGACGGGCACGTGCACCTGAACCAGTGGGCCATGACCCTCCGGCGGATCGACCTCTCCGCCGCCCGGTCGGCCGCTGAGGTGGTCCGGCTCGTGCAGGAGCGGGTCCGCACCGACCCTCCGCCGGCCGGCGCCGCGCTCGTCGCGTACGGGTTCCGCGACGGGCTCTGGCCGAACGCCCCCACCGCGGCGCTGCTCGACGACGCCCTCGAGCGGGTCGGTGCGCGGGACACGCCCGTGGTGCTCGTGTCGGGCGACTACCACTGCGCCTGGCTGAGCACGGCCGCGCTGGTGCGGCACGGCGTCGTCGGGCATCCGACCGGGGTGCTGCGCGAGCGCGAGTGGTTCGCGATCAGCGAGGCCGCGGTCGCCGTGCCCGAGGCGGTGCTCGACGACTGGGTCGACCAGGCGGTGCGCGGCGCGGCGGCGCGCGGCGTCACCCAGGTCGTGGACTTCGAGCTCGCGGACAACCTGACCGCGTGGCGCCGGCGGATGAGCGGCACGCGGCCGACCGACGGGGTGCGCGTCGCGGCGTCCGCGTGGCCCGAGTACCTCGACCGGCCGGTGGCGGAGGAGCTGGCCACGGGCGACGTCGTCGGCGGCACCGGCGGGCTGCTCACGATGGGGCCGCTCAAGGTGATCACCGACGGGTCGCTCAACACGCGGACGGCCTACTGCCACGACCCGTACCCCGGGCTCGGGGCTGCTGCGGGTTCCCACGGCGTGCTGTCCGTTCCGCCCGAGGAGCTGCGCCTGCTCATGGCGAAGGCCACGCGGCACGGGCTCGCGTGCGCGATCCACGCGATCGGCGACCACGCGAACGCGCTCGCGCTCGACGCGTTCGAGGCGACGGGCGCGCGCGGCAGCATCGAGCACGCGCAGCTCGTGTCGCGCGGGGACCTGACGCGGTTCGCCGCGCTCGGGGTCGTCGCGAGCATCCAGCCGGAGCACGCGCTCGACGACCGCGACGTCGCGGACCGGTACTGGGTCGGTCGCACCCACCGGGCCTTCGCGTACGCGGCGCTGCACGACGCCGGGGTGACGCTCGCGCTGGGGTCGGACGCGCCGGTCGCGCCGCTCGACCCGTGGCTCGCGATCGCGGCGGCGGTCCACCGCACACGGGACGGGCGCGAGCCCTGGCACCCGGAGCAGGGGCTGAGCCTCGACGTCGCGCTCGCGGCCTCGGCCGGGGGTCGCGCCGAGGTGGCGGTGGGTGACGTCGCGGACCTCGTCGTGCTCGACGCCGATCCCTCCGAGGTCGACGCCGCGGGTCTGCGCGCGATGCCGGTGGCGGGGACGCTCGTCGCGGGGCGATGGACGTGGGACGGGGTGGGCCGGTGACGTCGTCGGAATCGCTGCCGGCGACGATGCGCGCCGTCGTCCTCGACGAGTTCGCGGGCCCGCTCGAGGTGCGCGAGGTGCCGGTGCCGCGGTGCCCGGCCGACGGTGTCGTCGTCCGCGTCGCCGCGACGGGCGTGTGCCGCAGCGACTGGCACGGCTGGCAGGGGCACGACGACGGGATCGCCCTCCCGCACGTCCCGGGCCATGAGCTGGCGGGGACCGTGGCCGAGGTCGGGGCTCAGGTGCGCGGCTGGCGGGTGGGCGACGTCGTGACCGTGCCGTTCGTGTGTGCGTGCGGGTCGTGCGCCGCGTGCCTCGCGGGAGAGCAGCAGGTGTGCGAGCGGCAGACACAGCCCGGGTTCACGCATGCGGGGTCGTTCGCCGAGTACGTCGCGCTGGATCATGCGGACGTCAACCTCGTGCGGCTGCCGGACGGCATGTCGCCGGTGACCGCGGCGGCGCTGGGGTGCCGGTTCGCGACGGCGTACCGGGCGGTGACGGTTCATGCGCGGGTGCGCCCCGGGCAGTGGCTGGCCGTGCACGGGTGCGGCGGGGTCGGGCTGTCTGCGGTCATGGTGGCCGTGGCCGACGGCGCGCGCGTGGTCGCCCTGGACGTGTCGGCGGCGGCGCGGCAGGCGGCGAGGTCGTTCGGGGCCGAGGTGGTCCTCGACCCGCGGGCGTGCGGTACCGGCTCGCCCGACGACGTCGCGGCGGCAGTCCGGGCGGCGACCGGCGGGTCGGTCGACGGGTCGGCCGGCGGGTCGGCGGGAGGTGGCGCGCACGCGTCGCTCGACGCGCTCGGGAGCCCGGTGACGGCGATCGCGTCGGTGCTCGGGCTGCGGCGGCGCGGCCGGCACGTCCAGGTCGGGCTGCTGCTCGGCGGGCAGGCGCGGCCGCCGCTGCCGATGGACCGGGTGGTCGCGTGGGAGCTCGAGCTGTACGGCAGCCACGGCATGGCGGCGCACGAGTACCCCCCGATGCTCGACCGGATCGCGTCCGGTGAGCTGCGACCGGAGCGGCTGGTCGGGCGGGTCATCGGGCTGGACGCGGCGCCCGACGCGCTCCGGGCGATGGGCGGCGCGTCGGCGGCCGCGGGGATGACGGTCGTGGCGCCGTGAGGCAGCCTCTTGTCGGCATAGGTTGTCGCGCGATATATATCGGCCTGTGACGGCGTTCAGGATGACCGAGCAGGCCTACCTCGTGCTGCTCGCGCTCGCCGAGGAGCCACGGCACGGGTACGGCGTCGTGCAGGCCGTGCGCGTCCTCTCCGACGGTGCGGTGAACCTCGGCGCCGGGACGCTCTACGGCATCCTCGACCGGCTCGTCGTAGCGGGGTACGCCGAGGCGTCCGGTGAGGTCGTCGTCGACGGACGGCTGCGGCGCTACTACCGGCTGACCGAGTCCGGTCACGAGGCGCTCGCGGCAGAGACCGCTCGGTTGCGGGCGCTCGCCCGCCGGGCGCAGCGCGTGCTCGGCGCTTCTCCCGCGCTCGGCGGTGCGTGATGGCGGCGCGCGGGGTCGACCCGCGGTTCGCGCGGTCCGTCGCGCTGTGGATGCGCGCGTACCCACGGCGCTGGCGGACGGCACGGGGAGCGGAGCTCGTGGAGGTGCTGGTCGACCTGGCTCCGCGCGATGCGACGCGGCTCGCGCGGAGGGAGGTGCTCGGTCTGGTCCGCGGAGGCTGGGCGACCCGATGGCGCGAGCACCCGCCGGTCGGGCCGTGGGTCCTGTACCGGTTCTTCGACCGCCGCCTCCCGCAGCCGTACCGCCCGTGGGCGTACGACGACATCCAGGGCGCGGTGTACCCGGTGCGGCAGTACCTGACGACGCAGTGGTGGATGGTCCCGTTCTTCACCGTGGTGAACGGCTGGCCTCCACCACGTTGGTTCTTGGCGTTCTTCGTCGCGCTCCTGCTCGGGTCCCTCGTCATCGGGTCCGGGTACCGGCGCGGCCAGGCGTTGCTCAAGCACGCACAGCTGCGCCACGGCGAACCGCTGGTCCCCGGCGCGCTGGTCCAGGTCTACGCGCCCCGGCAGCGGGTCGATGCGCGCACCGGGCTCCCCGGCGCCGTCGGGCTCCTCTTGGCGCTCGGCCTCCTCACGTTCACCGCCGTGGCGGCCGCCCCGAAGATCATCCTGCTCGTGTGGGAACCAGTTCCGTCTCCCGCGCCGCCCGGCTACGTGGGCGGAATCCAGTCGCTCGTCGGACCCGTGGGTGACGACCGCGTCGTCTGGCTGACCGTCCTCGCCGTGGCACTGGCGGTCGGGATGGTGGGCGCCGTCGTCGGGCACCGGCGACTGCGGCGGCTCCTGCCGCTCGGCGTCGACCAAGTGCACCGCGAGCTCCGACCGCTCGGCGTCCGCGGCGTCCTCCGGCTCGCCTACTGGGTGGCCGTCGGAGCGACGGTCGCGTGGCTCGAGATCAGCGGCCGCCTCGTGCTGTGGCTGAGCGTCCCGATCGGCGTGGGGGTCGCCGTGCTGCTGCCGACGTTCCTGCTCGCGACGGCGGTGGTGCGTGGCCTGCCCGACGGCGGCACGTCGATCGCGCTCGCGGACGTGTGGTGGATCGCGAGCCGGGGTCGCACGCCCGAGCCGGATCGCCCGGCGGTCGAGCTGTGCCCGTACCCCGGGTTCGTGCCGAACCCGCTCCCGAACCTGTCGGAGCCCCCGCTCATTGGCCTGTGAGAACCACGTGAGGCGTGAGCGTCACGCAGCTCTGCCAGGTCGTGGGGCGGACGTGGACGGCTCGGGGGCCAGGTCGCCGCACTCGGTATCCTGAGGAAGCCCCACCCGCTCATCCCCCGTTCACAGGAGTGCCCCGCATGGGACGAGTCGTCGTCGATGTCATGCCGAAGCCCGAGATCCTCGACCCGCAGGGCAAGGCCGTCGCCGGTGCGCTCCCGCGGCTCGGCTTCGGTCAGTTCACGAACGTGCGCCAGGGCAAGCGGTTCGAGCTCGAGGTCGAGGGCGACGTGACCCCCGACGTCCTCGCCGCGGCCCAGGAGGCGGCCGAGACCGTCCTGTCGAACCCGGTCATCGAGGACGTCGTGCGCGTCGCCGACATCGAGGCCGACGCCGCCGCGACCGCCGGCTCCACGACCGCCGCCTCGACGGGGCCCGCGCTCTGATGCGCGTCGGCGTCGTCACCTTCCCCGGCACGCTCGACGACCGGGACGCCGCGCGCGCGGTCCGGCTGGCGGGCGGCGAGGCGGTCGCCCTCTGGCACGCCGATCCCGACCTCCAGGGCGTCGACGCCGTGATCCTGCCCGGCGGCTTCTCGTACGGCGACTACCTGCGTGCCGGGGCGATCGCCCGCTTCGCGCCCCTGATGAGCTCGATCGTCGACGCCGCGCGCGGGGGCCTGCCCGTCCTCGGCATCTGCAACGGCTTCCAGATCCTGTGCGAGGCGCACCTGCTGCCGGGCTCGATGATCAAGAACGACGGCCGCACGTTCCTGTGCCGCGAGCAGGTGCTCACGGTCCAGAACGCCGACACCGCCTGGACCCGCGACTACCGCGCCGGCCAGCGCATCACGGTCCCGCTCAAGAACCAGGACGGCCAGTTCGTCGCCGACGAGCGCACGCTCGCCGAGCTCGAGGCCGAGGGCCGCGTCGTCTTCCGCTACGCCGACGACAACCCGAACGGCTCGCGCCACGACATCGCCGGGATCACGAACGCCGCCGGGAACGTCGTCGGCCTCATGCCGCACCCCGAGCACGCGGTCGAGCCCGGCTACGGACCCGACGGCGCGACCGGTCCGCGCACGGGGACCGACGGCCTGGCGATGTTCACCTCCGTCGTGCGCGCCCTGGTCGCCTGAACGCGGACGCAGACCGGGCGCGGGTGCGTGAGGGAGCAGGTCGTGCTCCGGTCGCCCCGCGTGTCAGCCCGACCGGACGACGATCCCCAGATGGGCGGCCAGCGCGGGCGCCAGCTCGATCAGCTGTTGCTCGCCGACGACGGCGCCGCGCAGGTCCGCGACGCCGCGCACCTCGCGCAGATCGCCGCCGCGCAGGTCGAAGCCGTCGCACCGGGCCCGCGTCACGTCGAGCTGACCGACACGCACCCCGGCGAGCCGCACTCGTGTCAGGCGCGCGCCGCCGAGGTCGAGCTCGCCGACGAAGCAGTCCTCGATCAGCACGTCCGTCAGGGCCGCGTCCCGCAGGTTGACGTAGTCGAGCTTGCCTCCGCTGATCCGGACGCGCGTCAGCTGGGACGCGTGGGCCGTGACCGCGCCGAGCCGGCAGCCCGTCAGGACCACGTCGCGCCACACCGACCCGACGGCGTCGAGCTCGCTGGCCCGGACGTCGTCCAGCACCGAGCCGGCGAGCTGGGCCCGGCTCAGCGTGACGTCGTCGAGCACTGAGCCGGTGATGCGTACGTCGAGGAATCGCGCGTTCTCGGCGTCCTGCCCGGTGAGGTCGCGGTCGCGGAGCTCGACGCCGTCGTACTCGCCGTCCGGCGCGAGGTCGCCCGCGAGGGGCGGCAGGTCCGGGAGGCTCACGTCGGCGAGGCGCGGTTCCACCCGACGACGATCCCACGCGCAGCGCCGATCTCCCGCAGCGCCGTTCCCTCCGCAGCGCCGTTCCCTCCGCAGCGCCGATCCCCCGCAGCGCCGATCTCCCGCAGCGCCGATCTCCCGCGGTCGCCCGTCCGTCCGCGCGGAGCATGTGACGGCTGGGGCGCGTGGGGCCGGATGCCGGTTCTGGGCAGCACCTCCTGCACCACGGTTCCCATGCTCCGCGCGGACGGACAGCTGCCCTGGGCGCCACGTCGAGCCGCGCGTCGAGGCGGAGTCGCCCGCGCCGAGAGCCGCCCGGGAGGGAGCCTCAGTGCGGGACGACGTCTCCGGTGAGGTGGAGCTTGCCCGACCGACCGTTCCAGACCGCGTACTCGAAACGGTCACGCTCCTCGGCCACACGCACCGCGACCGTGCCGGGCAGCAGGACCGGCTTGGCGAACTCGACGGACCACGTGAACGCGTCGGTGCGGGCCGCCCCGACGGTCGCGAGCGCGCGCGACGCCGTGTACATCCCGTGCGCGATGGCGCGCGGGAAGCCGAGCGTCCTGGCCGTCGGCGCCGACAGGTGGATCGGGTTGACGTCGCCCGACACGCCCGCGTAGCGGCGGCCGACGTCCGCCGCGAGGCGCCACTGTCCCGTCGGCAACGGCGGCTCGAACGCCGATCGCCGCGACGTGTCAGACCCGCCGCGGTCCCCGACGCGCGCCTCGTCTGACACGTGGGAGGTCGGCGCGCGCTCCCGCGACGTGTCAGACCCGCCGCGGTCCCTGGAGCGCGCATCGTCTGACACGTCTGACACGTCTGACACGTCTGACACGTCTGACACGTCGGACACGTCGGGTGTCGAGGTGTCGAGACCGGCGATCCGGACACCCCTCGCGAGGTAGGTCGACACCCCGCGCCACGCGGGGACGGAGTCCGCGCCCGTCCCGCTGACCCGGACCTCCGTGACGAGCTCGACCTGCGTGCCCGACCGGTGCGCGCGCAGCCCGCGGGCATGGGCTCGCACGTCGAGCGTGTCCCCGAGGGTCACCGGCCGCCGCTGCTCGACCCGGTTCGCGAGATGAACCATCCCGAGCAGCGGCAGCGGGAAGTCCGCGCGCGTCATGAGCGCGGTCGCTACCGGGAACGCGAGCACGTGCACGAACCCCGCCGGCAGCACGTCGGACGCGCTCTCGCCGAGCAGGTGCTGGTACTCCGTGAGCCGCTCGGCGTCCGCGCGGACGTCGCGAACCAGGTACGCGACGTCGGGCAGGCCGCCGCCGGCCCCGAAGGCGCCGCGCGCACGGCCGCCGATCCCCAGGGCGCCGACACGCGCCCCCACCGCCTTCCGGGCCGACGCCGCGAGCCCGCGCGCGTAGAGCCCGCCGAGCCCCGGCACCCCGGGCAGCGCGACCTCGACCAGCGGGCGGCCTCCGGAGGGTTCTGCTCGTCCCACGCTCAGATCCCTCCGGGCACGCGCCGGGCCGCCGCCCGAGCGCTCACTGGCCCACCAGGTTCTGCCCGCAGACCCGCAGCGTGCGGCCGACGATGCCGCCCGCGGCAGGCGAGACGAGGAACGCGACCGTCTCCGCGACGTCGACCGGCTTGCCGCCCTGCTGGAGCGAGCTCGCCCGCCGCGCGACCTCGCGCGGGACGCGCGGGATCCTCGCCGTCATGTCCGTCTCGATGAACCCGGGTGCGACGGCGTTCGCGGTGCCGCCGAACGCGGTGAGCAGCGGCGCGGTCGCGCGGACCATACCGATGACGCCGGCCTTCGACGCCCCGTAGTTCGTCTGCCCGCGGTTGCCCGCGATGCCGCTCGTCGAGGCGAGCGAGACGATCCGTGGCTCGTGCGTGAACTCGCCCGACGTGAGCAGTTGCTCGTTGATCCGCAGCTGCGCGGCGATGTTGACCGCGATGACCGAGTCCCAGCGGTCGCGCTTCATGTTCGCGAGCAGCTTGTCCCGCAGGATCCCGGCGTTGTGTACCACGACGTCGATCCGGCCGTGCCGCTTCACCGCGTGCTCGACGATGCGCTCGCCCGCGTCCGGCGCGGTGATGTCGAGCTGCAGCGCCGTCCCCCGCACCCGGTTGGCGACCTGCGCGAGCGACTCGCCCGCCGCGGGCACGTCCACCACGACGACCGTCGCGCCGTCGCGCGCGAGCGTCTCGGCGATCGCGGCGCCGATCCCACGCGCCGCACCCGTGACCACGGCGACCCGCCCCACCAGCGGCCGCTCCCAGTCCTGCGGCACCGACCCGGCCGGGCTGTCGACGGTCAGCAGCTGCCCGTCCACGAACGCCGACCGCGTCGACAGGAAGAACCGCAGCGCGCCGAGCACGGACGGTGCGCCCACGCCGACGCCGTCGGACAGCACGATCCCGTTCCCCGTGGAACCACCGCGCAGCTCCTTGGCGAGCGACCGCAGGATCCCGTCGACGCCCTGCCGGGCCGCGGCCACGGCGGGCGCGTCGTCCGCGACCGCCGGCCGGGAGAGCGTGACGACCCGCCCGGCCGGGGCGAGCTGCTCGCGCAGCATCCCGCCGACGCTCAGGACGGGCCCGCCCAGCTCGTCGGGGTGCTGGATCCCGGTGAGCACGACGACGACGCCCGCGTACCGCTGCCCCGGCTCGACCGTGCGCCGCACGTCGAGGTCCCACTCGAGCAGCGTGGTCGCGACGGCGTCGGCGTCCTTCTCGCTGTGCTCCGAGCCGACGACGAGCACCGGCCCGGCGACCAGCGGCTGCCCGGGCTTCCAGCGCACCAGCGGCACCGGCCGGGGCAGGCCGAGCTTCTTGGCCAGCTTCTTCGTGAGCCCCGTGTTGACGAGGTTCAGGTAGGTGTCGGTCACGCTGCCTCCAGGATCGCGGTGACGGCCAGGCCGCCGGCGGCACAGATCGAGATCAGGGCGCGGACGGGCCGGTCGCCCTCGGACGGGTCCAGCGCGGCCTTCTTCTCCGCGAGGATCTTCGCGGCCGTCGCGACGATGCGCCCGCCGGTCGCGGCGAAGGGGTGGCCGGCCGCGAGCGACGAGCCGTGCACGTTGAGCCGGTCGCGGTCGACCTTGCCGAACGCGCCCTCGAGCCCGAGCCGCGCGCGGCAGAACTCCTCGTCCTCCCACGCCGCGAGCGTGCTGAGCACGGTCGCGGCGAACGCCTCGTGGATCTCGACGATGTCGAAGTCGTCGAGCGTCAGCCCGTTGCGGGCGAGGAGCCGCGGGACGGCGAACGCGCCACCCATGAGCAGCCCGTCCTTCCCGTGCACGAAGTCGACGGCGGCCGCCTCGGCGTCGACGAACGTCGCGAGGACGGGCAGGTCGTGCGCCGCGGCCCACTCGTCGGAGGCGACCAGCACGGTCGAGGCGCCGTCGGTCAGCGGCGTCGAGTTGCCGGCGGTCATCGTCGCCGGGGTGCTCAGGCCGAGGCCGAACGTCGGCCTGAGCTTGGCGAGCTTCTCGAGCGACGTGTCCGCGCGCAGGTTCTGGTCCTTCGGCAGGCCGCGGAACGGCGTCACGAGGTCGTCGAAGAACCCGGCGTCGTACGCGGCGGCCAGCCGCTGGTGGCTCGCGAGCGCGAGCTCGTCCTGCGCCTCGCGCGTGATGTTCCACTGCGCCGTCGTGAGCGCCTGGTGCTCGCCCATCGACAGCCCGGTGCGAGGCTCGTTGGTGCGAGGCGCGGCGGGGGCGAGGTCCTTCGGGCGGAGCTTCGCGACGGCGGCGAGCTTCGCCCCCGTGGTCCTCGCGCGCGACAGGTCGAGCAGCGCGCGCCGCAGCCGGTCGCTCACCGCGATCGGCGCGTCCGACGTCGAGTCGACGCCCCCCGCGATCCCCGACTCGATCTGCCCGAGCCGGATCTTGTTGGTGAGCTGGACGACCGCCTCGATCCCGGTCGCGCACGCCTGCTGCAGGTCGTACGCGGGCGTCTCGGGCGAGAGCGCCGAGCCCAGCACGGACTCTCGCGCGAGGTTGAAGTCGCGCGAGTGCTTGAGCACCGCGCCCGCGGCCACCTCGCCGATGCGCTCGCCCTGGAGGCCGAACCGCGCGACCAGGCCGTCGATCGCCGCGGTCAGCATGTCCTGGTTGCTCGCGCGTACGTAGGCACCCCCCGCGCGGGCGAACGGGATGCGGTTGCCGCCGACGACGACGGCGCGACGCGGCGCGAGCGGGCCCGGCACCCCGGCGGTCGTGCCGGGGGTCGCAGCAGTGGCCGGGCGCGGCGCGCCCGAGGGGGTGGTGGAGTTCGTGCGGGGTGCTGCCATGGCAGGTCCTCTCGCGTCGTCGTCGAGTGTTCGTGAGGTGCGGGCGTGGACGGTGCCGCCGAACGTGTCGGGCGCCCTCGCGACAGTTTCCAGCACCTACAGTACCTGATACCATCCGTCTCGTGAGCCGCATCACACCCGGGCCCTCGACGACGACGGCCTCCTCCTTCTCCCCGACCGACGCCACCCGCGACGGTCGCTCCACGCGCTGGGCCGACCACCGCGAGGCCCGCCGCGCCGAGCTCGTCCGGGTGGCGCGCAAGGTCGTGCACCACGGCGGGCCCGACGTCTCGATGGAGGAGATCGCCGCCGCCGCCGGCACGTCCAAGTCCATCGTCTACCGGTACTTCCACGACAAGGGCGGGCTGCAGCTCGCCGTCGCGAAGGACGTCGTCGTGGAGATCCAGGAGGCGCTCGAGGGCGCGCTCAACTCCCACGCGACGCCGCGCGAGGCGCTGCGCGCGATGGTCGGCGTGTACCTCGAGATGATCGAGTCGTCGCCCAACGTGTACTTCTTCGTGACACGCGAGGGGTCGCTCGAGCCGTCGTCGCCCCTGGGCCACTTCCTCGAGGCCGTCACCGACCTCGTCGCCGCTCCGTTCGCGCGCGCGCTGACCGAGGCCGGCTCCCCGGCCGACCCGGCGAACCGCGTGATGGCCGACACCTGGGGGGCAGGCGCGGTCGGGTTCGTGCGCGGCGCCGGTGAGCGCTGGCTCCGCAACCGGGACGAGCCCGGAGCGCTCGACCGCGAGGCGCTCACGGCGCAGGTCGCGGCCTGGCTGTGGGCCGGGCCGGTCGGCATCCTCGCGCGCGGCCGCACCCCCACCGGGGCCGACGGCGCCCCCGCGACCACCACGGCGGACCACCCGGCGCCCCCCGCCGCGGCCGAGAACGGCACGACCGCGTCGACGACTCACGCACCCGCACCCGGACAGGAGTCCTGATGAGCACCACGACCGACCGCTCCGACCTCGCCACCGAGAGCCCGACCATCGACGTACCCGCGCTCGAGAACCTCCTGCTCGGCCGCTGGGCGGAGATGCGCCGTGCCGCCCGCGCCTGGGGCGCCGACCCGCGCCTGACCCGGATCGAGGGTCAGACCATGGCGGAGCACCGTGCGCGCGTGCTCGAGCAGCTCCAGCTGCTGGCGGCCGAGGCCGACGTCCTCCGGGCCTTCCCGGCAGCGCTGGGCGGCAAGGACGACCACGCGGGCAGCCTGGCGCGGTTCGAGGAGTTCGTCGTGTCGGACCCGTCGCTGCAGATCAAGGCGGGGGTGCAGTGGGGGCTGTTCGCCTCCGCGATCCTGCACCTCGGCACCGAGGAGCACCACCGTCGCTTCCTGCCGGGCGCCATGTCGGTCGAGGTGCCCGGCGCGTTCGCGATGACGGAGATCGGGCACGGCTCGGACGTCGCGAGCATCGCGACGACCGCGACGTACGACCCGGACGCCCAGGAGTTCGTCCTCCACACGCCGTTCCGCGCCGGGTGGAAGGACTACCTCGGCAACGCGGGCGAGCACGGCGTCGCCGCGGTGGTGTTCGCCCAGCTGGTGACCACGGGTGTGAACCACGGCGTGCACGCGTTCTACGTGCCGATCCGGGATGCCGCGACGATGGAGTTCCTGCCCGGGGTCGGCGGCGAGGACGACGGTCTCAAGGGCGGCCTCAACGGCATCGACAACGGTCGCCTGCACTTCGACCACGTCCGCGTCCCGCGCACCAACCTGCTCAACCGGTACGGCGACGTCGCCGCGGACGGCACGTACTCGTCGCCGATCGCGAGCCCCGGCCGCCGGTTCTTCACCATGCTCGGCACGCTCGTCCAGGGCCGGGTCTCGCTCGACGGCGCCGCCGTCAACGCGAGCAAGCTCGCCCTCATCATCGCGATCACGTACGGCAACGAGCGGCGCCAGTTCACGGCCGGCTCGGACACCGACGAGGTCGTGCTGCTCGACTACGCCGAGCACCAGCGCCGTCTGCTCCCGCTGCTGGCCGAGACCTACGCGTCGACGTTCGCGCACGAGGAGCTGCTCGAGGCGTTCGACCGGGTGTTCTCGGGCGAGGAGGACACCGACGAGACGCGCGAGAACCTCGAGACCATGGCCGCGGCCCTCAAGCCGACGTCGACGTGGCACGCGCTCCGCACCCTCCAGACGGCGCGTGAGGCATGCGGCGGTGCGGGCTTCATGGCGGAGAACCGGCTCACCGGCCTGCGCGCCGACATGGACGTCTACGTGACGTTCGAGGGCGACAACACCGTCCTGCTCCAGCTCGTCGCCAAGCGCCTGCTCGCCGACTACGCGCGCGAGTTCAAGGACATCGACGCGGGCGGCGTCGCACGCTTCGTCGCCAACCGGGCGGCCGACGCCGCCCTGCACAGGACGCCGCTGCTGCGCGCGGTGCAGACGCTGGCCGACGGCGGCAACGTGCGCCGGTCGGCGGGTCAGCTGCGCGACGCCGAGACGCAGCGCGAGCTGCTCACGGACCGGGTCGACACGATGGTCGCGGAGATCGCCAACGCGCTGCGACCCGCCTCGAAGGCGTCGCGCGAGGACGCGGCCGCGCTGTTCAACGCCCACCAGCACGAGCTCATCGAGGCGGCGCGCGCGCACGCCGACCTGCTCCAGTGGAAGGCGTTCACGGCGGGCCTGGCGAAGGTCGACGACGCGGGCACCCGGCAGGTGCTCACCTGGCTCCGCGACCTGTTCGGCCTCAGCGTCATCGAGCGCAACCTCGCGTGGTACCTCATCAACGGGCGGATGTCGGCCGGACGGGCGCGCACGGTCACGTCGTACATCGACCGGCTGCTCGCCCGCCTGCGCCCCCACGCGCAGGACCTCGTGGACGCGTTCGGGTACGGCCCGCAGCACGTGCGGGCGACCATCGCGACGGGCATCGAGCGCGAGCGGCAGGACGAGGCGCGGGCCTACTACCGGGCGCAGCGTGCGTCGGGTGACGCGCCGATCGCCGAGAAGCTGCTGCCCCGGTCGACCGACACGGCGATCGCCGAGCCGTCCCTCGGGAAGGTGCCGGTCGGCACGGCGACGCTCAAGTCGGAGGCCACGGAGCAGACCGAGCAGACCGAGCAGACCGAGTCCGAGGCCGCGACCGAGACCAGGGCCGCGACAGAGACCGAGGCCGTGACCGCCTGACGCGCCGCCGCCGCCGCACGGCCGCCGGGCGGGCCCTCCGCCGGGCGTCCGCGAGTTCGCTGGTCCGGTGCCGAGTTCGCTGATCCTGACCAGCGAACTGACGCCGGGACCAGCGAACTCGGCCGGCCGGCTTGCCTGGGCGTGGCTTGTCGCCGGTGCCCTGCCGGGTCAGGTCGGGTTGCAGCGGGCGGCCAGCATCTCGAGGCTGTCGACCTCCGGGCGCCAGGGCTCGAGGTTCCACGTCTCCTTGTCGCGCGCGCCGAGCGCGTGGCAGAGGAACTGGGCACGCATCCCGGCCGTGTCGGCCTCGGGCTCGGCCGCGACGACCGCCGCCCACGTCGCCTCCTGGACGGCGGGCCCGGCTGCGCGCGCCCAGTCGGTGGGGTCGACGGCGAGGGACCGTCCGCCCTCGCGCTCACCCCACGAGAGCGACTCGACGAGCGTGGTGCCGAACCAGATCGTGACCCGCTCGGTCGCGGGACCGGGGCCGGGGACGAGCCGCAGGAGGTCGGGTGCCGGCGACTCGAACGCCGCACCGCCCGATCCCGTGCCCCCGACGCCGGGTCGCGCGAGGCCTCCGGCGAGCTCCCCGGCGGCGTCGAGCACGGCCACGGAACCGTCGGCCGACGTCTCGAACCGGTATCCCGCCGGGGCGGCGACCAGCGCGAACGGACCCTCGGCGTCGGGCACGGCCAGCGACACCACGAGCGAACCGTCGAGCCCGGCCTCGACCTCGGCGGTGCCGAGGGCCGCGAGAGCGAGCGTGACCGGACCCGAGGTCAGGGACGCGCCGGCGGCGCGGACGTCGTCGGCGGACGACGTCGCGTGCAGTACGGCGGGCGCTGGGGACGTGGCGGGGTCGGAGGGGCCGGGCGCGACCTCGCCGGTGCTCGCGTCGGTCGGTGCGTCCGGGGTCGACGGCGCGCACGCGGCCAGGCCGACCAGCGCGACGAGCGCGAGCCCGACGCCTGCCGGGCGCCTCACGCGACCCGGCGTGCGGTCAGCGTCACGAGCCCGAGGGCCGCGTAGACGCCCGCCGAGACGCGGTCGAGCAGCGCGAGCCGGACGCGCGGAAGTAGCCGCCGCAGCCCCTCGCCGCCGACGGCCCACAGCGAGTCGACGGCCCAGGCCAGCCCGATGAACACCAGGCCCAGGGTGAGGAGCTGCAGCCACGGCGGCCCGGCGTCGGGCCGGACGAACTGCGGCAGGAACGCGAGGTAGAACAGCGCGGTCTTGGGGTTCAGGGCCCCGACCAGGAGTCCGGCTCGGAGCTCGCCGCCGCCCGGGGCAGCCGCCTGCTCAGCGCCCGCGAGCTCAGAACCCGCAGCCGAGCCGTCACCCGCACCGACCGGCCCGGCTCCCCACTGGTCCACGGTCCCGGGCGTGCGCGCGCGCCACGTGCGGACCGCGAGCCACAGCAGCCAGGCGGCGCCCACGACCTTGACCACGGTGAAGGCGGTCGCGCTCGCGGCGATCACGGCGGAGACCCCGACGACGGCGCCCGTCACGTGCACGAGGTAGCCGAGCTCGATCCCGGCGGTCGCACGGAGCCCGGCCGACCGCCCGCGCCGGAGCGTCGTCGCGAGGATGAACCCGACCGACGGTCCCGGCACGACGATGAGCGCGAGCGCGGCCAGCGCGAACAGCGCGAGCGTGTGCAGGTCCATCATCCGAGCAGTGTCCCTCGCGCGGGCGGGTGTCCGGTACCCGGTACCGCGTCCGTCCACCCGGCGACGCGCCGGTAGCCTGGAAGCTCTCCCGCACTTCCTCTCGGCAGGGGCTCGATGACCACCGCACCGCACCGCACGCCGCTCGACACTGTCGAGCACGCCGCCGCGACCCCGGAGGTCCAGCTCCCGTACGCCGAGCTCGGTCTCACGCCGGACGAGTACCAGCGCGTCATCGACATCCTGGGGCGGCGCCCCACCGCGTCCGAGCTCGCGATGTACTCGGTCATGTGGTCGGAGCACTGCTCCTACAAGTCGTCCAAGAACCACCTGCGCCAGTTCGGCGAGAAGACGACCGAGGCGATGAAGGAGCACCTGCTCGTCGGCATCGGCGAGAACGCCGGCGTCGTCGACATCGGCGACGGCTGGGCCGTGACGTTCAAGGTCGAGAGCCACAACCACCCGAGCTTCGTCGAGCCGTACCAGGGCGCCGCGACCGGCGTCGGCGGCATCGTGCGCGACATCATCTCGATGGGCGCCCGCCCGGTCGCCGTCATGGACCAGCTGCGCTTCGGCGCGATCGAGCACCCGGACACGGCCCGCGTCGTGCACGGGGTGGTGTCGGGCGTCGGCGGCTACGGGAACAGTCTGGGGCTGCCGAACATCGGCGGGGAGGTGGTGTTCGACCCGTCGTACCAGGGGAACCCGCTGGTCAACGCGTTGTGCCTCGGCGTGCTGCGGCACGAGGACATCCACCTGGCCAACGCGTCCGGCGTCGGCAACAAGGTCGTGCTCTTCGGCGCGCGGACCGGGGGCGACGGCATCGGCGGGGCCTCGATCCTCGCGTCCGAGACGTTCGACGAGACCAAGCCGAGCAAGCGCCCGAGCGTCCAGGTCGGCGACCCGTTCATGGAGAAGGTGCTCATCGAGTGCTGCCTCGAGCTCTACGCCGCGAAGGTCGTCGAGGGCATCCAGGACCTCGGCGCGGCCGGCATCTCGTGCGCGACGAGCGAGCTCGCGAGCAACGGCGACGGCGGCATGTTCGTCGAGCTGGACAGCGTCCTGCTGCGCGACCCCACCCTGACGCCTGGCGAGATCCTCATGTCGGAGTCGCAGGAGCGCATGATGGCGGTCGTCCGCCCCGACAGGCTCGACGAGTTCCTCGCCATCACCGCGCGGTGGGACGTCGAGACCGCGGTGATCGGCGAGGTCACCGACACGGGCCGGCTCGTCATCGACCACCACGGCGAGCGGATCGTCGACGTCGACCCGCGCACGGTCGCGCACGAGGGCCCGGTCTACGCCCGTCCCTACGCGCGCCCCTCCTGGCAGGACGCGCTCCAGGCCGACACGACCGAGGCCGCCGGGCTCGAGCGCCCCGCGACGCCCGACGAGCTCCGCGCCACCGTGCTGCGCCTGCTCGCCTCGCCCAACCTCGCCTCCAAAGCGTGGGTCACCGACCAGTACGACCGCTTCGTGCAGGGCAACACCAAGCTGGCCCAGCCCGACGACGGCGGCGTCGTCCGCGTCGACGAGCGCACGGGCCTGGGCGTCGCGCTCGCGACCGACGCGAACGGTCGCTACGCCAAGCTCGACCCGTACGCGGGCGCGCAGCTCGCGCTCGCGGAGGCCCACCGGAACGTCGCGACGACCGGCGCCCGGCCGCTCGCCGTCACCGACTGCCTCAACTTCGGCTCGCCCGAGGACCCGGACGCGATGTGGCAGCTGGTCGAGGCGATCCGCGGGCTCGCCGACGCGTGCCAGACGCTCGAGGTGCCCGTGACCGGCGGCAACGTCTCGCTGTACAACGGCACCGGGGAGCCGGGCCGCATCGACTCGTCCATCCACCCGACCCCCGTCGTCGGCGTCCTGGGAGTCCTCGACGACGTCGCGCGGGCCACCGGATCGGGGTGGACGACGCCCGGCCAGGCGGTCTACCTGCTCGGCACCACGCGTGCCGAGCTCGACGGGTCCGCGTGGGCCGACGTCGTGCACGGCCACCTGGGCGGGCTGCCGCCGCGGGTCGACCTCGGGGCGGAGCGCCGGCTCGCCGAGATCCTGGCCAACGCCTCGCGCGACGGCCTGGTCGACGCGGCGCACGACCTGTCCGACGGCGGGCTGGCGCAGGCGCTCGTCGAGGCCTCGCTCCGCCACGGCACCGGCGTGCGCGTGTCGATCGACGCGCTGTGCGAGCGTGACGGCGTCACGCCGTTCGAGGCCCTGCTCTCCGAGTCCACCGCGCGTGTGCTCGTCGCCGTCCCGCGGTCCGAGGAGGTCCGCTTCCAGGACCTGTGCGGCGCGCGCGGGTTCCCCCTGCTCAAGCTCGGCGTCACCACCGACGACGCCGGGCAGGGCGACCCCGAGGCCGGACCGGCCGTCGAGGTCGAGGGCCTGTTCTCGATCCCGCTCACCGAAGCTCGTGAGGCGTTCGAGGGCACCTTGCCCCGATACTTCTCCTGACTCCCAGCGATAGGCAGACAACTTTCGTGGAACCGCAGCTCGAGCCCGTCTTCGCCCAGGTCCTGGCACGTAACCCTGGCGAGGCGGAGTTCCACCAGGCCGTCCGTGAGGTCTTCGACTCCCTCGGCCCCGTGATCCGCAAGCACTCCCAGTACGCCGACGCCGCGGTGCTCCAGCGCGTCTGCGAGCCCGAGCGGCAGATCATCTTCCGGGTGCCGTGGGTCGACGACCACAACCAGGTGCAGATCAACCGCGCGTTCCGCGTCGAGTTCAACTCGGCGCTCGGGCCGTTCAAGGGCGGCATGCGGTTCCACCCGTCGGTCTACCTCGGCATCGTCAAGTTCCTGGGCTTCGAGCAGATCTTCAAGAACGCCCTGACGGGCATGCCGATCGGCGGGGCCAAGGGCGGCTCGGACTTCGACCCGCGCGGCAAGACCGAGGGCGAGGTCATGCGGTTCTGCCAGTCGCTCATGACCGAGCTCTACCGGCACATCGGTGAGTACACCGACGTGCCCGCGGGCGACATCGGCGTCGGCGGCCGCGAGATCGGCTACATGTTCGGCCAGTACAAGCGGATCACGAACCGCTACGAGTCCGGCGTGCTCACGGGGAAGGGGCTCACCTGGGGCGGTTCGCTCGTCCGCACCGAGGCGACCGGGTTCGGCACGGTCCTGTTCGCCGAGCGCATGCTCGCGACGGCCGGCCAGTCGCTCGACGGGCTCCGCGTCTCGGTCTCGGGCTCGGGCAACGTCGCGACCTACGCGATCGCCAAGGCCCAGGACCAGGGCGCTCGCGTCGTCGCGTTCTCGGACTCGTCCGGCTACGTGGTCGACGAGGCGGGCGTCGACGTCGACCTGCTGCGTGAGGTCAAGGAGGTCGAGCGCGGCCGCGTGAGCGACTACGCCGACCGTCGTGGTTCCGCGAAGTTCGTCGAGGGCGGCCGGATCTGGGACGTCCCGGTCGAGGTGGCGCTGCCGTGCGCGACGCAGAACGAGCTCACGGTCGACGACGTGCGCGGCCTCGTCGGGCACGGTCTCGTCGCGGTCGCGGAGGGCGCCAACATGCCGACGACGCCCGACGCCGTCGCGCTCCTCCAGGAGGCCGGCGTCCTGTTCGCGCCGGGCAAGGCCGCGAACGCGGGCGGCGTCGCGACGTCGGCGCTCGAGATGCAGCAGAACGCGTCGCGCGACTCGTGGACGTTCGCGCACACCGAGGACCGGCTCGCCGAGATCATGATCGGTATCCACGACCGCTGCGCCGAGACCGCCGAGGAGTACGGCCAGCCCGGGAACTACGTGCTGGGCGCGAACGTGGCGGGCTTCACCAAGGTCGCGGACGCGATGCTCGCGCTCGGGGTCATCTGACAGGACCGTGGTGCTCTGACAGGGCCCGCCAGCGCCGGCGTCATGGTGAAGGGTGAGCCGGCGCCGGTGCGCGGAGCGGATCCGGGGATCGGTCGAGGGCCGGGACGTCGACCCTGGTTAGCCTGGACGTCATGCCACCCCGCCGCCGCACCGACCCGGCCGCGGGTCGGGCGGCGCTCGCCGTGTGGCGGGCCGACCCGGGAGGCGCCCCGCGCGAGGCCGTGCGGACCGCGGTGCGGTTCACGCTCGAGGAGCTCGCCGACGTCGCGCCGGGCAAGGCGGTCGAGGTCCGGGTCCCGCCCGACGGCGCGGTGCAGGCGGTCGCGGGCCCGCGGCACACGCGCGGCACGCCGCCCAACGTCGTCGAGACAGACCCCGCGACGTGGCTCGCGCTGGTGACGGGCGAGCTGCGCTGGGTCGACGCCGTCGGGCAGGGCCGGGTGTCGGCGTCGGGTGAGCGGGCCGACCTCGCCTCGCTCCTCCCGCTGCAGGCCGTGCGCGATCGCGGCATCGCAGGAGCGAGCGGGTAGGTGCGGGCGGTAGGTGCGGGCGGGTACGTGCGGGCGGGTAGGGTCGCCTGCCGTGACGAGCCCCGACGACCACCGCGACGAGCACGCCGCCGGCGCCCCCGACGCCGCGCGAGGCGTGACACCGGACGAGACGCCCGGCGAGACGCCCGGCGAGACGCCCGGCGAGACGCCGGATCCGCACCTGACGCCCGACGTCGAGACCCTGGAGCGCATCGCCGAGCCGGCCACCGTCCGCCGCGCCCCGCGGTACGCCGCCTTCGTGCGCGCGGGCGCACTGCTGGGCGCCGTCGTCGGGCTGGTCGCCGGACTGCTCGCGCCGTACCAGCAGGGCGGCCCCCGCGGCGCCGTGATCGGCATCGTCGTGGTGGGGCTCGCGTCGTTCGGAGCGCTGTTCGGCGCCGGCGCCGCGGTGCTCGCCGACCGCCGTGGCGTGCATCACCGCTGAGGCGTTCACACCCTGGGACCCCCGCGTCGACGTCGGCCCCCTGTGCGACCATGGAATCGTGGCTTCCCGCGGAGACGGACTTCTTTCCCACGACCTCCTCCCCGGCGAGAAGGGCCCGCAGGACGCGTGTGGGGTCTTCGGCGTCTGGGCGCCCGGCGAAGAGGTCGCCAAGCTCGCCTACTTCGGCCTCTACGCGCTCCAGCACCGGGGTCAGGAGTCGGCCGGCATCGCGACCTCCAACGGCGAGCAGCTGCTCGTCTACAAGGACATGGGCCTCGTCTCCCAGGTGTTCGACGAGACCGCGCTCAACGCGCTGACCGGGCACCTCGCCATCGGGCACACGCGCTACTCGACCACCGGCGCGAGCACGTGGGAGAACGCGCAGCCGACGCTCGGCGCGACGGCCGGCGGCACGATCGCCCTGGGCCACAACGGGAACCTCACCAACACCGCCGAGCTGGTCGACCTGGTCGCCGAGCGCTACGGCTCGCAGCGGCGCGGCGAGCTGGCCCGCGGGAACACGACGGACACGGCCCTCGTCACCGCGCTGCTCGCCGGGGACCCCGACCACACGCTCGAGGCGACGGCCCTCGAGGTGCTCCCCCGGCTCCGCGGGGCCTTCTCGCTCGTCTTCATGGACGAGCACACCCTCTACGCGGCGCGGGACCCCCAGGGCGTCCGGCCGCTCGTGCTCGGCCGCCTCGAGCGCGGCTGGGTCGTCGCGAGCGAGATGCCGGCGCTCGACATCGTGGGCGCGTCGTACGTCCGTGAGATCGAGCCCGGCGAGCTCGTCGCGATCGACGCCGACGGGCTGCGCAGCCAGCGGTTCGCGCCCGCCGACCGCGCGGGCTGCGTCTTCGAGTACGTCTACCTGGCCCGGCCGGACACGGCGATCGCGGGCCGGTCGGTGCACGCGGCGCGGGTCGACATGGGTCGGCAGCTCGCGCGCGAGTTCCCCGTCGACGCCGACCTCGTGATCCCGGTGCCCGAGTCGGGGACGCCGGCGGCGGTCGGCTACGCGGCGGAGTCCGGCATCCCGTTCGGGCAGGGGCTGACCAAGAACGCCTACGTGGGGCGGACGTTCATCCAGCCGTCCCAGACGCTGCGCCAGCTCGGCATCCGCCTCAAGCTCAACCCGCTCAGGGACGTGATCCGCGGCAAGCGGCTCGTCGTCGTCGACGACTCGATCGTCCGCGGCAACACCCAGCGCGCGCTGATCCGGATGCTGCGCGAGGCCGGCGCTGCCGAGGTGCACGTGCGGATCTCGTCGCCGCCCGTGAAGTGGCCGTGCTTCTACGGCATCGACTTCGCGTCCCGGGCCGAGCTCATCGCGACCGGCCTGGGTCCCGAGGAGGTCGGCCAGTCCCTCGGCGCCGACTCGCTCGGCTACATCTCGCTCGAAGGCATGATCGCGGCGACCCAGCAGCCGGCCGCGCAGCTGTGCGCCGCCTGCTTCACGGGCAGCTACCCGATCGAGCTGCCGCCGGCCGCCCGCATCGGCAACTACCTGGTCGACCAGAGCGAGCTGCCGCTGGGCGCCCCGGAGGACGGCCTGCGCACCCTCGTCGCGTCGAGCGGGGGCGCGACGGCGCTCGAGCAGCCGTGACGACGTCGGATGCGCCCCGCCGGGTGACGTACGCCTCGGCCGGGGTCGACACCGCCGCGGGGGACCGCGCGGTCGAGCTGATGAAGGCCGCGGTCGCGCGCACGCACGGGCCGCAGGTGCTCGGCGGCGTCGGCGGGTTCGCCGGGCTGTTCGACGCGAGCGCGCTCAAGGCGTACGACCGCCCGCTGCTCGCCTCGTCCACCGACGGGGTCGGCACGAAGGTCGCGATCGCCCAGGCGATGGACGTCCACGACACGATCGGGTTCGACCTGGTCGGGATGGTCGTCGACGACATCGTGGTGTGCGGCGCCGAGCCGCTCGTCATGACCGACTACATCGCGTGCGGCCGCGTCGTGCCCGAGCGCATCGCGGACGTCGTCCGGGGGATCGCAGCGGCGTGCGAGGTCGCGGGTGTCGCGCTCGTCGGCGGGGAGACCGCGGAGCACCCCGGCCTGCTGGGTCCGGACGACTACGACGTCGCGGGTGCCGTCGTCGGCGTGGTCGAGGCGGCCGACCTGCTCGGACCGGAGAAGGTGCGCGAGGGCGACGTCGTGCTGGCCGTCGCGTCGTCCGGCCTGCACTCCAACGGGTACTCGCTGGTCCGCAAGGTGGTCGAGGTGGCGGGCTGGTCCCTCGACCGCGACGTCCCGGAGCTCGGCCGCACGCTGGGTGCCGAGCTGCTCGAGCCGACGCGCGTGTACGCGGCGGACCTGCTCTCGCTGGCCCGCGACGCCGCGGCCGAGGTGCGCGCGTACAGCCATGTCACCGGCGGCGGGCTCGCCGCGAACCTCGCCCGGGTGCTGCCGGTCGGGCTCGCGGCGCGCGTCGACCGGGCCAGCTGGACGGTCCCGCCGATCTTCGACGTCGTGCGCTCGCTGGGCGGCGTCCCGTGGGACGACCTCGAGGCGACCCTCAACCTGGGCGTCGGCATGGTCGCGGTCACGTCACCCGCGGGGGCCGACGCCGCGCTCGCCCACCTCGCCGGCCGCGGGCTCCCGGCCTGGGTGCTGGGGACCATCGGGCCCGACGACGGCGCCGAGGGTCGCGACGTGGTGCGCGGTTCCAAGGGGGTCAAGGGCGGCGCGGTGCGGATGACCGGGAGCTACCGGACGACCTGACGGTGGCGCGTGGTCCGCCGTCGACGCGCGACAGGGGGCGCTGAGGTCAGCGCTCGTCCCAGCGTGAGTACACGTCGGCGTCGGGCTCGTCCTTCGCGTCGACGGGGGCCCTGCGGTTGTCCGTGACCAGGTCGGTCCGGCCCGGGCTCGTGAGCTCCTGCTCGAGCGCCCGGTAGTTCGTGTCGGGGCTGAAGTACTTCAGCTCCCGGGCGACCTTGGTCTGCTTAGCCTTCTGACGGCCGCGCCCCATGGCCTCGACCCCCTCACGTAGAAGCGGGGCTGGCTCCGTGCTCGACACGTGCGGCCCCGGGGTGCTGAAAAATTGTCTGCTCCGGATGAACGTTACATGGTCCGCGGGCATTCCGACCACTCGCGCGCTGGGCCCGGCGGGGGGTCCGGGACGCCGTCCGAAGCCGTCGGCAGCGCCGTGATCCGGGGTGCGGGGCCGGCGCTCGGTCGGCCTCGCAGGCCGCGCGCCAATGTCTCGGATCGTGGACCGCGTTACGCTGGCAGCGAACGCGCGCGGCGCAGCACCCCGCGTCGCACACGTGTCCGATTCGGGTCGAATGCCCGGTAGGGCGCCGTGACGACCGCTTTCGACGCCGTGTGGCGTGCGTGTGGAGTGGCGCGGGCGACGCTGGGCCCGATGCGCGTCGCTTCGCCCGGTTTGCTATACCAGTAGGTATGACCTTCCCGGTCGGGTGAAATTTCTGAACGCCTGCCGGGTCATGGCCTACTCGATCGCCTAGGAGGCAACCCATGTCGGCTCCGGAGTCCGAAGCCCTGCTCACCCCGTCGGAGGTCGCCACGCTCTTCCGCGTGGACCCCAAGACCGTCACGCGCTGGGCCAAGGCAGGAAAGCTGACCTCGATCCGGACGCTGGGTGGCCACCGTCGCTACCGGGAGACCGAGGTGCGCGAGCTCCTCAACGGGGTCCCCAACCAGCGCCCCACCGACTGACGCCTCGACCCGGCGCCCCCTCCAGCGCTGACCGGGCTCCACAGGGCACGTCCCGTCACGGACGTGCCCTTCGTCTGTCCCGCCCACGCCGGTCTGCTCGCCCTTGGTCTGCTCGCCCCTTGGTCTGCTCGCCCCTTGGTCTGCTCGCCCCGAGTCGGCCTCGACCTCGATCTCGACGCCGAGTGAGACGTTGCGCCGCCCCCTCGCCATGAGGAGCCGGGAAAGCGTCGCACTCGGCGTTCGTCGCGTTCGTCGCGATCGGCGCGCTTGGCGGTCGGCGCCGGCCTGGGTGGGGATCAGTCCTTGCGGGCTACCGCGACGACCAGGCCAAGAACCGCCGCCGCGGCGACGCCCAGCACCACGCGTGCCCGGTTCCGCGCCTCGGGTGCCGTCGCGGGGTCCGTGCCGGCGTCGTGCAGCATCTGCTTCGCCCGGCCCACGGCCTCGTTCGCCTTGACGCGCGGATCGAGCCGGTAGGTCAGCTCGTCGATCGTGGCGGCCAGCTCGGCGCGGTTGCGCTCGAGCTCGGCCTCGATGTCACGGGGCGTGGGGCTGCCGGCGGGGCTGCTCATGAACGGAGACCTTCCTTGACGGCGTTGACGTCCTGCTTGACGTTCTCGGTCGCGCGCTGCGGCACCGGCGGCATGCCTCGATCGAGCGAGCGCTTGCCGAGCAGGGCCAGGACCGCGGCGATCACGAGCAGCGCGACGGCGACGATCAGCGCGGCCAGCCACGGCTCGACGACGAGCGCGAGCGCCAGGATCGCCGTCGTGAGGAGCACCGCGAAGGCGAAGAAGCCGAAGAAGCCCGCCCCGGCGAGGAGGCCCGCGCCGATGCCGCTCGCCTTCGCCTTCTGGGCGAGCTCTGCCTTGGCCAGGTCGATCTCCGCGCGCACGAGGCGGGAGGACTGCTCCGACAGCCGGCTGAACAGCTCACCCAGCGACGGCCGCCCGCCTGTGCCTGGTGTCGTCCACTGCGTGTCGTCCACGCTGATCACATCCCTCGAGTCGCCGAGCTCCCGCCCCTAGTGTGTCGGCAACGTCCGCTCTGCGCGATCCGTTCGGTCCTGCAGACGCAAAGAACCGCAGGTCACGCGATGCGCGACCTGCGGTCCGGGTGGTGGCCACGAGCGGGGTCGAACCGCTGACCTTCCGATTTTCAGTCGGACGCTCTACCAACTGAGCTACATGGCCGAACCGACTGCGCCCGGCCTGGTGGGCCGGGCGCATGTCAGCGACCCCGACGGGACTCGAACCCGCGACCTCCGCCGTGACAGGGCGGCGCGCTAACCAACTGCGCTACGGGGCCTTGTGCAGCACAAGGAACCTGCGAACATCACGCACTGGAACAGTACCCCCAACGGGATTCGAACCCGTGCTACCGCCGTGAAAGGGCGGGGTCCTAGGCCGCTAGACGATGGGGGCGAGCAACGCCCTTGACGTCGAAGGCGTCGTAAGACCTCGGAAAGCATAGGGCAGATGGGCCGGAAGAACCAAAGCGGGTCGGCGCGGGGCAGGATGAGCGGGTGGTCGACATGTCGCGCGCCGAGTTCGAGGACGCCGTCCGGGATGCGCTCGACGAGATCCCGACCGAGCTCGCGGCGCAGATGGACAACGTCGTGGTGCTGGTCGAGGACGACGCCCCGCCCGAGGACCCCGACCTGCTGGGCGTCTACGAGGGCTTCCCGCTGACCGAGCGAGGCGAGTTCTGGGCGGCTGGCTCGCTGCCCGACCGGATCACGATCTTCCGGCGGCCGACCCTCGCCATGTGCGAGTCGCGCGACGAGGTGGTCGACGAGGTCGCGATCACGGTCGTCCACGAGATCGCGCACCACTTCGGCATCGACGACGAGCGCCTGCACGAGCTGGGCTGGGCATGACGGCCGGGACGAGGTTCGGCGTCGTGCTCCTGCCGCAGGAGCGATGGCCGCAGGCGCGTCGCCGCTGGCTCCGCGCCGAGGAGTACGGGTTCGACCACGCGTGGACCTACGACCACCTGTCCTGGCGCTCGCTCGTCGACGAGCCGTGGTTCGCGACCGTGCCCCTGCTCGCGGCGGCGGCCGCCGTGACCGAACGGATCCGGTTGGGCACGTGGGTGGCGAGCCCCAACTTCCGGCACCCGGTCCCGTTCGCGAAGGACGTCATGGGTCTCGACGACGTGAGCGAGGGGCGGCTGCTCCTGGGCGTGGGCGCGGGGGGCACGGGGTTCGACGCGCGGGTGCTCGGCGCGCCGCCCACGCCGGCGGTCCGCACGCGCCGGTTCGCCGAGTTCACCGCCCTGCTCGACCTCATGCTGACGCAGCCGATGACCGACCACGTCGGCGAGTTCTACGAGGCGCACGGAGCGCGCATGCTCCCCGGGTGCGTGCAGCAGCCGCGCGTGCCCTTCGTCGTCGCGGCGAACGGTCCGCGCGCGATGGCGGTGGCCGCGAAGCACGGCCAGGGGTGGGCGACGTTCGGGCCCTCGATGCCCGACGACGAGGGACAGCCGAGGCGCACCGTCGCCCAGGCGCAGGAGCGCTGGTGGCGTGGGCTGGCCGAGATGGTCGAGCAGCTTGAGGAGGTCGCCCGGGAAGCCGGTCGCGATCCTGCGACCCTCGAGCGGTACCTCAACATCGATGGTGCGCCGGTCTTCTCGCTCGAGTCGTTCGCGGTGCTCGAGGAGGGCGTCGAGCGAGCGGCCGCGCTCGGCTTCACCGACGTCGTCGTGCACTGGCCGCGCGCGGAGGGGGTCTACGCGGGCTCGGAAGCGGTCCTCGAGGAGGCTGCGAGCCGGTTGCCGCAGTTGCGCACCCTCGGTCGCTGACCCGACGCCCCACCCCGACCCCCTCCCGCACACGAGGTGTCAGACCGGGCGCGCGCCGTGGACCGCGTGATGTCTGACACGTCGAGGCGTGGACGAAGGTGTCAGGCCGGGCGCGTGCCGTGGACCGCGGCAGGTCTGACACTTCGGGGGGGGGGGCGACGGGCGTGTCAGGCCGGGCGCGTGCCGTGGACCGCGGCAGGTCTGACACGTCGGGGGGGCGACGGGCGTGTCAGGCCGTGCGCGTGCCGTGGACCGCGGCAGGTCTGACACGTCCGTCGGGCGGTGGCGGATCAGGCAAGCGGTGGCGGATCAGGCGGTCGGGTCGTGGGACTCCGCGTCCGCGTCGGCCGCGGCGCGACGGGCGTCCCACGCGCTGCGCACCATGTCCTCGAGCGAGTGGCGCATCTGCCAGTCGAGGTCCCGGGCCGCCAGGTCGCCCGACGCCACGATCCGCGCCGGGTCACCGGGACGCCGCGGGCCGGTCTCGGGCTCGAAGCGGATACCTGTCACGTCCGCCATCGCGGTCATGATCTGCCGGACCGAGACGCCGTCGCCGCTGCCCAGGTTGTAGACGGGCTCGAGCGGCTCGCCGGCCTCGAGCCGTCGGGCGGCCGCGACGTGCGACACCGCGAGGTCCGCCACGTGGATGTAGTCGCGGACGCACGTCCCGTCCGGGGTGTCGTAGTCGACGCCGTTGATCCGCGGCGTCCGGCCCGCGACCAGCGCGTCCAGCACGAGCGGGAACAGGTTGTGGGGACTGGTGTCGCACACGTCCGGGTAGCCCGACCCGACGACGTTGAAGTACCGCAACGACGTGTGCCGCAACCCGACGGCGCGCGCCTGGTCCCGCAGCAGCCACTCGCCGATCAGCTTGGACTCGCCGTACGGCGACTCGGGGCTCGTCGGGGTCTCCTCCGTGACGAGGTCCGTGTGCGGCGTCCCGTACGTCGCCGCGCTCGAGGAGAAGACGATCGCGTCGACGCCCTCGGCGGCCATCGCCTCGAGCACGGACAGCGTCCCGGTGACGTTCTGCTCGTACGTGTGCAGCGGGCGCTCGACGCTCACCCCGGCGTACTTGAAGCCCGCGACGTGCACGACGCCGGTCACCTGGTGCTCGGCCAGCACCTGGCGGACGAGCGCGGTGTCGCCGATCGGGCCGCGGACCAGGGGCACGTCGTCGGGCACGAACTGCGCGTGGCCGCTCGACAGGTCGTCGACCACCACCGTGCGCAGTCCCACGTCGCCGAACGCCCGCACCACGTGCGCGCCGATGTACCCCGCCCCGCCCGTCACGAGCCACGTCATGGGCCGAGCGTACGAGCAACCGCCGCCGGTGGCGGGTCGAGAGGTGCTCAGCTGGTGCAGAGATGCTCGGTGCAAAGATGCTCGGTGCAAAGATGCTCAGTATGCTGAGGATCCCGATCGGCACGAGGAGACACCGGATGGCTCAGGCACGGCGCGCGCGCTCGCGGGACGCCCGCTGATGCGTCCGCGCACGGGCGTGGAGCTCTACGACGAGACCGCCGCGCGGGCGAGCCGGGCCGTGCTGGCGGGCTACTCGACGTCGTTCGGCATCGGCACGAAGCTCCTCGGCAGGAGCGCCCGCCGCGGGATCGAGGCGGTCTACGGGCTGGTCAGGATCGCCGACGAGATCGTCGACACCCGCCGCGGCGACGACGCGGCCGCGCTGCTCGACGAGCTCGAGGACCAGACGGCTCGTGCGCTGGACTCCGGCTACTCGACCAACCTCGTGGTGCACGCCTTCGCGCAGACCGCGCGCCGCACGGGCATCGGCCACGATCTCGTCGACCCGTTCTTCGCGTCGATGCGCACGGACCTCACCGTGCGCGAGCACGACCGCGCGAGCTACGAGCGCTACGTCTACGGCTCGGCGGAGGTGGTCGGGCTCATGTGCCTCGCGGTCTTCCTCGACGCCGCCCGTCGGCCGGGCGACCCGCTCACCGTGCCCGACGCCGCCACCCAGGCCGGGGCGCGCGCGCTCGGTGCCGCGTTCCAGAAGATCAACTTCCTGCGCGACCTCGGCGCCGACTACGCCGAGCTGGGTCGTCGCTACTTCCCCGGGGTCACGCCCGAGAACCTCGACCAGCCGACGCTCGACGCGATCCTCGCCGAGATCGCCGCCGACGTCGCGACCGCGCGCGCCGCGCTCCCCAGCCTGCCGCCGCGCGCCCGGCTCGCGGTCGCCGCGACCCTCGGCCTCTACGACCGGCTCACCGCCGAGCTCGCGGCCACGCCGCCCCGCGAGCTGCTGGCCCGCCGGGTTCACCTGCCGGGTCGGACCAAGGTGTCGGTCGTCGCGCGGGCGGTCGCCCACGAGGCGGTCGACGCGCGTGCCGCCGTGAGCGCGCGCGTCGTCGGTCGCACGGCATGACGGCGGTCGTCTCGTGACGGCGCTGCCGGGGCCCGACGGCGCGGGGCGGGGGCGGCGCGTCGTCGTCGTCGGCGGCGGGATCGGGGGGCTGGCGACGGCCTCGCTGCTCGCGCGCGGCGGGGCCGACGTGACGCTGCTCGAGCGGCACGAGCGCGTGGGCGGGCGGGCGGGGACGCTCGAGCTCGACGGGTTCCGGTTCGACACCGGCCCGTCCTGGTACTTCATGCCCGAGGTGTTCGCGCACTTCTTCGCGCTGATGGGCGAGCGGATCGAGGACCACCTCGACCTCGTGCGGCTCGACCCGGCGTACCGGGTGTTCTTCGAGGGCGCCGATCCGGGTGGGCCCGCGCAGGCGCTCGAGGTGAGCGGCGACCCCGAGGAGAACTGGACCCGGTTCGACGCCCTCGAGCCGGGCGCGGGGGCCCGCATGCGCGCCTACGCGGGCGAGTCGAGCGAGGCGTACCGCACGGCGATCGACCACTTCCTCTACACGACGTTCGCGCGCAGCGACCGCGCGCTGGGCGCCCCGGTGCTGCGCCGGAGCGGGACGCTCGCGCGCCTGCTCACGGAGACGCTCGCGGACAGGGTCGCGCGGACCGTCCAGGACCCCCGGCTGCGGCAGGTGCTCGGGTACCACGCGGTGTTCCTCGGGTCGTCGCCGTACCGGGTCCCGGCGCTGTACTCGCTGATGAGCCACCTCGACCTCGTCGACGGGGTCCGGTTCCCGCGTGGTGGCATGTACACGGTCATCGAGGCGATCGAGCGGCTCGCGCTCGCGGCGGGCGTCCGGATCCGCACGGGCACGGAGGTCACCGCGATCGAGGTCGTGCCGGCGTCGCGGACGGCGCGCGCGCCGCGGCGGACCGGGCTCGCCCGAGGGGTCCGGCTGGCGACGGGCGAGCTCGTGCCGGCCGACGTCGTCGTCTCGGGGGCCGACCTTCACCACACCGAGACCGAGCTGCTCGCGCCCGAGCACGCGACGCTGCCCGAGCCGGTCTGGGAGCGGCGCGGGCCGGGGATCTCGGCGCTGCTCGTGCTCGCGGGCGTGCGGGGGTCGCTGCCCGAGCTCGCGCACCACTCCCTGTTCTTCACGCGCGACTGGCCCGGCAACTTCGACGCGGTGCTCGGCAACGGGGCGAGCGCGTCGCCCGACGCGCTCCGGGTGCCCGAGGCCGCCTCCATGTACGTGTCGCGCACCTCGGCGACGGACATGGACGCGGCGCCGCCGGGGCACGAGAACGTGTTCGTGCTCGTGCCGTTCCCGGCCGACCCCCGGCTCGGCGCCGGGGGTGCGGGGTCGCCCGCGCGGGCCGAGCTCGAGGCGCACGCCGACCGGTACCTCGACCAGGTCGGTGCCTGGGCCGGGGTCCCGGGGCTGCGCGACCGGGTGGTGACGCGGCGCGTCGTCGGGCCCGCAGACTTCGCGCGTGACTTCTCCGCGTGGCGCGGCACCGCGCTCGGGATGGAGCACACGCTGCGGCAGAGCGCCATGTTCCGGCCCGGCAACGTCTCGGCGCGTGTCCCGAACCTGCTGTACGTCGGCGGTGGCACCATTCCGGGCGTAGGGCTCCCGATGTGCCTGATCAGCGCCGAGCTGGTCGCCAAGCGCCTGCTCGGGGAGACGTCGTCGCGCGCGCTCCCGGCGCCCCTGCGGCCGGGCTTCCTCGACGCGTCGCGGGCGACGGGCCGGTGGCCGGGGGCGCGGGGCGCCCAACCCGCGCGGGACCCCCACGAGCTCCAGGGCTCGGCTCCGTGATCGGGTTCGTCTACCTCGGTGCGCTCGCGGTCTCGCTCGCGGGACTCGCCGTGCTCGACCGGAAGTACCGGCTGGCGTTCTGGGCGGACTGGCGGCGGTCGGCGTCGTGCGTCGCGGTCGGGGTGGCGCTCTTCCTGCTGTGGGACGTCGCCGGGCTGGCGTTCGGCATCTTCGCGCGCGGCGACAGCCCGCACATGACGGGCGTGCTGCTCGCGCCCGAGCTGCCGCTCGAGGAGGCCTTCTTCCTCGCACTGCTCTGCTACAACACGCTGCTCGTGTGGCGCGCGCTCGACCGCCGGGCCCGGCGCCGCGCGCAAGGCGGTGCGCCGAGTGGTGCGCCGAGTGGTGCGCGGGGTGGTGCGCAGTGACGAACGCCGTCCTCAACCTCGCGGTCCTCGTGGTGCTCGCGCTCGTGCTGGCCCGGTGGCTCCGGCGGCTGCGGCCCGGGCCGCTCGTGTGGACCGCGGTGGTCATGGCCGCGCTCACGCTCGTGTTCGACACCGTGATGATCGCGGTCGGGCTCTACGAGTTCGACCCCGACAAGATCCTCGGCGTGTACCTGTGGGGCGCGCCGCTGGAGGACTTCGCGTACCCGCTCGCGGCGACGCTCCTCATGCCGGCGCTGTGGACCCTGCTCGGCGACCGCCGCCGTCCGGTCCCGGCGGAGGGGGAAGGGCGGTGAGGGAGGTTCTCGCCGCGTCGCGACCGTTCTCCTGGATCAACACCGCCTACCCGTTCGCCGCGGGCTACCTCATGGCGACGGATGGGCGGGTCGACACCGCGCTGGTCGTCGGCACGCTGTACTTCCTGATCCCGTACAACCTGCTCATGTACGGCGTGAACGACGTCTTCGACTACGAGTCCGACCTGCGCAACCCCCGCAAGGGCGGGATCGAGGGCGGCCTGGTCGACCCGGCGCGCGCGCGGACCGTCCACCGCCGCATCCTCTGGGCCTGCCTGGTCACGAACGTGCCGCTGCTGGTCTGGCTCCTGGCGCTGGGCGACGCCGTCGCGGCGGCCGTGCTCGGCGTCGTCGTCGTCCTCGTGGTGGCCTACTCCGCGCCCCGGCTGCGGTTCAAGGAACGGCCGGTGCTCGACTCGGCGACGTCGGCGATGCACTTCGTCGGTCCGCTGCTGTACGCGCTGGTGCTGGTCGACGCCGACCTGTCGGCGCGGACGGCGTGGCCGGTGCTCGTCGCGTTCGTGCTGTGGGGGATGGCGTCGCACGCGTTCGGCGCGGTGCAGGACGTGCGGGCCGACCGCGAGGGCGGGATCGCGTCCGTGGCGACGGTGCTGGGCGCGCACCCGACCGTGGTGGCCTCGACCGTGGCGTACGTGCTGGCGGCGGCGGCGCTGCTGCTCGTCCCGTGGCCGGGCCCGCTCGCCGCGCTCCTGCCCCTGCCCTACGCGGTCAACGCCGCGAGCGCCTGGTCCGTCCGGGACGCCGACTGCGAGCGGGCGAACGCCGGCTGGCGACGGTTCCTGTGGCTCAACCTCGTGACCGGTTTCCTGGTGACCATGCTGCTCATCGCCGAGGCGCTCGGCGCCTGAGCCGTGCCGGATGACGGCCAGCGCCGGATGAGGACCCCGGACGCACGGGTGCCCGGCGACCACCTGGATCGCCGGGCACCCGCGTGCTCGTGAGTCGCGTCAGACGCGGCGGCGGCCGCCGAGCATGCGGGCCGCGATGATGACGCCGATCACGGCGAGGACGACCTGGAAGAGCAGCTCGATCCAGTCGATCCCCGGGGTGTCCGCGCTGGAGACTGCGTTCGCGAGCGCGGTGCCGAGGAGCGCGGCGATGATGCCGACGATGATCGTGACCAGGATGGAGATGTTCTGCTTGCCGGGGGCGAAGAGCCGACCCAGCAGGCCGATGATGGCGCCGATGACGATGGCGGTGATGATCCCCGTGACGGTCATTCGAGTCCCTCTCGTAGCGGGTATGGGGCCGATTGGCCTCTGATCAGGGAACCTAGACCCGGGCCAGGCCGTCCGCACGTCGAGCGCGCGACCCCGATCTGCGGTAACGGGCGCAGGCGCGAGCGCTGGTCAGAGCCCGTGCAGCAGCTCCGGGACGGCCGCGTCGGCGTCGTGCACCGGGGCCCGGAGCAGCGTCACCGTGGCCCAGCCGCGAGCGAGGAGCCCGGCGTCCGTGTCCATCTCCCGGTTGACCTCGACCTCGGAGTAGGTCAGCACGAGGTTGCCGTGGTCGACCTCGCGGATGCGCGCGTGGACCGTCCCGAAGGACGCGAGCGGCGCCTGGCGCACGCCGCGCACCTGGTGGGCCGGGCGGTCGGGCACGTTGACGTTGACGACCCGGTCGAGCGGCTCCGAGGCGAGCAGCCAGTCGAGCAGCGGCCGGACGACCACGCCCGCGGTCTCCCAGTGCCGGGGGTCGTCGTCGGCGATCGACACCGCCATCCCGCGGATGCCGTGCGTCATCGCGGAGAGCGCGGCGCCGACCGTCCCGGAGTGGATGACGGCGTGCCCGGTGTTGCCGCCGCGGTTGACCCCACTGAGCACCAGGTCGGGCTTCGGTCCGAAGCCGCCGTGCGACGCGACGAGCGCGATGAGCGCGGGCGCCGCGCGCACGGCGAACGAGCCCGAGACCCCAGGTGGGAGGCCCGGCGCGTCCTTCTCGTCGACGATCAGCCGACCGTCCTGCTCGGCGCCGAGCAGCGACGCGCTCGCCCCCGACGACTCCCGCGCCGGCGCGGCGACGACGACGTCGCACCCCGCGTCGACCGCCGCCGAGGCGAGGACCGCGAGCCCGGGCGAGTCGATCCCGTCGTCGTTGGTGACCAGGACTCTCACGGTGCCTCCATCGGTCGGGCGGGGAGGGCGGTCGCATCGACCGCGCGTACGCTGACGTGGTCCGAGAACCTCTCGATCTGGTCACGGCTGCCGGTCCCGAGCCCGCGGCGGGTCACGTTGAGCGCACCCGCCGCGGCGCCGAGGCGGACGGCGTCGGCGATCGGCAGGCCCTGGCCGAGGCCGACGGCGATCCCCGCGGTCATCGAGTCGCCCGCGCCGCGGTGGTCGACGGCGGTGACGGGCGGTGCCGTGACCTCGACGACGCCGTCGGCCGTGACGAGCAGGCAGGCCTCCGCGGCGCGCGAGACGACCACGGCCCCGACGCCGCCGTCGACGAACCGGCGGGCCGCCGCCAGGAGCGCGCCGGCGGACTCGTCCGCCGAGAATTCACCCGCGACGAGCTCCTCGTGGCTGATCTTCAGCACGTCCGGAGCGGCGCCAGCGACCGCGCGGGCGCACTCGCCCGAGACGTCGGCGACCACCCTGCGGCCCGCGACGCGCAGGTCCTGGGCGAGGCGGCCGAAGAACGAGCCGGGCACCACGTGGGCCGGGTCGGCGCCCGTCAGGACGCAGACGTCGGACTCGAGCGCCTCGACCAGCACGGTGCCGTACAGGTCGTCGAGCTCGTGCCGGTCCATCGCGCGCGGCACCATCTCGGCGACGACCTGGCGGTGCCCCGCGCGCCGGTCGTGCACGTAGGCGCCGTTGCCGCCGAGGTACCGCGTCGAGCGCACGCGCAGGTTCTCGAGCGAGGCGAGATGAGCCGCGACGACGCCCGTCTCCCCGCCGAACGGGCCGCACACCACGACGTCGGCGCCCAGCGAGTACGCCATGCGCGCGACCCAGAGCCCCTGGCCGCCCGGGTGGACGTGGACCTCCGGGTGGTCGGGGCCCGTGCCGCCCGGCCCCGCGGGACTGCCGGCCTCGATGGTCACGGTGAGCATCGGTGTCGGCGCCAGCACGCAGAGACGAGGATGGCGGGGCGCCTGGTCCATCTCGCGATTGTGGGGCCCGGCGTACCGTTTCGGGAATGAGCAGCAGTCCATCCCTTGCACAGCCGGCCCTTGCACAGCCGGCCAGGTGCACATGATGACCGGTCAGGAGGTCACCGTCACCGACACGGTCGACGTGATGATCCCGATCGTGGCCGTGGTGAGCGCCGTCGTGCTCGCGTTCGTCGCCGCGGCGATCATCTCGGCGCTCGTGCGGTCGGCCGCGCGGAGGTCGTTCCTCGCGCTGGACGTGATCCGCCGGGCGCGCCGGCCGATGCGCGCCGTGCTCGTCGTGATCGCGATCTGGTTCGCGCTCCGGATCTCGACCGAGCCGGCCGACTGGCGGCGGCCCGTGCTCCACGCGCTCGTCATCGCGCTGATCGTCGCCGTGACCTGGCTGATCGGCGCGCTCGCGTTCGTGGTCGAGGACGCGGCCCTGCACCGGCACCCGACCGACGTGCCGGACAACCGGCGCGCGCGCCGCGTCCGCACCCAGATCACCATCCTGCGGCGCGTCACCGTGGCCGTGCTGGTGCTCTCCGGCATCGCCGCCGTGCTCATGACGTTCCCCGGCGCGCGGACCGCGGGCGCGAGCCTGTTCGCGTCGGCCGGCGTCATCTCGATCATCGCGGGCCTCGCGGCGCAGAGCACGCTCAGCAACGTGTTCGCCGGGCTCCAGCTGGCCTTCACCGACGCGATCCGGGTCGACGACGTGGTGGTGGTCGAGGGCCAGTGGGGCCGCATCGAGGAGATCACGATGACCTACGTCGTCGTCCACCTGTGGGACGACCGGCGGCTCATCATGCCGTCGACGTACTTCACCGTGACGCCGTTCGAGAACTGGACCCGGCGGGACGCCAACCTGCTCGGGACCGTCGAGCTCGACCTGGACTGGACGCTGTCCGTGCAGGAGATGCGGACCGAGCTGGCGCGCCTGCTCGAGACGACCGAGCTCTGGGACCGCCGCGTCGGCGTGCTCCAGGTGACCGAGGCGACCGGTGGCCTCGTGCGGGTCCGCGCGCTGGCGAGCGCGGCTGACGCGCCGACGCTGTTCGACCTGCGCTGCTACGTGCGCGAGGGGCTGGTCGACTGGCTCCAGCGCGAGCAGCCGCAGGCGCTGCCGCGCACGCGGATCGAGGACGACGGCGCGGTGCGGCCGCGCTCGAGCGGCGCCCTTGAGGGCTCGCGTGCCGAGCGGCCGGCGCCGTCCACGCCGTCGTCCGCCCCTGCGCCAGGGTCCGGGACGGAGGACGGTGACGTCGGTGACGTCGGTGACGTCGGTGACGTCGCGGACGACGGCGACCCCCGCGCGGGTGACGCCGGAGCCCGGGCCGAGGTGCCGCCGTCGGGCCCGGTGCCCGCCGAGGCGCACGCCGCGCCACCCACCCGTCGCAGCGCACGGGACCGCGCGCGCGACCCGGGGCCCGACGACACCGTGCAGATGACCATCCACCACGACGCGGGTCTGTTCACCGGCAGCATCGAGGCGGTCGAGCGGGCGAACCAGTTCGCAGGGCCCGGGCGGGACGTGATCGCGGAGCGTGAGCAGGGGGCGGACCGCACGGGTGAGCAGCGCGTCGCTGCGGACGACGACGACCGGCGACCCTCCGCCTGAGGCCTGCAGGGCTCGGCGGAGCGGGCGGCGGACGAACCTGGCGGAGATCGCTCAGACAGGCCGGTGGGTCGTCCGATAGGTCCGACGTGACAGCGCAGAGCGATCCCACGTCGGCCCCCGTCGACCTGCGCGGGCGGCTGCCTCTCGTGCCCGCACCGCAGAAGCCGCCGGGTGGGGACGGGTCGCCGGACACGCCCTGGTGGCGTCGTCGGGCCGTGGTCGTCGCTGTCGCTGTCGGGCTCGTGCTGGTCGCGGGCACCACTGCGGCCGTGCTCGCGACCCGGGCACCGGCCCCGGAGCGCGTGAGCCTCTCGAGCGCGCTCGGCCTGGTCGAGGAGGGCGAGGTCGAGGCGGCCACATTCGACGACGCCGCCGCGCAGGTGCGGCTCGAGCTCACGGACGGCGACGTCGTCGTCGCGGCGCACCCCGCCGACTACGCCGACGAGCTCACCCAGGCGCTGCTCGACGCGCGGGTCGCGGTCGAGAGCGAGGCAGGCGGCGGCGGGGTGGTGGCCGAGGTGGCGGGCCGGGTTCTGCCGGTGGTGCTCGTCGTCGGCGTGCTGCTCCTCGTGCTCCGCGCGGTCAACCCGATGCGCATGACGGGTGAGCGGGCGCGGCGTGCGCTGACGTCGGGCGAGGTGCCGACCGTCACGTTCGCCGACGTCGCGGGTGCGGACGAGGCGGTGGACCAGCTGCGCGAGATGGTGCAGCTCCTGCGGCAGCCCGAGCGGTTCGAGGCGGTCGGCGCGACCCGTCCGCGCGGCGCGCTGCTCGTCGGTCCGCCCGGCACGGGCAAGACGCTGCTCGCGCGCGCGGTCGCGGGGGAGGCGCAGGTCCCGTTCTTCGCGCTCGCAGGCTCGGACTTCGTCGAGTCGTTCGTGGGCGTCGGCGCGCGCCGGGTCCGCGACCTGTTCGCCGAGGCCCGCCGGTGCGAGCGCGCGATCATCTTCATCGACGAGATCGACGCCGTCGGGCGAGCGCGCGGTGGCGCCTCGGGCAACGGCGGCGACGGCGAGCGTGAGAACACGCTGATCTCGCTGCTCAACGAGATGGACGGCTTCGCGGGGTCGAGCACCATCGTGCTTGCGGCCACCAACCGCGCCGACACGCTGGACCCGGCTCTGACGCGTCCGGGTCGCCTCGACCGCCAGGTCCAGGTGCCGAACCCGGACCGGCGCGGCCGGACGCTCATCCTCGAGGTGCATGCGCGGTCGCGGCCGCTGAGCGACGACGTCGACCTCGTGCAGATCGCGCGGCAGACGCCCGGCATGTCCGGCGCCGACCTCGCGCAGGTCGTCAACGAAGCCGCGATGGAGGCCGCGCGACGCGGCGTCACGGTCGTGGACGCCTCGTGCTTCCAGGCCGCGGTCGCGACGGTGGCGATGGGCCGCGCGCGGACGTCCGCGCTCGTGACGGAGTTCGACCGGACCATCACAGCGTGGCACGAGGCCGGCCACACTCTCGCCGCGGCGCTGCTGCCCGACGCCGACGACCCGGTCTCGGTGACGATCGTGCCCCGCGGGCCCGCGGGCGGGATCACCTGGATGAGCGGCAACGACGACGTGTTCCTGCCTCGCCGCAAGGCGCTCGCGCAGCTGGTCGTCGCGCTCGCGGGCCGGGCCGCCGAGGAGCGCCTGCTCGACGGCGAGCACACCCAGGGCGCGTCGGGCGACCTGCAGGGCGCGACGGACCTGGCGACGAGGATGGTCACGCAGTACGGCATGACCGACTTCGGGTACGCGCAGGTCGACGCCGAGACGCTGCGGGTCGGCGGGCAGGTCGCCGCACGGGCGCACGCCGCCGTCGACCGCCTGCTGCGCGAGGCGCACCAGCAGGCGACCGACCTGCTCGCCGTGCACGGCGAGCTGCTCGAGGCGGTCGCGGCCGCGCTGCTCGTCGAGGAGACGCTGTCGGGAGGTCGGGTGCGCGAGCTCATCGCCGCGCACGAGCCCGTCCCGGCCTGACGCGGCGGCATGACATCCCGGCCTGAGCCGGTCGGCGCTCCGGGTCCTCCGGCGCGGACCATGTGGCGCTGGTGCCTGATCCGCCGTCCTGGCGGCCACAGGCGCCCCGCGAGCACCATGCTCCGCGCGGTTCGGTCGCCGGGCGAGAGCTGTCAGTGTCGGAAGGGTGCGAGTCACGCACCCGGCGGACCCGAGCCGGCGCTCTTCGTCGGGGTGGCGGCATCCTCCACGCTGCCGGCTGGTCCGAGGTGCCGGGCTCGACGGCGACGGCGTGGGCCCGCCGTCGTCAGCCCGGGAACGCCGCGGCGAACGCGTCCGCGATGACCTGGTGGCCGGCGGCGTTCGGGTGCGTGCAGTCGTTGCCTCCCACGAAGTCGCCCGCGCCGAGGAGGCCGAACGTGTCCACCACGACGGCGTCGTGCTCGGCCGACACCGCGCGGATCAGGTCGTTGAAGCCCGCGGGCAGCGTCGCGCCGCCGAGCGTGCCGCCCTCGAGCACGGTGTTGCCGAGCACCGTCGCGCCCGCGGGGTCGCCCGCGCCCAGCGCGCAGAAGGGCAGCGGGTTGTAGTACGTCATGGTCATGATCACGGTGTCCGGGCCCGCCGCGGCGCGCAGCTCCGACAGGATCTGGTCGTAGCGCGCGGCGAACCCCTGGAACACCGTGGCGAGCGTCGGACCGCACGCGGCGGTCGGCGGCACGCAGGAGGCGACCGCCGGGCCGAACAGGTCGTTGCCCCCGACGGTCAGCGTGACCACCTCGACGTCGTTCCTGGTCAGCCGGTCGCCGTTGCGCCGCTCCAGGAAGTCGACCGCGCGGTCGAGCTGGTCACCGGGCTCGAGCATCGTCGTCGTGGTCACACCGCCCGGACCGCCCGGGATCCCCGTCCGCGAGATGTCGACGAGCTGCAGGTGGGGGCAGCCCTCGAGCGGCGAGCGGGGCGGGGCGCAGTCGAGCCGCGTGGTCAGCGCCTCGTGGAACCGTGCGACGTAGCCGTTCTGGCGCCACTGCTGCGCCGTGCGCGCGAACGTCGTGCCGATCGGCGCCGACTGCTGGCCTGCGGCGACCGAGTCGCCGAGCGCGAGGACGACCGGACGCGCCGGGGCGTGCAGGCGGTCGGGGCCGTCGACGGCGCTCGCGGCCCCGGACGCCGTAGCGCTCGCGGAGAGGGCGGCCGCGGGGGCGACGGCCCCGGCGGCGAGGATGAGAGCAGCGACGGCGACGACGAACCGGGGCGTGTGCCTCACGGGGACCATCCCTTCCGCGCGTCCACGCGCGAACGGTCGCGGCGCTCCATTGCGCCCGCGGTGACGTCGCCACGGTACGTCCGGCCCCGGCGTCGTGCCCGTGGAGCGGCGTGTCCACCCAGCGGACACGTCGCGGGGCGCGCTTGCATCGCGGCCCTGCGCTTGTGACGGTGGAGGTGACCGACGGTGTCGCCGGCCGCTCCCGTCACCGGCGGGACGGGCCGTGGCGCCCCACCCGGCAACCCAGAGGAGCGCATGTGCTCACCCTGACCGAGAACGCCCGCACGACCGTCCAGGACCTGCACGCGCAGGCCGGGCTCCCCGAGAGCGGGGGGCTGCGCATCGCGGTCTCGCCGTCCCAGCCAGGCGGGCTCGACCTCGCCCTGGTCGCCGAGCCCGCACCGGGCGACGCGGTGCTCGAGGCCGGCTCGACGAAGGTCTTCCTCGAGGAGACCGCGAGCCAGGTGCTCGCCGACCAGGAGCTCGACGCCGACCCCGCTCAGGCCCAGACGAGCTTCACGGTGTCGCCCAAGGGCTGACGCCACCTCGCAGTCCTCAACGGGCCGCCTGCAGCGCTGCTGCGGGCGGTCCTTCGTCGTCCTGCCGCCGGGTGTCGACACCGGGGCGATCCTCGCGCGGGCCTGAGGGCACCGTTCACTGGCGATCGCAAGGACGCCCCGCCGGGACCTCGACCCGGCGTAGGAAACACCGATGCCGTGGTGGAGGCTGTGCACGGCGCATGCCTCCGTTGCGACGTACACGAGCAGGCGTGACGGCCGCGTGGCCTGTCCACAGGCGCGACTCGCAACCTATGAATGAGCGAGATGCTTCTATAGGATGTGCCCGAAACCTATAGATACAGCCGTGTGATTCATAGCCGGAGGGGTCAGCCCTGTGGATAAGACCGCGTTCGAGTCGTCTCCGGTCGGGTCACTCGTAGCGATCCGCGGGTACGACCAGCTCTTGAAGCGCCTGTACTCGCATCATGCGTTCGTCCCCGCGAGTCTTCCCCGCGAAGTGCCCCTCTCCCAGGCGACCTACAAGGCCGTGACGGAGGCCGCGCTGGCCGTGGGTCGCTTGGACGCAGCGGCGCAGCAGCTTCCGAACCCGAGACTCCTCGTACGTCCAGTCCTGTACCGCGAGGCGGTGAGCACGAGTGCGCTGGAGGGTACGTACGCGCCGCTGCGGGAGGTGCTCGAAGCCGACGCCATCGAGCCCAGCCGGGGCAGCTCAGAGGTACGAGCGGTTCTCAACTACGTTCGAGCGGCGGAGCTCGGGATCCAGCTGGTGCGTGAGAAGCCGCTCTGCGTGTCGTTGCTGTCGCAGTTGCAGAAGGTGCTCGTCTCCGGAACACGGGGCGACGGATTCGACGCCGGTGACCTGCGATCCGGGCAGGTATACATCGGTGAGCGTCACAAGGGGATCGAGGCGTCCAGGTACGTGCCACCGCCGGAGGGCCAGGCTCTGATCGACGGCATGAGCGATTGGGAGAAGTGGCTCCACCAAGAAGACGACATCCCCTTGCTGGTCAGGGTCGCCCTCGCGCATTACCAGTTCGAGAGCCTTCATCCGTACAGTGACGGCAATGGCCGTCTCGGGCGGCTGGTGATCGTGCTCCAGCTGGTGACGGCTGGCGCTCTGAGCTATCCGATCCTCAACCTGTCCCCGTGGCTGGAACCACGAAAAGACACGTACAAGGACCGACTGCTCGAGACGAGCCAGACTGGCGACTTCAATCCGTGGGTGACGTTCTTCTGTGATGCTGTGACCGCGCAAGCCGCGGACACGATCGCCAGGATCAACCGCCTTGTGGAGATCCGCGCATTCATGCTGGACCGACTACGGAAGGTCAAGGCGCGGGGTGTGGTGCTCGACATTGTCGAGGACTTGATCGGCTACCCGATCATCACGCCCAGTCAGGCGGCGAGTCTGCACAACGTGACCTACCCGCCCGCCAACAACGCGATCCAACGTCTCGAGGCCTTAGGGCTGATCAGGGAGATCACCGGGGGGAGCTACGCGCGGGTTTACGCGTGCCCAGCCGTGATGGACGCCGTCGAGACTCCCGATGTGGCCTCCCTTTCAGGAGCGCCGCTCACCTGACGCTCGACGGTCAGCGTCGAGTGTGGCCATCCACGCAGCGATCTGTGCCCGTTCGGCGAATCCGAGCCGGTTGAGGATGTTGCGGACATGGCTCTCCACAGTGCGTTCGCCAGCCACTCGGGCAGCGGTGCGGCCTGATCGCGTGGCGATGGGTGGCGCTCAGGCGGTGGGGAGCAGCTCGTCGAGGAGCCGGCGGACCCGGGCGTCGATCTCGTCGCGGATCCGGCGGGCCTCGTCGGGGGAGGCGTCGGCGGGGTCGGCCAGCTCCCAGTCCTCGTACCGCTTGCCCGGGTAGATCGGGCAGGCGTCCCCGCACCCCATGGTGACGACGACGTCGGCAGCCCGGACGACGTCGTCGGTCAGGGGCTTGGGGAAGGCCGTCGACATGTCGATGCCGAGCTCGGTCATCACGTCGACCGCGCCCGGGTGGACCGCCTCGGCCGGCATGGAGCCCGCGGAGCGGACGTGCACCCGCCCCGCCGCGCGGTGGTCGAGCAGGGCGGCGGCCATCTGGGAGCGGCCGGCGTTCTGCACGCAGACGAAGAGCACCTCGGGCACGTCGCGAGGCTCCGCGCCCTTCGCCTGGGCGAGCGCGACCAGCCGGTCCCTCGCGAACTTGGCGGTCAGCGCGGGCAGGTGGGTGGTGATCTTCGCGGTGCGCGCGAGCGCGGTGTACGACTCGCAGACGTACCGCTCGACCGTCTCCGCCGCGAAGGTCCCGTGGAACCGCTCGGTGAGGTCCTGCGCGATCGAGCGCAGCTCGTGGTCGGGGCTGAGCAGCCCCGGCATCCCCTTCTGGCCGGACATGGTCTCTCCCTCGACGTCGTGGCTGGGGGTGGGCTCAGCCGAGGTACTCACCGAGCTCCTCGAGGAACTGCGGCTTGGTACGGGCCCCGACGAGGGACTTCACGAGCTCACCGCCGGAGTACAGGTTGAACGTCGGGATGGAGACGACGCCGTACCTCGTCACGGTCTCGTTGTTGGCGTCCGCGTCGAGCTTGACGAAGCGGACCTTGTCGCCGTGCTCCGCGGCCAGCTCCTCGATGATCGGCTCGGTGCGCCGACAGGGTGCGCACCACGTCGCCCAGATGTCGACCAGCACCGGCTTGTCGGACGCGAGGACCTCTGCCTCGAAGGTCGCGTCGGTGACTGCGGGGACGTTGCTCATCGCGTGCTCCTCGGTGCTGGCGGGCGGCGCGGTGCGGGCGGGCGGTGCGGTGCGGCGCTGTGCGGTGCGGTGTCGGACGACGACAGGTCGGCCCGGCTCAGGCTGCGGGCAGGAGGTCCGCGAGGAGGGCCTCGATGCGGCCGCGGATGTCGTCGCGCACGCGGCGGACGGCGTCGAGGTCCTTGCCCGCCGGGTCCTCGAGCTCCCAGTCCTCGTAGCGCACGCCCGGGAAGTACGGGCAGGCGTCGCCGCAGCCCATGGTGATGACGACGTCGGAGGCCTGGACGGCGTCGGGGGTGAGGACCTTGGGGGTCTCGGCGGTGATGTCGATGCCCTCCTCGGCCATGGCCTGGACCGCCACGGGGTTGATCGAGTCGGCGGGCGCCGAGCCCGCGGAGCGGACCTCGACCTTGCCGCCGGAGAGCGCGGTGGCGTAGGCCGCGGCCATCTGCGAGCGGCCCGCGTTGTGGACGCAGACGAACATGACGCTGGGGCGGTCGGGCGTGGGCCGTGGCGCGGTGTCGGACATCCGGTTCTCCTTCAGGACGTGGGGACGAGGTGCGGCGCGAGCAGGTCGACGCGGCGGCCGATCTCCTCGAGCGCGTGGTCGAACGCCTCGGGCGTGCCCGTGCGCAGCGGATCAGGGATGGACCAGTGGACGTCGATCGGGACGTCGAGCTCTTCGTGGGCCCGGTCGCACACGGTCACGACGAGGTCCTCGGGATCGAGCACGGCGCGGAGGTGCTGGGGTCGGACGGCCGGCAGGTCGAGCCCGTGCCGCTGGGCGCTGTCGACCGCGCCGCGCGCGATCGCCTCCGCCGGGTGGGTCCCCGCGGAAGCGGCCGGGACCTTGCTCGCCCGCCGCCAGAGCGCGGCCGCGAGGTGGGAGCGCGCCGAGTTCGCCGTGCAGACGAACAGGACGCGAGGCGCGGGGCGGACGGCGTCGCTCACCAGGCCGTCCAGCGCGCCCGGCACGAGGCGGACGTACGCCCGACGCCGGTCCCCCTCCGACCGGCTGCGGCCGACGACGCCCTCGCGCTCAAGGACCTTGAGGTGGTGGGCCAGCAGGTTCGAGGACATCCGGAGTGCCTCAGCGAGCTCGGAGGGCGAGGCGTCGCCGAGCGTCAGGGTGTCGACGACCTGCAGCCGGGCGGGGTCCGACAACGCGGCGTGCAGAGCCGCGCGCCGCTGGAGTCCGTCAGTTCGCTCGGTAGACATTGACTCAATATTGACTGATGCAACTCGCGTCGTCAACCATGGGCGGCATGAGCGCAGACATGGGGACGGCAGCGGGACCATCGATCGGCCGCAGACTGCTGGCGGAGTTCGTCGGGACCGGGATGCTGGTCGCCGTCGTGGTCGGGTCCGGGGTGGCTGCGCAGCGGCTGTCGCCGGCGGACGTGGGGCTGCAGCTGCTGGAGAACAGCATCGCCACCACCCTCGGTCTCGCGGTGCTCATCGTCGTGCTCGGCCCGGTCTCCGGGGCGCACCTCAACCCGGTGGTCTCGCTCGCCGACTGGTTCCTGTCGCGGCGCGGCGGGGCCCGGCTCGGCGCGTCGCACCTGGGTGCGTACGCGGCGTCCCAGGTCGCCGGCGGTGTCGCGGGTGCGGTCCTGGCCAACGTCATGTTCGAGGTGCCGACCGCGACGTCGACCACCGCGCGGACAGGTGGGGGACTGCTCGTCGCCGAGGTCGTCGCCACGGCGGGTCTGGTGCTCGTGATCTTCTCGCTGACGCGGTCAGGTCGGGGAGCGTGGGTCGCACCGGCCGTGGGCGCCTACATCGGGGCGGCGTACTGGTTCACGAGCTCGACGTCGTTCGCCAACCCGGCCGTCACGATCGGGCGGATGTTCACCGACACGTTCGCCGGGATCGCGCCCGCGTCGGTGCCGGGGTTCGTGGTGGCGCAGCTCCTGGGTGCCGTCCTCGGCGTCGTCGCCGCGACGTTCTTCTGTCCGCTCCCGGAGCAGGACGAGGTCAGCCGGCAACGCCGCCCGGAACCGGAGGTCGTCGCCCGGGCGTCGTGAGGCGCGTGCAGCCGGGCCGTTGCCCGTGCGGGCTTGAGTGCAGTTGAGGGGCTGGGCGCTCAGCGCGCGAGCGACATCGCCATCCGCCGGTAGGTGTGCCGACGGCCGCGGATCGCGATGCTGTACGCCATGAGGTTCTCGGGCAGGGCGATGCCGAAGTAGCCGCAGTCGCCGATGTGGTGCACGTCGGTCCCGGTCATCTTCGCCATGAGCGCGATGCGCCGGATCGTGTCCTCGTCGGCGCCCTCCTGGGACGTGCCGATCGTCGTCATCGTCAGGGCGCCCGCGCGGTGGACGACCTCGACCCACCCGCGGACCAGCGCCTCGTGGCACCCCGGCACGGTGCCGGGCGCGGGCACGAGCACGACGTCGGCGCCTGCGGCGACGAACCCCTCGAGCGACGCGTCGTCCACGAGGTGCGAGCCGGCCTCCGAGGCGCTGCCCGCGGCATGCATCCGGCCGGCCATGAGCACCACGCGGTCACCGACCGCCTCGCGAGCCGACGCGACCGCCCGGGCGAGCGACTCGTTCGTCACGCCCATCCCCGGGTTGCCGGTGAGGACCACGGCGTCGACCCCCAGCTCGGCCGCCGCGGCGAGGTTCTCGCGCGTCGCGAGCCGGCCCGCCTTCTCGCCCGACCCGAAGGTGTCCTGGGTGACCAGGTCGGCCTCGGGGTCGACCGGCTCGAGGTTGACGGCGACCAGCCGGCCCGTCAGCCGCTTGACCTCCCGCACGACCTCGGCCGGCTCGGCCGTGATGCCGAACACCTCGGGCCGCCGGACGTCGAGCATGTTGAGGACGAGCAGGTCGGCACCCATGGCGGCGGCGAGCTCGGGGTTGCTGACGTCGTACACGGCGGCCATCACGGGCGCGATCATCTCGGCCGCGATGACGCGGCCCTCGCTGCCGCGGATCGACGCGAGGACGTCGGTGCGGCTGTACCCGGCGAGCTCGCGCGCGGTGGTGTCGAGCAGGCGCTTGGCCACGGTGAGTCCTCTCACGCGGTGGGCCCCGTGGGGCTCGAACCCACAACCTACGGATTAAAAGTCCGCAGCTCTACCGATTGAGCTAGAGGCCCGCGAGAAGCGGGGATTCACCGGGGGATCCCTGGGGAGAACGCTAGGGAGAACCCGGTGGACCGCGCGTCGCCGTGGACAGGTTACGCGGGGCGCGCGGGGGTCGGGGGCCGGCCGTCCATGTAGTTCGTCTGCCGGGGTGCGTCGGACGGCGTGAACGTGTTCGAGCGCGAGGTCGAGCGCGTTGCCGCTCGTGGCCGAGCAGCGCAGCTGGCGCGTGACACTGAGGCGGTTGGCCGCGTGGAGCTCGACGAGCTCTGCGGAGAGGGTCGACCCCGGGGCGAAGAATGCGAGCGCGACCTTGACGCCGTGGTCCTTCAGTCCGTGGCGGAGCACGTCGAGCGGCCCACGCTGGTCGATGGCGGCGGCCAGGTTCTGCGCGCGAACTTGCTGCGCCCGGTGGTCTCGTCCCCGCCGTAGTAGCCGAGGATCTTCGCCCACGCGGTGGCCTGAGTGGAGTGGAGGGAGGCGAACAACTGCGCGACGTCGAGGCCGAGGTCGGGGCGGTAGTCGTTCGTCGAGCCCTTGATCCAGCCGGCGTCGAGCATCGACGCCTCGATCGCGTCCTCGAAGCGCTCCTCGACGTGCACGGCGGTCATGTGGAGGGCACCTTGGGCCGGCGCTGGGTCAGGACTGACCCTTACGAGATCGGCAGCAGGCTCCGACGACGTGAGTGCCTGGCCGACGCGCCGCCCGGTCTCGCGCACATTACAGAGAGCCTGTAATGTGCTTTAGGTGCCACACGCCGGGGAGCGCCCAGCAAAGAACCCCTACCGGCCGGGAGTCGGTCTCCAACCGACGCACCTCGCCGGGCGCGAGACCCAGATTCGACGGTTCCGGTCGACGCTGTCCTCCGCGCCGGAGATTCCGGCAAACCTACGGCTCACCGGGCTACGGGGTGTCGGCAAGACCGTGCTCCTCAGGCGCTTCGAGCAGAGCGCCAGCGAGGACGGATGGGCCACCGTCATGTTGGAGCTCGAGCCTCGCCACAACAGCGACGAACGGCTCACCTCGCTCCTCGCCGGCCACCTCGAAAGACTGACGACGGAGGTGTCCAAGGCCCGTCGACTTCGTGAAGCGGTCTCGGACGCGGTCGAGGTGGCACGGCGCACGGTCTCGGTGTCGTTCGAGGGTTTCGAGTGGTCCCTTGGTGGCGACCTCGCCACCAGGACGACGGCGCTGGCCGAGTCGGTCGTCGACGCGGTGAACGCCGCGACCCGGGCGGGACGGGAAGGCCTCGTCCTGCTTTTCGACGAGGCGCAGATCCTGTATGACGAGAAGGCTCGTGACGGCGATCACCCGCTCTCGATGCTTCTCGCCGCGGTGTCGATGCTGCAACGCCAGGAGGTGCCCGTAGCGCTGGTGCTGTGCGGGCTCCCCACGCTGACGATCAATCTCCTCGAGGCGCGGACGTACTCCGAACGCATGTTTCGTGGTGACGAGGTCGGATCCTTACCGACCGCCGAAGCTCGCCAAGCCTTCCTTGTGCCGCTCGAGGGGACGGGCCGATCGGCGTCCGAGGAGCTTGTCGAGCGCGTGCTGACCACGGTGGAGGGTTACCCATACTTCATTCAGCTGTGGGGGGCGGAGCTGTGGGACGCGGCCACGTATGCCTGCAGCGACACGTTGACCGTGCGAATCCTCGAGGAGATCGAGTCGGACATCTACCGTCGCCTGGATCTCGACTTCTACGCGCCGCGCGTCGATGCGCTGACACCCGCCGAGCAGGACCTCTTGGGAGACGCCGCGGGCTGCTCCTACCCTCCCCTCCTCGCGGGCGAGCTCGGCGGCAGATCGCCGAAGTCGACCGGCAATGTCAACGTGTTGCTGGGGCGCCTCGTCAAAGCAAACGTCGTGTACCGGCAGGGCAAGGGGCGGTACTTCTACACCGCGCCCGGGTTCGACGCGTACCTGAGCCGTCGTGCGGAGCGACTGCCCTGAGACTGGGCTGCTCCGCTCTTACCTCAGGCAGCAGGCGCCATCGGGTGATCCACCGGCGAGAAAGACCAGATCCTCGAGATCCTTGAGAACCGCTGCTTGCTCCGGTGAGAGCCGGTACTCCGCACCTCGCTGACGCAGGGTGTCGAGTTCGAGGCCGGCGCGCTCCAAAAGCTCCGAGCGCCGCTCGGCGATGTCAGTAGGCGACAGATACGTGATCGACGGCGTCACGGTGACTCCTCGGCCTGGCAAGTTCGCCACATGCTGTCATGCGCCTCTGACACAGCCCTCGTGTCGGGGCCGATGACCCGGTTCCGGTTACAGCTCGTCGAAGTAGTCCTGGTCCAGCCGCTTGAGGACGTGGGTGCTGGCGATCTGGACGCCGACACCGTGGTCGACCATGAGGCGAGCCAGCATCGCGCCGTCGATGAGGACGATCGTGCGGAAGTCGTGCTCCGCAGCGCGGGCACCGGCGGTGAAGGTGCTCGACGTGAGGAAGACGCCGCGGTCGGCGCGCTTGCGCTGGAGCGCTCCGTAGAACGCGTTGATCGCCTCCGGCCCGACGGGGTTGTCCGTGTACCGCTTCGCTTGCAGATAGACGCGGTCGAGGCCGAGCGCGTCGCGGTGGATGATCCCGTCGATCCCCTCGTCACCGGAGCGGCCCGTGTGCGTGGTTGTCTCGGCGGTGCCGTAGCCCATGGCGACGAGCAGCTCGATGACGAGGCGCTCGAACGCCGCAGGGTCCAGGGCGCGGACGCGGGTGAGCACGTCGGACTCCACCTCGGCTCGGTTCGCCTGCTCGGCGTTGGCGACGAGCTCGTCGGGAGCGAGATCCGGGGCCGACGACGCCGGGGCGGGCCCCGCGTCCGCGTGCGGCGGGCGCGAGCCGCCTGAGGAAGTCTGCTTGCGGCTGACGAACTCGGTGAAGGCGGGGTAGCGGCGGAGCAGCGCCGAGTCGACGCGGTCCGGATTCTCGGCGAGGAGGGCGCGGCCGACGTCGGTGATCGTGACCGTGCCCCGCTTGGGCCGTGCGATGAGGCCCGCCTGGACGAGGTACGTCTGCGCCCACTGGCCCCGGCTCAGGTAGGTGAGGAGGCCGGACGGGATGGTCTCCTCGCGGGTGGACCCGTCGAGCCCGAGCAGGTCTGCGGCGGCGTCCACGGTCGCGCGCGTCGAACGCGGCTGATCGTCGGCGAGGACCCGCAGGGTCGGGAGCATGAACTCTTCGTAGGTCGGGACGGTCATGCGATCGCACCTCGGGCTGTTGTCACGTCGATCTGACCGGTGACGGCGGCATCACTGCGTAGGGCGACGTGTTGTCGTCCCACGTGAAGTGGCCGAGACGTCAGTCGTCCCTCTTCGTCGCCCTCGGCTTCAAGCAGCGCAGCGAATGCCGCTCGCTCGCGAGCGCGGCGGGCCTTCTTGGCAGCGGTCACGTCAACCCACAGCAGTCGGGTGTGAGTCCCCACCTTGTGTGCGTCGATGACACCGTCCCGGACGAGCTTCATCAGCGTCGGGCGGGAAACCTCGAGCATGGCCGCGGCTGTGGACGTCGTCACTTCCCGCGGGATGGTCGTCACCGTGACTGGCGAGCCGGAGGCGACCGCTTGCAGGATCTCCTGCAGCATCCGGCCGAGCTCCGGCGGGAGGGGCTTCGCGCTGGCTCCCGAACGCTCGACCGACAGGTGCCCGAGTGGCCCCTCCAGCGAGACCAGCACGTCACGGGCGAGGGCGGCGTCGCGCTCGTCGGTCACAAGCCGGCGCAAGGGACCGACGGCGGTCGCCATGACAACTCCTTCAGAGGCGTACGCGGATGCAGATGCAGATGCAACTGTGGGAGCGTTCACCTGCAGGTGCAACTACGTACGAGGTTCAGTGCTCCCGCCGGAACCGCATCCCCGGCGGCCGGCCGTCCGGGTCCAGCACCGTCCGGTACGCGGGCGTGGCCAGCCGGCGCTGCCAGCGCGGCGGCAGGTCGAGCACGTGCGTGCGCAGGCGACCGGGCGGGCGCGGCCCGACCTGCCCGCCCGCGTGCCACGCATCGAGCGCGGCCACGCTGCGACGCACCGCCTCGACCGCCAGCCCGGGGTCGACAAGCTCGGAGTCGTCGTCGACGTCGAGATGCTCGCGCCACAGCCGCAGGCGCAGGTCACGCGCGAACCGTCGCGCGCCGTCGCCCAGGCCGGCCGGGTCCCGCGGCTCCCGCTCGTCGCGCAGCTCGTCGAGGACCGCGGCGGTCAGCTCGGAGTCGTGCGTCCACGAGCGGCGGTTGAAGTTGTCGCTCCCGACCGTCGCCCACACGTCGTCGACCACGCAGACCTTCGCGTGCACGTACACCGGCTCGCCCGCGTGGTTCTCGACGTCGAGCACCTGCACGCGGTCGCCGCCGGCCGCCCGCACGAGGTCGAGCGCCTGGGAGTGCCCGACGTGCGCCGCCGCCACGAACAGCCGACCGTCCTGGTCGGGGTGGCGCGGCACTACGGCGACCAGGTGCAGCTCGGGGTGCGTCCGCAGCGCCTGCGCGAACACGCGCGCGACGTCGGCGGACCACAGGTACTGGTCCTCGACGTAGAGCAGGCGCCGTGCGCGCCGGAGCGCCTTGACGTACCCGCGGGCCGCGCTGCGCTCGCCGTCGGGGGCGAACGGGTAGCCGGGCCGGCGGTGCGGGTAGGTGCGCAGCAGCTGCACCGCGCACGTCCCCGCGACGGGCGGGTCCGGGTGCTGCTCGGGCAGGCGGCTCGGGGTGCGGTCGACCCGGTGGAGCAGGTCGGGCAGCACGTGCCACGGCAGGCGGGAGAGCGCTGCGCGGTCCTCCCAGCGCTCGCGGAACACGTCCTCGACGTCGCGCACCGCCGGCCCGTGCAGCTCGACCTGCACGTCGTGCCAGCCCGGCGTACGGCCGTACCACCGCGAGAACGGGACCGCCTGCGGGTCGCCCGCGTGGCCGGCGTCGTCCCGGCGCGTGAAGGCCATGTCGATGCCCCCGACGAACGCGACGTCGTCCTGCGGGCGGTCGCGATACCGGACGACGACGAACTTCTGGTGGTGCGACCCCAGCGGCCGCACGCGCTGGTCGAGGAGGACCTCGCCGCCCGCCTCGGTCACCTCCTTGGCCAGCGTGCGGTTCTCGGCGCCCGAGAAGCGCACCGGGTCCAGGTGCGAGCGCCAGACCAGGCCCTTGACCACCGCGCCACGCCGCACGGCGTCGATGAACGCCTGCGCGACCGTGGTCCCGTCGTCGAGCAGGCGCTCGTCGGGGTCGCCCCGCCAGTCGGTGAACAGCACCAGGTCGCCCGCCCCCGCCCCCTCGAGCGCCAGCGCGAGCCGCGTGAAGTACTCGCGCCCGTGCACGAGCGGCGTCGCGGCGTTGCCCCGCGTCCACGGCCGCAGGCGCGTGGCCGGGTTGCCGCGCTCACCGGCGGTCAGGAACCAGTCGTGGCCGCCTGCCCGCTGGCCGTCCGCCCGCTGGCCGTCCGCATGCTGGTCCGCCGTCGTGGCGGCTGGCGCGGCGGCCTGCGGGACGCCGTCGTGACGGGACGGCACGCGGATGCGCATCGTCCCAACCTGGCACATCACCGGGCCGACGACGAGGCTGAAGCGGGGCGGCGACCGTGCCTCGGGTGGTGGTCTCCAGGCAGAGCGCCGCCGCCCGACCCTGGCCGCTACGCCGTTCGGGCGGTCGTGGCGCCGTGACGTGCGGTGAGTCGCGCCGACGCGGGAGCATGACCCGCCGGGTTCCGGCCGAACACGACGGGGTGGGGTGGGCAGTGGCGCTACCGGGAGCATCGGCATCGTCCGGGACGCCGGGGGTGGGGACGGGCTGGCTGCTCCGGTTCGGCATCGTCGCGCTGCCCGGCGCGGTGTTCCTGTCGGCCGTGGAGCACCTCACCGGGCCGTGGGAGTCGACGGTGCCCACGCTGGTGGTGCTCGCGCTCGCGCTGCTCACCGTCCTGTGGCGAGCCGGACGGACTCCCGGGGTCGTCGTCGACTGGCGCGTGCGGTCCGGCGTGCGTCTCGTCGCTGCAGTCGCCCTGGCGTACGCCGCGCTCGTCGGCGGGGCGACGGTCGGCGCGGCGGCACTCGCGGCGGGAGCGGTGGTGCTCGCTGCCCGTGCGTTCCGGGACGCCGACGACGGGCGGTGGCTGGCCGGTCGTCTCGGACTGTGGTGCGGGGGCGGCGCGGCCCTCCTCGTCGGTGTGCTGGCCGCGCACGTGGCGGTCGGGATGCTGTTTCCCGGCGCGACGATGATGGTCACGACCGACGGCCGGATCGTCCTCGTGAGCCTTGCGGGAGGCGTCATGGCGACGTCGCTGTCCGTGGGGTACCTACTGCTCGGTGCCTGGATCCTCCTGCCGGCGGGTGCGGAGCGGTGGTGGCGGCCGGCAGCGTTCGCGGCAGCGATCACCCTGAGCGTCGGCGGCGTCGTGGGAGCGGCATGGTGGGACCCGTGGGCCTCGCCGCTGACGCGGTGGATCTGGACGGGGGTGTTCCTGGCCATGGTCGTGCACGGGGCGTGGCACGCACGCCGGCTCCGAGCGCTCGCGCCACCGGGTGGCCCGGTCGCCGGTCGGTGACGACGACCCCTCCGACGCCGGGACGTGAGCCCGGCATCGGCGTGGAGCGTCAGCCGCGCGGGACCGCCCCGGGCAGCGGCGGGACGACGGGCGGCAGGCGATCGGGCTGCGCGCCGCGTGCACGGGAGTCAGGACCGGGCTCCTCGCCGAGCGAGGTTGAGAACGGCTGGACGTCGCCGACGCACAGCGTGCCCTCGGCGGGCGTCTGGACGCTGAGCAGGTAGGCGTCCACCGCGTCCGTCACGCACGCCGACGTGCCGTAGGCGGTGTGCCCCCAGCTGTCGCTCGAGAGCAGTCGGCTGTTCGGCAGCAGCGACGCCGCGGTGACCGCGCCGTCGTAGCTGGTCGCCGGGTCCCAGTAGTTGCCGACGACGAGCACGGGGTTGACCGTGCTCCGGGTGAACGGACCCCGGTACGCGTCCTCGTCGCGCACCTTCCACGTCGCGGAGGCGCACGGGGCAGAGGACCACGTCCACAGCCGGCCGAAGTCGGGCGCGCGAAGGTCGGCCTCGTCCGCGTACCCGCGCCACCGGTCGGCCCTCGCGGGGTTGCTGCCGTCGGTGCAGAGCACCGACTGGAACGCCTCCGGGGAGTTGTCGTACGGGAACGCGAACCCGAGCGCCGCAGCCTGCTCCGCGTGCGTGGCGCGGGCCGCCGCGGCCTGAGCCTCGGCGTCGCGCACCTTCGCCAGGAGCGCTGCGCGCGCGACGTCCTGGCTCGGCATCGCGCTGCCCGGGTCGGCGCTGCCCGGCTCGGTCGGGGGGTGGAGCAGCGAGTAGGCGAAGGAGAGGTCCGCGTCCACGAACAGAGCCGCCTCCGGGAAGTACATGTCGCCGAGCAGGAAGGAGACGAGCGTCGGGTAGGTGAGCGTGAAGAGCTCCTCTCCCGTCACGGGATCGACGATCGGGAGCGGGGTCTCCTGGAGCGCGGCGCGGATCTCGGCGTAGATCGCGCGTGGGTCGCCGAGGGCGGCCAGGGTGCAGAGCTCGGGACCGGCCTCCGCGCAGCGACGCAGGATCTCGTCGAGGGCCCGGGCGGCGGCCTCGCCCGACCTCAGCCGTGCGGTCTGCGGGACGTCCCGGTCGGCTCGCGTCCCGGCCCACGCGAGCGGGTCGAGGACACCGTCGATCGCGACCGCGCGGACCCGGCTGGGGAACAGGTTGGCGTACACGTTGCCGAGGTAGCTGCCGTAGGAGAACCCGAGGTACGTCAGCTGCTGGTCCCCGACCATCCGTCGCAGGACGTCCATGTCGCGTGCGACCTCGGCGGTGGACATGGAGGCTGAGAGCGGCCGGCCGGTCGTCGAGCAGGCCCTCCCGAACGCCTCCGACGACGCCACGTACGCCGTCTCCTCGGCGTCGGTGAAGGGGAACGGGACGCCGAGCCCCGCGAGGTCGGCCGCCTGGGTGCCCAGGTTCTCCCAGCACCGCACGTTGTCGCTGAAGTTGGTGCCGCGCGGGTCGAAGCCGACGACGTCGAAGCGAGCCAGGACCTCGGGCCCGAGGAAGAAGCCCGCCGCAGCGGCGATCTGGACGCCGGATCCCCCGGGCCCGCCCGGGTTGAGGAACAGGGTCCCGATCCTGTTCGCCTGGTCGGTCGCGCTGTGCCGCAGGACCGCGACGGCCGTCGTCGGCCCCTGGGGTCTGTCGTAGTCGAGCGGGAGGTTCACGGTGGTGCACTCGTTGCCCGGGCCGAACGCGGGGCTGCAGTCGAACCAGCTCGGCTGCGGGGTCGGCACCCGGTCGACACGGCGCGCCTCGGCCCGCTCGCCCGGGTACTGCTGCGGTGCTGCCGCGCGTGCCGCGCCTGGTGTGCCTGCCGTGCCGCCGGATGCTGTCCCGCCCGCCGCAGCGGGGGCCGCGACCACCGAGCCGATCACAGCGGCGGCGGCCAGGGTGGCGACGAGCGCGCGAAACCTTCGGGACGTGTGCATTCCGGACCCCCTGCGACTCCTGCCACGCGGTCACCACCCCCATGGGTGCCGGCTCGCGGCGGGCAGGCTCTCACGATCCCGGCGTGAGGCCCCGGCGTCAACGGTCGGTCGTCAGGCACCATGGCTCCATGAGCACTCTCGAGCGCCTGACCGCCGACCTGACGACCTCCATGAAGGCGCGCGACGCCTTCCGGACCAACACCCTTCGCCAGGTGATCGCCGCCGTCCGCACCGCCGAGAAGGCCGGTCCGGTCGCCCAGGAGCTCACCGACGACCAGGTCCGGGCGGTGCTCGCGAGCGAGGTGAAGAAGCGCCGCGAGAGCGCGGACATCTACTCGGGGGCGGGTGCCGCCGACCGCGCCACGAACGAGACCGCCGAGGCCGACCTCATCGAGACCTACCTCCCGGCCGCGCTGACGGACGCGCAGCTGGACGCCGTCGTGGCCGACGCCGTCGCCGCCACGGGCGCGACCTCGATGCGGGACATGGGCGCCGTCATGAAGGCGGCGAACGCGGCGGCGTCGGGTCTCGGCCGGGTCGACGGCAAGGCGCTGTCCCAGCGCGTGCGACAGGCGCTCGCGGCACTCTGACCCCCGCGGCCGCGAGCAGGTCCGCCCACCGGGTTCGAGGCGGATGCGACGCCGGGCGGACGCGACGCCGGGCGGACGCGTCGATGGGGCAGGCTGACCCGCGTGACCACGCTCGAGAACCGGACCGCGGCCCGGGGGACCCGCGCGCCCGTCTGGCTGCTGGTGCTGGGGGTCGTCCTCACCGCGGCGAACCTGCGCCCGGCCATCGCCGCCGTCGGGCCCCTGCTCGACCGCATCGAGCAGGACCGCGGGCTCTCGACGGTGGACGTCGTGGTGCTCACCTCGGGACCCGTCCTCCTCTTCGGGCTCGTCGCCCCGCTCGCCGCCGTCCTCGTGCGGCGGTGGGGCGTCGCCCGCGCGCAGGCCGTCGCGCTCGGGGTCCTCGGCCTGGGCCAGCTCGCGCGGGCGCTGCCCGAGGTGCCTGCGCTGCTGGGCGGCACGCTCGCGGCGGGCGCGGGGATCGCGGTGCTCAACGTCGTGCTGCCCGCGGTCGTGAAGCAGTACTTCCCGCACCGCGCCGGCCTGATGACGGGCGTGTACACGACGTCGGTCAACATCGCCGCAGCGGTGGCGGCCGCCGTGGCGGTGCCGCTGGGCGCCTCGATCGGCTGGGAGGGCAGCCTCGCCGTGTGGTCCGCCCCGGCGATTCTCGCGGCAGCGCTGTGGCTGTTCGTGCGCGCGAGCCCGGTGCGGCAGGTCGCCCTCGGCGCGCCGGGCGGACGGTTCCGGCTGGTGCGCGACCCGCTCGCCTGGCAGGTCGCGGGCTACCTCGGGCTCCAGTCCCTCCTCTGGTACACGAGCGTCGCGTGGCTCGCCCAGATCCACCAGGACGCCGGGCTGAGCGGCGAGCAGGCCGGTGCGCTGCTGGGGCTGCTCCTCCTGGTCGGCATCCCGTTCGCGCTCGTCGTCCCCCCGGCCGCGGCCCGCGCGCCGCACCAGCGTTGGTACGTGGTGGGGCTCGCGGCCTCGGGCATGGCCGGGATCGTGGGCCTGCTCGTCGCCCCGTCCGCCGCACCGCTGGTGTGGACGGTCCTGATCGGGATCGCCATCGGCGGCAGCTTCCCGCTCGCGATGACGATGGTCGTCCTGCGGTCGGGCAGCGTGGCGCAGGCCGCTGCGCTCTCGGCGATGGCGCAGACGATCGGCTACGTGGTGGCGGCGTCGGGCCCGCTGCTCGCGGGATGGCTGCGCGAGGCGACCGGCTCGTGGACGACGCCGCTCGTGCTGCTCCTGGTGACGAGCCTCGGCCAGGTGGCGCTGGGCCTGGCAGCAGGACGGCCGCGGCTGCTCGGGGGTGCTCAGGCGCCGGTCTGACGCGCACCATGGGAGGGACAGCCCACGGCCCGACCCAGGGAGGCCGCATGACGTCACGAGATCGTCCACGCCGGTCGCACGCGCGCCGGTCCGGTGCATCCCAGCCGCGCGACGTCGTCGTGCTCGGGGGCGGGCTGGCCGGGCTGTTCGCCGCCGCCGCTGCCGCCGCCGCCGCAGCAGCCGCGGACGGTGGCGCGGGCGGTGGCGGTGGCGGTGGCCGCACCGTCACGGTGCTCGAGCGCGACCGGCTCCCGGACCGGCCGGAGCCACGGGACGGCGTGCCGCAGGGCCGGCACGCGCACGTGTACCTCTACCGCGGTCTGCTGGCGGTCGAGGAGCTGCTCCCGGGATTCGGCTCCGAGCTGCGGGCCGCGGGCGCCGTGCCGTTCGACACGGGCGAGGTGGCGTGGCTCGGCGAGAACGGGTGGTCGCCGTCCGGCCGTCAGTTCGAGGTCCTCTCCGCGACCCGGCCGCTGTTCGAGCACCTCGTCCGGGAACGCGTGCGGGCGCTGCCCGGGGTCGAGGTGCGTGACGGCACCCAGGTGAGCGGGCTCCGGCCCGGCGGCGCCGACGGGCCCGCGTGGTGGGTGGACGTGCCCGGCTCCGCCGTCGCGGCCGACCTCGTGATCGACGCCATGGGCCGCAGCTCGCGGCTCCCGGCGTGGCTCGTCGCCGCCGGATTGCCGCGGCCCGCCGTCTCCGAGGTCGACGCGCGCATCGGCTACGCGACGCGCACGTTCACGCTCGACCCGGACCACCTCGCCGTGCCGGGGGTGGTCCTGCTGCAGACGCCGGCGCACCCGCGCGGCGGCATCGTGCTACCCGTCGAGGGTGGGCGCTGGGTGGTGGGCGGGGTGGGCTCGGGCGACGACCGGCCGCCGCGGGACGCTGCCGGCTTCGCGGAGTTCCTCACGACGCTGCGCGACGACGCGGTCGCCGAGGTGACCCGGACCGGCCGGCCCGAGACCGAGGTCGCGATCCATCGCCAGACGGCCAACCGCCGGCACCGCTACGAGCGCCTGCGCGACTGGCCGCCCGGGCTGCTGGTCCTGGGCGACGCCCTGTGCGCGTTCAACCCGATCTACGGGCAGGGGGTGACGGTCGCGGCCCGCGAGTCGGTGCTGCTGCGCGACGCCCTCGCACGCGGGCTGCGCCCGGGCGACGAGCGCCGGCTCATCCGCCGCTTCTGCCGGGTCGCCGCGTTGCCGTGGTCGATCGCGACGAGCGAGGACCTCCGGTACGCCGCCAGCACGGGGAACGTCTCGCGGGTGCAGGGGGCGCTGGGGGGGTGGGCCCGGCAGGTGGACCGGCTCGCGGTGGGCGGGGACCCCCTCGCGGGCGAGGTGCTCGGTCGCGTCTACCACCTCATGGGGTCGCCGCTGCAGCTGTTCCGGCCGGGCCTGGTCGCCCGGGTCGTGCGGGCGCGGGTCCGTGGCCACGGGCCGACGCCGCCGCGGCCGGTGATCACGCGGGTGCGCGCGTAGCGGAGGTCACGGGCCGGGCGGGCGTCATCTCGATCGGTGCCCGTCGCGCCCGGCCCGACGCCCGTGACGTCCGGGTCTGCGCGCCTGCCCCTGCGGGCGCGTCGTCGGCGGCGGCACCCCGAGTTCGCTGGTCACGCCTCGAGTTCGCTGGTCTGGATCAGCGAACTCGGAACGGGACCAGCGAACTCACGGCGCCGGACGGCGGCGCGGGACGGCGGCGCGCGACGGCGCGCGGCTGTGCGGATGCCGTCTCGGCGCCGGTGGGGTACGCAGGTAGTCATGACTCACGGCGACGCGCCCGGCCTCGCCAGCCCGCAGAAGGATCCCGACGACCGGCTCCAGGCGCAGAGCGGTCGAGGCGCGTCCTGACCTGCGCCGCAGCACTAGCATCCTCGACGTGACCGTCCGCGTGCTCCTCGTCGACGACGTCCCCGCACTGCGGCGGCTCGTCGCGACGGCGCTGCGCCTGCGCGGCGGGTTCGAGCTCGTCGGCGAGGCCGGGGACGGCGAGACCGCGGTGCGGCTGGCCGCCGAGGCCCAGCCCGACGTCGTCGTGCTCGACATCGGGCTCCCCCGCCTGCACGGCGGCGAGGCGCTCGCGATGCTGCGGGAGGTCGCGCCCGCCGCGAAGGTCGCCGTCTTCACGGGGCTCACGGCCGAGGAGGGCGAGAAGCTCCGCGGACGCGTCGAGGGCTACGTGCCGAAGGACAGCGACGTCGACGCGCTGCTCGACCTCCTGGAGGACCTCGGCACCACGGAGCAGCAGGTCGCGGTGCTCGAGCTGAACCCCGTGCCGGACGACGCCGTCGCCGCGCGCGAGTTCCTCCGTTTCCATGCCGAGCGCTGGGGCTACCAGGGCGATCTGTACGAGGCGGAGCTCGTGGTCGACGAGCTCGTCGGCAACGCCGTGAAGCACGGCGGGCCGCCGTTCTCGCTCCGGCTCGCCCTCACCGACGAGGCGTTGCGTGTCGAGGTCGCCGACGCCGGGGCGGGCACGCCGTCGCCGCTGCCCATCGACCCGTACACCGGCTGGCACGGGCTGACGTACGTCGCGCTCCTCGCCCAGGGGTGGGGTGTGCTGCCGGGCGAGCACGGCGGCAAGGTCGTGTGGGCGCGCCTGACCGGGGCGGCGCCGTCGGCCACGCGGAGCGGCGCCCCGGTCTGAGTCGCGCGGGATGGTCCGGCAGCTCGACCGGTGCGACGGCGGGCTGAGCGCTACCGTTCGTCGTCGTGACCCCCCACCGCATCGCCCTCGTCGACGACGCCCCCGAGGTGCGGGCCCTCCTGCGGCTGCGGCTGCGGCTCACCGGCGCCTTCACGGTGGTGGCCGAGGGCGGCAACGGGCACGACGCCGTCCGGATCGCCCGCGAGGAGCACCCCGACCTCATGCTGCTCGACGTCTCGATGCCCGAGCTCGGCGGGCTCGACGCCATCGGCGCGGTCCGCGGCGTCTCGCCCGATACCAAGGTCGTGCTGTACTCGGGCTTCGACGAGGAGGGGCTCGAGGCCCGGGCGCTCGAGCTCGGCGCGGCCGCCTTCGTCCAGAAGTCGGCGCACGTCGAGGAGCTGATCGCGGCGCTCACGGCGATCGCCGATGCCGCGAACCCGGCCGAGGCCGGGCGACTCGCGCCCGAGGTCGACGCACAGCAGCAGCCGCTGCCCCCCGACGGCCTCGAGCCGGGCGGCGTCGTCTCCTCCGACCCCCGGCACGACGGCGACGCCTCGCGCCGGGAGGGCGAGGCGATCCTCACCGAGCACGTCGAGCGGTTCCGCGCCGTCTTCGACCAGGCGGCGATCGGCATCGGCACCCTCACCCTGACCGGCCAGCTCGTGCGCGCCAACCGCGAGCTGGCGCGCCTGCTCGGGGCGAGCATGGACGACGTCGTCGGGCTGGCGCTGCCCGACGTCGTCCCGGGCGCGGACCGCGGCCGCGTCACCGAGGCGCTGTCGACCGCGGTGGACGAGGGCGTCGTGCAGGTCGAGCACCGGCTCAGCGGGACGGACCGCGTGGTGACGTCGACCGTCGCGGCGGTCCGCGACTCCGGTGAGCGTCCGCTCTACCTGCTGCTGCAGAGCCAGGACGTGAGCGCGCAGCGGTCGACCGAGCGCGCCCTGTTCGAGAGCGAGGAGCGCTTCCGGCTGCTCGTGGAGAGCGTGATGGACTACGCGATCTTCATGCTCGACCCCGCTGGACGGATCGCGAGCTGGAACCGGGGAGCCGAGCGGCTCAAGGGCTACCGGGCCGAGGAGGCCCTGGGGCAGCACTTCAGGCTCTTCTACACGCCCGAGGCGAAGGCGTCGAAGCACCCCGAGTACGAGCTCGAGTGCGCGGTGCGGGACGGGCGCTACGAGGAGGAGGGCTGGCGGGTCCGCAAGGACGGGACCCGGTTCTGGGCCAACGTGGTCATCACGGCGCTGCGCGAGCGCGGCGAGCTGGTCGGCTTCGCGAAGGTGACCCGCGACGTGACCCAGCAGCGCACCGACTCGCAGCAGATGCGGGCCGCGGCGAGCGAGCTCGCCGAGGCGAACAGCGAGCTCGCCGAGGCCAACGTCCGGCTCGGCGCGGCGGCCGCGGAGCGCGCGAACTTCCTCGCGATCACCGCGCACGAGATGCGGAGCCCGCTCGCCGTCGTGGCCGGCTCCGCGAGCATGCTCGTGCGGCACTGGGCCGCCCTCGAGGAGGACGAGCGCGTCGAGCTGCTCGGCTCGATCGAGTCGAGCGCCCAGCAGATGCGCCGGATGCTCGACGAGCTGCTGCTCGCGGCACGCCTCGACGCCGGGCGCGTGACGCTCTCGACGTCGGCCGTGCAGCTCCGCCCGGCGCTCGAAGGCATCGTGCACCAGCACCTCGGGACGCTCGTGGAGCTGGGGGCGGGGTCCGACGTGCAGGTCGTCTGCCCGGCGGACCTGGAGCTGGTCACGGACCTCGACCAGCTGCGCCAGATCGTCACGAACTACGTCAGCAACGCCACCCGGTACGGTGCCGCCCCGCTCGTGGTGCGCGCGTGGAAGGACGGTGGCGTCGTGAAGATCGCGGTGGAGGACAGCGGCCCCGGCGTGCCCGACGCCGTCGCCGGGCAGATCTTCGACGAGATGTTCCTCAAGGGCGGCGGACGGATGGGGACCGGTCTCGGCCTCTACATCGTCCGCCGGCTCGCACGTGCCCTCGGCGGGGACGCCTGGTATGAGCGCACCGGCGACGTCACGCGCTTCGGGGTGACGCTCCCGGCGTGACCGCGAGGCGTCTGACCCTGGAACGTTCCGGCCGACGCAGGGCGGTTGTCAGGCATGGCGCGCTGCAGGGCGCGCGCTGGGTCTGACACGTGGAGTCCGCACGGGAGGTGTCAGGCGTGGCGCGGTGCGGGGGGCGCGCTGGGTCTGACACGAGGAGCGGGGTTACGACCAGCCGGCCGCCGGCTGCGCGAGCACCTCGGCGAGGTCCTCGAGCGGAGCGGGTCGGCCGACGAAGTAGCCCTGGACCCGATCGCAGCCCGCGGTGCGCACGGCGTCCAGCTGGGCCTGGTTCTCGATGCCCTCGGCGACGACGCGCACGCCCTGGTAGTGGGCCGCGTCGACGATGTCCTTGAGCTGCGCGAACGGTCCCGACGCCGGGTCGCCCAGGGTCGCGACGAAGGCGCGGTCGAGCTTGAACTCGCCCGCGCCCAGGTGCCCGACCCGCTCCGGGGAGCGTGCGCCCAGACCCACGTCGGCGACGGAGACCCGCACGCCACGGCGCGCCATGGAGCTCGCCACGTCGCGCGCGGCGAAGACGTGGGCGAGCGCGTCCGTCATCGAGAGCTCGAGCGTGAGCAGGCCCGACGGGAGCTCGGCCGCGCGCGCGGCACCCTCGACCGTCGGGACGACGTCCGGCGACGTGAGCTGCGCCGAGGAGAGGTTGACCGCGATCTCCACGGGGAACCCGCACGTCGAGAGCCAGGCGCCGTCGCGGCACGCGTGCGTGAGGGCCCAGGAGTCGATGAGCCCCATCAGCCCGTGGTCCTGCGCGACCGGGAGGAACGCGGCCGGCGCGAGCAGGCCCTGCTCGGGGTGCGCCCAGCGGATCAGCGCCTCGAGCGAGACGACGGCCCCCGTCGCGACGTCGCGCTGCACCTGGTAGTGCAGACGCAGCTGCCCACCGGGCAGCGCGGTGCGGAGCTCGGGCGCCATCGGGTCGACGCCGCGGTTGAGCAGGCCGAGCACCAGGCCGGCGGGGTCCGCGGTGCGCGAGGCGCGGACGGTCGGTGCCGCGGGGACGTTCCGTGCGGCGGGGACGGCGGGCACGCGGGGGACGGGCAGGTGCTCGACGGCGACCGGTCGCTGCGGCGCCTCGACCGCGACCGGCACCGACGCGCCGCCCGCGAGCGGCGTCGGGCCGGCGCCCGGGCGCAGGTGTGCCAGTGCCGGGTGCTCGACGCTCTCCTGCATCTCGACGTCCTTCGTTCGGTGGCCCGGCCGGGCACGGGTGTGTCGCCGCCCTATCGGCCGCGCGGAGGCGAATCGGAACGGTTGCGGGCTGCGCCGTGGCGGATTTCACCCGCAGAGCCCGCTCAGCCCACGAGCCCGCTCAGCCCACGAGCCCGTTCAGCCCACGAGCTCGCGCAGCTCGCCGGCCAGCGCGGTGGCGATCACCTCGTACCCGAGCTCGTTCGGGTGCAGCCCGTCCGCGCTCAGGTACCGCCTCCACTGCGTCGAGTCCGCGGTCGCCCGGTCCAGCAGCTCGGTCGCGTCGACGTACTCGACCCCGGCGGCCTCGGCGGCGGCGCGCACGGCGGCAGCGGTCGCGTCGCCTCCCGCGCCGCCGGTCAGCACGGACGTGAACGGACCGAGCACCACGACGGTCGCGTCCGGCAGATCCGTGTCGAGCTCGTCGAGCAGCGCCGCGGCGGCGTCCTCGACGTCGTCGGCCGGGTAGCCGCGGAACGCGTCGTTCGTCCCACCCGCGACCACGACGACGTCGGGGTCGGCCGCGACGACGCCGTCCACACGCTCCGGCATCGGCCGGCCGAGCCCCGGTGCGACGAAGCCGCTGCCCGACACCCCGTCCACGACCGCCAGGGGCCAGCCGAGCTGCTCGGCTGTCTGCCACGCGTACCCGCGCTCGGGCGGGGCGCCGACGCCCTCGGTCAGCGAGTCGCCCAGGAACCCGATGCGGGGCGCGTCGGCCGCGATGGGCGGGTCGGCGGAGGGTTGTGGAGCGACGCCCGGTCCGCCGCTCGTGGACGACGACGTGGGGCCGGCCTCGAGCGTCGCGGCGGCGGACGTGGGGGACCCGGCCGGCGCGGCGTCGTCGGGCACCGAGCGGCCCGACCAGACCAGCGCTCCGACGACGACGGCGACCAGCACCGCGACCAGCCCGATCACCCACCGGCGCCGGGTGACGTCAGGAGCGGTCGGCCCGGCAGCGCCGGCGCGGCCTGCGGCGGTCACAGCCAGCTGTGGACCCGGACGACCGTGCCGCTCGAGGTCGACCGGATCTGCACCAGGTCGCAGAGCTGGTGAACCATCCACACGCCCCGCCCGCGGAGCTGGTCGGACGGCGGGCACGTGCGCCCGATGAGCGGGTCGGTGATCCGTCCGGTGTCGGCGATCTCGCACACGAAGGTACCCGGCTCGGTCCACATGCGCAGCACGCCGTTGCCACCGCCGTGGTCGAGGCTGTTCGCCGCCAGCTCGTTCAGCGCGAGGGTCAGGTCGTCGACGTCACCGTCCGCCAGGCCCACCCCTCTCGCGCGGGCCCGCACGGCGCGGCGGAGCGCGGCGAGCTCGCCGCGCCCGAAGGCCACCGTCTGCACCGGTCCGGTGGGCGCGGGCAGGTCCCGGCCGGCGAGGTGCTCGACGTGCTGCGCCCCGCCGTAGTCGGTGCTGGGGTGCGTGCCGCCCGCGCGCACGAGGGTGGGATGGCTGCGCATCGCCTCGTCGATCACGTGCTCGTCGAGGCCGTCGGCGTCGTACGGGCACAGCAGCCAGAGCGGTGCGTCAGGCGGCAGCGCGAGGTTGAGCAGCGCCTCGTGGACCTGGCACTCGACGATCTCCGCGGGTCGGCGACCGACCCAGATCGGCTCCCCGATCCCCCGGACCGGTCGGCCGCCGGCGCTCTCGACGAAGTCGCGCCAGGCGGGGATGATCCGCGCCGGGTTGTGCCCCAGCTCGGCCATGTCGACGAACCGGACGCGCGCGGCGTCGGCCCCGAGGGCGTCCCGCAGCGGTGCCCAGTGGTCCTGGATGACGGCGACCATGACCGGCTCGCCCGCGGCGAGACCCTCGCTGACGAACGGGACGGTCCGCGCGAGGAAGGCGTCGATGCCCTGCCACAGGAAGGCCTCATGACGGTAGCCGAGCACGGGACCGACGGCCGTGCGGGTGCCTGTGCTCACGTCACCGCCCTCCGTCCCCGGCTACCTCCCGGCATCTGTCGAGTGTCCACGCTAACGGTGAAGGCAGCCACCGCGCGGCCGCGAGGCGGGGTGATTCGGCTCCGGCATGCGGACAGCGGTGCCTGGTCAGTACAGGAAGATGTCGAGCCACTCGCGGTTGTGCGCGTGCACGAGGACGAGGAAGAGCACGAGGTCGAACAGCAGGTGGACGGAGACCACATAGGTGAGCGATCTCGTCAGCCGGAAGATGTAGCCCTGCACCAGAGCGAACGCGTAGATCAGCACGGGACCCCAGCTGTGGAAGCCCAGCTCGTAGAGGAACGACGTGAACAGCACCGCCTGCAGCACGTTCGCCTGCCAGAACGGCAGGTGCCGGCGGAGGAGGGTGAAGACCGTGCAGATGAAGAACAGCTCGTCCCAGATCCCCAGGGCGTTCGTGCCGAGGAAGAGCCGGCCGATGCCCTCGGCGTCCGAGACCGCCGGCCAGTTCCGGTACACGCCGGTGTTGATCATGTATGTGGGGAGCAGGAGGTAGCCGAGCAGCGGAACGGCCACCAGGTACGCCTTCTCGAGGGTGGTCCAGCGCTCGCCGGTGCGGATCGGGAAGCGCACGGCGTGATCCCGGTAGACGAACCGGGAGACCAGGTAGGGCACCGCGACCGCGAGGACCATGGCCGTCCCCATCGTGACCATGTGGGCGTTGCTCACGTCCGTCGTGATCGGGACGGCCCCCATCACCGCGAGCCCGAACCCGATGAGCGCGAGGTCCTTGCCGAGCGCGCGGTCGATCACCAGCCCGAGCGCGACGGCGATCGCGAGCAGCGCGTACCCGAGCTCGCGCTGCTCGAGCGCGAAGAGCACGAAGCCGGCCAGCGAGACGACGGCGACGGGGAGCGCCTTGAGCGTCAGCCCGTTCCCCGGCTCGACACGGTCGGGTGCGCCGTCCGGTGCGCCGTCGGGTGCGCCGTCGGGCGGGCTGAGCGGGGCGGCGAGCGCCGCGGCGGCCGGGCGCGCGGATCGCTTGGGGGGCACGTCGTCGGGCATGGGGCAACGGTAGGCGCAGCATCCCGCCGCGGCACCACGTGACCGCTCCCCGCGCCCTGCCGCGCCTCACCGCGCCTCACTGCCGGACCGCGCCGCCTCGCGGCTACCGTGACGACGGACCCCGGCCACCCCAGGAGGGCTCACATGACCGTCGACCCGCCGCGTTCGTCCCTTCCCGGGACGCCCGGCCACGGTCGGCTCGACCGCCGGCTCCGACTCACGGACGCCGTCGTGATCGGGGTCGGCTCGATGCTCGGCGCCGGGGTGTTCGCCGTCCTCGCGCCCGCGGCGGGCGCGGCCGGGCCGGCGCTCCTCGTGGGGCTGCTGATCGCGGCCGTGGTCGCGTACGCGAACGCGACGTCGACCGCCCAGCTCGCGGCCGTGCTGCCCGCCGCGGGAGGTGCGTACCACTACGGGCGCGAGCGGCTGGGGCCGTGGTGGGGCTACGCCGCGGGCTGGTGCTACGTCATCGGGAAGACGGCGTCGTGCGCGGCGATGGCGATGACCCTCGCCGCCTACGTGGCCCCCGACGCCGGGCCCGGCTGGGGACGGGGCACCGCCGTCGCGGCGGTCGTCGCGATCGTCGGCGTGAACGCACGGGGGATCACGCGGACGGCACGGGTCGCCCGGGTGCTGGTCGTGGCGACGCTCGCGGTGCTCGCGCTCGTCGTCGTGGTCGGGGCGACGTCGGCCCCGTGCTGCGGCGGGGTGGTCGACGGGTCGACGGCTGCGGACCTGATGGCTGGACCCCGTGCCGCACCGACGCCCTACGGAGTGCTCCAGTCGGCCGGCCTCCTCTTCTTCGCGCTCGCCGGCTACGCCCGCATCGCGACCCTGGGCGAGGAGGTCCGTGACCCGCGCGTCGTCATCCCGCGGGCGATCCAGCTCGCGCTTGCGGTGGTCGTGGTCGTCTACCTCGCCGTCGCGCTGGTCACGCTCGGCGTCCTGGGCCCGACGGAGCTCGCGGCCTCGGCGCGCCCCCTCGCCGACGTCGTCACGGCGGCGGGGCAGCCCGGGCTCACCGGGGTGGTCCGCGTCGGAGCCGTCCTGGCGTCCGCGGGAGCGCTGCTCGGCCTGGTCGCCGGCGTGGGACGGACGACCTTCGCCATGGCCCGCGCGGGCGACCTGCCGCGACAGCTCGCGGCGGTCCACCCGCGCTTCGGGGTGCCGCACCGGGCCGAGTACGCGGTCGGCATCGTCGTCGTGGTGCTCGTGCTGGTCGCCGACCTGCGCGGCGTCATCGCGTTCTCGTCGTTCGGCGTCCTGCTCTACTACGCCGTCGCCAACGCGGCGGCGCTGCGGCAACCCGCGGTCGAGCGGCGGTGGCCGCGTGCGCTCCAGCTCGTCGGGCTCGGTGGCTGCGTGCTGCTCGCGGCGACGCTGCCGTGGCAGGCCGTGTCCACGGGCGTGACCGTGCTCGCTGTCGGGCTGCTGACGCGGCTCGTCGTCCGCGCCCTCGCCGGAGGCCGGTCGCATACTGGTCCGGTGCCAGTGCAGCCCGGGGTCCGCCGTGCCCGTGCGACGAGCCGCTCCGACGGCGACCCGGTGCCGCCGTCGGTGCGGCCCATGACCCCGGCCGATGCCGGGGCGGTCCTCGCGATCTACGCCGACGGCGTCGCGACCGGGATCGCGACCCTCGAGACCGAGGTCCCCACGTGGTCCGCCTGGGACGCGGGCCACCTGCCGGACCACCGGCTGGTCGCCGTGGACGACGACGGCGCGGCGTCGCCGGACGGACCGCTGCTCGGGTGGGTCGCGGTGAGCGCGACGAGCGCGCGGGCGGTGTACGCAGGCGTCGTCGAGGTCAGCGTCTACGTCGCGGCATCGGCGCGGGGCCGAGGCGTGGGCGGCGCGCTGCTCGACGCCGTCGTCGAGAGCTCGGAGCGGGCCGGCATCTGGACGCTCCAGTCCGGCGTGCTCGCCGAGAACTCCGCGAGCCTCGCACTGCACGCCCGGCACGGCTTCCGCCGGGTGGGCGTCCGCGAGCGGATCGGGGCGCGCCACGGCGTGTGGCGGGACGTGGTGCTGCTCGAGCGGCGCAGCGCGCGCGTCTGAGCGTCAGGGGGCCGGGTCGGGGTACGGGGCCTCGGTCCACCAGTCGTCGGCCGCCACCAGGGCGCGCAGCCCGGCCTCGTCGGTGGCGCCGGTCAGGAGGGTCACCTCGTCCACGACGGCGGGTGCCGCGACGAGGCCGGCGCGCGCGCCCACGGTGAGCGTGACCGGTCCGGGGGTCCACGACGTCGGCGCGGACGCGACGGTCGGGGCGCCGTCGTGCAGCGCGAGCCCGAGGGTCACGGCGCCGGCCTCGATCGACACCGCGACGAGCGCGACCGCGCCGTCGGTCGGCAGCGCGCCACCGGCCAGGGTCGTGGTCGCGCTCCCGCTCGGGTGCGTGAGCTCGAGCGCGCCGCCCGTGAGCCGCAGCACCAGCGCGCCGTCCGGGCCCACGACCGACGCCAGCTCACCGTCCGCGGGGACCGGCGCGCCGGTCGGGTCGACAGGCAGCGACACCCAGAGCAGGAGCGTCGCCGCGTCGCCCGGGAGCGCGACGGGGGTCGCCGCGGTGAGCGCGCTCCCGGGCGCCGTCGCGTCGAGCGCGAGGGCGCCGGGCACGACGTCGGCCGCCGGCGCGAGCTGTGCGGGGTCGCACACCAGGAGGCCCGGCGACGTCACGGCGACGGCCTGCGCGGTGGCGTCCGCGGGCAGGGCGCCCGAGAAGCTCCACCTCAGCGCGGGCGTCGCGGCGTCGATCATCCCGCTCGTGTACGCGGCGGCCGACCCGACGCACGCCGGCCGCGTCGTCAGCCGGAGCCCGGCGGTGTCCTCGCCCGAGAAGCCGGCCCGCGTGCTCGCGGTCTGGACCGACATGCCGACGGCGACGAGCAGCCCGACGACGAGCGCGACCCCGAGCCGCACCAGCGACGCGTCGCGGTCACTCGAAGAGGAGGTCATCGACCTGGCTCCTCTCGATGCCGAGCGCGGGGCGCCGGGCGCGGGCCCGCCGCGCCTGCACCACGGCGGCGACCTCCATGCCCGCGAGGATCAGCAGCGGCGGCCCGAGCATGACGAACCGGCCCGTCGCGGAGTGCGCCCAGCCCAGCACGGCGCCCCAGCCGGGGTGGACGGCGAGCACGACCCCGCGGACGCGGTTGACCGGCGTCGCGTTCGGGTCCGGCTCGTCGTTGGCGTCGCCCTTGGTGAAGATGTACGGCCGGGTGATCGGCTCACCGGTCGCCTCGTCCAGCTTGGGGACCATCCGGCCCGTGCTCTCGTCCTGCTCGAGCACGGGCAGGATCTCGAGGCGGATGATCCGGTGCGTCTGGAGCACCTCGGAGTCCTGCGGCCAGAACGAGACGACCTGACCGACGCGGAGCTCGGCGGGGTTCTCGATCTGCTTCATCACGACGGCGTCGCCCGCGTCGATGTACGGGGACATCGAGCCGGAGACGACGATGAGCAGCCGCTGCTCCTGCACCTGGAAGTAGAGGGGCACGAGCAGCGAGGCCGCGTACGACCCGACGCAGAGCGCGACGACCGTCCACAGCGCCACCCGGACGCCGCGCGCGCGACGACTCCCCGGGGGCGTGCGTCGGGCGCGCCGGCGCACGGGTCTCGTGCGCCGGTCGCGTCGGGTCGCCGGCAGGAACGGCATGGGGCTGGAGCTCCTCGAGCCTCAGTTGTTCTTCGTCTGCTCCGCGAAGAACGTGAAGACCAGGTCGGTGGTCGCGTCGGCGTACTCGTTGCCGGCTCCGATCGGCAGCCCGAGGCTCACGCAGAGCTGCTCCGAGGCACCGGCGATGAGCGTGCGCTCGCCGCCCTGCACGCCGTCGGTCCTCGACCCGAGCAGGACGTTCTCAGCACCCGCGGCGAGCTTCTGCACCGGCACGAGCGGCTGGGCGGACGCGACGAAGGCGGCGTCGCACGCGGCGCCGGTCGGCAGCGCGTAGAGGCCGATGTCGACCACCGAGGCCAGGTCGGGCACCGGGCGGTCGGCAGGCGCCTGCGCCGAGTTGCGGTTCGTCGCGGCGTACTCGATCGCGTACCGGTGCTCGAGCGAGCCGTCGTTCAGGACGTCGAGAACCGCGTACGACGTGTCACCCGGCGCCACGAGCGGGTCGGTGGTGATCACCTCGTCCACGGGCGTCCCCGAGATCGACACGGACCCGGTGGTGAACCCGCTGACCCCGGCGTCGTCGTTGTCACGGAACAGCGCCGAGGTGGTCAGCGAGCTCACGCCCACGACCGCGAGGCCGACGGTCGCGGCGCTCGCGACGAACCGCCGGCGCCGGGCGCGGTCGGCGGCGCTCGGGCCCGCGGGCCGGATCATCTCCTGCAGCAGATCGTCCATGGGTGCGCGTCCTTCGGAGGTCATGATGTGGTCATCGGCACGTCGGTGGGCGTACTTGAGCGTTCTGGCCGATTTGTTGTCGGGAGATCGGTTCGCGTGGGGGCGAACCGCCGGCGTGGGGCCGGGAGCAGCGCCGCGCGCACCCCGGCGACGGCCGCGGCAGGGACCGCCTCGGAGTACAGGAAGCCCTGCGCCTGGTCGACGTCGAGGGCCGCGAGCCGGCTCGCCGTCCCGGCGTCCTCGACCCCCTCGGCCACCACGACGAGGCCGAACGAGTGCGCGAGGTCGACCATCGCCTTGACGACGAGCTCCGAGCCGCGCTTGTCCGCGCTCGCCTCGATGTCGGCGATGAAGAGCTTGTCGATCTTGAGCTGCGCGACGGGCAGGTCGCGCAGCTGCGAGATCGAGGTGGTGCCGATGCCGAAGTCGTCGATCGACACCCGGATGCCCATGTCCGCGAGGCGCTTGAGCACCGGGAGGATCCGGGACGGGTCCGCCACGAGGGCGGTCTCGGTGATCTCGACCTCGAGCAGGCTCGCCGGCACCTGGTGCGTCGCGAGCAGCGCCTCGATCGTCTCCGTCACGGCGAACGAGGTGACGTTGTGCGCGGAGAGGTTGACCGCGACCGGCACCGGGTCGCCCTCCTCGCGCCAGCGCGCGATCTGCGTCACGACCGTCTCGAGCGCGAAGCGGGTCAGGTCGTTGATCAGGCCGGTCTGCTCGGCGAGCGGCACGAAGAGCGTCGGGGGCAGCATCCCGCGGGTCGGGTGCTGCCATCGCATGAGTGCCTCGACCCCCGCGGTGGCGCCGGTGCGCAGGTCGATCTTCGGCTGGTAGTGCATCACGAGCTCGTCGGCCCGCTCGAGGGCGCGGTGCAGGTCGCCCAGCAGCACGAGGCGCGCGGGCGAGGAGTCGTCCTCGTGGGGCGAGTAGACCGCGACGCCCATGCGGTGGACCTTGGCGGTGTACATCGCGACGTCGGCCTTGCGCATGAGCGAGGAGCCGTCGTGCGCGTGCTCGGGCAGGCAGGCGACCCCGATCGACGTCTCGACGTGGACGTCGAGGTCGCCGAGCCGGAACGGGGGACCGAACACGTTGCGCACGCGATCGGCCAGGCGCTCCGAGTCGGCGGCGGCCCGGATCGAGGGCAGCAGGATCGCGAACTCGTCCCCGCCGAGGCGGGCGACGACGTCGTTGTCGCGCAGCGCTCCCTGGAGCCGCCGGGCGACCTGCTGGAGCAGCTCGTCGCCCATGTCGTGGCCGAGGGAGTCGTTGATGTCCTTGAAGCGGTCGATGTCGAGGAGCACGAGCCCGACGCCGGTGCCCTCGTCGTACGCGGTGTCGACCGCGCGGGCGAGGCGCTCCGTGAGCATCCGCCGGTTGGGCAGGCCGGTGAGCGAGTCGAGCAGTGCGAGCCGGGCGTTGTCGAGCGCGTTCGACTGCAGGCGGCGCGTGAACGTGCGCACCGTGCGGAAGAGCAGGAGCCACACGACGAGCAACCCGCCCGCGACGACCAGGCCGATCGTGCGGTTGATGTCGGCGAGCGCGGCGGCCGAGTCCCTGTAGTCGAGGACCACCTCGGCGGCGCCGACGGCCCCGACGACGTCGCGGTAGCGCACCGGCACGTAGACGTCGAGCACCTCGACCTCGGTCCCGCCGGCGCGGGCGACCGAGGCGTTCGGGAGGACCATCGTGCCGACGTGCGCGACGGGGCTTCCCCCGCGCACCGCGTCGTCGAGCCGGATGCCGTCCGGGAAGCCGGTGGGGCTGTCGGACCCCGAGTCGTACAGCAGGTCGCCGTCGACGGTCCACAGCCGCAGCGACACCACCCGGTCGTCGAACCCGCGGACGGCCTCGTCGACGCCCGCGCGCTCGCCCGACGAGAGCACCCCCAGCGTGTAGGCGTCGACCGACACGGCCTGCCGCGCGTACGACTCGACGATCTCCGCGGTCTCGATCCCGACGGCGTGCTCGCGCTGCGTCGTCACCTGGCTCACGGCCAAGACGAGAGCGATCCCGAGCGTGAGCATCGACAGCACGCTGACGACCGAGAAGTACCGGGTCAGCGGCGGACGCTTCGGCGTGGTCGGGCTCACGGTGGGTGGCTGCTCGAGAGGTCGGAGGAGTCGGTGTCCACCCTGAGGTGTCCGCCGAGACTAGGCGGTATCAGGTCACGGGTCCAGGAACGGAGCACGCATCTGCGGGCGAGTCGCGCTATCACGGCGCAGATGCGCTGACCAGGAGGGACCCGCCCAGAACGGCCGTGACGATCGTCACAAGCACGAAGACCGCGATCCACACCGCTGCCGGGACGTGCGTGAGGCGGGCCAGGAGCGCGGCGTCGGACCCGCTGCTGCGGTGGGCGAACAGCTCCAGGGCGGGGCGCGGCGCCGCGACGAGCAGGAACCACGTGATCGCGTAGGCGGCGACCGACTGCCACACCGGAGCCGCCCACCACGTCACGGCGACCAGCACGACGCCCGTGACGAGCACCGACCACAGCCCGAACCAGTTGCGGATCTGGACCAGCACGAGGACCAGCACCACGAGCAGCAGCCAGAGCAGCCCGACGGCGTACCCCCGCGACACGAGCCACGCGGCTCCCAGGCCGAGCAGGCCCGGTCCGAGGTAGCCCGCCGCGGCGGTCGCGATCATCCCCGGGCCTCGCGGGCGCCCCACCGAGACGGTGAGCCCCGAGGTGTCCGAGTGCAGCCGGATGCCCGACAGCCGCCGACCGGTCAGCACCGCGACCCCCGCGTGCGCGGCCTCGTGGACCAGGGTGACCGCGTGCCGTGCCACGCCCCAGAGCCGCGGCACGAGGACGACCAGGACGGCCACCCCCGCGGTCAGGAGCACCACCGTGGTCGACGGCGCGGGCTGGGTCGTCGTCGCCCGGTGCCAGATCTCGCCGAGCACCTCCCCGAGCACGGGGACGAGCCCCAGCTCTCCCCCGTCCGTCATGGGGTGCACCGTACGGCTACGCGCCGCGCGTGGCCCCGACCGCGGCGCGCGCGTCGCCGACCGGACCGCCCTGCGTCGGACCACCCTGCGTCGGCACCACCGGACCGCCGCCGAGCACCTGGCCGACGAGCTCGCCGGCCGCGTCACCGGCCACCGCGGGCATGAACAGGTAGCCCTGGCCCGTGACGCAGCCGATCTCCTGGAGGAACGCGAGCTGGTCGGTCGTCTCGACGCCCTCGGCGACCACGGCCAGGCCGAGCGCCTTGCCCATCGCGACGATGACCCGCACGAGGTCGGCCGTCCGGTCGCCGCTCATCACGCCCCTGATGAACGAGCGGTCGATCTTGAAGGCCTCGACCGGGAACCGGTGCAGGGTCTCGAGCGACGAGTACCCCGTGCCGAAGTCGTCGATGTGGAGCTGGAGCCCGGCGTCGTGCATGTCCTTCATGAGCCGCAGGGCGAGCTCGGGCCGCCGCATGATGACGCCCTCGGTGATCTCGATGGTCATCCGGTCCGCCGTGAGCCCGTGGCGCCCGAGGCAGTGCAGCACGTGAGGGAGCAGGCCGCTGTGCCAGAACTCGCGGTCGGAGATGTTGACGCTCACGTTGACGACCGCGGGGCCCCACACGGCGAGCTGCCGGCAGACCTCCTCGATGACCCAGTGGCCGAGCCGGACGATCAGCCCGGTCTCCTCCATGATCGGCAGGAACTGGTCGGGCGGGACCATGCCGCGCTCGGGGTGCCGCCAGCGCACGAGGGCCTCGAAGCTGTTCGCCAGGCCCGACGCCAGGTCGACGATCGGCTGGTAGTGCACCTCGAACTGCTCCTCGTCGAGCGCCCGCCGGAGCTCGGCGTCGAGGCGCAGGTGGTGCACCGCGTTCGCGTGCATCGCCGCGTCGAAGAACGACACCGAGCCGCGCTCGGTCGCCTTCGCGTGGTACATCGCGGTGTCGGCGTCGCGGAGCACGTCCTCGGCCGACGCGTAGTCGATCGCGCTGGTCGCGATCCCCAGGCTGGCTCGGATCGCGACCTCGTTGCCGTCGAGGTCGATGACCTCGGCGAGCGCTGCCTGGACGCGCTGGGCGACGTGCAGCACGTCGTGCGGCTCGACGTCGTGCAGCAGGATCGCGAACTCGTCGCCGCCGAACCGCGCGCCCGTGTCGACCGCGCGCAGCTGGTGCTCGATCCGGTTCCCGACGGCGGTGAGCAGGCGGTCGCCCGCCTGGTGCCCGAGCGAGTCGTTGACGACCTTGAACCCGTCGAGGTCGAGGAAGAGAACGGCGAAGGGGGTTCTCGACCGCCGGCACTGCGCGACGGCGTGCTCGAGCCGGTCGAGGAAGAGCCGGCGGTTGGGCAGGCCCGTCAGGGCGTCGTAGAGCGCGTTCTCGCGCAGCTGGTCCTCGAGCGACCGGCGCTCGTGGATGTCGGAGAGCGAGCCGACGATGCGCTCCACGGAGCCGTCGGCCGCGCGGACCGACAGGGCGCGCGCGAGCGCCCAGCGGTACGAGCCGTCGGCCGTGCGGACGCGGTACTCGGTGAGCACCGTGGCCTCGTGCCCGGCGACCGCCTTGCGCAGGGCGTGCTCCATGTCGGCGACGTCGTCGGGGTGGATCAGCGCCCGCCAGGCCTCGAGCCGGTTCTCGGTGGCGCGGTCCAGGCCCAGCAGGTCCCAGCACCGGTCGGAGAGGTAGAGCGCGCTGGTGCGCGCGTCCCACTCCCAGAGCCCGTCGTTCGTCGCGAGCGCCGCGAGCGCGTAACGCTCCTCGCTCGCCCGGACCGTCTGGTGCAGCCGCTCCTCCTCGAGCGCGGCGCACAGCAGCGCGGCCCAGTGGTGGTAGGTCTCGCGGCTCGACGTCGTGACGATCGCGCCGACGAGCGCGAGCATCCCCCAGTCGCGCTCGGCGGTGCGGACGGGCACGACGACGCACACACGGTCCGCGGAGTCCGGGGTGCCCCCGACCAGGGGCGCGGGCGGGAAGCTCTCGACCGGCATCGTCGTGCCGAGGACGCCGGTCAGCAGGCCGTCGGGGTCGTAGCTGCCCGCGATCCGCAGCGGGCCGGTCCCCGGCTCGCCGTCCCACAGCCCCAGCACGCCGGCCCGCACGTGCGTGCCGGTGAGCCACGCGAGGCGGTGCGCCTCGGCGCTCCCCACGTCCAGCAGCCCCTTGTCGAGAGCGACCTGCTCCTCGATGAGCGCCTCGAGCGACTCGGCGCGGACGCGGAACGAGCCGGCCTGCATCTGCCAGAGCGCGGCGGCGACGCGCGTGGCGGCGGTCCGGCCGGCGTCACCGAGCGCGTCGTCCGCCGTCGCCTGGTCGGGCGTCGCCGCACCCGTGCGCTCGAGGTACTCCGTCAGCGCGCCGAGGGTCCGGTGCAGCACGCTCGCGTCGGTCGCCACGCGGCGCAGGGACGTCGTGAGCGCCTCGAGCCGCTCGGCGGGCACGGCGTCGCCCGCCTCGAGGAGCGCCTCGACCTCGACGGCCATCGCCAGCACGGCGTCCTCGGTCGGGCCGTCCGCCGTGCTGTCGTAGGTGAGGAGGGCGCCGCGCAGCAGCTCGCTGAGCTCCTCGAGCGGCGAGGGGCGGTACGCCTGCACGGGCTGCGCGCTCCCGGTGCCGCCCGCGACGTCCGGCGCGCACCCGCACGACGCGCGCAGGGCCAGCCCCGCGGCGGGTGAGGTGTGCGCGACGGCCGGGACCGCGTCGCCTCGGATCTGCGCGAGGACCAGCCGGCCCGCGAGCGCGCCGACCTCGTCGAAGCGCTGGTTGACGCTCGAGAGCGGCGGGCTGCTGAAGGCGGCGGCCTCGATGTTGTCGAACGCGATGACGGCGAGGTCCCGGGGGACGACGACGCCGGCGTCCGCGAGCGCGCCCATGAGCCCGATCGCGATCCGGTCCGTCGCGACCATGACCGCGGTCGGGCGCCGGTCGAGCGCGAGCAGCTGCGCGGCGGCGGCGGCGCCCGCGGCGGGGGTGCTCCCCGGCACGTCGACGACCAGGGCCGGGTCGGCGTCGAGCCCGTGCGCTGTGAGCGTGTCCCGGTACGCGGTGAGCCGGTCGCGGAGGTCGGCGCGGTCGAGCGGCCCGACGTAGCCGATCCGCGTGTGGCCGTGCTCGAGGAGGTGCGCGACGGCGTCGGCGGTCCCGCCCTCGTTGTCGGGCACGGCCAGCGGGGCCTCGAAGCCGTCGAGCGGCATGCCGGCGCACACGACGGGGGTCCCGGCGGCACGCAGCCGCTCGAGGTACGGCGCCTGGACGGCGCTCGTGACGGCGACGACGCCGTCCGCGCGCGCCCAGGCGACGGGCGTGCTGAAGGCGGTGGGCTCGTCGAGCTCGTCGGCCGCGGCGCCCGGCCCGAGCGTCTGGACGACGACGACGCGCCCACCGACCGCGCGGACCTCGCGCGTGAGCCCGGCGAGGACCTCCCCGAAGAAGTAGCCGCCCGTGCCGGGGGAGACCGCGAGGACGGTGAGCGGCTCCGCCATGGTGCACCGTCCTTCCGTGGTCGCGACGCGGGGCGACGTGACGCCGCGTTCGTCGGGCGTCGTCCGCCGTGTCCGTGGCGTCCCGATCGGCACCCCCCGGAGCGACGTGAGGGGCGTCACCGGGTGAAGGAGGTGGGCCGGGAGGCGACGTGAGGCATACTGGACCCCGAGGCCCGCACCATCTCGTGCGCGGCCCGCGTCGTGGAGCACCTGCGAGTTCACGCGGCGAGCCCCGACCATCCACCGCCGGAAAGGCGACCTTCACGTGTCCACGTTCTCTTCCCTCGGCGTGCCCGAGACCCTTGTCCGCTCCCTCACCGCGGGCGGCATCACCGCTCCGTTCCCCATCCAGACCGCGACGCTGCCCGACACGCTCCGGGGCCGCGACGTCCTGGGCCGTGGCCGCACGGGCTCGGGCAAGACGCTCGCGTTCTCGCTCCCGATCGTGACGCGCCTCGCGGCGTCGGGCAGCGCCCGCAAGCCCGCCCGCCCCCGCGCGCTCGTGCTGGCACCGACCCGCGAGCTCGCGACCCAGATCGCGGGGACGCTCGAGCCGCTCGCGAAGGCCGAGCGCCTCAGCCTGACCACCGTGTTCGGCGGCGTCTCCCAGAACCGCCAGGTGAGCGCGCTGAACGGCGGCATCGACATCCTCGTCGCGTGCCCCGGCCGGCTCGAGGACCTGCTCCAGCAGCGGCTCCTCACGCTCGACGGCGTCGAGATCACCGTGCTCGACGAGGCCGACCACATGGCCGACCTGGGCTTCCTGCCGGGCGTCAAGCGCATCATGGACAAGACGCCGAAGCAGGGGCAGCGGATGCTCTTCTCGGCGACGCTCGACAACGGCGTGGACCAGCTGGTCAAGCGCTACCTGAGCAACCCCCTCACGCACTCGGTCGACTCGGCCGAGTCGCCGGTCGCGAAGATGACGCACCACGTGCTCGCCGTGCACGACGCCGAGTCCAAGCGTCAGGTCGTCCAGCAGCTCGCGTCGGGTACCGGGCGTCGCGTGCTGTTCACGCGCACCAAGCACCAGGCGAAGAAGCTGGCCAAGCAGCTGACCGCCGCAGGGATCCCCGCGGTCGACCTGCACGGGAACCTCAGCCAGCCCGCGCGCGAGCGCAACCTCGCGGCGTTCTCCTCGGGCGGCGTCCGGGTGCTGTGCGCGACCGACATCGCGGCGCGCGGCATCCACGTCGACGACATCGAGCTCGTCGTGCACGTCGACCCGCCGGCCGAGCACAAGGCGTACCTGCACCGCTCGGGTCGCACGGCCCGGGCCGGGTCGGAGGGCGTGGTCGTCACGGTCATGCTCCCCGAGGAGGCGGGCGACGTCCGCACCCTCACGCGCCTTGCGAAGATCACCGTCACGCCGCAGCGCGTCGGGCCCGGCTCGCCGGTCATCACGTCGCTCGTCGGTGCGGTGGCGGACGTCGTCATGCCGACCGCGCCGCCGGTCTCGGTGCCCGAGCACGGTCGCGGCAACGCGGCCCGCAGCGGGGACGTCGCCGGCCAGGGCCGGTCGCGCCGTGGTGGCGGGGCAGGTGGCGGTGCCGGTCGCGGTCGCCGCGGCGGCTCCGGTGCGCAGGGTGCTGCGGCCGCAGCGCCGCAGGGCGGACGGCAGCCCGGTGGCTCGGGCCGCGCCGCGGGTGCGGGGCGCTCGACGGCGCCCGCGCGCACGCCGGGTTCGAGCCGGCCGGCGCAGGGTGGCTCGACCCCCGTGTACTCGTCCACGTCCGGCGGGCGCGGTGGTGCCGTCGAGATGTCGCGTGGCGCCTCCGCGGGTCGCCGTCGCTCGCGCTGACCGCGCAGCGCTCGTCAGGGTCGCGATGGTCGTCAGGTCGCGCGATGGTCACCCGGGCGGCCCAGGCATAGCCTGGCCGTCGGACGAAGGAGGGATTCATGGCGTACGCCGTCGAGCGGACCGAGGACGAGTGGCGCGTCGCGCTGGACCCGCAGGAGTTCGCCGTGCTGCGGCGCGCGGGCACCGAGCGACCGTGGACCGGTGAGCTCCTGGCCGAGAACCGGCCGGGGGTCTACCGCTGCCGCGCGTGCGGCGCCGAGCTGTTCCGCTCCGAGACCAAGTTCGAGGCGCACTGCGGGTGGCCGAGCTTCTACTCGCCGCTCGCGGGCGACGCCGTCGAGCTGATCGAGGACACGACGCTCGGCATGGTCCGCACCGAGGTGCGCTGCGCGCGCTGCGGCTCGCACCTCGGCCACGTGTTCGACGACGCCCCGCAGACGCCGACGGGTGACCGCTTCTGCATGAACTCCGTGTCGCTCACGTTCGAGCCGGCGGACGGCACGGGACCCGATCCGTCCTGACCGCCCGACCCGGATCAGGCGGGTCGAGCTCGGGAAAGGCTGAAGTCGGCCGGCTGACGTGCCGATACTGCTCTCATGTCCCCGACCCTCACGATGCGACGTTGGCACCGCTTCGGTGTCGACTTCCTCGTCGCGACCGCGGACACGGGGGCGCGGGTCGGCTGGGTCGACCTGCGCTCGGGCGAGGTGGTCGTCGAACGGCCGATGCTCGAGGACAGCCTCCGCCTCGCGGCCCAGGAGTACCTGCGCGCCGACGTGCACGAGATCGTGCTCCCCGTGCCGCGGCGCGCGGCCCTGGATGCGTTCGACGCCTACGTGACGGTGCCCGACGACGCGGCCGACGACGCGAGCGGGTCGGTGGCCGCACGGCTCGAGCGGCTGGTCGCCGAGGGCTGGCTCGTGCTGCACGACGTGCCGGTCGGCCGCCAGGGCGCGGTGCTCGACCACCTGCTCATCGGGACGGGTGGCGTCTTCGCGATCCGGGTCCACGCGCACCCGGACGCGCACGTCGTGATGAGCCGCACCAGCGTCGAGGTCGACGGCCGCCCCACCAGCTACCTGCGCGACGCCCGGCTCGAGCAGGCCCGCGTGCAGCAGGTGCTCGGCGCCGCCGCAGGGCTGCACGTCGAGGTGCGGCCGGTGGTCGTCCTGGACACCGACGTGCCCCCGGTCCTCGCGGGCGACGCGCTGCCCGACGCCGCGCTGGTGCTCGGGCGCACCGACGTCCCGCAGCTCTTCCGCGAGGTGCCGCCGCGGCTCGCCGCCACGCGCGTCGAGGCGATCAGGGCCGCGGCCGGGCGCCGGAGCACGTGGACCGCCTGACCGTCACGTCCGGTTCGTCGCCCGGTCGAGCGCCGCGTTGAGGCGACCGATGGACCCGGCCAGCACCGCGACGTCGTCGGGCGGCCACTCCTCGAGCGCCGCGCGCAGCCAGGCCCGGCGCGCGTCCTGCGCGGTCGTGACACGTCGCTCGGCGTCGGGGGTCAGCTCGAGCCGCTGCGCGCGCGAGTCGGCGGCGTCCGCCCGCCGCGCGAGCAGCCCGAGCTCCTCGAGGCGGCGGACCTGCCGCGAGATCGTGGCGCGCCCGACGCCGAAGTGGGCCGCGAGGTCGCTGCTGCGCACGCCGGGGGCGCGGGACACGTGCACGAGGAGCGGGTAGGCGGCGGCGTCGAGGTCGGGGTGGACGCGGGCTGCCATCGCGGCCGACGACGCGCGCGCCCGGCGCAGGAGCAGCCCGAGCTCCCGCTCGACGAGCGAGAACGGGTCGCCGGCCATCACGCGTCCCCGGCGCCGTGCGCGACCTCTGCCTTCGCGCGCCGGACGTCGACGCCCGACCGCGTGCCGAGCGGCACCTCACGCAGGAACAGCACCGCGAGCACCGTCACGAGCCCGAGCGGGATGGCGAGGAGGAAGAGGTCGGCGATGCCCTGGCCGTAGGACGCCTCGACGACGACCCGGATGGCCGGCGGCAGCGTCGAGACGTCAGGGATCGCCGTCGTGCCGCCGGTCAGGACGGCCGGGTCGATGCCCAGGTCGCGCAGGCCGGAGAGCAGCAGGGTGGTGATCCGGCCCCCGAGCACGGCCCCGAGGGCCGCGACGCCGACCGCGCCGCCGAGCGTGCGGAAGAAGGCCACGGTCGCTGTCCCGCTGCCCATGTCGCGCAGGTCGAGGGTGTTCTGCGTCGCGAGCACGAGGTTCTGCATGAGCATGCCGACGCCCGCGCCGAGCACGAGCATGTACGCGCCCACGAGGAACAGGTTCGTGTCGTACCGGATCGTGCCCATGAGCGCGAGACCGGCCGTCAGGACCAGCGCGCCGGCGATCATGAAGCGCTTGTACCGGCCCGTGCGGCTGATGATCCGGCCGCTGAACGTCGAGAAGACGAGCATCCCCACCATCATCGGCACGGTGAGGAGCCCGGACTCGGTCGGGGACTTGTCGCGTGCCACCTGCATGTACTGGCTGAGGAAGACCGACGTGCCGAACAGCGCCACGCCGACCGCGACGCTCGCGACGACCGACAGCACGAGCGTCCGGTTCCGGAACAGGTGCAGCGGGATGATCGGCTCGGCCGCCCGGGACTCGACCCACACCGCCGCGGCCAGCACGACGACCGCGCCGCCGACCATCGCGGCCGTCTGCCACGACGCCCAGTCGAACTGGTTGCCGGCGAACGTGACCCAGAGCAGCAGCGAGGAGATGCCCGCCGAGAGGAGCGCCGCGCCGGCGTAGTCGAGCCGCACGACCCGCGGCTCGAGCGGCGGCAGGTGCAGCGTCCGCTGGAGCACGACGATGGCGGCGACCGCGAACGGCAGCCCGACGAAGAAGTTCCACCGCCACCCGGGCCCGTCGGTGATCGCGCCGCCGAGGAGGGGACCGCCGACCATCGCGAGGCCCATCACGGCGCCCATCAGGCCCATGTACCGGCCCCGGTCGCGCGGCGAGATGATGTCGGCGATCAGCACGGTGCCGAGCGCCGTGAGCCCACCGGCGCCGATCCCCTGGAGCGCGCGCATCCCGATCAGCATGCTGGTCGACTCGGAGAACCCGGCCGCTGCGGAGGACAGCACCGAGACGACCAGGGCGAGCTGGATGAGCACCTTGCGGTCGACGAGGTCGGCGAGCTTGCCCCAGACGGGCGTCGAGATCGTGGTGGTGAGCAGGGTCGCGGTCACGACCCACGTGAAGGCCGACTGCGTCCCGTTCAGGTCGGTGATGATCCGGGGGAGCGACGACGAGACGACGCTCGTGGCGAGGATCGAGACGAACATCCCGAGCAGGATGCCGGACAGCGCCTCGAGCACCTCGCGGTGCGACATCGGAGCGGAGGTGTGCGGCGCGGAGGTGTGCGGAGCGGGCGGGTCGGGTGCGGGGGTCACGGGCCGGCTCGTCACGCGGGGTCGGCCTCCGCCGCGCCGACCGACTCGTCCCCGGCGTCGCGCAGCGCGACGACGTAGGCGGTGACCGTGTCGGCGAGGCGACGGATCTGCGCGGCCGTGGTCGCGACGTCGGGCCCGGACCAGTCGGCGAGCACCTGGGCGGTGAGCGCGCCGGCGGCGACGCGTGCACGGTCCGCGACCGCGCGCCCCTCCTCGGTGAGGACGACGGCGCGGGCCCGCCGGTCGTCGTCGTCCACCGTCCGGGCGGCGAGCCCCGCGGCGACGAGCGCGCTCACCTGACGGCTGGCGACCGAGATGTCGACGCGCAGGGCGTGCGCGATGTCGCCGATCTGCATCGGGCCGGCGAGCTCGAGCGTCCGGACGACAGCGAGGCCCGCACGTGAGCTCCCTGCCGCACGGGCGACGAGGGCACCGGTCTCGCGGTGGGTGCGGGTGAGGTCCTCGACGGCTGCGACCAGCGCGAGGTAGGGGTCGTGCGAGGAAGGAGTCGAGTCGCCCGGCGCGGGTGTCGGTTCAGCGGGCATCGGTTCTGCGGGTGTCGGTTCGGCGGGCAGCGGTTCAGCGGGCACTGGTCGAGGGTACGGCAGGTGGTTGCCTCGGGCAACCGTTCGGGGTGGCGCTGGGTCGGCGCGGCGGGTCAGGTCGTGACGTCGCGGCGCCGTCGGACCCGGACGTCTCCCATGTCCTCCAGCTCGACCCCCTTGGTCTCGGGGATCAGGCGGAGGACGAACACGAAGGAGATCGCGGCGAAGATCGCGTACAGCAGGTAGGGGATGGTCGGGCCGAAGGCGTCGAGCATGGGCGGGAAGCTGATCGTGATGAGGAAGTTCGCGATCCACTGGGCCGCGGCCGCGACCCCGAGGGCGGCCGCGCGGATGCGGTTCGGGAACATCTCCCCGAGCAGGACCCACGTCACCGGGCCCCAGGTCGCGCCGAAGAAGACGACGAAGACGTTCGCGGCCACGAGGGCGACCGGACCCCAGGGGGACGTGAGCGAGATGTCGTCCCCCGACCCGGTCGCGTTGGTGAACGCGAGCGCCATGACGCCGAGCGACACCGCCATGCCGGCGGACCCGACGAGCAGGATCGGCCGACGCCCGACCTTGTCGACGAGCGCGATCGCGATGAGCGTCACCAGGACGTTCGTCACCGCGGTGAGCACCGACGCGGTGAACGAGTCCTTCTCGGTGAATCCGACCGTCTGCCACAGCGTGGTCGAGTAGTAGAAGATCACGTTGATCCCGACGAACTGCTGGAACACCGACAGGGCGATCCCGACCCAGACGATGGGCAGCAGGCCGAGCGCGGGACCCCGCAGGCTGGCCTGCTTGGCGAGGAGCTTGTCGGACCGGATCGTGCGCTCGATCTCCGCGACGCGGGTCTCCGGGTCCTCGTCGGGGCCGAGCACGGACCGGAGCACCTCGACGGCGTCGCCGCGTCGGCCGGCCGAGACGAGGTAGCGCGGCGACTCGGGGATCCGGAGCGCGATGATGCCGTAGACCGCGGCGGGCACGACCGAGACCAGGAACATCCAGCGCCAGGCGTCGAGCCCGAGCAGGCTCGGCTCGGAGGCGCCACCGGCCGTGTTCGCGAACACCGCGTCCGAGAGCAGCGCCGCGAAGATGCCGAGCGTGATCGCGAGCTGCTGGAGCGACGCGAGCCGTCCGCGCACGGCCGCCGGCGAGATCTCGGCGATGTATGCCGGCGTGATCACCGACGCGATGCCGATGCCGAGCCCACCGACGATCCGCCAGAGGATCAGGTCCCACACGCCGAACGCGAACCCGGAGCCGACGCCCGACGCGAGGAAGAGGACGGCGCCGAGCAGCATGATGCGCGTCCGCCCGAACCGGTCGGCGAGCCGCCCACCCAGCCAGGCCCCGACCGCGCAGCCCAGCAGGGCGACGGCGACGGCGAAGCCGGTCAGGGTCGCGCTGAGACCGAACGCCCCCTCGATCGCCTCGACCGCGCCGTTGATGACGGAGCTGTCGAACCCGAAGAGGAACCCGCCGACGGCGGCGGCGACCGAGAGGCCGATCGCCTTGCGGTGGTGGGCGCTGTTGTCGCCCCGAGCCTGTCGCGGCTGTGCGGACTGGGACATCGTCGGCCTTCCCCCCGTGGTGCGGCGCTTCAACCACTCACCACTGTCGACCCGGACGCCCGGACGTGCGAGCCGAACAGGGCCTCGGGGACAATCGCCGGATGAGCTCTTCGGACGGCGAGGCCCGGCGACCCCGGCGTCCCGCGATGCTCGACCCTCGCCTCGCGGACGACATCCCGGGTGACATGGACCCGGCGCTGCGCTCCGAGGTCGCGCACACGACGGCGGGCGCGATCGTCCACCAGGCGCGCGCCTCGGACGATCCCCACCTCGTCGACCGCCTCGTCCGGCTCGTCGAGGCGGAGGGGCTCGACGTCGTCGCGGGTCTCTGGGCCGACAGCCCACCCGGGACGCTGCCCGGGGCGCTCTGGCGGCTCTACACGCTGCGGGAGTGGACGCGCCGCGATCCCCGCACCCTCGCCGCGCGCTACGCGAGCGGGGTCCACGCGGCCCAGGTGGCCGACGTCGTCGCCGGCGTGGTCACCCCGCCCGGGCCCGAGGACATCCGCGAGGTGGCCGACGCCGTGCTGTCCGGCGTCTTCGCCGGCGACCTCGCGGTGGCGCTCGAGCGAGGGGCGGCGTTCTGCCGGGTCCTGGCCGCGGGCGCGGCCTTCGACGCCGACGACGTCGATGCGCACGCCCCGGCCGACGCGCTGCGGCTCACACGGGGAGCGTCGTCGCTCGTCCGGACCGCCGAGGAGCTCGAGCTCGCCGCCGACCTGTGGCGGAGGGGCCGGCTCGACTGAGGCGCGGTGCGTCGCTCCGCGTCGGAGCTGAGTCGCTCGTCACACCGTGGCGCCGTCCATCCGTGATCCACGCCCAGGACACCTCCGTGTCACCGCTGCGTCACCATCGAAGTTGCCTGGACACCTCGCGGCTGCCCTAGCCTGTGTCCGACCACGCGTCCCTCCCGTCCGGAGCCTCCTGTGCGCTTGCGCCTCACCCCGCGCGACACCTCGTTCTTCGACCTTCTTGCTGCGTCGGCGCAGCACCTCGTCACGGGGGCGAACCTGCTCGGCGAGCTGCTCGGCGCCGACCGGCCGACCCGCAAGGCGCTCGCCAAGCAGCTGGCCGACATCGAGCACCAGTGCGACGAGGCGACCCACTCGATCATGCGGCGGCTCAACCAGACGTTCGTCACGCCGTTCGACCGGGACGACATCTACAACCTGGCCTCGAGCCTCGACGACTGCATGGACTTCATGGAGGAGGCGGCCGACCTCATCGTGCTCTACAAGCTCGACGAGCTGCCGGCCCGGGTCGCCGACCAGGTGCAGGTGCTGCAGCGCGCCGCCGAGCTCACGGCCGACGCGATGCCCCGCCTGCGGTCGATGTCGGACCTCGACGAGTACTGGGTCGAGGTCAACCGCCTCGAGAACCAGGCCGACAAGATCCACCGCAAGCTCCTCGCGCAGCTGTTCGACGAGATCACCGACCCGATCCAGCTCATGAAGCTCAAGGAGGTCGTGGAGCGGCTCGAGGACGCGGCCGACGCGTTCGAGAAGGTGGCGAACACCGTCGAGACCATCGCGCTCAAGGAGTCCTGAGCGCCGGTGGAGCTCGCCCTCGTCGTCGTCGTCGTCGCGTTCGCGCTCGGCTTCGACTACACCAACGGCTTCCACGACGCCGCGAACGCGATCGCGACGTCGGTCTCGACCCGCGCGCTGACCCCGCGTGTGGCGCTCGTCATGGCCGCCGTCTTCAACCTGGTCGGTGCGCTGCTCGGGACGGACGTCGCGCAGACGATCGGCTCGGGGATCATCGCGGTCAGCCCCGACGCGGGGACGTACGGACTCGCGATCGTGCTGGCGGGGCTCATCGGGGCCATCGTGTGGAACCTCATCACGTGGTGGTTGGGGCTCCCGTCGTCGTCGACGCACGCGCTGATCGGCGGGCTGGTCGGCGCCGGCCTCGCGTCGGCGACGACCGTGCAGTGGGACGTGATCCTCGACAAGGTCGTGCTCCCGATGATCCTCTCGCCGCTCGTCGGCTTCGGGCTCGCGTACCTGCTGATGGTGGGTGTGCTGTGGCTCGTGCGGTCGGTCGCGCCGGCCAAGGCGCAGCGCCGGTTCAGGATCGCGCAGACGGCGTCTGCCGCCGCGATGTCGCTCGGGCACGGGCTCCAGGACGCGCAGAAGACGATGGGCGTGATCGTCCTGGCGCTGGTCGCCGGCGGGTTCCACCAGGGCACCGAGATCCCGCTCTGGGTCAAGCTCTCGGCCGCGGGCGCGATCTCGCTGGGCACGTACTCGGGCGGCTGGCGGATCATGCGGACGCTCGGCCGCAGGATCATCGAGCTCGACCCTGCCCGGGGCTTCGTGGCGGAGTCCGTCGCGGCGTCCGTGCTCTACACGACGGCGTTCGTGTTCCACGCGCCCATCTCGACGACGCACACGATCACCTCGGCGATCATGGGTGTGGGCGCGACGAAGCGGCTCTCCGCGGTGCGCTGGGGCGTCGCGAAGAACATCGCGGTCGCGTGGGTCCTCACGATCCCGATGGCGGCGCTCGTCGCGGCCCTGATGTTCACGGTGTTCCGCCCGTTCTTCGCCTGACCGGAGGGCCTGTCCGACACCCGCGAACCGGCGCACGTCGGCGCATGCCGGCGCACGTCGGCGCACGTCGGCGCACGTCGGCGCGTGTCCCCCAGATGTGTCAGGCATCGCGCGTGGTATCGAGCGCGCTCGGCCTGACAGGTGGCGTCGCGCGTGCGTACCTCGCGGATGTGTCAGGCGTTGCGCGTGCTGGGGCGCGCGGTCGGCCTGACAGAACGCTCATGATGAGGTCCGAGGTGGCGCCGGAGAATGCGCGCGACGCGCGCGCCGTCGATGCGGACCGCCGTCGCCGGGAGTCGGATCAAGGTCCGACGCTCGTCGTGCGGCAGCTCCGCGCTCCGGAGGAGGTCGTCGTACCACCGCGTCGCTTCCATGTGGCCGATCCCGTCGATCTCGACAGCGACGGTACGCCCGTCCGCGAGCTGCCATTCGACGTCCAGGTACCGCCAGCGACCTCGCGAGTCCTGACGGCGGACCTGTCGCCGGGGCTCGGGCAGGTCGTGGTCCCGGCAGAACCGGACGAAGTCGATCTCGGCGAGCGACTGAGACCCTCCGTCGATGTCCGCGAGGCAGTGCGCGAGGAGCCGCCTGTGACGCACTTTCCCCGCGAGCTCGAGGGCGCTGCCGAGCCGGTCGGCGGTGCTCAGTCCTTGCTGCACGACGGCGGCGAGCAGACCTACCGCCGTCCGGGAGGACCGGCTCCACGCGGCGGCGTCGACAGCCGCCCGATCCACCGGATGGACGGGGAGCCCCCGCAGCAGCACGCCGTCGGTGGGCACATGGCGCCGGGACTCGTGCACGACGACGCCCGTCGCTCCCGGTGGCCGCTGGCCGCGGGCGATCACGACGTGAAGCTCCTGGCGGTACCACCCGTCGAGCCCGGCGAGCTCGAGCGCGGTCCACGCGCCGAGGACACCGCCCGGCGGGCACGCGAGCGCGGCCGCCCACATCGCTGCGATGCGGTCGAGCGGTCCCCGGTGCAGAGCCACGACGTCCGGGCAGACGAGCCGCCATCGTCGAGCAGCGACCTGGTTGCGGACATGGTGCCGGGACACGCCGAGCGAGTGGAGCTGGTCACGCGTGCACACCCCATGCTGTCTGTCCGCCAGAGCGCGAAGACCCGTCACGTCATCCAGTGCGGTCGCTCGTCCAGTCATGCGACGACCCTCGCGGGCGGGCGTACGCCGCCGCGGCGTGCATCCGACGCCCTGTGCAAGGCGGCCCGCTACGAGGCGCCGGGGACGGATGACCACCTGATGGCCGGGACGCGCCTGATCGTCCGCCTCCGCGGCGCGTGTCAGGCGTAGCGCGTGTGGACGGGCGCGTTCGGTCTGACACGTCGCCGGTGGGGTGTGTGGGCGCGGTGGCCGGGTTGGCGTGTCAGGCGTAGTGGGTGTGGACGGGCGCGTTCGGTCTGACACGTCGCCGGGGGGAGCCGCGTCAGTGGAGGGGCGGGTGGTGGCTCTCGACGCCCATGACGCGCGGCCCCTTCTTCGTCTGACCGACGTGCGTCACCAGGATCTCGCCCGGCTGCAGGTACGGGTCCTCGACAGGCAGCGACCCGGCCACCGCGCGTCGGGAGTGCTGACCCAGCACGTCGAGCACCGTCGGCAGCACGGGACGGTGGGTGCAGACGACGACGTCGCGCGCGGACTCCAGCAGTCGCCTCACCTCGCCCGCAGCACGGCTCGGGGACCGCTCGTGCTCCGCCTCCGTCAGGTGCGAGTCGAGCGGCTGCACCCCCGCCGCGCGCGCGTACGGCTCGATCGTCGCGGCGCACCGCGCCCACCGGCTCGTCACGACGTCGCGCACCCCGAACGCCGCGAGCACCGGCACGAGCGCCTCCGCCTGTGCCCGGCCGCTCGGCGTCAGCGGCCGGTCGGTCTCGTCGCCGTGCCATGCGGAGCGCTCCTTGGCCCGCCCGTGCCGGGCGACGACCAGGACGTGCGTGTCGAGCCGCCCGCGCTCGTGCAGCGCGACGAGCTCCGCGAGCTGCGCGCCGTCCGCCGCCCGGGTCAGCCGCTTGCCGGCCTTCGCGGGGGTCAGCCACGCGACGTCGTCGATCTCGTCCGGCCCGGCTGCTGCCACCGGTGCGCGGGCGGCGAGCGCGGGGGCGTCGTCGTCGGTGGCCACGCGCGCCGCCCAGTAGTGCACGCGCTTGGTGCGCCCGTCGGCGATCGCGTACTGCTGACCCGGGAGGGGGTTGCCGAGCACGACGTCGATCCCCGTCTCCTCGGCGATCTCCCGGGCGGCCGCGGTCGGGAGCGCCTCGCCCGGGTCGAGCTTGCCCTTGGGCCAGGACCAGTCGTCGTAGCGCGGCCGGTGCACGAGCAGCACCTCGAGCGCGTCCTTGCGCACACGCCACACCAGCCCTCCCGCGGCCTCGACGGGGCGGGTGCGAGGAGCGGGCGTCACCGGTCGATGATGTCGAGCGGCCGACGACGCCGCAACGCGGCCTGGCGCGGTGACGGTCGCCTCACAACGCGCGCGCCGAACGCCGACGCTGGCCGATCTCCCACGCCTGGACGTCGAGCAGCGGCTCGCCGTCGGGCCCCAGGTGGTGGCGTTCCCAGGTCCCGTCGGGCTGGAGGTGCCAGGTCGAGGTGCCGTCGTCCATGGACAGGTCGTTGAGGTCGATGAGCTCGGCGACCTGCTCGGGGTCGGCGATGCGGACGAGCGTCTCGACGCGGCGGTCGAGGTTGCGGTGCATCAGGTCGGCCGAGCCGATGTAGACCTCGGGACCGTCGCCCTCGGCGTTGGCGAACGCGAACACGCGCGAGTGCTCGAGGAACCGGCCGAGGATCGAACGCACCCGGATGCTCTCGCTCAGCCCCGGCACGCCGGCCTTCACCGCGCAGATCCCGCGCACGACGAGGTCGATCGGCACCCCGACCCGCGACGCCCGGTACAGCGCGTCGATCGTGGCCTCGTCGACCACCGAGTTGACCTTGAACTTGATCCACGCCGGCCGGCCGGCGAGGTGCGCGGCGGCCTCGCGGTCGATCCGCTCGACCAGCCCGGCGCGCACGGAGCGGGGCGCGACGAGCAGGCGGTGGAACCGGGACTTCGGCGCGTAGCCGCTGAGCTGGTTGAACAGGCGCGTCAGGTCCTGGCCGACGTCGGGGTGGCACGTGAGCAGCCCGAGATCGGTGTAGTGGCGGGCCGTCTTCGGGTTGTAGTTGCCGGTGCCGACGTGGCAGTACCGGCGCAGGCCGTCGGGCTCCTGCCGGACGACGAGGCTCAGCTTGCAGTGCGTCTTCAGGCCGACGATGCCGTACACGACGTGGACGCCCGCCTGCTCGAGCTTGCGGGCCCAGGAGATGTTGGCCTGCTCGTCGAACCGGGCCTTGATCTCGACGAGCGCGAGCACCTGCTTGCCCGCCTCGGCCGCGTCGATGAGCGAGTCGACGATCGGCGAGTCGCCCGACGTCCGGTAGAGCGTCTGCTTGATGGCGAGCACGTTCGGGTCGGCGGCGGCCTGCGCGAGGAAGGCCTGGACCGAGGTCGAGAACGAGTCGTACGGGTGGTGCAGCAGCACGTCCCGGGCCCGGATGGCCGCGAAGAGGTCGGTCGGCTTGGCGCTCTCGACCTCGGCGAGCTGGCGGTGCGTCGTCGGGACGAACCGCGGGTAGCTCAGGTCGGCCCGGTCGAGGTCCGCGATGAGGTTGAGCCCGGTGAGGTCGAGCGGCGCGGGCAGCTCGTACACCTCGTGCTCGGTGACTCCCAGCTCGCGGACGAGCAGCTCACGGATGCGCGGCTGGATCCTCTCGGCGAGCTCGAGCCGCACGGGCGGGCCGAACCGGCGCCGCAACAGCTCCTTCTCCATGGCCTGCAGGAGGTTCTCGGCGTCGTCCTCCTCCACCTCGACGTCCTCGTTGCGCGTCACCCGGAACGTGTGGTGCTCGAGCACGTCCATGCCGGGGAACAGGTAGTCGAGGTGCTGCGCGATGACGTCCTCGACGGGCACGAAGGACGTCGGCTTCCGGCTCGAGCCCGCCTGGCGACTGGGTGCGCTCGGCCGTCCCTTGGCGTCGACGGCGATGAACCGCGGCAGGATCGGGGGCACCTTGACGCGGGCGAAGTGCTCCTTGCCGGTCGCGGGGTTGCCGAGCAGCACGGCGAGGTTGAGCGACAGCCCCGAGATGTAGGGGAACGGGTGCGCCGGGTCCACCGCAAGCGGCGTGAGCACGGGGAAGATCTGCTTGCGGAAGTACTTGTGCAGCCGCTCGTGCTCCTCGGTGGCGAGGTCGTCCCAGTGCACGAGCGTGATGCCCTCCGCCGCGAGCGCCGGCTGGACCTGCTCGGCGAACACCCGCGCGTGGCGGTCCATGAGCCGGTGGGCACCTTCGCTGATGCCCTCGAGCACCTGGTCCGGGCTCAGGCCCGACGCCGCCGCGACGGCGATCCCGGTGGCGATCCGCCGCTTGAGGCCGGCCACGCGCACCATGAAGAACTCGTCGAGGTTCGAGGCGAAGATCGCCAGGAACCGGGCACGCTCGAGCAGGGGCGCCTGCGGGTCCTCGGCGAGCTCGAGGACGCGTTCGTTGAAGGCGAGCCAGCTCAGCTCGCGGTCGTGGAACCGGTCGGCGGGCAGCTCGGCTCCGGCCAGCGTCACCGCCTCGAGCTCGGGCGCCAGGGCCGGGGGCTCGGCAGGACGCACGACCGGGGCGGGCTCCGTCGCGAGCCGGACGGCTCCGGCGTCGCCGGACGCGTGGTCGTGGTCGGTCTCCTCGCTCATCCGTCCATGGTGCCACCGTCACCGACCGGCGCACCCTGCTCGACCGGGGTCGGCAGGTGAACGTCAGCCGAACTGCACGTCGACCCCCGTGCGCCCGAACCCCGCGCGGCTGTACGCGCGGATCGCGACCTCGTTGTCGCCCTCGGTGTAGAGCATGGCGCGGCGCAGCCCGAGGCCACGCAGGTGCTCGAGGCCGCGCCACGTGAGCGCACCGCCGAGGCCGAGGCCCTGCGCATCCGGATCGACGCCGACGACGTAGATCTCGCCGACGGCGTCCTCGTCGCCGCGGGCGGGGTGCACCTTGGTCCACACCGAGCCGAGCAGCACGCCGTCGCGCTCGGCGAGCAGGAAGCCGGCGGGGTCGAACCAGGGCTCGGCGATCCGCGCGTCGAGGTCGGCACGAGAGATGCGGCCCTGCTCAGGATGGCCGGCGAACGCCCGGGCGTTCACACGTCGCCACGGCTCCTCGTCCCGGCCGACCTCGAACGTGCGGATCTCGATGCCGCGCGGCGGCCGGCGCTCGCCGTCGGCGGGCAGCGCCGTCAGGTCGACGCCCATGCGCCACAGCTCGCGGACGACGCTCAGCCCGGCGCCGGACGCGAGCGCGCGGGCCGGCGGCAGGTCGCCGTGCGCCCACACCGTGAACCGTCTGCCGGCCGGGTCGCCGGTCCGGTCCTCGACCGCGTGCGTCCGCGCGCCGTCGAGGAGCAGGCGTCCCAGACCGCGTCGACGGGCGCCCGGCGCGACGACCAGCTCGGCGCTCGCGGTCCCCGGCGCGTCGAGGTCGAGCTGCGCGTAGCCGTCGAGCGCGCCGTCGCCCTCGCGCGCGCCGTCGCTCCCGCGCGCGAGCAGGTGCACGGTGGGCGCGGCGGCGGTCAGGTGGAGCAGCGGCTGCTCCGAGAGCGGGGCGACGCCGTCGACGGACTCGGCCGCCGCCGCGAGCCGGCGCACCTGGGCCGCGGTGTCGTCGTCGAGCGGGCCGCGGCGGACCTCGGGGGACGTCATGCCGCCCATCCCACCACGCACCGGCGTGCCGCCGCGCCGGTCGGGCTGCGGAACACGGAGTCGTCCTGGCACGTTGGACCGCGTGATGAGCTCCCCCGGAACTGACGTCGACCGCGCCGTGGACGTCGTCGTCGTCGGCGCCGGTCAGGCGGGGCTCTCGGCCGCCTACCACCTGCGTCGCGCGGGCCTGGCCGCCCGTCCCGAGGGTCTGGGCGAGCACGTGACGGGCGGCTTCGTCGTGCTCGACGACGCCCCGAGCGCGGGCGGGGCGTGGCAGCACCGGTGGGACTCGCTGCGGATGCAGCACGCGCACGGGATCCACGAGCTGCCCGGGATGGCGCTGCCCGAGGTCGACCCGGACGAGCGGGCGTCGGTCGCGATCGCGCGCTACTTCGCGGACTACGAGCGGAATCACGACCTCCGCGTGGTCCGGCCGGTCCGGGTGCATTCGGTGCGCGAGCTGGGCGGGCCGGACGGGATGCTCGTCGTCGAGACCGACCGCGGCCGGTGGCTGACCCGCGGCCTGATCAACGCGACCGGCACGTGGCAGAAGCCCTTCTGGCCGACGTACCCGGGTCGCGACACGTTCGCCGGCGAGCAGCTCCACACGCGCGACTTCCGGTCCGCGGCCGACTACCTGGGCCTCCACGTCGTCGTCGTCGGCGGCGGGACGTCCGCGATCCAGCTCCTGCTGCAGATCGCCGAGATCACCACGACCACCTGGGTCACGCGCCGCCCGCCGGTGTTCCAGCAGCGCGCGTTCGACGAGGAGTGGGGCCGCGCCGCGGTCGCGAAGGTCGACGAGCGCACGCGCGCCGGCCTGCCGCCCGAGAGCGTCGTGTCCGTCACCGGGCTGCCGCTCACAGAGGAGTACCAGCGCGGGATCGACCGCGGCATCCTCGTCCGGCTGCCGATGTTCGAGCGCATCGTGCCCGACGGCGTGGTGTGGGCTCCCGAGGACGTCCCACCCGCGCCGGAGCACCAGCGGGCGGACGTCATCCTGTGGGCGACCGGCTTCCGTGCCGGTCTCGACCACCTGCGCCCGCTGCACCTGCGCGGGCACGGCGGCGGCATCGTGATGGACGGCACGCAGGTGGTCGCGGACCCCCGGCTGCAGCTCGTCGGCTACGGCCCGAGCGCGAGCACGGTCGGCGCGAACCGCGCGGGTCGCGAGGCCGTCCGCAACCTGCGTCGCCTGCTGCGCCTCTGACCGGCTCCCTCGATCAGTCCTCGGACGACCGCGCCGGCTTGTCGATGCCCTGCGCGATGAGGTCCATGACCGAGGCGTCGGCGAGCGTCGTCGCGTCCCCCACCGCGCGGTGCTCGGCGACGTCGCGCAGCAGCCGGCGCATGATCTTGCCCGAGCGGGTCTTGGGCAGCTCCTGCACCACGAGGATCTTGCGCGGCTTCGCGATCGGCCCGATCTCCTTGGCGACGTGCGCCCGGAGCTCGGCGACCGTGCCCTCGACCTCCTCGTTGCCCCCGCGCAGGATCACGAACGCCACGACCGCCTGCCCGGTCGTCTCGTCGGTCGCGCCGACCACGGCCGCCTCGGCGACCGACGGGTGCGACACGAGGGCCGACTCGATCTCCGTCGTGCTCAGCCGGTGCCCCGACACGTTCATGACGTCGTCGACCCGGCCGAGCAGCCAGATGTCGCCGTCCTCGTCCTTCTTGGCGCCGTCGCCCGCGAAGTAGATGCCGGAGAACCGCGACCAGTACGTGTCCTTGAACCGCTCGAGATCGCCCCAGATCCCGCGCAGCATCGCGGGCCACGGCTTGGTCAGCACGAGGTACCCACCGCCACCGTTCGGCACGGGGTGCCCCTCGTCGTCGACGACGTCGGCCGCGATCCCGGGCAGCGGCGTCTGCGCCGAGCCCGGCTTGAGCGTCGTGACCCCCGGCAGCGGCGAGATCATGATCGCGCCCGTCTCGGTCTGCCACCACGTGTCGACGATCGGGGTGCGGTCGCCGCCGATGACGCGGCGGTACCACATCCACGCCTCGGGGTTGATCGGCTCACCGACGCTGCCGAGCACGCGGAGCGAGGACAGGTCGTGGGCGGCCGGGAACTCCTCGCCCCACTTCATGCACGTCCGGATCGCCGTCGGCGCGGTGTAGAGGATCGAGACCCTGTACTTCTCGACGATCTCCCACCACCGGTCCCGGCCCGGCGTGTCGGGCGTGCCCTCGTACATCACCTGGGTCGCGCCGTTGGTGAGCGGCCCGTAGACGATGTAGCTGTGCCCGGTGACCCAGCCGACGTCGGCCGTGCACCAGTAGACGTCCGTCTCGGGCTTGAGGTCGAAGACGTTGAGGTGGCTGTACGCGCACTGCGCGAGGTAGCCGCCGGTCGTGTGGAAGATGCCCTTGGGCTTCCCGGTCGTCCCGGACGTGTAGAGGATGAACAGCGGGTGCTCGGCCTCGACCCAGACGGGCGTGTGCTGGTCGGAGGCGTTGTCCACGGCGTCGTGCCACCACACGTCGCGGCCCTCGGTCCACGCGACGTCCTGCCCGGTCCGCCGCACGACGAGCACGTGGGCGACGTCGGTCGGTCCCTTCGCGAGCGCGTCGTCGACCGCGGGCTTGAGCGCGCTCGGGGCGCCGCGCCGGTAGCCCCCGTCGGCCGTGATGACGAGCTTGGCGTCAGCGTCCTCGATGCGGGTGTGCAGGGCCTCGGCCGAGAACCCGCCGAACACCACGGAGTGCGGGGCCCCGATCCGGGCGCACGCGAGCAGCGCGACGACGGCCTCGGGGATCATCGGGAGGTAGATCGCGACGCGGTCGCCGGTCTGCACGCCGAGGGCGGTCAGCGCGTTCGCGGCGCGCGAGACCTCACGCTGCAGGTCCGCGTAGGTGAGCGTGCGGGTGTCGCCCGGCTCGCCCTCGAAGTGGATCGCGACCCGGTCCCCGTGGCCCGCCTCGACGTGCCGGTCGACGGCGTTGTAGCAGGCGTTCAGCGTCCCGTCCGCGAACCAGCGTGCGACCGGGGGGTTCGACCAGTCGAGCACCTCGGTGAAGGGCTGCTGCCACGTCAGGAGCTCGCGTGCCTGGTCGGCCCAGAACCCGGCCGGATCGGCGGCAGCCCACGGGTAGAGCTCCGCGTGCGCGTTCGCCTGCGTCACGAAGTCGGCGCCGGGCGGGAAGCGCCGGTCCTCGGTGAGCAGGTTCTCCAGGGTTTCTGAGGTGGTGCTGTCCTCGGTCACAGTTCCTCCGGCGCGGCGACGGTGATGCGGCGGTGATGCGGCGGGGATGCCTCACTGGGCGGCAGACCCGCTGATCACGACTCTAGTGCTCGCTTGCGACGCTCCCGGAAGGCGCCCAGTTCCACGCCGCGGCGCCGCGCGAGCGAGAACGCCGTCGCGGCCGCGAGGAGGACGACGCCGGTCGCGAAGAGCCCCCCCGCGTTCATCACCGTGATGGAGTTGAGCACCGCGGTCCGGTTCTGCTCGGTCGCGAACACCCGCAGGGTCTCGCGGTGCGTCTCGACGGGCGCGAACAGGTAGGCCGCGCCGACGAGGAGCGCCGCGAGCCCACCCGCCAGCGGCGCGGCCGGCGTCCACAGCCCGAGGAGGACGACGACGCCGGCCACCAGCGCTCCCAGCGTCACCAGCACGATGCCGAGCGTCTCCGGGCTGACGTCCGTCGCGCCGACGCCCTCCGCGAGGATCCGGGACTGGCCCAGCACGACGAGGAACCCGGCGAGGATCGTCAGCACGAGCCCCACGAGGAACCCGACGACGTGCCCGCCGGCCCCGGTGGTGCGCGGTCCGGTGGCGACGGGGAACGCGCCGTCGCGCCGGCGCTCCTGCTCCTGGCGGTCCGCCGTGAGCCGGCGTTCCTCCGCCGCGCGGTCGACCGGTGCCGGTGCAGGTGCGGGTGCGGGTGCGGGTGCGGCCGCGCTGTCGGGGCGCGGGTCGTCGGGGTACGGCTCGGCGGGGCGCGGCTCGCGGTGGTCGGGGCTGCTCATCGGATGCTCCTTCGCAGACGAGGTCGCACGGTGGCCGCGGCGCAGCATCACCGCTGCTCAGGCTATTGCGGGGCCCGTCGCGCCGCTCGGCGGGACGGCTCTCGGCGCGGGAATGCCCGTGCGCGCCGGTCGGTTTCCCCCAGCGTGACGAGCGCCCTCTTCGAGCCGCTGACGCTGCGCGGCGCCACGTTCCGCAACCGCATCTGGCTGGCGCCGATGTGCCAATACTCCGCGGTCGACGGCGTCCCGGACGACTGGCACCTCGTGCACCTCGGCGCGCGGGCGACGGGCGGGTTCGGGCTCGTGCTGACGGAGGCGAGCGCCGTCGTGCCCGACGGCAGGATCAGCCCGCAGGACGCGGGCATGTGGTCCGACGAGCAGGCGACGGCGTGGGCCCGGATCGTCGACTTCGTGCATGCCCGAGGCGCCCGGGTCGGGATGCAGCTCGCCCACGCGGGGCGCAAGGGCTCGGTCCACCGGCCCTGGAGCCCGGCGCGCGGGACCGTTCCGGCCGACGAGGGCGGCTGGACCGCCGTCGGGCCCTCGGCGTCGGCCTTCCCCGGCTACGCGGCGCCCGCCGCGATGACCGCCGACGACGTCGCGGCAGTCCCGCGGGCCTTCGCGGCCGCGGCGCGGCGGGCGGACGCGGCAGGCTTCGACGTCGTCGAGGTGCACGCCGCCCACGGCTACCTGCTGCACCAGTTCCTCTCGCCGCTGTCCAACGATCGCGCGGACGAATACGGGGGCTCGCTGCGGAACCGGGCGCGGCTGACGCTCCACGTCGTGGACGCGGTGCGCGCGGTGTGGCCCGAGAGGAAGCCGCTGCTCGTGCGGCTCTCGGCGACGGACTGGGTGGACGGCGGGCTGACCGTCGACGACGTCACGCAGGTCGCCAAGGAGCTCTCGGTGCGCGGCGTGGACCTCGTCGACGTCTCGACGGGCGGCAACGTCCCGGCGTCGGTCCCGGTCGGCCCGGGCTACCAGGTGCCGGCGGCCGAGGCGATCCGCAGCGGGTCCGGGCTGCCCGTGGGCGCCGTCGGGCTCATCACCACGCCGCAGCAGGCCGAGGCGGTCCTGACCGACGGCGCGGCCGACGTCGTGCTGCTCGGTCGCGCCGCGCTGCGCGACCCGATGTGGCCGCTGCGGGCCGCGCACGAGCTGGGAGTGCCGCCCGAGCGGGCGCCGTGGCCGGACCAGTACCTCCGGGGCGCGTGGGGCTGACTGCGTCCCGCCAGGTGCCGGGAGCCCATGCATTGGTCGCAGGGGCCGAAGGGGGCGACACGGACGGGTGCGCATCGTGTGCGCCGCGGTTCTCCGCGGGATCGTCCCCTGAGCGTCACCCGAGGGCGAGCGCGGACACAACGACGGCGCCCGCTCGGAGCGCCGTCGCCAACATCATGAGACGAGGGTGATCAGGCGTGCAGCTCGGCTGTCGCAACGGGCCCAGCCCGGTCGACATGTCCTTACGTGGACGATCCGCGCGTGGGTGCCCTCTCCTCGATGCTGTTGTCCTTCCGTGATACTCCTGTGACCTTCGCAGGGGCAAGGGACAAAGGGGACCGCTTCAGCGACGCGCCCGGGCGCGCGCGACGACACGCCATGCGACCGTCGCGACGACCAGCCCCACGGCGACCGCGCCCGCCGTGACGACCGGCGCGGGCGGAGCCAGGCGGGCGCGCAGCGAGACCGGCCGGCTGAACGTCAGCACGCCCCACCCGCTCGTCGCCGCGAGCCGGCGCAGCACCCGGTCCGGGTTGACGGCGAACGCGTGCCCGACGGCGGCCAGCATCGGCGCGTCCGTGACGGAGTCCGAGTAGGCGTAGCTCGACGCGAGGTCGTAGCCCTCCGCCGCCGCGAGCTCGCGGATCGCCGTGGCCTTGTTCTCGCCGTACGCGTAGAAGTCGATGTCACCCGTGTACCGGCCGTCCTCGACGGTCATGCGCGTGGCGATCACCCTGTCCGCACCCAGGAGCGCCGAGATCGGCTCGACGACCTCGGCCCCCGACGCCGAGACGATCACGACGTCACGCCCCGCCTCGTGGTGCTCGTCGATGAGGGTGACCGCCTCGGCGTAGACCACCGGGTCGATCAGCTCGTGCAGCGTCTCGGCCACGATCTGCGAGACCTGCGCGACGTCCCAGCCCACGGCGAGCGCGGACAGCTGCGCGCGGAGCCGTTCGGTCTGGTCGTGGTCCGCGCGGCCGAGCAGGAAGGCGGCCTGCGCGTAGGCGGTCCGCAGCACGTCGCCGCGCGTGATGAGCCCGCCGGCGTAGAACGGGCGCGAGAAGGCGGTCGCCGACGACGTCGCGATGATCGTCTTGTCGAGGTCGAAGAACGCTGCGCTGCGGGGCGCCTCGTCCTCGGGCGGTGTCATCGCGTAGCCCTGTCCTCTCGGGCGTGCCCCGTGCCGCCGGAGCCCTGCGGCGAGCCTAGCCACGAGGTCGGCCCGACCCCAGGAGCCGACGCCGCCGCGCGATCCCCATGACGGCGTCGATGCCCGACGCCGTCTCGTCCGCGCGGGCGAGCATGGCGCCCGAGCAGGCCTCGGGTGAGGGGGCGTCGACGGTCGTGCGCGAGGTCGTCGGCCCGCCCGGGGTCCGGCCGCGAGGTGCGAGGCGAGGGGAGACGGTGACGTGATCGAGGACCGACGGCGGGGTGCGCGAGTGCTCGGGGTGGTGGGAGCGCGCGGCGGGCTGGGCGCCTCCTCGCTCGCGGCTGCGCTGGCGCACCGGCTCGCAGGCGCGCGCGGCGGGGCCCGGCGGACCGCCCTGGTCGACCTGGACCGATTCGGGAGCGGCGTCGACGTGCTGCTGGGCATCGAGGCCGAGCCCGGCCTGCGCTGGCCCGACCTGCGTGGTGCTCGGGGCGAGGTCTCGGGCGACGAGCTCACCGCGCTGCTTCCCCGCTGGTCGCGCGTGACGGTGCTGAGCGCGGACCGGTCGCGACCGGGTCCGCCCGACGCGGCCGTCGTCGACGACGTGCTCGATGCGATCGTCGACAGCCACGACGACGTCGTGCTGGACCTCGACCGGGCGGCAGTGCGTGCGGGAGGTGACAGGGCTCGTGACGGTGACGACCTCCGCGAGGGTGACGGGCTCCGCGGGCGCGACGCGCACGGCAGCCGGGGGGACGGGGTGCTCGGCAGGTGCTCGGCGCTCTTCGTGCTGGCGGGCCGCGACCTGCAGTCGGTGGCCGGGCTGCTCGCGATGCGCGGCGCGACCACGCGTGAGGCGGACGTCCGCCTCGTCGTGCGGGGGCCGGCTCCGGGTGGGCTCGGGGTGCTCGAGCTCGCGCACGTCGTGGACCTGCCCGTCGCCGCCTCGATGGACCCCCAGCGCGGGTTCGCGGCCGCACTCGAGCGTGGCGGCGGGCCGCCGCTCCGCCGAGGTCAGCCGCTCGCGCGCGTGGCCGAGCAGCTCGTCGCGGGGCTGACATGAGGACCGTCGCGGCGACACCCCTCGCCGAGGACGACCGCCTCGGCGGCCGCATCGTGGCCCGACCAGGGCGACGCGGCGATGCCGCGACGTCGTCCGAGGGCGGAGCCGTCGACCACCGGGTCGACGAGGCGCTGCTCGCGGAGGTCCGGTCGCGGCTCGCACGGTCGGGCGGTGCGCCCACAGCCGCGCAGGTGACCGCGCTCGTCAAGGAGTGCGGCGCGGTGCTCGGCAGCCGCGCCCTCGCGCAGCTCGTCGCAGCGGTGCGGGCCGAGCTCCTGGGGGCCGGCCCGCTGCAGGGACTGCTCGAGGACCCCGCGGTCACGGACGTCCTGGTCAACGGCCCGCAGGACGTGTGGGTCGAGCGCGCCGGTCGGCTCGAGCAGGTCGCGGTCGACCTGGGGACGCCGGACCAGGTGCGGGCGCTCGCCGTCCGCCTGGCAGCGGCTGGAGGTCAACGCCTCGACGACGCGAGCCCGCTGGTGGACGCGCGGCTGCCCGACGGCACGCGGCTGCACGCCGTGCTCCCGCCGGTCGGCGGCGCCTGCACGCTCCTGTCTCTGCGGGTGCTCCGCCCCCGTGCGTTCACGCTCGACGAGCTGGTCCGGCTCGGCGGGGTCGACGCAGGGTTCGAGCCGGCCCTCCGCGCGCTGGTGTCGGCGCGGGCGAACGTCGTCGTCTCCGGTGCGACCGGGACCGGCAAGACGACGCTGCTCTCGACGCTCCTGTCGTTGGTCCCGCCGACCGAGCGCATCGTGTGCATCGAGGAGTCCGGAGAGCTCGAGCCGGACCATCCGCACGTGGTCCGGCTGCTCGCTCGGCGAGCGAACGTGGAGGGAGTCGGGGCGGTCGGCCTGCCGGACCTCGTGCGGCAGGCGCTGCGGATGCGGCCCGACCGGATCGTGCTCGGCGAGTGCCGCGGCGCCGAGGTCCGCGAGGTGCTCACCGCGCTCAACACCGGGCACGAGGGCGGATGGGCCACCGTGCACGCCAACACGGCGTCCGACGTGCCCGCGCGCCTCGAGGCGCTCGCCGCGCTCGCGGGGATGGCCCGCGAGTCCGTCGCGGCGCAGGCGGCGAGCGCCCTGGACGCGGTCCTGCACCTGAGACGGGACCGCGGTCGGCGTCGGCTGGTCGAGGTGGGGGTGGTGCGGCGGACCGGCGACGGCGAGCTGGAGGTCGTGCCCGCCCTCCGCCTGCGGAGCGGCACGGACGGCGGTGTGGAGACCGGCCCGGGCTGGGACCGCCTCGTCGGCCGGGTCGGTCGGGACGAGCGCGGCCCCGCGGCATGAGCGGACCGGACCCGGCCGACGCGGGGACCGCGGCGGTCGCGCTGCTCGCGGTCCTCGTGACGCTGGGCGTGACCGCTGCCGTGGGGCCGTCCGGACGACCGGCCCGGGCTCTCGACGTCGACTCCGCAGGACGCTCGAGCCGCGCGAGGGGCTCGATGCTCGCGCGCGTCACCGGGCGGCTGCCCCGGCCGGGCTCCCGCTCGGGGCAGGCCGTCGAGCGGGCCGACCTGGCGACCGTCGTGACCGAGGTCGCGTCCCAGCTCCGGGCGGGTGCCGACCCGGCGCGGGCGTGGCAGGTCGCGCTCGGGCGCCCCCTCGGGGCCGGCGGGCGACCCGACGCCGCGGCGCTGGCCGGGCGCGGCGACGAGGCCCAGGTCGCCGCCGTGCTGGTGGCCGGAGAGCTGGCCCGGGAGCTCGGCGCGCCGCTCGCCGCGGTGCTCGACCGCGTGGCCCAGGCGCTCGCGGCCGGGGAGGAGGCGGAGGGGGAGCGTCGTGCCGCGCTCGCGGGTCCCCGCGCGACTGCCGGGGTGCTCACGATGCTCCCGGTGCTGGGTGTGGTCCTGGGCACGGCCGTCGGCGCCGATCCCGTCGCCGTCCTGCTCGACGGCGGGATCGGCACGCTCGGGCTCGCGATCGGCGCCGCGCTGCTGGCGGTCGGACGGTGGTGGATCGCCCGGCTCGTGATGATCGCCGCGCGCGCGGGTGACCGGACCCGCAGGCGCCGGACGCGGTGAGGCGGTGATGCGAGCGCTGCTGACAGCGGCTCTGGTGACGATCTGCGCGCTGGGTGCGACGGCGCCGTGGACGACGACCGGCACCTGGTCGCGGGCCGCCCGCGACGGGCGGACCCCGGGCCGCGCGCGCGCATCCGCCTCGGCCCGGAGTCTCCGCGGACGTGGTGCGCCCGGTGCGGCCGGTGCGGCCGCGGACGGGACGCACCCGCTCCTGCACGGACGGGACCTGGTGCACACGCTCGATGTCGTCGTCCTGCTGGACCTGCTCGACGCGGCGATGACCTCCGGCGCCGGCCTCCCCCGCGCGCTCGGTGCGGTGGGGCGCGCGACCGGAGGTGAGGAGGGGGAGGCGCTCGTCCGCGCGTCGTCCGCCCTCGTGATGGGTGCCGACTGGCGCGCCGCCTGGGCCGGCGTGCCATCGCGACTCGCGCCGCTCGTGGACGGTCTCGGTGCCACCTGGGTGTCAGGCGCGGCGCCGGGGCCGGCGCTGCGCGCGGCGGCGGACCGGTTGCGCCGCGAGCGCCGCGCCGCAGCACGGGAGGCCGCGGGGCGCCTCGGCGTGCACCTCGTGCTACCGCTCGGGCTGTGCTTCCTCCCGGCCTTCGTGCTCATCGGGCTGGTGCCGGTCCTCGTGTCGCTCAGTGGCGACCTCATCCGCTGACTCTGCTGTCCACGGCGTCGTCCTTCCCACCGGCTGCCCACTGGCAACCCACCCGGCTGCCACCGGTTGCCGGCGGACTGCCCATCTGGCCGTCCACAGGCGGTCGCTCGCCCCGCGCGTCCCCGAGCGCCGACCGCCGACCGACGACGAGTGGCTCGCTCCCGGCACCGTGGGGTGTCAGCCGTCATCGGAAGGAAGGAACATCATGAGGAACCACATCACTGCCATCGCCGGACGGGCCCGGGCCCGGGTCGAGCGAGCGCGTGACCGGATCGCGGGTGTGGCCGAGGAGCCCGGCCGGAGCGCCGAGACGGGGATGGCGACGGCCGAGTACGCCATCGCGACCGTCGCCGCGGCAGGCTTCGCCGGCCTGCTCGTCGTGATTCTGCGGAGCAGCGACGTGCGCGAGCTGCTGCTCGGGATCATCCGGGGAGCGCTGTCGGTGTGAGAGAGCGCGAGCGGGGCAGCGTCACCGCGGAGCTGGCGCTCGCGCTTCCCGCGGTGGCGCTCCTGCTCGCGGCCGTGCTCGTGCTGGGCTCGGCTGCCGTCACGCACCTGCGCTGCGCGGACGCGGCGCGGGCGGCAGCGCGGGCCGCGGCGCTGCGGGAGGACCCCGCCCAGGTGGTCGCGACGGCGAAGCGGCTCGCCGGCGCGGATGCGGCGGTCCAGATCGTCCGCGACGACGCCTGGGTCACCGTGACCGTCACGCGAGCCGTGAGCGGGCTCGAGTGGGCGGTGCCGCTCCGCGCGAGTGCGACCGCCACGGCATGGGTCGAGCCGTGAGGGCCCCGGACAGAACCGTGACGGCCCCGGACAGAGCCGTGACGGCCCCGGACAGAGCCGTGAAGGCCCGGGATCGAGCCGTGTCGGTGCGCGATCGCGCCCCGACGGTCGGTGGCGGGCACGAGCGCGGGTCGGGCACGGTGCTGGTGCTCGGGCTGGTGGCCGTCGTGCTGGTGCTGGTCGTGACCGTGAGCCTGCTCGCACGCACGCAGTCCACCCGTGGCGCCGTCCAGGCCGCGGCGGACCTCGGCGCGCTTGCCGGGGCGCGACGGGTCGCCTCCGCGGGCCCGGCGGCCGGGTGCGCCGTCGCGCAGGCCGTGGTGGCGGAGAACGGGGCGGTCCTGACGAGCTGCGAGCACGTCGGGGACGGCGTCGTGCGCGTCACCGCCAGCCGCGACAGCGCCCTGGGTCCTGCCCGCGCGAGCGCGCGCGCCGGTCCGAGATCGCCCGCCGACGAGCGATCTCCGGCCGGGTGACGATCTCGCGGTCAGTTCGAGGCGTGCGCGAGCACCGCGTCGAGCAGGCGCACGGCGGCGGCCTTCTCGAGCGGGTTGTTCCCGTTGCCGCACTTCGGCGACTGGACGCAGGCAGGGCAGCCGGTCGCGCACCGGCAGCTCGCGATGGCCTCGCGGGTCGCGCGCAGCCAGGTGGCGCCGAGACCGTACCCGCGCTCGGCGAACCCCGCACCGCCGGGGTAGCCGTCGTACACGAAGACCGTCGCCTGCTCGGTGTCGACGTGCAGCGCGGTCGACACCCCGCCGAGGTCCCAGCGGTCGCACGTCGCCAGCAGCGGCAGCAGGCCTATCGACGCGTGCTCGGCCGCGTGCAGGGCGCCGGGCGCCAGCTCGGCCGTCACGCCGGCCTCGGTGAGCACGGACGTGGGCGCCGTCCACCACACGGCCGCGGTCGTCAGGGTCCGCGCGGGCAGCTCGAGCAGCTCGGTGCCGAGCACCTGCATGTCGGGGATGCGCTTGCGCTGGAAGCTCATGACCTGCTGGGTCACGTCGACCGAGCCGAACCCCCAGGTCACCGGGCCCCACGACCGCCGGTCGCGCGTCGAGCGGATGTCGATCGACGTCGTCCAGCGCGCCCAGGTGCCGAAGTCCACGTCGCGTCGCGCGACCAGCGCCACGGCGTCGGGCAGGTCCAGCTCCTCCACGACGTAGGTCGCACCCTGGTGGACGTAGACCGCGCCGGGGTGCACGGTCGCGTCGGCCGAGGCGGCGTCGACCGTCCCCAGCAGGCGCCCCGTCTCGAGCTCGACGACCCGCACGGGGTCGCCGCCGGTCCCGCGCAGGTCGGTCAGGCGCGCCGCGCTGTCGTGGTGCGTCCAGTACCAGCCCGACGAGCGCCGCCGGAGGGCCCCCCGCTCGACGAGCACGTCGAGCAGCTCGGCGGTCCCGGGGCCGAACAGCGGGAGGTCCTCGCCGCGCAGCGGCAGCTCAGCGGCCGCGGCGCACAGGTGCGGCGCGAGCACGTACGGGTTCGTCGGGTCGAACACGGTGGCCTCGACGGGCGCGGCGAAGATCGCCTCGGGGTGGTGCACCAGGAACGTGTCGAGCGGGTCCTCGCGCGCGACGAGCGCGACGAGGCCCTCCGCGCCCGCGCGACCGGCCCGGCCCGCCTGCTGCCAGAGCGACACCCGCGTGCCGGGCCACCCGGCGATCAGCACGACGTCGAGCCCCGAGATGTCGACGCCGAGCTCGAGCGCGTTCGTCGTCGCGAGCGCCCGCAGGGTGCCGTCCCGGATCGCGGCCTCGAGCGCGCGACGCTCCTCGGGCAGGTAGCCGCCGCGGTACGCCGCGACCCGGCGTGCCAGCCCCCGGTCGACCGCCGCGAGGTGCTGCTGCGTCACGGTCGCGACCGTCTCGGCCGCGCGCCGCGACCGCGTGAACGCGAGGGTCCGCGCACCCGCGACCGTCAGGTCGGCCAGCAGGTCGGCGATCTCCGCGGTCGCCGAGCGGCGTGGCCGGTCGGGGTCCGCCTCGACCATCCCCGACCCCGTGCCGACCGTCGGCGCGGGCCCGGGCGTGTCGGTCGCCCACGGGTCGGCGTCGAGCGGGGCGGTCGACCACGGGGCCTCGGTGCCGGGCAGCTCGGGCGGCTGCCACAGCACCACCGTCTTGCGCCCCGCCGGTGAGGCGTCGTGCGCGACGGCGAGGACGTCGTCGGCGTCGACGCCCAGCAGACGGGCCGCGCTCAGCGCCGGGTCCGACGTCGTCGCGGACGCGAGCAGGAACGTCGGCCCGGTCGCCTCGCCGGTCGCGTGCCCGCCGCCGACGCCGCCACGACCCGCCCCGTAGTGCGCGGCCAGCCGGCGCAGGCGGCGCAGGACCAGCGCGACGTGCGCGCCGAACACCCCGCGGAAGGCATGGCACTCGTCGACGACGACGTAGCGCAGGCTCGCGAGCAGCCGCGCCCACCGGCGGTGGTTGGGCAGCAGGGAGTAGTGCAGGAAGTCGGGGTTGGTGAGCACGACGTCGGCATGCTCCTGCACCCAGCGGCGGTCCTCCGTCGGGGTGTCGCCGTCGCACGTCGCGACCCGGAGGTCGCGAGCGCTCCCGGCCGCCAGCAGGCGGTCCAGGCCCGCGAGCTGGTCGGCGGCGAGCGCCTTGGTCGGGCAGAGGTACAGCACCGACCCGCGGCGCTGAACCGACTCGATGCGGCCGGGGTCGAGCGTGCCGGCGCCGATCGCGGCGCGCACGGACGTCAGGGCGGGGAGCCAGAACGCGAGCGACTTCCCCGAGCCCGTCGACGTGGCCAGGACGGTGTGCCGACCGGACCACGCGGCGTCGGCGGCCTCCACCTGGTGCCGCCACGGACGCTCGACGCCCAGGGCGCGGTAGTCGGCGACGAGCGAGCTGTCGGCCCACGCGGGCCAGTCGACCTGCTCCCCCGTGCGCGCCGGGAGGTGCTCGACGTGCGTCAGCCGGTCCGCGCGCCGTCCCCCGGCCAGCAGGACGTCGAGCAGCGCATCCGTGTCACCCACCGCAGACCACCCCCGCAGTCTCCCATCGCCCACCGACGGTGCCTGGCCACTGCCCACCCGGCCGACGGCCGGGCTCAGCCGGTCGACGGCCGCGAGCCGCGCGAGGCTCCGGTGACTCCTTCTGGCCTGCGCTTTGGTTGAATGCACTGCACAACGCAGAAGGAGGTGGGTCGTGGACGTCTCGGTCACCAGCCGCGAGCACGGACCCCGGACGATCATCGAGGTCGCAGGGGAGATCGACGTCTACACGGCCCACGGGCTCCGCGAGAAGCTCGCCGAGCTGATCGACTCGCAGCACCGCGACCTGCTCGTCGACCTCCGGGGCGTCGGCTTCATGGACTCGACCGGGCTCGGCGTCCTCGTCGGGGCGCTCAAGCGGGTCCGCGGCTTCGGCGGCAACCTCCAGCTCGTGATCGCTCAGGAGAAGGTCCTCAAGGTCTTCCGGATCACCGCGCTCGACCAGGTGTTCGTCATCCACGAGTCGCTCGAGGACGCCCTCGCCTGAGCGTCTCGGATCGCGCCGGCGTGGTGCGACCCCGGCCTCGCGAGCTGTCAGACCGAGCGCGCGCACCGACGCGCGCGAGGCCTGACAGCTCCTCCCGTATCCCGCGCGCACACGGCCGTGTCAGACCGGACGCGTGCGCCCTCGCGCGCCGTGCCTGACAGTCGCTTCCCAGGGGCACGACCGGGACGCCACCCGGACATGTGTCCGGGTGGCGTGCGCGTCCGTCTGGCTAGACTTCGCCAGTCCGCGCGGCAACGGGGCCGAACGGGTTCAAGGGGGCGGCCCTCGAGGCCCTGCGTCGTCAAGGAGGACGGATGCTCCAGCTCGGTACTACGAGCCTCACCATCGTCGGGGTGGTCGCGGCGATCGCCGTCGCGTGCCTGCTCTTCGCGGTGGTGCTGCGGCGGCAGGTGCTCGCCGCGGCAGACGGCACCGCGCGGATGCGCGACATCGCGGCGGCGGTCCAGGAGGGCGCCGCCGCGTACCTCAACCGGCAGTTCCGCACGCTGATCCTGTTCGCGGTCGTCGTGTTCGCGCTGCTGTTCCTGCTGCCGGGCGACGCGGGCGTCAAGATCGGTCGCTCGATGTTCTTCCTGCTCGGCGCCGGCTTCTCCGCGGCGATCGGGTACCTGGGCATGTGGCTCGCGACGCGTGCCAACGTGCGGGTCGCCGCGGTGGCGTCGAAGCCGGGCGGCCGCACCGAGGGCGCCCAGATCGCGTTCCGCACCGGCGGGGTCGTCGGCATGTGCGTGGTCGGCTTCGGCCTCATCGGGGCGGCCGCGGTGGTGTTGATCTACCGCGGCGAGGCACCCGCGGTGCTCGAGGGCTTCGGCTTCGGCGCCGCGCTGCTCGCGATGTTCATGCGCGTCGGCGGCGGCATCTTCACCAAGGCCGCCGACGTCGGTGCCGACCTGGTCGGCAAGGTCGAGCAGGGCATCCCGGAGGACGACCCGCGCAACGCCGCGACCATCGCCGACAACGTGGGTGACAACGTCGGCGACTGCGCCGGCATGGCGGCCGACCTGTTCGAGTCGTACGCCGTGACGCTGGTCGCTGCGCTCATCCTCGGCAAGGCGGCGTTCGGTGAGCAGGGGCTCGTCTTCCCCCTCATCGTCCCGGCGATCGGGGCGCTCACCGCGGTGCTCGGGGTCCTGATCACGCGGGTGCGCGGCAACGAGAGCGGGCTGGCGGCGATCAACCGCGGCTTCTACATCTCGGCGATCGTCGCGGCGGTGCTGTCCGCGATCGCGGCGTTCACCTACCTGCCGGCCACGTTCGCGGAGCTCCCCGGCGTGGGCGAGGGCCTCGCGGACAACGGGGGTGACCCACGCCTGGTCGCGACCGGGGCCGTGATCATCGGCATCGTGCTCGCCGGCGTCATCCTGTGGCTCACCGGCTACTTCACGGGCACGACGTCGAAGCCCACGCTCCACGTGGCCCGCACCTCCCAGACGGGTGCGGCCACGGTCGTGCTCTCGGGCATCGGCGTCGGCTTCGAGTCGGCGGTCTACACCGCGGGCATCATCGCCGCGGCGATCTGCGCGGCCTTCCTGCTCTCGGGCGGCTCGGTGGTCCTGGCGCTCTTCCTCATCGCGCTCGCGGGCTGCGGCCTGCTCACCACCGTGGGCGTCATCGTCGCGATGGACACCTTCGGGCCGGTCAGCGACAACGCGCAGGGCATCGCGGAGATGTCGGGCGACGTCACCGCCGAGGGCGCCCAGGTCCTCACGGACCTCGATGCCGTGGGCAACACGACCAAGGCGATCACCAAGGGCATCGCCATCGCGACGGCGGTGCTCGCCGCGACCGCGCTGTTCGGGTCGTACGCCGACACGGTGTCCAACTCGCTCGCCGAGCTGGGCGAGACCGTGTCCGCAGCCAGCGGCTTCACCGCCGCCCTGCTGGCGTACGAGATCATCTCGCCGATCACGCTCGTGGGCGTGATCCTCGGTGGCGCGACGGTGTTCCTCTTCTCGGGCCTCCTGATCGACGCCGTGACGCGCGCCGCGGGCGCGATCGTCTTCGAGGTGCGCCGCCAGTTCCGCGACAACCCGGGCATCATGACGGGCGACGTCCGGCCCGAGTACGGCAAGGTCGTGGACATCTGCACGCGCGACTCGCTGCGGGAGCTCGCGACCCCGGGGCTCCTCGCGGCGTCCGCCCCGGTCGCCGTCGGGTTCGGGCTCGGCATCGGACCGCTCGCGGGTTTCCTCGCGGGCGCGATCGCGACCGGCGTCCTCATGGCCGTGTTCCTCGCGAACGCCGGAGGCTCGTGGGACAACGCGAAGAAGATCGTCGAGGACGGCAAGTACGGCGGGAAGAACTCCCCGGCGCACGAGGCCGTCGTCATCGGTGACACGGTCGGCGACCCGTTCAAGGACACCGCGGGCCCCGCGATCAACCCGCTGATCAAGGTCATGAACCTCGTCGCGCTGCTCATCGCCCCCGCGATCGTCATGGTCAGCGTCGGTGAGGACGCGAACCACGCGCTCCGGCTCGGGATCGCGGTCGCCGCGGCGGCGGTCGCGTTCGGCTCCGTGGTCATGTCCCGGTTTCGGGCCGCGCGGGTCGATGCGGACGCCCGCCTCGAGCAGGAGACGCAGCTCGTCTGAGGGCGGCCGATGACCGTGCCCGCACGCCGCGTCCCCTGGGCGTGGCGTGCGGGCACGTCCGCTCGCGGGTTGAGTGGTCCCGTGGGGCGGCTGCGGGTGATGACGTACAACATCAAGGGGCTCACGCTCGACGAGGACGCGCTCGTCCAGGTCGTCCGCTCGGTCGCCCCCGACGTGCTGGGCGTCCAGGAGCCGCCGCGGGCGCTCCGCGGCCGACGCCGCCTGCGCACCTTCGCGCGCCGGTGCGGGCTCCGCGTGGCGGTGGGGGGCGGTGGCGCGCGGACGACGGCGCTGCTCGTGTCCGAGCACGTCGCCGTCACGGGCGCGGGCGCGCGCCGGCTGCCCTGGCGGCTCGGTCAGGTGCGGCGCGGGTTCTGCGTCGCCCGGGTCGACGGCGTGCTCGTCGCCGTGCTGCACCTCGCGCTCGGGGCGCACGAACGGGGGCGCCATCTCGACCGCGTGCTGCGCGAGATCGACCGGGAGACCGGGCCGCGCGTCGTCGTCGGCGATCTCAACGAGCAGCCCGGCGGCGAGGTGTGGGGACGGCTGACGCGGCACCTGCGGGACGCCGTCGAGCCGGCTGCGCCGACCTTCAGCGCGCGGCGGCCGCGGCGCCGCATCGACGCCGTGCTGATCAGTCCCGACCTGCGGGTGGTCGAGGCGACGGTGCTGCGCGACGACCGGACGCGGCGTGCGAGCGACCACCTGCCGATCGTCGTGGACCTCGAGCGGGTGGACGCCGAGCCGCTCGAGGACCTCGAGTCGGGTGCGCAGGCCGAGCACGGGACCGCGTGACGCGCACGCGAGGATGACGCCATGAGCCCCGAGCGACTGCCCTCGCGCGACGTCCCCCGCCACGACCCGGCGCAGCTCGGCGCGCTGCGCGCCGACCTCACGGCTGCTGGCTTCACGGTCACCGCGGTCGAGGACCTCCTCGGGCCGGTCGCGTCGGCCGCGCTCCACCGCGAGCAGCCGCTGCCTGCCCTTCGCGCGACGGCCCCGCTCGTCCTGTCCGGGTCGTCCGCACTCCGTGGGGCCACGGCACCCACGAGTGCGGACGTCCCGGGAGGGGAGGATGCAGACGCGCGGACCGCGGCGCTCGTGCGGGTCTTCGTGCTCGGTCGCGGGGTGCCGCGCGTGGCACTCGCGGCGGCGCTGCCGACGTTGGGGGTCGACGGCGCTGCTCGGCTCGGTCTGGTCCAGGCGGCGGGCGCGGGCCGCGACGACGAGGTGCGGGCGCGCGTGGACCTGCGTCCGTACGAGGCGGAGGACGCCGCCGGCCCGGTGCGCTGGTGGCTCGTGTCCGACCTGGGCGAGGTCGCGACGGGCCGCGCGCTGCGGACCGACCACGTGCTCGGCGTCGGCGGGGCGTCGACGACCCTCGCGCAGGTGACGGTCCGGGACCGGCGTCGCAGAGTGCTCGACCTCGGCACGGGCTGCGGGATCCAGGCGCTGCACGCGGCGCGGCACGCCGAGGCGGTGGTCGGGACCGACGTCTCGGCGCGCGCCCTGGCGTTCGCGCGCGTCAACGCGGCGCTCGCGGGCGTCGGCCCGGAGCGGGTCGAGCTGCGGGCCGGCTCGATGCTCGCCCCGGTCGAGGGGGAGCAGTTCGACCTCGTCGTGTCGAACTCGCCGTTCGTCATCACGCCGCGGACGCCGGGCGTCCCGGCCTACGAGTACCGCGACGGCGGGCGGGCGGGGGACGCTGTGGTCCGGGAGCTGGTGACCGGCGTCGGCGCGGTGCTCGCGCCGGGCGGCGTGGCGCAGCTGCTGGGCAACTGGGAGGTCCGGCGCGGCGAGGAGTGGCACGAGCGGGTCGGCTCGTGGCTCGACGAGGCGGGGCTCGACGGCTGGGTGATCCAGCGCGAGCTGCTGGACCCGGCCGAGTACGCCGAGACCTGGATCCGTGACGGTGGGGTGACGCCTGACCGCGACCGCGCCGCGTGGGACGTTCAGTACGGCGCGTGGCTCGACGACTTCGCGACGCGCGACGTCGTCGCCGTCGGCTTCGGGATCCTCACGCTCCGCCGCCCGGCCACGGGCCGCCCCACGCTGCGTCGGCTGGAGGAGCACACCGGCACCGTCCACCAGCCGCTCGGCGGGCACCTGGCCGCGAGCCTCGCGGCGCACGACTGGCTGACCGTGCGCGACGACTCCGCCCTCGCCGCCGCGCACCTCGTCGTCGCCCCCGACGTGACCGAGGAGCGCTACCTGCGACCCGGCAGCGTGGACCCGGAGGTCGTGCTGCTGCGCCAGGGCGGCGGGCTCGGCCGTGCGGTGCAGGCGGGCACGGCGCTCGCCGGCCTCGTCGGGGCGTGCGACGGCGACCTCGCGGTCGGGCAGGTCGTCGGTGCGCTCGCGGCGCTCCTCGAGGTGCCGGCCGACGACGTCGCCGCGGACGTCCTGCCCTCCGTCCGCGGTCTCGTGCGCGACGGGCTGCTGATCCCGGCCGGCACGACCGGCTGAGCGGGTCGTCAGGCGCCCTGGTCCTCCAGCGCGTGCGTCACGCCGATGGCCAGCGTGCGGTGGATCGTCTTCGGGGTGTGGGCGGTCACGCGCACCTGCGACTGGTCGGCCAGCTGCCGGACCCGGTCGGCGTGCGAGCCCGTCTCCTGGCGGTGCCTGGGCTGACGGCGTCGCGCGCCGCCCGGGACCGCGCTGGGCACGCGCACCTGCAGGCCGCGCCACCCGCGGGTCCCGAGCACCCAGTGGCCGGTCGTGCGCCGCTCGTCGCCTCCGGGGCGCGACACGACGGTGAGGTCGAGACCGCCGACGACGCCGCCCTCCAGACCGCGCAGCACCTCGGGGAAGCGGGTCCACCCGGCCTGCGCCATGACCTCGTCGACCACCGCCGCATCGCCGGTCGCGAGCGCGCGCAGGAACGCGACGCCGTCGACCAGGTCCACGACGACGGGGTCGGGCGTGCGCCCCGGACGCCGCACGCGTGCCGGGTCGGCACCGGGCTCGGCGTCGTGGGCGACCGGGACCGCCGGCCAGAGCTCTTCGACGAGCGTCGCGAGGTTGCCGGCGTCGGCGATCGTCATCTCGACGGGCTCGAGGTCGATCGCGACCGGTGCGGTGAGTCCCGGTCCACCCACGGGGGCGACGGCGACGACGGACTCGCGCACGAGGCCGACCAGCATGGGTCCGCGCACGGCGTACCAGCCGTGCCGCACGGCGCTGCGGTCCCACGCGGTGACCTCGACGGTGACCCAGGGGTCGGCGGCGACGGACCACCAGGCGGCGCCGCGAGCCGTCAGGACGCCGCCGAGGTCCGCGTCACCGGCGGCGTCGTAGCGGACTGACGCGTTCGACACGAGTCCCGACCGGCGCAGGCGCGCGATCGCGTCGTACCGGCGTTCGACGCGGTCGGACGCCGCCAGGCCCGGGATCCAGTCGAGGTCGAGCGCGGGACCGAGGGGCAGCTCGGGCAGCCCGCGCCGCAGGGCGACGAACTCGTCAGCGGTGATCCGCAGGCGCTCGGGCGCCGGTGCCGAGGGGCGCCCGGTCGTCATGGTCACGAGGCTCCTGCTGGCGGGCGGTGGTCGGTCGGTCCGATGGTCGGTGGCACAGCCTAGGGCGCGAACCGGTCGAAGCCGGCGGGGTTCCCCCGTCGGGCGCAACGGCGCTGGGCCGTCCGTGTCCGGCCGGGGCGCCTTCCGGTCGCCTACCGTGGTGCCGTGAGCACCCAGGGATCCGTGACGGCCGACCGACCTGCCGCGCGGCTGCCCGGCGGCGGGCAGACGGCCCGCGGAGGGGTCGCGCTCGGCCTCGCGACCGCGCTGCTCGCGACGGTCGGTGTGTGGCTGACCTGGCGGGTATTCGTCGACACCGCCGCGGGTCAGCGGGTCGACCAGGCGGTGTTCGAGGGCGCCCGGTACGGCCAGAACGCCCTGTGGCGCGTGGCCGAGCCGGTGCTCGAGGTCGTGTCGGTCCCGTTCATCGCGCTGGTGCTGGTCGCGGCGGTCCTGATCGCGGTCGTGCGCCGGCGGTGGGGCCTGGCGGCGCAGGTGGTCCTGCTCATGGGTGGGGCGAACCTCACGACCCAGGTGCTCAAGAAGTTCGTGCTCGACCGTCCGGACCTCGGCGTCACGAGCGTCTACCCCAACGCGCTCCCGAGCGGCCACACGACGGCGGCCGCGTCGGTGGCCGCCGCCTTCCTGTTCGTCGTGCCGCCACGTGCCCGACCGTGGGCCGCGGTGCTCGGCGCGGCCTACACGGCGGCGACGGGCGTCTCGACCCTGGTCGGCAACTGGCACCGGCCGAGCGACGCGGTCGCGGCGATCCTCGTGGTGCTCGCGTGGAGCGGGGTCGCGTGCGCGCTCGCGGCGACGTCGCGCCGACGGCCGGTCGCAGCGTCCGTGCGCGGGGCGACCCCCGGCTCGCGCACCGGTCCACGCCCGACGACGTCCGGCGTCGTCGGCGGTCTCCTTGCCCTCGTGGCGCTCGGCGCCGCGGTGCCCGCCGGGGTCGCGCTCCAGGCGCTGTGGACCAGCGAGGGCCCGCTCAGCACGCAGCGTGAGCTGCTCGTCGCGTACGCCGGGGGCGCCCTCGGCGTCGTCGCGACGAGCTGCCTCGCGTTCGCGGTGATGCTCACCGTCCGTCAGGCTGCGGGCAGGAGCGGGTGACGCGAGGTCGTAGAGTGCGCCGTCGGCGATGCTGATCCGGATGTCGCAGCGCGCCAAGACCCCAGAAGTCCCCAGGAAGCAGGTCCGCATGTCCCGCAAGCTCGTCATCGTGGAGTCGCCCGCCAAGGCGCGCACGATCGCCGGCTACCTCGGCTCCGACTACGACGTCGAGGCGAGCGTGGGCCACATCCGCGACCTCCCGCAGCCCTCGGAGCTGCCGGCAGACATGAAGAAGGGGCCCTTCGGCAAGTTCGCGGTCGACGTGACGAACGGGTTCGAGCCCTACTACGTCGTCGACTCCGACAAGAAGAAGAAGGTCGCCGAGCTCAAGCGGCTGCTCAAGGACTCCGACGAGCTCTACCTCGCGACCGACGAGGACCGCGAGGGCGAGGCCATCGCGTGGCACCTGCTCCAGGAGCTCAAGCCCAAGGTGCCGGTCAAGCGGATGGTGTTCCACGAGATCACACGCGAGGCGATCACCCGGGCGCTCGAGAACACGCGCGACCTCGACGACCGGCTCGTCGACGCGCAGGAGACGCGCCGCATCCTCGACCGCCTGTACGGCTACGAGGTCTCGCCGGTGCTCTGGCGCAAGGTCCGGCAGGGCCTGTCGGCCGGGCGGGTGCAGTCCGTCGCGACCCGCATGGTGGTCGAGCGCGAGCGCGAGCGGATGGCGTTCCGCGCGGCCGACTACTGGGACGTCAAGGCGCTGCTCGCCACCGCCGACACCGACGAGCCGTCGTTCGACGCGCGCCTGGCGACCGTCGACGGCGCCCGCGTGGCCAGCGGGCGGGACTTCGACGACCGCGGGCAGCTCACGACGCGCGACGCCGTCCACCTCGACGAGGAGGGCGCGCGCGGCCTGGTCGCGGCTCTCGACCAGGCCGACTTCGAGGTCCGCAGCCTCGAGACCAAGCCGTACACCCGCAAGCCGGCGGCGCCGTTCACGACGTCGACGCTCCAGCAGGAGGCGTCGCGCAAGCTGCGGCTCGGGTCGCGCCAGACGATGCGGACCGCGCAGTCGCTGTACGAGAACGGCTACATCACCTACATGCGGACCGACTCCCCGGCGCTGAGCTCGCAGGCGATCGACGCCGCCCGTCGGCAGGCGGCCGAGCTGTACGGCCCCGAGTTCGTGCCCGACTCGGCGCGCGTCTACGCGTCCAAGAACAAGGGTGCCCAGGAGGCGCACGAGGCGATCCGGCCGGCGGGGGACTCGTTCCGCACCCCGGCGCAGGTCGCGCGCGAGCTGTCGGGCGACCAGTTCCGGCTCTACGAGCTGATCTGGAAGCGCACGGTCGCGTCGCAGATGGCCGACGCGCGGGGGTCGACGGCGTCGGTCCGTATCGGCGCACGGGCGAGCGACGGGCGCGACGCCGTGTTCGCCGCGTCCGGCACCGTCATCACCTTCCGGGGCTTCATGGCCGCGTACGAGGAGGGCCGCGACACCGACCGGTACGCCGACGACACGGCGGACGCGGCCGCCCCGGGTACCTCGGCCTCGGGCAAGGGGCAGCGCGCGGAGACGCGGCTGCCGCAGATGGCCGAGGGCGACGCGATCACCGCCCGCGAGCTCCTGGCCGACGGCCACCAGACCTCGCCGCCGCCGCGCTACACGGAGGCCAGCCTGATCAAGGCCCTCGAGGAGCGCGGCATCGGTCGCCCGTCGACGTACGCCGCGACGATCTCCGTGATCCAGGACCGCGGGTACGTCAACAGCCGCGGGCAGGCGCTCGTGCCGAGCTGGCTCGCGTTCGCCGTGACGCGGCTGCTCGAGGAGAACTTCGAGTGGCTCGTGGACTACGACTTCACGGCCGAGATGGAGGAGGACCTCGACGCGATCGCGGCGGGGGACAAGAACCGGGTCGAGTGGCTGAGCCGGTTCTACTTCGGGGCCGACGACGTGGCCGCGGGGGCCGGCGCGGTCGAGGGGCTGAGCCGCGCGGTCGAGAACCTCGGCGAGATCGACGCCCGCGAGATCAACTCGATCCCGATCGGGGAGGGCATCACGCTCCGCGTCGGGCGGTACGGGCCCTACCTCGAGGACACCGCCGCCCCTCCGACCGAGGGCGGCGACCCCAAGCGCGCCTCGGTCCCGGACGAGCTGGCGCCCGACGAGCTCACCGTCGCCAAGGCGCGGGAGCTGCTCGAGACCCAGGCCGAGGGCGACCTCGTGCTCGGCGAGGACCCGTCGTCGGGCACCACGATCGTCGCCAAGAACGGCCGGTACGGGCCGTACGTCACCGAGCTGCTGCCCGAGCCCGAGCTCGACCCGGGCCTCTCGGCCGCCGCGAAGAAGAAGGCGCTGGCCGCGGCGCCCAAGCCGCGCACGGCCTCGCTGCTGAAGTCGATGCAGCTCCAGACCGTCACGCTCGACGACGCGCTCAAGCTCCTCTCGCTGCCGCGCGTCGTGGGGGTCGACCCCGAGTCGGGCGACACGATCACGGCCCAGAACGGGCGCTACGGGCCGTACCTGAAGAAGGGCACCGACTCGCGCACCCTCCCGACGGAGGAGGCGATGTTCGACGTCACGCTCGAGGAGGCGCTCGCGATCTACGCCCAGCCCAAGCGCGGGCGCGGGGCGACGGCCGCCGCGCCGCTGCGCGAGCTCGGCGTCGACCCGGTGTCGCAGAAGCCGGTCGTGGTCAAGGAGGGCCGCTTCGGCGCCTACGTGACCGACGGCGAGTCGAACGCGACGCTCCGCAAGGAGGACGCGGTCGAGACCATCACGCTCGAGCGCGCGTCCGAGCTGCTGGCCGAGAAGCGCGCGCGGGGGCCGGTCAAGAAGAAGGCCGCGCCCAAGCGCGCGCCCGCCAGGAAGCCCGCGGCGAAGAAGGCGACGACCGCGAAGAAGTAGGTCGGCCAGGCCCGGCGGCATGACGACCCCGCCCGGCCCGGCGAGTGGTCACCTCCGTGAGTTCATCGGGGATTCAGGTCCAGGCGGTCGGCTCGTTCTCGGCCAGCTCGACCGAGGCGTTCATCGCGATCAACTGCCTCGACTCGGCCTGGTCGCCCGATCTCGCCGACATGCGGGCGGAGGCGGCCGAGATCGAAGCGGCCGTGCCCGGGGTCGGCGCCTGCTTCGGCTACGGCGGGGTGACGTGCGCCGAGTGGTCGCACCCGCCGACGGGCGAGCCCGGTCCGACGAAAGGTCGAGGCGCGCCGCCAATCCGGGTGACTTTACGACGGCCGACTGCGGCAGCGTCCACGACACGGCGCTGATCGCGATCAACACGCTCTTCATGGTTCCCGACCAGGACGGCCAGATCCAGGTGTTCGAAAATGCTCGACGCCATCTGAAGGACGAGGGCAAGCTGATCATCGAGGCGTACGAGCCCTCGCGGTTCCACATGATCCCGTCCGGCCATGAGGTGATGGTGCAGCATCTCGACAAGGAGTCGATCCTGCTCATGACGGTGCAGGTGGACAAGGTCGCCCAGATCGCAGCGATCGGCCAGATCTACATGCGCGCCGGTGAGATGCGCAAGACGCCGGAGATCAGCCGTTGCTCCTGGCCCGCGGAGCTCGACTTGATGGCGCGGATCGCCGGCATGCGTCTGACGGAGCGCTACGAGGACTGGTTCGGGAGTCCGTTCCACGCCCGCTCCGGACGGCACATCTCGGTCTACGAGCCCGTGCTCGACTGACGGTCGCGGACCGAAAACGGCCCCTCAGGTCCGGGACTGACGGTGCCCCTCAGTTGGGGACCGACGCCGCTCCCCGTTCGCTCGAGCGGGAACGCGGCGGTGTGGGCGTGGCCGCACGGATGCGACGCCGGCCCCGCCGCGCCGAGCCGCCCGGCTCCCTGGACGATGGCGCGAGGAACTCCGCTGAGAGCCGGGTGGTTCCCGGCGGAGTTCCTGTGATGCACCGGGGCGTCGTCGTCATGCGCACGCGCTCCCGGGCGCAGAGCTGCACCTCGCACCGCGGCGTACCGCTGCTCCTGGCGCCAGGTGGGTGGCCACTCGTAGCCTCGGTGCCGTGCTGATCGCCGAGGACCTCCTGCTGCTGTTGATCGACGAGCGAACGGGGACGACGCTGCTGACCGGCTCCCGGCTCGACCATGCACTTGCGGGGGCGGTGCTCGCGGAGCTCACGCTGCTCGGACGGGTGGAGGTCGTGGCCAGCGGCGCGCGGCACACGACGTCGGAGGTGGTCGTGCGCGACGCCGGGCCCGTCGGGGACGATGTCCTGGACGAGGTGCTCCAGTGCCTCTCTCGCGGGCCGGGCACCGGTCGGCTGAACGAGGTGCTCCGCCGGTGCGGGGCGGGGCTCGCCGTCAGCCTGCAGGACCGGCTGGCAGAGCGTGGCCTGCTGCGCCGCGAGGAGCGCCGCGTGCTGTGGGTCATCACGACGCAGCGCTGGTTCGTCGCGGCCCCAGGTCGACGCGCGGAGTTGCTCGACACGGTCGAGGAGGTGGTCCTCCGTGACAGCCTCGCCGCGCCGCGGGAAGCTGCCCTCGTCCGCGTGCTGGGCTCGACCGGGCAGACGCACCTCGTGCTCCGCGACGCCGGTGTGCCGGCCGACGAGCTCCAGCGGCGAGCACGCGCGGCCGACGACGGCGCGGGGCTGATCCCGTTCGCAGACTCCGTCGACGCCATCTGCGACGGCACCTCGTCGGGCGCGGGCGGCGACGGCGGGGGCGGCGAGGACGGCGGTGGTGGCGGCGGGGACTGACGCTCGAGCGGGTGGCGATGTGCCGCACGCCCGACGACGTCGAGCACCTGACGGTCGGTCGAGACCACCCCCTGTCGCGGGCCCCGCCGCCAGTTCGCTGGTCCGGTGCCGAGTTCGCCGATCCGGACCAGCGAATTCAGTGCCGCACCAGCGAAGTCGCGGCACCGCCCGGTCAGGGTGCTCGGGAGCGCCGAGCGCCTGCGGCTGGTGCCCCGCTGCCGCAGTTGGTCGAGGGTGGCGCGGCCACGGCGCGCCGCCATCGGACCCGGCTAGGTTGTCGGCCATGGGACACGTCGAGGACCCGCGCACCGCCCCGCCGATCCGCTGGGGGATCCTCGGGGCGGGCGGCATCGCCGGGGCGTTCGCCGACGCGGTGACGGCCCACACCCGGTCGCCGGTCGTCGCCGTCGGGTCACGCGACCGCGACCGCTGCGAGCACTTCGCGACCGCGCACGGCATCCCGACGACGCACGTCGGCTACCGCGACCTGGTCGAGGATCCCCAGGTCGAGGCGGTCTACGTCGCGACCCCGCACTCGCACCACCGGGACCACGCGCTGCTCGCCATCGCGGCCGGCAAGCACGTGCTGGTCGAGAAGGCGTTCACGCGCAACGCGGGCGAGGCCGAGGAGGTGTTCGCGGCCGCGCGCGAGGCCGGCGTCTTCGTCATGGAGGCGATGTGGACGCGCTTCCTGCCGCACGTCGCCGCGCTCCACCAGGTGATCGACGCCGGCGAGATCGGCGAGGTCGTGAGCCTGGCGGCCGACCACGGGCAGGCGTTCCGGTACGACCCCCGCAGCAGGCTCTTCGACCCGGCCCTGGCCGGTGGGGCGCTGCTCGACCTGGGCGTCTACCCGGTGTCGTTCGCGCACGACCTGCTGGGCGTGCCGGACGCGGTGACGGCCGTCGGCGCGCTGACCGACACGGGCGTCGACGGGCAGGTCACCGCGGTCCTCTCGTACGGCGCTCGCGTGCAGGCGACGCTGACCACGACGCTCTGGGCCAGGACTCCCACGACGGCGTGGGTCGCGGGCACCGAGGGGCACGTCGAACTGGCGGGGAGCTTCTACGCGCCGACGTCCTTCACGGTGACCCGCCACGACGGCACCCGGTGGACCTTCGACCGGCCGGTGCCGCGCGGGCTGCAGTTCGAGGCCGCCGAGGTCGCCCGCCGGGTGGCCGCGGGCGAGACCGAGAGCCCGCGGATGTCTTGGCAGGGGACGCTGGACGTGATGGGCACGCTGGACACGGTCCGGGCCCAGGTCGGGGTCCGGTACCCCGGCGAGTGACGCGGTGGTGAGGCGGCGGCCGCGAGGCCGGGTCGGTGGCGCGGACCTGACAGCCGCGCGTGGGGCTGCGGGGACGGGAGTGACGCGCGAGACGTCTCGCGCGCCCCAGGGGTCACGTCCGTCACGCCTGCGGCTGTGAGGTCCAGGAACGTCGTGCTCGTGCTCGTGCTCGTGCGGCCGGGGCGGGTGCACGGGTCCGCCAGAGGCGTCGGGGGGCCGGTTACCCTGACGACCGTGATCCTGCAGACCCGTCCCGGCTTCTTCCTGTCGTTCGAGGGCGGCGAGGGCGTGGGCAAGTCGACGCAGGCCCGGCTGCTCGGCGAGTGGCTGCGCGCCGAGCTCGGCCGCGAGGTGGTGCTGACCCGGGAGCCCGGCGGGACCACGCTCGGCATGGAGCTGCGGAACGCCGTCCTCCACGGCGAGGACCTCGACGCGCGCACGGAGGCGCTGCTCTACGCCGCCGACCGGGCGCACCACGTGCATGCGCTCGTCCGCCCGTCGCTCGCGCGGGGCGCCGTCGTCATCACGGACCGCTACCTCGACTCGTCTGTCGCGTACCAGGGCGACGGACGCGACCTGGGCGCGGCCGAGGTCGAGCAGCTCTCGCTCTGGGCCACCGAGGGGCTGCTGCCCGACCTGACGGTGCTGCTCGACCTGGACCCGCTGGTCGGGCTGACCCGCCTGACCGGCGACCCCGACCGGCTCGAGCGCGCGGGTGACGCGTTCCACGCGCGGACGCGGCAGGCGTTCCTCGACCGGGCGGCGGCCGACCCCGGGCGGTGGCGCGTGCTCGACGCGGCGCGGGGGATCGACGAGATCCAGGCGGAGGTCCGGGCCGCGGTCGGCTCGGCGCTCGGTGCCCGGCTCGGAGCGGGCGCGTGAGCGTCTGGGCGGACCTCGTCGGCCAGGAGGCCGCCGTCGAGGTCCTGCGTGGCGCGGTGCGGGACCCGTCGGCCATGACGCACGCCTGGCTGATCACGGGACCACCGGGATCGGGACGCTCGAACGCCGCGCGCGCCTTCGCCGCCGCGCTCCAGTGTCTCGAGGGCGGCTGCGGGCACTGCCTCGCCTGCACGACGGCGCTCGCGGGCACCCACGCGGACGTCACGGTGGTCGCGACGGAGGCCGCGATCATGACCGTCGGGCAGACACGTCCCCTCGTGCAGCTCGCGCAGCGCGCACCCTCCGAGGGTCGGTGGCGCGTGATCATCGTCGAGGACGCGGACCGCATGAACGACCATTCGGGCAACGCGCTGCTCAAGGCGATCGAGGAGCCGCCGCCCCGCACGGTGTGGCTGCTGTGCGCGCCGAGCCCGCAGGACGTGCTCGTGACGATCCGGTCGCGGTCGCGCTCGGTCGCGCTGCGGGTGCCGCCCGCGGACGCGGTCGCGGCGCTGCTCGTGGAGCGGGACGGCGTCGACCCGCGGCTCGCGGGCATCGCCGCGCGGGCCGCGCAGAGCCACATCGGCATCGCCCGCCGGCTCGCGCGCGACCCGCACGCGCGTGACCGGCGTGCCAAGGTGCTCGGCATCCCGGCCTCGATCCGGGGCGTCGGCGACGCCGTGCTCGCGGCCGGGCGGCTCGTGGAGGTCTCGCAGGCCGAGGCCAAGGCCGCGACGGAGGACCGGGACGCCCGGGAGAAGACGGCGCTGCTGCGGGCGATGGGAGCCGAGGGCGCGGCGACGCTCCCGCCGGCGCTGCGCTCGCAGGTCAAGGCGCTCGAGGACGAGCAGAAGAAGCGCGCCACGCGCGCGCAGCGGGACGTGCTGGACCGCTCGATGGTCGACCTGCTGTCGCTGTACCGCGACGTGCTGGTCGTCCAGCTGGGTGCCGCTGTCGAGCTCGTCAACGTCGAGCTCGAGGAGACCGTCCGCGGGCTGGCGGAGTCCAGCACGCCCGAGCAGACGCTGCGGCGGATGGACGCGATCGGCGAGGCCCGCACGCGGCTCGCTGGGAACGTCGCGCCCGTGCTGGCCGTCGAGGCCATGACGATCGCGCTGCGGCCCCAGGGCTGACCGCAGCCCACCACGCCCACCAGCACGTGGATGGTGCGGGCCGCTGGACAGGACGACTGGACCGGACGACTGAACCGGTGCCCGGACGCGCCCGGACCGGCGCCCGGCGCCCGTTACCGTTGACCCGTGCTCCGCCCCGCCTCCTCGTCGTCCGACGCCCAGCCCTCGTCCCGCCCCGAAGCCCGCCCCTCGCCGCAGCCGTCCCTGCTCCCCGACCCCGTCTCGGCGCCTCCCCGTGCCCGTCGGCGCGGGCCGCTCGGGGCGCGCACCGGCGTCGTCGTCGGTGTGCTGGCGCTGCTGCTCGCGGGCTGCACGTCGTCGCCCAAGAACCAGTCGGTCGTGGTGCCGCCCGAGGCGCCGGCCACGGGCGCGGTCGAGCCGGGGCTCGAGCCGTTCTACACGCAGGCGATCGAGTGGACGGCGTGCGACGGCTTCGAGTGCGCGACGGCGCAGGTCCCGCTCGACTACGCCGAGCCGGCCGCCGGCTCGGTCGAGCTCGCGCTCAAGCGGGCGCCCGCCGCGTCCGGCACGGCGATCGGCTCGCTGCTCGTGAACCCCGGCGGTCCGGGGGTCGCGGGCATCGACCTCGTGGACAGCGCGGTCGAGACTTTCGGCGAGGGTGTCCTCGCGAACTACGACGTCGTCGGCTTCGACCCGCGCGGCGTCGGGCAGTCCACGCCCATCCGGTGCCTCGACGACCAGGCGAAGGACCAGCTGATCTCGACCGACGTCGACTACTCGACCGACGCGGGCGTCGCGGCGGCGACGGCCGCCTACGCGGCCCTGGGCGCGGCGTGCGCCGCGAACACCGGCCCGCTGCTCGGTCACGTCGACACCGTGAGCGCGGCGCGTGACCTCGACGTGCTGCGCGCCGCGCTCGGCGACGACGCGCTCACCTACCTCGGCTACTCGTACGGCACGCTCCTGGGCGCGACCTACGCCGACCTGTTCCCCGACCGCGTCGGACGCCTCGTCCTCGACGGCGCGCTTGACCCGACGGTCACGCGGTCCGAGCTCGCGCTCCAGCAGGCGGTCGGCTTCGAGAACGCGCTGCGCGCCTACGTCGAGGACTGCCAGGCGGGGTCGCAGTGCCCGCTGCAGGGCGGCGTCGACGACGGGCTCGCGCAGGTCGAGGCGCTGGTCGAGCGCGCGCGTCGCAACCCGCTGCAGACCGAGAGCGGGCGCCCCCTCACCGGCTCGCTCGCGTTCACCGGCATCGCGCTCCCGCTGTACGACGACGCGCTCTGGGGCTACCTGACGCAGGCGCTCACCGCGGCGATCGTCGAGGACGACGGCTCGGTGCTCCTCCAGCTCGCCGACATCTACAACGACCGCAACCCCGACGGCTCGTTCTCGTCCAACTCGACCGAGGCGTTCGTCGCGATCAACTGCCTCGACTCCGCCTCGTCCGCCGATCTCGCGGAGATGCGGGCGGAGGCCGCGGAGATCGAGGCGGCCGCCCCGACGGTCGGCGCCTTCTTCGGCTACGGGGGTGTGACCTGCGCCGCGTGGCCGTACCCGCCCACGGGCGAGCCGGGCCCGACGACGGCCGAGGGTGCACCCCCGATCCTCGTGATCGGGACCACGAACGACCCCGCGACGCCGTACGCGTGGTCGGAGGCGCTCGCCGAGCAGCTGTCCTCGGGCGTCCTGCTCACCTACGAGGGCGAGGGGCACACGGCCTACGGGCGGTCGAACGACTGCATCCTGGACGCCGTGGACCAGTTCCTGCTCGCCGGCGAGGTGCCCGCGGACGGCACGCGCTGCTGAGCCGTGTGGACGTAGAGACGCCACGTTCGGGTTCACTCCCGACGACGTCGCGATGGCTGCGGTCGCCGTGGCGCTCGGCGCCGGGGGCGCCCTCGGGTCGCTCGAGACGACGGTGCTGCTGTCCCGTCGAGGAGACGCTCGAGGCGCTGCGTCGAGCGCAGCAGGTCGGCTACCGCCCGCCCGGCACGGCTCAGGCGGGGTTGCCCGGCGCGTAGAGGGGCTGGGGCGACTGCACGATCAGGGCCGACATCCCGCCGTCGGACCCCATGGAGTGCTGCTCGCCCGGCTGCCAGACGACCGCGTCACCGAACCGGACGGTGTACAGCTCGCCGTCCTCGCCCTCGACCCAGCCCGACCCGGACGTCACGGTGAACAGCTGCCACACGCCGGCGCTGTGACGCCCCAGCAGCGAGTCGGCGTCGAACGTGGCGAGGTGGATCCGGAAGCCGGCCGGCGAGTCCGCACGCGCCGCCTCGGTCATCGTCACGCCACGGCTGCCGAACCCCATCACGGTGCTGGTCTCGAGGGCCTTCGTCTCCATGCCGGAATCTTCGCCGGGCGAGGGGCCCGGCGTCAGTCGAATCACTCGTCCGCACCGGGCGATCTTCGGCGCGGACCGCGTCCGGCGCCCGCCCGAGCGCTCGCTTTGGTCGGGACGGGATCGTGTAGGTACAGTGGCTCCCGCTCGTCGTGACCTCGGTCGCGAGGGTGCCGCCTTAGCTCAGTCGGTAGAGCGTCTCACTCGTAATGAGAAGGTCAACAGTTCGATTCTGTTAGGCGGCTCCGGAGAAGCTGGCCCCTCACCTGCACATGCACAGGTCGGGGGGCCGTTCCTGTGCCGAGATCGGCATGGTCGTGGATCCGCCGGTTGCCGAGTCAGGCGAGCTTGGACCGCGCCCGGGGGCTGTCGTGGCGCACGTCCTCGACCAACGCCGTGGGGTGGGCGGAGAACGCCTGGTCGAGCACGAGGCTGGCAGCACCCACCGCGCCGAAGTGCTCGCCGATGCTCGTGCCGAGCACCTTCACGTGATGGATCTGGCGGGCCGCCGTGCCCGCCCCCACCTCGCCCGCGCCCTTGCCCAGGTAGTACGGCTCCAGTCGGCTCCAGTACGGCCCGCCGAGCACGAGCCGGTCCAGGTCCAGCATGTTCGTGACGACGAGCCCGAGGCGCGCGATGCCCGCCGCGGCATCGTCGACGATGCGTCGTGCCGCGAGGTCGCCGGCGTCCGCCTGGTCGAAGAGCACGCCGAGGGCGCCGGCCGTGTCCGACGGCGCGCCCGCGCCGAGCGCACCGGCACGGCGGGCCCGCCCGACCAGCGCGACCGGAGCCAGGGTGACCGCGACGCATCCCCGCTGGCCGCAGGCACAGGGCGGCCCGTCGGGATCGACGATGATGTGCCCGATCTCGCCCGCGTTGCCGGAGGAGCCGCGGACCACCTCGCCGTCGACGACCAGCCCGACGCCGATGCCGGTCCCGATGTAGAGCACCGCCATGGTTCCCCCGCGGCCGGGACTGCCCCACCACGTCTCCGCCACGGCGGCCGCGGTCACGTCCTTGTCCAGCAGCACCGGCAGCCCGGTGGCGGCGGCCAGGTCGTCACGGAGCGGGACCTGGTGCCAGTCCGGCAGGTTCGGCGGGTTCGCCACGACGCCGCGGCGGAGGTCGATGGGCCCGGGCGCGGCCACCCCGACGCCGAGGATCCGGTCGCGGTCCACCCCGCCGCCGGCGATCACGGCGTCGACGGCGGCCGTGATGGCGGCGATGGCGTGCGGCGGGTCGAGCGCGGAGGGTGTCGCCAGCCGCTGCTGCGCCAGGACGACCCCCTCGAGGTCGAGGAGCGCTACGGAGACCACCGCCGGGTCCAGGTGCACGCCGACGGCGAGGCGGGCCGCGGCCGTGAGGCGCAGCAGCGTGCGGGGCTTGCCCCGCCCGACGTTCGTGGTGCCCGCCTCCCGCACGAGCCCGTCGGCGAGGAGGCGGCGGCAGATGTTGGTCACCGCCTGGGCGGACAGTCCGGTCACAGCGGCCAGCTCGACGCGGCTCAGTCCCTCCGACCGGCGGATGGCGTCCAGCACCACCGTCTGGTTGTACGACCCGATCCGGACCGGGTTTGTCCCTCTGCGCACCACGGCGTGCCCTCCTCCCACCATTGTGGCCCACCTCGAACCCGTGATTAACTAAACCCGATTGAGTTAACCACACGCACCGCGGACCGGTGCCGCGGCCCGGAGCAAAGGAGCACCATGCGTCAGACCATTCGAAACACGTCGGTGCTGGCGCTCGCCAGCACGCTTGCCCTCGCAGGCTGCAGCGCGAGCGGCGACGGCGACGGCGGCACGGCCGACACGGCCGACGGCGGTGGCGACACCATCACCGTCATGTACCAGCGCACCGAGGGCGTCACCGCCCTGGATGAGCTGTTCAACCGGATCAAGCCGGAGTTCGAGGCCGCGAACGACGGCGTCACCGTCGAGCTCCAGCCCATCGAGGCCGCCGAGGACGACTACGCCACCCAGCTGGCGCTCGCGCAGCAGTCGGCGAGCACCGCCCCTGACGTCTTCTACGAGGACACCTTCCGGGTGCGCTCCGACGTCGAGGCCGGGTACCTGCTCAACCTCGACGAGTACGTCGCCGAGTGGGAGGACTGGGACCAGTTCAACGAGGGCGCTCGAGGCGCCGGTCGCGGCGACGACGGCAGCACCTACGCCATCCCGCTCGGCACCGACACCCGCGGCATCTGGTACTCCGAGCCGCTGCTGGAGGCCGCCGGCGTCACGCTGCCCTGGCAGCCGGAGAACTGGCAGGACATCCTCGACACCGCCGAGCAGATCAAGGCCTACGACCCCGAGTCGGTGCCGTTCCACATGTACGCCGGCAAGCCCGCCGGTGAGGGCACGCTCATGCAGAGCTTCCTGCCGTTGCTCTACGGCACCGAGGACCGCCTGTACGACGAGGAGTCGCAGACCTGGAACACGGGCACCCAGGGCTTCAAGGACGCGCTCACCTTCCTCGACACCCTCTACGACGACGGCTACGCGGTGCCTGTCGAAGAGGCGCTCGACGCCAACCTCTGGCAGACGATCTTCGACACGCGGCTGCCGGACGCCAAGCTCGGTGGCGTGGTCGAGGGCTCGTACGGCGCCTCGTTCTGGCAGCAGGGCGGTCCGTTCGAGTGGCCCGAGTACGCCGACAGCATCGGCGTCGCGGCCTTCCCGACCCAGAACGGCCAGGCGCCCGGGCGCGTGAGCATGTCGGGCGGGTGGACGCTCGCCGTCGGCGCCCAGAGCGACGCTCCGGACCTGGCGTTCGAGTTCCTCACCCTGGCGATGAACTTCGAGAACTCCCTCGCGTACACCGTGGAGAACTCCCAGATCGCCGTACGCGACGACGTCGCGGGCGACCCGTCCTACCTCGAGGCCAACCCGTACGTGAAGTTCTTCACCGACCTCGTCGAGGTCACCAACTTCCGGCCGGCCACTGCGGACTACCCCCGGATCTCCGCGCAGATCCAGGAGGCGACCGAGCAGGTCGTCACCGGCGCGGCCGAGCCGGCCGAGGCGGCCGCCGCGTACGACGACGCGCTCGTCAGGATCGTCGGTGCCGACGGCGTCAGCGGGTCCTGACCGACGATGCCCAGAACGACCACGAGTGCTGCGCCGGGGCGGGAGTCCGTCTCCCGTCCCGGCGGGCCCGCACCCCGACGCCCGCGGCAGGTGGGACGCACCCTGGTGCGCATCCTGCCGCTCGTCCCCGCGGTCCTCCTGCTCCTGCTCTTCATGGCGGGACCGGTGCTCTGGTCCCTCTACGGGTCGTTCACGAACGCCGCCCTGACCGGACCCAACGCGCAGAACCCGCAGTGGATCGGTCTCGACAACTACTCGCGGCTGCTCGAGGACCCCGACTTCCCACGGTCGGTGCTGCTGACCGTCGTCTTCGTGCTGCTCTCGGCCGTCGTCGGGCAGAACATCCTCGGGATGGCGCTCGCGCTGCTGATGTCGCGCGCGAGCGGCGGCGTCTCAGCGCTCATCGGCGGCGTCGTGGTCTCCGCGTGGGTCCTGCCGGAGATCGTGGCCGCGTTCGTGATGTACGCCTTCTTCACCGGTGAGGGCACCCTCGACCAGCTGCTCGGCCTGGTCGGGGTGGACGGACCCAACTGGCTGTTCGTCGCCCCGATGTTCGCCGTCATCCTCGCCAACATCTGGCGGGGGACCGCCTTCTCGATGATGGTCTACCGGGCCTCGCTCGACGACGTCCCGCCGGAGCTCGTCGAGGCCGCCCAGATCGACGGCGCGAGCCCGACCCAGCGGCTCTTCCGGATCACGCTGCCGGTCATCAAGAGCACCATCGCGACGAACCTCATGCTCACCACGCTGCAGACGCTGTCGGTGTTCACCCTGATCTTCGTCATGACCGCCGGCGGACCGTCGAACCGGTCGATGACCCTCCCGCTGCTCGCCTACGAGGAGGCCTTCAACTTCCTCGACGTCGGGTACGGCACCGCAATCGCCACGGTGATGCTCGTGGTCGGCGCGCTGTCCTCCGTCGTCTACATCCGCATGCTGCGACCGGGGAAGGACTGAACCATGGCCGTTCCCACTGCACCGGGCACCACCGGCCGCACCCCGGCCCTGGCAGCACCCGGGCGACGCCCCAGTCGGGTGGCGGCGAACGCCGTCCTCGTGCTGATCGGCGTCTGCTTCCTCGTGCCGCTGGCCTGGCTGTTCCTCTCGGCGGTGGACCCGGGCGCCAGCGCCCGCACGAGCCTGCCCGACACCGTCTCGACCGAGAACTTCCGCGCCGTCCTGACCGCGGACATCGCGCTGCGGCCACTGCTGATCAGCTTCGTGCTCTCGCTCGGCTCGGCGACCGTCACCGTGCTCGCCGCGGTCCTCGCGTCCTACCCGCTGTCGCGCTACCAGATGCGCTTCTCCAAGCCGTTCCTGTACACCGTGCTCTTCGGCACCAGCCTGCCCGTCACGGCGATCATGGTGCCGGTGTTCTCGCTGGCCGTGCGCACCGGCCTGCTCGACTCCATCTGGGCGACGGCGCTGTTCATGGCGGCGACCTCCCTGCCCATGGCGATCTGGATGACCAAGAACTTCATGGACTCGGTGCCGGTGTCGCTCGAGGAGGCGGCGTGGATGGACGGCGCGCCGGCCATGACGGCGCTGCGCCGGATCGTCGTGCCGCTCATGCGGCCGGGCCTGACCGTGGTGTTCATCTACGTGTTCATGCAGGCGTGGGGCAACTTCTTCGTCCCGTTCCTGCTGCTGCGCAGCCCGGAGAAGCAACCGGCCGCCGTCACGATCTACCAGTTCTTCGGGCAGTTCGGCGCCATCGACTACGGCCAGCTGGCAGCGTTCTCGCTGCTCTACTCGCTGCCCGTCATCGTCCTGTACGTCATCGTCTCGCGCAGCGTCGGCGGCTCGTTCGCCATGTCCGGCGCCGTCAAGGGCTGACCCGCAGCACCAAGGAGCTTCTTCATATGCACGACAACTCTGCCCTCGTCCGCACCCGGATCGACCGGTTCCTGCGCGAACGGCTGGTCCCGGCGCAGTACCGCGAGCTCGCGCCCGTCTCGGTCACCGCCTGGACCGTGCCGGAGGAGCGGCACGACGGCGGCGGCGGCCTGGCGGGCGAGCCGGTGACCTTCGCCGAGGCGGTCCGCGGCGACTACGAGCCGTTCGCCGTCGGCTCGCGGTGGGGCCGGCCCTGGTCGACCACCTGGTTCCACGTCACCGGCACCGTCCCCGCGACGTGGACCGCACCGGGCACCCGGGCCGAGCTCGTCGTGGACCTCGGCTTCACGGTCGCGCAGTCCGGGTTCCAGGCGGAGGGGACCGCGTACTCACCGGACGGCGTCATCCGCAAGGCCGTCGAGCCGCGCAACCGGTACGTGCCGCTTCCCGACGGGCCCGGCTCCGCCGTCGACCTCTACCTCGAGGCCGCGGCCAACCCGGACCTCTCCGGCGGGTGGCAGTTCGCGCCCACGCCGCTGGGCGAGAAGACGACGGCGGGCACGGACCCGGTCTACCGGCTCGAGCAGCTCGCCGTCGGGCTTCTCGACCAGATCGTCTGGGAGCTGGTCCAGGACGTCGTCGCCCTGCGGGGGCTTCTGGAGGTCCTGCCGGCGGACTCGTCGCGAGGGGCGCGAATCCTGCGGGCGCTCGAGCGGGCGGCCGACGCGGTCGACCCGGACGACGTCGCCGGGACGGCCGCCGCCGGACGTGCGGTCCTCGCCCCGGTCCTCGCCAGCCCTGCGCACGCCAGCGCCCACCGGGTGGTGGCCGTCGGGCACGCGCACATCGACTCCGCCTGGCTGTGGCCCACCCGCGAGACCCGGCGGAAGGTCGCCCGGACCTTCTCCAACGTCCTCGACCTCATGGCTGACAGCGACGAGCTCGTCTTCGCGGCGTCGTCCGCCCAGCAGTACGCCTGGCTGCAGGAGGACCAGCCGGAGCTGTTCGCCCGCCTGCGGCAGCGCGTCGCCGAAGGACGGTTCGTGCCCGTCGGCGGCATGTGGGTCGAGTCGGACACCAATCTGCCCGGCGGTGAGGCCATGGCCCGCCAGCTCGTGGCAGGCACCCGGTTCTTCCGGGAGGAGCTCGGCGTCGACCAGCCCGAGGTGTGGCTGCCCGACTCGTTCGGGTACTCGGCGGCGCTCCCGCAGATCATGCGGGCCGCCGGCGCCCGCTGGTTCCTCACCCAGAAGATCTCCTGGAACGAGACCAACCGGCACCCGCACCACACCTTCTGGTGGGAGGGCATCGACGGCACCCGCATCTTCACCCACTTCCCGCCGGTGGACACCTACGGAGCGGAGCTGTCGGCCACCGAGCTCGCCCGGGCCGAGCGCCAGTACGCGGAGAAGGGGGCGGGCACCACCTCGCTCGTGCCGTTCGGCTGGGGCGACGGCGGCGGCGGGCCCACGCGCGAGATGCTCGCGGCCGCGGCGCGCACCAAGGACCTCGAGGGGTCCCCTGCCGTCAGCCTGGGCAGCCCGCGCGACTTCTTCACCCAGGCGCAGGCCGAGTACGAGAACCCGCCCGTGTGGTCCGGTGAGCTCTACCTCGAGTTCCACCGCGGCACCTACACCTCCCAGGCGCGCATCAAGCGGGGGAACCGCCGCAGCGAGCACCTCCTGCGCGAGGCGGAGCTGTGGGCGACGACGGCGGCCGTCCGCGCCGGTGCCGTCTACCCGTACGAGGAGCTCGAGCGCGCCTGGCACACGGTGCTGCTCAACCAGTTCCACGACATCCTCCCCGGTAGCTCCATCGCCTGGGTGCACCAGGAGGCCGAGCGGCGTTACGCCGAGGTGGCCGAGAGCCTCGAGCACCTCATCGGTGCGGCGGTGTCCGCGCTGGTCGGCGACGGCGAGCGGCAGCTGGTCCTCAACGCCGGGCCGCGCGCGGTCGACGGCGTGCCCGCGCTCGGCGCCGGACTCGCGAGCGACGCGGCACGGGTCGACGGTGCCGGCCGTGCCCGTGCCACCCCCGAAGGGGCGGCGAGCACCGTGACGCACGCAGAGGGTGGCCACGCCCTCGAGAACGCCCACGTCCGGGTGACCGTCGACGCCCGCGGGCTTGTGACCTCGATCTACGACCGGGCTGCGGAGCGCGAGGTGGTCGCCCCGGGCCAGGCGGCCAACCTGCTCCAGATCTTCCGCGACACCCCCAACCAGTGGGACGCGTGGGACATCGACGAGCACTACCGGCGGCACGGTCGTGACCTGGACGAGGCCGAGTCCGTCGAGGTCGTGCAGTCCGACGAGGGCCCCGTGGTCCGGGTGGAGCGCGCGGTCGGCTCCTCGACCATCACCCAGGTGATCGGCCTGCGCCCCGACGAGCCCACGGTGGATCTGACCACGACCGTCGACTGGCACGAGAAGCAGAAGCTCCTCAAGCTCGCCTTCCCGCTCGACGTCCACGCCGAGCGGGCCGCCTCCGAGATCCAGTTCGGTCACGTCCATCGGCCCACCCACGCCAACACCTCCTGGGACGCGGCGCGGTTCGAGACGGTCGCCCACCGGTGGGTGCACGTCGGCGAGGCGGACTACGGCGTCGCCGTGGCCAACGACTCCGTCTACGGCCACGACATCACCCGCACCACCGGCGCCGACGGCGGCACCGTCACCCTGGTCCGGCTGTCGCTCCTGCGGGCGCCGCTCTTCCCGGACCCCACCGCGGACCAGGGCGAGCACACGTTCGCGGTTGCGCTCCGAGTGGGCGCCACCGTCGCGGACGCCGTCGGCGAGGGCTACCGCCTCAACGTCCCGCTGCGCCACGTCACCGGAGCTCGGGCCGCCGGCCCGCTTCTCCGGGTCGACAACCCCGCCGTGGTGGTCGAGGCGGTCAAGCTCGCCGACGACCGCAGCGGAGACGTCGTCGTGCGGCTCTACGAGGCACACGGCGGCCGCGCCGCCGCCGTCCTCACGGCGGACTTCCCCGTGGCCGACGTGGTCGAGACCGATCTGCACGAGCAGCGGGTCGAGCCCCGGGCCGTCACCACCACTCCGGCCGTCACCACCACCCCGGCCCTCAGCACCACCCCGGCCGACGGCGTCGGGCTGGCCTTGCGGCCCTTCCAGCTGGTGACGCTGCGCCTCACCCCGGCCCGGTGACCGGCGTGGATACGCTCAACCGGGACGCCCCTGACGATGCGACGGCCGACCGACCCGGAGGACCCATGACGACGCCGACCTGGCTGGGCACGCCCGCGCATGCCCGCTGGCTCGAGCAGGAGACCGACGCCCTGCTCGACTTCGCCCGCGGCTCGCGCACCGAGCAGGGTTTCGGCTACCTCGACGCGGACGGGCGGGTGGACCCCGCCCGCCCGTCCGAGCTGTGGATCACCTGCCGGATGACCCACGTCTTCGCGCTCGGCGCGCTGCTCGGCCGCCCCGGCTGCGCCCCGCTCGTCGACCACGGCCTGCGTGCCCTGACCGACGTCTTCGCCGACGCCGAGCACGGGGGCTGGTTCGCTGCCGTCGGCCCGGACGGCCCGACGGCGGACCGCAAGGAGGCCTACCCGCACGCCTTCGTCCTGCTCGCCACGTCGTCGGCGACGGCGGCCGGCAGGCCCGGCGCCGACCGGCTCCTCGCCCGCGCCAAGGCCGTGTCCCTCGAGCACTTCTGGCGCGAGGACGAGGGCATGGTCGTCGAGGGCTGGGACCGCGCCTTTTCCGAGGCCGAGGACTACCGCGGCGTCAACGCCAACATGCACACGGTCGAGGCCTACCTGGCCACCGCCGACGTGACCGACGACGACGTCTGGCTCGACATGGCCGTGCTCATCATCGAGCGGGTCGTCGACGGCTTCGCCCGTGCCGCGTCGTGGCGCATCCCCGAGCACTTCACCGCGGACTGGGCGCCGCTGCCGGAGTACAACGAGGACGAGCCGGCGCACCCGTTCCGGCCGTACGGCGCCACCGTCGGGCACTGGTTCGAGTGGGCCCGGCTGACCCTGCAGGCACGTGACGCCCTGACCCGGCGCGGCCGCGCGCCGGCGGACTGGATGCTCGACGGTGCCCGGCAGCTCTTCGCCGCGGGTGCGGCCGAGGGATGGGCCGTGGACGGCGCGGACGGCTTCGTCTACACGGTCGACCTCGACGGCGTCCCGGTGGTGCGCGAGCGGATGCACTGGGTCCTCACCGAGGCGATCGCCGCGGCCGCGGCGTTGCACCGCGTGACCAGCGAGACCGGCTACGACGACTGGTACCGCACCTGGTGGGACCACGCCGCCGCGCACCACATCGAGCGCCCCGGCGCCTGGATCCACGAGCTCAGCCCCACCAACGGCCCGAGCGCCAAGACCTGGTCCGGGAAGCCCGACGTCTACCACGCTCTCCAGGCCACCCTTGTCCCGCGGCTGCCCGTGAGCCCGGCGCTGTCGGCCGCGCTGGCGGAGGGCATGCTCGACACCGACGCCTGACCACGTCCGGCTGCTCGGTCTGCGCGCTCGATGTGACGTGCGGAGCAGTCGCTCGCGCAGAGGTCCAGTCCACCTCAGCCCTGATCTCTCGATCTGTTGCATGCACGCAACGCCACGCGATACTGTTGCGCGTATGCAACAGATCGCGGAGTGGGTGGCAGCGTCCGGCCTCACGAGGTCGCAGGTCGCAGAGCGGGCGGGCCTTGCCCGTTCCACCGTGCTGCGCATCGAAGCCGGCGAGACCGCCCCTTCGCTGCGGACCCTGCGCGAGCTCGCGATCGCCTGCGGGCTCGACATCGACCTCCACACCCGACCCGTGTCCGACCCCGCCGCCGCAGAAGCCGCCCGATTCATGCTCGAAGCCGGGTACGGACCGCACGACCAGGCGGGAGCCGACTCGTGGGTCGACCGCCTCACCCGGCAGGCCGGTCAGGACCCTGTCGAGGTCACCCGTGCCGCGGGCCAGGCCGCGAGCCTGACCCACCGGCCCGGGGCGTTCCACCTGACCGGGCCGGTCCCGCTCCTGCGGGTCGCGTCAGCCGGGGAAGGTGCCGGCGGTGCGTGGGCGATCTCCGGCGCTCCGCCACTGGGGGTCGAGGGCACGATCGTGCTGTGGTCCGAGCGGCCCGACGTCGCAGCCCGGCTCCTGGGCGAGGCGCTCCGCAAGGCCACCTCCCCGACGGTCGCGACCGTCATCGTCGCCGGCGCTCACCCGGCGGTCTTCCAGGACTCCTGGCGTGATGGCCCCCTCCGGTACGTCGCCCCGATCCAGATGCTGCTGGACGCGTTCGGTCTCGAACCGGCCCTGCAGTCCGCGGCGTTCGACGAAGCCCGGCGGTGGTGAACGATGCCTGAGAGCCGGTGGGCCGTCGGGTCCGACCAGTACCGCAAGCGGGCTCGGCCTGCCGCACCTGAACCGTCCGTGAGCCGTGCCGCCCGCGACGACGGCCGGCGCGCCCTGACGCAGGTCACCTGGGACGACACCAAGGTCGACGTGACCGCGATCCGCACGTCAGGTCTGGACCGGGCGCGGGCCCGGTTCCGGGGCCATCTGCCGGAGCTGGTCTGGAACGCGGCCGCCCTTGAAGGCAACACGTACACCCTGCCGGAGGTCCGGACCCTGCTCGAAGGGGTGACGGTCGCCGGGAAGCCGGTGGATGACGAACGGCAGATCCTGGCACTGTCCGAGGCGTACTCCCACCTGGACCAGGTGCTCGCCGACGGTACCTTCCGTCTGGACAAAAGGACCTCGGACCACCTGCACGCGATCCTGGCCCGCCATGAGGCCTTGGACGCGGGCCGGTTCCGTGGGGAAGGGGCAACGACCGGCGGCGGTCACGTGCGCCTGTCGGACGGGTCGGTGGTCGCGGGTGCCGAGGCGGGTGAAGGCGGCGTGGAGCTCCTGGCCCGCCACCAGGACCTGATCGCCTACCTGGACCGGGTACCGGATGTTCGACTGGCAGCGTTGGTGTACTTCGCGGCCGCGACCCGGTCCCAGTTCTACTTCGACGGGAACAAGCGGACGGCGCGGCTGATGATGACGGGACACCTGATGGCCGGTGGGTACGACCCCGTGTCGGTTCCCGCGGCCCGCAAGCTCGAGTTCAACGTCGCGCTCGACCGGATGTTCACGACCGATGACGCCACGGAGCTCATCGCGTTCCTCGGCACGTGCACGCTCGACTGAGCGTCAGCACCCACCTCCACCATCACCACCGCCACCGCCCGCGTCGAACCCTCCGCCGTCGCCGCCCGCGAACCACACGGCTCCTGACGAGCCGGCGGCGAACGAACCAGCCGATCGGCCGCGCCAGTCGCTCGGGTCCACCGGCCGCGCGGCAGGCGGACCTGGTCGGGCACGACGGTCGGGAGCCCGCCACACCTGGTCGTCACGCGGCCCTGAGCCTGCGCGGTCGCGTGGCGGTCGGCGCCGGTACCACCGCTCGAACGTCCACCATGCGGTCTGGTTGAGCGCTCCGATGATCAGCAGGGCGGTCAGGGCGATCTGGTGGCCGGTCTGGACCCAGAACACCACGGCTGCCCCGTAGGTCGCGACGACCAGCAGCGACCGCTGCCATCGCGACCCGTTGCGGACGACGGGCTCGCCGCGTGCGGCGGTCACCCGCCGCCGCCGAATCCGCCGCTTCCGCCCATGTGCCCCGTCCGGTCGATCGGGGGACTGCTGAACGGCCGGCCGTCGTACGTCTCGCGTACGTGGCCCGGGTGCGGGATGCGTCGCTGCTCGTCGCGGTCCCACTGCGGCTTCGGCGCACGCCGGCGCCAGATCTCACGCCACACCACGACGACGAGGACGACGACGCGTCTCCACGGTGGTGCACCTCTACCTCGACGGTGTGGTGCTGGGAAGCGTAGCGATCGCGGCGTGCCTCGCGGGGCCGGATGGCCGAATTCGCAGCGGGCCTGGTCCACCGAACCCCCACGCCTGCGCACAGAAACCTGCACCGGACCTGCCGACCGGGTCGCCGCCACGACCGCGAGCGAGCCCTAACGTTGCGCCCATGCCCGACGTCGCTGCGTCACCGCCCTCGTCACCGCGCCCGACGCCTGAGCCCGGCTCCGGCGTCGTGTCCCCGCCGCCTGCACCCCCGGCCGTCGTGCGTGCGGCGTACCCGCGGCTCCCCGCGCCGCGTCCCGCGGGTCCCGTGGCCCTCGCGCTGCGCGAGTTCTGGTCGGCCCGGCAGGGGCCCGTGCCGCTGCCCGTCCTGGTGGGCGCGTTGGCGGCCGGCGTCGTGGGCGGGGCGGTGCTCGTCGGTCACCGGGCAGGGCTCGGGCTGGCGGTCCTCGGTCTGCTGGTGTGGGCGGCTGCCCTGCCCGTGCTGGTCCGCCGCCGGTCCGTGAGCGACGCCGTGACGGCGGCCCTCTCGATCGCGCTGGTCGCGATGGTCGCGGTCCGCGACGCCGAGTGGGTCGCGGCGCTGAGCGTGCTCACCGCGGTCGTGGTGGCCGCGGTCGCGGTCACGTCGGCGCGCTCGGCCCCGGCGGTCGTGCTGAGCCCGGTGGCCGGCGCGGCGGGGGTGCTCCGGGTGCTCCCCTGGTTCCGCGGCGCGGCGGGGCAGCAGCTCGGCACGCTGCTCGGGACGCAGCGGAGCCGCCTCCTCGGGGCCGCCCGCAGCGTCCTCGTGACCGTCGCGCTGCTCGTCGTGTTCGGGCTGCTCTTCGCGAGCGCCGACCAGGTCTTCGCGAGCTACCTGCCCCGGTTCGAGATCGAGCTCGACCTGCTGCCGGCGCGCGTCGTCGTCGGTGTGCTGGTCGCGCTCGCGGCGGCGGCGATGGCGCACCTCGCGCTGGCGCCGCCGCGCTGGACCGGGATCGCGCTGGCGCCCGGCCGGCCCGCGAAGCGCGGCGAGTGGCTGCTCCCGGTGCTCGCGCTCGACGCGCTGGTGCTCGCGTTCGTGCTCGTCCAGGTGGGTGCTCTGCTCGGCGGCCACCGGTACGTGCTCGAGACGGCGGGCCTGACCTACGCGGAGTACGCGCGGCAGGGGTTCGCGCAGCTCCTCGCGGCGACGGCGCTCACGCTCGTCGTCGTCGCGGTCGCCGCCCGCCGGGCGCCGCGCGAGACCGGGCGCGACCGCCTGCTCACGCGGATCGCGCTCGGCCTGCTGTGCGTCGGGACGCTCGGCGTGGTCGCGTCCGCGCTGCGCCGCATGGACCTCTACGTCGACGCGTTCGGGCTCACCCGGCTGCGGGTGTTCGCCGTGGTGGTCGAGCTCGTCCTGGCCGCGGTGCTCGTGCTGGTCATGGTCGCCGGGGTGCGGTGGCGCAGCGGCTGGCTGCCGCGCGCCGTCGTGCAGGTGGTCGCCGTCGCGATGCTGGGGCTGGCGCTCCTCAACCCGGATGCGCAGATCGTCCGCCACAACGCGACGGCGGACCTCAGTGCCGCCGGGACCGACGTGCTCTACCTCCAGGACCTCTCGGCCGACGCCGTCCCCGCGATGGACGCGCTCGACGAGCCGCTGCGCTCGTGCCTGCTCGCGCGCGCCCGGGTCGACGCGCCGACGGGCCCGATCGAGTGGAACCTCGGCCGCGACCGTGCGACCACCGTCCTGACCGGTGCGGAGCTCGTGGAGACCAGGGGCTCCTGCGCCGAGGCCGCCGGTGGCCCCAGAGCGATCCGCCGCTGACGCCCGCCTCCCGTCGGGCCACAGCGGTCAGTCCTCCTCGATGTCACCGGACCCGGAGACGTGGCTCGTCACCCGGGCGCCACCCAGGTGCCGGATCGAGCCCGAGCCCTCGACGACCGCGCCGAGCGACCCGCTGACGTCGACCCGGGCACCGCCGGACCCCGCGACCGCGACCTCGGCGTCCCGGCTCGTCAGCCCCGAGCCCTCGTACGTGCCCGACCCCTCGACGCGCACCGACTGGCTCTCGGCGGTGCCGCTCACCATCACGTCGCCCGAACCGGCCACCTCGACCACGAGCTCCGCGGCGGACTGGGCCGTTCGGATGACGCCGCGGCACGCCGCCCGCGTGTGACGTCCGATTGCACCCTCCCGATCCCTACAGTCCGCGACCCACCGCGCCGACTGGACGGGTGCAGGGCACGTCCCAACCGACGCCGCCCGCCCTGCCCGCGTGCGCGCCCCTCGACGCCGCGCGGTGGCGTACGACGGGAGACGCGGCCTACCGATGGAGTGCACGCAGGTGCCGGTGACCCGGCGCGAGCTGAGGGAGGCCGAGGCGCGAGCGCGCCGGCGCAGCGTCCCGGCGGCGGCCGCGGGTGTCCTTCCCCCGGCCCTGCGGCTGCTCGCGTCCCGTCTCTGGCTCTCGGCGTCGGACCTCGCCCCGACGTCGCGCGACCTCGCCGTCTCCCTGCGGTCCGCCGCGCTCCGGACGGTCTCGCAGGCCCTGACGAGCGACCGGCTCGCGGTCCCGCGTGTCGCCGTCCCGGCGGCAGTGACGAGCTCGCTGCGCGCCGCGACCACAGCCACCGTGCCGGCGTCCGTGCGGACGGTCGCCGCGATGACGCTGACGGCCGCCCTCCTGGGCGGTGGTGTCGCGGAGGTGGTCAACGACGGACACGTCGCCCGGCAGGTCGCGGCCCAGGCCGCGGCCTCGCGCGCCGCCGTGGCAGCCGCGGAGGACGCGGCGCTGGTCGAGAACGCCACGCTCGCGCGGGCGACCCGGACGCAGGCCGCCCGGCTCCAGGGGAAGGCGGTCTCCTACGCCGCGGTCAAGCGGACCGAGGCGCTCGCGGTCGCACGCGCCGTCGTCGCCGAGGCCGAGGCCGTCGCGGCGACCGCGGGGCCGGCAGCGGGGCCGGAGGCGCTGACGCCGCTGGACCAGGCGCGGGCGACGCTCACCGCGATGATCGAGGCCGCGCCGGACCCCGTGGTCCAGGCCGCGGCACTCGCCTCGCCGGCGCAGGGCGCGCCCACGACGCCGACCGACGCCGTGCCGGCCACCTCGCCGTCCGCGGTGCCGACCGTCGACCTCGCGTCCGAGCCGGTCACCGCCCTGGCGCCCGGGTCCTCGACCCTCGAGGCGCGTGCCGACCGCCCCGCGGCGCGCAGCCAGCGCGCGGTGTCGGGCGAGTTCACGCCACCTCCGGCTGCCGGCACGACGACCGGCCCGACGACCCCGGCGGCCTCGACTGCGGAGCAGCCCGCAGGCACCGTTCCGGCCGTCGCCGAGGTCCCCGTGGTCACCTCCGAGCAGCTCGCGATCCAGCTCACCGAGCTCGATCTCGGCACGAGCGCTCAGATCGTCGGGGCGGCCCAGCTGGTCGCCGACCTCTCGGCGCAGGTGCAGGCGACCGCGGAGGCGAACCTCGCAGCCGCGGCAGCAGCGGCCGAGGCGCGTGCCGCCGCCGAGGCAGCGGCGAGCGCCGCCGCCCAGTCGCAGTCCCGCAAGGCGTCGCTCGCCACCAAGGCGCCCAACGGACAGATCCCGGTCGAGCTGCTCTGCGGCGTCTCGTTCCAGCGCAACGTGCAGCTGCGCTGCGACGCGGCCCAGGCGCTCGAGGCGCTCAACACCGCGTACCGGGCGGCCTTCGGCAGCAGCCTGCAGATCACGAGCACGTACCGCTCGCTCGACCAGCAGGTCGCGGTGAAGTCGCTCAAGGGCGGGCTCGCGAGCCAGCCAGGCCGCTCCAACCACGGTCGCGGGCTCGCGGTCGACTTCGGGAACTTCGGCGGCGTCGGCCAGTTCACCAACCCGTCGTACCGCTGGATGAAGGAGAACGGTCCCGCGTTCGGCTGGTACCACCCGCCCTACATGGGTCCGGGCGGTACCGGACCGCTCGAGCCGTGGCACTTCGAGTTCGGCAAGCTCTGAGCCCGTCCTTCCGCGCGGCGCAGGTGACGGAAGGTGCTCGAGTGGCCGGTGGCGAGCCGTACGGTTCGCTCCTGCCACAGCAGCACCATGCTCCGCACCGAGCGACGTGTGGTGGCCGTCACCGAAGATTTCGCTCCCGCAGGGGATGACCGGGGCGCTCCGGCGAGTTACTGTCTGGTGTCGCGTCGGTGCAAGACCCCCGGGCTTCACACTCAGCCGCTACGAGCGGCCACGCGCCGAGAGGCGTCCATCGGCGCGACACGCAGGAGGAAGGCGGCGGGAGCTTCGGCTCCCGCCGCCTTCTGCGTGGGCGGCTCTCTCGCGCGGCAGGCGTCACGTGCGGCCCCCGGCGAGCATCGTGACCGCCTTCTCGACCCGGCTCCGCCGCGTCTCCGGTGTCGTGGCGTCCGATCTCGGGTGGCACCTCGATCCCGGTCGTGCTCCCCGATCCGCCGACGATCGCGTCCGGAACCTCAGCGCGGCCGGTCCCTGTCCTTGCTCGGCTGCACCCGCTTGGGCTCGCCGGGCATCTTCGGGTACTCGGGCGGGTACGGCAGGTCGCCGGCGCCGTTGTCGCGCTCGTCCTTGTCGGCGAGCTCGAGCAGCGGCTCGATCGAGTAGGCCTCGGGTGCGCCGGCGACCAGCGGGGCGAACAGGTCGCCGACCTCGGCGAAGCGCGCCGGCATCGTGGTCACGTCGAAGTCGTCGGGCGCGACGTCGGGCACCTCGTCCCAGCGCAGCGGCGCCGACACGGTGGCACGCGGGTTGGAGCGGATCGAGTAGGCCGACGCGATGGTGCGGTCGCGGGCCATCTGGTTGTAGTCGATGAAGATCTTCCGGCCGCGCTCCTCCTTCCACCACTTGATCGTGACCTGCTCCGGCAGGCGGCGCTCGATCTCCCGGCCGAGCGCGATCGTCGCGCGGCGCGCCTGCGTGAAGGTCCAGCGCGGCTGGATCGGGACGAAGATGTGCAGCCCGCGGCCGCCCGACGTCTTGGGCTGCCCCTCCATCCCCAGGTCGTGCAGCAGCGCGCGCACGTGCGGCGCGACCCGGGCCGCGTCGTCGTAGTCGGTGCCCGGCTGGGGGTCGAGGTCGATCCGGAGCTGGTCGGGCGACTCCACGTCGTCGCGGGTCACCGGCCAGGGGTGGAAGGTCAGCGTGCCCATGTTCGCGGCCCAGGCCACGACGGCGAGCTCCGTGGGGCACACCTCGTCCGCCGTGCGGCCCGAGGGGAACGCGATGGTCGACGTCTCGACGTAGTCCGGAGCGCCCTTCGGGACCCGCTTCTGGTAGAACGCGTCACCCGTCGAGTCGGTCCGGGTGGCGAGCTTGGCCCCCTCGAAGACTCCCTTGGGCCAGCGCTCGAGGGTCGTGGGCCGCTCGCGGAGCGCCCCGAGGATGCCGTCGCCGACCGCGACGAAGTACTGCACGACGTCGAGCTTCGTCAGGCCGCGCTCGGGGAACACGACGCGGTCGGGGCTGGTCACGCGCACCGTGCGGCCGCCGACCTCGAGCTCGACCGCCGGAGTCCTGGATGCCGCCATGGGCTCACGGTAACCAGGCGGCCGCCCGGACGGGGCGATTCACCGCCCGGGTCGACAGCGCCGGATCGGCGAGGCGGCGCTCAGGCGTGCGCGTGCAGGGGCGCCGTGAGGGTCCCCGCAGCGACGCGCAGTTCGTGCATCACGTCGAGCAGGATCCGGTTGAACGCGATCGGGTTGTGGCTGTTCACGTCGTGCCCGGCGCGGGGCACCACGGTCAGGCGGATGCCTGGCCGGGCGGCGAGGTAGCGCCGCTCCTCGAGCCGGAGGATGTCGCGGCGACCGTTCACGAGCCACACCGGCACGAGGAGACGGCGCAGGTCGGCGAGCGACGAGTGCCCCTTCATCGCCGCGAGCATGTCGGTGACCACGTGCCACGTGCCCCCCGTGGGGCGCAGCGTCCGGGAGACGTGGTGGGCGAGCGTGCGGTACGCGCCGACGGGCTTGCCGCGGATCTCGGTCGAGCAGCCGGCCAGCACGACGCCGGCGATGGTGCCCTCGTGCCGCGCCGCGTACGCGAGCGACGCGTAGCCGCCGAGCGACAGACCGACGAGCAGCGGCGGGACCGGGAACCGGCGGACCGCCTCGTCGATGGTCTGGAGTGCGGCGGCGAGCGTGAACGTCTCGCCGGACCGCGAGCCGTGGCCGGGCAGGTCGAGCGCGTAGGTCTCGTGACCGTGCCGGGCCAGGGCGGCGATCTGCTCGGCCCAGATGGCCGACGACGTACGGACGCCGTGGACGAACACGACGGGGGCGGGAGAGATCACGGAGAGAGGCTCTTCTCGGAGGGCGGACGCCAAGGATACGCCGCGAGCGGCGCGGTGCCCGACGGACGGATCACTGGCGGACGGTCCGGCGGGCGGCTGGCACACTCGGTGGCGGCACGAGCGGACCGACGAGGAGCAGCGAGCACAGATGGCCCACGATCCCGGACAGCAGTACGCGTCACTCCGGCTGGATGTCGGCGCGCCGCCGTCACGGCAGGCCGAGCTCGCGAGCTGGCTCCAGCGCGTGGGTGCCATGCTGCTCGACCACCTGGTGGCCCTGCTGCCGTGGCTCGTCGCGGGCCCGTTCGCCTGGTTCACCGCGGACCGGGGGGTCGACATCTTCGGTGAGCCGTCGATCATGACCAGCACCGCCGGCGACTGGGTCATGCTGGCCGCGCTGGCGATCCAGGCGGGCATCTGGGTGTGGAACCGGTGGATCCGGCAGGGCCGGACCGGGCGGTCGGTGGGCAAGCAGGCGCTGGGCCTGCGCCTGGCGGATGCGACGTCCGGTCAGGTGCCGGGGGTGGGCCGCACGATCGGACGTGACTTCGCCCACGTGCTCGACTGGCCCGGCTCGCTCGGTTACCTGTGGCCGCTGTGGGACCCCAGGAACCAGACGTTCGCGGACAAGGTCGTCAGCACGGTGGTCGTCCGCGAACGCTGACCTGCACAACCGGCTGCCAGTGGTCAGGCACGATGTCCGAGTGACCGACGACTCACCGGCCGCCCGGCCGGTCACGACTTCCGGCCCTCGGAGGCGACGCAGGCGCGGAGACGCGCTCGTGCTCGGTGACCGCACGTTCTCGGGTCGTGTCGGGCAGCCCGCCCTGACCCACCCGTGGCCGTGGTCCGGCCGGACGGAACCACGTGTGTCGCTGGGAGCCGACCGCGTTCATCCCTCGTGGCCGCCCACGTCCGGCGGGAAGCACGGCGCCGTACAGGTACGGCTACCAGCTCGAGCCGAACGGACGGGTGCCGAACTGGTCCCTACCCGCCTACCCCGCGCAGTACGTCCCCGACGGACCCGGGCTCGCGCGAGCGCTCGCGGACGCCACCGATCTCGCTGCTTTGGCCCGCTATCCCGTGGTCGTGGGCCTCGTCCTGACGTGGCACGACTGGCACTGAGATCCGCGGTCCCGTCGCGGGCGCGGACATGCATGCGCCTCGTGGGACGGGCAGCGTCGGTCAGACGCTCGCGGCCCACGACGACGGGATCAGCTGCGCGGTGACGACGTCCGAGAGGTTGCCGGTCGGCACCGTCGCCTCGTAGACCCCGGCGTCGATCTTCTCGAGCCGCAGGCCCTCGGCCAGGTCCGCGTTGTGGCCCGTGTACGAGACGCGCGAGACCGTCGCGCCGCCTCGCTCCGTCCACTGGTCGACGACGCGCATCTCGAGCCCGTTCCACCGGGCCGTCACGTTGAGCTCGAACAGCTCCGTCACCTCCGCGCGCGGGACCACGCGGCGCCAACGCCCGGCCTCGGTCCGCTCGAACCCGAGCTGCGCCGGCGGCTCGACCTCGGCGACCACGACGACGTCGTCGCCCAGCACGTCGGCGTTGAGGTAGGTCTCGGACCACTTCGCCATCGGACCCACGAAGCGGGAGATCTGCGGGCTCGGCGAGTGGGTGACCGACACGACGTCGGACTGCCAGCCGTGACCCACGTCGACGTGCCGGGCCAGGACGCTCTGGGAGCCGTCGGCCGCGACCCTGACCAGCTCGGTGCCCGCAGGCACGCGCGAGTGCACCAACCAGTAGAGCGGCACGACGGCGCCCTGGACGGCGACGAAGCCGGTGCCCGTGAACGGGGGCCGGTCCACGAAGGGGCCACCGGTGAGCTGCCGGGTCTCCTGGTCGACGCCGCCGGTCGCGTTCTCGAACCGCAGCTGCGGCGTCGCGGGGAAGCGCAGGATGTCGACGTACGGCGCGTCGGGCGTGAACGTCGACCCGGGGAAGCCGAGCCCGTGCACCTCGAACAACGCGGCCGGGGTCGTCGCGAACGCCACGTCCTCGGCCCGGACGACGAACCCGGCGAGCCGGTCGAAACCGCCCTGCAGGTACGCCTGCGACATCGGCGGGGTGACGGCCTTCTGCATGATGGTCACGCGGGTGCTCCTCGGGTGGTTGCGGGCATGGTCATGGTGTCGGATACGCACGGGCGTGTGGGACGTAGAGCCGGATCACACGGGAATCTCGACGAAAACTTCGCGGACGTCGACGAGCTCATCGATCGGTACAGTCCCCCGCCACACGTTGTTCTCGACCTGCCTGAGGCCGAGATCGTGTGGAGGAGTTCGGTCGGTCACCCAGATGGCGTCTTCTGCTCTCGGCGGCTGCCCTGTGGGAGGCCTTTGGTCGTAGCCGTCGACGTAGATGTCTGCTCGCCGCCCATCGTCGAGAACCCTCTCCACCAAGATCCTCCAGCCGCGCCAACGGGCGGTCGTCTCGACGCGAAAGAGCCGGGAGACCTCATTGCGCTCGACCAACCTCGTCAAACGGCCCCAACGATCCAACTCGAATCCGACCGGCGAGTTCACGGTCGGTTGCGCGAATAGCCGGACTGGCCCACTTTCCGCGAACGATGCCTCGTAGGTTGCGCCGCTGACCTGTGCATACTCGCCGGCCATCATGGGGCGACACCCGGCTGTTCAGCGACGAGTCGCCACTCCCGGGCGTGGAAGACCGCGGCCAACTGCTGGTCGCCCTCGGGGCCGATTCGCCACAGCTCGGCGCCTTCGGGCATCCTGAATATCGATTCGAAACGAAACTCAGGAGCGAAGTCAGCTTTCGATCCACCGAATCCATTGCCGCGAAACAAATTGGTTTCGTCGAGCGCCCTATCTGCCCACTGGGCGAGATCTGGGTGGCTATCGGTGAACCACGAGCGAATTGCGTCCGAACGAACACCTTCATCCAGGTGGCGAATTTCGAGCGGCAGTTCGCGCAAGGCCTTGAGAACATCGTCCGGGACTGCCAGGGAAGAGAACGCGTCTCCGGCATCACCTGCGCGGAAGCGGATTCCGAACATCGGGTCGCCCGCGCGAAAGGTGCTGGGGGAATAGCCGAGGACCAGCTTGTCGAACAAGCTGGTCGTGTCGAGGCCCATGACGTCCGCCGCCCGAGCGACGAAGCCGTCGAGAGTGCGGCTGACGTTTCCCTTGGAACCTTCGAGGAAGTCAACGAGGGCCTGCCCACCCAACTCGAGGAACAGTTCGTCCCCCAGAATCGCGCGCGCGTCCTCCGGCTGCAGAAGCTTTTGCAGGACGTCATCCGCCAGAACAGCTGGCATGGCGTGACGGACGTCAAGCAGGAGGTCGATGTCTCCTGGGTCGAGCTGGTGGAGTGGTGTCCGTACCAGTTTCGTGAACGCCTCGACGGTCACCTCCCGCTCGTCGAGCTCTCGAGCGAGGGCGTCCTCGAAGTTCGGTTGCTGTGCGATCAGGTCGTCACGGGTGTTGATCAGGTGCGGCTGGCCATCGGCGTCGATGGCGACACGACCCGGTTCGCCGTCCGGCTCACCGACGCTAGGTCCGTCGCCCAGAGGAGGCTCGTCAGCGGTGCCAGGAGCCCTCGGTGGTATATCCACCCCGTCGGTATCCGGGGTGCCCGGCGTCACCCCGCCGGGGTTGACCAGGTCGTCCGCGCCGTGTCCGAGCCCGCCCGGGCCCTGGCCGCCGCCGGTGCCGCCGCCCACGGTTGCGGGCTCGGGCACGCGCACCGGTGCGGGCGCCT
>NZ_JABCJJ010000070.1 GCF_012952065.1 Cellulomonas fimi
AGCACGTCGAGGTCTTCCCGATGGGCAGTGTGAGAACTCCCATCATCGGAAGGCCTCGACCTCTACCCGCCCCGCGACGCGCCGCACACCCTCACCGCCGGACTACACCCCCAACTGCGAAGAGCCGCATTGGTCTCCGCGAGGAACGTGTTGTTGAGGTAGTAGACCTTCCGCCGGTGCAGGTCCGTGGACCAACGATCGCCTGGCACCCCATCCTCCTTCGCACCCCGCGCAAGGCCAAGGCCCTCCAGCTCCTTGAAGCCGCGCTGCCAGGTGTCGTCCTTGATGCAGAACTTCTCCCTGTCCCAGCTGGAGACGTGGGCACCCTCGCTGTCTGGCTTGCCTGCGAGCACGAGCCGTAGACACAGGTAGACAAAAAGCGCGCGAGCCGACAGCACGTTGATCCAGCCCCGGGACCATAGCTCCAGGGGGATCGTGATGTACGGCGCCCTGGATGGCTCCGGAGGGTGGATGGGCACTGCGATCCGGGCTCCGTGGCCCGGCTCCGGTGTCCGGCTCACCATGCTCTCTCCGGCGGGGCCGGCGCTGCTGAGTGCCCTGAACGCCCTCCTAATGCGTCGAGTGCCAGCGCCGGGTTCCGGTGCGGCGTCGTTGAGTTCCTCGTAACCGAACATCTCGGCCCAGTAGTGATCCGGCCTGGCACGGAAGAGTTCGTGCGGGGCCTTACGAGTCAGCATCACGAGGGTGAGGTAGAGCTTCATCGGCACCTCGCCCAGCGCGAAGAGCTCCGAGAGCGGGGTCGACGCCTGGCCGACCTTCTGCGCCCTCGCGTACTCCTCCGCCAGCTGAACCGTCGAACGGCGACCCGAGGTCTTGACTGCCTCGGCAAGCAGCTTCTTGGCCGTCACGGTCACAGATCCCACGGAGCCCTCCGAAACTCACTGACCATCTGAGCGGCGTCCGCTGCAGTAGCGGAGTAGTGCGATCTAGGAGTCATGGCCTTTAAGCGTCACCGCACTTCAGCTGGCCGAATTGATCCGCTCAAATGGTACGTCGCGGCCGCTCGCGGCGTCAACGCTAGCCGCTCCGTTGGGTGTACTGCACCGCCGTACCGGGGCGCTAGGCCCGTTCAAACGGCTCTGAACCGGTGTTGGCGCTGCCCAGACCCCCCGAGGATCATGGACGAAGTCAGGGCCGGGCCGCCCGGCCCGGCCCTGACGGGTGAGAGAACCCCAGAGAAGGAGGTGATGCTCGTGAAGCGCGGATTTCGACTGACTGTCACATGGTCTCGTGGCTCAGTCTCCATCACGCTCGAGCCCTACTAGATCTGGGTGCGGCTCCGTCGTTGCAGCGGCGGGGCCGCACCCAGTCTGTGAGGCGAGAGCCGCGCACCGCAACCGCCTTGCCCGCACGGCTGCCCCTTGACCTCGAGCTGTTGCCGGTCGCGTCGGGTGATGACGAGGGCGTCGTGATCGGTGCAGACGTGCGGAGGTGAAAGGGGGGCCCCGCCGGAGGTTTCCGGCGGGGCCTTGGTCCTCATGGTGACGCCGTGGTGATCAC
>NZ_JABCJJ010000071.1 GCF_012952065.1 Cellulomonas fimi
AAGGCCCACCTCAACCTCGTCCCCGGCGACCAGGAGGTGACCGACCCAACCCTGGCCCTCACGGCCTGAAAACACCCCAGGGGTCACACCGCACCGCTACACCACTCCCCAGGACTTGACCCGGGCCGGTCGACTGCCCGCCTGACCTTCCGGTGTGCATTGTCGTGGTGGAAGCACCTGGCCGGCCACCGGACACCGGTCAGGCGGCGCCAGCACCAACGACTCAGCGAGCCTGCGTCCTGCAGGCCACGGGTGAATCGGTCGCGTGCTTCGACGGCGACTGGGGTTGGTTCAACAATCATGACTCCTGCTACTACCGCCTACGCGAGCCTCAACCAGCCCCGAGCGAAGCAGTGTGGGCCGGAAACTATCCGAACGGCGCCGTCTACATCGTCACCTGCACCGCACCACTGGGCGCTCCTGGAACGAGCGGCGGATGGGTGTGGCTTGCCACACCGCCCGACGGTTTCGGTGCAACGGAGACGACGCCGGGAGAGCTCGCGGCGCGAGCGGTGGAGCTGATGCAGCTGACAGGCCCGGCGATCGGGCACACGCCGGATCCGGGTCTTACCGGCCTCGTTGGCGTACCGGTGTGGCTGTGGACCGAGGTGGGGCCGACGACGTGGGGTCCCAACACCGCGACGGCGTCGGTGCCGGGGCTGAGTGTGACGGCGACCGCGCAGGCGAGCGAGATCGCGTGGGAAATGGGTGACGGCACCACGATGCGGTGCGCGAACCCGGGCACGCCGTATCACGAGGGCGGGATTCAGTCGCCGACGTGCCACCACGTGTACCAGCAGTCGTCGGCGGGCCAGCCCGACGACGCTTACCGGATCACCGCCACGACGACGTGGCAGGTCACATGGGTGGGCGGCGGCGCTTCGGGGTCGTTGACCGTCACGCGGACGTCGTCGTCGACCGTCCGCATCGGGGAGATGCAGGTCCTGATCACCGGTTGACCGGGATTGAGCGCTGAGTAGGGGGCGCACGTCATGTCGGCATTCACCAGGGGGACCACACGTCCGACGCCAGGCACGCAGAACGGTCAAACGCACCGGTCCACAGGCGCAGCCGTCGTCACGCGCGGTCGGCGCCGACCCGCGGTGATGGTGGGCGGCGTCGTGCTGGCCATATTTGGCGCCTTACTGGCTGCGTGGTTCGTGGCCGCCGCGGGGGACCGCGCGAGCGTGCTGCGCCTGGCGCGAGACGTCCCGTACGGGGCGACGCTCACGGCGCAGGACGTGACCTCGGTGGAAGTCGCGGTGGACCCCGCCGTGGGAACCGTGCCCGCGCAGGACGCGAACCGGGTGGTGGGGATGGTCGCCGGGACCGACCTGGTCGCCGGTTCCCTGCTAGGGCGTGTCTCCCTTATCCGGGGTGAGGTGGGCGTCAGGCTGTGGCCATGAGCGTGTCGGCGTCGCGGTTCGAGGTGTTCACTGACGAGGAGTGGGCGCGGATCGAGCCGTTGTTGCCCTCGAA
>NZ_JABCJJ010000072.1 GCF_012952065.1 Cellulomonas fimi
GGCTCATCGCGATTGAGGGTGTAGTCGGGGTCTGAAGCCGCCGGTCTCGAGCAGGCTTCTGGCGATGTAGTTGGTGAGGTTGCGGAAGCCGAGGGCGGAGCCGCGCAGGTGTTCGAGGCGCCCGTTGATCGCTTCGGTGGGGCCGTTGGACGTGCCGGGCCGGTCGAAGTAGGCCAGGACATCGCCGGCGCGCTTGTTGAGGGTCCGTCCGAGGGTGATGATCTCGCTCAGGGCGTGAGGAACGCCGGTGCTGATCGCGGTGATGAGGTTGTCCATGAGGCGGCGGCCTTGGGTGCGGTCGGGTTCGCGGTAGGCGGCGATCATGCGTTGGTAGATGCCCCAGGTGGCTTCGACCTGGACGTGCTCGTCGACGGCGAAGAGCGCCTGGAGGCGCTTGGTCTGCTTGTCGGTGAGCAGGTCGGCGCCGGTGTGCAGCGTCCTGCGCGAGGTGTAGAGCGGGTCACCGGCGCGGCCGCGGTGGCCGTGCAGGTCCTGTTGGACGCGCCTGCGGCACCGGTCGAGGGCGTCCCCGGCCAGGCGCACGACGTGGAAGGGATCCATGACCGCCACGGCGTCGGGCAGCTCCTCGGTGGTGGCGGTCTTGAACCCGGTGAACCCGTCCATCGCGACGACCTCGACCGCGTCGCGCCAGGACTGCTCGCGCTCGGCCAGCCAGGTCTTGAACGCCTGCTTGGAGCGGCCCTCGACCATGTCGAGCAGCCGTGCGGGTCCGGTGCCGGCGCGGATGGCGGTCAGGTCGATGATGACGGTGACGTACTTGTCGCCGCGCCGGGTGTGTCGCCACACGTGCTCATCCACGCCGACGACCTGGACCCCGTCGAAGCGGTGCGGGTCGTCGATCAGGACCTGCTTGCCTTCGGCCAGGACCGCGTCGTTGGCGGTGTTCCACGAGACCGCCAGGCTCTCGGCGATCCGGGCGATGGTCAGGTGCTGGACCACCAGCCCTTCCAGGGCCCACCGCAGCGCTCGGCGGGACAGCTTCGCGCGCGGCGCGGCGGCCTTGCTGGTGTCCTGGCGCCACACGTGCCCGCACCCGGTGCACCGGTAGCGGCGCACCTTCACCAGCAGCGTCGTCGGTCGCCAGCCCAAGGGCTCGTGCGCCAACCGGCGGACCACGGTGTCGCGGGCGGTGCCCTCGCACCCGCACCGCCGGCACCACTGGTCGGCCTCGACGACGCGGCAGGACAGCACCGCCCGGTCCGGCTCCAGCCGCTGCCCGAGGACTTCCAGGCCGAGCTCATCGAGCCGGCAGAACGTGGTCAGGTCAGGGGCAGCGAAGGTAGCGTCAAGCACGTCGAGGTCTTCCCGATGGGCAGTGTGAGAACTCCCATCATCGGAAGGCCTCGACCTCTACCCGCCCCGCGACGCGCCGCACACCCTCACCGCCGGACTACACCCCCAACTGCGAAGAGCC
>NZ_JABCJJ010000073.1 GCF_012952065.1 Cellulomonas fimi
GGGTGTAGGCGGGGGCGGCGCCGGGAGCGACACGGCGTGTCGAGGTCCAGGTAGGGGTCGAGGTCTTCCGATGATGGGAGTTCTGACGCTGCCCATCCGAAAGACCTCGACGTGCCTGACGCTACCTTCGCTCGCCCCGACCTGACCACCTTTGTCCGCCTGGACGAGCTCGGCCTGGAGGTCGTCGGTCAGCGGGTCGAGCCCGATCGGGCCGTGTTGGCCTGCCGGGTCGTCGAGGCGGACAACTGGTGCCGGCGGTGTGGGTGCGAGGGCACCGCGCGCGACACCGTCACCCGCGAGCTCGCGCACGAGCCGCTGGGGTGGCGGCCCACCACGCTGCTGGTCACGGTGCGCCGGTACCGGTGCACCGGCTGCGGGCACGTGTGGCGCCAGGACACCACCGCCGCGGCCGAGCCGCGGGCGAAGCTCTCCCGCCGGGGCCTGCGCTGGGCCCTGGAAGGCATCGTGTGCCAGCACCTCACGGTCGCCCGGGTCGCCGAGGGGCTCGGGGTGTCGTGGAACACCGCCAACGCCGCGGTCCTGGCCGAGGGCCGGCGGGTCCTGATCGATGACCCGACCCGGTTCGATGGCGTCAGCGCCATCGGGGTCGACGAGCACGTATGGCGCCACACCCGTCGCGGGGACAAGTACGTCACCGTCATCATCGACCTGACCGGCGTGCGTGAGGGGACCGGCCCGTCCCGGCTGCTCGACATGGTCGAGGGGCGCTCGAAGCAGGCGTTCAAGACCTGGCTCACCGAGCGCCCGCAGGCCTGGCGCGACGGCATCGAGGTCGTCGCGATGGATGGCTTCACCGGGTTCAAGACCGCCACCGCCGAGGAGCTGCCCGACGCGGTCGCCGTGATGGATCCCTTCCACGTGGTCCGTCTCGCCGGTGACGCGCTCGATGACTGCCGACGGCGCGTTCAGCAGGACACCCGCGGGCACCGGGGCCGCAAGGGCGACCCGCTCTACTCCGCCCGCCGGACCCTGCACACCGGTGCCGACCTGCTCACCGAGAAGCAGAACCAGCGCCTTGACGCCCTGTTCGACGGCGACACCCACGTCGCGGTCGAGGCGACCTGGGCCGTCTACCAGGGCATGATCGCCGCCTACCGCGAGCCCGACAAGGCCCGCGGCCGGGCGAAGATGCGCCGGGTCATAGACTCCCTCGCCTCCGGGGTCCCCGCCGCCCTGAAGGAGGTCCGCAAACTCGGCCGGACCCTCGCCCGACGAGCCGCCGACATCCTGGCCTACTTCGACCGGTCCGGTACCAGCAACGGACCCACCGAGGCCATGAACGGTCGGCTCGAGCACCTACGCGGCTCTGCCCTCGGCTTCCGCAACCTCACCAACTACATCGCCAGATCGCTCCTCGAGACCGGCGGATTCCGACCCCGACTACACCCTCGATCCGGATGAGCC
>NZ_JABCJJ010000074.1 GCF_012952065.1 Cellulomonas fimi
GGTCAAGTCCTGGGGAGTGGTGTAGCGGTGCGGTGTGACCCCTGGGGTGTTTTCAGGCCGTGAGGGCCAGGGTTGGGTCGGTCACCTCCTGGTCGCCGGGGACGAGGTTGAGGTGGGCCTTGGCCAGGAGCTCGAGGGCGAGGTAGCGGCGTCCTTCGGCCCATTCGTCGTGCTGCTCGGCGAGCACTGCCCCGACGAGGCGGATCACCGAGCCGCGGTCCGGGAAGATGCCCACGACGTCGGTGCGGCGGCGGATCTCCCGGTTGAGACGCTCGTTGGGGTTGTTCGACCAGACCTGGCGCCACAGGCCCTTGGGGAAGCCGGTGAACGCCAGGACGTCGGCGCGGGCGGTGTCCAGGTGCTCGGCGACCGCAGGGAGCTTGTCGGTGACGGCGTCGAGCAGCTTGTCGAACTGGGTGTGCACGTCCTTGGCGGTCGGCTGGTCGTAGACGCTGTGCAGCATGGCCTTGACCGCTGGCCAGGAGCTCTTCGGCGTGACGGACATCAAGTTCGCCGCGTAGTGGGTGCGACATCTCTGCCAGGTCGCCCCGGGCAGGGTCGCGCCGATCGCGGCGACCAGGCCGGCGTGGGCGTCAGACGTCACCAGGCGCACCCCCGAGAGGCCTCGGGCCACGAGGTCCTGGAAGAACGTCAACCAGGCCGGGCCGGTCTCTGAGGTGGTGACCTGGACCCCGAGGATCTCCCGATGCCCGTCGGCGTTGACCCCGGTGGCCACGAGCACGACCGCGTTGATCACCCGGCCGCCCTCGCGGACCTTCATCGTCAACGCGTCGGCGGCCACGAACGCGTAGGGCCCGGCATCCAACGGGCGGGTGCGGAACGCCGCGACCTGCTCATCGAGGTCCTTGGACATCTCGCTGACCTGCGACCGCGACAGCGAGGTGATCCCCAACGACTGCACCAGCTTGTCCATCCGCCGGGTCGAGACACCCAGCAGGTAGCAGGTCGCGACCACCGACGTCAGGGCCGCCTCGGCCCGCCGCCGGCGCGTCAGCAGCCAGTCGGGGAAGTACGACCCGGTGCGCAGCTTGGGCACCGCGACATCGATCGTGCCGACCCGGGTGTCCAGGTCACGGTGGCGGTAACCGTTGCGACGGTTGACCCGCTCCGGGCTGGGCTGGCCCCAGCCGGCCCCGCAAACTGCGTCCGCCTCCGCCGACAACAACGCGTCGATGAACGTGGACAACAGCTCACGCATCAGGTCCGGGGACGCCTGAGCCAGCTGCTCGTGCAGGAACCGGGCAGGGTCGATACTCGATGGTGCGGTCATCGTGGGTCTCCACTTCGAGGGTGCTGTGAGAGGTTCACTCGAAGGGTCACGCGGTGACCGCGCCGTCGTCTACCGCGACGCGCTCACCGGGCTACCGGTACACCACTCTGGCGGACTCCACT
>NZ_JABCJJ010000075.1 GCF_012952065.1 Cellulomonas fimi
GATCGCGGGGTGGGAACGCATCACCTCGTGGGTGGCGGCGCGTCAGGCGCGGATGATCACCGAGCTGGCTCGTCGCCGCGAGCTCGGGCGCCTCGGTGAGTTCGTGGCGGACGAGGTGGCCGCCCGGCTGGCCACGACCCGGGCCGTGGCAGAGCGCAAGGTCTCCCTCGCGACGTGCCTGGACGCGATGCCCGAGCTCGCCGACGCGCTGCACGCAGGAGCCGTCGACGTGCGCAAGGCGGTCGCGCTCATCGACACGACCGACCACCTGCCCCTGGACACCGCGCGCGAGCTGGTCGCCGCCGCGCTACCCGACGCGACCGAGCTGACCGTCCCGCAGCTTCGGGCCCGGATCCGACGCCTGGACCTCACCCGTGACCCGGCGGCGGCTGATCACCGGCACACCCACGCCCGCGCGCAGCGCCACGTCACCCTCACCCCCGCGCCCGACTCGATGGCCTGGCTGAGCGCCTACCTGCCCGCCGACGACGCCCTGCGCGTCTTCACCGCGCTGGACGCCCTCGCGGGATCCTCCGCGACCGACGACTCGACAGGGGTGGACGCGCGTCGCGCGGACGCACTCAGCGACACGTTCACGCGCATCCTCGACTCGGGCCTGGCGCCGTCCGGAGAGTCGCTGCCCACCCGCCAGCGCGTCCGGCCACACCTGCAGGTCACCGCCGCGGCGACGACTCTCCTCGGCCTCGACGACGTACCCGCCGAGCTCGCCGGCTACGGCCCCATCCCGGCGGCGATGGCGCGATCGATCGCGGCGGACGCGACCTGGCGCCGGATCTTCACCGACCCGGCGACCGGCTCCCTGACCGGGATCGGCCCCCGGTCCTACCGGCCCGGCGCAGACCTGACCGCCACGGTCCTGGCCCGGGACACGACGTGCACCTTCCCCGGCTGCCGCACTCCGTCGTACCGGTGCGACGTCGACCACGTCGAACCGTTCGACCCCACCCGCCCCGGCGACGCCCAGACCACCTGCGCCAACCTGCACGCGTTGTGCCGCCACCACCACCGCCTCAAGACCCACACCGGGTGGACCGTCGTGCGCAAGGAGGAGACCGGCGCCACCCACTGGACCGCGCCCACCGGCCACCGGTACCGGCGTCCGACCATCGCGGCGGACCCGAGCCACCCGTCCGTCCAGCCGACCGCCCCGCCCGCCACGGGGCCACCGAACCC
>NZ_JABCJJ010000076.1 GCF_012952065.1 Cellulomonas fimi
CGGCGCTGGCGCGGGTGAGGTCCGACGCGTACGCGTTCCGGTCCACGATCGCCTCGAACGCCGAGTGGGAGTACGACCAGGGCCTGGTCGACGAGAACACCGCGCTGATCTCGCGGGTGAACGCCCAGCAGGTGGCCCTGTGGGAGGCCGAGCGGGCGTGCGCCAACGCGATCCGCGCGCTGTACGGGGCCGAGCCGTGGCGCGCCGCGACCGGGGAGAACGACCCGCTCGGCTACGGCGTCGGGGAGATCCCCACCGACGCCGCGATGCCCTGGGGCAGCGAGGTCCAGCGCAAGGACCACTGCCCCAAGTCCGCGGCGGTCGGCGTGAAGCGGTTCGTGTGGGACGGGGTGATCGTCGACGGCCTGTGGGGCACGGTCACCGGGCTCGGCATGCTCGTCGGGATCGACGGCTGGTCCTGGAGCTGGGACACGATGAAGAGCTCCTGGATCGGCATGGGCTCCCTGATCGGGTACGCCGGGGGCGAGTGGTCCTGGGGCAACGCGGGCGACGCCTGGCTCGGCCTCGGCAAGGGCCTGATCGCGTACGACACCTGGCAGGACGACCCGGGCCGCGCCGCCGGGGGGGCGGTCTTCAACATCGCCACGATCTTCATCCCGGCCGGCGCGGCCGTGGCCGGCACCAAGGGCGCCGCGACCGCCGCCGGAACCGCGGGCCGGACCGCGTCCTGGCTGGCCAAGGGCGCGCGCATCGTCGACTTCACCGACCCGATCGCGCTCGGCATCATGGGCGGCAAGGTCGTCCTCCCCAAGCTCGGCGACCTCCTGACCGGGATGCGGCTCGCCACCGAGGGCCTGGGTGACGCCATCCGCGTCCCCGAGATCCCGACCACCAGCCTCGACCTACCGACCGGGGCGCTCGACGACCTCGCGGCGGGCGCGCCGCCCGTGCGAAACCCCGACGCGGTGCCCGAGGCGACGCCCAGGATCGACGCCGAGGCGCCCGCACCGGTGCGCGTGCCCGAGCCCGCAACCGTGGGCGGCGGCACCGGCGGCGGCCAGGGCCCGGGCGGGCTCGGACACGGCGCGGACGACCTGGTCAACCCCGGCGGGGTGACGCCGGG
>NZ_JABCJJ010000077.1 GCF_012952065.1 Cellulomonas fimi
GCGGGCGAGGTCCGCACCATCATCGGCACCCTGCGCGGGGCGCTGGAGAAGAACGACGCCACGGCGCAGGACTCGCTGAAGAAGGCCAAGGCCGCCGTCGACGCGATCGGCTGACGCGTCGATGAGCCGGTGGAGCATCACCCCCGAGGGGGTCGAGAGCGTCCTGACCAAGGTCGGGACGGTGGCGCAGACGCTGAGCGGTGCGGCCGAGGGGCTGCCGGCGTCCGCGGAGTCGGCGCTCGCGGCCACGGGCGACAACCCGATCATCGGTGACGCGCTGCTCGGGTTCTTCACCCACCACCGCCCGACGCTCGAGTCGATCGGGAACCGGGTCAACGCCTCGGTGGGCGGTGCGGCCGCGGCGACGCAGTGGTACCTGCGGGGGGACGAGACGATGGCTGCCCAGCAGCAGGCCGCCGCGGCCACGGTCGCGGGCACGGGTGTGCCGACGTTCCAGGTGCCGGCCCGGTGACGGACGTGCGCTCCGCGTCGGGCATCAGCCCGTCGGCGATCCCCGGGGCGGACCTCGACCCGGACGCGGTCGTGGCGGCGGCGAACACGCTGGCCGCCGGTGGCGCCGCGGTGCGGGACGCGGGCGCCGGCGTGGTGGGTGAGTGGCGGGGGCTGGCCGCGCACTACGAGGCGCCCGAGGCCCCGACCCTGTTCGCGGTGATGAACCCGGTCGAGGCCAAGGCACGCGAGTTCGGCGACGGCGTCGAGGCCGTCGCGGCCGCGCTGAGGACCTACGCCGACGCCATCCGCCCGATCAAGACGGCGCTGGCGCGGGTGAGGTCCGACGCGTACGCGTTCCGGTCCACGATCGCCTCGAACGCCGAGTGGGAGTACGACCAGGGCCTGGTCGACGAGAACACCGCGCTGATCTCGCGGGTGAACGCCCA
>NZ_JABCJJ010000007.1 GCF_012952065.1 Cellulomonas fimi
TTCGAGGGCAACAACGGCTCGATCCGCGCCCACTCCTCGTCAGTGAACACCTCGAACCGCGACGCCGACACGCTCATGGCCACAGCCTGACGCCCACCTCACCCCGGATAAGGGAGACACGCCCTAGGACGCACGGGCGCGCTCGCTCCCGCCGACGCGTCCGAGCAGGTCGACGGGCCGTTGCCCGTCGCCGGCCGCGTCGCGCTGGCAGGATGAGGGTCGCGCGCCCGGTCACCGGGCGCCTGGCCCCCGTAGCCCAATCGGCAGAGGCAGCCGGCTTAAACCCGGCCGAGTGCAGGTTCGAGTCCTGCCGGGGGCACCTGTGACACGCGGGTTCGAGGTGCACGGGCGTGAGCCCGTGGATCGCGGGCGTCGGCGACGGTAACCAGCACAGAGTCGGTCCGCGCGCATCCTCTCAGGTGTCTGCCCTGGTCAAGACACTCCTTGGGGGTCTTGCGTGATCCGTTCCGGTTGCGGTAGTGCGACCCCTTCGTAACCTTGAGACGGGTCAAGCCGCGGCCCGAGGGCCTGGCACGAGCGAGCAGGTCGCGTCCCGGTGATGCCGGAGCGTGACGCAACTCGGGTCGTGCGGGCTCGCTGCGGCGGACACCGCATGCACCAACGCCACAGAAGGGAACGACGATGGCGACCGGTGAGACAGGGTTCGACGACGTCAGCTACGACCTCGTCTCCGTGCAGTACCACTCCCTCAAGGCCGGCCACGACTACGGCCAGTACGTGCGTGACGCCCGCAACGCGGGGCGCGAGGACATCGCCGCGTTCTTCGAGCAGGTGATGTCCGAGGACTCGGCGCGTGCAGCGCGATGCCACGAGTTCCTCAAGGAGCTCTCGGGATCGTCCGAGTCCGGCCCCGCCCTCACGTGACCGAGTCCGACAAGCGAAGGGAACGACCATGACCGAGAGCTACGACCGACAGCCCGGCGAGATCCCCACCGAGAGCACCGACAGCACCGACAGCACCGAGAGCCTGGGCACCACCTCCGCCTACGGCGGCACGTCGACGTACAGCTCGTCGACCTACAGCTCATCGAGCCATGGCACGGGCGGCCAGCACGTCGCCGGTGACACCGGCACGGGCGGCACCGGCGGCACCGGCGGGTCGGGAGGCGTCAAGGACACCGTGAAGGAGACCGCCGGGACCGCGAAGGACGAGGCCAAGGGTGTCGCGCAGGGTGCCGGCGAGGCGGGGTCCCGCGTCGCCGGCAAGGCCAAGGAGGAGGCTGCGCACCTGACCAGCGAGGCCGGGCGCCAGGCCAAGGACCTGCTCGAGCAGTCCCGCACCCAGCTCACGTCGTCGGTCGGCGACCAGCAGCACAAGGTCGCCGGGAGCCTGCGGTCGCTCGGCTCGGAGCTCAGCGCGATGGGCAGCGGCACGGCGGCCGAGCAGCCCGGGTTCGCGACCGACCTGGTCCAGCAGGCGGGCTCCCGGATCGACTCGATCGCCTCGTGGATCGAGGAGCGGGAGCCTGCCGACGTGCTCGCGGAGGTCAAGACCTTCGCGCGGCAGCGTCCGGGGCTGTTCCTGGCCATCGCGGCAGGCGCGGGCTTCCTCGCCGGACGGCTGGTGAGCGGCCTCCGGGCCGACGCCACCGGCTCGGACGGCGGCGTCTCGGACACCACGACGCCCGTCTACGGGACGTACGGCACGCCTTCGACCAGCACGCTGGGCACCACGGGCACCGTCGGCGTCGCCCCGGTCGAGCCCGTCTACCCGCCCGCGGGGACGACGACCACCGGGACCACCGGCACCTCCGGTCTCGGCGGCACCTACGGCCAGACGACCACCAGCGGCTTCGGAGGTACCCCGTGAGCACGCCCTACGCGGACCAGCCGGGCACAGCCGGCGCCGGTCCGGCCGCGAACGACCCGACGCAGGCCTCGGTCGGGGAGCTGCTGGCCGAGGTGAGCCGCGACCTGTCGACGCTCATGCGCCAGGAGATGGAGCTCGCCAAGGCGGAGCTCAAGCAGTCGGCCACCCAGGCGGGCAAGGGGGCCGGGATGTTCACCGGCGCCGCCGTGGCCGGCCACATGGTGCTCCTGTTCCTCTCCTTGACGCTGATGTGGTGGCTGGGCGACGCGCTCGACCACTGGGCGTGGGGCGCGCTGATCGTCGCGGTGCTCTGGGGGATCGCGGCCGCCGTCCTCGCCATGCGCGGCAAGAAGGAGATGAAGGAGGTGCGGGGCATCCCCGACACCACCGCGACCGTCAAGAAGATCCCCGATGCCCTGAAGCCCGACGAGGAGGCACGACGATGACCAGTGACCCGGAGCAGATCCGCGCAGACATCGAGCGGACGAGGAGCGAGCTGAGCAGTGACGTCGACGCGCTCGCGCAGAAGGTGACCCCGAGCAACATCGCCCACCGTCAGGTCGACAAGGTCAAGGACGCGGTGGGCGGCGTCAAGGACCGCGTCATGGGCACGGCCTCGCACGTCGGCGACAAGGCGTCCTCGGCGACGTCGCACCTCGGCGACACGACGTCGTCCGCCACGTCGTCCGTGGGCGACAGGGCGTCGTCGGCCGGTCACGCGATCGGCGAGAAGGCGTCCGCGGCCGGGCACGCCGTACAGGAGGCACCGCAGGCGGTGCGCCGCCAGACCGAGGGCAACCCGCTCGCGGCAGGGCTCATCGCGTTCGGCGTCGGCCTGCTCGCCGCCTCGCTCATCCCGGCGACGCGGCGTGAGCAGGACCTCGCCCGGACCGCCAAGGAGAAGGCGGCCCCGCTCAAGGAGGAGCTCACCGACGCGGCGAAGCAGGCCGCGCAGGACCTCAAGGAGCCCGCTCAGCAGGCCGCCCAGTCGCTCAAGGAGAGCGCCACCGAGGCGGTCGACGCCGTCAAGCAGGAGGGGCAGTCCGCGACGCAGGACGTCAAGCACGACGCGACCGACGCCGCCGACCGCGTCCGTTCGCAGCAGGGCTGAGCACGTCGCGGACCGAGCACGTCGCGGACCGAGCCCTCTTCGGCTCGGCCGCACCCGTCGAGGACCCGCGCCAGCACGGCCGCACGGCTGTGCCGGTGCGGGTCCTCGACCCCTCTGGACCCCGTACTGCCGCTGCAGCGCTCCCGCCCGCGGTCGGCGAGCGCAGCAGGGGACGAGCAGCAGGAGCACGCTGATGGTCGACGACCGCACCGACACGTCCCGCAAGGCCCAGCAGGCCCCGGACCCCGAGGACCCGCGCAAGCCCGACGACCCGACCGACCTGAAGAAGCCGTCGTGGAAGTACGCGTTCCGCAAGGCGGTGCGCGAGTTCAGCGCCGACGAGTGCACCGACCTCGCGGCTGCCCTGACCTACTACGCCGTGCTGGCGCTGTTCCCGGCGATCCTCGCCATCGTGTCCCTGCTGAGCCTGGTCGGCGACCCGGCGAAGACGGCCGACGCGATGCTGCAGATGGCCGGGGACCTGGGCCCCGAGGACGTGATCGCCACGCTCCAGGACCCGATCGAGAGCCTCACGCAGGCGCCGGCGGCCGGGCTCGCGTTCGTCATCGGTCTCGCGGGTGCCCTCTGGTCCGCCTCCGGGTACGTCGGGGCGTTCGGGCGGGCGATGAACCGGGTCTACGAGATCGAGGAGGGTCGCCCGTTCTGGAAGCTCCGCCCCGTGATGATCCTCGTGACCCTCGTCTCGGTGATCCTCATCGCGGTCATCGCGTTCTCGCTCGTGCTGAGCGGGCCGGTCGCCGAGTCGATCGGTGACCTCATCGGGCTGGGCGGAACCGCCGTGACGGTGTGGAACATCGCCAAGTGGCCGGTGCTCCTCGCGCTGGTGATCTTCGTGGTCGCGCTCCTCTACTACGCGACGCCCAACGTCCGGCAGCCCAAGTTCCGCTGGATGAGCCTCGGCGCGCTCCTCGCCATCGTGACCGCGCTCGTGGCCTCGGCGCTGTTCGGCCTCTACGTGGCGAACTTCGGCAAGTACAGCGAGACGTACGGCTCCCTCGCCGGCGTCATCGTCTTCCTCCTGTGGCTGTGGATCATCAACCTCGCGCTGCTGTTCGGCGCCGAGTTCGACGCCGAGCTCGAGCGCGGCCGCCAGCTGCAGGCCGGCATCGCGGCGGAGGAGACGATCCAGCTGCCGCCCCGCGACGACCGCAAGAGCAAGAAGGACGCGGCCAAGGAGGCCGAGGACGTCAAGCGGGGCCGGGAGATCCGCGAGAGCGCCGCCGCCGAGCAGAAGGAGCAGGAACAGGAGCGGGACCGCCGCCCGGGTGGACGCTGACGACTCGTCGGCGCTCCGGTCGACGCGGCGGCGCGTGCTACGCCGCGGCGTCGACCGGGGCCAGCAGCGAGCTCTCCGCGCGTTCCCAGCTCGACATGAGGTGCACGCTCATGCGCTCGTCGAGCGCGAGGTACGTGGCAGCACCGAACACCACGTCGTCCTGGACCTGCGGCTCGGCGACAGCGAGAGCGCCCGCGAGGTCGCGCCCGGCGATCTGCTCGTGCACGGCGTCGGCCTCGACGTGCTCGTCGAAGTACCAGGTGACGTCGTCCCCGAAACCGTGGCGGCGGAAGCCGTTGCCGTAGAGCCGGCACGGGATCGAGGACGTCATCTCGAAGGCGGCCAGGTGCCCCACGCAGGCACCGCGCAGCCGCCGGTGCAGGCCGAACAGCGACATCACGTTGACCCACGCGAGCGTGATCGCGGGGACGTGGTCGACGTACGCGCCGTACGTGTCGTCCAGTCCCAGGCCGCGCATCGTCCGCGCGAACAGGACGGAGTGCATCCGCTCGAGGCTGCCGCCCCCGTACTCGTCCGCCTGGATCTCGATCAGCGCGGACTTCGGCGTGCCCGCGAGGCGCGGGATCATGAAGCTGTGCGGGTCGGCCTCCTTGAGGTGGTAGACCGAGCGGTGCACGATCAGCTCGCGCAGCTGGTCCGGCGTGGCCCGGCGGGCGACGTAGCGGGCCAGCCCCGGGCCGGTGTCGCGGCTCGTCAGCTCGAACAGCGCCGCGGCGACCGCCTCCCCGGACCCCCGCGGCGGCTCGACGTCGACCGTCACGTCCCGCCGCAGGGCGGCCTCGAAGGCCTCCTCGATCTCGGCGCGTGCACCCAGGAGCGCGGGATGCCACTCCCAGCGCTCGTCGACGCCGTCGAGCCCGCGGTAGTGCAGCTCGTAGAGGCACAGCAGCGCGAGCTGGAGGTCGTCGTCGGCGACGACGTCGGCCGTGGTGCGGACGCCCTCCGCCACGGTCCGCAGGAGGGTCGCCGCGTCGTCGTCGGTGCGAGGCGCTGCCGTGAGCGTCCGCAGGAGACGTCGGCTGACCGGGCCACGGGGGTGGGTGCTCGCATCGTTCACTCCTCGTCGGGCGTGCGGAAGCCGATCGCCTTGTGCGAGCCGTCGCAGTACGGCTTGATGCCGGACGCGCCGCAGCGGCACAGGGCCACCGTCGCTCGTCGCCGGGGGACCGGCGCCCCGCTCGCCGTCAGGATCTCGACGTCTCCCCGGACGAGCAGGGGCCCGTCGGGGCACGCGACGATCGTCGCGGGGCGTGGCGGGCGGGACGGCACCGGGGCGCCGGCAGGCAGGGAGGAGACGGCCATGGCACAGTCCTACCCCGCGGGTGCCCGGGTCGCCCGTCGAGGGCCGGACGGGTGTCGGCCGCCCGTGCGGACGTGGGCGTGTCCCCGCGACGACGCGCTCGCGTGGTGGTGAGCGCCCGCCCGGGTGAGGATGTCCACGGCGAACACGACGGACGGAGCGCCTGATGGTCGAGCTGGCACTGGTCGAGGGCGTCCGGCGACGCATGGGGGACGCGCTCTTCGCGCGGGTCGCCGGCACGAAGGGGCCGGCGCGCCGGCAGCGCATCCACGGGCGGCCCGGTCCGCGCTGGTTCCCGGCGGACGCGGCGATCCGCCGGGTGCACGGCGACGCGTCGATGTTCGTCGGGGGAGTGCGCGCGCTCCTCCTGCAGTCGCTCCACCCGCAGGCCATGGCAGCCGTCGCCGCGCACTCCGGCTACCAGGGCGACCCGTGGGGCCGCCTCGAGCGCACGAGCACCTTCCTCGCGACGACCACCTTCGGCGCCGCCGACGACGCCGCAGCGGTCGTCGCGCACGTCCGTGCGGTCCACGGGCGGATTCGCGGCACGACGCCCGACGGCGTCCCGTACGCGGCGTCGGACCCGCACCTGCTGCGCTGGGTCCACGTCGCCGAGGTCGACAGCTTCCTCGCCGCGCACCAGCTCTACGGCGAGCACCCGCTCGACCCGGCCGGGTGCGACCGCTACGTGGCCGACGTCGCCGTCGTCGGGCGCCGGCTCGGCGTGATCGACCCGCCCACGACCCTGCGCGAGCTGCGCGCCGAGCTCGAGGCGTTCCGGCCCGAGCTCGCCGCGACGCCCGCGGCGCGCGAGGCGGCGCGCTTCATCCTGCTGCGTCCGCCGGTGCCGGTGGTGGCGCTGCCCGCGTACTCGGCGCTGACGGGCGCGGCGGTGGCGCTCCTGCCACCGTGGTCGCGCCGGCCGCTCGGGCTGCCCTACCTCCCACCGGTCGAGCAGACCGTCGTCCGGGCCGCCGGGCGCGGCATCACGTCGCTGATCCGCTGGGTCCTGCCGCCGGCGCCCGCGACCCCGGGGCTCCCGGTCGGCGCGACCGCCGCCTGACCGCGAGCAGGCGAGCTCAGTCGCGGCCCACGAGCCCGGACTCGTACGCGAGCACCACGGCCTGGACCCGGTCGCGCAGGTCGAGCTTGCCGAGGATGCGGCCGACGTGCGTCTTGACCGTCGCCTCGGAGAGCACGAAGCGCCCGGCGATCTCGGCGTTGGACAGACCCTCCGCGACGGCGGTGAGGACCTCGAGCTCGCGCGGGGTCAGGGCGGTGAGCCGCGGGTCCACGCCGTCGGCGGCGCGCGGCGCGTCACCTCGTGCGGGCAGGTCACCGGCGAACAGCTCGAGCAGCCGCCGGGTCACGCGCGGCGACACCACGGCGTCGCCGGTGGCGACCGTCCGGATCGCCGCGGTCAGCTCCGCGGGCCGGGCGTCCTTGAGGAGGAAGCCGCTCGCACCGGCGCGGAGCGCCGCGAACGCGTACTCGTCCAGGTCGAACGTCGTGAGGATGACGACGCGGCACCCCGGCAGCGCGGACACGATCCGCCCGGTCGCCTCGATGCCGTTCGTGCCGGGCATCCGGACGTCCATGAGCACGACGTCGGGGCGCAGCGCGAGCGCCTGCTGGACCCCCTGCTCGCCGTCCCCGGCCTCGCCGACGACGACGATGTCGTCCTCCGCCTCGAGGACCAGCCGGAACCCCATGCGCAGGAGCGCCTGGTCGTCGACGAGGAGCACGCCGATGCGCCCCGGTACGCCGTCCCGTGCGACGCCGCCTCCGGCTCGGTCGGCAGCGTGCTCCGTCACCCGTCCTCCTCGTCCCAGGTCAGCACCGCGTGCGTCCGCCAGCCGCCGTCGAACGGGCCGGCCTCGACCACGCCACCGTAGACGGCCGCCCGCTCGCGCATGCCGACCAGGCCCTTGCCGCCGCTGACGTCGCGATGCCGGCTCCCGCCGCCTGCGCGCGCGCCGCCGTCGTCCGTCACGACGACGTCGACCCGGGGGTGCGCGTACGTCACGACGACGTCGACGCGGCCCGCGCCCGGGGCGTGGCGCAGCACGTTGGTGAGCGACTCCTGGACGATCCGGTAGACCGTGAGCTGCAGGCCCGCGTCCGGCGGGAGCGGGAAGCCGGTGAACGTCGTGCGGACCGCCAGGCCCGCGGAGCGGAACGTCGCGACCAGCTCGGCGAGGTCGAGGGCCCCCGGCTGCGGGCCCAGCGGCGCCTCGGGGTCACGCAGCACGCCGAGCACCCGGCGCATGTCGGCGAGCGCCGAGCGCCCGGTCTCGGACAGCTCGCCCACCGCCTGGCGCGCACGCTCGGGCGACCGGTCGAGCGCGGCCGCCGCGCCGTCCGCCAGGGCGATCATGACCGACAGGCTGTGCGCGACGACGTCGTGCATCTCGCGCGCGATGCGCGTGCGCTCGGCGGCCGCCGCGAGCTGTGCCTGCTGGTCGCGCTCCACCGCGAGCTGGTTGGCGCGCTCGACCAGTGCCGCGACGTGGATCCGGCGGTTCCGGACGCTGGTGCCGATCGCGAGCGCGGCGAGGCTCAGCAGCGCGGTCGTCGTGATCGAGCCGATCCGCATGTCGGCGGTGGTCTCGTCGTCCCCGGTCCCGATGACGAGGTCGGGCCGGGTCGGCACGGGGACCGTGTCTCCCCAGAGGGCGACGGCGCCCCCGAGCGCGAGCACGAGCGCCCCGAGGGTCCACCACGCCGTGCGCGGACGCATGCTGGCCGCGACCGCGTAGATGGTGAAGGCGGCCGCGAGGTCGAACCCGTTGAGCCCGTCCATGAGCCCGACGCTGAGCACCCCGAGCGCGCCCACGACCGCCGCCGTCCGCACCGGGGACCGCCGGCGCCACATCAGCACGGCGGTCCCTGCCACGGCGAACACGAGCAGCCCCGGGTGCGGTCCGCCGGCGCGGAACACGCCCGTGGCCAGCGCGGGTACCCCGAACCACGCCGCGACGAACACGTCCATCGCGACCGGGTGCGTGAGGAAATACCGGCGCACCGGTCCCAGCCGCCGCGTGTTCAGCTCGGTGAAGAGCGGGTCGGGCGTGGCGCCGGGGGTGAGGCCCGGCGGCACGACGGACGACGGCGCCGGGTCGGGGAGGTCCCGACCCGGCGCCGTGGGGCGGTCGCTGCTCAGGCGTCCCTCCGACGCAGGAGCACAGCCGCCGTCGCGAGGAGCACGACGACCCAGGCCACCAGAACCGCGTAGCCCTCCCACGGGCCGAGCACGGGGCCGATCGCGCCCGGGTCCGTCATCTCGAGGACCTCCTCGGGCAGCATGACTCGCTGACCCGCGGTGCCCGGCAGGAACGGGCTGACGTTCCGGAAGAAGGCCTGCGGGAGGGCCATGAAGACCGTCTCCACGACCAGGAGCAGACCGAAGACCGTGGCGAGCGCGGCCGCCGTGTGCCGGAGCAGCGCACCGAGCGCGAAGGCGAACAGCGCGATCGCCGTGATGTAGAGGCCGGCGCCGAGCACGACGCGGATCGTCTCGGGGTCGGTCAGGTCGGCGGCGAGGCCGAGCGGCTCGAGCATCCGGTACGTGACGAGCCACGAGACGAGGATGCTCACCATGCTCACGACGAACGCGGTGACCGCGAGGACGATCGCCTTGGCGGCGAGCGCCGGCAGGCGGGTCGGCACGGCGGCGAACGTCGAGCGGATCATCCCCGTGCCGTACTCGCCGCTGATGACGAGGACCGCGAGGACCGCCATCGCGAGCTGCCCGAAGTAGTACCCGAAGGTGATGATCGACGCGCCGGGCAGGCCGATCCCGCCGTCGGTGCCGACGGTCCCGGCGGCCATCAGGAGGGACGAGCCCACCATGAGGACGAACGTGATCCCGAGCGTCCAGACCGTCGAGCGCAGGGAGCGGAACTTGATCCACTCGGAGGCGACGACGCGGCCGAAGGTGAGGCGGACGTCGTCGGCGGTGGGGTCGACGGCAGGGCCCGCGGGACTGCCGGTGGGGGACAGGGTCGTCGTGCTCATCGGGCGAGGCCTTCCGGGGTGGTGGTCGCGGCGTGCGCGCCGAGGTGGTGGGGGTGCAGGCCGGTCGTGGTCGAGTGGTACTCGACCGAGTCCTGCGTGAGCGACATGTAGGCGTCCTCGAGCGAGCTCACGACGGGGGTCAGCTCGTGCAGCACGAGCTGGGCCGAGGCCGCGGTCTCGCCGATGGCCTGCGCGGTGGTCCCGGTGATCTCGAGCGAGGAGGGCTCGCTCGACGTCACGGTGATGCCGGGGCCGGACAGGAGCTCGACGAGCCGGGTCGCGTGCGGGCTGCGCACACGGACCGTCGTGCCGCTCGCGCGACCGACGATGTCCGAGACGGGGGCGTCGGCGATGATGCGCCCGCGGCCGATCACGATGATGTGGTCGGCGGTCAGCGCCATCTCGCTCATGAGGTGCGAGGACAGGAAGACCGTCCGGCCCTCGCCGGCGAGGTAGCGCACCAGGTTGCGGACCCAGAGCACGCCTTCGGGGTCGAGGCCGTTGACCGGCTCGTCGAGGATGAGGGTGCGCGGGTCGCCCAGCAGCGCCGAGGCGATGCCGAGGCGCTGGCCCATGCCGAGCGAGAAGCCGCCGACGCGCTTGCGGGCGACCGGCTCGAGGCCCGTCATCTCGATGACCTCCGTGACGCGCGACGTCGCCACGCCGTGCGTGGCCGCCATCGCGAGCAGGTGGTTGTACGCGCTGCGGCCGGTGTGGACCGCCTTGGCGTCGAGGAGCGCGCCGACCTCGCGGAGCGGCGAGCGGTGCTGCGCGTAGGGCCGGCCGTTGACCGTCACCGTGCCGCCGGTGGGGCGGTCCAGGCCGACGACCATCCGCATCGTGGTCGACTTGCCCGCGCCGTTGGGGCCGAGGAAGCCGGTCACCTTGCCGGGCGCGACGGTGAACGAGACGCCGTCGACGGCCGTCTTGGCGCCGTACCTCTTGGTCAGGCCGATGGCCTCGATCATGGTGGGTTCCTTCTGCGTGGTCCTGCGTTGACCTCTCGAACCTACGGGCGTGGCCCACGCCGGCGGGACCACCTCGCGGCGTATCTCTGGCCGCGGGCCGCGTACGCCGCGAGGCTGACACGTCAGCAACGCGGCGGACACGGAACTGGGCTGGACCTGTGGGAACTCACGAGCGGGTCCCCGACGTTGCGTAGAGTGAGAACCACGGCCAGCGACCTCGCGCCGTCCTGCACTGCGCAGGTCGGGGGTGCCGCGACCAGGAGGAACCGATGAGCAATCCCGTGTTCGAGAACAACGCGATCTTCCGCGACCCCAAGAAGGCGCGGCAGGGTCAGCGCGGCGGCCAACCCGGCATGGTGCTGCAGGGCGGCTCGACCGCGACCGCCGGCTACGACGCCGCGACGCTCGACCAGATGTACGCCGCGCCGTCCGCCACCACGGCCCAGACCGGCCGGATGACGTACGACGACGTCATCATGAAGACCGGTGGGCTGCTCACCGTCGTGGTCGTGATGGCGGCGCTGACGTGGTTCGTCGTGCCGCAGCAGCTGAAGATGCCGGCAGCGATCGCCGGCGCGCTCGTCGGGTTCGTCCTCGGGCTCGTCAACGCGTTCAAGAAGAGCCCGTCGCCCGCGCTGATCCTCGCGTACGCCGCAGCCGAGGGCGTGTTCCTCGGCGGCATCTCCTGGTTCCTGGAGGTGCAGTTCAACCTGCCCGGGCTCGTGATGCAGGCCGTCCTCGCGACCATGGCGACGTTCGCCGCGTGCCTCGTGCTCTTCCGCTCGGGCAAGGTGCGCGTCACGCCGAAGTTCACGCGCTGGCTGCTGATCGCCATGGGCGGCTACCTGCTCTTCTCGCTGGTCAACCTCGGGATGATGCTGTTCGGTGCTGGCGGCGACGGCGCCTTCGGACCGCTCCGCCAAGGCCCCATGGGCATGCTGGTCGGCCTGTTCGCCGTGGGTCTCGCGGCGGCGATGCTCATCGTCGACTTCGACTCGATCAAGCGCGGCGTCGAGGGCGGCGTCCCGGCCAAGTTCGCGTGGACCGCGGCCTTCGGCCTCGTGGTCACGCTGGTCTGGATGTACCTCGAGTTCCTGCGCCTGATCGCGATCCTGCGCGGCGGCGAGTAGCACTGGCGGCACGACGGTGAGGGGTGGTCGCGGGCTCGCGGCCACCCCTCACCGTTACGATCGAGCGACCCCACCGGCGGCGCACCCCCGCGCCGTCGTGCCTGCCGGCCCCGATCGGAGCGCACGCCCGCGATGAAGTACGCCCAGCACATCTCCGAGCTCGTCGGGAACACCCCCCTCGTCCAGCTCACCTCCGTGACCAGCGGACTGGCCGCCACCGTCCTCGCCAAGGTCGAGTACCTGAACCCGGGCGGCTCGGTGAAGGACCGGATCGCGGTCAAGATGATCGAGGCGGCCGAGGCGAGCGGCGAGCTGAAGCCCGGCGGCACGATCGTCGAGCCGACCAGCGGGAACACCGGGGTCGGCCTCGCGCTCGTCGCGCAGCGCAAGGGGTACCGCTGCGTCTTCGTGTGCCCGGACAAGGTCTCGCAGGACAAGATCGACGTGCTGCGCGCGTACGGGGCCGAGGTCGTCGTGACGCCCACCGCCGTCGCGCCCGAAAGCCCCGAGTCCTACTACTCGGTGTCCGACCGGCTCGTCGCCGAGATCGAGGGCGGCTGGAAGCCCAACCAGTACTTCAACCAGAACGGCCCGCTCAGCCACTACGAGACCACCGGGCCCGAGATCTGGGCCGACACCGACGGCCGCGTCACGCACGTCGTCGTCGGCGTCGGCACGGGCGGCACCATCACCGGCACGGGCCGGTACCTCCACGACGTCTCGGCCGACCGCGAGGGCGGCCCGGTGCACGTCGTCGGCGCCGACCCCGCCGGATCGGTGTACTCGGGCGGCGACGGGCGTCCGTACCTCGTCGAGGGCGTCGGCGAGGACTTCTGGCCGGGCGCGTACGACCCCGCCGTCCCGGACGAGATCATCGCCGTCACGGACGCCGACTCCTTCGAGATGACGCGCCGGCTCGCGCGCGAGGAGGGCCTGCTCGTCGGCGGCTCGTGCGGCATGGCGGTCGTCGCCGCGCTGCGGCTGGCCGAGCGCCTCGAGCAGGAGGACCCCGCGAAGGCTGCCGAGGCCGTGATCGTGGTGCTGCTCCCCGACAGCGGCCGCGGGTACATGTCGAAGATCTTCAACGACCGGTGGATGCGGTCGTACGGCTTCCTGCCGCCCGCCGACGGCGTCACGGCCGCCGACGTGCTCCGCAGCAAGTCGGGCGAGGTGCCCGCGCTGGTCCACACCCACCCGGGCGAGACGGTCCGCGACGCGATCGGGATCCTGCACGAGTTCGGTGTCTCGCAGATGCCCGTCGTCGGCGCCGAGCCGCCGGTCAACATCGGCGAGGTCGCGGGGTCGGTGAGCGAGCGCGAGCTGCTCGACGCCGTGTTCAGCGGCTCGGCGACGCTGGGGGACCGGGTCGACAAGCACATGGCGAAGCCGCTGCCGCTCGTCGGCGCGGGCGAGGGCCTCGACACCGTCCGCGCGGCCCTGCACGACGCGGACGCGCTCATGGTCGTCGACGACGGCAAGCCCGTCGGCGTCCTGACCCGCCACGACCTGCTGGGCTACCTCGCGAGCTGAGCCGGGAGGGACGCGGACGTCGTCGGTCGACGCGTACGCGATGCGCCCCGCCGGCCGCGCGGGTGCAGGACTCCACCGGGACGCGTCAGGATGGGACCCCACCCATCGTGAGGAGACGTACCCATGACCGGACAGCTGCCCGAGGCCACCGGCGGGTTCGGCGACAAGCCGACCCTGACCTTCCCCGACAGCACCGCACCCGCCGAGCTCCAGGTGGTCGTGCTGTCGCGCGGCGACGGCGCGCTCGTCGAGGCCGGCGACGACCTCGTCGTGAACTACCTCGGCCAGACGTGGGGCGGCCACGTGTTCGACAACTCGTACGACCGCGGCTCGTCGATCAACTTCCCGATCGGCGTCGGCGCCGTCATCGGCGGCTGGGACGAGGGGCTCGTCGGGCAGGCGATCGGCTCGCGCGTGCTGCTGTCGATCCCGCCGCACCTGGGGTACGGCGACCGCGGCATGCCGCAGGCCGGCATCAAGGGCACCGACACGCTCGTGTTCGTCGTCGACGTCGTCGGCGTCAACTGACACCGGCTGACCGCCGCACCCCATGGTCGACAGCCGCGCCGCCCGGGCAGCCATCCGGCTGCACCGGGCGGTGCTGCGCCTGACCGGCGGGCGCCTCGGTACCCGGCTCGCGGGCCTCGAGCAGGTCCTGCTCACCACGACCGGCCGCACCACGGGCCGGCCGCGCACGACCCCCCTCGTCGCCATCCCGGCCGGCGACGGCGAGCGGATCGCGCTGATCGCCTCGAACGGCGGCGCTCGCCGCGATCCCGACTGGTACCGGAACCTGCTGGCGCACCCGGACGTCGTCGTGCAGCGCGGCACCGTGCGGCACCCGATGCGCTGCCGCACCGCGGAGGGCGCTGAGCGCGACACGCTGTGGCGGGTGGCGGTGACCGCGTACGGGGGCTACGCCGCCTACCAGGACCGGACCGACCGGCTCATCCCGGTCGTGGTCTGCGAGCCGCTCGTCAGCAATCCCCAAGGGTGAACGCGACCGTCGGCGCGACGAGCACGATCGACAGCGACCGCACTCGGTCGGAGCCGGCGAGCCGCGCGTCGCCGCCCCGGCGGGTCACGCCCCCGTCAGACCCACGGGGCAGGCCACGCCGGTTCCGCCGAGCCCGCAGTAGCCGTTCGGGTTCTTGTCGAGGTACTGCTGGTGGTAGTCCTCGGCGTAGTAGAACGTGCCGGCCTCGCTCGCGGGCCGCACCTCCGTCGTGATGGCGCCGTAGCCGGCCCGCGTCAGCTCCTTCTGGTACGCCGCACGGGTCGCGTCGAGGGCGGCCTCCTGCTCGGGGCCGGTCACGTACACCGCCGAGCGGTACTGCGTGCCGAGGTCGTTGCCCTGGCGGAAGCCCTGCGTGGGGTCGTGCGAGGTCCAGAACGCCCGCAGCAGCTCCTCGTGCGAGATCGTCTCCGGGTCGTACGCCACCATGACGGCCTCGGTGTGCCCGGTCATGCCGGTGCAGACCTCCTCGTACGTCGGGTACGGCGTGAACCCGCCCTGGTAGCCGGCGGCCGTCGTCACGACGCCGGGGAGCCGCCACATCGCTCGTTCGGCGCCCCAGAAGCACCCCATCGCGACGTAGAGCTGGGCCGTCCCGGCGGGCCACGGGCCCTGCAACGCGGTGCCGAGCACCGTGTGCGTCGACGGGATCGCGTAGGCGTACCCGTCCCGGCCGCGCAGCGCGCGCTCCGGCGTGACCATCGTCGTGCGCAGCAGCGATCCGAACATGTGCCTCACCCTTCCGTCCCGTCCCGGGCCGTCCCGCAGCGAGCCTGCGGCCCGACGGGTCAACGCATCCCGGCCGGACACGTGTTCCCGGGCCGCTTCCACCGTAGCCTTGGCCGGTGACCACGCAGCCTGAGCACATGCAGCCCGAGCACGACTGGACCGGCGCCGGGTTCGCGACCCGAGCCATCCACGCGGGGCAGGACCCGGACGCCGCGACCGGCGCCGTCGTCCCCCCGATCTACCAGGTCTCGACCTACAAGCAGGACGGGGTCGGCGGCCTGCGCGGAGGGTACGAGTACTCGCGGTCCGCGAACCCGACCCGCGCGGCGCTCGAGCAGGCGCTCGCGGCCGCGGAGGGCGGCTCGCACGGCTTCGCGTTCGCGTCCGGCCTCGCCGCCGAGGACACGCTGCTGCGCGCGGTCCTGCGGCCGGGCGACCACGTCGTCGTGCCCGACGACGCGTACGGCGGCACGTACCGCCTGATCGCCCGGGTGTTCGGGCCGTGGGGCGTCGAGCACACGCCGGTCGACCTCGCGGACGCCGACGCGGTGCTCGCCGCGATCGAGCCCGGCCGGACCAAGGTGGTCTGGGTCGAGACGCCGACCAACCCCCTGCTCGGCATCGCGGACATCGAGGCGATCGCCGCGCACGCGCGCGCCGCGGGGGCGCTGCTCGTCGTCGACAACACGTTCGCGACCCCGTACCTCCAGCGGCCGCTGTCCCTCGGCGCCGACGTCGTCGTCCACTCGACGACCAAGTACATCGGCGGGCACAGCGACGTCGTCGGGGGCGCGCTCGTGGTCGCCGACGGGGCGCAGCTGCCCGTCGGCCTCGAGGGCCCGGCCGGCACGACGACGCTCGCGGACGCGGTCGCCTTCCACCAGAACGCGTCGGGTGCCGTCGCCGGGCCGTTCGACGCCTGGCTGACGCTGCGCGGCCTGCGCACCCTGGCCGTCCGGATGGACCGGCACGGGCAGAACGCCGCCGCCGTCGCCGCCTTCCTCGAGGACCACGACAAGGTCACGCACGTGATCTACCCCGGGCTGCCGGCGCACCCGGGCCACGCGGTCGCGGCCCGCCAGATGAGCGGGTACGGCGGGATGATCTCCTTTCGCACCGGCAGCGTCGAGACCGCGCTCGAGGTGTGCTCGCGCACCCGCGTGTTCACGCTCGCCGAGTCGCTCGGCGGGGTCGAGTCGCTCATCGAGCACCCGGGGAAGATGACGCACGGCTCGGTCGCGGGGACGGCACTCGAGGTGCCCGACGACCTCGTGCGTCTCTCCGTCGGCATCGAGGACGTGGCCGACCTGATCGCGGACCTGGCCCAGGCGCTCGCGTGAGCGACGTCGCGGCGACCGGCCCGGGGTCGACGGCCGAGGCCGTGCCGGTCCCGCCGGGGTCGCGCGGCGCGGCGGATGCCGTCCCGCGCTCGATCCAGGTCTGGAGCGCGTGGTCGTGGCGAGTCGTCGCCATCGTCGCCGCGACCGCGGTCCTCTTCTACCTGCTCGCGTACTTCAAGGTGCTCGTCGTCGCCGTGGCCGTGGCGCTGCTGCTCACCGTGCTCCTGACGCCGTTCACGCGGTGGCTCGAGCGCGTGCTCCGGTTCCGGCGCGGCGCGGCGGCCGCCACGAGCGTGGTGGGGCTGCTCGTGCTGGTGTCCGGCCTGATCGCCCTCGCGGGGAACTCGATCGTCAACGGGTTCGGCGCGCTCGCCGACCAGGCCTTCCAGGGCCTCGACACCTTGCTCACCTGGCTCTCGACCGGACCGCTGAGCCTCAGCGCCGACCAGATCCAGCAGTACCGGGACCAGCTCACGTCCTCGATCAGCGACAACGCCTCGACGGTGCTCGCGGGAGCGCTCTCGGCGACGACGACGATCGGGCACGTGCTCGCCGGGGCGCTCATCACGCTGTTCTGCACGCTGTTCTTCCTCCTGGACGGCGGCCGCATCTGGGCATGGGTCGTCGGCCTCCTCCCGGTCGGGTCGCGCGAGCGCACCCACCAGGCGGCGCGCCGCGGGCTGGTGACCCTCGGCGGCTACACGCGGACCCAGATCCTCGTGGCGCTGGTCGACGCCATCGGCATCGGGCTCGGCGCGGCGATCCTGCGGGTCCCGCTCGCCCTGCCGCTCGCGGTGCTCGTGTTCCTCGGCTCGTTCATCCCGATCGTCGGCGCGCTCGTGTCCGGGTCGGTCGCCGTCCTCGTGGCGCTCGTGGCGCACGGACCCGTGATCGCGCTGGTCATGCTCGCCGTCGTGCTCCTCGTGCAGCAGATCGAGGGCCACGTGCTTCAGCCGCTGCTCATGGGCCACGCCGTCTCGCTGCACCCGGTCGCCGTGGTGCTGGTCGTGGCCGCCGGCTCGCTGACCGCCGGCATCGCGGGCGCGCTGTTCGCCGTCCCGCTCGCGGCCGTCGTCAACACCGTGGTGCTCTACCTCCACGGTCACGACGCGTACCCGCGGCTCGGCACCGAACCGCTCGTGCCGTTCCGGACGCCGTCGTGACGACGACCTCGTCGGCGGGGTCCGAGAGCACGGCGGCGGTGACGCTCGACGACGTCCGCGCGGCCGCCCGGCTGCTCGACGGTGTCGCGACGCGCACCCCCGTCGACGAGAGCCGGGCGCTCTCGGCGATCGCGCGCACCCGGGTGGTGCTCAAGTGCGAGAACCTCCAGCGCGCGGGCTCGTTCAAGATCCGCGGGGCGTACGTGCGGATGGCGCGGCTGTCGACCGAGGAGAAGGCGCGCGGCGTCGTCGCGGCGAGCGCGGGCAACCACGCGCAGGGGGTCGCGCTCGCGGCACAGCTGCTCGGGATCGACGCCGTGGTGTACATGCCGACCGACGCCGCGCTGCCCAAGGTCGCGGCGACGCGCGAGTACGGCGCCGAGGTGCGACCGGAGGGCGGGTCGGTCGACGAGGCGCTCGAGGCGGCGCACGCCGAGGCCGAGCGGACCGGCGCCGTCCTGATCCACCCGTTCGACCATCCCGACGTGGTCGCGGGGCAGGGGACCCTGGGGCTCGAGATCCTCGAGCAGGTGCCGGACGTCCGCACGATCGTGGTGCCCGTCGGCGGGGGCGGGCTCGCGGCCGGGATCGCCACGGCCGTGCGCGCGGTGCGGTCGGACGTGCGGGTCGTCGGGGTGCAGGCGGCGAGCGCGGCCGCCTACCCGGCGTCGATCACCGCCGGGCGACCCGTGCGGGCGACGCGGCTCGCGACGATGGCGGACGGCATCGCCGTCGGGACACCGGGGCAGGTCCCGTTCGCGTTGCTCCGGGACGCCGGCGTCGAGGTGCGGACGGTGAGCGAGGAGGACCTCTCGCGGGCGCTGCTGCTCGTCGCGGAGCGCGCCAAGCTCCTCGTCGAGCCGTCGGGTGCCGCCTCGGTCGCGGCGCTCATGGCGTCACCGGGGGAGCTCGAGGGCCCCGTGGTGGCGGTCCTGTCCGGCGGCAACATCGACCCGCTGGTGCTGCTCCGCGTGGTGCGGCACGGGCTCGCCTCGGCCGGCCGGTACCTGTCCCTGCGGCTCGTGATCGGCGACCGGCCGGGGTCGCTCGCGGCGCTGCTGGGACAGCTCGCCCGGAGCGGCGGCAACGTCATGCACGTCTCGCACGTGCGCACGGGGGTCGACCTCGCGATCGACGAGGTCGAGATCGACGTGCAGCTCGAGACCAAGGGCCCCCAGCACTGCCAGCAGGTGCTCGACGACCTCCGGACGGCGGGCTACCGCATCGCGCCGTGAGGTCCCGAGGACCGTGACGTCTCGAGAACCGTGAGGTCGCGAAGAACAGCGACGTCCGAGCGTCGACGTCCGGCAGGACGTCGACGCTCGGACGTGGCGGGGCGTGTGGTGCGGCGGGGATGCGGTGCCGTCAGGCGACGAACGGCTTGGCGGCGAGGATCTCGACCTCGATCTCGTTGCCGTTCGGCGCCGCGTAGGTGACCTTGTCGCCGATCACGCGGCCGCTGATGGCTGCCCCGAGCGGCGACGTCGGCGAGTAGACGTCGATCGACGTCGTCCCGGCGATCTCGCGCGAGCCGAGCAGGAACTCCATCTCGTCGCCACCGACGACCGCCTTGACGACCATGCCGGCCTCGACGACGCCGTCGTCGGCGGGGGTGCCGATCTGGACGTTGCGCAGCTTCTCGGTCAGCTCGCGGATGCGCGCCTCGATCTTGGCCTGCTCCTCGCGTGCCGCGTGGTAGCCGCCGTTCTCCTTGAGGTCGCCCTCGTCACGGGCGCTCGCGATCTTCTCGGCGATCTCCGTGCGACCCGGACCCTTGAGCTGGTCCAGCTCGGCCTGCAGCCTGTCGTAGGCCTCCTGGGTCAGCCACGTACGTGCGGGGCTCTCGGTCACGATCGCTCCTCTCCTTGCATCACTGCGACGCATCAATCGACAAGGCACACCCGTGGGAACGGGTGTGCCGGGTTCTGGGGCTGCGTATCCCGGCGGCGACGACGGCGGCCGTGTCGGGTCTGTCGGCTCGCCGGGACAGCGTCTTGAATCGGCCATTCTAGCAAGCGCCCAGGATCGAACGGCCACCGGCTGCGCCGTTCGCGCGACCCGGGCGGCTCGCACCTGCGCGTACCGATGCGGGGAAGTGCCCCCCGGCCCGGGTCACGGCACCAGGCGGCACCCCTCCGCGACGCCCGTCACGGCGAGCTCCTGGGTGGCCACCGGGACGGTCAGGCGCTGGACCCGCGAGCCCGACGGGCCCGCCGTCACCTCGCGCACGCCGACCTCCGCGAAGCTCTGGTTGAGCGCGCGGACGGTGCAGCGCGCGGTCGCGTCCGGATCCTTGATGACGTCGAACGTCACCTGGACCAGCGCCGGACCCTCGACCTTGTACCCGACGCTCTCCCACTGGACCGGGTCCTGGAGCACGCTCGTGCCGATCCAGACCCCCAGCGTCGCGACGGCGGCAGCCGCCGCCACGGCGGCGCCTCGGACCAGGCGACCTCGCCGCGCCGTCGGCACGGGCCCGTAGCGGCCCTCGGGGAGTCGCGGGCTGGTGGTCCCGGTCATGTCGCGCCTCCTCAGGGCTGGATGCGGTGCTGGATGCGGTGCTGGATGCGCGTGTCGCCGCGCGGATGCGAGACCATTGTCCCTCGCGCCGCCACCCCGGCGGACCAGTACGACGGAGCAGGTCCGGCAGACCAGCACAGACGGACCAGCACAGACGGACCAGCACCGACCGACGAGCACGGACAGCGGAGGGACGCCAGTGAGCGCAGCGGGAACCGGGGAGCAGCTGCGGCTGATGGCGGTGCACGCCCACCCGGACGACGAGTCCAGCAAGGGCGCGGCCACCATGGCCCGGTACGCCGCCGAGGGCGTCGACGTGCTCGTCGTGACGTGCACGGGCGGAGAGCGCGGTGACGTCCTCAACCCGCACTACCCCCCGATCGAGGGCGGGGCCGAGGCGATGCGGGAGATCCGTCGCGCGGAGATGGCGACTGCCGCGAAGGCGCTGGGCGTCCGGCACCAGTGGCTGGGGTTCGTCGACTCGGGCCTGCCCGAGGGCGACCCCGTGCCGCCCCTGCCCGAGGGGTGCTTCGCGCTGGCGCCGCTCGAGGTCGCGTCCGCGCCGCTGGTCGAGGCGGTCCGCGCCTTCCGCCCGCACGTCGTGACGACGTACGACCCGAGCGGGGGCTACCCGCACCCGGACCACGTGATGTGCCACCGCGTGTCGGTCGAGGCGTTCGAGACCGCGGGGGACCCCGAGCGCTACCGCGACCGCGGCGAGCCGTGGCAGCCGCTCAAGCTCTACTACAACCACGGGTTCTCGATGGCACGCATGCGTGCGATGCACGAGGCGCTCGCCGCGGCGGGCCGCGAGTCGCCGTTCGGCGACTGGATCGAGTCCCGCGAGGCTCGGGAGATCCCCGAGCGCACGGTCACGACCCAGATCGAGTGCGCCGAGCACTTCCCCGCGCGGGACGACGCGCTGCGCGCGCACGCGACGCAGATCGACCCGCACGGGTTCTTCTTCGCGATCCCGCGTGACGTCGAGGCCGCGACCTGGCCGTACGAGGACTACGAGCTGGCCGTCTCCCACGTGCCCACAACGCTCCCCGAGGACGACCTGTTCGCGGGGATCCGGCCGGAAGGTGCCTGATGACTGTTCCCGCGCTCGACCTCGCCCTGCACGACGCCGCACTCCTGTCCGTCGCTGCCGAGCAGACGGTGGCGACCACAGCGACACCGAGCCCCACGCCCGAGGACGGCCTGCGTCGTGACCTCGACCCCCAGGAGGTGTCGCCCGGGCTGGTCGGGTTCGTCCCCGTGTTCCTCATCGCGCTCGCGTGCATCGGGCTCTTCCTGTCGCTCGCCTCGAAGATCCGCAAGGTCAACCGCTCGCCCGAGCCGGAGGAGCCGGGTGCGGACGGCACGCCGGGTGCGGGTCCCGCGGGAGCCGGCGCCCCGGAACGCACCCGGCCCGACGACGGCGCGCCGCGCGGTCCGGGGCGATGACCTCGTCCGTGCGCGTCGCCGTCGGCCAGGTCGCGGTACCGGCGGACCACGTGGCCGCGCGCGAGCAGGCGGTCGGCACGATCGCCTCGGCCGCGGAGCGGTCGGTCGACCTCCTCGTGCTGCCCGAGTACGCGTCCGGCTTCGACCCCCGCGGTGTCGGCGCCGAGCACGCCGAGCCGCTCGACGGCGCCTTCGTCACGGCGGTGCGGGCCGCGGCCGCGGACGCGCGGGTCGCCGTCGTCGCGGGAGTGACGCTGCCCGGCACGCACCCGGACCGTGCGGTGAACGCCGTCGTCGCGGTCGACCGCACGGGCGACCTCGTCGGGGTCTACCGCAAGGTGCACCTCTACGACGCGTTCGGCCAGCGCGAGTCCGACCGGCTCGAGCCGGGCGCGGCCGACGCGCCGCCGCTCGTGCTCGACGTCGGTGGGCTCAGGTTCGGGGTCATGACGTGCTACGACCTGCGCTTCCCCGAGAGCGCGCGCCGGCTCGTCGACGCGGGCTCGCACGTGCTCGTGGTGCCGGCCGCCTGGGCCGTCGGGCCGGGCAAGGCCGAGCAGTGGCGCGCGCTCGCGGTCGCACGGGCGATCGAGAACACGAGCGCCGTCGTCGCCGTCGGCCAGGTGGGGCGGGGGGTCACGGGTCGGTCGGTCGTGGTGGGCCCGGACGGCACGGCGCTGCTCGAGCTCGGCACGGATCCCGCGCTGGCGACGGTCGAGCTCGATCCCGCCACCGTGGCGGCCGTGCGCGAGCGGAACCCGTCGCTCGAGAACCGACGCTACGTCGTCGTCCCGCGGTAGGGCGTGGCGCCGCGACAGGGCTCGGCGCGGCCGGCTCAGGCGGAGCCGTACGAGGCGATCGACACCGCGACGTAGTGGGACGTGAAGCCGACCACCGTCAGCGCGTGGAACACCTCGTGGAAGCCGAACCAGCGGGGGCTCGGGTTGGGCCGCTTGATCCCGTAGACGACGGCCCCGGCGATGTAGGCGACGCCGCCCCCGACGACGAGCCAGACGACGCCGAGACCCCCGGACTCCGCGAACTGCGGCAGGAAGCCGAGCGCGACGCTGCCGAGGACCACGTAGATCGGGGTGTAGAGCCACCGCGGTGCGCCGAGCCACAGGACGCGTCCGAGCAGCCCGAGCACCGCTCCCGTCCAGACGATCGCGAGCAGGAGGCGCGCCGTCGACGGGGGCAGCAGCAGCACGGAGAGCGGCGTGTAGCTGCCCGCGATGATGAGGAAGATGTTGGAGTGGTCGATCCGGCGCAGGACGCCCGTCACGCGTGGCGACCACGTCCCGCGGTGGTAGACGGCGCTGGTCCCGAACAGCAGCACCGAGGTCAGGCCGAAGACGGCGGTCGAGATCGTGGCCTCGGTCGTCGGGGACAGCACCACGAGGACGATCGAGGCGACCACGACGAGCGGAGTCATGCCCGCGTGGAGCCAGCCCCGCAGCTTCGGCTTGATCGCGTCGACCGCCTGCTCCGCGCCGTTCAGCAGCTGCTCGCCGACCGTCGCCTCGGATTCGGGTCGTGCGTCGCGGCTGCCTGCCATGCCTGATCTCCCTCGGCCGCTGTGCGGGCCAGTCGAGCGTCGCGCGGTGGACGTACCTACGCAATCGTAGGTTACTCGTCCGTAGGTTGTGCCCGCGGTTGTGGGGGAGATGTGCAGACTTCCCGTCGGGGGCCGTGCCGTGTGGTGCGTGCGCATGGGTGCTGGCCTCCCGGCCGTAGCATGAGCGCCTGTCGTCTGCCCCGAAAGGTGTCCCGCGTGCGTCTGCCCCACCCGCTGTACGGGCTGTACGAACGCCGGTTGGCCGCCTCCCTCCCGCGTGACGCGATACCGCGCCACGTCGGCGTGATCCTCGACGGGAACCGCCGCTGGGCGCGCTCGTTCGGAGAGCCCGCCTCGCACGGCCACCGGCGCGGCGCGGACAAGATCACCGAGCTGCTCACGTGGTCCGAGGAGGTCGGCGTCGAGGTCGTGACGCTCTGGATGCTCTCGACCGACAACCTCGCGCGCGACCCCGAGGAGCTCGCGGAGCTCGTGTCGATCATCACCGACGCCGTGTGCTCCCTCGCGGACACCGGCCGCTGGCGGCTGCGGGTGATGGGCGACCTGCGCCTGCTCCCGGCCGAGACCGCCCAGGCAATGCGGGCGGCGCAGGAGCGCACCCGGGACGTCGTCGGGCTCCACGTGAACGTCGCGGTCGGCTACGGCGGCCGCCACGAGATCGCCGACGCGGTCCGCTCGCTCCTGCGCGAGCACGCTGCCCGCGGGACGAGCCTCGTCGAGCTGGCCGAGACGTTCGACGTCGCCCACATCGCCGAGCACCTCTACACCAAGGGCCAGCCCGATCCCGAGCTCGTCATCCGGACGTCGGGCGAGCAGCGGCTCGGCGGGTTCCTGCTCTGGCAGAGCGCGCACTCGGAGTTCTACTTCTGCGAGGCCTACTGGCCCGACTTCCGGCGCGTCGACTTCCTGCGGGCGTTGCGCTCGTTCGCCGCGAGGGAGCGCCGGCTCGGGCGCTGACGACGGGACGTTCGTCCCTGGAACCGCGCCCGGGTGAACACCTCGTGACGGCGGGCGTGTCGGCGGGAGCACACACGAGGCCCGCGCGTACCGTCCCGAGCATCGGACGGCACCCGCCGTCCAGCGGGAGGCCAGCCCATGGAGCGTCAGCTCCCGGGGGAGGGCCGGACCCGGCCCACGCGGCCGACCGACCCCCACCCAGTCGCCGACCGTCGGCCCCGCGCCGGCGCGAGGTAGCGAGAACGGCGTCGCGAGGCGCCGGAGGGAGCCCGCCGTGGTCATCGAGGCAACGAGTCAGGACACCGCGCGTCAGGCCGGGGGCGAGGCTCCCATGGACAGGGCCGGGCACGAGCCCCGTCTGACCTACGTGCTCGACACCTCGGTGCTCCTGTCCGACCCCCGCGCGATCCTGCGTTTCGCCGAGCACGACGTCGTCCTGCCGGTCGTGGTGATCACGGAGCTCGAGGCCAAGCGGCACCACGCCGAGCTCGGGTACTTCGCGCGCTCGGCGCTGCGGATGCTCGACGACCTGCGCATCGAGCACGGGCGCCTCGACGTGCCGGTCCCGATCGGCGACGCGGGCGGGATGCTGCACGTCGAGCTGAACCACACGGACCCGGCCACGCTCCCGGCCGGCTTCCGGCTCGGCGACAACGACACCAGGATCCTCGCGGTCGCCAAGAACCTCGCGCTCGAGGGGCGCGCCGTGACGGTGGTGTCCAAGGACCTGCCGATGCGCGTCAAGGCGTCGGCGGCGGGGCTGCGGGCCGAGGAGTACCGGGCCGAGCTCGCGGTCGACTCGGGCTGGACCGGCATGGACCAGCTCGAGCTGACCGAGGCGCAGATGGCGGCCACCTGGGAGAACGAGTCGATCGACCTCGCGGAGGTCGAGGGGGCCGGCTCGCGCGGGCTCCTGTGCCACACCGGGCTCGTGCTCCGCTCGCCGCGCGGGTCGGCGCTCGGACGCGTCACCGCGGACAAGCACGTGCAGCTGGTCCGCGCCGACCAGGACGTCTTCGGCCTGCACGGTCGCAGCGCCGAGCAGCGCGTCGCTATCGACCTGCTGCTGGACCCCGAGATCGGCATCGTGTCCCTCGGGGGGCGGGCCGGGACGGGCAAGTCGGCGCTCGCGCTGTGCGCGGGGCTCGAGGCGGTGCTCGAGCGGCGCCAGCACCGCAAGGTCATGGTGTTCCGGCCGCTGTACGCCGTCGGCGGGCAGGAGCTCGGCTACCTGCCCGGCAACGAGGCCGAGAAGATGAACCCGTGGGCCCAGGCGGTGTTCGACACGCTCGGGGCCCTGGTGTCGACCGAGGTGGTCGAGGAGATCATGGACCGCGACCTGCTCGAGGTGCTGCCGCTGACGCACATCCGGGGCCGCTCGCTGCACGACGCGTTCGTGATCGTCGACGAGGCGCAGAGCCTCGAGCGCAACGTGCTGCTGACGGTGCTGTCACGGATCGGCCAGAGCTCGCGGGTGGTGCTCACCCACGACGTCGCGCAGCGCGACAACCTGCGCGTCGGGCGGCACGACGGCGTCGCGGCGGTCATCGAGGCGCTCAAGGGCCACCCGCTCTTCGCGCACGTGACCCTGACCCGGTCGGAGCGGTCGCCCGTGGCCGCGCTCGTGACGGAGATGCTCGAGGGCATCGAGGTCTGAGCCGGGTCGACCCCCAGACCCCGCAACCGCCCGAGCGCTGCCGTCCTGCCGGACGTCAGCGCTCGAGCGTTGCCGAGGTAGGTCAGGCCTGGGGCGGGCGGGTCATCGCCATCACGTCGAGGGCCGTGTCGAGGTCCGTCTCGCTGATCTCGCCGCGCTCGACGAAGCCGAGCGCCACGACCGCCTCGCGGACGGTGACGCCGTGCGTGACCGCGTGCTTGGCGACCTTCGCGGCCGCCTCGTACCCGATCACGCGGTTGAGCGGCGTGACGATCGACGGCGAGGACTCGGCCAGGGCCCGGGCCCTGTCGACGTTCGCCTCGATGCCGGCGACCGTCTTGTCCGCGAGCACCGTGGACGCGTTCGACAGCAGGCGGATCGACTCGAGCACCCCGAGGGCGATCACCGGGATCTGCACGTTGAGCTCGAACGACCCGCTCGCGCCGGCCCACGCCACGGTCGCGTCGTTGCCGACCACGCGCGAGCAGACCATGAGCACGGCCTCGGGGATCACCGGGTTGACCTTGCCCGGCATGATCGACGAGCCGGGCTGCAGGTCGGGGATGAAGATCTCGGCGAGCCCTGTGTTGGGACCGGACCCCATCCAGCGCAGGTCGTTGCAAATCTTCGTGAGGCTGACCGCGATCGTGCGCAGGGCGCCCGACAGCTCGACCAGCCCGTCGCGCGAGCTCTGCGCCTCGAAGTGGTCGCGCGCCTCCGCGAGCGGCAGGCGGGTGTCCTCGACGAGCAGCTCGATGACCCGCTGCGGGAAGCCGGCCGGCGTGTTGATGCCCGTGCCGACGGCGGTGCCGCCGAGCGGCACCTCGGACGCCCGCACGAGGGTGGCCTGGACCCGCTCGATGCCGTACCGGATCGCCGCGGCGTAGCCCCCGAACTCCTGCCCGAGCGTCACCGGCGTCGCGTCCATCAGGTGCGTCCGGCCCGACTTCACGACCTCCGCGAACTCGACCGCCTTGGCCTCGAGGGCCGTGGCGAGGTGGTCGAGGGCCGGGACGAGCTGGTGCGTGACGCCGGCCGTCGCCGCGACGTGCACCGACGTCGGGAAGACGTCGTTCGACGACTGCGAGGCGTTGACGTGGTCGTTCGGGTGGACGTCGCGGCCCAGGCGCCGCGACGCGAGGGTCGCGACGACCTCGTTCATGTTCATGTTCGACGACGTGCCCGAGCCCGTCTGGAAGACGTCGATCGGGAAGTGGGCGTCGTGCGCACCGCTCGCGACGTCGTCGGCCGCTGCGGCGATGGCGTCGGCGATGTCGGCGTCGAGCACGCCCAGCTCCGCGTTGGCCTTCGCCGCCGCCTTCTTGACGCGCGCGAGCGCCTCGACGTGGCTGCGCTCGAGCCGCGTGCCCGAGATCGGGAAGTTCTCCACGGCACGCTGCGTCTGCGCGCGGTACAGGGCGTCGGCGGGCACGCGCACCTCGCCCATGGTGTCGTGCTCGATGCGGAAGGCGGGCTCGGAGGCGGCCGTGACGGCGTCGTCAGTCATGCCGCACATCGTGCCCGAGCCGCGGGTGCGCCGGGAAATCCGGCGGGGCGTCCGGGCCGGGCGCTCGACCGGGTCGCTCGACCGGGTCGCTCGGCCGGGCGCTCGCGCCGGACGTTCGCCGGACGCTCAGGCGGGGACGGCCACGTCGCCGACGTCGCCGACGTCGCCGACCGACTCGACGAGCGACACCTGGCCGTCCGCGAGCGTGTACTCGACGCCGACGATCGCGCACCGACCCTGCTCGATCGCCTCCGACAGCCCGGCCGAGTAGCTCTGCAGCATCTGCACGGTGTGGCGCGTGTGCTCGCGGCCCAGGTCCTGGGGATCGAGCGAGCTGATGCCGCCGACGCCGCCCTCTCCCATGCCGACGATGCTCGGGATGACCCGGTCGACGATCGCCCGCACGAACCCGCGCGGCAGCTCGCCCGTCGTCAGCGCCCGCGCGGCCGCGGCGACGGCGCCGCACTGGTCGTGCGCGAGGACGACCACCAGCGGGGCGTCGAGCAGGTCGACGCCGTACTCGATCGAGCCGACCACGGTGGTGTCGAGCACGTGCCCGGCGGTCCGCACGACGAACAGGTCGCCGAGGCCCTGGTCGAAGATGATCTCGGCGGCCACCCGGGAGTCGGCGCACCCGAAGATCACCGCGAACGGCGCCTGCTCGGTGCTCACCTCGGCCCGGCGGTCGACGCCCTGCGAGGGGTGCTCCATCTCCCCGCGGACGAATCGCTGGTTGCCGTCGACGAGCCGGGCCCAGGCGGCGGCGGGGGTGATGTGGTTGGGCATGGCCACATCGTGCCAGGCCGCACGACCATCCGGCGCCGGCGTGCCGCGGGCCGGCGCCTCCGGTGGCGGGGTTCAGCGCCCGGGTGTTCCCTGATCCCGTACCGGCCGATCTCGCCAGCAGCAGGGGACCCACCGTGCGACGACGCTCGAACACTCTCGCTCTCGGCTTTGCCCTGGCCGTCTCCGCCGCGCTGGCCGCGTGCTCGCCGGACACCGGCGGCCCGCCCCGGCTCACCTGGTACATCAACCCCGACGACGGCGGCCAGGCCGCGATCGCCGAGCGGTGCACGCAGGAGGCGGGCGGCGAGTACGTCATCGAGACCTCGCTGCTGCCGCGCGACGCGAGCTCGCAGCGGGAGCAGCTCGCGCGGCGCCTGGCGGCCCGGGACTCGTCGATCGACCTCATGAGCCTCGATCCGCCGTTCATCCCCGAGCTCGCCGAGCCGGGCTTCCTGGCCCCCATGCCCGACGACGTCGCGGACCGCGTGAGCCAGGACATCGTGCAGGGTGCGCTCGACGGCGCGACGTGGAAGGACGAGCTCGTCGCGGTCCCGTTCTGGGCCAACACCCAGCTGCTCTGGTACCGCAAGTCGGTGGCGCAGGCCGCGGGTCTCGACCCCGCCGCAGGCCCGGTCACGTGGGATCAGCTCATGGAGGCGGCCGCGAGCCAGGACAAGTACCTGGGCGTGCAGGGCATCAAGAGCGAGTCGCTCACCGTGTGGATCAACGCCCTCGTCGCGTCCGCGGGCGGCCAGGTGATCGAGGACCCCGAGGCCACTGCGGACGAGGTGACGCTGGGCCTGGAGTCGGAGGCCGGCCAGGAGGCCGCGCGCATCATGGGGAAGATCGGGCGCGAGGGTCTGGGCGGCCCGGGCCTGCCGACGGCGGACGAGAACGCCACGCTCACGGTCTTCCGCGGGGACCGCGGCTCGTTCATGGTCAACTGGCCGTTCGTCTGGTCGGCGACCCGCACCGGCGTCGAGGAGGGCACGTTCGACCAGGCGCTGCTCGACGACATCGGCTGGGCGCTGTACCCCCAGGTCACGGAGGGCGAGGAGGCGAGCCCGCCGCTCGGGGGCATCAGCATCGGCGTGGGGGCGTTCTCGCCCGACGTCGACCTCGCGTACGCGGCGGCCGAGTGCATCGTGACCCCGGAGAACCAGGCCGAGTACTTCGCGACCAACGGCAACCCGCCGTCGAACACCCAGGCCTATGACGACCCGGCCGTGCTCGAGGCCTTCCCGATGGCCGACGTGATCCGCCAGTCGCTCGAGCAGGCCGTGCCCCGGCCGCAGACCCCCTACTACAACGAGGTCTCGACCGGCCTGCAGGAGACGTGGCACCCCGCGGCGTCGGTCGACCCCGAGTCGACGCCGCAGAAGGCGACCGACCTCATCACCGCGGTCCTGCGAGGGGAGCAGCTGCTATGAGCTCACAGCTTCAGCCGGCGCCCGGCGCCGAGGCGGACCGGGCGGGCAAGCAGGCCGCCCTCGCGAAGGCCGAGCGGACCGCGCGGGCTCGCGGTGAGTCCCGCCTCGGGTGGACGCTCGCGGGTCCGGCGTTCGTCGTCATGCTGGCCGTCACGGCGTACCCGATCCTCCAGGCGGTCTACGACTCGCTGTTCAGCTACCGGCTCACGGCGCCCGACGAGCGCAGGTTCGTGGGGCTGGGCAACTACGGCGTCGTCCTGACGGACCGGGTGTTCTGGGGCGACCTCGGCGTCACGCTCTTCATCACCGTGGTCACCGTGCTCATCGAGCTGGTCCTCGGCTTCGCGCTCGCGCTCGTGATGCACCGGGCCGTGAAGCAGCTCCGGGGGCTGCTGCGCACGGCGATCCTCGTGCCCTACGGGATCATCACCGTGGTCTCGGCGTTCGCGTGGTTCTACGCGTTCGACATCACCTCGGGCTACGTCAACGCGTGGTTCGACTGGGTGCCCGGCATCGACGAGAACCTCAACTGGTTCGCGTCGCAGGGCACGTCGCTGTTCGTGATCATCGCGTCCGAGGTCTGGAAGACGACGCCGTTCATCTCGCTGCTGCTGCTCGCCGGCCTGGCCCAGGTGCCGACCGAGCTCGAGGAGGCGGCCGAGGTCGACGGCGCGACGTGGTGGCAGCGGCTGCGACGGGTCGTGGTCCCCAACATGAAGGCCGCCATCATGGTCGCGGTGCTGTTCCGGGCGCTCGACGCGTTCCGGATCTTCGACAACGTCTTCATCATGACCCGCGGCGCGAACGGCACCGAGGTGCTGTCGCTGCTCGCCTACCGCACGTCGATCGGGCGCCTCGAGATCGGCATGGGCTCCGCGATCTCGGTGCTGCTGTTCCTGTGCGTGATCCTCATCTGCTTCATCGCGATCAAGCTCTTCAAGGTCGACCTGGCCGGCGCGCGAGGGGGGAACTGATGGCCACCACGTCGAGGCTCAGCACGCGGCAGCGCGTCTGGTGGGCCGTGATCACGGTCGTCGTGCTGCTCTACGCGCTCTTCCCCGTGGCGTCGATCGCGGCGACGTCGTTCAAGCTGCCGAGCGAGCTGAGCTCGCGGACCTTCCTGCCGCCGACGTGGTCGCTGACCAACTACGAGCAGATCCTCGTGGGCGACGCGCAGGGGCTGTTCCTGTCGGCCCTGCGGAACTCGATCGGCATCTCGCTCATCGCGACGGCGATCGCCGTCGTGCTCGCGACGCTCGCGGCCTACGCCATCGCGCGCCTGGACTTCCCCGGCAAGCGGCTCGTGCTGACGACGGCGCTCGGCGTCTCGATCTTCCCGGTCATCTCGATCGTCACGCCGCTGTTCAACCTGTGGCGCAACATCGGGCTGTACGACACGTGGATCGGGCTGATCATCCCGTACCTGTCGCTCACGCTGCCGATCTCCATCTGGACCCTCGCCGCGTTCTTCCGGCAGATCCCGTGGGAGCTCGAGCAGGCGGCGCAGGTCGACGGGGCGACCCCGTGGCAGGCGTTCCGCAAGGCGATCGTCCCGCTGGCCGCACCCGGGGTGTTCACGACCGCGCTGATCGCCTTCTTCATCGCCTGGAACGACTTCGTCTACGGGATCTCGCTGACCTCGACGGATCGAGCCCGACCGGTCCCGGCCGCGCTCGCGTTCTTCACCGGCGCGTCGCAGTTCGAGCAGCCGACGGGCGCGATCTCCGCAGCGGCCGTGGTCGTGACCATCCCCGTCGTCGTGCTCGTCCTGCTGTTCCAACGCCAGATCGTGTCCGGCCTGACCCAGGGTGCCGTCAAGGGCTGAGGCCCTGCACCGACGAAGGAGAACCTCATGGCTTCCATCACCCTGACGGACATCGTCAAGCAGTACGGCGACGGGTTCCACGCCGTGAAGGGCGTCAGCCTCGACATCGCCGACGGCGAGTTCGTGATCCTCGTCGGCCCGTCGGGCTGCGGGAAGTCGACGCTGCTGCGGATGATCGTCGGGCTCGAGGACATCACGTCGGGCGAGCTGAAGATCGGCGGGAAGCGCATGAACGACAAGGCACCGCGCGAGCGCCACCTCGCGATGGTGTTCCAGAACTACGCGCTCTACCCGCACCTGACGGTGTTCGAGAACATCGCGTTCCCGCTGCGCCTGCAGAAGGGCCAGTTCAGCGAGGACGAGATCCAGCGCAAGGTCCGGCTCGCGGCGTCGACCCTGGAGCTCGAGGACCACCTCGACCGCAAGCCCGCGAACCTGTCCGGCGGTCAGCGGCAGCGGGTCGCGATGGGGCGCGCCATCGTCCGCGAGGCGGACGCGTTCCTGTTCGACGAGCCGCTGTCGAACCTCGACGCCAAGCTGCGCGGCCAGATGCGGACCGAGATCGCGCGCATGCAGCGACGCCTCGGGACGACGACGGTCTACGTCACGCACGACCAGACCGAGGCCATGACGCTGGGCGACCGGGTCGCCGTCCTGCGCAAGGGCGAGCTGCAGCAGGTCGCGAGCCCCCGCGGCCTGTACGAGCAGCCGGTCAACCTGTTCGTCGCGGGGTTCATCGGGTCGCCGCCGATGAACTTCCTGCCGGGTGAGGTCAAGAACGGGCGGCTCTCGCTGCCGTTCGCGGACCTGCCCCTACCCGAGAACCTGCGCTCGCGGGTCGGCGACCGCTCGCTGGTCATCGTCGGCATCCGGCCCGAGCACTTCGAGGACGCCGCGGTCCTCGAGGACAGCAAGCGCGAGGCCGGGGTCACGTTCGAGACCGACGTCGACGTGACCGAGTGGCTGGGCTCCGAGCAGTACGCCTACATCCCCTTCGACACCCACCCGGACGTCGCTGCCAAGCTCGAGGAGCTCGATCGGGACCTCGACGGCGAGGGCATGCGGACGCAGCTCGTCGTCGCGCTCAGCTCCGAGAGCCGGGTGCGCGACGGCGACCGCGCGACCCTCTGGTTCGACCCGGCGAAGATCCTCGTCTTCGACCCGGAGACGAACGAGAACATGAGCCGCGACGACGCCGTCGCGCAGCAGATCGACGAGGAGAACGAGCAGGACCGCAGGGCGTCGCTCGAGCGGGCGCAGAAGCGCGAGCAGGTCGCGGCGGCGGGCTGACCGTCGCGCTCGCCCCGCCTCGCCCCCGCCTCGCCGTCGCCTCGCCCTCGCCCTCGCCCTCAGTCGAGCTCGGCGGTCCAGGGAGGGTTCGCGCCCAGGCGCGACACGGTGATCGCGGCGATGCTCGCCGAGCGCTCGAGCACGGGGCCCAGAGTGGCCGCATCGATCGCGCGGAGCTCCGCGCGGCGGTCCGCCCCGAGGAGGTCGGCCGCCCACAGCCCGTCGACGAGCCCGGACATGAACGAGTCGCCGGCCCCGACGGTGTCCGCGACCTCGACCTGGGGCGTCGGCAGGTCGAGGCGCTCGCCGGCCGCCGTCACCGCGAGCACGCCGGCGCCGCCCCGCGTCACCACCACGACCGCGGGTCCGGCGCTCGCCCACCGCGTCGCGACGTCGAGCGGGTCGACCCCCGGCTCGAGCCAGGCGAGGTCCTCGTCGCTGACCTTCACCACGTCGGAGATCCGCACGAGGTGCTCGACGAGCGGCCGGACCTCCTCGGCGGTCCCCAGCAGGGCAGGGCGGATGTTCGGGTCGTACGTGACCGTCGCCTGCGCCTGGGCCCCCGCGAGCAGACGCCGCACCTGCGCGCCGCCCGGCTCCAGCGCGGCGCCGATCGTCCCGGTGTGCACGACCACGACGTCGCTCGCCAGAGCCAGCTCGGGCACCTGCCAGTCCAGGTCGAAGGTGTAGGAGGCGGCCCCGGCGGCGTCGAGCGTCGCGAGCGCGACCGGGGTCCGGTCGGCCTCGTCGCTGCCCGGGACGACCCGGACCTCCGACTCCTCGAGATGGGCACGCACGAGTCCGCCGTGCGCGTCCCGGGCGAACCACGTGAGCAGGTCGACCGGCCGCCCGAGGCGCCCCAGCCCGATCGCGACGTTGGCCGGGCTGCCGCCCGGGTGCTCGGTCGTGGTGCCGTCGAGCCGCCGGACGACGTCCACGAGCGCCTCGCCGACGACGAGGGCACGCGACGCGACGCCACCGGCGGACCGGTCCCGACCTGAGGCGGGGCCGGGGCCGGAGTCGGTGCTCACGCCTCGTCCTCGCGCGGTGCGGCCGGGTCCGTCGACCGGGCCGCGGTGAGCCGGGCGCGCGCGCCGTCGAGCCACTCCTGGCAGCGGGTGGCGAGCGCCTCACCGCGCTCCCACAGGCCGAGGGCCTCCTCGAGCGTCGTGCTGCCCGTCTCGAGCCGCTGCACGACGGACACCAGCTCGTCGCGCGCCTCCTCGTAGCTCAGGGCTGCCACGGTCGGGTCGGCGGCGGTCGGGTCGGCGGCTTGGGCGCTGCCCGCGGCGCGATCGGGCGGCGTCGGGCTGGTCCGGGGGCTCGTCTCAGGCACCGGCCCAGTATCCCCTCGACCACCGACACCGCTCCCCGCCGACCAGATCCCGCAACGTCCGCACTCCGTGGTGCCCTGACCCCACGGAGTGCGGACGTCCGGTCCCCTGGTCAGGGGGATTCCGTCACCGTGGCAGTGAGCCGGCCCGCGGCGAGCCGGATGCGTAGCAGGTCCCCGGGGTCGACGTCGGCGGCGTCGCGCACGATCGCGCCGTCGGCGTCCTGCACGACGGCGTAGCCCCGGTCGAGCGTGGCCGCGGGGGAGAGCGCGCGGAGCTGCGCCGAGAGCCGCTCGACCTCACCTGTCCCGCGCACGAGGGCCGCGTCGAGCATGCGACGCGCCGTCTCGAGGTGGCGGTGCACGTCCGTCTCGCGGGCGGCCACGATCGACTCGGGAGCGGCGAGCACCGGGCGGCTGCGCAGGCTGTCGAGCCCGGCCTGCTCGCGCGCGAGCTGGTGGGCGATCGTGCTCCGGATCCGGGCGCGCGCGTGCGTGAGCCGCGATCGCTCCTCCGCGACGTCGGGCACGATGTGCTTGGCGGCGTCGGTCGGGGTCGAGGCACGGTAGTCGGCGACCAGGTCGAGGAGCGGCGTGTCAGTCTCGTGGCCGATCGCGCTGACGAGCGGCGTCCGGCAGGCGGCAGCCGCACGGACCAGCGCCTCGTTGCTGAAGGGGAGAAGGTCCTCGACCGCGCCCCCGCCGCGCGCGACGACGATCACACCGACGCGGGGATCGGCGTCGAGCTCGGCGAGCGCGGCACTGACCTGGGCGACCGCGCTGATGCCCTGGACCGCCACCTCCCGGATCTCGAACCGGACCTGCGGCCACCGCGCGCGCGCGTTCACCACGACGTCGTGCTCGGCCTTCGACTCGCGCCCGCACACCAGCCCGACGACCCCGGGCAGGAAGGGCAACGGGACCTTGTGCCGCGCGTCGAAGAGCCCCTCGGCGGCCAGGACGCGCTTGAGGTGCTCGATGCGGGCGAGGAGCTCGCCGACACCGACCGCCCGCACCTCGTCGGCCTGGAGCTGGAGCGAGCCGCGCTTCGTCCAGAACACGGGCTTCGCGTGCACGACGACGTGAGCGCCTTCCGCGAGCGGCGCCGCCACGGCGTCGAGCACCCGGGGGTGCATCGAGACCGGCAACGACATGTCTGCGACCGTGTCCCGCAGCGTGAGGAACGCGGTGCCCGCGCCCGGACGCCGGTTGAGCTGGACGACCTGGCCCTCGACCCAGACGGGCGCCATCCTCGCGACGTAGTCGGCGATCTTGGCCGAGAGCAGGCGCACCGGCCACGGCTGCTCGGCCGTGGTGTCGAGCGCGCGCACGGGGAGCTGGCGCACCGGGGCGGAGAAGGGCTCTGCGGTCACCACGTCAGGGTGCCACGTACCATGGACACGTGGCTGAGCAGCGCAAGAGAGTCCTCCTGGCAGCCCCGCGCGGGTACTGCGCGGGGGTCGACCGGGCCGTGATCGCCGTCGAGAAGGCACTGGACCACTACGGGGCACCTGTCTACGTCCGCAAGGAGATCGTCCACAACAAGTTCGTGGTCGAGACCCTGGCAGCGCGCGGGGCGGTGTTCGTCGACGACACCGACGAGGTGCCCGAGGGTGCCCGCGTCGTGTTCTCGGCCCACGGCGTGTCGCCGGCCGTGCACGCCGCGGCAGCCGTCCGCTCGCTCAAGACCATCGACGCGACGTGCCCCCTGGTGACCAAGGTCCACAAGGAGGCGGTCCGGTTCGCGTCGGACGACTACGACATCCTCCTGATCGGTCACGACGGCCACGAGGAGGTCGAGGGCACCTACGGCGAGGCGCCCGACCACATCCAGGTCGTCAACTCGCCCGACCAGGTCGACGAGGTCACGGTCCGCGACCCGGACAAGGTCATCTGGATCTCCCAGACCACGCTCTCGGTCGACGAGACGATGGAGACGGTCCGTCGCCTGCGCGAGCGCTTCCCGTCGCTCCAGGACCCGCCGAGCGACGACATCTGCTACGCGACCCAGAACCGCCAGGTGGCGGTCAAGAAGCTCGCGCCCGAGTGCGACGTCGTCATCACGGTCGGCTCGGCCAACTCGTCGAACTCCGTCCGGCTGGTCGAGGTCGCGCTCGACGCCGGCGCGCGGTCGTCCTACCGGGTCGACACGGCGGCGGAGATCGACCCCGCCTGGTTCGAGGGCGCGACCACGGTCGGCGTGACCTCAGGGGCCTCCGTCCCGGAGATCCTGGTGCGTGACGTCCTCGCGAGCCTCGCGGAGCTGGGCTACGCCGACGTCGAGGAGGTCCGGACCGCGACGGAGGACCTGATGTTCTCGCTGCCGCGCGAGCTCCGCTCCGATCTCAAGGCCGCGGGCACCCCGGTCACCCAGCCGCGCCGCGGCCGGCGGACCGAGCTCACGGTCGAGCCGGTCTGACGCCCCGCACACCCTCGCGCAACGTCCGCACTCGGTGGGGTCAGAACACCAAGGAGTGCGGACGTTGCGCGATCGAGCTCGGCGACGTCCGCACTCGGTGGGGCCACGGCACCACGGAGTGCGGACGTTCTGGATGGGGTGGGGCGTCCGGGAGGGGTCAGCGCGAGACCGACTCGTTCACCAGGTCGTCGAGAGACACGACCTGGTCACTCGCCGAGGCGACGAGCTCGGGCGCGCTGACCGCGCTCAGGCGCGGGTTCGACGGCGGGGGCGTCGGCAGGTCGCCGTCGACCACGTGGAGGTCGGCGAAGCGCCGCGCGCTCACGAGCACGCGGGTCTCGAGGGAGGACACGGTCTGGTTGTACGCGCCGGCCGCGCTGTCGATCGCACGCCCGAGCCTGGCCAGGTGGTTGCCCAGCGTCGCGATCCGTCCGTGCAGCTCCTTGCCGAGGCTGAGCACCTGCTGCGCGTTGGCGGCGAGCGCGTCCTGACGCCACGCGTAGGCGATCGTGCGCAGGAGCGCGACGAGCGTCATCGGCGTCGCGACGACGACGTTGCGCTCGAAGGCGTACTCGAGCAGCGATCCGTCCTGCTCGAGGGCCGCGTGGAAGAACGCCTCCGCCGGCACGAACATCACGACGAACTCGGGTGCCGGCGCGAACTGGTCCCAGTACCGCTTGGCCGCGAGGTCGTCGATGTGCGTGCGGAAGTGCCGTGCGTGCGCCGCCATGCGCTCGGCGCGTACCCCCTCGTCGGTCGCCTGCGCCGCGTCGAGGTAGCCGAGGAAGGCGACCTTCGCGTCGACCACCACGTTCTTGCCGCCCGCGAGCCGCACGATCATGTCCGGGCGCAGCGGCCCGTCGTCCGTCCGCACCTGGTCCTGCTCGACGAAGTCGACGTGCTCGAGCATCCCGGCCGACTCGACGACCCGGCGCAGCTGGAGCTCGCCCCACCGGCCGCGTACCTGCGACGACCGGAGTGCAGTGACCAGGTTGCTGGTCTCGGTCCGCAGCAGCTCGGACGTCTCCCGCATCGCTCGGACCTGCTCGCCCAGCGCCGCCTGTCCGGCCAGCCGCGCCTGCTCCGCCGTGGTCATCTCCGCCTTGACCTGGTCGAGCGTGCGCGTGAGCGGCTCCACGAGCTGGCGGACCGCCTGCTCGCGCTGGGCGAGCTCGGAGACGTGCGTCTGCCGGGTCGCCGCAAGCCGCTGGTCGGCGAGCGCGAGGAACTGCTCGTTGTTGCTGGCGAGCGCCTCTGCCGCCAGGGCGCGGAACTGCTCCGCGAGCCGGGACTGGTCCGCCTGCAACGCCCGCACACGCTCCGCGCCGCTGCGCCGCTCCGCCTCGAGCTCGGCCCGCGCCTGCGCCTGGCGCACCTGCGCCGCCTGCACCCGGGCGTTGCTGCGGTTCGTGGCCAGGAGCGCCCCGACGAGCGCGCCCAGCACGAGCGTCACGAGCCCGACGACCACCGTGGTGAGATCCATGGGGCCGAGCGTGGCAGCAGCCACTGACATCGCGCCGTCGGGCCCGCCCGGGCCGGCCCGTAGACTCGACGCCCGTGGCACTCACCATCGGGATCGTCGGCCTGCCCAACGTCGGCAAGTCCACCCTCTTCAACGCCCTGACCCGCGCGCAGGTCCTCGCGGCGAACTACCCGTTCGCGACGATCGAGCCCAACGTCGGCGTCGTCCCGCTGCCGGACCGGCGGCTGGAGGTCCTCGCGGAGATCTTCGGCAGCGAGCGGGTCCTGCCCGCGACCGTGTCGTTCGTCGACATCGCCGGCATCGTGCGCGGTGCGAGCGAGGGGGAGGGGCTCGGCAACAAGTTCCTCGCCAACATCCGCGAGGCGGACGCGATCTGCCAGGTCACGCGCGTGTTCCAGGACCCCGACGTCGTCCACGTCGAGGGCACCATCTCCCCGCGGGACGACATCGAGACGATCAACACCGAGCTCGCCCTCGCCGATCTCCAGACCCTGGAGAAGACCATCCCGCGTCTCGAGAAGGAGGTCCGCGGCAAGAAGGCGGACCAGGCGCTGCTCGACGCCGCCGTAGGTGCGCAGAAGGTGCTCGAGTCGGGCACCACGCTGTTCCGCGGTGCGGCCGCCGCGGGGCTCGACCCCGAGCGCGTCGCCGAGCTCCAGCTGCTCACCTCGAAGCCGTTCATCTACGTCTTCAACACCGACGACGCCGGGCTCGCCGACCCTGCGATGCAGGCCGAGCTCCGCGATCTCGTCGCGCCCGCCGACGCGATCTTCCTCGACGCCAAGTTCGAGTCCGAGCTCGTCGAGCTCGAGCCGGGCGACGCCGCCGAGATGCTCGCCGAGAACGGTCAGGACGAGGCGGGCCTCGACCAGCTCGCACGCGTCGGCTTCCACACGCTGGGCCTGCAGACGTACCTGACGGCCGGCCCCAAGGAGTCGCGCGCCTGGACGATCCACCAGGGCTGGACGGCGCCGCAGGCCGCGGGCGTCATCCACACGGACTTCCAGAAGGGCTTCATCAAGGCCGAGGTCATCGGCTTCGAGGACCTCGTGGAGGCCGGTTCTGTGGCCGCGGCTCGCGCTGCCGGCAAGGCCCGGATCGAGGGCAAGGACTACGTGATGGCCGACGGCGACGTGGTGGAGTTCCGCTTCAACGTGTGAGCCGGCAAGAACCGTAGGTCATCAGAGGGGTGTGCCCCCTTCTTCCCCGTGTCGACCGGCGATGACCAGCAACAGCCGAGAGCCGGCGTGATCGGCCCGTGTCGACGTGCGAGCCGGCGGACGACGGCCCCGCGGTAGCCGCCGTTGGCGTCGGCGCACGTCCGCACTGTCCACAGCCGGTGCGGTTTGCCGGATTTGGGTCGTCGATTGCCTGTACGTTCGCCCGGGACAGTCGCGCGGTGCTGGAGCCGTCGGCGGGGCAGGGGGGCGGGGTGATCAGGGTGCGGGGCTGGAAGGTCGGGGCTGCGATCGTGACCGGTGCGGCGATGGTCGCCGGGTGCACGGCCTCGGACGCGAGCCCGTCGCCGACGCCCACGAGCACGACGGCGTCGTCGCCCGAGCCCAGCCCGAGCCCGACGCCGAGCGAGCCGACCGTCGCGAAGCCCGCGCGCCCGGCCGAGATGGATCGCACCGACGAGGTCGGGGCTGCGGCTGCGGCGGAGTACTTCCTGAGCATGTACGCGTACGTGATGCAGACCGGCGACTTCGCCGAGTGGGACGCGATGACGACTGATGCGTGTGTCTTCTGCCAGGCGGTGCGAACGGACGCGACGGAGATCTTGGCCGATGGCCGAGAATATGCGGGGGGTGAGATCGCACTTTCGAACGTGGAGGTCGGCGATTTCGACGATCTCCTTCGTGCCTATCCGGTCAAGGCGTCCATGACGCTCAGCGAGTCGGTCGAAAAAGGAAGCGACGGTGCTCTTCTCGCTCGAACGGAAGCGAGCCGCGGAACGGTCGTCGTGGAAGTGATCCGTCACCCTGATCGGTGGGCCGTTCTGGCGGTCGTGGGAGACGAGGCGTGAAGATGTGGACCTTGCACGGCGTCGTCGTAGCCACCGTTCTGAGCGCCGCACTCGGTTCCGCGGTGGCTGATCCAGTCCGTCCCCAGCGCTTCTGGACTCAATCCACAGGAGACGGGTACTCGGTGTCCGGTGAGCGCCAGACAGAGGGCCAGGCAACGTCTCTCGTCGCCACGCCGGTCAACGAATCGCGGAGGGTCCCGCTCTCAATGTGTACATCGCTGCCGAGCGCCGCGATCGATGGCGCGATGGCGCAGCTGTGCAACGACTTCCGGGACGCCGGTGGGGTGGAGGCGCCGTGCCCGGACGGAGGGACTGGCACCGATCCGGTGCTGCGCCGCACCGTGGACCCGGCCAGCGCGACCGGGTTCACCCCGTGGAACCTGGTCGACGTCGGCGGGTGCACGGCCCCGGTGGACCTCGGCCCGGCGGTGGCGGCGGAGTTCCAGCGGCTGCCGCTGACGCCCTCGACCCTGTCCGTGCAGCCGCCGAACGGGTGGACGCTGGTGAACATCGACACCCTGGCCTACACCGACGACGCGACCCAGACCCTGACCGCGACCGTGCTGGGCACCCCGGTGCTGATCCGCGCCACCCCGGCCCGGTTCGCCTGGGACTTCGGCGACGGCACCGACCCGCTGGTCGGCACCGACCCCGGCCGGCCCTACCCGGACGCCACCATCGGGCACACCTACCGGACCGCAGGCACCCGGCAGATCACCCTGACCACCACCTGGACCGCCGACTACCAGCCCGCCGGCACCCAGGTCACCGACTACCAGCCCGCCGGCACCCAGGTCACCGGCACCGGCGGCTGGACCCCGGTCACCGGCACCGCCACGACCGTCACCACCAGCCCCCCGCTGACCGTGCACACCGCTCGCGCACGCCTCGTCGCCGACCCCCTACCGAACTGAGCATCCCCAAGCCGACGGACCCCGCTCAGCCGACGGACGCCCCCATCGATGCCCGGCTGAGGGAGGAAAGTGTCACCGGACGCACGAGAACGCCCCTCAACCGCGAGACAGGACCCGCGCGCACCCCCGGACACCGTGAGCGCCGGCACCCGTCGGCCGTCGGCCGGGAGCCCGGAGCGAAGGGCACCGGACGAGCATTCCCTTCCGGCAACTCTCCGCGACTCCCTCCGGCGACGCACCGCCGTGCGAGCTCCGTCGGTGGACAGCGCGCGCGTCAGCCTGCGTCCGGGTCGATCGCCGGCGAGTCCGGCACGTCCGGCGGCACCTTGTTCGGCCCTGCCTCCGGCGGGCGCAGCCGGTCCTGGCGGTGCAGGCGGACAGCGACCAGCGCGACGTCGTCCTCCGGGTGGTCCGGGAGCATCCGGGCGAGGACCTCGTCGCACAGCGCGTCGAGGTCGAGCGTCGCCAGCTCCTCGAGGAGGTCGCGCAGCTCTGCCATGCCGGTGCGCAGCGGCCGGCGTCGTCGCTCGACGAGCCCGTCCGTGTACAGCAGGACGGTCGTCCCGCGGTCGAGCACGATCTCCGACTCGATCCGCCGCGAGTCGGGCGCTATCCCGAGGACGAGGTCGTTCTGGACCCCCGAGAGCACGACGACGGTGCCGTCGGGGTTGATCGCCATGGGTTGCGGGTGCCCCGCGTTCGACCACCGGATGTGCGTGATGCCGCGCTGCCGCTCGTCGTCGCGCTGCTCGATCCGGGCGACGACTCCCGTCACCACCGTGTCCGCCTGCAGCGTCCGCATGGCGCGGTCGACCTCGCGCAGCAGCTCGGCGGGCCCGGCGCCTGTCGTCACGGCGATCCCGCGGACGAGCGACCGCACCTGGCCCATGACCGCGGCCGCGGTGATGTCGTGCCCGACCACGTCGCCGATCACGAGCACCGTCGCGCCGTCGGGCTGCATGAAGGCGTCGTACCAGTCTCCGCCGACCTGCGCGGCCTCACCGGCGGGGACGTACCGCACGACGATCTGCAGGTGGTCGGGCTGGGCCGGCTCGGTGAGCAACGACCGCTGGAGGATCTCGGCGACCTGGCGCTGCTGCCGGTAGAGCCGGGAGTTGTCGAGCGCGAGCCCGGCCCGTGCGGCGACCTCCTGGGCGGTGACCAGGTCCTGCGGGTCGATCCCCCCGCGCTCGGCCGAGCCGAAGAGCGAGATCAGGCCGACCGTGCGACCGCGTCCCCGGAGCGGCAGCACGACGGCCGTCCGCGGCGCCAGGCGTCCGAGCAGGTCACGCGCCTCGCCCGGGCGGAGCACCGCGCTCACGCGAGCCGCCGCGTCGTCGTCCACGATCTGCATCGCGCCGCTCTCGAGCGCCCGGCCCAGGAACGAGACGTCCTCGAGCGCGTCGAGCCGCAGCGCGACGTACCGCTCGGCGAGCGGCCGGGCCGCCGGGTCGACGTGCGCCCATCCGATGTCTCGCAGGCGGCGCCGCACGGGGGAGTGCTCCTCGTCGTCGACCAGCGTCACGATGCACCAGTCCGCCAGCGCCGGGACGACGAGCTCGGCGAGGCGCGCCACCGCGACCTCGGCGTCGAGCGTGCCCGCGAGGTCGGACGTCACCTGCGCCATGAGCGCGGCGCGACCGGCCGCGCGCTCGGCCTCGGCCTGGGCACGCTTGCGCTCGGTCACGTCGAGGAAGTACACCGCCAGCCCCTCCGGGTCGGGCCATGCCCGCACCTCGAACCAGGCGTCGAGCGGGGCCGGGTAGTGGGCGTCGAAGGAGACCGGACCGTCGCCTGCCATCGCGCGGGTGTAGTTCTCCTCGAACTCCGACCCGAGGGCGGCCGGGAACAGGTCCCACACGACCCGGCCGAGCAGCTCGGTGCGCGAGCGGGCGAGGAACCGCTCGGCCTCGGCGTTGACGTACCGGAACCGCCAGCCGCGGTCCAGCGAGAAGAAAGCGGTCGGCATGGCCTCGAGCACGCGGGAGACGCGGGTCGCCTCCTCCTGGCGCGACGTCGTGTCGTACGACGCGCCGAGCAGCCGGACCACCGCGCCCGAGTCGTCGCACAGCGCACGGCCACGCGAGAGCACCCACCGGGTCTCGCCGTCGGGCACGACGACGCGGTACTCGAGCTCGAGGTCCCCGCCGGCGTCGACCGTCTGCTGGATCGTCTGGCTCACCCGGGGGAGGTCGCGCGGGTGGACCCGCGCGTTGAAGCTCTCGATGGTGTGGCTGAAGTCGCCGTCGGTGTAGCCGAAGAGCTCCTTGAGCTGGTCGTCCCACGTCAGCGTCCCGGTGACCAGGTCCCAGTCGAACGTCCCGATCCGGGCAGCGGCGATCGCGAGCTCACCCAGCACGCGATCGGACTCGTGGCGGCTGGTGCCGCCGCCGCCGGACGGCTCAGACCTGGACAAGGCCCGCGGGCGTCTGGAACGAGACGGACAGCAGGCCGGGCGTCCCGTGCGGTGCGACGAAGGTGACGTCGAGCTCCGCGGAGGTGTGGTCGGGCGCGAGGTCGAGCCAGTCGCGCACGCGGTCCGGGTCGCCCGCGATCTGCAGCCCGGCGAGCCGGACGTCCGCCGGCCCGCCCACGGACGGGTGGAGATCGTCGTCGACCTCCCACTGGATCATGTACGGCAGCTGAGGGTCGGCGAGGAGGCCCTTGACGCCGATCTGGCGCCACCGCAGCTCGACGCCGTCGGGCCGGTGCCGGTTCCCGAGCACGGCGGGACGAGCGAGGCGCTCCTCGACGGGCGCGAGGTCGTCCACCGCGACGACCCAGCCGAGCCACCCGCCACCGGCCTCGCACCGCGCGCGGACCGCCTGCCCGAACGGGGCCTTGTCGGAGGCGGGGTGGTCGAGCACCTCGACCACCTCGACGTAGCGCCGGTCGCCCAGCGGGAGGACGACGTTCCGCGTGCCGAAGCGGGGGTGGACGCCGCCGTCGACGGGATCGACACCGAGGACCGAGCCGAGCCTGAGGGCGGTCGCCCGTAGCCCATCGGGGTCGGCGGCATAGGAGACGTGGTCGACGCGCATGAGGGGAATCGTGGCACACCGCGGGACGATCGCCGTCGCTGCCGTCCCCGCCGTGACCGCCGCGGACAGACAGCGGGCACGATGACGACTATCGTCACGCCATCCCGTCATGAGGAGGCACCGTGCGCACCCCGTCCCGCCGTACCGGAACACCGACCGCCCTGATCGCCGCCGCGGCGCTCGCCCTGACCGCGTGCGGTGGCGGCGGCGACGGCGCGCCCGCGGCGACCAGCGAGAGCGGGGTGCCGCTCGTGCAGGAGGGCACGATCACGACCTGCACGCACCTGCCCTACAAGCCGTTCCAGTTCAGCGAGGGCGGTGAGATCGTCGGGTTCGACGTCGACGTCGTGGCCGAGATCGCCGCGGACCTCGGCGTCGAGCAGGAGATCATCGACACGCCGTTCGAGGGCATCCAGACCGGTGAGGACCTCAACACCGGCAAGTGCGACATCGCCGCGGCGGGCATGACGATCACGGACGTACGCGAGGAGGCGCTCGACTTCTCGGACCCGTACTTCGACGCGAGCCAGGCGCTCATGGTGAAGGCGGGCTCCGACATCGCGTCGCTCGCGGACCTTGCCGGGAAGAGGCTCGGGGTCCAGCAGGCGACGACCGGCGAGATCTACGCCCAGGAGAATGCGACCGACGCCGAGCTCGTCCAGTTCGAGGACCTCGCGCTCCTGCAGACGGCGGTCCAGACCGGTCAGGTGGACGCCGCGATCAACGACAACGGCGTGCTCTACGACTTCGCGAACGAGAACCCGGACGTCGAGGTCGTCGCTGAGCTGGACACCGGCGAGCAGTACGGCCTCGGGGTCAAGACGGGCAGCACGGAGCTGCTCGACGCGGTGAACGCGTCGCTCGAGCGCATCCGCGAGGACGGCACCTACGACGCGCTGTACGAGAAGTGGTTCGGGACGACGCCCACGAGCTGACCGTCCGACGACCGTCCCAGCGCCCGACGTGGAGACGCCGGCGGCGCGTCGCGCATCCCGCACCGGAGTGGAGTTTCCTGTGGCCCTGACCCGCCGGCAGCGCGCGCGGACGTTCCGCGGCGCCCAGTACACGCTCCTGGTCGTCGCGATCGTCGTCCTGGCGCTCGTGGCCGACTGGGGGACGATCGGTCGCCGGTTGCTGAACCCGGAGGTCGCGGCCAGCCTGGTGCCGGACGTCCTGGTGATCGGGCTCAAGAACACGGTCGTGTACACGGTGCTCGGGTTCGCCTTCGCCCTCGGGCTCGGCCTCGTGCTCGCGCTGATGAAGCTCTCGTCCGTCGCGCCGTACCGCTGGCTCGCGAACCTGTACGTCGAGTTCTTCCGGGGCATCCCCGCGCTGCTCGTCTTCATCGCGTTCGGGTTCGGCGTCCCGCTGGCGTTCGGGACGCGGTTCGGCATCTACACCACGGTCATGCTCTCGCTGGGGCTCGTCGGATCCGCGTACATCGCGGAGACGCTGCGGGCGGGCATCCAGGCCGTACCGAAGGGGCAGATGGAAGCCGCGCGCTCGCTGGGCATGTCCTCGGGCCGGGCGATGGCCTCGATCGTCATCCCGCAGGCGTTCCGCATCATCCTGCCGCCCCTCACCAACGAGCTGATCCTCCTGACCAAGGACTCGTCGCTGATCTACCTGCTCGGGCTGTCGCTGGGCCAGTACGAGCTGACGAAGTTCGGTCGGGAGGCCATGAGCTCGCAGGCCAACCTCACCCCGATCGTCGTGGTCGGCGTCTGCTACCTGATCATCACGATTCCCCTCGGGTTCCTCGTGCGCAGGCTCGAGGCCCGCTCAGCGAAGGCACGGTGACCGCGGTGACCGCAGCAGCCACTCCCTCCCGCGCGACCGGCACGGTGCAGGCGGTCGTCGAGATCCGCGACCTGCGCAAGTCCTTCGGGGACAACGAGGTCCTGTCGGGCATCGACCTCGACGTGCACCGCGGTGAGGTCGTGTGCGTGATCGGGCCCTCGGGCTCGGGCAAGTCGACCCTGCTGCGGTGCGTCAACCTGCTCGAGCAGCCGACGGCCGGCACCGTCCGCGTCGTCGACCACGAGGTGACCGACCCCGACTGTGACATCGACCGCGTCCGGCGCAAGGTCGGGATGGTGTTCCAGCAGTTCAACCTCTTCCCGCACCTGTCGGTCCTGCGCAACTGCACGATCGCGCAGGACAAGGTGCTGGGCCGCAAGGGCGCGGAGGCGGACCGGGTCGCGCGGATGCACCTCGAGCGCGTCGGGCTCGAGGACAAGGTGGACGCGTTCCCGGCCCAGCTCTCGGGGGGCCAGCAGCAGCGGGTCGCGATCGCGCGAGCGCTCAGCATGGACCCCGAGCTCATGCTGTTCGACGAGCCCACCTCGGCGCTCGACCCGGAGCTCGTCGGCGACGTCCTGACCGTGATGCGCCGGCTGGCGGACGACGGCATGACGATGCTCGTGGTCACGCACGAGATGGCGTTCGCCCGCGAGGCCGCCGACCGCGTCGTGTTCATGGATGCCGGGGCGATCGTCGAGGAGGGCGCGCCCGAGCAGGTGATCGGCGCCCCGCGCGAGGCGCGCACCCGCGAGTTCCTGCGCCGGGTCCTCGACCCGACCCACGTCGAGCCGGGCTCGGCCGGGCGCTGAGCAGCTCCGCCCGTCCGGAGATCGTCACGTCCGGGGCGCGGGTGTGCGCTCTCGGGACCTCGTGACCCGGACGGGCGCCGCTCGCCCGCGAGCCGTCGTGCGCGGCCGGGTGAAAAACGCGGTGCGCGGCGGACGCCGGTTCGCGGTCCTTACGGCCCGGTCGCCGTGCCGCAGGTGGCTCCAGGGGGCGGAGCAGGAGGTCAGCGCCGGTCTCGGCTCCGTGGCCGTGACTGGCCTGCGGACTCCTACGATGCTCGCGAGGGAGGTGCGTGTGCGGACGAGGCGTGGCGTGGCAGGCGTGTGCGCGGTCCTCACGGGCGTGCTCGTCGCCGGGTGCGGCACCGCGAGCAGCCCCCCGGACGGCGACGGCACGGCCCCGACGACGCCCGAGCTCGCCGACACGATCACGGTCGGCATCGACCAGCCGCCGGACACGTACAACCCCGGGACGGCCGAGAGCAGCAGCATCTACAACGCGTACGTCGGCAACCTGACCCAGCAGGCCTTCACGACGGCGCGCCCGGACGGCACGCTCGTGCCCAACGAGGTCTACGGGACGTACGTGAAGACGTCCGACGACCCGCTCACGGTCGAGTACACCTTCGCCGCCGACGCCGTGTGGTCGGACGGCACCCCCATCGACTTCGACGACGCCCTGCTGGCCTGGGCCGCGCTGTCGGGCGCCTACAGCGGCGACGGGGCGACGGGGGAGGGCGACGACGCCGAGGGCGACGCGCCGGCCGAGGGTGCGCGTCCGGGCCTGTTCGGCGCCGCGAGCACGAGCGGATGGGCGCTCGTCGAGAAGCTCGAGGGCGAGCCGGGCGACAAGACGTTCACGATGGTGTTCAGCGAGCCGTACCCCGACTGGGAGGTCCTGGCGGGCGGGTTCATGCCCGCCCACGTCGCCGCCGAGGAGGGCGGCCTGTCCGCCGCGGACGACGGCGCCGAGCTGGTCGAGGCGATCCGCACGGACGACGTCGAGGCGCTCGCGCCGGTCGCCGAGTTCTGGAGCACCGGCTGGTCCTTCCCGGACGGGCTCACCTCGCTCCCGGACCTGGACCTGATCCCGGCCTCGGGGCCCTACCGGTACGAGTCCGCTGCCGAGGGTGCGCTCACTCTGGTGCGCAACGAGCGCTGGTGGGGCGAGCCCGCGCGGACCGAGCACCTGGTCTTCGCGACGGTCGGCGCCGACGAGATGGTCCAGGCCCTCGAGAACGGCGAGATCGACGTGTTCGACCAGGCGAACCCGACCACCGACATGGTGACCCGGCTGTCGGCGCTCGGCGACGCGGTCCACGTCGAGACCGGGGAGTCGCTCGCGTACAGCAGGCTCGACCTCGACTCCTCGAGCACCGGCGTGTTCGACGACGTGCGCGTCCGTCAGGCGTTCGGCAGGTGCGTCCCACGCCAGGACCTGGTCGACAAGTTCGCCCGCCCGATCGAGCCCGACTCCGAGATCCTCCAGCTGCGCGAGCTCGTGCCCGCGCAGGCCGCGTACGACCAGGTGCTCGACCAGGTGCCCGTGGCGGCCGAGTACCGCGACGTGGACCTCGAGGGCGCGCGCGCCCTGCTCGCCGAGGCGCGCGTGTCGACGCCCCTGCGCGTCCGTGTCCTCTATGCCGCGGGGAGCACCCTGCGCGCCGACCAGGTCGCGCTCGTGGCGGCGTCGTGCAACCAGGCGGGCTTCGCGGTGGAGGGCCGGCCCGACCCTGACCTGTTCGGCACGCTCGCGCAGCGCGGAGGCTGGGACGCCGCGATCTTCGGGTGGTACGCCTCCGAGCTCGTCACCGCGGGGGAGTCGAGCTACGTGACGGGCGGCGGGCTGAACTTCGGCGGCTACAGCAACCGCGAGGTCGACCGGCTGTGGACCGAGCTCGGCCGGGAGACCGACCGTGCCGCGGCGCTCGAGCTCAGGACGCGCCTCGAGCGGCTGCTGTGGGAGGACCCGTACAACGTGCCGCTGTACGCGAACCCGGGGCTCCTCGCGTACTCCTCGGTCGTCAGCGGGCCGGCCTACAACCCGACGCAGTACGGCTCCAGCTGGAACGCCCAGACCTGGACCAAGGCGAGCGGCTGAGGAACCCGCTCCGGGCCCCCGGGTGACGGGCGCGCGGTAGCCTCACGGCGGGCACGCCGTCCGCGTCCGCGACGTCGAGCGGCCGTCCACCGGCCGTCCACCGGCCGTCCACCGTCCGCACCGAGTGGGAGACGCATGCCCGTCGTCGTCCGTCGCCTTCTCGTCTCCCTCCTGGTCGTCCTGGCGTCGACCGCGCTGATGTACGGGCTCGTGGCGCTCTCCGGCAACCCGCTGCAGGACCTGCTGGAGTACAGCGGCCCCGACCGGGACGCGCGGATCGCGGCCCGCACGGCGGCCCTCGACCTGGACGAGCCGGTGCCAGTGCGGTACGCGCTGTGGCTGCAGGACGTCGGGCGGTGCGTCGTGCCAGGCGGGGGCGACTGCACGCTCGGGCTCGACCGGCAGAGCCGACCGGTCCTGCCGCAGCTCGGGTCCGCGCTCGGCTCGACGCTGCGCCTCGTGGCGGCCGCGACGGCCGGCGCGATGGTCGTCGGCGTGGTGGCGGGGGTGGTCTCGGCGCTCCGGCAGTACGGCGCCTTCGACCACGCGGCGACCCTCGTCGCGTTCGTGTGCTTCTCGCTGCCCGTGTTCTGGGTGTCCACGCTGCTCAAGCAGTACGTCGCGATCGACCTCAACACATGGCTCGGGGACCCTTCGCTGGCCTACGGGACGATCGTGGCGATCGGGCTCGCCGCGGGTGCAGGGTGGGCGCTCCTGGTCGGTGGCAGCGCCCGACGGCGCGCGCTCGTGCTGGTGGTCGCAGCGGCGGCGACCTCGAGCACGCTGCTCGCGCTGATCATCTCGGGCTGGTTCCGCCGGCCGTCGCTCGGCGTGCTCGGGGTGGCGGTGTCCGCGGTCGTCGCGGCCCTCCTGTGGAGCGCGCTGCTCGTCGGGCTCCGGCGCCGGGCGCGTCCCGTGCTGCGCGGGGCGATCGGGTCCGCCGTCGTCGGCGCGGCCGTCGTCGCCGTCGCCCAGTCCCGGCTCGCGGACGCGACGTGGCTGACGCTCGGGCTCGTCGCGGTCCTGGTCGTGGCCCTCGCGGCGCTCACCGGCTGGGCCCTCGGGGGGCACGCGCGACGGGCCGCGGCCCAGGTCGCCGCGCTGACCGGTGGCACGGTCGTGGTGCTGATGGTGGTCGACCAGCTGCTGCGCGCGTACCCCGCGCTCTACCACGCGACGGACGGCCGACCCGTCTCGACCACCGGCTCGCGCACGCCGAACCTCGACGGGACCTTCTGGGAGACGAACCTCGACCTCGCGCTGCACCTCGTGCTGCCCACGATCGCCGTCATGCTCGTCTCGGTGGCGACCTACACCCGCTTCACCCGGTCCGGCATGCTCGAGACCCTCGCGCAGGACCATGTGCGGACCGCGCGGGCGGGCGGGCTCGACGAGCGCGACGTCGTCGTCGGTCACGCGCTGCGCAACGCGCTGGTCCCGCTGGTCACGCTGGTCGCCTTCGACCTCGCGGGCATCCTCGGCGGGGCGGTCGTCGTCGAGACCGTGTTCGGGTGGAACGGGCTGGGCCGGCTCTTCGCGACCGGCCTCGCCAACGTCGACCCCAACCCCGTCATGGCGTTCTTCCTCGTCGCCGCCGTCGCCACGGTGACGTGCAACCTCCTCGCCGACCTGGCCTACGCGCGCCTCGACCCGCGGATCCGGCTGCGATGACCGTCCCGCCGCTGGTCACCGCGTCGTCCGTGACCGTCCCGGTCGCCGGCCGCAGCTCGTGGCGCGACGTCGGCGGCAGGCTCGTGCGGCACGGCCCGGCGGCCGTCGGGCTCGTCGTGCTGGGGCTCGTCGTGGTCCTCGCCGTCACCTCGATCGGTGCGGGGCCCCTGCCCGGGTGGTGGAAGCAGGACTACCGCGCCCCGCTGCCCCTGCACGACGGCGGCGTCCCGACGCTGTCGCTGTGGCCGCCGCGGCTCGGCGAGCACCCTTTCGGGCAGGACAACATCGGCCGGGACTACTTCGCCCTCACGATGCGCGGGGCCCAGCAGTCGTTGGTCATCGCGCTGCTGGTCGGGGTCGTCGGCACGGCGGTGGGCACGGTGGTCGGGGCCGTCGCCGGCTACTACCGCGGGTGGGTCGACGCGGTCCTCATGCGACTGACCGACGTCGTCATGACGATCCCGCTGCTCGCCGTCGGCGCGGTCGTCGCTGTGGCGGCGCGCGGCGCCGGGACCTGGGGTCTGGGGCTCTTCCTCGGGCTCGTGACCTGGGCGGGCCTCGCGCGGATGGTCCGCAGCGAGGTGCTCTCGCTGCGGACCCGCGACTTCGTCGACGCCGCGGTCCTCGCGGGCGCCTCGGGCCGGCGCGTGATCGGGCGCCACCTGCTCCCGCACGCGACCGGCGTCGTGATCGTCGCGGCGACGCTCTCGGTCTCCTCCGCGATCCTGCTCGAGTCGGCGCTGAGCTTCCTCGGCTTCGGCGTCCAGAGCCCTGACACGTCGCTCGGGCAGCTGATCAACACCTACCGCTCCGCGATGACGGTCCGGCCCTGGCTCTTCTGGTGGCCGGGCCTGCTCATCGTCGTGATCGCGCTCGCGGTGACGTACGTGGGGGACGGGCTGCGTGACGCGCTCGACCCCCGTCGCGCGACGGCCGGGTCGGCGCACTGGTGGCCGCGCTGGTGGACGGACGGCGCGGCGTCGGCGACGCCCGGGAGCCGACGGCCCCCGGCGGGCCGGGGGACGCCCGACGACGACCCCGACCCGAGCGCCGTCCTGGCGGTCCGCGGGCTCGACATCAGGCTGCCGTCGGCCCACGGGGAGGTCCACGCCGTGCGCGACGTCGACCTCACCGTGGCCCGCGGCGAGGTGCTCGCGCTCGTCGGGGAGTCCGGCGCGGGCAAGTCGATGACGGGGGCTGCTCTGCTCGGGCTCCTGCCGGCCGGCGCGCGGGCGACGGGGTCGATCCGCCTGCTCGGGCGCGAGCTGGTCGGTGCGTCCGAGCGCGTGCTGCGCGGCATGCGGGGACGCGAGGTCGCCCTGGTCCCGCAGGAGCCGACGACGGCGCTCGACCCGGTGCGGACCGTCGGCTCCCAGGTGGTCGAGGTCCTGCTGAGGCACCGTGACCTCAGCCCCCGGCAGGCGCGCGAACGGACGATCGAGCTCCTCGGGGTCGTCGGCCTGGACGAGCCCGGGCGCTGGGTCGACCGCCACCCGCACGAGCTGTCCGGGGGACAACGGCAGCGCGTGCTCATCGCACGCGCCATCGCGTGCGACCCGGCGCTGGTGGTCGCGGACGAGCCCACGTCGGCGCTCGACGTCACGACGCAGGCCGAGATCCTCGACGTCCTGCGCTCGTTGCCGGCGCGCGTGGGCTCGGCGGTGGTGCTCATCACGCACGACATGGGCGTCGTCGCCGACCTCGCGGACCGGGTGGTGGTGCTGCGGCAGGGCGCCGTCGCGGAGGCCGGGACCGTACGTGCGGTCCTCATGGCACCGCGGACGGCCTACGCCCGCGAGCTCGTGGCCGCGGTGCCGCGGCTCGGGACCCGGCCCGCGAGCGAGCCGGCGCCCACCACCGAGCCGCGAACCCCCGCCGAGCCGCGAACCCCCGCCGAGCCGGCACCCGACCTCGCGGGGCCGCCCGTGCTCGAGCTCCGCGACCTAGTGGTGGAACACGCCGGGCGCGCGGGCGCGGCACCGTCCCGCGCGGTGGACGGCATCTCGCTGCGCATCCTGCCGGGCCAGGTGCTGGGGCTCGTCGGGGAGTCCGGCTCGGGCAAGACCACGGTCGCACGCGCCGTCCTGGGCCTGACCCCCGTCGCGCGTGGGGGCGTGCTCGTCGACGGGACCGACGTGACCGGGCTGCCGCGGTCGGCGCGGCGGGCCTGGCGGCGCCGCTGCGGTTTCGTGCCCCAGGACCCGGTGTCCTCGCTGGACCCCCGCATGTCGGTGGCGGAGACGGTGGCCGAGCCGCTCGTGGTCGGTGGCGCCGGCGGGGCGGGCCTGGCCCGGCGGGTCGAGTCGCTGCTCGACCAGGTCGGGCTGCCACGCTCCGTGGGGTACCAGTACCCGCACGCGCTCTCGGGGGGCGAGCGGCAGCGGGTCGCGATCGCCCGTGCGCTCGCGCTCGAGCCGGACCTCCTGGTCGCCGACGAGCCGACGAGCGCGCTCGACGTGACCGTGCAGGCGCGCGTGCTCGACCTCCTGGCGGATCTCCAGCGAGAGCTCGGGTTCACCTGCCTGTTCATCAGCCACGACCTCGCCGTGGTGGACTCCGTGGCCGACGAGGTCACGGTCCTGCGGGCCGGGCGCGTCGTCGAGAGCGGCCCGCGCGAACAGGTGCTCGGACGACCGCGGAGCCCGCACACGCGACGCCTGCTCACCGCAGCCCCCGTCCCCGACCCCGACGAGCAGCGAGCACGACGCGAGGGACGGGCGCGGGCGGTCGGCCCCTAGGACCTGCGGCTCGACTCCTCGCCGAGCGAGGTGTCTCAGATGGTGATATGTACCGACCAGTATCAATCGTGTAACGATCCGACATCGAACCGGCGCGCGGCTAGGACCTCGCCGGAGCGTCTGTAATCTGAACCAATCCCATGGCGGTACGTGGGTGTTCGTGCGGGCCCGGACCGGGCCGCCCGAGGCGGGGGCTCCAGCCGCCACCCCTTTCAGGAGGAACATTGAAGATCAGGCGCATCGCCGGCTTCGCTGCTTCGCTCACCGTCGGCGCGCTCGTGCTGACGGCCTGCAGCAGCACGCCAGGCGACACCGAGACCACCCAGGGCAGCGCGGGGGGCCCGTCGACCGGGATCGTCACCGCGAACAGCAGCGAGCCCCAGAACCCGCTCATCCCGACGAACACGAACGAGACCGGGGGCGGGAAGATCCTCGACCTGATCTTCGCCGGCCTGGTCAACTACGACGCCCAGGGCAACCCGCAGAACGAGGTGGCAGAGTCCATCGAGTCCGAGGACTCGCAGAACTACACCATCACGCTCAAGGACGGCTGGACGTTCACCGACGGCACGGACGTCACCGCGAGCAGCTTCGTGGACGCGTGGAACTACGGCGCCCTGCTGAGCAACGACCAGCTCTCGAGCTACTTCTTCGAGGACATCGAGGGCTTCTCGTGGGACGAGGACTCCGAGCTCACGGGCCTCGAGGTGGTGGACGACAAGACCTTCACGGTCGCGCTCAAGCAGCCCGCCGCCGACTTCCCGCTGCGCCTCGGTTACTCGGCGTACTTCCCGCTGCCCGAGGTCGCGTTCGAGGACATCGAGGCGTTCGGGGAGAACCCGATCGGGAACGGCCCGTACATGCTCGACGGCGAGGGCGCCTGGCAGCACAACATCGGCATCGACCTCGTGCCCAACCCGGACTACCAGGGCGACCGCACCGCGCAGAACGGTGGCGTCTCGCTGAAGTTCTACGAGACGCAGGACGCGGCCTACAACGACCTGCTGGCCGACCAGCTCGACGTCCTCGACGCTGTCCCGGACAGCGCGTTCGGGACCTTCGAGGATGAACTGGGCGACCGCGCGGTCAACCAGCCGGCGGCGATCTTCCAGTCGTTCACCATCCCGATGACGCTCGAGCGCTTCTCGGGCGAGGAGGGCACGTTGCGCCGCCAGGCGATCTCGATGGCGATCAACCGACAGGAGATCACGGACGCGATCTTCCAGGGCACGCGTACCCCGGCCAAGGACTTCACGTCCCCCGTCATCGCGGGCTGGTCCGAGGACGTCTCGGGCTCCGAGGTGCTCGCGTACAACCCGGACGAGGCGAAGAGGCTCTGGGCCGAGGCCGACGCCATGGCGCCGTTCACGGGCACCTTCACCATCGGCTACAACACCGACGGTGGGCACCAGGCGTGGGTCGACGCCGTGACGAACAGCATCAAGAACACGCTGGGGATCCAGGCGGAGGGCAAGCCGTACCCGACCTTCCAGGCACTCCGCGACGACGTCACGAACCGCACGATCACCGGGGCCTTCCGTACGGGCTGGCAGGCAGACTACCCGGGCCTGTACAACTTCCTCGGTCCGCTCTACGGCACAAACGCGGGCTCCAACGACGGCGACTACTCCAACCCGGAGTTCGATGACCTGATCAAGCAGGGCTCTGCCGCCCAGTCGATCGAGGAGGCCAACACGTTCTACCAGCAGGCGCAGGAGGTCCTGTTCCAGGACCTGCCGGCGATCCCGCTGTGGTACTCCAACGTGACCGGTGGCTCCGCCACGACGGTCGACAACGTGGAGTTCGGCTGGAACAGCGTGCCGCTGTACTACCAGGTCACGAAGAGCTGACCTGAGACCCTGACCGGGGGTGGGGGCCTGCGGGTCCCCACCCCCAGCCATGTCCGCAAGTCGAACCGATGCTGGACGCGGTCTAGAGTCACGCCGTCGGGTGAGAACTCCGGCGGACTCACGCACAACGAGGAGGAGACCTGATGGCCTGGTACGTCGGGCGCAGGCTCTTGCAGATGGTTCCCGTGTTCCTGGGAGCCACCCTGCTCATCTACGCCATGGTCTTCGCTCTGCCTGGTGATCCGATCCAGGCCCTCGGTGGCGACCGGGGCCTCAACGAGGCGGTCGCCGCGCAGCTTCGCGCGGAGTACAACCTGGACAAGCCGTTCTTCGTCCAGTACCTGCTGTACCTGAAGGGGATCCTCACCCTGGACTTCGGCACGACGTTCTCGGGCCGTGAGGTCATCGACGTCATGGGTGAGGTCTTCCCGGTGACGTTCCAGCTCTCCATCATGGCCCTCACGTTCGAGGCCGTGCTCGGCATCACGGTCGGCCTCATCGCGGGCCTGCGCAAGGGGAAGCTCTTCGACGCGACCGCGCTCCTCGTGAGCCTCGTCGTCATCGCCGTGCCGATCTTCGTGATCGGCTTCGTCCTGCAGTTCGTCGTCGGTGTGAAGCTCCAGTGGTTGCCGGTCACCGTGGGCGGTGATGTGACCTTCCGGACGCTCCTGATGCCGGCGATCGTGCTGGGTGCGGTCTCTTTCGCGTACGTGCTGCGGCTCACCCGGACCTCCGTCGCGGAGAACCTGACCGCCGACTTCGTACGGACCGCGACCGCCAAGGGCCTGTCGCGGAGCCGCGTCGTGAACGTGCACGTACTGCGCAACTCGCTCATCCCTGTGGTCACCTACCTCGGTGCCGACCTCGGTGCCCTGATGGCCGGCGCCATCGTGACGGAGGGCATCTTTAACATTCCGGGCGTCGGTAACACCCTGTACCGCGCGATCCAGCAGGGCCAGGCGCCCACCGTGGTGTCGCTCGTCACCGTGCTCGTCGTCGTCTACATCGTGGCGAACCTCTTCGTCGACATGCTGTACGCGCTCTTGGACCCGAGGATTCGTTATGCCTGACGCCGTCTCGACACGCAAGCACCAGGAGCACTTCTTCGCGGCGCTCGACGACACGCCGCTCGCCGCAGTCGACACGGTCGACGAGGAGGCGGCACCCGCCAGCCTGTGGGCCGACGCCTGGCGGAGCCTGCGCCGTCGTCCGCTCTTCTGGATCTCCGCTGCCCTGATCCTCCTCGTCGTCACCGTCGCAGCGTTCCCGAGCCTGTTCACGTCGGTCGAGCCGCGCTTCTGCGAGCTGAGGAACAGCCTCGGCGAGCCATCCGCCGGCCATCCGTTCGGCTTCGATCGGCAGGGCTGCGACATCTACGCCCGCACGGTCTACGGTGCGCGTGCGTCCGTGGCGGTCGGCGTGCTGACCACGCTCGCGGTCGTCCTCATCGGCGCCGTCGTCGGCGCGATCGCCGGCTTCTACGGCGGATGGTTCGACTCGGTGCTGTCGCGCATCACCGACATCTTCTTCGCGATCCCGCTCGTGCTCGCCGCGATCGTCGTGATGCAGATGTTCCGCGACAACAAGACCATCACCACCGTCGTCCTCGTGCTCGGTGTCTTCGGCTGGCCGCAGATCGCCCGCATCACCCGTGGCGCGGTGATGAGTGTCAAGAACGCCGACTTCATCACGGCAGCCAAGGCACTCGGCGCTTCTCGCGTCATGACGCTGATACGGCACGTGATGCCGAATGCCGCTGCCCCGATCATCGTGACGGCCACGGTGTCGCTGGGGATCTTCATCGTGGCCGAGGCGACACTGTCGTTCCTGGGCATCGGTCTGCCGCCCCAGATCACCTCGTGGGGCGCCGACATCGCGAAGGCGCAGGTCTCGCTCCGCAGCCAGCCCTCCATCCTCTTCTACCCCGCCGGGGCGCTCGCGCTGACGGTGCTCAGCTTCATCATGATGGGCGACGCCGTGCGCGACGCCCTCGACCCGAAGGCGCGCAAGCGATGACCCAGACCTCGAGCACGGCGACCGGCGCCCCGCTACGCCCGAACGGCGACACGCCGCTGCTCCAGATCCGTGACCTCGAGGTCTCGTTCTCGACCTCCACCGGCCTGGTGCCCGCGGTGCGCGGGGCGGACCTGACCATCTATCCGGGCCAGACGGTCGCGATCGTCGGCGAGTCGGGCTCGGGCAAGTCGACGACAGCGCACGCGATCATCGACCTGCTCCCGGGGACCGGGAAGGTCACGGGCGGCTCGATCATGTTCGACGGCACCGAGATCACGTCGGCCGACAAGAAGACGATCGTCGGGCTGCGCGGCAGTCAGATCGGCCTCGTGCCCCAGGACCCGATGTCGAACCTGAACCCTGTGTGGAAGATCGGGTTCCAGGTGAAGGAGGCGCTCAAGGCGAACAACGTCGCCTCGGGCGCGGCCGCCAACGCCCGGGTCGCGGAGCTCCTCGCCGAGGCAGGGCTCCCTGACGCCGAGCGGCGGGCCAAGCAGTACCCGCACGAGTTCTCGGGCGGGATGCGTCAGCGCGCGCTCATCGCGATCGGGCTCGCCGCACGGCCCAAGCTGCTCATCGCCGACGAGCCGACGTCGGCGCTCGACGTCACGGTCCAGCGACAGATCCTCGACCACCTCCAGGGCCTCACCGAGGAGCTCGGCACGGCCGTGCTGTTCATCACGCACGACCTGGGCCTCGCCGCCGAGCGTGCCGAGCACCTGGTGGTCATGTACCGCGGCAAGGTCGTCGAGTCGGGTCCGGCGCGGCAGATCCTCGCGGCACCGCGCCACCCCTACACGCAGCGGCTGGTGGCCTCGGCGCCGTCGCTCGCGTCGCGCCGCATCCAGAGCGCCAAGGAGCGCGGCGTCGAGTCGAGCGAGCTGCTCGCGACGACGCACGGCGACGGCGTCAGCGCCAAGCGGGACGACGTCGTCGTCGTCGAGAACCTGACCAAGGTCTTCAAGCTCCGCGGCAGCCGGCCGGGGGCCTCGACCGCGTTCAAGGCCGTCGACGACGTGTCGTTCTCGATCAAGCGCGGGACGACGATGGCGCTCGTCGGGGAGTCGGGCTCGGGCAAGTCGACGGTCGCGAACGTCATCCTCAACCTGCTCGAGCCGACCGAGGGCACGATCTACTTCGACGGCGTGGACCTCGGCACGCTCGACAAGCGGAAGCTGTTCGAGTTCCGTCGCCGCGTGCAGCCCATCTTCCAGAACCCCTACGGCTCGCTCGACCCGATGTACTCGATCTTCCGCACGATCGAGGAGCCGCTGCGCACGCACCGGATCGGCGACAAGAAGTCGCGCGAGGCACGGGTCCGCGAGCTGCTGGACATGGTCGCGCTGCCGCAGTCGACCATGCGGCGCTACCCGAACGAGCTCTCGGGCGGCCAGCGGCAGCGCATCGCGATCGCCCGGGCGCTCGCGCTCGAGCCCGAGGTGATCGTCTGCGACGAGGCCGTCTCGGCCCTCGACGTGCTGGTCCAGGCGCAGATCCTCACGCTGCTCAACGACCTGCAGGCCGAGCTCGGGCTGAGCTACCTGTTCATCACGCACGACCTCGCCGTCGTCCGCCAGATCGCCGACCAGGTGTGCGTCATGAAGAGCGGCAAGGTCGTCGAGGCGTCCACCACGGACGAGGTGTTCGACAACCCCCGCGAGCCGTACACGCGAGAGCTGCTCGCGGCCATCCCGGGCGCCGACCTCGACGTCGTCCCCGCCGGGCCCGAGGAGGGCCTGACGGCCTGACGACGCTCGTCGCCCGCACGACGACCGGCCCCCGCAGCGTCCAGCCGCGGGGGCCGTTCCCGTGCCCGGCTCGGGTCGGGCTCGACATGCCGTTAAGATGAAGGTCGCGCCCCACGACGGCGCGCCCCCCATCTCCGAAATGAGTTCTTCATGTCTGTGCGCTCCGACCTGCGCAACGTCGCCATCGTCGCCCACGTCGACCACGGCAAGACGACTCTCGTCGACGCGATGCTCAAGCAGTCCGGCGCGTTCGCCGCGCACGACGCCCACGCCGACGAGCGCTCGATGGACTCGGGCGACCTCGAGCGCGAGAAGGGGATCACGATCCTCGCGAAGAACACCGCGGTCCGGTACCACGGGCCGGCGGCGACTGCCGCGGGCGAGCCCGACGGCGTGACGATCAACGTCATCGACACGCCCGGGCACGCCGACTTCGGCGGTGAGGTCGAGCGCGGCCTGTCGATGGTCGACGGCGTCGTGCTGCTGGTCGACGCGAGCGAGGGCCCGCTGCCGCAGACCCGGTTCGTGCTCCGCAAGGCGCTCGAGGCCAAGCTGCCGGTCGTGCTCCTCGTCAACAAGGTGGACCGGCCCGACTCGCGGATCGCCGAGGTGGTCTCCGAGGCGACCGACCTGCTGCTCGGGCTCGCCAGCGACCTGCACGAGGACGTGCCGGACCTCGACCTCGACGCGATCCTCGACGTCCCGGTGGTCTACGCGTCCGCGAAGGCGGGTCGCGCGTCGCTGACCCAGCCGGCCGACGGCCGGCTGCCGGACAGCGAGAACCTCGAGCCGCTGTTCGCGACGATCCTGGAGAAGATCCCGGCCCCCACGTACGACGCCGACGCCCCGCTGCAGGCGCACGTCACCAACCTCGACGCCTCGCCGTTCCTCGGCCGCCTCGCGCTCCTGCGCGTCTTCAACGGCACGATCCGCAAGGGCCAGACGGTCGCGTGGGCGCGGTCGGACGGCTCGCTCCAGAACGTCCGCATCACGGAGCTGCTCGAGACCAAGGCGCTCGACCGCGTGCCCACCGAGTCCGCGGGCCCGGGCGACATCGTCGCCGTGGCCGGCATCGCCGAGATCACCATCGGCGAGACCCTCACCGACCCCGACGACCCGCGCCCGCTGCCGCCCATCACGGTCGACGAGCCCGCGATCTCCATGACGATCGGGATCAACACGTCCCCGCTCGCGGGCAAGGGCGGCAAGGGCCACAAGGTCACCGCCCGGCAGGTCAAGGACCGGCTCGACAAGGAGCTCATCGGCAACGTCTCGCTCCGCGTGCTCCCGACCGAGCGCCCGGACGCGTGGGAGGTCCAGGGCCGCGGCGAGCTGGCCCTGGCGATCCTCGTCGAGCAGATGCGTCGTGAGGGCTTCGAGCTCACCGTCGGCAAGCCGCAGGTCGTCACCAAGGTGATCGACGGCAAGGTGCACGAGCCGATGGAGCGCATGACGATCGACGTGCCCGAGGAGTACCTCGGCAACGTGACCCAGCTCCTCGCTGCGCGCAAGGGCCGCATGGAGACCATGGCCAACCACGGCACCGGCTGGGTCCGCATGGAGTTCAAGATCCCGTCGCGCGGCCTCATCGGCTTCCGGACGCAGTTCCTCACGGACACGCGCGGCACCGGGATCGCGGCGTCGATCGCGGAGGGCTACGAGCCGTGGGCCGGCCCGATCGAGACCCGCGTCAACGGCTCGCTCGTGGCCGACCGTGCCGGCGTCGTGACGCCGTTCGCCATGATCAACCTCCAGGAGCGCGGCTCCTTCTTCGTCGACCCGACGCAGGAGGTCTACGAGGGCATGATCGTCGGCGAGAACTCCCGCAACGAGGACATGGACGTCAACATCACCAAGGAGAAGAAGCTCACGAACATGCGCGCTGCCAGCAGCGACACGTTCGAGAACCTGACGCCTCCGCGGCACCTCACGCTCGAGGAGTCGCTCGAGTTCGCCCGCGAGGACGAGTGCGTCGAGGTGACCCCCGAGAAGGTCCGCATCCGCAAGGTGATCCTCGACCAGTCGGACCGCGCCCGCGCCACCGCCCGGGCCAAGCGCGCCTGACGCCGCGTCCTCGGTGTCCTCCGGCCTCCTGGCGGTTCACGCGCACCCGGACGACGAGACCCTCGCGACCGGTGCCCTCCTCGCGACCTGGGCGGCCGCCGGCCTGCCGGTGACGGTCGTGACATGCACGCGGGGTGAGCTCGGCGAGGTCATCGGCGTCGAGCTCGCGCACCTGGAGGGGGACGGGCCCGCGCTGGCCGCCCGTCGTGAGGGAGAGCTCGCGGCGGCCCTGCGGGCCCTCGGCGTCGCGGACCACGTGTTCCTGGACGCGGTGCCCACGCGGACGTCCCGTGGTCAGGTCGGCGCCGCCGCCGGGAAATTCTCGGACTCGGGCATGGCCTGGGCGACGCCCGGCCGCGCCGGCCGGCTCGACGACCTGCCCGACGGCGCCTTCGTGGGCGTCCCGCTCGACGACGCCGCCGGCCGGCTCGCGCAGGTCGTCCGCGAGCGCCGACCCGCCGTCGTCGTGACCTACGAGCCGGGCGGCGGGTACGGGCACCCCGACCACGTGCGCGCGCACGAGGTGACGACCCGCGCCGTCGAGCTGGCCGCCGACCCGTCCGTGGTGCTCGGCGGGCTCACGCCGCACGAGCCCGCCGAGGTGCTCTGGGCCGCGGTCGCCGCCGAGGACCTGCGCTCCGGCCGAGTGGGGCTGCCCGCGCTCGCGCCGGTCGCCGCCGAGCTGGCGGCCCACCGGGAGCTCACCGTCCCGCGCCCGGAAGGGCCGTTGCCGTCGGTGGCCGTGCCGCGCAGCGCGATCGATCTCGTCGTCGACGTCACCGCGGTGCTGGACCGGGTGGTCGGGGCGCTCCAGGCGCACGCGACGCAGGTCCGCTCGGTGGTGGTCGATGACGCCCGCGCCGCGACGGTGCGCGCGGGGGGTGGTGAGGATGCCGGGGGAGCGGCCGTCGTCGTCGGCTGCTACGCCCTGAGCAACGACGAGCTGGCGCCCCTGCTGTCGAGCGAGGCGTACCGACGCGCACCCGCTTCTCGCGCACCAGCGTCTCGCGCACCCCGCGCCGGCCCGCGTGTGGTCTGGCCCGGCGGGGTGCGCCCGGTACCCTGACCGGCATGGTGACGCGCATGCCCGGGCTGCTCGCTCGGTGCGCCGCCTCCCTCGTGCTCGGCGTGCTCGTCGGTGCCGTCGGGACGGTCATGCAGCGCGCGCTCCCGCCCGTCGGGGTCGCCCTGTGCCTCGCCCTCGTGGTCGCGTCGTGCGCCGTCGCGCGCGCGTGGGCGGGGCTCCTCGGCGTCGCGGCCTACGGCGTCGCGTGGGTCGTCGTCGTGCAGGTCCTGTCGCTCACCGGCCCGGGTGGCGACGTGCTCATCCCCGCCGGGCAGGCGGTCGGGTACGCGTGGATCGTCGGCGGCATGCTCATGGTCGCGGTGGCCGCGTTCCTGCCAGCCCGTTGGTTCCGCGACGAGCGCACCCTCCCGCTCGATACCGCCCCGCTCGACCCACGTCCGGGCGCGGGCCCGACGGCGTGACCCCCGACCCGACGCCCGCCCTCGCGGACCCCGACGACTTCCGGGCCGCGATCGCTCGGCTCGCCGCCGGCGTCACCGTGGTCGCGGTCGAGTGGCGCGGCGTCCAGCACGCGATGACGGCGAGCGCGGTGGCCTCGGTGTCGCTCGACCCCCCGCTGCTGCTCTTCTGCGTCCACGAGGACTCCCGGTTCCGTGAGGCGCTGGACCACGTGGACCGGTGGGCGCTCACCGTGCTGTCCGACACCGCCGCACCGGCCGCCGACTGGCTCGCGTCCCCCGGCCGCCCCGCGGTGGGTCAGCTCGGGCGGGTGCGGCACACGCTCGGGCCGCTCACGGGCGCCGCGCTGGTCGACGACGCCGCCGCGTGGTTCGAGTGCCGGACGTCGACGATCCACCGCGCCGGGGACCATGACATCGTCGTCGGCGAGGTGCTGTCCGCCCGCCAGGGCGAACCCGGGCGGGGCGGGCTCGTTCACCTGCGTGGCCGAATCCGGCCGGTTCGCTGAGCGCGCCCGCGGGAGCCGCGGGTGCTGCACCGTACAATCACCCGCGCGGGGGACCCCGCAGCGTGTCGGCAGCGGTGGAGAGATTCGCAGATGGTGGAGAAGACCGAGCACGACGGCGACGTGCTCGACGACGCCCTCGTGCCCGTGGACGCGGCGCTGCCCGCGGACGGCCCCACGACCCAGGGCCAGAACGGCCACGACGCAGACGCCGGAACGGGTCATCGGGGCGCGGACGGAGCCGCCGAGCCCCCGGTGGACGAGGCGTCGGCTGACGAGACGGTGGCCGACGAGAGCACGGACGACGAAGGCGCCGCGGACGGTGCCGCAGCCGAGACGACAGCAGGCGAGCCCGAGCCCGAGCCCGAGCCCGTGGCAGAGCAGCAGGCAGCAGCTGACGACGCTGCGCGACCTGCGGACGAGCCGCGCCACGACGGCGCGCCGGCCCCGAGCAGCGACCTCGCGGGGGACGCCGCTCCCAGCAGCCGCCCCGCTGACGACGACGCGGCCACTTCGCCCGCTGCCCGATCGCACGACCACACGACCGAGGTCATGCCTCCGGTTCGGCACGACGACGTCCCGGCCCGCCGCGACGACCTCCCGACGCCACCCCCGCCGGCCGAGCCCGCGCCCTCGGCTGCGGCGCCCGCCCCGGGCGTGCCCGTCCGCACCTCGACCGCAGCGGCTGCCCGCACCGCGTCCCTGCCGCCCGTCGCCTCGCGGGACACCGACCCGGACGACGGTCACGACCTGCGGGGCGGGTCGCCGCTCGACGTCTTCGAGGACGACGACCGGCGGCGTCGGTGGCTGCGCCCGCTCCTCACCACCCTGGCGATCGTGGTGGTGCTCGCCGGCGCCTACGTCGGTGCGTCGTGGGCGCTCGCCGACCGTGTCCCGCGCGGTGCGACGGTGGCGGGCGTCGACATCGGCGGGCAGGACGCCGACGCCGCGATCGCGCAGCTCGAGTCGGAGCTGTCCCCCCTCGTGGGCGAGCCGCTCCCGGTGGTCGCGGGCGCCCAGAGCACGGTGATCCGGCCGGAGGACGCCGGGCTCGCCCTCGACGCGGAGGCGACCGTCGACCGGCTCACGGGCTTCGACCTGCAGCCCGGTCGGCTCTGGGGTCAGGTGTTCGGTGTCGCGGAAGCCCCAGCCGTGACGTCGGTCGACGACGAGGCGCTGGACGCAGCCGTCGCCGAGCTCGACAGCAGCCTCGCGACCGCGCCGGTCAACGGCGAGGTCGTCTTCGCCGACGGCGCCCCGCACGGGACACCCGCGGTCGACGGCTCGGAGCTCGACACCGAGGGCGCGGCCGACGTCCTGCGCACCTCGTGGCTCACCGGGTCCCGCCCGCTCGAGCTGCCGACGCGCGTCGTCGAGCCCGACATCACGCAGGAGGAGACCGACCGCGCCCTGAGCGCGGTCGCGCAGCCGCTCGCGCGTGCCCCGATCGCCGTCGCCGTGGCCGACCAGACCGTCGAGCTCCCGGCCGAGGTGGTGACCTCGTTCGCGAGCTTCACCCCGCAGGACTCGGACCTCGTGCTCGAGCTCGACGGGCCGGCGCTCGTCGAGGAGGTCGTCAAGCGCACGACGAACCTCCTCACGCCGTCGGCCGACGCCCGGTTCGAGTTCGTCGACGGCGCCCCGGTCGTCGTGCCCGGAGCCGCAGGCACGACGATCGACCCGGCGGCCCTCGTCGCGGCCGTCGCGGCGGCCGGCACGGGCGACGACCGGACCGCACGCGTCGAGCTCGTGCCGACCGACCCCGTGCAGTCGACCGAGAAGCTCCAGGCCCTCGGCATCACCGAGGTGGTCTCCGAGTTCTCCACCCCGTTGACCAACGAGCCGCTGCGCACCGAGAACCTGCGGATCGGTGCGGCCAAGATCACGGGGGTTCTCGTCGAGCCGGGCGACACGTTCAGCCTGACCGAGTCGCTCGGCCCCGTGACCGCGGCGGCCGGGTTCAGCGAGGGCAACGTCATCGTCAACGGCGAGCACGTGAAGGGCGTGGGCGGCGGGCTCTCCCAGCTGTCGACCACCGTGTTCAACACCGCCTACTTCGCCGGGTTCGAGGACGTCGAGCACACGCCGCACTCCGAGTGGTTCGCCCGCTACCCGGAGGGTCGCGAGGCGACCCTCTACACCGGGTCGATCGACCTCAAGTGGAAGAACACCAGTCCGTACGGCGCCCTGGTCCAGAGCTGGGTCGCGGACGGTCGGCTCTACGTGCGGCTCTGGGGCACCAAGTACTGGACGGTCGAGTCGACCACCAGCGGGCGGTCGAACGTCGTGGCACCCACCACGGTGCGCTCGACCTCGCCGACCTGCGCGCCGCAGAGCGCCGGGAACCCCGGCTTCACCGTGACCGTGACGCGCAAGCTCTTCCTCGGCGGCGAGCTCCAGGACACCTCCAGCCGCACGACGCGGTACAAGCCGCAGAACGCCGTGGTGTGCGACGCGCCGGCGCCGGCGCCGGCGCCGGCCACGCAGGGCTAGCGTCGACGCGGCGGCGCGGGCTAGCGCCGCCGGGGCGCCGCCGGCGGGACGACCTTGCCGAGCGCGATGTCCGCGGCGTCGACGCGGACCGGGCCGCGGCGGGTGGCGACGTCCACGCCGTCGTCGTCGGCCCTGAGCAGCTCGCCCAGCACGTCCGCGTAGCCGCCCTCGGCGAGCCGGCGGCGCACGACGACCCGCACCCCCACCGGCCAGGCCAGCCAGGGGCGGGTGACCGGTCCGCGAGCCGTGCCGGCGGCGTCGCGCGTGGGCGGGGTCACGACGACCGGGTCCGACGGATGGCCTCCACCTGGTGGATACTAGGACGAGCAGCCGACCGAGGTATCCCGTCCCGACGGCTTCAGGAGGACCGACCGTGACGTATGTGATCGCCCAGCCTTGCGTGGACGTCAAGGACAAGGCGTGCATCGAGGAGTGTCCCGTCGACTGCATCTACGAGGGCGAGCGCTCGCTGTACATCCACCCCGACGAGTGCGTCGACTGCGGGGCGTGCGAGCCGGTCTGCCCCGTGGAGGCCATCTACTACGAGGACGACGTCCCGGAGCAGTGGAGCGAGTACTACAAGGCGAACGTCGAGTTCTTCGACGACCTCGGCTCACCCGGGGGGGCGGCCAAGATGGGCATGATCCCCAAGGACCATCCCATCATCGCCACGCTCCCGCTCCAGGTCGTCAGCGAATAGCGGCGGTGCACCGGACGGCGACCGCCGGCTGATGGGCCTGCTGACCGGGGCCCTCCCTGACTTCCCCTGGGACACGCTCACCCCTTACGCCGCCATCGCGCGCGCCCACCCGCGCGGCATCGTGGACCTGTCGGTCGGGACGCCCGTGGACCCGACCCCCGCCGTCGTCCGGGCCGCGCTCGCGGCGGCCGCCGACTCACCGGGCTACCCGACGACGCACGGGACGCCTGCGCTGCGCCAGGCGGTCGTCGACTGGTTCGCGCGGCGGCGCGGCGTCGTGGGCCTCGACCCGGCCGCCGTGCTGCCGACCGTGGGCTCCAAGGAGCTCGTGGCGCTCCTGCCGTCGCTGCTCGGGCTGGGGCCGGGTGACGTCGTCGTGCACCCCGAGACGGCCTACCCGACCTACGACGTCGGGGCGCGCCTCGCCGGGGCCCGGCCGCTGCCCGCGGACGACGTCGCGGCGTGGGTGGGGGCCGACCCGAGCCTGGTCTGGGTCAACTCGCCCGGGAACCCGGACGGCCGGGTCCGCTCGGTCGAGCAGCTGCGCGAGGTGGTCCACGTGGCCCGGGCGCGCGGCGCGGTCGTCGCGTCCGACGAGTGCTACGCCGAGCTCGCGTGGGACGAGCCCTGGGCCGGCTCGGGAGTCCCGAGCGTGCTCGACCCGCGCGTCACCGGGGGCGACGTCGCCGGGCTGCTGGCCGTGTACTCGCTGTCGAAGCAGTCGAACCTGGCGGGGTACCGCGCGGCATTCGTCGCCGGCGACCCGGGGCTCGTGGCGCGGCTCCTCGAGGCGCGCAAGCACATGGGGATGATCGTGCCCGCCCCGGTGCAGGCCGCCATGACCGTGGCGCTGGCCGACGACGCGCACGTCGACTCCCAGCGCGAGCGTTACCGTGCCCGCCGCCGACGGCTCCGGGAGGCGTTGGACGCGGCGGGGCTCGAGGTCGACGGGTCCGAGGCGGGCCTGTACCTCTGGGCGCGACCCGCCGGCCCGCCGCAGGACTGCTGGCGCACGGTGGCCGACCTGGCCGAGCTCGGGATCCTGGTGGCGCCCGGCGCCTTCTACGGCGCCGCCGCGGCGGGGCACGTGCGGATCGCGCTCACGGCACCGGACGAGCGCGTCGCGGAGGGCGCCGCGCGGCTCCTCGGCGCTTGACTGTAGGGTGGCCTCGGTATGACCACGCTTTGATGTGAGCCTTATCACATCGTGACGGGTGGATCGAGACCGTCCCGATTCGTCCCCGCCCGCGCCGCGCGGGTACCGTAACGCCGGGCCGACGACGGCCGTCAGGTCCGACCGACTCCGGTCGCAGCCACACCAGTCGTGCCCGGGCCGCAGGAATCGGCGCAGCCCGGGCGACGCAGGAGGGAACCGCATGTCCGACGCCGTCAAGGCCTCCGCCAAGCTCACCGTCGGGGACTCCGCCCTCGAGCTGCCGCGGATCAACGCCACCGAGGGCAACGACGGCATCGTCGTCTCCTCGCTGCTCAAGGAGACGGGCGTCGTCACGGTGGACCCCGGGTTCATGAACACGGCGTCGTGCGAGTCCGAGATCACCTACATCGACGGTGACGAGGGGATCCTGCGCTACCGCGGCTACCCGATCGAGCAGCTCGCGCAGAGGTCGAGCTTCCTCGAGGTCGCCTACCTGCTGATCCACGGCGAGCTGCCGTCGCCGACCGAGCTCGACGCGTTCGTCGAGCGGGTCAACCGCCACACGCTGGTGCACGAGGACTTCCGGACGTTCATGGGGACGTTCCCGCGGAACGCGCACCCGATGGCGGTGATGTCCTCGGCCGTCAACGCGCTGTCGACCTTCTACCCCGAGTCGCTGGACCCGTTCGACCCCGAGACGGTCGAGCTCGCCACGGTCCTGATCCTCGCGAAGACCCGGACCATCACGTCCTACCTGCACCGCACGGCGGTGGGGGAGCCCCTGCTCTACCCGGACTACTCGCGCGGCTACGTCGAGGACTTCCTCCGCATGACGTTCGCCAAGCCCTACGAGCAGTACGAGTCGGACCCGACGACGGTGGCCGCCCTGGACAAGCTGCTCATCCTGCACGCCGACCACGAGCAGAACTGCTCGACGTCGACCGTCCGGATCGTCGGGTCGAGCCACGCGAACCTGTACGCGTCGGTCGCGGCCGGCATCAACGCGCTCTCGGGCCCCCTGCACGGCGGTGCCAACGAGGCCGTGCTCAAGATGCTCACCGAGATCCAGGCGCAGGGTGGCGACGCGTCCGACTTCATGCGGCGCGTGAAGAACAAGGAGCAGGGCGTCCGCCTCATGGGCTTCGGTCACCGGGTCTACAAGAACTACGACCCGCGCGCCGCCATCGTGAAGAAGAGCGCCGACGCCGTGCTCCAGCAGCTCGGCAAGCACGACCCGCTGCTCGACCTCGCGATGAACCTCGAGGAGATCGCGCTCAGCGACGAGTACTTCATCGAGCGCAAGCTCTACCCGAACGTCGACTTCTACACGGGTCTCATCTACAAGGCGATGGGCTTCTCGGAGCAGATGTTCACGCCGCTCTTCGCGCTCGGCCGGATGCCCGGCTGGATCGCGCAGTGGCGCGAGATGATGAGCGACCCGACCACCAAGATCGGCCGCCCGCGGCAGGTCTACACGGGCGCCGTCGAGCGGGACTACGTGGGCGTCGACGCCCGCTGAGCCACCACCGCAGCGTCCGCACCCCGTCGGGGCATCACCCCCACGAGTGCGGACGCTGCCGTCTTCCCCACCGTGGCGCGAGCCCGGTCAGCCGGGTGCCAGGGTCAGGCGCACGTCGCCCGGTGGGAGGGGGGCGGTGCCCGACGGCGCCCACGCGGCCTCGGCGCGGGTCCACACCTGGTCGGCCGTCGCGACGGCGTCGAGCTCGAGCTCGCCCGCCACGGCGACCGACCACTGTGCCAGCGCCCAGCCCAGCCGCGCGTCGTCGTCGGCGTCGCCGTCGCTGAGCGCGCCCGCCGCGACGACCACGGTGCCGTCCGGGCCGACGCTCGTCGGCACCTCCCCGTAGTCGCGCTGGAGGCGCGCCTGCACGGCGTCGGCCCCGCCGGCGCTCTCGGCCGGGCCGAGCTCGCACGTCAGTGCCGCGGGGGAGTTCCCGGTCAGTGCGGACGCCCACGCGCGCGAGCGCGCCTCGTGCTGGGCGTACGCGTCCGGGAACCCGGAGCGCTGCACGCGCTGCGCGGCGACCGTGATCTCGAGCTCCTCGTACCCCGCCACCTTCACGAGACCGTCGTAGAAGGCGTTGGTCGAGTACACGGGGTCCATGATCTGCTCGACCGTGCCCCAGCCCTGGGACGGACGCTGCTGGAAGAGCCCGACGGAGTCCCGGTCGCCGTAGTCGATGTTGAGGAGCTTGGACTCCTGGAGCGCCGTGGCGATCCCGATCGTGACGGCCCGCGCCGGCAGCCCGCGTCGCTCCGCGGTCCCGGCCAGCAGCGCCGCGTTGCCCGCCTGCGCCGGGCTCAGGAACCAGCTCGTGCCGTCGTTGATCGCGGCACACCGCGCCGTCAGCGTGGACCCGCCCGTGACCCGGTCGAGCGCGACCACGACCCCGACGACCCCGATCACCAGGACCACGAGGAGGGTGACCGAACGGCGCCAGGCGCGGCGTCGACGCAGCCGCGAGGGCGTGCCGGACCTGCTCACCCGCGTCACCGGGCTCAGTGGTGGTGCAGCGCGGCGTTGAGCTGGACCCCGGCACCCGCGCGGGAGAGCGCCTCGACCGCACCGGTCACCGAGTTGCGCCGGAACAGGAGGTTGTCCAGGCCGGACAGGTCGCGCGCCCTGACGGTGCGATCCGCGGCCCTCCCCGCCGGACCCGTGACCCCGTCCGGGTCGGTCGCGTCGAGCACCGTGACACGGGTGCCGCCCGTGACGTAGAGCCCGGCCTCGACCACGCAGTCGTCGCCCAGCGAGATACCGATCCCGGCGTTCGCGCCCAGCAGCGAGCGCCGACCGATCGAGATCACCTCGCGGCCGCCGCCCGAGAGCGTGCCCATGATCGAGGCGCCGCCGCCGATGTCGCTGCCGTCGCCCACGACCACCCCGGCGGAGATGCGTCCCTCGACCATCGAGGCCCCGAGGGTGCCGGCGTTGAAGTTCACGAACCCCTCGTGCATGACCGTCGTGCCGGGGGCCAGGTGGGCGCCGAGCCGCACGCGGTCGGCGTCGGCGACCCGGACGCCTGCGGGGAGCACGTAGTCGACCATCCGTGGGAACTTGTCGACCCCGTGGACGGTCACGGGGGTGCCGGTCCGGGCGCGGAGCCGCAGCCGGGTGGCCTCGAAGTCCTCGACCGCGCACGGCCCGCGGTCGGTCCAGACGACGTTCGCGAGCCGTCCGAAGATCCCGTCGAGGTTCTGGCCGTTCGGGGCGACGAGGCGGTGCGAGAGGAGGTGCAGCCGCAGGTAGGCGTCGGCGGCGTCGGTCGGCGGGGCGTCGAGGTCCACGACGGTGCGCACGACGACGGTCCGCACCCCACGCGCGGGGTCCTCCGTCTCGAGGGCTGTGAGCCGCGCGAGCTCCCCGGCCGTGGCGGCGTCGTCGGCCGGAGGTGCCCCCAGCCGCGGCGCGGGATACCAGACGTCGAGCGTCGCCTGCCCGGTGCCAGATCCGGTCGCTGAGCCGGCCGCGGTGGTCGTGGTGGCCAGGCCGAGTCCCCAGGCGGTGCGCGTGCTCATGGCGTCAACCCTAGACGTGCGGACCGACGGCCCGGCCCTTGCGGGGACGCTCGCCGCACAGGTCGGCTCGCCGCACAGGTCGGCTCGCCGCGTAGGGTCGGGGCGTGACCGCGCCGTCGACCCCCGCCACCGTCCTCGACCCCGCCGGTGACCTGATCGCCCTCACCCGCGCGATCTGCGACCTCGAGTCCGTGAGCGGTGGCGAGACGGCGCTCGCCGACGCGATCGAGGCGGCCCTCACGCCCTGCCCGCACCTCGAGGTCCTGCGCGACGGCGACGCCCTGGTCGCGCGGACCCACCTGGGCCGCCCGGCCCGGGTGGTGGTCGCGGGCCACCTCGACACCGTCCCGGTCGCGGCCAACCTCCCGACCCGCCTCGAGGGCGAGGGGGACGACGCCGTGCTGTGGGGGCGCGGGACCGTCGACATGAAGGGGGGTGTGGCGGTCCAGGTCGCGCTGGCGGCCGCGCTGCAGGCGCCGACGCGCGACGTCACCTGGGTGTTCTACGACCACGAGGAGGTCGAGGCGGAGCACAACGGGCTCGGCCGGGTCGTCCGGAACCACCCCGAATGGCTGACGGCCGACTTCGCGGTGCTCGGCGAGCCGACCGCGGCGGGCGTCGAGGGCGGCTGCAACGGCACGATGCGGGCCGAGGTGCGGGTCCCGGGCGTCACGGCGCACTCCGCGCGGTCCTGGACGGGGACCAACGCGATCCACGGCACGGCCGAGGTGCTGCGCCGGCTCGCCGGGTACCGGGCGGCCGAGCTCGACGTCGACGGTCTCGTCTACCGCGAGGGGATGAACGCGGTCGGGATCCGGGGCGGCGTCGCCGGCAACGTGATCCCGGACGAGTGCGTGGTGACGGTCAACTACCGCTTCGCCCCGGCGCGCTCGGTGGCCGACGCCGAGGCGCACGTCCGCGAGCTGTTCACCGGCTACGACGTCACGATCACCGACGCGGCCCCGGGCGCGCGCCCCGGGCTCGACCACCCGGCCGCGGCCGACTTCGCGGCGGCGGTGCTCGCGTTCACGGGCGGCGCGCCCGCCCCCAAGCTGGGGTGGACGGACGTCGCGCGGTTCGCCGAGCTCGGGATCCCCGCGGTGAACTTCGGGCCGGGCGACCCGCTGCTCGCCCACAAGGACGACGAGCGCTGCGCCGTGGGGCAGATCCGCCTCTGCCATGACGCGCTGCGCGCCTGGCTCACAACTTAGAGTCGGGGCATGAGCGACGACGGAGTGCCCGCCCCGGGGAACGGCTACCGCAAGGGCCCGGTGCTGCTGCGCCGCGGGCAGATCCCGACGACGACCACGGACCAGCGCCTCCTCGCCGACAAGGACGACTCGAGCTGGCTGCACAGCGACCCGTGGCGGGTGATGCGGATCCAGAGCGAGTTCGTCGAGGGGTTCGGCGCGCTCGCAGAGGTCGGGCCGGCGATGAGCGTCTTCGGCTCGGCACGCGTGAAGCCCGGCTCGCCGGAGTACACGCTCGCGGAGCAGGTCGGACGCGGTCTCGCCCGCGCGGGCTACGCGGTCATCACCGGGGGTGGGCCGGGGGCGATGGAGGCCGCGAACAAGGGTGCCCAGGAGGCCGGCGGGCTGTCGGTGGGCCTGGGGATCGAGCTGCCGTTCGAGCAGGGCATGAACCAGTGGGTCGACCTCGGCGTCAACTTCCGCTACTTCTTCGCCCGCAAGACGATGTTCGTCAAGTACGCGAAGGGGTTCGTCGTGCTGCCGGGCGGCTTCGGCACGTTGGACGAGCTGTTCGAGGCGCTCACCCTCGTCCAGACCCACAAGGTCACGGAGTTCCCGATCGTCCTGATCGGCACCGACTACTGGCAGGGCCTGCTCGACTGGCTCCGCGGGCCGGTCCGCGACCGCGGCATGATCGGTGCGCACGACGTCGACCTGATGAAGGTCGTCGACGACCCGGACGAGGCCGTCGCCCACGTCGTGGAACGGGACGCGCAGCTGCGCGCGGAGGAGCAGGCCGCCGCTGCCGAGGCCGCCGCCGCGCAGCAGGCGGCCGCGCGCGCGCCCGAGCCGGCGTGAGACCCGAGGGTCCGCCGAGCACCGCGCCCGCCTCGGCACCCACCCGAGCACCCGCGGTGCCGACCGGCGCGGCATCGTTGCGGCTGCGCGACCGCACCTTCGGCGCGGACCACCCCGTGGTCATGGCCATCGTCAACCTCACGCCCGACTCGTTCTACGCGCCCGCCCGGCACGCGTCGGGATCCGCGGCCCTCGACGCCGTCGCGCGCGCGGTCGCGGACGGCGCGGACATCGTCGACCTCGGCGGCATCCGCGCGGGGAGGGGCCCCGAGGTCGACGCGACCGAGGAGGCCCGCCGCGTCGTCCCGGTGGTCGAGGAGGTCCGCGTCCGGCACCCCGAGGTGCTCGTGAGCGTGGACACGTGGCGCGCCGACGTCGCGCGCCACGTGGCACGCGCGGGCGCCGACCTCCTCAACGACACGTGGGCCGGCCACGACCCGCGCCTGGTCGAGGTCGCGGGCGCCGAGGGCGTCGGCGTCGTGTGCTCGCACACGGGCGGGGCCCTGCCTCGCACCGACCCGTTCCGGGTGGCCTACCCGGGCCGCCCGGGCCGTATCGCGGGCGCGGACCCCCGCGACGGAGTGGTCGACGACGTCGTGGTGACGCTGGCGGCGGCCGCCTCGCGCGCGGTGTCCCGCGGCGTCGACCCGGCGAGCGTGCTCGTCGACCCGACCCACGACTTCGGCAAGAACACCTGGCACTCCCTGCACCTCGTGCGCCGGACGGCCGCGCTCGTCGAGCTCGGGTACCCCGTCCTCATGGCGCTCTCGCGCAAGGACTTCGTGGGCGAGACCCTCGACCTCCCCGTGGACGAGCGGCTCGAGGGGACGCTCGCGGCCACCGCGGTCGCGGCGTGGCAGGGCGCGCGCGTGTTCCGCACGCACGACGTGGCCGCCACTCGCCGCACGCTCGACATGGTCGCGGCGATCCGCGGCGACGCGGCCCCGGCCCGGGCCGTGCGCGGACTGGCGTGAGCGCGCCCGGGCCCGGGTCGGCGGTGGGCACCACGGCAGCACGGGGACCGGCCGCACCGGCGCCCGACGTGCCGCGCCGCCCGTGGCCCAGGTCCGGCACGTGGCCGTGGTGGGCACGGGTGCTCGCGGTCTACGTCCTCGCCCGCGCCTGGAGCGTCGCCGTGCTGCTGGTCGTCGCGCAGTCCCAGGAGGAGAACCTCTGGACCCCCGCTGCGCCGTCGTACGGCGAGTTCGTCGGGCTCATGTGGGACGCGAGCTGGTACCGGCAGATCGCCACCGAGGGCTACCCCGCCAGCCTGCCGGTCGGCGCGGACGGCGCGGTCCAGCAGAACGTGTGGGCCTTCTTCCCGTTGTTCCCGGCGCTCGCGCGCGCCGCGATGCTCCTCACGGGCGCGCCCTGGCACGTCGCGGCACCCACGCTCGCGCTCGTGCTCGGCGCCGCGGCGGTGCTCGTCGTCCACCGGGTCGTCGAGGCCGGCGCGCCGCGCGCGGTGGCGGCTCGTCCCGGGCTGCCGCTCGCGACGGCCACCGTGGTCGCCTGGTTCCCGACGGCGGTCGTCCTGCAGGTGGCCTACACCGAGTCGCTCGCCCTGCTGCTGATCGCGACGGTGCTCCTGCTGCTCGTCCGGCGGCGGTACGGGCTCGCGGCGGTCGCCGTGCTGGCGCTCGGGTTCACGCGCGCGGTGGCCCTGCCGCTGGCGCTCGTGGTGCTGGTGCACGCGGTGACCCGTTGGCGTGCGGCGCGGCGGGACGCCGCGACGGTGAGCCGACGGGACGTGGTCGGGATGGGCGTGCTGCTGGCGGCGAGCGTGGTGGCGGGGTTCGCGTGGCAGGTCGTGAACGCGGTCGTGACGGGCCGCACCGACGCCTACCTCGTGACGCAGGCGGCGTGGCGCGCCCGCCCCGACGTCGTGCCGCTGCTGCCGTGGCTGGACGTCGCGCGCTGGCGGTTCGGCGAGTGGGGGCCGGCAGTCCTCGTCGCCGCGATCGCCCTGATCGTGACGTTGCTCCTCGTGCCGGCCGCCCGGCGCCTCGGCCCGGAGCTGCGTGCGTGGCCGGCCGCCTACCTCGCGTACCTCGTCGCGGTGGTCGAGCCCGGAACGAGCCTCGCGCGGTTCCTCCTGCTGGCCTTCCCGCTCGGCGCCGTGACGGTCGGGCTCGTGACCGGCCCGGCCGTCCGACGCCGCGCCTGGGTCGCGCTGCTGGTGGTCGCGTTCGCGGCGCTGCAGGTCGGCTGGGTGTGGCAGCTGTGGCGGCTGACGCCTCCGTCCGGATGGCCTCCGTGACGCGCGACCAGCCCAGACCGCCGGTGACCTAGAATGATCCTGGACATCCGCCCCGAACGCCCGTGCACGCCGCTCGACGCGACCGTGCCGCGGCCCTGCTCGGGCCGGCAGCGACAACCGAAGGAGAGCCACGCATGGCCGCCATGAAGCCGCGTACTGGCGACGGCCCGCTCGAGGTCACCAAGGAGGGCCGCGGGATCGTCATGCGCGTGCCGCTCGAAGGTGGCGGTCGGCTCGTCGTCGAGCTCAACGCGACCGAGGCGCGTGAGCTCGGCGAGGCGCTCACCTCCGTCGTCAGCTGACCCGTTGGCCGCTCGTGGCAGCGCGTCGCGTGTGAGCACGCCCAGCGCGCGCCCCTTCCCGGTGGTCGTCGCCCTCCGCGGCGACGTGGCGTCCGCGACCCTCGCGACGGACGACGTCGCGGCCCTCGCCGTGCCGATCGCCCCGCCCGTGGAGGGCGAGTCCGAGGTGCAGCCACGCGCCGGCACGGCCGACGCGGCGGCCCGCTACGGGATCGACCTCGGGGACCTCGCCGAGCGCGCAGGTCTCGGCGGTACGGCCGGGGAGGCCTGGACCCTGCACCTGCCGCGGCGGCTGGTCGCCGCGGGGGCGGAGCTGCCGTGGGGCGGCCTCCCGTCCCGGCTGGTGCTCGTCGGCACGGGGGCGGGCACGCCCGACGACCTGCGCCGGGCCGGGGCGGCGCTCGCGCGCGAGACCCGCGGCCTGACGCGCGTGGTGACCACGCTCGGCTCGGGCGGCGGCCCGCAGTCCACGGCGGTGGTGCGTGCGCTCGTCGAGGGGTTCCTCCTGGCGGCGTACCGCATCCCCACCCAGGCCACCGGGACGCCACCCAAGGACGCCCCGCAGGAGCTCGTGCTGCTGGGGCACCACGACGGCGCGGTCGACGAGCTGATCCGGCGCGCGGCGGTCACCGTCCGCGGCACCTGGCTCGCCCGCGACCTCGCCAACACGCCGTCGAGCACCAAGAACCCCGCCTGGCTCGCGCAGCGGGCCCGCGAGCTCGCCGACGACCAGCGCCTCGACGTCCGTGAGCTCGGCGTGCCCGAGCTCACGGAGCAGGGCTTCGGCGGGATCCTGGCCGTCGGTGGAGGCTCCGCGAGCCCGCCACGCCTCGTCACCGTCTCGTACACCCCTGCCGACGTCGTCGCGCCGCGCCACGTCGTCGTCGTGGGCAAGGGCATCACCTTCGACACCGGCGGGCTCTCGATCAAGCCCCGTGAGTCGATGGTCACGATGAAGACCGACATGGCGGGCGCGGCCGTCGCGCTCGCGACGGTGCTGGCCGCGGCCGAGCTCGGGCTCGGGCACCGCGTCACCGCCGTGCTGCCGCTCGCGGAGAACCACGTCGGCGCGGACTCCTACCGGCCCGGCGACGTCGTCCGGATGTTCGGCGGGCGGACGGTCGAGGTCGCGAACACGGACGCCGAGGGGCGGATGGTCCTCGCCGACTCGCTCGCCTACGCCGACGCCGAGCTCGACCCGGACCTCATGATCGACGTCGCGACCCTCACCGGTGCCGCCACCGTCGGCCTGGGCAAGCAGTACGCGGCGCTCTACACCGAGGACGCGGACCTCCGCGCCGGGCTCGAGGCGGCGGCCACAGCGTCGGGCGAGCGGGTCTGGCACATGCCGCTGGTCGCGGAGTACGCGGAGGCGATCCGGTCGGACCTGGCGGACCTCCGCCAGGTCCCGCGCACGTCCCCGGGCGGCGGGTCCATCACCGCCGCGCTGCTGCTGCGCGAGTTCACCGGCGCGCGCCGCTGGGCGCACCTCGACATCGCGGGTCCGGGCAGGTCGACGTCCGACAAGCACGAGCTCACCGAGGGCGCGACGGGGTACGGGGTCCGGCTGCTCGTGCAGTACCTCGAGACGCTCGCCTGACGCGACGCGCGCAGGCCTGACGCGGCGCTGGGCCGGTGCGGCGCTCGCCGCAGGCACGCGCACCCCGCGCCGCGGCAGCTCCGTCCCTACCGGCGCGCCCCGAGGAGCAGGCCGTCACCCGTCGGCAGCATCGCCGGGAGGACGCGCTCGTCGTCGCGCAGGGTCCGGCCCACCTCGCGCAGCACCGTGGTGACCTCGTCCCGGCGCGCCGGGTCCGCGACCCGGTCGTGCCAGAGCGCGTTGTCGAGCGCGACGACGCCCCCCGGCCGCAGCAGGCGCAGCGCCTGCTCGACGTAGCCCGGGTAGCTCTCCTTGTCGGCGTCGACGAAGACGAGGTCGTAGGCGCCGTCGGTCAGCCGGGGCAGGACGTCGAGCGCGCGGCCCGAGATGGTCCGCGTCCGGGTGCTCCGGATCCCCGCTTCCGCGAACGCCTCCTTGGCGGCCCGCTGGTGCTCGACCTCGACGTCGATGGTGGTGAGCACGCCGTCGGCCGGCATGCCACGCAGCAGGTAGAGGGACCCGACGCCTGCCCCGGTCCCGATCTCGACCACCGCGCGCGCCTGCACCGCGGCCGCGAGCACGCTGAGCACCGCGCCGGAGCCGGGCAGCACGGGCGCACAGCCGAGCTGTCCCGCCCGCTCGCGTGCGCGGAGCAGCACGTCGTCCTCGGGCAGGAACTCCTCGGCGTAGACCCAGCTCTGCGTCTTGTCGGTGGAGATGGTGGCCTCCCAGGGCGGCGGTGCAGCGGGACGGGCGTCGGACGGTGCGCCGATGCTACCGCCGCGGGAAGTTCGGCGAACGCCGGGGCGTTGCCCAGGTCGTGGAGCCCGGTCGAGGGAATCCCTCGCGCCTGGGAGGATGGACCACGGTCGGCTGCATCGTTCGGTGGAGCTGACGCCGTCGACGCCGAGGAGCTGATCCACGAATGCACGTGGCCATGCCGGGTCCGGCACGCCGCTCCTCCGCGCCCGCTGCTGCGGCACAGGGCGTCGAGCCGCACGGTGCTGGGCCCGAGCCGTGGACCGCCCCCACCTGGGAGCAGATCGTGCGGGAGCACTCCGCCCGCGTGTACCGCCTCGCGTACCGCCTGACCGGCAACCAGCACGACGCGGAGGACCTGACGCAGGACGTGTTCGTCCGCGTCTTCCGTTCGATCTCCGGCTACACACCCGGCACGTTCGAGGGCTGGCTGCACCGCATCACGACCAACCTCTTCCTCGACCAGGTCCGCCGCAAGAAGCGGATCCGCATGGACGCGATCGGCGAGGACGCGGAGCGGTACGCGGCGACGGGTGAGCTGCACAGCCCCGAGCGCCGGTTCGAGCACGCGAACCTCGACAACGACGTGCAGCGAGCGCTCGACGAGCTGTCGCCCGAGTACCGTGCCGCCGTCGTGCTGTGCGACATCGAGGGGCTCTCGTACGAGGAGATCGCGGTGACGCTGGGGATCAAGCTCGGCACGGTGCGCTCGCGCATCCACCGTGCCCGTGCGCAGCTTCGTCGCTCGCTCGCGCACCGGGCTCCCGGTGCGCTGGTGGCGGCCGAGGAGATCGACGCCCCCGGTGGGATCGGTCTGCCCGACGCCGCGGGGGTGGGCGAGCGATGAACCACCACCTCGGGAGCTGGGTCAGCGCGCTGGTCGACGGACAGCTGCCGCCGGCGGAGGCCGAACGCGCCCTCGCGCACGCCGCCGCCTGCCCGCTGTGCGCCGAGGAGGTCGCGGCCGCCCGGCAGGCGCGTCGTGCGCTGTCGGTCGCGCGCGACGTCGAGCCGGCGCCCGACCTCACCGCGCGACTGCTCGCGCTCGCGGCCACGGCCGATCCCCAGGACGTCGGACGGCAGGAGGTGCGCGGGCGTGGGGCGCGCGTGCTGCCGCTCGGCTCGTCGGCCTACGCGGTCCCGGCTCGTGCCCTCACCGGGGAGCTGGCCTCGCGCCGGCTCCCGCGGATGCGCCTCGCGGCGGGCTCGCTCGTGGGCGTGGGGGTCGTGACGGCTGGGCTCTTCCTGCTCGGCGAGCAGCCGCGCGTGGTGCCGTCGACGGACCCGGCCGAGGCGCTGTCGCAGCTGGCCCGCGCGCAGGGGCCCGGCACCGGCAGCGCGTCGGTGGTCGAGGTCGAGGTCGAGGTCGAGGTCGAGCAGACGCCCGGGACGACCTCGCCGTCGACCGGGGCCGCGTTCGGGAGCGCGCACGACGAGGCCGTCCTCGCATGGCTGCGCCGCGAGGGCTGGACCGGTCCGGCGGCGCTGCCGGAGGGGTACGAGGTGACCAGTGCGCGGTTGACGCACGGCGCCACGGGGAGCGTCGGCCTCGAGCTCGACCTCGACGGGCCGGACGGCCGCGTCGTGGTGACCGAGGAGCACGGTCGGCTCGACGTCTCCGGTCTCGACGGCGCCACCGCGAGGACGATGGCCGGGTACGAGGTCTACGAGCTGTCACGACAGCCGTGGCACGTCGTGTGGCAGTCGCAGGACACCGTGGTCTCGCTCGTCGCGGGTGCCCCTGCCGACAGCCTGACCGATCTCGTGGCGGGCTTCCCTGCCGACGGCTACGACGACCGCTTCCCGGCGCGGATCACGCGCGGCTGGGACACCGTGACAGGAGCTCTCGCCCGCCCATGACGCCATTCGACCAGCCGGACCGCGCCGACCAGCACCCGCCTGCGGGGAACCCCTTCGCGCCCCCCGTGGACAACCCGTTCGCCCCGCCGTCGTCGCGACCCGTCGCCGCGCCGGGGGCGGCGGCGCCGTCAGGGGCGCCGGCCGCGCCGGAGACCTCGATCTCGCGCGCGCCCGGTGCCCCGTTCGGCCCGCCCGCGCCGGCACCGGCGGGCTGGGGTGCCGCGCCCACCCCTTGGCCCGAGCGGCAGGTGCCGCAGCCCGCGCCGCTGCCCTCGGGTGCCCCGGGGCGTCGGGGTGCTCGCGGCCGGCTGCGCGCTGTCTGGGTGGCGCCGCTGCTCGTGCTGGCAGTACTCGCCGGTGCGCTCGGGGGAGCCCTCGCGGAGCGTGCGCTGGACCAGGGCGACCGCCTGGTCGACGCGGGGCTGCCCGTCACGGCGCAGCCCGGCGGCGCCGCCCGCCCGCCCGAGTCGGTCGCCGGGATCGCCGCTGCGGTGCTGCCGAGCGTCGTCTCGATCCAGGTCGAGAGCGCCCAGGGTTCGTCGAGCGGCTCCGGGTTCGTGCTCCGGCAGGACGGGTACCTCCTGACGAACAACCACGTGATCGCCGCGGGCACCGCCGACGGGGCCCGGATCGACGTCCTGTTCGCGGACGGGTCGGAGGAGCCCGCGACCGTCGTCGGCTCGACGCGCGACTACGACCTGGCCGTGCTCAAGGTCGACCGCGCCGGGCTCGTGCCGCTCGTGCTGGGTGTCTCCTCCGAGGTCGCGGTCGGTGACCCGGTCGTCGCGGTCGGCGCCCCGCTCGGGCTCGAGGGCACCGTCACCACCGGCATCATCAGCGCTCTCAACCGGCCGGTGTCGGCCGGGGGCCAGGAGGGGCCCGCGTTCATCAACGCGATCCAGACGGACGCGGCGATCAACCCCGGCAACTCGGGCGGCCCCCTCGTGAACACCGCCGGCGAGGTGATCGGCATCAACTCGGCGATCGCCCAGCCGCCAGGGATCCCCGGGGCGGCCCCCGGCAGCATCGGCCTCGGGTTCGCGATCCCGTCCGACCAGGCGCGACGCACCGCGGAGCAGCTCATCGAGACCGGTGCGGCGACCTACCCGATCGTCGGCGTGCTGCTCGACCAGAGCTACCGCGGCGAGGGGGTCCAGGTCTCGTCCGAGTCCCAGAACGGCCAGCAACCGGTGAGCCCCGACGGTCCGGCCGCCGATGCCGGCATCCGCGCCGGCGACGTGATCGTGACGATCGACGGACGGCCGGTCACCGAGCCCGACGAGCTCATCGTGGCGATCCGGGCCAAGGCGCCCGGCGACACGGTCACGCTCGGGGTCCGGACCGGGGACGAGGGCACGCGCGAGGTGCGGATCGTGCTCGACGAGCGGACCAGCGAGTAGCGGGCCGCCGGCTCAGGAGCGCCGGGTAGCCTGACGCCGTGTTCGACATCAACGGGGGCGAGTTCCTGCTGATCCTCGTGGTCGCCATCGTCGTCGTCGGCCCTGAGCGGCTGCCGAGGTACGCGGAGCAGCTCGGCGGCTGGGTGCGGACGCTGCGGCGCTTCCTGCGGACCGCCAAGCAGCGCGTCGACACCGAGCTCGGGGACCAGGCGGGTGACGTCGACTGGGCCGCTCTGGACCCCCGCCGGTACGACCCCCGCCGGATCGTCCGCGAGGCGCTCCTGGACGACGACTCCCCGCCGGCCACGACCACGACGGCGGCTCCGGGACGCGCGGCGTGGCCCGCCGCGGCCGCGCCCGGCGCCGGAGGGGCGGGCACCGGCGCGGCCGGCACAGGCGGCGCGGCGCCGGCGGCGCCGTACGACGACGAGGCGACCTGACGGTTTCGGTCGGCGTCGACCCACCTGCCAGAATGGCGCGATGTCCACCGTGCCGAGCCTCGTGCGCCCTGCCCAGCGACCCCGCATCTTCTCCGGGATGCAGCCGACCTCGGGGTCGCTGCACCTGGGGAACTACCTCGGTGCGCTGACGCAGTGGGTACGGCTTCAGGAGGACCACGACGCCATCTACTGCGTCGTGGACCTGCACGCCCTCACCGTGTCGCCCGACCCCGCCGACCTGCGCGCGCGCACGCGGCGGACGGCGGCGCAGTACCTGGCGGCCGGCGTCGACCCGGCCCGCTCGATCCTGTTCGTCCAGTCGCACGTGCCCGAGCACGCCGAGCTCGCCTGGATCCTGAGCTGTCAGACCGGCTTCGGCGAGGCCGGCCGCATGACCCAGTTCAAGGACAAGTCGGCCCGGCACGGCAGCGAGGGCACGACTGTCGGCCTGTTCACGTACCCGGTGCTCATGGCCGCCGACATCCTGCTGTACGACACGAACCTGGTGCCGGTCGGCGAGGACCAGCGCCAGCACCTCGAGCTCTCCCGCAACCTGGCGCAGCGGCTCAACGCGCGGTTCGGTGCGGGCACCGCCGTCGTCCCCGAGCCGTACATCGTCAAGGAGACCGCGAAGATCTACGACCTGCAGGACCCGACGGCGAAGATGAGCAAGTCGGCCGCGAGCCCGAACGGCATCATCGAGCTGCTCGACGACCCGACGGTCGTGGCGAAGCGGATCCGCTCGGCCGTCACGGACGCCGGACGTGAGGTGCGGTTCGACGTCGACGCCAAGCCGGGCGTCTCGAACCTCCTCACGATCTTCGCCGCCCTCACCGGTCGCCCGCTGCCGTCGATCGAGGCCGACTACGAGGGCAAGGGCTACGGCGACCTCAAGAAGGACCTGGCCGAGGTCGTCGTCGACCTCCTGGTGCCGTTCCAGGAGCGGTTCGCGGGCCACCTGGAGTCACCCGAGGCGCTCGACGACCTGCTGGCCGAGGGGGCGGAGCGGGCGCGCGCGCTGGCGAGGCCGGTCCTGGCCCGGGCGTACGACCGCTTCGGGCTGCTGCCCGCCCGCGGCGCGCGGTCGTGAGGCTTCCGGAGCGGACCGGCGACCAGCTCAGGATCGGGGTCGCGATCACGGTCCCCGAGCCCTACGGGACCGCGCTCCAGCAGGCGCGCGCCCGGTTCGGCGACCCGCTCGCACGGGAGATCCCGCCGCACATCACGCTGCTCGGGCCCACCGTCATCGACCCCGAGGACCTCGACGACGTGTCGGCGCACCTCGCGCGCGTCTCGACCACCGCGCGGCCGTTCGTCGTGCACCTGCGCGGTACCGGCTCCTTCCGGCCGGTCTCCCCGGTGGTCTTCGTGCAGGTGGTGCAGGGCATCGCGGAGTGCGAACGGCTCGAGTCGGCCGTCCGCTCGGGCCCGCTCGCGCAGGAGCTCCGCTTCAACTACCACCCGCACGTGACCGTCGCGCACGAGGTTTCCGAGCCGGCCCTCGACCGGGCCTTCGACGAGCTCACCACGTTCGAGGCACGGTTCGTGGTGAGCCGCTTCGAGTTCTACGAGCACGGGGACGACAGCGTCTGGCGACCCGTGCGTGACTACCTCCTCACCGGCTCGGGTGCCCGTGCCCGCACGACCGCTCCGGATGCCCGCGCGGACGTCCGCTCGTAGGGTCACGGCATGGGCCGTGCGCGCGGGCGTGACCAGGTGCCCGGCGCCGGCGCCCCGATCGGCGCCGGCGCCGCGCACGTCGCCTCGGCGTCGACCGCCGACGTCGCAGCGAGCCGGCCGCGGCGGTACCCGCCCGGCGTCGCGGGCCTCGTCGCCCGCGCCAAGGCGCTCTTCACCTGGTGGCAGGAGACCCGGCCGGCACGGGCGTTGGCTCGGTTCGGCTCCGTCGGTGGCGGCGTGCTCACCGGCGGCATCGCCTACAGCGCGCTGTTCTCGGTGTTCGCCGCCGTGACCCTCGGCTACACCGCGTTCATGACCGTGCTCGGCGGGAACGAGGCGTTGCGCGCAGAGGTGCTCGCGACCGCGGACAGCTACCTCCCGGGGCTCATCGGCGGCGAGGGCAAGCGCGGGCTCATCGACCCCCGCGACCTCGTGGTCGGCTCGGGGCTGAGCCTCGCCGGGATCGCCGCCGTCGTGGTGCTGGTCTACAGCGCGACCGTGGCGATGGCGGCCCTGCGGACGGCGGTCCGTGCCGTGTCCGGGGTGGGCGCCGTCGGCACGAACCTGCTGCTCGGCAAGGCGCGGGAGCTGGCGGGGATGGTGGGGGTCGGGCTCGCTGTCCTGCTCTCGACGATCGTCACCCTGGCCGTCACCGCCGCGTCGGACTGGTTGCTGCGGCTGCTCGGGCTCGAGGCCGTCAGGGGAGCGGTGTCCTGGGCGGTCGGGGCCGGTGTGGCCCTCGCGGTCGACGCCGGCATGTTCGTGCTCGTCGTGGTGGTGCTCGCCGGGGTCCACCCGGGCCGTCGCGACCTGCTCGAAGGGGCGGTGCTCGCCGGCGTCGGGATCGGCGTCGTGCGGCTGCTCGGCACCAGCGTCGTCGCGGGGACCGCCGACCGGAACGCCCTGCTGGCCTCGTTCGCCGTGCTCGTGACGCTCCTGGTGTGGATCAACCTGATCGCGCGCATCGTGCTCCTCGCGGCCGCCTGGACCGCCGACCCGCCGCGCGTGCGGCCGCCGGGGGAGGACGGCGCGACGCGGGAGGCAGGGGAGAGCACCGGCTGACGGGCTCGCCTCGGCTCCTCACCGGAGTCCTTCTCGCGCCTCACGTCCGCGAGCCTGGTGGTCGATCAGAAGGCGCGCCGGATCATCGCGCGCTTGACCTCCTGGATCGCCTTGGTGACCTCGATGCCGCGGGGGCACGCCTCGGTGCAGTTGAAGGTCGTCCGGCAGCGCCAGACCCCCTCCTTGTCGTTGAGGATCTCGAGGCGCTGGGTCGCCCCCTCGTCGCGGCTGTCGAAGATGAAGCGGTGCGCGTTGACGATCGCTGCCGGGCCGAAGTACTGCCCGTCGGTCCAGAACACGGGGCACGAGGAGGTGCACGCCGCGCAGAGGATGCACTTGGTCGTGTCGTCGAACCGCTCGCGCTGCTCGGCCGACTGCAGGCGCTCCTTCGTCGGCTCGTTCCCGGTCGTGATGAGGAACGGCATGATCTCGCGGTAGGAGGCGAAGAACGGCTCCATGTCGACCACGAGGTCCTTGATCACGGGCAGGCCCTTGATCGGCTCGACCGTGATCGGCTTGTCGGGGTTGAGGTCCTTGAGCAGCGTCTTGCACGCGAGCCGGTTGCGGCCGTTGATCCGCATCGCGTCCGAGCCGCACACGCCGTGCGCGCACGAGCGGCGGAACGTGACGGACCCGTCGAGCTCCCACTTGATCTTGTGGAGGGCGTCGAGGAGCCGGTCGGTGCCGTGCGCCGTGACGGTGTACTCCTGCCAGTACGCCTCCTCGCCGTGCGTCTCGGGCGTGAAGCGGCGGACCCGCAGGGTGACGTCGAAGCTCGGGACGACGCCGAGGGCCGAGCCCTCCTGCGCGCCGGTGGCCTGGTCGAGGGTGGCGGTCATCAGTACTTGCGCTCCATCGGCTCGTAGCGGGTCATGACGACGGGCTTGTAGTCCAGGACGATGTCGAACACGCCGGGGGCGGTCGCACCGGGCCCACCGGCCACCGCCGTCGTCGCGGTGGGCACCTCGGGCGCCGGCTCGGGGTGCGTGAGCCCGTCGGGCTCGACCGACGACGTCGCCACGGCCTTGAGGGCGGCTGCGGCGGCGGCCGCCTTGGACTGCCGTGGCTTGCGGGCGGGCTTGGGCGGCCCGGTCACCCCCGGCCGACGGCGGTACGCCATCGTGTGCTTCATCCAGGCGGCGTCGTTCCGGTCGGGGAAGTCCTCGCGGAAGTGGCCCCCGCGCGACTCCTCGCGGTTGAGGGCGCCGACGACGACGACCTCCGCGATGTCGAGCAGGAACCCGAGCTCGAGCGCCTCGAGGAGGTCGAGGTTGTACGAGCGGCCCTTGTCCTGGACGCTGACGTCCCGGTACCGCTCCTGCAGGGCGCGCACGTCCGCGAGCGCCTGACGGAGCGAGTCACCGGTGCGGAACACCTGCGCGTTGGCGTCCATGGTGTTCTGCAGGTCGCGGCGGATGTCCGAGACGCGTTCGCCTGTCGGGCTGGTGCGCATCCGCTCGAGCTCGGTCACGACACCGACCTCGGGCTCCGACGGCATCTCGACCCAGTCGGCGCCGACCGCGTACTCGGCCGCGGCGATCCCCGCGCGCTTGCCGAACACGTTGATGTCGAGCAGCGAGTTCGTCCCGAGCCGGTTCGAGCCGTGGACGCTGACGCACGCGACCTCGCCCGCGGCGTAGAGGCCCTGCACGATGTCGGTGTTGTTGCGGAGCACCTGCGCGGTGATGTTCGTCGGGATGCCGCCCATCGCGTAGTGCGCGGTCGGGTAGACCGGGACCGGCTCCGTGTACGGCTCGATCCCCAGGTACGTGCGGGCGAACTCGGTGATGTCCGGGAGCTTCGCGTCGATGTGCGCCGGCTCGAGGTGCGTCAGGTCGAGGAGCACGTAGTCCTTGTTGGGTCCCGCGCCACGACCCTCGCGGACCTCGTTGGCCATGGAGCGCGCGACGATGTCGCGCGGCGCGAGGTCCTTGATGGTGGGGGCGTAGCGCTCCATGAAGCGCTCACCCTCGCTGTTGCGCAGGATGCCGCCCTCGCCCCGCGCGGCCTCCGACAGGAGGATGCCCAGGCCTGCGAGCCCCGTCGGGTGGAACTGGAAGAACTCCATGTCCTCGAGCGGGATGCCGCGGCGGTAGGCCAGGGCCATGCCGTCGCCGGTCAGGGTGTGCGCGTTCGAGGTGGTCTTGAAGATCTTGCCCGCGCCACCGGTCGCGAAGACGACCGACTTCGCGCGGAAGAGGTGGATCTCCCCGGTCGCGAGCTCGTAGGCGACGACGCCCGAGACGCGGACCTCCTCGCCCGCCTCGACCGAGCCGGACGTGAGGTCGTGCGAGAGGAGCACGTCGAGCACGTAGAACTCGTTGTAGAACTCCACGTCCTGCTTCACGCACTGCTGGTAGAGGGTCTGCAGGATCATGTGGCCGGTGCGGTCCGCGGCGTAGCACGAGCGGCGCACGGCGGCCTCGCCGTGGTTGCGCGTGTGGCCGCCGAAGCGCCGCTGGTCGATCTTGCCCTCGGGGGTGCGGTTGAACGGCAGCCCCATCTTCTCGAGGTCGAGAACGGCGTCGATCGCCTCCTTGGCCATGACCTCCGCGGCGTCCTGGTCGACCAGGTAGTCACCGCCCTTGACGGTGTCGAAGGTGTGCCACTCCCAGTTGTCCTCCTCGACGTTCGCGAGGGCGGCGCACATGCCGCCCTGCGCCGCACCGGTGTGCGAACGCGTCGGGTAGAGCTTGGAGATCACCGCGGTGCGCGTGCGCCTGGAGGACTCGAGCGCCGCGCGCATCCCGGCGCCGCCGGCCCCGACGATGACGACGTCGTACTGGTGGGTCTGCATCTGGGGTCGTTGTCTCCTGTGGCGGGTGGGATCGGCCGGTGGTCGGCCCGTGAGAAGAGCGGGGGTCAGGCCGTGCAGAACGAGGGCAGCAGGTTCGCCGGGCTGTTCGGCGGGCACGGGTCGAACGTGAAGATCACGAGGGTCCCGAGGACCACCACGACGACGAACGCCGTGTAGAGCGCCAGCTTGAGCACCAGGCGGGTGCCGTCGCGCTCGGCGTAGTCGTTGATGATCGTCCGGACGCCGTTGGTGCCGTGGATCATCGCGAGCCACAGCATGAGCAGGTCCCAGATCTGCCAGAACGGCGACGCCCACTTGCCGGCGACGAAGCCGAAGTCGACCGCCTTGATGCCCTCGCCGGCGACGAGGTTGACGAAGAGGTGCCCGAAGATCAGGAGGACCAGCACGACGCCCGACGCGCGCATGAAGACCCAGCTGTACAGCTCGAAGTTGCCGCGCGTGGTCCGCTTGCGCTGGTACGACGCGCCGGGCTCCTCGATGGGCGAGCGCGCCTCGGCCCGTGCCTGCGTGCTCATGCTCAGCCCCCGAAGACGTTCATCAGGTGACGCGGCAGGAAGCCCGCCATCGTCACGACGAAGAGACCCATGACCACCCAGAGCATGACGCGGTGGTACTTCGTGCCCCGGGACCAGAAGTCGACCAGCACCAGGCGGATGCCGTTGAACGCGTGGAACACGACGGCGGCGACGAGGCCGGCTTCGCCGAGCCCCATGATCGGGTTCTTGTAGGTGCCGATGACGGCGTTGTACGCCTCGGGCGAGACCCGCACCAGCGACGTGTCGAGCACGTGGACCAGCAGGAAGAAGAAGATCGCGACACCGGTGACGCGGTGCGCGACCCACGACCACATGCCTTCACGGCCGCGGTACAGGGTGCCGGCGGGAGCGCTGGGCACGGGGGCCTCCTGGGATGCGAGGTGGGGACGACGGCGTCCGGTTGCTGACCCACTGTAGTGACCCGGACGACGTCGTCGGTCCCCGGCGTCCGCGCGGGCGGCCGGATGCTGACAGTTTGTGACCAAGTCTACACGGCTCACGACGGCGGGCCGGGAGCGTCACCGGTGCGCCGGCGCGGGTCACTACCCTGACGCCATGACGCTCGCCTCGCACAGTGCCGGTGCCGTGCCCGGGTTCCACGCCGTCGTCCCCGCGGGAGGGGCGGGCACCCGGCTCTGGCCGCTGTCGCGCTCGGGCGTGCCGAAGTTCCTGCACGACCTGACCGGGTCCGGCCGGACCCTGCTCCAGGCGACGGTCGACCGCCTCGCGCCGCTCACCGGGCCGGGTGCCGTCCTGGTCGTCACGGGGCAGCGGCACGTCGAGGCGGTCCGGGCGCAGCTGCCCGAGGTGGGACCCGACGCCGTGCTGGCGGAGCCGTCGCCGCGGGACTCGATGGCGGCGATCGGCCTCGCCGCGGCGGTGCTGCTCGAGCGGCACGGCGCCGACGTCGTGCTCGGCTCGTTCGCGGCCGACCAGGTGATCCACGGCGCGACGGCGTTCCAGCGTGCGGTTCGCGAGGGCGTCGAGGCGGCGCGCGCCGGGTACGTCGCGACCGTCGGGATCGCCGCCTCCGGCCCGTCGACCGCGTTCGGCTACGTCCGCTCGGGCGAGCTGCTCGACCTGCCCGTCGCCCCGAGCGCGCGGCACGCGCTCGGGTTCACGGAGAAGCCCGACGCCGCGACGGCCGCCGCCTACCTCGCGACGGGGGAGTACCGGTGGAACGCCGGCATGTTCATCGTGCGGGCTCAGGTGCTGCTCGACCACCTCGCCCAGCAGCGCCCGGCGCTGCACGAGGGCCTCCGGGCGCTCGGGGCGGCATGGGACACCGGCGACCGCGACCGGCTCCTCGCCGACGTCTGGCCCGGCCTCGAGAAGGTCGCGATCGACCACGCGATCGCCGAGCCGGTCGCCGCGGCCGGCGGGGTCGCCGTCGTCCCCGGGGACTTCGGCTGGGACGACATCGGCGACTTCGCGTCGCTCGGCAACCTGCTGACCCCGCTCGAGCACGGGACGGACGACGGCGCGCGCGTCCTGGGCGACGACGCGTCGGTCGTGCGGGTGGACTCGGTGGGCTCGCTCGTGGTGCCCGGGTCGGGACGCCTCGTCACGGTCCTGGGTCTCGACGACGTGGTCGTCGTGGACACCCCCGACGCCCTGCTCGTCACGACGCGGGCGCGTGCCCAGCAGGTCAAGGACGTCGTCGAGGCCGTGCGGGCCCGGGGGCGCGACGACCTGCTGTGAGGCCACGGGGCTAGGCTCGACGACGTGCCTGTCGATGTCGCCCTCGTGACCAAGCTCGCCGACTCCTTCCGTGCGGAGCTCGTCGAGATCCGCCGCGACCTGCACGCCCACCCCGAGCTCGGCCGGACGGAGCAGCGCACCACGCGGGTCGTCGCCGACCGGCTGCGCGCCGCAGGGCTCAGCCCGCGGCTCCTGCCCGGCACCGGGCTCCTGTGCGACATCGGACCCACGCCGACGGAGTCGGGCCGGCGGCGCCTCGCGCTGCGCGCCGACCTCGACGCGCTCCCGGTCCAGGACACGTGCGAGCTGCCGTGGAGCTCGACGGTCCACGGCGTCGCGCACGCGTGCGGCCACGACGTCCACACCACCGTCGTGCTGGGCGCGGGGCTCGTGCTCGCCGAGCTCGCGAACCGCGGCGAGCTGACGACCGGCGTCCGGCTGATCTTCCAGGCGGCCGAGGAGCTGCAGCCCGGGGGGTCGCTCGACGCGATCGCGGCGGGCGCGCTCGACGGCGTCGAGCAGATCTTCGCGCTGCACTGCGACCCCAAGGTCGACGTCGGCCACGTCGGCACGCGGATCGGCCCGATCACCTCGGCGTCGGACGAGGTCACCGTCACCGTGTCGAGCAAGGGCGGCCACACGTCGCGGCCCCACCTGACCGGCGACGTCGTGTTCGCGCTGGGCCAGGTCATCACGCAGGTGCCGGCCGTGCTCGGGCGGCGCCTCGACCCCCGCGCGGGCGTGAACCTGACCTGGGGAGCGGTGCAGGCGGGGTCGGCGCACAACGCGATCCCGTCGTCCGGCACGGTGCGCGGCACGCTGCGGTGCCTCGAGGTCCGCGCCTGGGAGCGCGCCTCGAGCGTGTTCCACGCGGCGGTCGAGCAGGTCGTCGCGCCGTACGACGTCGAGGTCGAGGTCCGGCACGCACGGGGAGTACCGCCGGTGGAGAACGCGGGGCGCTCGACCACCGCGCTCGAGTCAGCGGCCCGCGACATGCTCGGCGAGGGGGCGGTGGTCCTCACCGAGCAGTCGCTCGGCGGGGAGGACTTCGCGTGGTACCTGACCAAGGTGCCCGGCGCGATGGCCCGGCTCGGCACGCGCAAGCCGGGGGGTCGCACGTTCGACATCCACCAGGGCGACTTCCGGGTCGACGAGCGGGCGATCGACGTCGGCGTCCGCATCCTCGCGCGAACGGTCCTGACCGGGACCGAGGTGCCGCCTCCTCCGCTCGGCGTAGCGAACATTCCGAATCCATAACGAAGACGCGACGTTACCGATCAGTAACGCGGGGGTGCCCCGGGTGGCTACTAGGGTGCGGGACTAATCAGCCGGCCAGCTCTGGACCGGCGTCACGCGACGACGCGCGGCTCCTTCCGGGGACGACCTGGACCGGCTCGGCGTCAGTAGAGCAACAGGAGTTCCACGTGAAGAGAATGACGCGGGTCGCAGGTCTGGCGGCAGCGGCCGCCCTGGTTCTGGCAGCGTGCGGGAGCGCGCCCGAGGAGAACGACGGTGGCACGGCCACCGCAGGGGGCGGCGGCGAGGGCGGCACCGACTACACCGCGTGCATGGTCTCGGACGAGGGCGGCTTCGACGACGCCTCGTTCAACCAGTCGGGCTTCGAGGGCCTCACGCAGGCCGAGTCGGAGCTGGGCATCCAGGTGCGGACGGCCGAGTCGACCGACCCGGGCCAGTACACGGCCAACGTCGACTCGATGGTCCAGGAGGGCTGCGACCTCATCATCGGCGTCGGCTTCGCGCTCGAGGACGCCATCCAGGCGGCCGCCGAGGCGAACACCGACCTGAGCTTCGCGCTCGTCGACAGCGCCTTCTCGGCCCCGGACTTCTCGCCGGTCACGCTCGACAACGCCAAGCCGCTGCTCTTCAACACGCAGGAGGCCGCGTACCTCGCCGGCTACCTGGCGGCGGGCCAGAGCCAGAGCAAGACGCTCGCCACCTACGGCGGCATGCCGTTCCCGTCGGTCACGATCTTCATGGACGGCTTCGCCGACGGCGCGGCGCGCTACGCGGAGGACACCGGTACGGCCGTCACCGTGCTCGGCTGGGACAAGGCCGCGCAGAACGGCTCGATGACGGGGAACTTCTCCGACACCGAGGCCGGCCGCACCACGACCGAGCAGTTCATCGCGTCGGGTGCGGACGTCATCCTCCCCGTGGCAGGCCCGGTCGGCGCCGGTTCGCTCAACGCGGCGAGCCAGAACGAGGGCGTCTCGGTCATCTGGGTCGACTCGGACGGCTACCTGCAGCCTTCGAACGAGCAGTACAAGTCGCTGATCCTGACCTCGGTCATGAAGCAGATCGGGACGGCCGTCTTCGACACCATCGCCGCGGCGGTGGACGGTGACTTCAGCGCCGACCCCTACGTCGGCACCCTCGAGAACGGCGGCGTGGACCTCGCGCCCCTGCACGACTTCGAGGGCAAGGTCGACGCCGAGCTCGTCGCGACGGTCGACCAGCTGCGCGAGCAGATCATCTCGGGCGAGCTCGTCGTGGAGTCCCCCTCCGCGACGCCGGTCGAGTGAGCGGTTCCCACCCCGTCGAATGACCGACCGGTGGCCCGGGGCGTGACGCGTCTCGGGCCACCGGCCTGTCCGGTGCGCGCCCGTCCCCGCCCGCCGCGAAGTCACTAAGGTCGGGCGGAGCTATCGAAGTGGAGGCGACGAGTCGTGAAGCTTGAGCTGCGGGGCATCACCAAGAGGTTCGGTCCGCTGGTCGCGAACGACGACATCCACCTGACGTTCGAGTCGGGTGAGATCCACGCGCTGCTCGGCGAGAACGGTGCGGGCAAGTCCACGATGATGAACGTCCTGTACGGGCTGTACGAGCCCGACGGCGGCGAGATCCTCGTCGACGACGCGCCCGTCGTGTTCGCCGGCCCGGCGGACGCGATGAACGCCGGGATCGGCATGGTGCACCAGCACTTCATGCTCGTCCCCGTCTTCACCGTCGCCGAGAACGTCGTCCTGGGTCATGAGCCGACCGCAGCAGGCCTGGGCGGCCTCATCGACCTCACCGAGGCCCGCCGCCGGGTGCGGGAGATCTCGGACCGCTTCGGGTTCGACGTCGACCCCGACGCCCTGGTCGAGGACCTCCCCGTCGGCGTCCAGCAGCGGGTCGAGATCATCAAGGCGCTCAGCCGGGACGCGAAGGTCCTCATCCTCGACGAGCCGACGGCAGTGCTCACCCCGCAGGAGACGGACGAGCTCATCGCGATCATGCGGCAGCTGCGCGAGGCCGGCACGTCGATCGTCTTCATCACGCACAAGCTCCGCGAGGTCCGGGCCGTCGCCGACCGGATCAGCGTGATCCGGCGCGGCAAGGTGGTGGGCACCGCGACGCCCGACGAGTCGGAGCAGCAGCTCGCGTCCCTCATGGTCGGGCGGTCGGTCAACCTCGGCGTCGAGAAGGCCCCGCCCGAGCGCGGCGACGTCACCTTCCGCGTCAGCGACCTCACCGTGATCGACCCCGTGGGGACGCGCGTCATCGACGACCTGTCGTTCGAGGTGCGCCGCGGCGAGATCTTCGCCATCGCCGGTGTCCAGGGCAACGGGCAGTCGGAGCTCGCCGAGGTGATCGTCGGGCTCCTGCGCGCGACCTCGGGATCGATCACGCTGGACGGGAAGGAGCTCCTGGGCCGCAGCGTCGCGGACGTGCTCGACGCCGGGGTCGGGTACGTCCCCGAGGACCGCAGCACGGACGGCCTGATCGCGTCGTTCTCCATCGCGGAGAACCTCGTCCTCGACCTGCACGACGACGCGCCGTTCGCCCGCGCGGGCTCGCTCAGCCCCGCGCGCGTGGCCGAGAACGCGCGTCGGCGGACCGAGGAGTTCGACGTCCGCCTGACCTCGATCCAGGACCCGGTGAGCACGCTGTCGGGCGGGAACCAGCAGAAGGTCGTGCTGGCGCGGGAGATGTCCCGTCCCCTGCGCCTGCTCGTCGCGTCGCAGCCCACGCGGGGGCTCGACGTCGGGTCGATCGAGTTCGTGCACAAGCGGATCGTCACCGAGCGCGACGGCGGCACGCCGGTCGTGATCGTCTCGACCGAGCTCGACGAGGTGCACGCGCTCGCGGACCGGATCGCCGTGATGTACCGCGGCCGGATCGTCGGCGTCGTGCCCGGCGACACGCATCGCGACGTCCTCGGCCTCATGATGGCGGGCGTTCCGCTCGAGGACGCGGAGCGCTCGGCGAACGAGCACCACACGACCCTGGGTGAGGCGGACCTGGAGGCCAGGACCGCACGGAGCGAGGAGATGACCACGTGACGGCAACCGAGAGCCTCGTCGCGCCGTCGGCGGCACCTCCGCCGGCGCCGGCGCCGGGCGAGCGTCGCAGCTACCTCCAGCAGGTGCTCGACTCGTCGTGGGTGACGATCACGTTCGCGATCCTGATGGCGCTCGTCGCGTCGTCGGTGCTCATCGCCGCCGCGAACGCCGAGGTGCAGGCCGCGGCCGGGTACTTCTTCTCGCGGCCGGGCGACCTGCTCGGCGCCGCGTGGAGCTCGGTCTTCGACGCGTACTCGACGCTCTTCCGCGGGGCGGTGTTCGACTACGAGGCGACAGGCCTGCGCCGCGTCCGGCCGATCACCGAGACCATGACGGCGTCCGTGCCGCTGATCTTCGCGGGCCTGGGGCTCGCCGTGGGCTTCCGGTCGGGGCTGTTCAACATCGGTGCGCAGGGCCAGGTCCTCGTGGGCGCGGCCGGCGCGACCTTCGTCGGGATCACGTTCGCGCTGCCACCCGTCGTGCACCTCGTGCTCGCGGTCCTCGCGGCCTTCGTGATCGGTGCCCTGTGGGCCGGGATCGCGGGGTTCCTCAAGGCCCGGACGGGTGCCAACGAGGTGATCGTCACGATCATGCTCAACTCGATCGCGTTCTACCTCGTCTCCTACCTCCTGACGACGAGCCTCCTGCGCCAGGGCGGCAGCCGCCCGATCTCGCCCGCGGTCGCGCAGACCGCGACGTACCCCCTGCTGCTCGGGCCGGGCTTCCGGCTGCACCTCGGTTTCGTCGTGGCGCTGCTGGCCGCGGTCGCGGTCTGGTGGCTGATGGAACGGTCCGTGCTGGGGTTCCGGTTCCGGGCGGTCGGCGCGAACCAGAGCGCGGCGCGCACCGCGGGGATCAAGGTCAACCTGGTGTTCGTCCTCGTGATGCTCGTCGCCGGCGGGCTCGCGGGGCTGGGCGGTGCGGCGCAGGTGCTCGGCACCGACAAGTCGCTCCAGGCATCGACCGCCGGCTCGATCGGCTTCGACGCGATCACCGTCGCCCTGCTGGGCCGCTCCACGCCGCTCGGGACGGTCCTGGCCGCGCTGCTGTTCGGCGCGCTCCGCGCGGGCTCGCCCCTCATGCAGACGTCGGCGGGCACCCCGATCGACATCGTCCAGGTGATCCAGGCGACGATCGTGCTGCTGATCGCCGCGCCGCCGCTGGTCCGTGAGCTGTCGCTCGTCCACCGCCTGGCCGCGCTCTTCGGCTACAAGTCCCAGGAGGCCCGCTCATGAGCACGGTGACCGCTCCCCAGCCGGCGCCCACGGCCCAGGCACCCGTCGGACCCGCGGTCCAGGCGCGGATCGCGTGGCGCGGCCCGGTCCTCTACCTCGTCGTCGCGCTCATCTCGCTGGTCTTCTTCTCCCTGCTGACCCCGGGCGAGGACACCACGCGCTTCATGGTCTCCACACGCGACGACTTCGTGGAGATCGCGCCGTTCGCCGTGCCGTCGCGCGCGACGGCGCTCGTGCTGTCCGTCGTCGCGCTCGCGCTCGCGCTGTGGGCGACGCGGTTGACGACGCAGCGGCGCAAGGTCCCGACGTGGGTCCCGATCCTCTTCGGCGGACTCGTGCTGCTCGCGTTCCTGGTGTGGGTCATGGCGGGGAACACGAACGCGCTGCCCCTGACGATCCTCCTCACGGGCGCTCTCACGCTGTCCGTGCCCCTGATCTTCGGGTCGCTGGCCGGTCTGCTGTGCGAGCGGTCGGGGATCATCAACATCGCGATCGAGGGTCAGCTGCTGGGCGGGGCGTTCCTCGCGGTGGTCGTCGCGAGCCTCACGGACAACCCGTACGCCGGGCTCGTCGCGGCCCCCGTGGCCGGGGCGCTCGTGGGCGCGGTCCTCGTGCTGTTCGCGGTCCGCTACCGCATCGACCAGATCATCGTCGGCGTCGTGCTCAACGTCCTCGTCGTCGGCGTCACGAACTACCTGTTCTCGACGGTGCTCACGCAGAACCCGCAGTCGCTGAACTCCCCGCCGCGCCTGCCGACCCTGCCGATCCCGGTGCTCTCCCAGATCCCCGTGATCGGGCCGGTCCTGTTCGACCACTCGCTCATCGTCTACCTCATGTACGTTGCGGTCGCGGTGCTCCAGGTGATGGTGTTCCGCAGCCGGTGGGGCCTGCGGATGCGCGCGGTGGGCGAGCACCCGAAGGCGGCCGACACGGTGGGGATCAAGGTCAACCTGACGCGCGTCCGCAACTCGATCCTCGGGGGTGCCGTGGCCGGCCTGGGGGGTGCCGCGCTGGTCTCGGCGGGGCTCGCCTTCACGAAGGAGCTCACCTCCGGCAAGGGGTACATCGCCCTGGCCGCCATGATCCTGGGACGGTGGAGCCCCAAGGGCGCGCTGGCGGCGTCGCTGCTGTTCGGCTTCGCCGACTCGCTGCGCCAGGTCCTCAACAACCTCGGGTCGCCCGTGCCGAGCCAGTTCCTCGCGATGCTGCCGTACCTCGCGACGATCTTCGCCGTCGCGGGGCTGGTCGGCCGCGTGCGCGCGCCGGCCGCCGAGGGCATCCCGTACGTCAAGTGACCAGCCCGTACGTCAGATGAGCATCCCGTACGACAGATGAGCGAGGACGAGCCCATGGCTGAAGCGCCGGACGCATCCGCACCCGCACCAGGGTCGCCGGAGCGCGAGATCGACTGGGACGCGCTGCGTGCCGCCGCCACGGAGGTGATGCACCGCGCCTACGTGCCGTACTCGAACTTCCCGGTCGGGGTGGCGGCGCTGGTCGACGACGGCCGCGTCGTCGTCGGCTGCAACGTCGAGAACGCGTCGTACGGGCTGGGCCTCTGCGCCGAGTGCGCCCTGGTCTCGGGGCTGCACGTGTCCGGGGGCGGGCGCCTCGTCGCGTTCGCCTGCGTGGACCGGCACGGCAACGCGCTCATGCCGTGCGGCCGGTGCCGCCAGCTGCTGTGGGAGCACGGCGGCCCGGACCTGCTGGTCGACACGGTGAGCGGCGTCCGGCCCATGACCGAGGTGCTCCCCGACGCGTTCGGGCCCGCGGACCTGGTGGAGCGGGCATGAGCGCCGCCGAGCCGTTCGACGCCGTCGACGTCATCCGCACCAAGCGCGACCGCGGCCGCCTGAACGACGCCCAGATCGACTGGGTCGTCGACGCGTACACGCGCGGCGTCGTCGCCGAGGAGCAGATGTCGGCGCTCACCATGGCGATCCTGCTCAACGGCATGGAGCGCGCGGAGATCGCCCGGTGGACCGCCGCGATGATCGCCTCGGGCGAGCGCATGGACTTCTCCGCGCTGTCCCGACCGACCTCAGACAAGCACTCGACCGGCGGGGTGGGAGACAAGATCACGCTCCCGCTCGCGCCGCTCGTCGCGGTGTTCGGCGTCGCGGTGCCGCAGCTCTCGGGGCGCGGGCTCGGGCACACGGGCGGCACCCTCGACAAGCTCGAGTCGATCCCCGGCTGGCGGGCCGCGCTGAGCAACGACGAGATGCTCGCCCAGCTCGAGGACGTCGGTGCGGTCATCTGCCAGGCGGGCTCGGGGCTCGCCCCGGCCGACCGCAAGCTCTACGCGCTGCGCGACGTGACGGGGACGGTCGAGGCCATCCCGCTCATCGCGTCGTCGATCATGAGCAAGAAGATCGCCGAGGGCACGGGGGCGCTCGTGCTCGACGTCAAGGTCGGCTCGGGTGCGTTCATGAAGGACCAGGCGCAGGCCACGGAGCTCGCCCGCACGATGGTCGAGCTCGGCACCGACGCGGGCGTCCGGACCGTCGCGCTGCTGACCGACATGTCGACGCCCCTCGGCCTGACCGCGGGCAACGCGCTCGAGGTCCGCGAGTCGGTCGAGGTCCTCGCCGGCGGCGGGCCGCCCGACGTCGTCGAGCTCACCGTCGTCCTGGCGCGCGAGATGCTCGAGGCGGCCGGCGTGACGGGGGTCGACCCGGCCGACGCGCTCCGGGACGGACGTGCCATGGACGTGTGGCGGCGCATGATCGCCGCGCAGGGCGGAGACGCCGACGCGGAGCTCCCGGTGGCCCGCGAGCGCGAGGTCGTGCTCGCGCCGGCGGACGGCGTGCTGGTGGGGCTCGACGCCCTCGCCGTCGGGGTCGCGGCGTGGCGGCTCGGGGCCGGCCGGGCTCGCAAGGAGGACCCGGTGCAGGCCGGCGCAGGCGTCGAGCTGCACGCAAAGCCGGGGGCGCTGGTGCGCGCGGGCGAGCCGCTCATGACCCTCCACACCGACACCCCGGACCGGATCGCGCGCGCCCGTGAGGCGCTCGAGGGGGCGGTCGTCGTCGCACCCGACGGGTCGGCGCCGGCAACGGGTCCGCTCGTCCTCGACCGCATCGCGGCGGACTGAGGCCGATCGTGGCCGGGCGGGTCGGGGCAGCGGGCGGGGCCGGCGTGCTCGGCCCGTTCGCACACCTGCAGGGGACGACCCTGGCCCTGCGCGCCCGCCGCGCGCTCGGCGTCGGCCCCGAGGCCCGACGCGGTGCACGGCGCGCGCGCTGGTGGCCGCCGGTGCCGGTCGCCGACGTCGCCGCGCGTCGTCGTGCGTCGCTGCCGGTCGACCAGCAGGACCGCTACGACGCTGCGTTGCTGAGCGGGTCGGCCCCTGCGCCGGTGCTCGAGCGGGCGTTCGCGGCAGGGGCGCCGCTCGACGCGGTCGAGGCGCTGGGCGGGTTCTGGGCAGAGCTGACCCCACGAGAGCGCGCGCAGGTGGCTGCCCCGCTGACGCCCGCCCGCGGCACCCGGTACCTCCGGTGGGGTGCGGCCACGGCGACGCAGGTCGACCAGACGACGTGCGGCTCGGCGGTGCTCGCGATGCTGGCCGCGGCGTCGGACCCGCTGCTGGCGCTGTGGCTCGCGACGGGTCGCACGGCGGCCGGCCACCTGCCGCGCGAGGTCGCGGCGCTCCGTCCGGACCAGCGCGGGGCTGCGGCGGCTGCGGCGGCGACCGGGGCGGCGGCGACTGGGGCGGCGGCTCGGTTCGGGATGCTGCAGCTCACCGTCAAGGAGCGGTCGAGCCGGGCGGCGCTGGGCCCGCTGCCATGGCCTGCCCGCCTCGGGACGCCACCCTGGGGAGCCGCGAGGGTCGCGAGGCACGTCGGTGCGGCGTTCGCGTCGACGATGGTCGACGACACCGACGCGGGGACATTCGGCGGGGCCCTCGATCGCGCGGGGCGCTCGCTCGCCACGGGGGTGCCCGTACCGCTGTTCACGGGGGGCGACCTCTCCTCGGGGCTCTGGACGGCCGTGCCGCGCCACGTCGTCCTCCTCGTGCCGCGACCGTCCGTCGCCCGGGCGCCCGACGCCGCCGGCTGGGCGGTGTACGAGCCGTCGCGAGGAGTGGTGGTCGACATCACGCGGGAGGAGCTGCTCGCGCCTGCCGGGCCACGGGCGGCGTACGGGGGCTGGTCGCACGTCTGCTGGATGGTGCTCCCGCAGCGTCCCGGGTGAGGACGCCGCGGATGTCGGACGTCGACCGTCGGGTGCGGGTTGCCGGGCGTCGCGCGCGATGACGGGGGAGCGAGTGGCGGGCCCCGCGGGTCCGGGCGACGATGGGACGCGCCAGCACCTGCACGCCGAAGGAGGAGCCATGAGCACCGTCCCCGGGCACGAGACGTGGCGTGACGCCGGCCTCGTCGAGGTCGACCCCGCCGGCGCGGTCGAGGTGGAGCCCGAGCCCGACCTTCTCGCGGACACCCCGGAGGCCCGCGACGTCCCGGACGTCGAGGAGTACGAGCCGCCGGAGCCCAGGCCCGACCTGATCGGCGAGGCCGAGGTCACGGACGTGACCGAGCAGGCCGCCGTCGTGCCGTCCGACGAGCGCGAGGAGTACCCGTGACGGTGCGCCCGGTGGGGTGACCGTCGCCGTCGGTCGAGCACCCCGCCACGCGCGACGTGGCCCGGGTCGTCCGTGCCGGTCCGGTTCGGGGCGGCCGGTTCGGTACGGGGCCCGGTTCGGTACGAGAGCGCCCCGGCCGCTACGGTGTCGGGCATGACGATCGACGACGCCGCAGTCGCGGCACTGCCCAAGGTGGTGCTGCACGACCACCTCGACGGCGGCCTCCGTCCGGCGACCATCGTGGAGCTCGCGGCCGAGGTCGGCCACGAGCTGCCGAGCACCGATCCGACCGAGCTGGGCGAGTGGTTCCTGCGCGCCGCCAGCTCCGGCACGCTCGAGCTGTACCTGGAGACGTTCGACCACACGGTCGCGGTCATGCAGACCGAGGAGGGCCTGCGCCGCGTCGCACGCGAGTCGGTCGTCGACCTCGCGGCCGACGGCGTGGTGTACGCCGAGCAGCGCTACGCCCCCGAGCAGCACCTGAGCAAGGGCCTGTCGCTGCAGCAGGTCGTCGACGCCGTGCAGCAGGGGATCGAGGAAGGCGTCGCCGAGGCGGCCGCCGCCGGACGGACCATCCGGGTCGGCACGCTCGTGACGGCGATGCGGCACGCGGACCGCGGCGACGAGATCGCTGCGCTGGCCCTCGCCAACCGCGGGCGTGGCGTGGTCGGCTTCGACATCGCGGGCGCGGAGGACGGGTTCCCGCCGTCCCGGCACGCGTCCGCGTTCCGGGCGCTCGCCGAGGCGTTCTTCCCGGTGACGATCCACGCGGGCGAGGCGGCCGGGCTGGAGTCGATCGCCGAGGCGATCCACGTGGGTCACGCGAGCCGGATCGGTCACGGCGTGCGCATCGCCGACGACATCGAGGTCGTGCAGGAGGGCTCGGACGCGGGCGAGGAGCGCGAGGCCCGGCTGGGCCACCTGGCGCACTGGGTGCGCGACCACCAGGTGCCGCTCGAGCTCTGCCCGACGTCGAACGTCCAGACCGGCGCCGCGCCCTCCGTCGCCGACCACCCGATCACGCTGCTCAAGGACCTCGGCTTCGCCGTCACCGTGAACACCGACAACCGGCTCCAGTCGGGCACGACCATGACGCGCGAGATGACCCGGCTGGTCACCGAGGCGGGCTGGACGCTCGCCGACCTCCGCGACGCGACCGTCACCGCGGCCTGGAACGCGTTCATCCACCACGACGAGCGTGAGCAGCTGGTCGAGGAGCTGATCCTCCCGGGCTACGTCGAGCTCAACTCGGGCCGCCACCGCGCCTGACCCTCTCACCCCAGAAACGCCAACGTCCGCACTCCGTGGGGCTATGACCCCACGGAGTGCGGACGTTCCGCCGGGGAGGGGCGGGCAGGGGTCAGACGCCCTTCGGGTGCCAGACCGTCTTGGTCTCGGTGAACGCCAGGACGCGGCGCAGCCCCGGGGAGCGGGTCCAGTCCTCCTCGGCCTCGTCGAGCTCGGGGCGCAGGACGCGCTTGACGTTGTCCGCGGCGATCGCCTCGAGCTCGCCCCACGTGACGCCGTCGGCCCCGACCGCGCCCGTCAGGTCGATCGCGTTGACGTCCATGTGGCCCGCGAGGTGCGGCGCGATCTCGGCCGTCCGGCCGGTCAGGACGTTGACGACGCCCTTCGGGACGTCCGACGTCGCCAGGACCTCGGCGAGCGTGATCGCGGGGAGCGGACGACGCTCGCTGCTCACGAGCACGACGGCGTTCCCGGTGACGAGGGCCGGCGCGAGCACGCTGACGAGGCCGAGGAGCGACGACTGCTGCGGCGCGAGGAGCGCGACGACCCCGGTCGGCTCGGGTGCGGAGATGTTGAAGTAGGGCCCCGCCACGGGGTTCGCCGACCCGGCGACCTGCGCCACCTTGTCGGTCCAGCCGGCGTACCAGACCCAGCGGTCGACGGCGTCGGACACGACGGCGTGCGCCGCGTCGGTCGAGAGGCCCTCACCGGCCGAGACCTCGGCGACGAACTGCTCGCGGCGGCCCTCGAGCAGCTCGGCGACCCGGTAGAGCACCTGCCCCCGGTTGTACGCGGTCGCCCCCGCCCACCCGGGCTGCGCGGCGCGCGCGGCGACGACCGCCTCGCGCGCGTCCTTGCGCGAGCCCTGCGCCGCGTTCGCCGCGAACGAGCCCGTGGCCGTCGTGACCTCGTAGGTCCGGCCCGACTCGCTGCGCGGGAAGGCGCCGCCGATGAACAGCTTGTACGTCTTGCGCACGTCGATGCGCGCCGGCGCCGGGGACTGCGCCGACGACGAGGACGCGCGGGCGGTGGTCGCCTCGACGACCACGTCGTCCTCCGCCGCGCCGTCGCCCTGGGGCGCCGTCCGCTTCACGGCACTGGCCTTCGCAGCCGCCATCAGTGAGCTCCCTCGATCAGGTAGGGGGCGAGCCCGTGCCGACCGCCCTCGCGGCCGTGGCCGGACTCCTTGTACCCGCCGAACGGGCTGGTCGGGTCGAACCGGTTGAACGTGTTGGCCCAGACGACGCCGGCCCGGAGCTGGTCCGCCATCCACAGGATGCGCGAGCCCTTCTCCGTCCAGACCCCCGCGGAGAGCCCGTACGGCGTGTTGTTCGCCTTGGCGACGGCCTCCTGAGGCGTCCGGAACGTCATGACGCTCAGGACCGGGCCGAAGATCTCCTCCCGCGCGATCTGGTGCGCCGCACTGACGTCCGTGAAGACGGTGGGCGCGAACCAGTAGCCGGTCGCCGGGATCTCGCACGCGGCGGTCCAGCGGGTCGCGCCCTCGGCGGTCCCGGCGTCGGCCAGGCGCGTGATGCGCTCGAGCTGCTGCGGCGAGTTGATCGCCCCGACGTCGGTGTTCTTGTCCATCGGGTCGCCGAGCCGCAGCGTGCCGAGCCGTGACTTGAGCCGCTCGACCACCTCCTCGGCCACCGACTCCTGCACGAGCAGCCGTGACCCGGCGCAGCACACCTGGCCCTGGTTGAAGTAGATGCCGTTGACGATGCCCTCGATGGCCTGGTCGACCGGGGCGTCGTCGAACACGATGTTCGCGGCCTTGCCGCCGAGCTCGAGCGTGGCGTGCTTGCGGGTACCCGCGAGCTCACGGGCGATCCGCTTGCCCACGGCGGTCGAGCCGGTGAACGCGATCTTGTCCACGCCGCGGTGCGTGACGAGCATCGAGCCGGTCTCGCGCGCGCCCGTGACGATGTTGACGACGCCCGGCGGCAGGTCGGCCTGGAGCAGAAGGTCGGCGAACAGCAGCGCGCTGAGCGGTGTCGTCTCGGCCGGCTTGAGCACCACGGTGTTGCCGGCGGCCAGTGCCGGGGCGATCTTCCACGCGAGCATCAGCAGCGGGAAGTTCCACGGGATGACCTGGGCCGCGACGCCGTGCGGGCGCGGGTTCGGGCCGTAGCCCGCGTGGTCGAGCTTGTCGGCCCAGCCCGCGTAGTAGAAGAAGTGCGCGGCCGCCGTCGGGACGTCGACGTCGCGCGACTCGCGGATCGGCTTGCCGTTGTCGAGCGTCTCGAGCACGGCGAACTCGCGCGAGCGCTCGGCCAGCAGGCGAGCGATCCGGAACAGGTACTTCGCGCGCTCCCGGCCAGGCATCGGGCCCCACACCTCGGTGTGCGCGCGGCGGGCGGCCGCGACGGCGCGGTCGATGTCCGCCTGCCCCGCCTCGGAGACCTCGGCGAGGACCTCCTCGGTCGCGGGGTTGACGGTCTTGAACGTCGAGCCGTCGACGGGCTCGGTGAACTCGCCGTCGATGAACAGCCCGTACGAGGAGGCGATGTCGACGACCGCCCGGGACTCCGGGGCGGGCGCGTACTCGAAGGAAGGCATCAGCTGGCTCTCTGCTCGGATCGGCTCGTCGGGGGCGGCTGGGGCGTCGGAGGCACGGTGGGGGGAGTCAGTCGACCGTCACGTAGTCCGGGCCGGAGTACCAGCCCGTGCGCATCTTCTCGCGCTGCAGCAGGACGTCGTTGAGCAGGCTCGACGCGCCGAACCGGAACCAGTCCGGGTCGAGCCAGTCCTCGCCCGCGACCTCGTTGACCGCGACCAGGTACTTGAGCGCGTCCTTGGCGGTCTTGATCCCGCCGGCCGGCTTGACGCCGACCTGGACGCCGGTGTCGCGGCGGAAGTCGCGGACCGCCTCGAGCATCACGACCGTCACGGGCAGCGTCGCCGCGGGGGCCACCTTGCCGGTGCTCGTCTTGATGAAGTCGGCGCCCGCGAGCATCGCGAGCCACGACGCCCGGCGCACGTTGTCGTAGGTCACGAGCTCGCCGGTCTCGAGGATGACCTTGAGGTGGGCGTCGCGCCCGCCGGCGTGGCACGCCTCGCGCGTCGCGACGATGTCCTCGTAGACCTTCGCGTAGCGCCCGGACAGGAACGCCCCGCGGTCGATCACCATGTCGATCTCGTCGGCGCCCGCGGCGACGGCGTCGGCCGTGTCGAGGAGACGGACGGCGCTGCTGGCACGCCCGGACGGGAACGCCGTCGAGACGGCGGCGACCTTGATGCCGGTGCCTGCCACCGCCTCCTTCGCCACGCCGACCATGTCGTTGTAGACGCAGACGGCCGCGACCGGCGGGCACGTCGGGTCGCCCGGGACCGGCTGACGCGCCTTCGCGGCGAGCGCCCGGACCTTGCCCGGGGTGTCGGCGCCCTCGAGGGTCGTGAGGTCGATCATCCGGATCGCGAGGTCGAGCCCCCACGCCTTGGCGGTCGTCTTGATGGACCGCGTGCCGAGCTGCGCAGCGCGACCGTCCGCGCCGACCTTGTCGACGCCGGGGAGCCCGTGCAGGTAGCGGCGCAGCGACGCGTCGTCGAGCGTGGCGGCCCCGGTCACCGTGCGGGCGAGGTCGGCGATCTGCGCGCTGCCGCGGCCGGCAGGGACGAGGGCGTCGGCGTCGTGCGACGGGGCCGTGGTGGTCATCAGACGATCCTAACGCCGTGGGGGAGAACCGTTACTGGTCGGTAGCACCGAGGCCGAGCGCCGTGCGGACGTCCGCCTTGACCGCCTCGAGGCGGCGCTTGGCGACGGTCCGCGCGTGGTCCACCGCGGCGTCGTCGGCGCCCGGCTCGAGCGGGACCACCACCTCGAGGTAGCACTTGACCTTCGGCTCGGTGCCGCTCGGGCGGATGATCACGCGGGTGTCGTCGGCGGTCAGCAGGCGCAGCCCGTCGGTGGGCGGCAGGCCGTCGACGCCGTCGGCCAGGTCGACCACCTGGCTCACCGGGGAGCCGGCGAGGGTCGAAGGCGGGTCCTGCCGGGCGCGTGCCATCGTCGCGGGGATCTGGCCCAGGTCGGTGAAGCGGGCCGAGAGCTGGTCGGTCAGGTGCAGCCCGTGCTCGCGCGCGAGGTCGTCGAGGGCGTCGATCAGCGTGCGACCCGCGGACTTCAGCCCCGCTGCCAGCTCGGCGACGCGGAGCGCGGCCGTCATGCCGTCCTTGTCCCGCACGTGCCCCGGGTCGACGCAGTAGCCGAGCGCCTCCTCGTAGCCGTACAGCAGGCCGTCGACGCGCGAGATCCACTTGAAGCCCGTGAGGGTCGTCGCGTGGTCGAGCCCGTGGGCGGCGGCGATCCGGCCGAGCAGCCGGGACGAGACGACCGAGCTCGCGAGCACCGGGGCGCCGCCCGGGCCCGCCGCCGCGGGTCGCGCGTGCTCCGCGAGGTAGGCACCGAGCAGCGCCCCGACCTCGTCGCCGTGCAGCATGCGCCAGCCCTCGGCGCCCGCGGTGTCCGGGCCGCGGTGCGAGCGCGCGCGCAGGTCCTTGACGGCGACGGCGCAGCGGTCGGCATCGGGGTCGTTCGCGATGACGAGGTCCGCGCCCGTGTCCGCGGCGAGGCCCAGGGCGAGGTCCATCGCGCCCGGCTCCTCGGGGTTCGGGAAGGCGACGCTCGGGAAGTCGGGGTCGGGGTCCGCCTGCTCGGGCACCGCGTACACGTCCGTGAAGCCGGCCTCCCGCAGCACGCGCTCGGCGACCACGCCGCCGACGCCGTGCAGCGACGTGAGGACGATCCGCAGGTCGCGCGGACCGGCCGGGTCCGCCAGCCCGACAGCCGTCGCGACGTAGTCGTCGACGACCTCCTGGCCGAGCATCGTCCACCCCGCCGTCACCCGGGGGACCGAGGCCACCGAGCGCACGGCGGCGATCGACGCCGCGATCTCGGCGTCGGCGGGTGGCACGATCTGGGCGCCCTGGCCCGCGCCCGTCACGACCCGGCCGCCGAGGTAGACCTTGTAGCCGTTGTCCTGCGGCGGGTTGTGGCTCGCGGTGACCATGACGCCCGCGTCGGCGTCGAGCCGCCGGACCGCGAAGGCCAGCACCGGCGTCGGCAGCGGGCCGGGCAGCACGAGCGCCTCGATGCCGGCGCCCACCAGGACCGCCGCCGTGTCCTGCGCGAACGCCGCCGAGTTGTGCCGGGCGTCGTAGCCGACGACGACGCGCGGGATCGCCTCTCCCAGCGCGCCGCGCAGATGGGCGGCCAGGCCGGCGGCGGCCCGGATGACCACCGCGCGGTTCATCCGGTGCGGGCCGCCGCCGAGGGCGCCGCGCAGGCCCGCGGTGCCGAACTCGAGCGGGCCCTGGAAGCGGTCTGCGAGCTCCCGGCGGGCCGACGCCACGCGGGTGCGCTCGGCACGCGCGGCCGGGGCGTCGCCGTCGGGCACCGAGTCCTCCGCGTCGGCGAGGAGGCGCTCGAGCTCCGCGGCCGTCACGGGATCGGGGTCGTCCGCGATCCAGGCGCGGACCTCGTCGGCGAGCGCGAACGGCCCGGCAGTGGGGTGCGCGGTCATCGGATCCTCCGGATGATGTCGGCGAGCAGGGCGCTGATCCGCGGGCCGGCCGCCTGGCCGGCCTCGAGCACCTCGGCGTGCGAGAGCGGCTCGGCGCTGATCCCGGCAGCGAGGTTGGTCACGAGCGAGATCCCGAGCACCTCGAGACCCGCGTGCCGCGCGGCGATCGCCTCGAGCGTCGTCGACATGCCCACGAGGTCGCCACCCAGACGCCCGGCCATGCGGACCTCGGCCGGCGTCTCGTAGTGCGGTCCCCGGAACTGGACGTACACGCCCTCGTCGAGCGTCGGGTCCACCTCGCGCGCGAGGCTCCGCAGGCGGCTCGAGTAGAGGTCGGTGAGGTCGACGAACGTCGCGCCCTCGAGCGGCGACGTCGCCGTGAGGTTGAGGTGGTCGCTGATCAGGACGGGCGTGCCCGGGCCCCACGCCGGGTCGAGGCCCCCGCAGCCGTTGGTGAGGACGACGGCGGTCGCCCCGGCGGCGGCCGCTGTGCGCACCCCGTGGACGACCCGCCGGACCCCGCGGCCCTCGTACAGGTGCGTGCGCGAGCCGAGCACGAGCGCGTGCCGGTCGGTCCCGGTGATGCGGACGGACCTCGTCAGGGCGCTGTGACCCGCGACCGCGGGGGCGAAGAACCCGGGGATCTCGTGGGTCGGGACCTCGGCGACCGTCTCGCCGACCAGGTCGGCCGCACCGCCCCAGCCCGAGCCCAGGACGAGCAGGACGTCGTGGCGGGGGATGCCCGTGACCTCGGCCAGGTGGGCGGCGGCGCTGCGGGCGACGTCGAACGGATCCACCGCCGGGTCGTCGAGCGAGAGGGTGGCGTGGTCCGTCGTCGGGCTCATGGCAGGAGGCTATCGGCCGAGGTGGGGCAGGGGCAGGCGGGCGGGCAGGCGGGCGGGCAGGCGGGGCGCGGGCAGGCCGGGCATGGGCAGGGCGCAGCGGGGCACCTCCCGTGGCGTGCGGGCATGATGGTCGCCGTGAGCACCGAGGCGCAGGACCTGCAGCAGACCCGTGTCGTCGTCGTCGGCGGGGGCCCGGGCGGCTACGAGGCGGCACTCGTGGCGCGGCGCCGCGGGGCCGACGTGACGGTCGTCGAGCGGGCCGGGATGGGCGGGGCCGCGGTCCTCACGGACGTCGTGCCGTCCAAGACGCTCATCGCGACGGCCGAGTGGATGACGTTGTTCGAGCACGCGCCCGAGCTCGGCATCCGGCCGGCGGGTGACGCGCGGACCATGGTCGAGGGCGAGTCGGCGGCCGTCCAGGTCGACCTCGACGTCGTCAACGCGCGCGTGCTGTCGCTCGCGGCCGCGCAGTCGGCCGACATCCGCGCGCGGATCGAGCGCGAGGACATCACGATCCTCGTCGGCACCGGCCGTCTCGACGGCCCGCAGCGTGTCGTCGTCGAGGACGAGGACGGCGGCACGACGACGCTCGACGCCGACGTCGTCCTCGTCGCCACGGGCGCGACCCCGCGCGTGCTCCCCGACGCCCAGCCCGACGGCGAGCGCATCCTCACCTGGACCCAGCTGTACGGGCTCAAGGAGCTGCCCGAGCGGCTGGTCGTCGTGGGCTCCGGGGTCACGGGCGCCGAGTTCGCGAACGCGTACAACGCCCTGGGCGCCGAGGTCGTGCTGGTGTCGAGCCGCGACCGTGTGCTGCCCGGCGAGGACCCGGATGCGGCCGCCCTCATCGAGGACGTGTTCCGCGCGCGCGGAATGACGGTCCTGTCGCGCTCGCGGGCGCAGGCGGCCGTCCGGACCGAGGACGGCGTGGAGGTCACCCTCGCCGACGGCCGTGTCGTCAGCGGCTCGCACGTGCTCATGGCGGTCGGGTCCACCCCCAGCACGGCCGGGCTCGGGCTCGAGGAGGCCGGGGTGCGGCTCGGGCCGAGCGGGCACATCAAGGTCGACAAGGTCTCCCGGACGTCGGCGCGCGGTGTGTACGCGGCGGGCGACTGCACGGGCGTGCTGCCGCTCGCGTCCGTCGCGGCGATGCAGGGGCGGATCGCGATGGCGCACGCGCTCGGCGACGCGGTCATCCCGCTCGACCCCAAGGCGGTGTCGGCGACCATCTTCACGGCGCCCGAGATCGCGACGGTCGGGTACGACGAGGACCAGCTCAAGGCCGTCGGCACGGCGTACCTCGTGCGGACCCTCCCGCTGCGGGGCAACCCGCGCGCCAAGATGCTCGGCCTGCGGGAGGGGTTCGTGAAGCTCTACGCGCACTCGGTGACCGGGGTGCTGCTGGGCGGGGTCGTGGTGTCGCACCGGGCGAGCGAGCTGATCTTCCCGATCACGCTCGCGTTCGCGCGCCGGCTGACCGCCGACGAGGTGGCCGAGTCGTTCACCGTCTACCCCTCGATGTCGGGGACGGTCGCCGAGGTCGCGCGGATGCTGCACCAGAACCGCGCCTGACGGCGGCGGCCGGGCGGCGGGCGCTCGGTATCAGCGGGCCGCGCGCAGCGTCGCGAGGATCGGCAGGTGGTCCGAGAACGGGACGTCGAGCACCTCGACGTCGGCCGGCTCGAGGCCGCGCGTGAACACCCAGTCGATGCGGCGGTCGGGCGCGCGGCTCGGGAACGTCAGGGCGCCCGGGTCACCCGCGACGTCGACGGCGCTCTCGAAGCCGGCGTCCTGCATGCGGGCGATCTCGGGCCACCCGGGCTCGGCGTTGTAGTCGCCCGCGACGACGGCGGGGACGTCGACCGCGCGGGGCCCGGCGGCCGCCGACGCCCGGAGCAGCACGTCGAGCTGCTCGAGCCGGGTGGGTGTGTTGCTGTCGCGGTGCTGCAGGTGGACGGACGTGAGGCGGACCGGCGAGCCGTCGTCGAGCTCGACCGTCGCCGAGACCGCCGAGCGCCACTGGGGACCGTCGCCGTACGGCAGCCGCTGCGCCACGACGTCGTCGAGCGCGTAGCGCGACAGGATCGCGTTGCCGAACTGGCGGTCGGCCGCCGGGGCGAACACGTACGGCATGCCGAGCCGCTCCGACAGCCACGTCGCCATCTCCGCCCCGCCCCCCATGACCCAGCCGCGCGACACCTCCTGGAGCGCGACGACGTCCGCCTCGCTCGCCTCGATGACGCGCGCGACCTCCTCGAGCTCGACGGCCGGGTCGCCCGAGACCCCGTAGTGCAGGTTCCAGCTGAGCAGCCGCAGGCTCGTCCCGGGCGCCCGCTCGGCAGCGCGCGGCGTGGCGTCCGGCGCGACGAGGCCGGGGACGGCCCAGACCAGCACGACGAGCGCGGCGACGGGTCCGACGACGTCGCGGGAGCTCGCGGGGAGCCGCTCGGCCGCCTCCGGTGACCGGTGCACGCCCCCCGCGACCCCGAGCGCCGCGGCGGCCGCGACCATCACGAGCGCGTTCGGGAAGCCCAGCGGGACGTCGTAGTCGAGCTGGTAGGCGAGCAGCGGCAGGATCACCGCGAGCCCGGTGACGGACGCGGTCAGGGCCGTCCGTCCGACCGGGGGCGCGGGCGCGGACCCGTGGTCGGCGTCGGGCCGGGACGTGGCGCGCGCCGCGTCCACCGCGACGGCGTCGCCCGTCGGGCGCGGGGACCGCAGCGCCGTCGCGAGCACCACCGGCGCGCTCGCGAGCGCGACGAGCAGCGAGACGACCCGCAGCGGCTGCGCGCCCCAGAACACGCCGCCGACCGCGACCGGGAGGAGGAGCGCGGGCACCCACGCCCGCCGTAGCAGCGCGTCGGCCGCGCGCGGGACCAGGGCCACCACGGCCGCGGCGGCGATCCCGAGCAGCAGCCACAGGACGGTGAGGTCCGCCTGCGCCGCCTGGGACGTCGCGAAGGCGTGGTTGCCGAGCGCCATGGCGGCGAGCGACAGGAAGGGCCCGAGCGCCCAGAGCCGGGCGGGTCGGCCCGCCGCGTCCGGAGCAGCCGGGTCGGGCTCGACCTGGCGGGCGGCCGTGGCCGCGAGGAGCGCGAGCGCGACCGCGGCGCCGACCAGCACCACCGTGACGCCCCACCCGACGACGTCGCGGCGCCACACGGCGTCCCACGTGCCGAGCGCGCTCTGGAGCGCCACCTGCAGCCCGACGCCGATCGTCACGCCCGTCGCGGCGAGCAACCCGCCGGTGCCGCCGCCCGAGGCGGGTCGACGAAGGACAGCCGCGCACGCGAGCACCAGGACGGCGATCGCGGCCGCGACCCCGACCAGGCCCGCCACGACCCGGGCACCGCCGTCGAGCGCCTGGACGGCCACCCGCACCACGGCGAGCACACCGACCCCGATCGGTGTGACGCTGCCGAGCAGCACGTCCGGGGCGCGGCCCGTGGGTCCCGGCTCCGACCGGCTCCCCCGTCGGGCCACCACGACGAGCGCGGCGGCGACGAGGCCGGGCAGGGCGTACGTGACCAGGGCCGTGACGGCGGCGCTCACGACCCCGGCGCTGAACGCGCGGTCGAGGAGCGGCCCGCTCGCCCGCACGAGCTCGAGGGTGAGAGCCGTGAGCAGCGTCAGGAGCGCGACCTGCACGGTCGCGGCCCGCGCGTAGGGCGCACGGGTCCGCGGTGTGCGGCCGCCGCGGCGGCTCCGCCGGTCAGCCGGTGCGGCGGGGGCGGGCGGGAACGGGTGCGGCGTCGTCGGCACGCACGTCAACCTACCGGCGGCGGGGGCGGCGGTACCGGGGTCGCGGCTGCGCGGCGGAGCCGGACGTCACGCACGGCCGCCTCGACCTCGATCGTCGCGTCGTGGAGGACGAAGCCGGCCACCGTGACGCCCTGGACCCGCAGGTCCGCGGCGGCCTGGAGGTCCACGACGGCGACCGGGTCGCCATCGGGGCCGGACTGCACGAGGAGGAGCCCGGGCGGGATGTCACGCGCGCGCAGCGTCGAGTTGATGAGGCCGGTGAGGTGGTTGATCAGCCGGTGGACCGGCAAGGACCCGGCGTGGACGGCGAGCTCGAACGTCGCGCGGCCCTCGCGGAAGCCCGCGAACGTCGCGTCGACGGTGACCACCGGCGTGATCGCCGCGATCGCGCGGACGGCGAAGGGGGCCGCCGGCACGTCGCGGAGGTCCACGTCGACGCGCACCCGCGCACCCGTGCAGCTGACACCCCGGACGGGCGGTGGCGGGGGAGCACCCTGCAGCGCGAGCTCGAGGGCCTCCGGGAACGGCAGGGTCAGGTGCACGGCACTCCTCAGGTCACGGTCGGGGCGGCAGGACCGCTCGCGTCCGACGGGTCGGGTCGACCCTCGAGCAACCGTCTCAGGTGCGGCCACGCCTCGCCGAACGCGGGGAGCAGCGACCGGCGCTCGACGTCGTCGAGGTCCACCCACGCGACCTCGACGCTCTCGGCGTCGGTCGCCGCGGGCTCGAGGTCGGTCAGCGCCTCGGCGAGCACGGTCGTGTAGGTCCAGCCGCCGTGGTCCACCACCGAGGCTCCCAGGACCCGCACCGCGCCCGGCGGTACGCCGGCCTCCTCGGCGGCCTCACGCAGCGCGCCCTGCTCGGCCGGCTCGCCCGGCGACAGCGCGCCGCCCGGGAACGCCCACGTGCCGCCCTGGTCGCTCCAGAGCGCGCGGTGCTGGAGCACGACGGCGTCGACGTCCCCGGACCCGTCGCGCCGCGCGAGCAGCAGCCCCGCCGCGCCGAACCGACCCCAGTGGCGGTGTCCCTGCGCGCACTCGACCCAGCCGTCACCGGCGTGCCGGTGGTGCAGCCGGTCCACAGGGTCCACGCGGTCCACGCGGTCCACCGGGTCCACGGCGAGGCCCGGTCAGCCCACGATGTCGCAGATCTGGGTGCCCGCGGTGACGCTCGCGCCGACCCCGGCCACCAGCCCGGTGATGCGTCCCGCGCGGTGGGCGAGCAGCGGCTGCTCCATCTTCATCGCCTCGAGCACGACGACGAGATCGCCCTCCGCGACCTCGGCGCCGTCCGCGACGGCCACCTTGACGATCGTTCCCTGCATGGGCGAGCACAGCGTGGTGCCGGTCGCGCTCGACGACGTCCGGGCAGGTGCGCGGCGTACGGGCCTGCGGGCCCCGGGGGACCGCCCGTTGCGGCTGCCTCCGAGCGAGAAGCCTGCGGGGATGACGACCTCGAGCCGCTTGCCGCCCACCTCGACCACGACCCGCTCCGTCGGGGCCGGCTCCTCGTCCGTGGGCGCGGCCGGGATCGCCGGCGCGGGGCCGCCGAGCGAGGGCAGACGCTCGGCGAACTCCGTCTCGATCCAGCGCGTGTGGACCGAGAAGGCCTGCTCGGGGTCGCTCGGCACGAACGCCGGCTCGTCGAGCACCGCACGGTGGAACGGGACGACCGTCGGGATCCCGACGATCTCGAGCTCGCTCAGGGCGCGTCGGGCCCGCTCCACCGCCTGGGTGCGGGTCGCTCCGGTCACGATGAGCTTGGCGAGCATCGAGTCGAACCCGCCCGAGATCGTGTCGCCCTCGACCACCCCGCTGTCCACCCGGACGCCCGGGCCGGACGGCAGCCGCAGCGTCGTGATGCGACCCGGGGCGGGGAGGAAGCCGGCGGCCGGGTCCTCGCCGTTGATCCGGAACTCGATCGAGTGGCCGCGCGTGACGACCTGGTCGTAGCCGAGCGGCTCACCCGCGGCGATCCGCAGCTGCTCGCGGACGAGGTCGATGCCGGCGACCTCCTCGGTCACCGGGTGCTCGACCTGCAGCCGGGTGTTGACCTCGAGGAACGAGATCGTGCCGTCGGCGCCGACGAGGAACTCGCACGTGCCGGCGCCGACGTAGCCCGCCTCCCGGAGGATCGCGATCGACGAGTCGACGAGCTGGGCGTTCTGCTCGGGCGAGAGGAACGGCGCCGGCGCCTCCTCGACGAGCTTCTGGTGCCGGCGCTGGAGCGAGCAGTCGCGCGTCGAGACGACGACGACGGTGCCGTGCATGTCGGCCAGGCACTGGGTCTCGACGTGCCGCGGCTTGTCGAGGTACCGCTCGACGAAGCACTCACCGCGCCCGAAGGCGGCGGTCGCCTCACGGACGGCCGACTCGAGCTGCTCGTCGATCTCCTCGGCGACGCGGGCGACCTTGAGCCCCCGGCCGCCGCCGCCGAACGCCGCCTTGATCGCGACGGGCAGGCCGTGCTCCGCGGCGAACGCGTGGATCTCCGCGGCGCCCTCGACGGGGTCCGAGGTGCCGGCCACGAGAGGGGCGCCGGCTCGCTCGGCGATGTGCCGCGCGCTCACCTTGTCGCCGAGCGCCTCGATGGCTGACGGCGGAGGGCCGATCCACACCAGCCCCGCCTCGGTCACCGCGCGCGCGAAGTCGGCGTTCTCGGCGAGGAAGCCGTAGCCGGGGTGCACGGCGTCGGCCCCGGCGCGACGGGCCACGTCGAGCAGCTTGGCGGCGTCGAGGTAGGTCTCGGCGGCGCGGACGCCGCCGAGCGCGAACGCCTCGTCCGCGAGCCGCACGTGCAGGGACTCACGGTCGGGGTCGGCGTAGACGGCCACGGAGGCGATGCCGGCGTCGCGGCAGGCCCGGACGATGCGGACGGCGATCTCGGCACGGTTGGCGACGAGGACCTTCGTGATGGCGGGCACGGCTCACCGTAACGCCCGTGGTGACCGGCACACCTCGCCGCGCGCACGCTGCGGGAAGATTGCCGGTTCCTGCCAACCGTCTGGCATGCGATTTGTAGGATTCCCACCGAGACGGTCGCCGTCGGCGGCCTCACGATGGCCGATGTTGTGCTCAGTCCACAACGTCGGCCGTACCGGCTACCCCACGCCAGAGGTCGGGGACCGCCACCCCGACCTCCGCGAGCAGCTCGCGGAGCAGCGGCAGGCTCACCCCGACGACGCCGTGGTAGTCGCCGTCGACGCCCGTCACGAACGCGCCGCCCAGCCCGTCGACGGTGAACGCGCCGGCCACGGCGAGCGGCTCTCCCGTCGCGACGTACGCGTCGATCTCGGCGTCGGTGAGGTCGGCGAAGTGCACGACCGTCGACGACGTCGCGCCGAACGTCCCGCCCGTGCCGCCCGCCTCGGGCTCGCGGTCGTCGATGAGCCAGTGGCCGGTGTGGAGGACGCCCGAGCGACCACGCATCCGGCGCCAGCGCCGGGTCGCGTCCGCCGCGTCGAGCGGCTTGCCGAAGATCTCGCCGTCGAGCTCGAGCATCGAGTCGCACCCGAGGACGAGGAGGTCGTCGTCGTCGGTCCCCACGCCCTCGCTCACGACGTGCTGCGCCTTGGCCTGGGCGAGGACCAGCACCGCGTCGGCCGGCTCGAGCGTGCCGAAGCGCTCGCGCGCGGCCGCGAGCGCGGCGTCCTCGTCCACGCCCGACGGCGAGACCAGCACGTCGATGCCTGCGGCGGCGAGCGTCGCGCGCCGGGCAGGAGAGGCGGAGGCCAGGAGGAGACGGGTCACGGCGACGGAGCGTATACGGCGCACGCCCTCGTCGCCGTCGCCGCGGGGGTCGTGCTGCTCGTCGCGATGATCCTGCTGGAGCACGGGCCGGCGCTGCTCGGCTCAGCCGCCCGTCAGGCCAGGGTCTGCCGCAGCACGTCGAGGCCGACCGACCCGAGGCCGAGCGCGCGGGCGTGGAACTCGCGCAGGCCGCCCGCCCCGCCGGGCGCCCGCCGGGCGGTGACCGCAGCGTCGCGCGTCTGCTCCCAGAGCCGCTGGCCGATCTTGTACGAGGGCGCCTGCCCGGGCCAGCCGAGGTACCGATCGAGCTCGAAGCGCAGGTACGGCTGGGGCATCGCCACGTTGGCCCGCAGCAGCTCCCACGCCTTCTCCGCGTCCCAGGTGCCGCCGCCCCAGCGGGCGGGCGCCGGGAGCCCGAGGTGGACGCCGATGTCGAGGACCACGCGGACCGCCCGCATCCGCTGGCCGTCCAGCATGCCGAGCCGGTCGCCCGGGTCGTCGAGGAACCCCAGGTCGCCCATGAGGCGCTCGGCGTAGAGGGCCCACCCCTCGCCGTGGCCCGCGACCCAGCACGCGAGCCGGCGCCACCGGTTGAGCGTGTCGCGCGCGTGCACCGCCTGGGCGCACTGGAGGTGATGGCCGGGGACGCCCTCGTGGTAGACGGTCGTGCGCTCGCGCCAGGTCGTGAACTCCGTGACCCCGGCCGGCACGGACCACCACATGCGCCCGGGCCGGGAGAAGTCGTCGCTCGGCGGCGTGTAGTAGATGCCGCCCTGCTGGGTCGGCGCGATCAGGCACTCGAGCGCCCGGATCGGCTCGGCGATGTCGAAGTGGGTGCCGTCGAGGGCCAGCACCGCCGCGTCGGACGTCTCCTGCATCCAGGCCCGGAGGGCCTGCGTCCCGTGCAGCTGCCGGGCGGGGTCCGCGTCCAGCGCCGCGACCGCGCGCGCCACGACGTCGGGCCCCCCGGCGTCGCGCGGCCCGAGCACCTCCCGTGCGACCGACTCCTGCTCGGCGACCACCCGGTCGAGCTCCTCGAGTCCCCACGCGTAGGTCTCGTCGAGGTCCACGTCGGCGCCGAGGAAGTACCGCGACCACAGCGCGTACCGGTCGCGGCCCACGGCGTCGGCGGCAGGTGCGTGCGGAGCGAGCTCCTCGCGCAGGAACCCCGCGAGCTCGGCGTACGCGGAGCGCGCCGCGGCGGCGCCGTGCTCGAGCTCCTTGCGCACGAGCGAGCACGCCGCCGACTCGTCGAGCACCGCGTCGACGGCCGGGCCGGTGATGAACGACGTGAAGAACGACGACGCCGGGTCGGCGAGCTCGTCGGCCTGCGTCGCGCCGATCGCCACCTGGCGCGCGGCGGGGACGCGACCGCGGGCCGCACCCGCGCGCAGGGACGCCCGGTAGCCGGCGAGCGCGCCGGGCAGCGCGTTCAGCCGGGCGGCGACGTTCTCCCACGCCTCGACGCTGCTCGTGGGCATCAGGTCGAAGACGTCGCGCAGGTCCTGCACCGGGGACGCGATGTTGTTGAGCTGGCCGAGCCACTCGCCGGCCTCGTCGAGCTCGAGGTCGAGGCCCAGCCGCTCGCGCATGACGGCGAGCGTCACGTCGTCGACGTCGTCCACGGGCGGGGTGGTGTCGAGCTCGCGCAGGACGGCGCGGGCGGCGTCGGCCCGGGTCGCGTGCCCCGCCGGGGAGAGGTCCGTCATCTCGTGGTCGTGGCCGGGGACGCCCATCGACGTGGCCGCGAGCGGGTCCAGGCGAGCGATCGTGTCGACGTAGCGGTCGGCGACCGCGTCGATCGGGCTCGATGCGCGGGCGGGCCCCGGCGAGGGGGGCGTGGCCGGCGTGGACGGCGTGGACGACGGCGTGGTGCTGGACGGCATGCTCCGAACCTACCCGCGCGCTCGGTCGCCCTCAGCCACGCGACCGCCTGCCTCGGGTCGCTCAGCCGCGCAGGCTCCAGCGCCACGTGTCCGGGCCGGGATCGCCGAGCTGACCCGGTCGACGCAGCAGGCGTCCGCGGTCCGACCACGCCGCGGGCGCCGTCGTGGTGTGGCTCGGGGGCTCGTCGGCGCCGGCCGTGGCGAGCCCGGCGACGAGCGCCGCCAGCTCGAGGTCGTCCGGCGCGCCCCGCACGACGCGCACGTGGGTCCGCGGCGAGGCCTCGGCGGCGGGCTGGCCGGTCGACCCGGGGTGCTCGCTCACTCGTCGTCCTCGTCGTCGTCGAAGCCGTCGAAGTCGGCGGGTTCGCCGCGCGACGTCGCCCACTCGACGACCTCGAACCCGGCGTCGACGAGTCGCACCACGAGGCTCTCGCCGCCCTGGTCGAGCAGGTCGAGCACCGAGTCCATGGTCACGTCGCTCGTGCCCTGCGGCGGGCTGATGACGAAACCCAGGTGGAACACCTCGGCGGTCTCGGGCACCGGGGGCGCGTCCGGGTCCACGACCTCGTGGACGTGCTCCCCGGCGTCCCAGGCCATCGACGTGAGATCGGCGTGCAGGCCGAGCCGGTCGTGGAGCCGGTCGTACAGCTCCGCGTTGAGGGTCCCGACGCGCGCCTCGAGCGCGAGCACGCGTGGGTCCTCGTCGGCCTCGTGCGACCCGAACTCGCCGCGGACGCCGACCGCGGTGTCCACGTACTCGTGCAGCGCCGCCGCGAGCGCGTCGACCGCGGCGTGCAGCGGCGCGGCGTCGACCGGGCCGAGCGGCCGGTCGGAGTGCGCGGCCCCCGAAGAGTCGTGGTCGTGGACGCTCACAGCCCCCTCCGTTCGCGCGCGGTGCCCCGCTCGCTGCGCTCCCGGCGCCTCCCCGCGCTCACAGTGCTTGTCATTTCGCGCGCGGTGCCCCGCTCGCTGCGCTCCCGGCGCCTCCCCGCGCTCACAGCGGGATGTTCCCGTGCTTCTTCGGCGGCAGGCTCGCCCGCTTGGTGCGCAGCGCGCGCAGCGCACGGACGACCTGGACCCGGGTCGCCGACGGCTCGATCACCGCGTCGACGTACCCGCGGTCGGCCGCGTCCCACGGGTTCACGATCGCCTCCTCGTACTCGGCGGTCAGCCGGCCGCGCTCCGCCTCGACGTCGCCCCCGGCGTCGGCCATCTTCTTGAGCGCCCCGCGCTGCAGGATGTTGACGGCACCGCCCGCGCCCATGACGGCGATCTGGGCCGTCGGCCAGGCGAGGTTGATGTCGGCGCCGAGCTGCTTGGACCCCATGACGATGTACGCGCCGCCGTAGGCCTTGCGCGTGATGACCGTGACGAGCGGCACGGTCGCCTCGGCGTAGGCGTAGATGAGCTTGGCGCCGCGCCGGATGATGCCGTTCCACTCCTGGTCGATGCCCGGCAGGAACCCCGGGACGTCGACGAACGTGAGCACCGGGATGTTGAACGCGTCGCACGTCCGCACGAAGCGCGCGGCCTTCTCGGCCGCGTTGATGTCGAGCGTGCCCGCCATCTGGAGCGGCTGGTTGGCGACGACGCCCACCGCGTGCCCCTCGACGTGCCCGAACGCGGTGAGCACGTTGCGCGCGTAGAGCGGCTGCACCTCGAGCAGCACGCCCTCGTCGACCACGTGCTCGACGACCGTGCGCATGTCGTAGGGCTGGTTGTCCGAGTCGGGGACGAGCGAGTCCAGCTCGAGGTCGGCGTCCGACACCTCGAGGGGCCCCTCGCCGCCCGCGAACACCGGCCCGTCGGTGAGGTTGTTCTGCGGGAGATAGCTGAGGAGCGACTTCACGTAGTCGAACGCGTCGTCCTCGTCCGCCGCGAGGTAGTGCGCGACGCCGGACCGCTCGTTGTGCGTGTGCGCGCCGCCGAGCTCCTCGAACCCGACGTCCTCGCCCGTGACGGCGCGGATCACGTCGGGCCCCGTGATGAACATGTTCGAGGTGCCGTCGGCCATGACGATGAAGTCGGTCAGCGCGGGGGAGTAGACCGCCCCGCCGGCGCTCGGCCCGAGGATCAACGAGATCTGGGGGATGACGCCCGACGCCGCGACGTTGCGCCGGAAGATCTCCGCGAACTGGGTCAGGGCGGCCACGCCCTCCTGGATCCGCGCCCCGCCGCCGTCGGAGATGCCGAGGAGCGGCACGCCGGTGCGCAGGGCCAGGTCCATGACCTTGGTGATCTTCTGGCCGTGGACCTCGCCGAGCGACCCGCCGAAGACCGTGAAGTCCTGGGAGTAGATGCAGACCTGACGCCCGTGGATGGTGCCGTGCCCGACGACGACGCCGTCGCCGGGGACCCGCTTCTTCTCCAGCCCGAAGTTCACCGAGCGGTGCCGGGCGAACGCGTCGAGCTCGACGAACGAGCCCGGGTCGAGCAGGCCGTCGATGCGCTCGCGCGCGGTCTTCTTGCCGCGCGCGTGCTGCTTCTCGGCGGCCACGGTCTCGGGGTCCACCGTCGCGGTCTGCGTCCGCCGACGGAGGTCGGCGAGCTTCGCGGCCGTGCCGGACGTGCGCACCGTGCCGGAGGAAGGACTCGTGGGGAGGGAGCTCGTCGATGCGGAGCTCGATGCGTCGGTCACACGCCGAGACTAGTTCTCCCGTCGGTCGTCGCGAGATGATCGGCCGATGGGTGAGCCGGTCGACCGTCCCGCGCTGCGCGCCTCGGCGCTGCGCGAGCTGCTGCTGCACCCGGCGGGCCCGCTGGGCCGCCTCGAGGTGGTCGAGCGCGCGGAGTCGACCAACACCGAGCTGGCCGCGGCGCTCACGCGCGAGCCCGACGCGTGGCGCGGCGTCGGCATGGTCGTCGCGGACCACCAGGCCGGTGGACGAGGCAGGGCCGGGCGTTCGTGGCAGACGCCACCCCGGGCCGCGCTCACGCTCTCGATCTCGGTCTGGCCGACCGCGCAGGACCAGCGGTCGATCGGCTGGCTGCCGCTGCTCACCGGGCTGGGTGCGGTGCGAGCGCTGCGCGCGACCGCGGGGGTCGACGCCGGGCTCAAGTGGCCGAACGACCTGCTGGTGCTCGGCGCCGCGGCCACCGAGGGCGACGCGCTCGACGGGTGGGGCACCGATCGCAAGGTCGGGGGCGTCCTGTCCGAGCTCGTCCCGACCGCGGCCGGCCCCGCCGCGGTGCTCGGCATCGGCATCAACGTGTCTCAGACGGCCGACGAGCTGCCGGTGCCGAGCGCGACGTCGCTCGCGCTCGCGGGCGCGAAGGACCTCGACCGCGAGGTGCTCGTCGTCGCGCTCGTCACCGCGCTCGCCGAGCTCAAGGCGCGCTGGAGCACGGCGGGGGGTGACGCCGTCGCCTCCGGTCTCGCCGACGAGGTCCAGGCGGTCTGCCGCACGCTGGGCCGACGGGTGCGCGTGGCGCTGCCCGGCGGCGGCGAGCTTGTCGGGACGGCGCGGCGGCTCGACGGGGCCGGCGCCCTCGTCGTCCGGGACGACGCCGGGACCGAGCGCACGGTGCTCGCGGGCGACGTGCTGCACGTGCGCGGGGCCGAGCCGGTCGGGCCCGGGCAGCGCCCGTGACCCAGCTCACCGTGAACTAGCCTGGCCGGGTGCCCGACGCCACACCCCCCGAGCCGGTGCGCGGGCCGGACCACGCCCGCTCGACCGCCGAGGAGCTCGACGCCGCGCTGCTCGGCGGCGACCGCTCGCTGTCCTTGCGCGACCTCGCGGCACGTGCGGGCGACGACGTCTCGCTCGAGGACGTGGCGCTGTTCTGGTCGACGCTCGGGCTGCCCCAGCCCGACGTCGAGGAGCAGGTCTTCACCCAGGCCGACCTCGACGCCGTCACGCGCATCACGGGGCTCGTCCGGTCGGGCCAGATCGAGCGGCGCACGGCGATCACCCTCACGCGCGCGCTCGGGCACACCTCCGAGCGGCTCGTCCTGTGGCAGGTCGAGGCGCTCGTCGAGGACGTCGCGTCGCGCCACGCCCTCGACGACACCAGCGCGCGACTGGTCGTCCTCGACCGTCTCGACGAGTACGGGCCGCTCCTCGAGGCCCAGCTCGTCCACGCGTGGCGTCGACACCTCGCGGCGATGGCCGGCCGGATCGCGGGCGAGTTCGGGTCGGCGAGGGCCGACGAGCTCCCGGACCCGACCGCGCTCCCGCTGGCCAGGACCGTCGGGTTCGCGGACATGGTCTCGTTCACCCGCCGGACGGCCGGGCTCGGCCCGACCGACCTGTCGGCCTTCGTGCAGCGCTTCGAGACGGCTGCTCGCGACGTCGTGACGGCGGCCGGGGGCCGGGTCGTGAAGACGATCGGCGACGCCGTGCTCTTCGTCGCCGACGACGTCGTCACGGGCGCCGACGTCGCGCTCGGGCTCGCCCGGGTGCTCGGCGAGGAGCTCGACGTCGAGGCGGAGCGCGCGGTGGGCGGGTTGGCCGAGGGCGCGCGCGGCGTCACGCCGGTGCGCGTCGGCTTCGTGCAGGGCCGGGTGCTCTCGCGGTTCGGCGACGTTTTCGGCCCGTCGGTGAACGTCGCGGCGCGCCTCACCGACATCGCCGAGCCGAGCACGGTGCTCACCGACCCGCAGACCGCGACGCTGCTGCGCGGCGACCCGCGGTACGTGCTCGAGCCGCAACCGAGCCGGGAGCTCGCCGGGCTCGGGAGCGTCGCCCCCGTGCGGGTCCGCGCGGCGGCGACCTCCTGACGCTCAGTCGGCGACCGGCCGGATGAGCTCGGGTCCGTCGTTGCCGACCTTGTTGACCGCCGTCGAGACCGGCGTCAGCTCGAGCCGGGGGAGCGGCGAGTCGAGCAGCGTGGCCGCCTGCTCGGCGTCGACCGCCGGATCCAGCCAGGCGTCCCACCGGTCGGGGCGCAGGATGACGGGCTGGCGGTCGTGCACGTGCCCCATCTCGTCGACGGCGGTGGTCGTGATGACCGTCGCGGACACGAGCCAGCGCTCGGGGTCGTCCTCGGCCTTGGTCGGGTTCTTCCAGAACTCGTAGAGCCCTGCCATGGCCAGCGGTGAGCCGTCCGGTGCGTGGATGAAGTACGGCTGCTTGGTCGTCGACCCCGACGCCGAATCGGGCGGCTGCCACTCGTAGTAACCGTCGGCCGGCAGCAGGGCGCGGCGGAGGGCGAACGCGCGCTTGAACGCGGGCTTGGTCAGGAGCGTCTCGGCGCGCGCGTTGATCATCCGCGAGCCGATGCCCGGGTCCTTGGCCCACGACGGCACGAGCCCCCAGCGCGCCGTCCGCAGCGTGCGCTCGATCGCTCCGTGCGAGCCGTCCTCGAGCCGCTCGGGTCGCTCCACGACCATGCGCACGGGGTCGGTCGGCGCCACGTTCCACGACGGCGCCAGCAGGCGCACGTCGTCGGCGACCGACGCGAGGGCGAACTCGTCCGCCAGGTCCTGGGCCCCACGGAAGGAGGCGTATCTGCCGCACATGGGCCCAGGGTGCCGTACGGCGCGACGCGCAGCGCGTCCGGTGGTGGGAGGATCTGCGTGATGACGACCGGCGGCGACCACTCCCCACCTTTCCGTCGACCCCAGGCGAAGCACGTGCTGCTGCTCGGGCTCATGGCCGCGCTGCCCGCCGTGACGAGCGACATCTACCTGCCGTCGCTGCCCGAGGTCGGCCGGGACCTCGGCGCCACCACGACGGCCGTGCAGCTCACCATGACCGGCGTGCTGGTCGGGTCCGGCGTCGGGATGCTCGTCGTGGGACCGCTCTCGGACTGGCTCGGGCGGCGGAGGCCGGTGCTCATCGGAGTCGGCGTCCACGTCGTCATCTCGGTGCTCTGCGCGTTCACGCCGGGGATCGAGGTGCTGATCGCGCTGCGCGTCGTGCAGGGGTTCTTCAACGCGGCGGCCACCGTCGTCGCCCTCGCCGTGATCCGGGACCTGTTCAGCGGCGCCGACGCCTCGAGCCTGCTCTCACGGCTCATGCTGGTCATCGGCATCGCGCCGCTGCTCGCCCCGACGGTGGGCGGGCTCATCGCCAGCGTGGCCGGATGGCGTGCGGTCTTCCTGGCGCTCGCCGCGTTCGGTGTCGCGCTCTGGCTCGTGGTGTACCGCCGTCTTCCGGAGACGCTGCCACCCGAACGGCGCCGCGAACGGGGCATGCGGCCGGCGCTGCGGGGGTACGCAACCTTGCTGCGGGACCGGCACTTCGTCGCCGTCGCGGTCCTGCCCGGGCTCTCGATGTCGGTCCTGATGAGCTATGTGGTGGGGTCGCCCTTCGTGCTCCGCGAGGGCTACGGGCTGTCGGCGAACCAGTTCGCCCTGGTCTTCGCGGTCAACGGCGTCGCCCTCGTGGGCGCGGCGCAGATCAACGCGGCCCTCGTCCGGCGGGTCGCCCCCATCCGCATCCTGCGGGTCGCGCTGCCGCTGGCGCTCGGGTGCGCGGGCGTGCTGCTCGCGGTCGCGCTGACCGAGGCCGGCGGCCTCCTCGGGCTGCTCGCGGTGCTCTGGGTGCTCCTCGGCCTGCTCCAGTTCCTGCCGCCCAACGCCTCCGCGATCGCCCTGAGCAGGCACGGGGAGATGGCCGGCACGGCCGCCGCGTTCATCGGCGCGCTGCAGACCGGGATCGCCGGGACCGTCAGCCCGCTCGTGGGCGTCCTCGGGGGCGACGCCCCGGCGATGGCGGTCGTGATGGTGGGCAGCGCTGCGGTCGCCCTGCTCGTGCTCGCGCTCGCCACGCCCGCCTACCGCCGGGACGGTTGGCCCCTGCTCTGACGGCGGTCAGGAGGCCAGTCGCGCCAGCCGGTCGACCGCGTCGTGCAGCACGTCCTCGCGCTTGACGAAGGTGAACCGGACCGCGGACGCCAGCGCGTCGTCGGCGGCCGAGCCGGGCCGGGTGAACGCGCGCACCGGCACGCCGACCACACCGGCGAGCTCGGGCAGCCGCCGGCACAGGTCGGCGCCGTCCTCGAAGCCGAGCGGCGCGCCGTCGGCCACGACGAAGTAGGTTCCCGCCGGCCGCGTGACGGTGAACCCGGCCGCCTCGAGCCCGTCGCAGAGGAGGTCCCGGCGGGCGGCGAGCGACGTGGCGAGGTCGCGGACCCACGCGGCCACGGCGTCGTCGGTGAGGGCGTGCGCGATCGCCGGCTGGAACGGTGCGCCCGACACGTAGGTGAGGAACTGCTTGACGGCGCGCACGGCGTCGACCAGCGGCGCGGGACCCGTGAGCCAGCCGATCTTCCAGCCGGTGAACGAGAACGTCTTGCCGGCCGACGAGATCGTGAGGGTCCGGTCCGCCATGCCCGGCAGCGTCGCGACCGGGACGTGCTCGGCGCCGTCGAACACCAGGTGCTCGTACACCTCGTCGGTCACGACCAGCGCGTCGTGCTCTCGCGCGAGCCGGGCGACGAGGCCGAGCTCGGTGCGGCTCAGCACCGCGCCCGTCGGGTTGTGCGGCGTGTTGAGGAGGACGAGCCGGGTCCGGGGGCTGAACGCCGCGCGGAGCGCTGCCTCGTCGAGCCGAAAGGCGGGGGCCGACCCCCTGGCGGGCACCCGGACGAGCGGTGCCGTGGTGTGCGTCGCGCCGGCGAGCGCGATCACGGCCGCGTACGAGTCGTAGAAGGGCTCGAGCGTCAGCACCTCCTCGCCCGGTCCGGCGAGCGCGAGCACGGTCGCGGCGAGGGCCTCGGTGGCGCCCGTCGTGACCAGCACCTCGCGGTCCGGGTCGACGTCGAGGCCGTAGTGCCGTCGCTGGTGGTCGACGACGGCGCGGCGCAGCTCGGGCGTCCCGGCGCCGGGCGGGTACTGGTTGCGACCCGAACGCATCGCCGCGACGGCGGCCTCGACGACGCTCGCCGGACCGTCGACGTCCGGGAACCCCTGCCCGAGGTTGACGGCGCCGGTGCGCGCGGCGAGGGCGGACATCTCCGCGAAGATCGTGGGACGCGCGGTCCCGTCGGGGCCCAGCAGGCCGACCGCGCGGGCGACCTCGGACCATCGCCCATGCGGCTGCGTCATCCCGCGAGGGTACGGGAGCGCGCTCAGCCCATCCCGAGGGCGCCCGCGAGCCCGCCGAGGACCAGCAGGCCGAGCGACGACCAGGCGGCGACGGTCCACCAGGCGGGGCTGTGGGCCCGTCGCTGGTGGTGCCGCGTGGTCTGCGTCGTCATGCCTGGGAGATCGGCACGGGAGGCGACCATGACAAGGGTTCGCGGGTGAGATCCGCGCCCGGGTCACCCACTCGGCGGCACGGCTGCTCGAGCGCCGCCGCGCAGCCGCGCCGCCGCGCAGCCGCGCCGCCGCGCCGCCGCGCAGCCGTTAGCTCGCCGTCGCCTCGAGCCGCTGGCTGAGCTCGTCGATCTTCGCGGACAGCGCCTCGAGCGCCGACCTCGTCACGCCGTCGACGTTCGCCGCCGCGGCGTCGAGCTTCGCGCGCGCGTCGGCGAGCCCCGCCTCGGCCTCGGCGACTGCGCTCGAGGCGTCGGCCGCGTCGAGCGCCGCCTGCGCGTCGTCGATCGCGGTCGTCGAGGAGGCGATGGCGTCCTCGATGCCGGCGCGCGCCTCGGGCGCGACCCCCTCGAGCCGGGCCCGCGCCTCGTCGATCGCGCCGCGAGCGTCGTCGACGCTCGCCTGTGCGCTCTCGACCGCGCTCGAGATCGACTCCCCGAGCTGCTCGAGCTCGGGCGAGTCGACGTCGGTCGAGCAGCCGGCGAGCGCGAGCACGAGAGCGGTGCCGGCGGCCGCGGCGGCCGCAGGGATCCGGTCGGTGCGCATGGTGCTCCTCACGTGGGGGTGCGTCCATTGTGCCCGGTGACGTGCGTCGGCGTCGGGCGAGCGGCAGCCGGACGAGGGTGATCCGCTCAGCGCGCTGGGCCGCGGATCACCCTCCCGCTCCGGACCGCAGCCCACTACCCTCGGCCGATGGACCACGCACCGGAGCGCTACCTCGAGCAGGCGATCGACGTCGCCGTCCGCAACGCGGCGGGATCGGGCGGCCCCTTCGGCGCGGTGGTCGTGGCACCCGACGGCCGGGTCTTCGAGGGCGCCAACCGGGTGACGTCGGCCAAGGACCCGACTGCGCACGCCGAGGTCGTCGCGATCCGTACGGCGTGCGCCGCGCTCGACACGTTCGACCTCGCGGGCTGCACGCTCTACAGCAGCTGTGAGCCCTGCCCCATGTGCCTCGCGGCGGCGCTCTGGGCACGCGTCGACGCGGTCCGCTTCGCGGCCGACCGGCACGCTGCGCTCGCCGCCGGGTTCGACGACGTGCTGTTCTACGAGTACCTCGCGGGCACGGCGCCCGAGGGGCTCATGCAGGTCGTCCAGGTCGAGGTCGAGAACCCGGGGGCGCCGTTCGAGGCGTGGGCAGCGAACACGGCACGGATCCACTACTGAGGGGCCGGTTGCTTGCCCGGTCAGGGCAGCTTCAGGCAGTGCGCGTCACGCCGGATCGGCCCTGACCTGCCAGAGTCGCGCGGTGGTGAGGCGGTCGTCGCTCTTCTGCGAGGACTTCGTGGGCGTGCCGGCCGCGAAGGACCGACCGGTGACGGCGTGGAACTCGGGGGGCGAGGCCACGTGGACGGACGTGGCGGCTCCCTGGCGGGCGTTCATCGCTGCAGGTCAGTTGATGAAGCTGCAGTTGGAGGGGTGCCCGCGAAAGGACTCGAACCTTCGACCTTCCGCTCCGGAGGCGGACGCTCTATCCACTGAGCTACGCGGGCCTGTGCCGGTGTCGGCACGGGCAACGACACTACCGCACGCCGGAGAGCCGGCACACGTCCCGTGCGACGGCCGCACCGATCACGCGTCGCCGAGGTGCTCCGACAGGTAGTGCGTGATCTCGCGCGCCGCCCGCTCGGCGTCACCGGCTTCGATGGCCTCGACGAGCCCGTCGTGGCTGTCGTGGCCGGACACCGGCCGCTCGAAGTTGAACCGGATGTTCTCGCTGATGGCCCCGACGAGGTTCTCGTAGAGCGACAGGAGGACGGGGTTCCCGGCGGCGCGAGCGATCGCCCGGTGCAGCGCGAGGTCCGTCGAGACCATCGCGTCGAGGTCACCCTCCCGGTACGCCTTCTCGCGCGCCGTGCGGTGCTCGTGCAGCTCGGCGAGGTCGGCGGGGGTACGACGCCGCGCGGCGAGCCGGGCTGCCTCGACCTCGAGCGAGCGCCGTACCTCCAGGACGTCGCGCTGCCGCGCGTCGGCGATCTCGCGCCCCATCGTCACGCCGAGCTCGGAGCGGCCGACGACGTACGTCCCCGAGCCCTGCCGGCGCTCGAGGAGACCGGCGTGGACGAGCGACTGCACGGCTTCCCGGGCGGTGTTGCGCCCGACGCCGAGCAGCTGGGTCAGCGCCGGCTCGGCCGGGATCCGGGTCCCCAAGGGCCACGTGCCGTCGCTGACGAGAGCACGCAGCCGAGCGACGGCCCTGTCGATGAGACCGGTGCGGCGAGTCATCCCAGGTATTCTCCTCGTGGGGACGGTGCCGTGCAGTCAACACGCCGGCCATCGCCGTCCGCCAGTCCCGAGCAGAAGTAGGAGCGATGACCGCCCTTGCCCCGCGCCGCCCGTGGCGCGGCCGGTGGATCGTGCTCGCGGGGATCGTGCTCGTGGGCCTCAACCTGCGCATCGCGGTCGCCGCGGTCTCGCCGATCCTCGACGCCGTCCGGGTGGACGTCGCCCTCACGGACACGCTCGTCGGGCTGCTCGCGACGATCCCGGTCCTGTCCTTCGCCGTGTTCGGCTCGCTCGCGCCGCTCCTGGCGCGCCGGTTCGGGCTCGAGCCGACCCTCATGGCGGCCATGGTGCTCTCGGCGGTCGGGGAGATCGTGCGGTCGGTGACCGACACCCCCGCCGGCTTCCTCGGATGGACCATGATCGCCCTCGCCGGGATGGGCATGGGCAACGTGCTGCTGCCCCCGCTGGTCAAGCGGTACTTCCCCGACCGGATCGGGCCCGTCACCGCCGTGTACTCGATGGCGATGGCCTTCAGCACCACGCTGCCCGCCCTCCTCTCGGTGCCCATCGCCCGCCAGGTGGGCTGGCGGCTCACCCTCGCGTCGTGGGCCGTGATCGGCCTCCTCGCCGTCGTGCCCTGGGCCGTGGTCATCATCCGGTCCGCCGTGGTGCGCTCCGAGCTCGCGGCGGTGCTGCGACGCGCGCCGACGCAGACCTCGGCGCTCGCGGGCCGGCACCGCGCGCAGGGCCGGGTCTGGCGAAGCCCGCTGGCGTGGGGGCTCGCCGTGATGTTCGCCATGAACTCGCTCAACAGCTACGTCGTGTTCGGGTGGCTCCCGGTGATCCTCACGGGCTCCGGGATGAGCGCCGAGGCCGCCGGCCTCTGGCTCGCGCTCTACGGGATCCTCGCCCTGCCGGGCTCGTTCGTCGTGCCGCCGCTCGCCGCGCGCATGCGCAACCCGTTGCCGCTCGTCCTGGGCTTCGCGGTCTGCTTCGTCGTCGGGTACGTCGGGCTCATGCTCGCGCCGCTCGACGGCACCGCGGTGTGGATCGTCTTCCTCGGCGTCGGCCCGAGCGCGTTCCCGCTCGTGCTGGCGCTGCTGAACCTTCGTACGCGCACGTCCGCGGGGGCGGTGTCGCTCTCGGGGTTCGTCCAGGGGGTGGGCTACGCGCTCGCCGCCGGCGGACCGCTGCTGGTGGGTGTGCTGTACGCCTCGACGGGCACGTGGACGGCCGTGTACGCGTTCCTGCTCGGCACCGTCGTGGTGCTCGTCCTCGCCGGGGTAGTGGCGTGCCGTCCCGTGATGCTCGAGGACACATGGGGTGCGCGACCGCACTGACCGAAGCGCCCAGGGGCACTCGGTACCCTTCCTGGGTGACCCCTGCCGATCTCTCCGACGCCCTCCACGCAGCCCTGACCGACGCGGTCGCGGACGGCACCTTCGTGCTCGCCGCGGGCGACATCCCGGCCGCGGTCCACGTCGAGCGCCCGCGTCAGCGCGAGCACGGGGACTGGGCGACCAACGTCGCGATGCAGCTGGGGAAGAAGGCCGGCATGGCGCCGCGCGCGTTCGCGGAGGAGCTCGCGCGGCGCCTGGGCGCGGTCCCGGGCGTCGCGGCCGTCGACGTCGCGGGTCCGGGCTTCCTCAACATCACCCTCGAGGCGGCGTCGGCGGGCGAGCTCGCGCGCACGATCGTGGAACGTGGGGGGGACTTCGGCGACGGCGCGGCGATGGCCGGGCAGAACGTCAACCTCGAGTTCGTCTCGGCGAACCCGACGGGGCCGATCCACATCGGCGGGGTGCGGTGGGCCGCCGTCGGCGACTCGTTGGCGCGGATCATGCAGGCGGCGGGCGCCACGGTCGCCCGCGAGTACTACTTCAACGACCACGGCGGGCAGATCGACCGCTTCGCGCGCTCGCTGCTCGCCGCCGCCCGCGGTCAGGAGGCGCCCGAGGACGGCTACGGCGGCGCCTACATCTCCGAGATCGCCGACCAGGTCGTCGCCCAGGCGACCACGGACCCGCGGACCCTGCCCGACGACGAGGCGCAGGAGGCGTTCCGGGCCGCGGGCGTCGAGCTGATGTTCGCGGAGATCAAGAAGTCGCTGCACGAGTTCGGCGTCGACTTCGACGTGTACTTCCACGAGAACTCGCTGCACGAGTCGGGCGCGGTCGACCACGCCGTCGCGCGGCTGCGCGAGCTCGGCCGGGTCTACGAGGCCGACGGCGCGACGTGGCTGCGGACCACCGACTTCGGCGACGACAAGGACCGGGTCGTCATCAAGGCCGACGGCGACCCGGCCTACATCGCCGGCGACCTCGCCTACTACCTCGACAAGCGCGAGCGCGGGTTCGACCGCGTGATCATCATGCTGGGCGCCGACCACCACGGGTACATCGGCCGCATGATGGCGATGTGCGCGGCGTTCGGTGACGTGCCGGGCGTCAACCTCGAGATCCTCATCGGGCAGATGGTCAACCTCCTCAAGGACGGCGAGCCGGTCCGGATGTCCAAGCGCGCCGGGACCGTCGTGACGATCGACGACCTGGTCGACGCCGTCGGGGTCGACGCCGCGCGCTACGCGCTGGCGCGCTCGTCCGCGAACTCCTCGCTCGACATCGACCTCGACCTGCTCACGCGCGCCACGAACGAGAACCCGGTCTTCTACGTGCAGTACGCCCACGCGCGCACGGCGAACGTCGCCCGCAACGCGGCCGACGCGGGCGTCCGGCGCGCGGACGGCTTCGACGCCGCCCTGCTCGACCACCCGGCCGAGGCCGCGCTGCTCGGGTCGCTGAGCGAGTTCCCGCGCGTCGTGGCCCAGGCCGCCGAGCTCCGCGAGCCGCACCGCGTCGCCCGCTACCTCGAGGAGCTCGCCGGGTCGTACCACAAGTGGTACGACCAGCGCCGGGTCGCGCCCTTCGGCGACGAGGAGGTCACCGATGTGCACCGCACGCGCCTGTGGCTCAACGACGCCACCCGCCAGGTGCTCGCCAACGGCCTGGGCCTGCTGGGCGTGAGCGCGCCGGAGCGCATGTGACCGGCGCGCAGGTGACGGATCTCGACCCGGCCGTGTGGGCCTCGGGGGTGCGGCGCGGGGACGACGGCGCGCTCGTCGTCGCGGGCGTCGACGTGCGGGAGATCGCGGCGACGCACGGCACGCCCGCGTACGTGCTCGACGAGGCCGACTTCCGCGCGCGTGCCCGGGCCTTCCGCGAGGCGTTCACCGACGCGTTCGCCCACGTCGGGACCGAGGTCGACGTGTACTACGCCGGCAAGGCGTTCCTCTCGGTCGCGGTCGCGCGGTGGGCGCACGAGGAGGGGCTCCGCGTCGACACCTCGACCGGGGGCGAGCTCGCCGTCGCGCTGCGAGCCGGCGTCCCGGGAGCCGCCATCGGCCTGCACGGCAACAACAAGTCCGACGCCGAGCTCCGACGCGCGCTCGACGCGGGCGTCGGGCGGATCATCGTGGACTCGATGACCGAGATCGACCGGATCGCGGCGGCGGTGCGTGAGCGCGCGGACGGCCGCCGCGCACCGGTGATGGTCCGCGTCACGACCGGCATCCACGCGGGCGGTCACGAGTACATCTCGACCGCGCACGAGGACCAGAAGTTCGGGCTCTCGATCGCGGGCGGGCAGGCGGCGGCGGCGCTGCGGGCCGTGCTCGCCCGGCCCGAGCTCGAGCTGCTCGGCGTCCACTCGCACATCGGGTCGCAGATCCTCGACCCGGCCGGGTTCACCGAGGCGGCGCGCACGCTGCTCGAGCTGCGCGCCGAGCTCGCGGCCCGGACCGGGCACCTGCTGCCCGAGGTCGACCTGGGCGGCGGCTACGGCATCGCGTACCTGCCCGGCGAGGTCCCGATCGAGCCGGCTCGCGTCGCCAAGGACCTCGCGACAGCCGTGGGCGACGTGTGCGCGGCCCTCGGGACGCCCGTGCCGCGCATCTCGATCGAGCCCGGCCGCGCCGTCGTCGGCCCGACCACCTTCACGCTGTACGAGGTCGGCACCGTCAAGCCCGTCACGGTGGACGGGCCGCCCGCCTTCACGCGCACCTACGTGTCGGTCGACGGCGGGATGAGCGACAACCTGCGGCCCGCGCTCTACGACGCGCGGTACACCGCGGTGGTCGCGTCGCGCGTCGGGGCGGCCGAGACGGTGCGGGCGCGCGTCGTCGGCAAGCACTGCGAGAGCGGCGACATCGTGGTGCACGACGTCGAGCTGCCGGCCGACATCGGGCGCGGCGACCTGCTCGCGGTCCCGGCGACGGGCGCGTACGGACGCTCGATGGCGTCCAACTACAACCACGTGCCGCGCCCGCCCGTGCTGGCGGTGCGCGACGGCGAGGTCCGCGTCCTGGTGCGTCGCGAGACGGAGGACGACCTCTTCGCGCTCGACCAGGGCTGACGGGATCCCGACCAGACCACGCAGACGAAGCCGTGGATCCGGACCCGTATCCTGAGACGGCCGTCCGCGGGTCGACCCGGGCGGCGAGGATCGACCCCCCGGACGAGGCAGAGCGGCGCGCCGCCTGGTGCGGCTGCGCCCTGGCGCGGGGCGGCGGCCGGGTGGACGACGACGAGAGGTGGGCGGCGCGGTGGAGGCTCGGGAACGTGCACGGCGGAGCGCCCAGCAGGGTGCGGCGGATCCGGCGCTGCGCGTCGCGCTGCTGGGTGCCGGGGTCGTCGGGAGCCAGGTCGCACGGCTGCTCACCTCGCAGCGCGACGACCTCGCGGCGCGCGCCGGCGCCGCGCTCGAGCTCGTCGGCGTCGCGGTGCGGGACGTGTCGGTGCCGCGCGACGGCGTCGACCCCGCGCTGCTGACGACCGATGCCGAGGGTCTCGTGGAGCGCGCCGACCTCGTCGTCGAGGTCATGGGCGGCATCGAGCCGGCCCGCTCGCTGCTCCTGCGCGCCATCGCGGCCGGCGCGTCGGTCGTGACCGCCAACAAGGCGCTGCTCGCGGAGGACGGCCCGACGCTCTACGCCGCGGCCGACGACGCGGGGGTCGACCTCTACTTCGAGGCGGCAGTCGCGGGCGCGATCCCGCTGGTCCGCCCGGTCCGCGAGTCGCTCGCGGGTGACCGGATCCGGCGCGTCCTCGGCGTCGTCAACGGCACGACGAACTACGTGCTCGACCAGATGGCCACCGAGGGCCTCGACCTCGACCAGGCGGTCAAGCAGGCGCAGGCGCTCGGCTACGCGGAGGCCGACCCGACCGCCGACGTCGAGGGCTTCGACGCCGCGGCGAAGGCGGCGATCCTCGCCTCGCTCGCGTTCCACACCCGGGTGCCGCTCGAGCAGGTGCACCGCGAGGGCATCACCGCGGTGACGGCCGACGACGTCGCGTGGGCCGCGCGCACGGGTCACGTCGTCAAGCTGCTCGCCATCGCCGAGTCGACCGACGCGGGCGTCTCCGTGCGGGTGCACCCCGCGCTCGTGCCGACGAGCCATCCGCTCGCGGGCGTGCACGGCGCCTTCAACGCCGTGTTCGTCGAGGCGGAGGCCGCAGGAGAGCTGATGTTCTACGGTCGCGGTGCGGGTGGCGCGCCGACGGCCTCCGCCGTGCTCGGCGACCTCGTCTCCGCCGCGCGGCACCGCGTGCTCGGCGGACGGGGCCCGGTCGAGTCCAGCTACGCCGACCTGCCGCTGTTGCCCGCGTCCGCCGCGCTGACCCGCTACCAGGTCCGGCTCGACGTGGCCGACCGCCCGGGCGTGCTCGCGCAGGTCGCCCATGCCCTCGCCGAGCACGAGGTGTCGATCGAGGCGGTGCGGCAGGCGCCCACCGCCTCGGGCGGGGCGGCGTCGCGAGCCGTCGCCCCGGCGTCGGGCACCGACCCGCTCGCGCTGGCGCACCTGGTCATCACGACCCACGAGGCCACCGACGCGGCGCTCGCCGCGACCGTCGCCGCGCTCGCCGAGCTCGACTCCGTGACCCGGGTCGTCTCCGTCCTGCGAGTCGAAGGAGCCTGATGGCGCACCAGTGGCGCGGGATCATCGCCGAGTACGCCGACCGGCTGCCCGCGCACGTCCAGGAGCGCGTCGTCACGCTGGGGGAGGGCGGCACGCCGCTCGTGCCCGCACCGGCGCTCTCGCTCCTGACCGGGGCGGACGTGCACCTCAAGGTCGAGGGGATGAACCCGACGGGGTCGTTCAAGGACCGGGGCATGACGACGGCGATCTCGGCCGCGGCGGCGCGGGGCGCGAAGGTCGTGGTGTGCGCGTCGACGGGCAACACCTCGGCGTCCGCCGCCGCCTACGCGACCGCGGCGGGGATGACCTGCGCGGTGCTCGTGCCCGACGGCAAGATCGCGATGGGCAAGCTGAGCCAGGCCATCGCCCACGGCGCCCGGCTCCTGCAGGTCGACGGCAACTTCGACGACTGCCTCGTCGCGGCCCGCAAGCTCGCCGAGGCCTACCCGGTCGAGCTGGTCAACTCGGTCAACCCCGACCGGATCGAGGGCCAGAAGACGGGTGCGTTCGAGGTCGTGGACGCGCTCGGTGACGCGCCGGACATCCACGCCCTGCCCGTCGGCAACGCGGGCAACATCACGGCCTACTGGAAGGGCTACGCCGAGTACGCCGAGGCGGGCGTCGCGACGCGCCGACCGCGGATGTGGGGCTTCCAGGCCGTGGGCTCGGCGCCGATCGTGGCGGGCCACCCGATCACCCACCCCGAGACGATCGCGACCGCCATCCGGATAGGGAACCCGGCGTCGTGGACGCAGGCGGAGGACGCGCGGGACACCTCGGGCGGGCTGATCGAGGCCGTCACCGACGAGCAGATCCTCGCCGCGCACCGGATCCTGTCGAGCCAGGTCGGCGTGTTCGTCGAGCCTGCCTCGGCGGCCGGCGTCGCCGGCATCCTCGCCCTCGCCGAGCAGGGTCGGGTGCCCGCGGGCGCACGGATCGTCGTGACCGTGACCGGCCACGGCCTCAAGGACCCGCAGTGGGCGCTGCGCACCGCCGACGGCAGCGAGGTGGTCCCGGTCCGCGTGAGCGCCGACATCGTGTCGATCGCCGACGCGCTCGAGCTCGGCTCAGGCGGCCCGATGCGCTCGGTCCCGTCATGAGGCTCGGCTCGGACCACGTGCGCGTGGTCGTGCCCGCCACGGCAGCCAACCTCGGCCCGGGGTTCGACTCGCTCGGGCTCGCGCTCGGGATCCACGACGAGCTCGAGGTCCGTGCGCTGGGCTCACCCGACGTCGTCGTCGAGGTGACGGGCGAGGGCGCGCGCGAGGTGCCCGACGACGACACGCACCTCGTCGTGCGTGCGCTGCGGCTGGCCCTCGACCACGTGGGTGCGCCGCAGACCGGCGTGCACCTCACGTGCACCAACCGGATCCCGCACGGCCGTGGCCTCGGGTCGTCGGCGGCCGCCGCGGTCGCCGGGATCCTCGCCGCGCGCGGCCTCATCGCCGACCCCGAGGCGCTCGACGACGCGGTCGCGCTGCGCCTGGCGAACGAGCTCGAGGGGCACCCGGACAACGCCGCGCCGGCCCTGCTCGGCGGCGCGACCGTGGCGTGGTGCGACGTCGACGGGCCGCACGCCGTCCGGCTCGAGCCCGCCGACGTGCTCACGCCCGTCCTGCTCGTGCCGCCCGACCGGCTCGCGACCTCGCACGCGCGCAGCGTGCTGCCCACCCGGGTGCCCCACGGCGACGCGGCGTTCCAGGCCGGGCGCGCGGCTCTGCTCGTCGAGGCGCTCACGCGACGGCCGGACCTGCTGCTCCCCGCCACCGAGGACATGCTGCACCAGCAGTACCGTGCCGCGGTCATGGCGCAGACGCTCGGGCTGGTCGGTGCGCTCCGCGAGCGAGGCGTCGCGGCGGTGGTCTCGGGCGCCGGTCCCACGGTGCTCGTGCTGGCGCGCGCAGCGGCGGCCGGAGCCGGCACCGACGCGGACGACGTGATCAGCGACGTCCTCGCCGAGGCGTGCGGCGACTGGCAGGTCGTGTCGCCGGGGGTCGACGGCGGAGGGGCGCACGTCGCGCGCGTCGGACGCTGACCGGCGGATCGCTGCCGACCTGCGCGAGCGTACGGCCCGTGCTCGCGCGTCCGGGTGAAAACGCCGCTCGTCGGGGGGAAGACGCCCGGTGCGTCGGTCGACCGACGTCACGGTGTTAGCATGAACGTGCTCCCTGAACCTGATCCCGAGATGCGCACGTGCGCGCCGGTCGGTCAGGGGGTATCTCCAGCCCAGGTGCCACCGACGTCGTCGTACGCCGGACCTGACGCTCGAGCAACGATCCGGCCGTCTGGTGCCGGACGTCGACCGCGGCCCGCCCATTCTTCGTGCCGGCCGCCGACGAGGGGGAAGGATCCTTCGTGACTGACACCATCGATGCCGCCGTGAGCAGCGCCCCAGGCGCTGCAGGCGGCACCACCCGGAGCGCCGCGATCTCCGCGATGCGCCTGCCGGAGCTGCAGGCGCTCGCCGCGCAGCTCGGCGTGACGGGTACGTCCAAGATGCGCAAGAGCGATCTCCTGGACGCGATCAGGGAGCGCCGGGGCGGCGCGCGCAGCGTTGCGCCCGAGTCCCGCCAGAGCGCTCCCGCCGCGACGACCGCCGCGGCACCCGCGGCGCCGAGCGCCGAGGCACCGGCCGGGTCGGCTGTCGCCGACACGCTGCCGCTCGGGTCCGCGGGGGAGCGGCCGCAGCGGAGCCGCCGTGCGTCGCGCAGCGCCGCCCCCGCCACGAGTGCCACGACCGACGACCGCCCTGCACCCGACCTCGACGTCCGCCAGGCGCTCGCCGAGTCCCGCGACGACCGCGCCGCGCGCGCGGCCGAGGCCGTCGGCTCCGTCGCCGTGGAGCGCGAGCGCGGATCGCGGCGCTCCGGCCGCAACGCCGGTGCGCCTCAGGACGACCAGACGCCGGGCGAGCAGGCGTCGGTCGAGGGCTCGGACGAGGGCGCGCAGCGCCAGCCCCACCCGCAGGGCCAGAGCAACCAGAGCCAGCAGCAGCACGGGAACCAGCAGGGCAACCAGCAGGGCAACCAGCAGCGGCAGAACCGCCAGCCGCAGGGCCAGGACGAGGACGACGAGCGTGGCGGCCGGCGTCGCCGCAGCCGCGACCGGTTCCGCGACCGCGACCGCAACAAGCGCACGCGCGGCGGACGCCAGGGCGGCGGCGAGCTCGGGGCCTACGAGGAGGTCGAGGTCCACGACGACGACGTCCTCCTGCCTGTCGCCGGCATCCTCGACATCAAGGACAACTACGCGTTCGTCCGCACCAGCGGCTACCTGCCGGGCGACAACGACGTCTACGTCGCGATGGGCCAGGTCAAGAAGGCCGGCCTGCGCAAGGGCGACGCGGTCACCGGTGCGGTCCGTCAGCCGCGCGAGGGCGAGACGCCCACCCCGAACCAGGGCCGGAACAGCAAGTTCAACGCCCTCGTCCGGCTCGACACGGTCAACGGCATGAGCCCCGACGACGCGCGCAAGCGCCCCGAGTTCGGCAAGCTGACGCCGCTGTACCCGCAGGAGCGCCTGCGCCTCGAGACCGAGCCGAACATCCTGACGACCCGGGTCATCGACCTCGTCTCGCCGATCGGCAAGGGTCAGCGCGGTCTGATCGTCTCGCCGCCCAAGGCGGGCAAGACGCTCGTGCTCCAGGCGATCGCCAACGCGATCACCACGAACAACCCCGAGGTCCACCTCATGGTCGTGCTCGTCGACGAGCGGCCCGAGGAGGTCACGGACATGCAGCGCACGGTCAAGGGCGAGGTCATCGCCTCGACCTTCGACCGGCCGGCCGACGACCACACGACGGTCGCCGAGCTCGCGATCGAGCGCGCCAAGCGCCTGGTCGAGCTGGGCCAGGACGTCGTCGTGCTGCTCGACTCGATCACTCGCCTGGGTCGCGCGTACAACATCGCGGCGCCGGCCTCGGGCCGGATCCTGTCCGGTGGCGTCGACTCGAGCGCGCTCTACCCGCCGAAGCGGTTCTTCGGGGCCGCGCGCAACATCGAGCACGGCGGCTCGCTGACCATCCTCGCGACGGCGCTCGTGGAGACCGGGTCGAAGGCCGACGAGGTCATCTTCGAGGAGTTCAAGGGCACCGGGAACATGGAGCTCAAGCTCTCCCGGCAGCTCGCGGACAAGCGGATCTTCCCCGCGGTCGACGTCGACGCGTCGGGCACCCGGCGTGAGGAGATCCTCGTGCCGGCCGACGAGCTCAAGATCAACTGGAAGCTGCGCCGCGTGATGAGCGCGCTCGACCAGCAGCAGGCGATCGAGCTGCTGCTCGGCAAGCTGCGCGAGACGCACAGCAACGTCGAGTTCCTGCTGCAGGTCCAGAAGACCACGCCCAGCGCGCCCGGCCACCGGGACGACTGAGCCACCGGGACGACTGAGCCGACAAGCACCCGTGCGCCGGGACGGCTCCGGGGGAAGAATCCGACCCCCCGAGTCGTTCTGGCACAATGTTCCACCGGTCTCCGGTTCACCTGAGCGCGTCCGCGCACGGGACCCGGGGCAGCAACCGAGGAGTAGCCCCCTGTGAAGAAGGACATCCACCCCGCGTACGTGGCCACGACGGTCACCTGTACCTGCGGCAACACGTTCACGACGCGCTCGACCCAGACGTCCGGCGAGATCCACACCGACGTGTGCAGCGCGTGCCACCCGTTCTACACGGGCAAGCAGAAGATCCTCGACACCGGTGGCCGCGTGGCCCGGTTCGAGGCCCGGTACGGCAAGAAGGACGCTGCGGCGAAGTAGCGACCTCACAGCGCCGGTGATCCCGGGGCGTCGCCCTCCATGGCGGCACCCGGGGCCACCGGCGCTGTTGTCTGTCCTGGCAGATCCACCTGCTGAGGTCCGGTCCGACGAAGGGGTGACATGAGCGAGACGTTCGCGGCGGTCGAGCCGATGCTGGCCGAGCACGCCGAGATCGAGACGCAGCTCGCCGACCCGGCGGTCCACGCCGACGCGGGCCGCGCGCGCACGCTGGGCCGCCGCTACGCCGAGCTCGGCCGGGTGGTGGGCGCCTACCGCGCGTGGCACCAGGCGAACCAGGACCTGAGCGAGGCGACCGAGATCGCCGAGACGGACGAGACGTTCGCGGCCGAGCTCCCGGCGCTGCAGGCGGCCGCCGACGAGGCGGCCGAGCGGCTGCGCCGCGTGCTGGTCCCCCGCGACCCCGACGACGCGCGCGACGTCATCCTCGAGATCAAGGCGGGGGAGGGCGGCGAGGAGTCGGCGCTGTTCGCGGGCGACCTCCTGCGCATGTACCTGCGGTACGCCGAGCGGCGCGGCTGGAAGGCCGAGCTGATCGAGACGACCGAGTCCGACCTCGGCGGCTACAAGGACGTCCAGGTCGCCGTGAAGTCGCGCGGAGGCGGCCCGGCCGACCCGGCGGACGGCGTCTGGGCGTCGCTCAAGTACGAGGGCGGGGTCCACCGCGTCCAGCGCGTCCCCGTGACCGAGTCCCAGGGACGGATCCACACCTCGGCGGCCGGCGTCGTCGTGCTGCCGGAGGTCGACGACCCGGGTGAGGTCGCGATCGACGCGAACGACCTGCGCATCGACGTCTACCGCTCGTCGGGCCCCGGTGGGCAGTCGGTCAACACGACGGACTCGGCCGTGCGCATCACGCACGTGCCGACCGGCATCGTCGTGTCGATGCAGAACGAGAAGTCGCAGCTCCAGAACCGCGAGCAGGCGATGCGGGTGCTCCGTGCCCGCCTGCTGGCCGCGCAGGCCGAGGCGGAGGCGGCGGCGGCGTCGGAGGTTCGCCGGTCGCAGGTCCGCACGGTCGACCGGTCCGAGCGCATCCGGACGTACAACTACCCCGAGAACCGGATCGCCGACCACCGGACCGGCTACAAGGCGTACAACCTCGACGCCGTCCTCGACGGTGACCTGGACCCCGTGGTGCGGTCGGCGGTCGAGGCCGACGAGGCCGCGCGGCTCGCGGCGGCGGGCGCGTGAGCCTGCCCGACGGCGTCGTGCGGCCCACGCGGCGGCGCGTGGGTGACGAGGTGGCGGAGCCCGCTGCGGGCGCGGTCGGTCGACCGCTGCGTGCCGTGCTGCGCGACGCCGAGGTGGTGCTCGCCGCCGCCGGGGTCCCGTCCCCGCGCGCCGACGCCGAGCTCCTCGCCGCGCACCTCCTCGGCGTGGGGCGCGGCGAGCTCCGCACTGCCGCCGCGCTGGGTCGGGACGCTCCGCCGGAGCTGGACCGCCTGGCGGAGCTCCTCGCCCACCGGTCGGCCCGCATCCCGCTCCAGCACCTGACGGGCTCGGCTCCGTTCCGTGGGATCGAGCTCGCCGTCGGGCCGGGGGTGTTCGTGCCGCGACCCGAGACCGAGCAGGTCGCCGAGGTCGCCGTCGCGGCCGCCCGCGAGGCGGTCCGGCTGCGCGGCGAGGCGCTCGTCGTGGACCTCTGCACGGGCTCGGGCGCGATCGCGCTCGCCGTCGCGCACGAGGTGCCCGGCGCCGTCGTGCACGCGGTCGAGCTCGACGCCGACGCCCACGCCTGGGCGGCCCGCAACGTCGCCGCCCTCGCCGGCACGGTCGCGGGGGCCGCGGTGCTGCACCGGGGGGACGCGCGCACCGCGCTGCGCGAGCTCGACGGCACGGTCGACGTGGTGGTGTCCAACCCGCCCTACGTCCCGCCCGGCGCCGTCCCGGTCGACCCCGAGGTGGCCGAGCACGACCCGGCCGTCGCGCTGTACGGCCTCGGCGCCGACGGGCTCGAGGTGCCGCGCGGGATCGTCGCCGCGGCGGCGCGGCTGCTGCGGCCGGGCGGGTTGCTCGTGATGGAGCACGCGGAGGTCCAGGACGAGGCGGCCCGGGCGGCCGTCGACGCGACCGGTGCGTTCACCCCGGCTCGGACGTCGGTGGACCTCGCCGGCCGGCCGCGCATGGTCGTGGCCTGCCGCCTCGCCGCCGGTGGTGGCACGACGGGTCCCGTCGACGTGGAACACTCGCCGTCGTGAGCGCGTACGACCGACTGCACGACGTGTCGGACCCCAACACCTGGGGGGCTGCTCTCGACGAGGCGGTCAACGTGGTCGGCCGCGGCGGGCTCGTCGTGCTCCCGACCGACACCGTGTACGGCATCGGGGCGGACGCGTTCTCGCCGCCCGCAGTGGCCGCGCTCCTCGCGGCGAAGGGACGCGGCCGGCAGATGCCGCCGCCCGTGCTCGTGCCCGACGTCCGGACGCTCGACGGCCTGGCCACGCAGGTCCCGGTCTCGGTCCGCGAGCTGGTCGCCGCGTTCTGGCCCGGCGGTCTCACGGTGATCTGCCACGCGCAGCCCTCGCTCGCGTGGGACCTCGGCGAGACGCGCGGCACGGTGGCGCTGCGGATGCCCGACCACCCGGCGGCGCTCGCGCTGCTGCGCCGGACCGGCCCCATGGCCGTGTCGAGCGCCAACCGGACGGGCGGTCCCGCCGCGCTGAGCGCGCGCGACGCCGTGGACCAGCTGGGCGACGCCGTCGCCGTGTACCTCGACGCGGGCACCGCCCCGGGCGGCGTCGCGTCGACGATCGTCGACGCGACCGGCGGCACCCTGCGCCTCGTGCGCGCGGGCGCGATCGACCTCGCGACGCTGCGCGCGGTCGCCCCGATGGAAGGCGAGGACGACGCCGGGTGAGGGTCTACCTGCTCGTCCTGCTGATCGCCGCGGCGGTCACCTACCTCGTCACCCCCGTCGCGCGCTGGGTCGCGCTCCGCGTCGGGGCCATCACGGCGGTGCGTGACCGCGACGTCCACGCGGTCCCGACGCCGCGCCTCGGTGGGATCGCGATGCTCGCGGGCCTGGCCGTCGCCTTCGCGGTCGCGAGCCAGATCCCCTTCCTCGCCGGGGTCTTCGCGGACTCGCGGCAGGCGTGGGGAATCCTCGGGGCGGCGACGATGGTCTGCCTGCTCGGTGTCGCGGACGACATCTGGGACCTCGACTGGATCACCAAGCTCGTCGGGCAGGTGCTCGCGGCGGGGTTCCTCGCCTGGTCCCGGGTGCTGCTCTTCCAGCTCCCGATCGGCAGCGCACTGTTCGCGTCCTCGGACCGCACGTGGCTTTTCCTCACGGTGCTGACCGTGGTCGTCGCCATGAATGCGGTGAACTTCGTGGACGGGCTCGACGGGCTGGCTGCCGGGATGATCGCCATCGGCGGAACCGCGTTCTTCGTGTACACCTACCTGCTCACGCGCGAGGCGAGCCCGACGGACGTCTCGAACCTCGCCACGCTCGCGATGGCGGCGCTCGTGGGAGCATGCCTCGGGTTCCTGCCGCACAACTTCTACCCGGCGCGCATCTTCATGGGCGACTCGGGCTCGATGCTGATCGGTCTCGTCATCGCGGCGGCCACCATCGTGGTCACCGGGCAGATCGACCCGGCCGTGGTCACCGCTCGCCAGACGATCCCCGCCTTCCTGCCCATCCTGCTGCCGATCGCGGTGCTCCTGCTGCCGCTGCTCGACATGGGCCTGGCGGTGATCCGGCGGGTCGGCGCGGGGAGGTCGCCGTTCCACCCGGACCGTATGCACCTGCACCACCGGCTGCTCGCCCTGGGCCACTCGCACCGGCGTGCGGTCGTCATCATGTACCTCTGGACCGCGGTGTTCGCGTTCGGTGCGGCCGCCCTGGTCCTGCTGCCGACGACCACGGTCCTGTGGACGCTCGCGGCGGCGGCGGTCGTCGCCGTCCTGCTCACGCTCGGGCCGCTGCGCGGACGTGACCGCGCCGGCCACCTCGACGAAGGGAACACCCCATGACCACCCCAGACCCGGCCGCACCGGTCGAGCCGACCCCGTCGGGCCCGCCCCGGGGCGATCACGCGGGCCGCAGTGGGACGCAGGGCGCGGGCCCCGCGGGCCTGCCCGGGTCCGAGGCTGCACGCGCGGTCTTCCGGACCGCCCTGCGCGACATGCTCGTCCTCGTCGCGGTGGTCGCCGTGCTCGGCCTCGCGGTGGGCTACCTCACCGCCGGGGTGCCCGGGGTGTGGGGAGCCGTGCTGGGCGTCGTGCTGACCCTGGTCTTCTCGGGCACCACGGTGGTCTCGATGCTCGTCACCGCGGCCTCGAGCGCCCAGACGACGGCTGCCGTCGTGCTCGGCGGCTGGCTCGCCAAGATGGTGGTGCTCGTGGCGGTGCTCGCGCTGCTCCGCGACCAGACGTTCTACGACCGGGTCGTGCTCGCCGTCGTCCTGCTGGTCGGCGTGCTGGGGTCGGTGCTCCTCGACTTCCGGGCCGTGCGCGCCGCACGGATCCCCTACGTCGAGCCGCCGGTCGGCGAGTAGTCCGTCCGAACACACTCCTGAGCCGCACGTCAGGATCAGTGGCTCGAGTACGTTAGGCTTCAGGCGATCCAAGACGGCCAGGTCCGTCGGTCCGCATGCGCAGACGCGGCGTCGACCGCCGCCCGCACGACCCCGAGGAGCTCGTTCTGTACACCGCTGCGACGACACGACTTCTTGCCGCCGCCGGTGAGAGCGGGGGCGGCTTCAAGGCGCCGACGATTGCCGAGTTCTTCCCCGGCGTGATCGCCTTCGAGGGCACCCTCTTCGAGTTCAACCGGATCATGCTGGTCCGCGTGATCGGGGCCGTCGCGCTGTGCCTGCTGTTCTGGGCCGCCTCGCGCCGGGTCTCGCTCGTGCCCGGCCGAGGTCAGGGCGTGGCCGAGATGGCGCTCGACTTCGTCCGCGTGAACATCGCGCAGGAGGTCCTGGGCAAGGACTCGAGGCGCTACGTGCCCATGCTGACCACGCTGTTCTTCGCGATCCTCGCGTTCAACATCACGGGTGTCATCCCGCTGCTCAACATCGCCGGCACCTCGCTCATGGGGCTGCCGCTCGTCCTGGCCGCGTGGGTGTACGTGGTGTACCTGGCGGCCGGCGTCAAGGCGCACCACGGGGTGGGCGCCTTCCTGAAGTCGAACCTGTTCCCGCCCGGCGTGCCGCCCGTGCTGTACCTGCTGATCACGCCGATCGAGATCCTCCAGGTCTTCCTCTTCCGACCGGCGACGCTCGCGATCCGGCTCACGGCCAACATGATCGCCGGCCACCTGCTCCTGGTGCTGTCCTTCGCCGCGACCCAGTTCTTCTTCTTCGAGGCCACGGGGGCGATCAAGGCGATCGGCGCGCTCTCGCTCGCGGCAGGCTTCGCCTTCACGCTGTTCGAGCTGCTCGTCGCCGCACTGCAGGCATACATCTTCACGCTGCTCGCCGCGGTCTACATCAACCTCTCCACGGAGGCGCACTGACCTGTGCGCCTGGCGGGCGCACGCTCTGCACCACCCTCTGCCGTTCACCTGCTCTGCTGTTCACCTGCTCTGCTGTTCACTGCCCTGCACAGGGCGCCAACGGAAGGAACAACCCATGGCGGACTCCACCATCCTCGCCGAGGTCGTCGGGAACGTCGCGACCATCGGCTACGGCCTCGCGACGCTCGGCCCTGGCATCGGTCTCGGCATCCTCATCGGCAAGACGGTCGAGGGCATCGCCCGGCAGCCTGAGGTCGCCGGCCAGCTGCGCACCACCATGTTCATCGGTGTGGCCTTCGTCGAGGTGCTGGCCCTGCTCGGTCTCATCGCCGGCTTCCTCTTCCCCTCGGCGTGATGTCAGCCCTCTCCACCGTCGGCGCCGTGCTCGCCGCGAAGGGTTCCGGGGAGATCGACGGGATCAGGCTGTTCGTGCCGGCGTCCTACGACATCCTCTGGTCGCTCGTGGTCGTCATCCCGATCGCGATCCTGTTCTACAAGGTCGTCCTGCCGAAGTTCACGGCGGTGCTGGACGAGCGGACGGAGCGCATCGAGGGCGGCATCGCCAAGGCCGAGTCGGCTCAGGCCGAGGCCGAGGCGGCGCTCGCCCGCCACACGCAGGAGCTGGCCGAGGCCCGCGCCGAGGCAGCCCGCATCCGCGAGGACGCCCGCGGCGAGGGAGCGGCCATCGTGGCCGAGCTCCGCGCCAAGGCCGGGGCCGACGCCGAGCGCATCCTGGAGACGGCGCAGCGGCAGATCGAGGCCGAGCGCCAGCAGGCCGTCGTCTCGCTCCGCGCGGAGGTCGGGACGCTCGCGACCCAGCTCGCTTCCAAGATCGTCGGTGAGGCGCTCGACGACCAGGTGCGTCAGTCGCGCGTCGTCGACCGGTTCCTCGACGAGCTCGAGGCGTCCATCACGGCGGACGCCGGCAAGGGGAAGTGATGCGCGGGACGAGTCGGGTCTCCCTGGAGCGGGCCGCCGAGCGCTTCGAGCCGGTGCTCGGTGCTGCCGGTGCACAGGCGGCGGGGCTCGGCGAGCAGCTGTTCGCCGTGGTCGACGCTCTCGACAGCTCCGGCTCGTTGCGGCGCACCCTGACCGACCCGTCGATCGACGGTGACGCCAAGGCGGGCGTGGTTCGTCAGCTGTTGGCGGACGCCGACCCGCAGGTCGTCGAGCTCGTCAGCGACATGGTGCGGTCGCGGTGGTCGGCGGAGCCCGACCTCGCGACCGCGCTGGAGGAGCTGGGCTTCCACGCCCTGATCGCCTCGGCCGAGGCGGGCGGCGAGCAGGTCCGGGTCGAGGACGAGCTGTTCCGGCTCACCCGGGCACTGGTCGGTCAGCGGGAGGCGCGCCGCGCGCTCGCCGACGAGTCGGTGGCGGTCGAGCGGCGGCTGGCCCTGATCGACCAGATCCTGGCCGGGCGCACCTCTCCCGTGACCGCGGCGATCGCACGGCGTGCCACGGCCTCGCCGCGGGGCCGGCGGTTCGCAGCGACGCTCGGGCACGTCGGTGAGCTGAGCGCCGCACGTCGTCAGCGGCTCGTCGCCGCCGTCACGACGGGATCCGGGCTGAGCGTCACCCAGCAGGACCGTCTCGAGGGCATCCTCGCCCGCGCCTACGGACGCCCCGTGAAGCTCAACGTCACCGTGGACGAGGCGGTGGTCGGCGGTCTGCGGATCCAGGTCGGGTCCGACGTCGTCGACGCGACCGTGCTGTCCCGGCTCGACGACGCCCGACGGCGACTTGCCAGTTGACGGTCGGCCCACCGCCGCACCGCACCCAGAACGTGACGACCGCCCTCCCCGTGCGGTCACGACAGGAGAAGAGCAATGGCTGAGCTGACGATCCGGCCGGACGAGATCCGGGCCGCGCTGGACAGCTTCGTGCAGTCCTACGAGCCGAAGGGCGCCGTCACCGAAGAGGTCGGCCGCGTGACCCTGGCGGGCGACGGCATCGCACAGGTCGAGGGCCTGCCCGGCGCGATGGCCAACGAGCTGCTGCGGTTCGAGGACGGCACGCTCGGCCTGGCGCTGAACCTGGACGTGCGCGAGATCGGCGTCGTCGTCCTGGGCGAGTTCACCGGCATCGAGGAGGGCCAGGAGGTCCGCCGCACGGGCGAGGTGCTCTCGGTCGCCGTCGGTGACGGGTACCTCGGCCGGGTCGTCGACCCGCTCGGGAACCCGATCGACGGCCTCGGTGAGGTCGAGACCGTCGGCCGCCGTGCGCTCGAGCTGCAGGCCCCCGGCGTCATGGCGCGCAAGAGCGTGCATGAGCCGTTGCAGACCGGTCTCAAGGCGATCGACGCGATGATCCCGATCGGCCGTGGCCAGCGTCAGCTGATCATCGGCGACCGCCAGACCGGCAAGACGGCGATCGCGATCGACACGATCATCAACCAGAAGGCGAACTGGGAGAGCGGCGACCCGTCGAAGCAGGTGCGCTGCATCTACGTCGCCATCGGGCAGAAGGGCTCGACCATCGCGGCGGTCCGCGGTGCGCTCGAGGACGCGGGCGCTCTCGAGTACACGACGATCGTCGCCGCCCCTGCCTCCGACCCGGCGGGGTTCAAGTACCTCGCGCCGTACACCGGCTCGGCCATCGGGCAGCACTGGATGTACGACGGCAAGCACGTCCTGATCATCTTCGACGACCTGTCGAAGCAGGCGGAGGCCTACCGCGCCGTGTCGCTGCTGCTGCGCCGCCCGCCGGGCCGTGAGGCGTACCCCGGTGACGTCTTCTACCTGCACTCGCGTCTGCTCGAGCGCTGCGCCAAGCTGAACGACGAGCTCGGTGCGGGCTCGATGACCGGTCTGCCCATGATCGAGACCAAGGCGAACGACGTGTCGGCCTACATCCCGACGAACGTCATCTCGATCACCGACGGTCAGATCTTCCTGCAGTCGGACCTGTTCAACGCCGACCAGCGTCCGGCCGTCGACGTCGGCATCTCGGTGTCGCGCGTCGGTGGTTCGGCGCAGGTCAAGGCCATGAAGAAGGTCTCCGGCACGCTGAAGCTCGACCTGGCGCAGTACCGGTCGCTCGAGGCGTTCGCGATGTTCGCCTCGGACCTGGACGCCGCCTCGCGGGCCCAGCTGACTCGAGGGGCCCGGCTCATGGAGCTCCTCAAGCAGCCGCAGTACTCGCCGTTCGCGGTCGAGGACCAGGTCGCGTCCATCTGGGCCGGCACCAAGGGCAAGCTCGACGACGTCCCGATCGAGGACGTGCGTCGCTTCGAGTCCGAGCTGCTGGACCACCTGCGGCGGAACACCGACGTCCTGACGACCATCGGGACGACCGGCAAGCTCGAGGACGACACCGAGGCGGCGCTCGACGCGGCCGTCACGAAGTTCCGCGACCGCTTCCTCAAGGGTGACGGCACCCCGCTGGTGGGCGGCGACGACGAGGACGAGGCCGTCGAGGTCGAGCAGGAGCAGATCGTCCGGCAGAAGAAGGCCTGAGCATGGCGGGCCAGCAGCGCGTCTACCGGCAACGGATCCGGTCGACTCAGTCGTTGAAGAAGATCTTCCGTGCGATGGAGCTCATCGCGGCGTCCCGCATCGGGAAGGCGCGCGCGCGTGTGACGGCGTCCACGCCGTACGCCCGCGCGCTGACCCGGGCGGTGTCGGCGGTGGCGACGCACTCGGACATCGCGCATCCCCTGACGACGGAGCGTCGCGACACGAACCGTGTCGCGGTGCTCGTCGCCACGTCCGACCGCGGCATGGCCGGCGCCTACTCGGCCTCGGCCATCCGCGAGGCGGAGAAGCTCGTCGACCAGCTGGTGGCCGAGGGCAAGGAGGTCGTGCTCTTCCTGACGGGCCGCCGTGCCGTCTCCTACTACACGTTCCGCGGGCGGGAGATCGCCCAGAGCTGGGTCGGCCAGTCGGACGCCCCGACCTACGACGTGGCCGAGGACATCGCCGACACGCTGCTGGCGCGGTTCCTGGCACCGTCGGACGAGGGCGGAGTCGCGGAGCTGCACATCGTGTTCACGCAGTTCGTCAACATGGTGACGCAGGTGCCGCGGGTCATCCGCATGCTGCCGCTCGAGGTCGTCGAGGGTGTCGCACCTGCCTCGAAGGCCGAGGCGCTGCCGCTGTACGACTTCGAGCCGTCGCCGGAGGACGTGCTGGACGCGCTCCTGCCGCGGTACGTCCGCAGCCGGATCTACAGCTGCCTGCTCCAGGCGGGCGCGTCCGAGCTGGCCGCGCGCCAGCGGGCGATGCACACCGCGACGGAGAACGCCGAGGACCTCATCCGCGACTACACCCGGTTGGCGAACCAGGCTCGCCAGGCCGAGATCACCCAGGAGATCAGCGAGATCGTGTCGGGGGCCGACGCGCTCGCCTCCTGACCCTGGCAGCGCGGGGCGACACGCCTCGGCGACCAGACCGACCACAGCACCACGCAGAGCACCACGCACAGACCCACCGGGGCACGCTCCGGTCGAGCGAAGCGAGAGACACATGACTGCCACCGCAACCGAAGCTGCGGCCGACCGCGCGGGCGCGCCCGCCCAGGGTCGCGTCGCCCGCGTGATCGGCCCCGTCGTGGACATCGAGTTCCCGGCGGACGCCATCCCGGAGATCTACAACGCGCTCAAGGTCGACATCGACCTCTCGGGGCAGGGTGAGGGCGAGGGCAGCGGCCTCCTGACCATGACGCTCGAGGTCGCCCAGCACCTCGGTGACTCGATGGTGCGGGCGATCGCGCTGAAGCCCACCGACGGCCTCGTGCGCGGCACCGTCGTCACGGACACCGGCGGGCCGATCAGCGTGCCGGTCGGCGACGTGACGCTCGGCCACGTCTTCGACGTGACCGGCGAGGTGCTCAACCTCCAGCCCGGCGAGAAGCTCGAGGTCACCGAGCGCTGGCCGATCCACCGCAAGGCGCCGAGCTTCGACCAGCTCGAGTCGAAGACGCAGATGTTCGAGACGGGCATCAAGGTCATCGACCTGCTCACGCCGTACGTGCTCGGGGGGAAGATCGGCCTGTTCGGCGGCGCGGGCGTCGGCAAGACGGTCCTCATCCAGGAGATGATCTACCGCGTCGCGAACAACCACAGCGGTGTGTCGGTGTTCGCCGGCGTGGGCGAGCGCACCCGTGAGGGCAACGACCTCATCGAGGAGATGACCGAGTCGGGCGTCATCAAGCAGACGGCCCTGGTCTTCGGTCAGATGGACGAGCCGCCGGGCACGCGTCTGCGCGTCGCCCTGTCCGCCCTCACGATGGCGGAGTACTTCCGCGACGTGCAGAAGCAGGACGTGCTGCTCTTCATCGACAACATCTTCCGGTTCACGCAGGCCGGCTCCGAGGTGTCGACGCTGCTCGGCCGGATGCCGTCCGCGGTCGGCTACCAGCCGAACCTCGCCGACGAGATGGGTCAGCTGCAGGAGCGGATCACCTCGACGCGCGGTCACTCGATCACGTCGCTCCAGGCGATCTACGTCCCGGCGGACGACTACACCGACCCGGCTCCCGCGACGACGTTCGCGCACCTCGACGCGACGACCGAGCTGTCGCGCGAGATCGCCTCGCGCGGTCTGTACCCGGCCGTCGACCCGCTCGCCTCGACGTCGCGCATCCTCGACCCGCGGTACGTGGGTCAGGCGCACTACGACGCGGCGACGCGCGTGAAGCAGATCCTGCAGCGCAACAAGGAGCTCCAGGACATCATCGCGATCCTCGGTGTCGACGAGCTGTCGGAGGAGGACAAGACGGTCGTCGGCCGGGCGCGGCGCATCCAGCAGTTCCTCTCGCAGAACACCTACATGGCCGAGCAGTTCACCAACGTGCCTGGCTCGACCGTCCCCATGGCGGAGACGATCGAGGCGTTCACGAAGATCGCCGACGGGGAGTTCGACCACATCTCCGAGCAGGCGTTCTTCAACATCGGTGGGCTCGAGGACCTCGAGCGGAACTGGGCCCGGATCCAGAAGGAGTACGGCGTCTGACGTCGTCCCCCGACCGACGCGTACCGGACAACGAAGGAGCACCCGTGGCACAGCTGGACGTCGACCTCGTGGCGGCCGACCGCAAGATCTGGTCGGGCCAGGCGAGCATGGTCAGCGCACCCGCGTCCGAGGGCGAGATCGGCATCCTGCCCGGGCACTCGCCCGTGCTCGCCGTGCTGCGGGCGGGGGAGGTCCGGATCACGCCGGTCTCCGGCGCCGGCATCCGCGGCACGATCGACGGCGGGTTCCTCTCGGTGGACCACGACCGCGTCACGATCGTCGCGGACGCCGTGTCCATGACGGCCGGCGCGTCGACGCGCTGAGCCGGAGCGCGCAGTGGCCCTCACGATCGTCGAGGTGGCGGTGGGCGCACTCGTGCTCGCCGTCGTCGTGACGTTCGGGCTCGGAGCATCGCGCCTGCGCACGCTCTCGGGTCGGGTCGGGTCGTTCGTGTGCGCCGCCCGGCCGGCCCAGCCGCCGGGCGGCGCGTGGTCCGCGGGGATCGCGCAGTACGGGGCCGGGCGGCTCGACTGGTGGCGGTCGTGGTCGCTGTCCCCGCGGCCCGCTCGGTCCTGGGAGCGGAGCGAGCTCGAGGTCCTCGGCCGCGACTCGATGGAGGCCGCGGGCCGTCCCGACCTGTACCTCGTCCGATGTCGGCACCGGGACGCCGAGCTCGAGCTGACGATGTCGCCCGGTGCGTACGCCGGCCTCACGTCCTGGCTCGAGGCCGCTCCGCCCAGCGACGTCGCCCGGCTCGTCTGAGCGACCTCGTCCTGGCAGACAGCGCGTCAGCCCGTTCCGCGATACCGAAGGAAGGCACCCTCGTGCGTCTGGTCGTCGCCAGGTGCTCGGCCGACTACTCCGGCCGGCTCAACGCCCACCTGCCGCTCGCCACGCGCCTCGTGCTCGTCAAGGCCGACGGCAGCGTCCTGCTCCACTCGGACGGCGGCTCCTACAAGCCGCTCAACTGGATGAGCCCGCCGTGCACGCTGGCCGTCGCGACGCCGGACGCCGATGCGGCAGCGCGCGGCGTGGAGCAGGTGTGGACGGTGCAGCACGCCAAGAGCGACGACCGGCTGGTCATCGAGCTCCACGAGGTCCTGCACGACTCCGCCCACGAGCTCGGCGTCGACCCCGGGCTCGTGAAGGACGGTGTCGAGGCGCACCTCCAGGCCATGCTCGCTGCCCAGATCCAGCTTCTCGGCACAGGGCACAGCCTGGTCCGCCGCGAGTTCCCGACCGCCATCGGGCCCGTCGACATCCTCGCCAAGGACCCCTCGGGTGGCACCGTCGCGGTCGAGATCAAGCGTCGCGGTGACATCGACGGCGTCGAGCAGCTCACCCGCTACCTCGAGCTGCTCAACCGCGACCCGCTCCTGGCGCCGGTGCGAGGCGTCTTCGCGGCGCAGGAGATCAAGCCGCAGGCCCGCGTGCTCGCGACGGACCGCGGGATCGGCTGCCTCGTGCTCGACTACGACGCCATGCGGGGGCTCGACGACGTCGACGCCCGCCTGTTCTGACCGTGCGCGTGCGCCATGATGGCCCCATGACCGAACCCGCCGCCCCGCTCGTCCTGCGCGGCCGTGTCGTCACCCCGGACCGCGTGATCGAGGACGGCGCCGTCGTCGTCGAGGGGGCGCGGATCGTCTGGGTCGGTGACATCGCGAGCGCGACCGCTCCGCCCGCACTGTCCGAGGTGGTCGGGGCGACCGACCCACCCACAGGTGGCACCACGCTGCTTCCCGGACTCGTCGACCTGCACAACCACGGAGGCGGCGGCGCGAGCTTCCCGGACTCGGCCGACGTCGGGACCGCGCGAGGGGCGGTCCGCGAGCACCTGCGCCACGGCACGACGAGCATGCTGGCGTCCCTGGTCACGGCCGACCCGGCGACGCTCGTGGAGCGCGCCGCCCTCCTGGCGGACGTGGCCGACACCGGCGACCTGGTCGGCATCCATCTGGAGGGGCCGTTCCTCTCGCACGCGCGCTGCGGCGCCCAGAACCCGGCCGACATGCGCCCCGGGGACCCGGAGCTCGTGCGCCGGATCGCGGACGCCGCGCGGGGGCACCTCGTGTCGATGACGGTCGCCCCCGAGGTCGAGGACGTCGTCGGGCCCGGCGGGGTGATCGAGGCGCTCGCGCGCGCCGGGGCCGTGCCGTCGATCGGCCACACGGACGCGTCCTTCGACCAGGTCGAGCGGGCGGTCGCAGCGTCGCGCGACGCCCTTGCGGCGGACACGGCGCGCTCCCGTCGCCCGACCGCGACGCACCTGTTCAACGGGATGCGTCCGCTGCACCACCGCGACCCCGGGCCGATCGCCGCATGCCTGGCGGCTGCGGGTCGCGGCGAGCTGGTGGTCGAGCTCATCGCCGACGGCACCCACCTGGCTCCGGGGATCGTGCGCACGGTGTTCGACCTCGTCGGCCCGGGGTCGATCGCCCTGGTGACGGACGCGATGGCGGCCGCCGGCATGCCCGACGGCACCTACGACCTCGGCCCGATGCGGGTGCGGGTCGCCGAAGGCGTGGCGCGCCTCGCGGACGGCGACGCGATCGCGGGCGGCACGGCGCACCTCGTCGACGTCGTGCGGTCCGCGGTGGCTGCGGGGGTCCCCCTGGCCGACGCGGTGCGCGCCGCCAGCGTGACGCCCGCCGAGGTGCTCGGTCGCACGGACGTCGGTGCTCTCGAGCGCGGCCGGCGTGCGGACGTCGTCGTGGTCGACGCCGACCTCGTCCCGCAGGCCGTACTGCGCGCAGGGCAGTGGGTCGAGCGGTGACGCCGTCCCGGAGCTTCCCCGACACCTTCGTGTGGGGGTCGGCGACGGCCGCGTACCAGATCGAGGGCGCGGCCTCGGAGGGTGGCCGCGGCCCGTCCATCTGGGACACCTTCAGCCACACCCCGGGAAGGACGCTCAACGGCGACACGGGTGACGTCGCGGTCGACCACTACCACCGCTGGCGCGACGACCTGGCGCACATGCGGGCGATCGGCCTGCGGGCGTACCGGTTCTCGGTCTCGTGGTCACGCGTCCAGCCGGGCGGGTCGGGAAAGTTCAACGCCGAGGGCCTCGCGTTCTACTCGGCGCTGGTCGACGCGCTGGTCGAGGCCAGGATCCAGCCGGTCGTGACCCTGTACCACTGGGACCTCCCGCAGGAGCTCGAGGACGAGGGCGGCTGGGCCAACCGCGAGACCGCGGTCCGGTTCGGGGCCTACGCGGAGCGCATGGCGCGCGAGCTCGGCAACCGGGTCACCGTCTGGACCACGTTCAACGAGCCGTGGTGCTCGGCCTACCTCGGCTACGCGTCCGGCGTGCACGCGCCCGGCCGGACCGACGACGCCGCGGCGCTCGCTGCGGTGCACCACCTCAACCTCGCGCACGGCCTCGCGGCCCGGGCGATCCGCGGGGTGCTGGGGGACGACGCGCGACTCTCGATCACCCTCAACCTGCACGTCGTCCGGCCCGACGACCCGACGTCGGCGGCCGACCTCGACGCCGTCCGCCGGATCGACGCGGTCGGCAACCGCGCGTTCCTCGGGCCGTTGCTCGACGGCGCCTACCCCGACGACCTCCTCGCGGACACGGCGCACGTCTCGGACTGGTCGTTCGTGCACGACGGCGACCTGGCGACGATCCGCGTCCCGATCGACGTGCTGGGCGTCAACTACTACTCGACGAACCGGGTCCGGCACCACGCCGGTGAGGGTGAGCGCGTGCAGGCGGACGGTCACGGCGACTCGGCCGCGTCCCCGTGGGTCGGTGCGGACGACGTCGACTTCCTCACCCAGCCGGGCCCGTACACCGCCATGGGCTGGAACATCGACCCGAACGGCATGACCGAGCTGCTCGTCGGGCTGCGTGAGCGCTACCCCGATCAGCCGCTCATGGTCACGGAGAACGGCGCCGCGTTCACCGACGAGGTCACGCCCGACGGCCGCGTCCACGACCCGCAGCGTGTCGCCTACCTGCACGACCACCTCGCCGCGGTCGGGTCGGCGATCGACGCCGGTGCGGACGTCCGGGGCTACTTCGTGTGGTCCCTGCTCGACAACTTCGAGTGGGGGTACGGCTACGAGCGGCGGTTCGGCATCATCCACGTCGACTACGGGACGCAGGTGCGTACCTGGAAGGACTCGGCGTACTGGTACCGCGAGCTGCTCCGGACCGGCTCCGTGCCGCCGGTCGAGCTCGCGCGCGAGCTGGCCTGACCCGCGCGACGCACGGACGGCAGTCTCGATCGGAGGGGGGAGGGGCCATGCCCAGCGGCAGGAGGTCCAAGCGGCGTCCGTGGGGCGGCGAGCCTGCGCCCGTCGACGTGCAGCGCGCGCTCGGCGGCCGGCGGACGGAGGACGCGCCCGACGGCTCGTGGACGGTCCAGACGGTCACGGGCTCGACGAAGTCGTACCGCTGCCCGGGCTGCCAGCAGCTGATCGCGCCCGGTGCGGGGCACGTGGTCGCGTGGCCGGCCGAGGGGCTGCTCGGGGCGGAGTCGGCCCTCGCGGACCGACGGCACTGGCACCGCTCGTGCTGGGACGCCCGCGGCCGCCGGCGCTGACCCCGCTGCCCGCTGACCCGACGCCGACGCCGCCGCCTGCGCGACGACGTCGGTGGGTAGGCTCGCGCCCGACGGCGAAGGAGAGCTCATGACGATCGACGGCCTGCTCGCGCTGCACACCTATCGCGACGGGCCCCCGGCCCGCATGCCTCTCGTGCTGCTGCACGGGTTCCCGCTCGACCACCGGATGTGGGACGACGTCGTCCACCTGCTGCCCGGCGAGCGCACCGTCGTGGCGCCGGACCTGCCGGGGCTCGGTTCGTCGCCCTCGGGTGAGGACGTCGCGGGCGCGCTCGGCGCCCCGTCCGAGCCGTCCCTCGACGTGGCCGCCGACGCCGTCGCCGCGACGCTGCGCGCCGCGGGCATCGAGCGCGCGGCGATCGCGGGGCTCTCGATGGGCGGGTACGTCGCGATGGCCCTCGTCGAGCGTCACCGGGACCTGGTCGCCGGCCTGGGTCTGCTGGACACCAAATCGACGGCCGACGACGACGCCGCGCGCGCCAACCGGCTGCGCATCGCCGACACGGTGGTCGCCGAGGGAGAGGTCGCGGCGGTGCTGGGGATGCGGCGTGCGCTGCTGGGTGAGACGAACCGGGTGGCGCGACCGGACCTGGTGGACCGGCTCGAGCAGTGGATCCGGAGCCAGGGTCCCGTCGGCGTGGCCTGGTCCCAGCGCGCGATGGCAGCTCGCCCCGACCGGACGAGCGTGCTGGCACGGTTCACGGGGCCGGCCCTCGTGCTCGTGGGCGCGGAGGACGACGTCACGCCGCCGTCCGCGGCCCGGCACCTGGCACAGGCGCTCCCCGCTGCCGAGGTCGTCGTGGTGCCGCGGGCAGGGCACATGACCAGCATCGAGGAGCCCGAGCCCGTCGCGGCGGCGCTGGACCGGCTCGCGCTCCGGGCCGACGGGAGCTGACTGCGGCTGAGCGGCGCTGGCCGGCGCTGACCGGCACCCGCCAGGCACCCGCCAGGCACCCGCCAGGCACCCGCCAGGATCCGCCAGGATCCGACCGCCGCTGCTCGGACGAGCCGCGGAGCCGCTCAGCGACCGGGCGAGCCGTGCTGCTCCAGCACACGGGCGAGCGCGTCGCCGAGGTCGATCGAGTCCCCGTCGCGGCCGCCCTTGCCGAGCACGAGCGGCGGGTCGTCGGGCGTCGGGCGGGCGCCACGGAACCGAGCGGCGAGGCTCGGTGGCACGGTCAGGACGTAGAACTCGCCGTCGGTCCCGACCGCCACGCTCTCGTCCATCCGGAGGTACCAGCCGCGCAGCGGGGTGCGGTACCGGGCGCGACCGTCGTGGCTGCGCGCCGAGAGCGGACGTGCCGGCACCCGGCGGGCGGTGGCCTCCCGGACGAACTCCGCGATCAGCGCACGCGCTCGGAGCGTCTCGGCGGCGCGCCGACGCTCGAGCGCGGCGGCGTGCTCGGCTGCGGCGTCCCGTCGGCGGGTCGCCCAGTCGTCCGTCATCGGGACGGGTGCGTCGCCGTCCCGTCGTGCGCGGGCTCCGTGTCCGGCTGTGCCTCGCCCGACACGTCCGGCGCGCCGGTCGCGTCCCCGGACCCGCCCGTGCCGGTCGCCTCGGTCGCGTCGGCCTCCTCGTCGACCGTCCCGCGCCCGTCGTCCGCGCCCGCGGCCGCGCTGTCGGACGTGGTCGCCTCGGTCGCGTCCGGCTCCTCGGCAGGACCGGCCTGCGGGGCGACCTGCGGCGTCGCGGCGGAGATCGGTGCCGGCCGCCCCTTCGCCGGCCTGGCGGCTGCACCGGACTTCGTCGCGCCCTTCGCGCCGACGTTCTCCCGCGGCTGCCTCGGCCCCGACCCGCCGGGCGCAGCAGGCGCCGATGCCGACGTCTCGAAGGTCTGCTCCGCCTCGGCGGCGCGCTCGAGGACCGCCCGGCTGGGCTGCGGGTCGTGCCCCAGCAGGTTGCGCAGCTCGTCGAGGTAGGACGTGATCGACTCGCGCTGCCGGTTGAGGTCCTCGACCTGCCGCTGCGCCGTGGTGCGCTCCCGCTCGGCCTCGATCATCGCGTCGGACAGGTTCTTCTCGGCGTACTCGCGTGCCTCGGTGACGACGCGGTCGGCGTTGCGTCGCGCGTTCGACAGGAGCTCCTTGGCGTGCGCGTCCGTGTCGCGACGGACCTGCTCGGCGTGCTCGAGAGCCCGCACGACCCGTTGCTCGGCCTCGGCCGCGTGCGCCTCGGAGTCCCGCACCAGCCGCTCGGTCTCGGCGCGCGCGGTCTCGTGCCGCTCGGCGTCCGCCCGCTCCGCCTCCTCGCGGCGGGTCGCGATCTGGAGATCGGCGTCGGCGAGGGCCTGACGCGCACGCTGCAGCGCGTCGTCGGCCTCGGACCTCGCCTCCGCGGTGTGCTCGGCGGCTGACCGCCGCGCGTCGGTGAGCAGCCGCTCGACCTCGAGCCGCGTGCTCTCGCGCAGCTCGGTCGTCTCGCGCTCGGCGGCGGCCCGCAGGTCGGCCGTCTCGCGCGCGGCGACGGCACGGAGCTCGCCGACCTCGCGCTCCGCGGTCTCGCGCAGGTGCGTGCTCTCGAGCTCGGCCGCTGCGCGCAGCTCGGACGACTCGCGCTCCGCGGTCCCCCGAAGCTCGGCGGCATAGTGCTCGGCGTCGGCCCGGAGGGTGGTGACGTCCTGCTCGGCCTCGGTGCGGGCTGCCGCGCTCTCGTCGGCGACGGCGGCCCTGATCTCTGCGACCTCGCGGTCGGCCGTGGCGCGGACGAAGGCGGCGTACTGGTCCGCCTCGGCGCGGAGGGCAGCCGCCTCGGTCGTGGCTCGCTGCAGGAGCGCGGCGGCGTCGCGGTCGGCGCCGGCCCGGAGCCCGTCCGCGTACTGCTGGGCGTCGGCGCGCAGCGTCGCCGCCTCGGACTCGACCCGCTGGCGGAAGTCCGCCACCTCGGCCTCTGTCGTCGACCGGAGCTGCGCCGCATGCTGCTCGGCGCCGCTGCGCAGGGCCGCGAGCTCGCTGTCGACCCGCTGCCGCAGCGCCGTCGTGTCCGAGTCGGCCGACTGCCGCAGGTCCTGCGCGTACCGCTCGGCCTCCGCGCGCATCGCCGTCGTCTCCGCCTCGGTGCGGCTGCGCAGCTCGGCCGCCGCGGACTCGGTGGTGACACGCAGCTCGGTGGTCTCGCGCTCGACGGTCGCGCGCAGCGTGCCGAGCTCGCGCTCGAGGCCGGTGCGACGCTCGCTCTCCTCGGTCGTGGTCGCGCTCTGGATCCGCGCGGCCTCCCGCTCGGCCGACCCGACCAGCTCCTCGGCGCGGCGCTGCGCGCCGGTCAGGGTGCTCTCGGCTTCGGCCGCAGCGGTGGTCCGCACCTCCTCGGCCTCGCGACGCGCCGTCGCGAGCAGCTCGCCGACCTCGTTCTCGGCGCGCCCGCGCAGCTGGCCGGCGGCCAGCTTCGCCCGGGCCAGCGCGTCCGCCGCCTGCGCGTTCGCCTGCGACATGACGTCGGACGACTGCTCCTCGGCCGACCGCAGGAGCTGCTCGATCCGGGATCCCAGGCCCGAGTACGTGGGCCGCTCGGCCTCGCGCAGCTGCCGGTGCGCCTCGGAGAGCTCACCCGCGACCTGCATCGTCTTGCCGTCGAGCGCCTCGACCTGGGCACGGGCGTCGGCGAGCGCCTGCTCGAGCTGGCGGAGGCGCGCGTCCACCGGGGCGCGTTCGTAGCCGCGGAAGTTCACCACGGGGAAGGGCGGACGGTCGTCGGGCACAGCATCCTCCAGGGCAGGCACGAGCACTCGGGCCGATCGACGTCGGCGCAGGTCGCGCTGGAGCGCACCGGCCGACCGACGCCGATCAGGATATCGGTCGGGTGATTCTGCGACGTCCGGTCCGGACCGGTGGTCCGGCGGGGCCGGCCGGTGCGCGCGCGGTGCGGGGTGCGGTGGGGTCATGGCGGGCGGTTCGAAGCGGACGGGGCGCCCTGGTCTGCCCGGATACCGTCGCTCGCCTATCCTGGAGCGTCGTCTTCGGAAGGGTTCGTACGTGCTGCAACGACTGATCGCCGCCGTCCTGAGCGTGCTGGGCCTGGCCGCCATCGCGTTCGGCGTCGGCTCCGCGACGCTCTGGCGGGCGGAGGACACGCTCGTCGCGTCCGCGCGGCCCTCCGCCGACGGGACGCTCGTCGCGACCGCGCCCGGCGTGCTCGAGCTGGGCGGCGGCGCGGTGACCGTCGCAGCCGAGGCCGTGGGCGGCACCAAGGTCGTGCTCGCGATCGGCAAGGAGCCCGACGTCGCCGGCTGGGTCGGCTCCGACGCGCACACCCTGCTGACCGGGCTGGCGGACGGCGGCACGCTCAGCACCCGAGCCGTCGAGGGGACCGGGCCGGCGGCCCCCGACGCTGCGGACGCCCCGGACGAGGCGCCGGTCGAGGACGGTGCCCAGGCGCCGGCTCCGGCACCCGCACCAGAGCCGACGCCGGCCCCGGACCCGGACGGCTCCGACCTGTGGGTCCAGCAGGCGACGGGGGAGACCACCGCGGAGCTGACGTGGACGCCCGAGCCGGGCCGATGGACGTTGCTCGCGGCGGGCGTCGGCGAGGGCGCGCAGGCGCCGGTCGTGCGGCTCTCGTGGCCGCAGACCGTCACGACGCCGTGGCTCGTCCCCGGGCTCGTCGTCGGCGGCCTCCTGCTCGTGACGGGTCTCGTGCTCGGCGCCCGTGCGTGGCGCCGGGGCCGCGGCCCGGCGGGCCCGTCGACCTGGCACCCGGTCGACACGGGCGCGACGCCCGTGGTCGTCGCGAGCGGCTCCGCACCGCTCGCCGACACCGCGGCGAGCGGCGTCCGGGCGCTCACGCCCGGTCCGCAGCCCACCTCGGACGAGCGCCCGACCGTGGTCCTCACCCGGCGTCAGCTGCGGGAGGCTGCGGCCGCTGCTGCGGCCGCCACGCCGGCCGCGACGAGGCCACGCCTCCCGCTCCGGTTCCGCGCGCAAGCCGGCGGCCCGGCGTCGGCGGCTCCCGAGTCGACCCCGCCCGAGGTCGCCCCGCGCGAGGCCGCGCCACCCGGTTCCGCCGCACGAACAAACGACGCACTGCAGCAGGACGCACTGCAGCACGGCGCACCGCGGGACGACGCACGCGGTTCGGCCGAGCGCCGGAGCGACGCCTTCCTGCCGGCCGCGACGGAGCCCGTGCGGGCGGCGGACCAACGGCGGGGGACCGGCTCGTCCGCGACGACTCCGCAGCCGGTGGCACCCCAGCCGGCACCCGCCCGTCCGAGCCGGACGGCGGCTGCACCCACCTCTGTGGGTCGCCGGGGGACGCTTCCTGAGGGAGCGCCGTCGTCGGCGCCGAGCCGTCCTGACGCCCCACGAACCCCTCCCGTCGCCGGCTCCGGAGCCGCCGGCCCCGGCTCGTCGTCGACCGCCCCGGCGGGCTCCCGGGCCGATGCCTGGCGACGGGCGTGGGGCGTCCCCGGTGCGACGGGTGCGGAGCAGGGCGCGCCGGGACCGGCGGAGGCGCCGGACCAGGGCGCCGCAGCGGAGCGGCATCGATCAGGCGACGGGCCAGGAGACGGGCCAGGAGACGGGCGCGGTGCCGGAGACCCCGAGCGACGTGGGAAGGACAGCTGATGGACCGCACCACCCGCACGCGCCGACGCGCGGCGGCCTGGGCGGCCGTCGCTGCCCTCGTGCTGAGTGCGTGCGCGCCGACTCTGCCCGAGCCGCAGCCGGCCGACGTCCCGGCAGTGCCGCCCCCGGCCGTGACGCCCGCGCAGGCGGAGCGTGTCCTCGACGCCGTCGGCGCGACCCTCACGACGGCCGACGCCGCGCTCTCCACGGACGGGCTCGACGCGCGGCTCTCCGGTCCGGCCCTCGCGAGCCGCACCGCTGAGTACGCGGTGACGAGCGCCACGGCTGGGGCGAAGGGCTTGACGCCGGTCCCGACGAGCGCCCAGACGCTCGTCGTGCCGAACACCCAGGAGTGGCCGCGCGTCCAGCTCGTGGTGACCGAGCAGCCCGACGACCTCTCGAGCCCGCGCCTGCTCGTGCTCCAGCAGGCGAGCCCACGCAGCCAGTACATGCTGTGGGGGTGGGCACGGCTCCTGCCGGGCGTCCAGATGCCCGCCACGGCGACCGCGGACGTCGGCAGCACGCCGCTGCCGCCCGACGCCGCCGGACTGGTGGTCGCGCCGGCCGACGTCGCGTCGCAGTACGCCGACCTCCTGACCAACGGCGACGCCTCCGCGTTCGCCTCGGTGTTCGCCGGCCCCGACTCCTTCCGTCAGGGCCTGCTGACCGGGCGGGAGCCGCTCGCCCAGGTGGCGGCGCAGGCCTCGGGCACGTTCTCGGAGATCTCCACCGCCGTGCCGGACCAGACCTTCGCGCTCTCGACCGCGGACGGCGGGGCGATCGTCGTCGCCGCCATGACCACGACGTCGTCACTCACCTTCAGCGGGGCGACGCTCCCGCTGCCGCCCGAGCTGGCCGCCGTCTCGGGCGGCGCGCTCGCGCCGGGCAGCGAGCTCAGGAGCTCGCTCGGCGTGACGTACTCCGACGTCGTCGCCTTCTACGTCCCGCCCGCCGGGGTCCAGGCGCCCGTCGAGGTCCTGGGCGCCGAGCACATCCGCACGTCCGTCACCGGCGCCTGACCGGACATCTCGGACCGGTAGAAGATCAGGAGACACACCATGAGCCAGCCCAGCAGCCCGCCCTCGCGCTTGGACGTGCGCGGTGCCGTCGACCTCGGCGCACTCGGCCGGCCGACGACCCCGCCACCCGGCGCGCCCGGAAGCGCACCTGCCGCGGGACCGTACGTGGTCGACACGACCGAGTCGACCTTCCCGGAGCTCGTCCAGAGCTCCACGCAGTACCCCGTGGTGGTGCTCCTCTGGTCTTCTCGCAGCCCCGCGAGCACCGAGCTGGCGAGCAGCCTCGGTGCGCTGGCGGGCCAGTACGGCGGGCGCTTCCTGCTCTCACGCGTCGACGTCGACAGCAACCCCCAGATCGCCGCGGCGTTCCAGGTGCAGCAGGTGCCGTCGGTCGTCGCCGTGCTGGCGGGTCAGCCGGTCCCGCTGTTCCAGGGGGCCTACCCCGCGGAGCAGGTGGCCCCGGTGCTCGACCAGGTCCTCGAGGCGGCCGCGGCCAACGGCGTGACCGGAACCGCTCCGGCCGGCACCGAGGACGCCGGGGCCAACGCCGCAGAGCCCGAGCCCGTGGAGGAGCCGCTGCCCCCGTTGCACCAGGCCGCTTACGACGCGATCGAGCGTGACGACCTCGACTCGGCGGCGGCCGCGTACTCGCAGGCCCTGCGCGAGAACCCGCGCGACGACATGGCCCGCGCGGGACTGGCTCAGGTGGGTCTCATGCAGCGGACGCGGGACGTCGACCCCCGGACGGTCCGGGACGCGGCCGCCGCGAGCCCGGGCGACGTGGACGCGCAGCTCGCGGTGGCTGACCTCGACGTGCTGGGCGGCAAGGTCGAGGACGCGTTCGCGCGGCTGGTGGACCTGGTCCGCGCGACGTCGGGCCCGGAGCGGGACCGTGTGCGGCTGCGACTGGTCGAGCTCTTCGACGTCGTGGGGTCCGACGACCCGCGTGTGCCGCCCGCACGACGCGCGCTCGCGAGCGCGCTGTACTGAGCCGCGCCCCGGAGCTCGTGACGAGATCCGGTCGCCTGCGGCCCGATGGTGCCGACGGCACACCGGCGAGGCGATTCAGCGCGCTGACCTGCGACGGAAGCGGTGACCGGCGTCACGTCGCGGCGAGTTGACGCTCTCGGCAGGGGCTGCGTACTGTTCTGGATGTCGCCCGGCAGGGAGGAACGGACACCGCAGCGCCTCTCAGCGCGCAGCGTGGCTGGTCCCGGAGGGTGACCACCCCGAGCACGTCCGTCAGGCGCCTCTGCGCCTGGGTCCGGGTGCGCTCTGAGCCGGTGACCCCGGTCGATCCCGCTGCGAGAGGGGATTTGACGAGGGGGAGCGGCTCGGCTAAGTTTGAACGGTTGCCTCGCGGCGGGTTGGGAGATCCAAGGCGATGCGCGTCTGTTCCTTGAGAACTCAACAGCGTGCCAAGTAGTTGATGCCATGTGGTTCATCGGTTGGTGTTGTCCGGGCTT
>NZ_JABCJJ010000078.1 GCF_012952065.1 Cellulomonas fimi
GCGGGCGAGGTCCGCACCATCATCGGCACCCTGCGCGGGGCGCTGGAGAAGAACGACGCCACGGCGCAGGACTCGCTGAAGAAGGCCAAGGCCGCCGTCGACGCGATCGGCTGACGCGTCGATGAGCAGGTGGAGCATCACCCCCGAGGGGGTCGAGAGCGTCCTGACCAAGGTCGGGACGGTGGCGCAGACGCTGAGCGGTGCGGCCGAGGGGCTGCCGGCGTCCGCGGAGTCGGCGCTCGCGGCCACGGGCGGCAACCCGATCATCGGTGACGCGCTGCTGGGGTTCTTCACCCACCACCGCCCGACGCTCGAGTCGATCGGGAACCGGGTCAACGCCTCGGTGGGCGGCGCGGCCGCGGCGACGCAGTGGTACCTGCGGGGGGACGAGACGATGGCTGCCCAGCAGCAGGCCGCCGCGGCCACGGTCGCGGGCACGGGCGTGCCGACGTTCCAGGTGCCGGCCCGGTGACGGACGTGCGCTCCGCGTCGGGCATCAACCCGTCGGCGATCCCCGGGGCGGACCTCGACCCGGACGCGGTCGTCGCGGCGGCGAACACGCTGGCCGCCGGTGGCGCCGCGGTGCGGGACGCGGGTGCGGACGTGGTGGGTGAGTGGCGGGGGCTGGCCGCGCACTACGAGGCGCCCGAGGCCCCGACCCTGTTCGCGGTGATGAACCCGGTCGAGACCAAGGCACGCGAGTTCGGCGACGACGTCGAGGCCGTCGCGGCCGCGCTGAGGACCTACGCGGACGCGATCCGCCCGATCAAGGCGGCGCTGGCGCGGGTGAGGTCCGACGCGTACGCGTTCCGGTCCACGATCGCCTCGAACGCCGAGTGGGAGTACGACCAGGGCCTGGTCGACGAGAACACCGCGCTGATCTCGCGGGTGAACGCCCA
>NZ_JABCJJ010000079.1 GCF_012952065.1 Cellulomonas fimi
CCATCGAACAGATGCCCTTCGATCTGGGACCTGAGAACCTCAACAAGCCTCATTTTCCCAGATCAGGGGCATCTGTTCATTCCGCGACACACCCACCAAACCGCACTACTCGCGGATCTGGGTCAGAGCAGGTTCGCGCCGACCAGGTCACCCACGGCTAAGGTGACCGCCATGGCGAGGGCTCCGCCGACCACGAGCCGGACGACGGCGCGCAGACGCCCGGCCCGGCCGAACCGCGCGCTCACCGAGCCCGTGATGGCGAGCGCGAGCACCACGACACCGAAGGTCACGGGGATGCGGACGGGCTGGGGTGCGACCAGCACGGCGAGCAGCGGCAGGAGCGCGCCCGCGGTGAAGGCGATCGCCGAGGCGAAGGCGGCGTGCCACGGGTTGATGAGGTCGTCGGGGTCGATCCCCAGCTCGGCGTCGACGTGCGCGGCGAACGGGTCCTTCGCCGTCAGCTCCTCGGCGACGAGCCGCGGGGTCGCGGGTTCGAGACCTTTGCGCCGGTAGAGGTCGACGAGCTCGGCCAGCTCTCCCCCCGGGTCCTCGGCCAGCTCGCGACGCTCGGTCGCGAGCAGGGCGCGTTCGGTGTCCCGCTGGCTGCTTGGCTCCGAGCACCCCGGCCCGCAACCAGTTGAGCCGGGCGTTGAGCCCGACGGCGTGCGGCTCGTCGGGATGCGGCTTGATCTCCCCACTGCCTGGCATCTGCTCGTGCGGTGGCTGCTGCTCGACCATCGGCGGCGCTCCGGCGGGACCCGCGCCGGCTCAGACCCAGATCCGCGAGTAGTGCGGTTTGGTGGGTGTGTCGCGGAATGAACAGATGCCCCTGATCTGGGAAAATGAGGCTTGTTGAGGTTCTCAGGTCCCAGATCGAAGGGCATCTGTTCGATGG
>NZ_JABCJJ010000080.1 GCF_012952065.1 Cellulomonas fimi
CACTGCTTGGCGTGGACGAAGGAGCGTTCGACGACGTTGCGGCCGCGGTAGGCGTTCTTGTCGAACGTCGGTGGGCGTCCGCCCTTGGCGCCGCGGCGTTTTCGAGCCGCGATCTGGTCGCTCTTCTCGGGAATGACGGCCTTGATCCCGCGTCGGCGCAGCTCGGTGCGGATCACGCCGGTGGAGTACGCCTTGTCGCCGATCACCATGTCGGGGCGGGTGCGTGGTCGGCCAGCGCCGAGGCGGGGGACGTAGATGTCGGCAAGCACCTCGGCGAGCATCGCCCCGTCGTTGCGTTGCCCACCGGTGACCACGACGGCCAGCGGTCGACCCTTCCCGTCGACGGCGTGGTGGATCTTGGTCGTCAGCCCCCCACGAGACCGCCCGACGCCGTGACCTGCAGGTTCAACCTCGTCCAGGGGCAGATTCTTGTGATTCGACGCTGCCCCCTGTGTCCTGGTCGGGGCGCTTGGTATTCGTCGCGTGCTGGTGCGCCCGAGCGATCGTGGCGTCCACCGACACGTCCCAGTCGATCTTCCCCGCGGCGTCGGCCTCGGCCAACAGGTGCCCCAGCACCCGGTCCCACGTACCGTCGCCGGCGTACCGGCGGTGCCGCTTCCACACCGTCTGCCACGGACCGAACGGCTCGCGCGGCAGGTCACGCCACGGGATCCCGGTCCGGAACCGATACGCCATGCCCTCGACCACCCGCCGGTGCCCGCCGAACGGATGACCGCGCCTACCCACGTTCGAGGGCAACAACGGCTCGATCCGCGCCCACTCCTCGTCAGTGAACACCTCGAACCGCGACGCCGACACGCTCATGGCCACAGCCTGACGCCCACCTCACCCCGGATAAGGGAGACACGCCCTAG
>NZ_JABCJJ010000081.1 GCF_012952065.1 Cellulomonas fimi
GGATCGGTCAGATGGTGCGTCCTGCGTTGGGTCCGTCGTGCCAGACGTTGCCCGTGGTGGTCACGGCCGGGGCGTCGACGGACGCGAACGGTCCGTAGGCGCCACCCCTGGGGAACACGGACGTCGAGATCCGGTTGTTCGAGATGACGACGCCGGACACGCGGGACAGGACGTCGGTCCCCGCCTTGTACCCGCCGTACACGGTGTACGCGCCACCGCCGAGAAGGTTGTTCTCGATGCGGATGTTCTTCATCGAGTCCGCCGACCCGGTCGACAGGAGGATCGCCGACGTCGACCCCTCGGGGACGATGACGGTGTTGCCGACGATCGTGACGTTGTCCGACCCGAGAGACTGCATACCGTCGTTGTGCGAGTTCGCCGTCGTCACCAGGTCGTGGATGTACGAGTCCTGCACGGTCACGTTGCTCCCGAGCTTCAGGCCGTCGATCGTCCCGTGGATGTCGACCCGGGTGAGCGTGTAGTTGCGCCCGGCCACGGCGGCGTCCCCGGAGGTGTTGCCGGCCCCGTCCAGCTCCGTGTCGACGATCTGGAGGTTCCTGGCTCCCTCGTTGTTCAGCACGAGCCAGAACCCCTCCGCGCGGACCACGCTGTTGCGGATCGTGACGTCGTGCGCACCGGCGGCGATGACCAGGGGCTTGGTGATCAGCTTGGAGTCGATCACCGTGCCGGGCTCAGTGATCCTCGACGGGCCCGTGTACGGGGTCAGCGCCACACCGTCGGGGACACCCGTGCTCGTCGCATCCGGGAACCCGGTCGACGACGCCACCGGAGCGACGGGTCCCGGAACAGGGGCCGGGGCCGGTGCGGGGGC
>NZ_JABCJJ010000008.1 GCF_012952065.1 Cellulomonas fimi
AGAGGCGTTCCGGCGTTGACCGGGACCGACCCGACCACGATGAACCCACCGGCGAGCCCGAGGCAACCGCCACATCCCAGCGCCATCTTCCCCACCCACGATGCGCCCGCAGGGCGCTCAAATGCTCAGCCGTCCCAGCGCCGCAGCAGCGCCGCGAGCGCCTGCCCGCCGCCGATGCACAGCGACACGACGCCGAGCTCCAGGTCGCGGCGGGCCAGGTCCTGCGCGGTGCGGAGGGTGAGGATCGCGCCCGTCGCCCCGATCGGGTGGCCTAGCGCGATCGCCCCGCCGTAGGGGTTCGTCCGCTCAGGGTCGAGCTTGGCGTCGCGGATGACGGCGAGCGCCTGGGCGGCGAACGCCTCGTTGAGCTCGACCGTGTCGACGTCGGTGGGCGTCAACCCGTTGCGGTCCAGCAGCTTGCGGATCGCGAGCGTGGGCGCGTAGCCCATGATCTCGGGCTCGAGCGCCGCTGTCGTGACGGACTCGAGCACGGCGAGCGGGGTCAGGCCGCGCTCGCGGGCGACCGACTCACGCGTGACGACGACCGCCGCGGCGCCGTCGTTGATCCCCGAGGCGTTGCCGGCGGTGACCGTGCCGCCCTCCTCGAACACCGGGCGCAGCCGTGCGAGCGTCTCGACGGTGGTGTCCGGGCGCGGGTGCTCGTCGGTGTCGACGGTGAACGGCTTCCGTCCACCCACCTCGACCGGCACGATCTCCTCCGCGAACGCCGCGCGGGCCGCGTCGAGGGCGGCACGGCGCTGGCTCTCGGCGGCGAACTCGTCCTGCTCCTGGCGGTTCACCGCGTACTTCCGCGCGACCGCCTCGGCCGTGCGTCCCATGTGGATGCCGTGGAACGGGTCGGTCAGGAGCGCGATCGTGCCGTCGAGCAGCGCGCGGTTGCCGAGCGCGTACCCGCCGCGCGCCCCGAAGTCGAGGAACGGCTGGCGCGTCATGTTCTCGTCCCCGCCCGCGACGACGAATCGCAGCTCGGGCTCGGTGCGCAGCTGCATCGCGGCCGACCAGACCGCCTGCAGACCGCTGCCGCAGAGCCGGTTCACGGTGTAGGCAGGCACGCCGGTCGAGAGCCCGGCGGCGAGCGAGACGCGGCGGGCGTTATAGGCGTCCGGCCCGGTCTGCCCGACGCAGCCCATGACGACCTCGCCGATCTCGCCGGCGTCGACGCCCGAGCGCGCGAGCGCGCCGCGGACGGCGATCGCTCCGAGCTCGTGCGCCTCGACGGTCCTGTACGCCCCGCCGAAGGAGCCGACCGGCGTGCGCGCGCCGTCGAGCAGGACGATCCGGTCTTCGGCCATGGAGCACTCCTTCGTGAGCATGGTCTGCGTGGCGTCAGCATGGTCTGCGTGGCGTCGAGCGAGGGTCTGCGTCGACGACGAGCTCTGCGCGTCGCGCGTGCCGAGTGTAGGCCGCGAAACCGGCCTGCACAACGGTTCGCGTATACAACGAGGCGATCCAGAGCGTCATCTCGCGGACTACTTCGCAAGCGGTGCCCGATCGATGTATACAAACGCGCCGTCCGAGGCGTACAGTCCCCCACCATGCGCGCCAGCGAACGGGTCCACGCCTCGCTCCGGGAGGACATCCTCGCGTGGCGTCTGGTGCCCGGGACCGTGCTGAGCGAGGTCGAGCAGGCCCAGCGGCTCGGCGTGTCCCGGACGCCGCTGCGCGAGGCGCTCGGCCGGCTCGCCGCGGAGGGCCTCGCCGTGGTCGGCAAGGGCCGCACCCTCGTCGTCTCGGACCTGTCCGCCGACGACATCCGCGCGCTGTTCGAGCTGCGCGAGGCGCTCGAGACGCAGGCCGCCCGCCTGGCCGCGCGCCGTCGTCGGCCCGGAGTGTTCGAGGAGCTGCGGGACCGCTTCGAGGCGGCCCCCGAGCTGCTCACCGCCGACGACCCGGGCCGCACCGAGTACTACCGGCTCGCCGCGAGCCTCGACGCCGCGGTCGACGAGGCGATGGACAGCCCGTACCTGCTCCGCTCGCTCCAGGGCCTGCGCACGCACGCGGTCCGAGCCCGCCGCCTGTCCCGCGACAACCTGGCGCGCCTGGTCAAGGCAGCCGGCGAGCACCGGCTCATCACCGAGGCGATCATCGAGAGCGACGAGACGCTGGCCGCTCAGGCCACCGCCGTCCACCTGCGCGCGAGCCTCGCGACGATCCTCGCCAGCCTGACCGCGCCCGACCACGCGCCGGCAGCCCCTGAGCCCGCCCCTGAGCCAGCACCTCAGCCAGCCCCTCAGCCAGCCCCCCACCCCAACCCCGTAGGAGTCTGACGTGATCACCCACCAGGTCCGCGTGCACCCGAGCGCCGACAACCTCGCCCGCGAGGACCAGCTCGCGTGGAAGATCGCCGAGGTCGCCGCCGACGCCGTCGACGTCGTCCCGGACGTCACGGACATGGTGATCAACCGCGTGATCGACAACGCCGCGGTCGCGACGGCGTCGCTCGTCCGCGCGCCCATCACCGCCGCGCGCGCCCAGGCCCTCGCGCACCCGACCACCCCGCAGTCCACCCAGGCGGGCAAGCAGGGAGCGACGGTGTTCGGCTGCGCGCCGTCCACGCGGGTCAGCCCCGAGTGGGCGGCATGGGCGAACGGCGTCGCCGTCCGCGAGCTCGACTACCACGACACGTTCCTGGCCGCGGAGTACTCGCACCCGGGCGACAACATCCCGCCGATCCTCGCCGTCGCCCAGCACCTGGCCGACGCGCGCGGGCTGACGGGTGCGGAGCTGGTCCGGGGCCTGGCGACCGGGTACGAGATCCAGGTCGACCTGGTCAAGGCGATCAGCCTGCACCAGCACAAGATCGACCACGTCGCGCACCTGGGCCCGTCGGCCGCGGCCGGCATCGGCACGCTGCTGGGGCTGAGCCCCGAGGTGATCTTCCAGGCGATCGGCCAGGCGCTGCACACGACGACGGCGACGCGGCAGTCCCGCAAGGGCGAGATCTCGACGTGGAAGGCGTACGCGCCGGCGTTCGCGGGCAAGCTCGCGATCGAGGCGGTGGACCGGGCGATGCGCGGCCAGACCTCGCCCACCCCGATCTACGAGGGTGAGGACGGCGTCATCGCCTGGATGCTCGACGGCCCGGACGCACGCTACGAGGTGCCGCTTCCGGCGCCGGGCGAGGCCAAGCGCGCGATCCTCGACACGTACACCAAGGAGCACTCGGCCGAGTACCAGGCCCAGGCGCTCATCGACCTCGCGCGCAAGCTCGGCACCGAGCACCCCGAGGTCCGCGACCCCGAGAACGTCGCGGGCATCGTCATCCACACGAGCCACCACACGCACCACGTGATCGGCTCGGGGGCGAACGACCCGCAGAAGTACGACCCGACGGCGTCGCGCGAGACGCTCGACCACTCGATCCCGTACATCGTCGCGGTCGCGCTGCAGGACGGCGCGTGGCACCACGTCGACTCGTACCTGCCCGAGCGCGCCGCCCGCCGCGACACCGTCGCGCTGTGGCAGAAGATCACGACGGCCGAGGACCCGGAGTGGACGCGCCGCTACCACTCGACAGACCCGGCCGAGAAGGCGTTCGGTGGTCGGGTGGAGATCACCCTGACCGACGGCCGCGTGATCGTGGACGAGCTCGCGGTCGCCGACGCGCACCCGCTCGGCGCCCGCCCGTTCGCGCGCGAGCAGTACGTCGCCAAGTTCCGCACCCTCGCCACGGGCGTCCTGGCCGACGACGAGATCGAGCGGTTCCTCGACGTCGCCCAGCGCCTGCCCGAGCTCAAGGCCGACGAGCTCGCGGGCCTGACGGTCGTCGCCCCCGCCGGGCTGCTCGAGCAGGCCGGGAACCCCGAGGGGATCTTCTGATGCTGTACTCCACCACCACCCCGACCGCGAAGCGCGCGGCGTTCCGGGAGCGGCTGCGCAGCGGAGAGCTGCTCCAGCTCCCCGGCGCGTTCAACCCGCTCTCGGCGCGGCTGATCCAGGACAAGGGGTTCGACGGCGTCTACATCTCCGGCGCCGTGCTGTCCGCCGACCTGGGCCTGCCGGACATCGGCCTCACGACGGCGACGGAGGTCGCGGGACGCAGCCAGCAGATCGCCCGGGTCACCGACCTGCCCGCGCTCGTCGACGCGGACACCGGCTTCGGTGAGCCGATGAACGTCGCCCGCACGGTCCAGGCGCTCGAGGACGCCGGCGTCGCGGGCCTGCACATCGAGGACCAGGTCAACCCCAAGCGCTGCGGCCACCTCGACGGCAAGCAGGTGGTCGACGCCGACACCGCGGTCAAGCGGATCCGCGCGGCCGTGGACGCGCGCCGCGACCCGAACCTGCTGATCATGGCGCGCACCGACGTCCGGGGGGTCGAGGGGTTCGACGCCGCCGTGGAGCGGGCCAAGCAGCTCGTCGACGCCGGGGCGGACGCGATCTTCCCCGAGGCCATGAAGGACCTCGGCGAGTTCGAGGCGATGCGCAAGGCCCTGGACGTGCCGGTGCTCGCCAACATGACCGAGTTCGGCAAGAGCGAGCTGTTCACCACGCAGCAGCTGCGCGACGTCGGGATCAACCTCGTCATCTACCCGGTCTCGCTGCTGCGACTGGCGATGGGCGCGGCCGAGCGCGGCCTCGACACGATCCTGCGCGAGGGGTCGCTCACCTCCGAGCTCGACGCGATGCAGCACCGCGCCCGGCTCTACGAGCTCCTCGACTACGAGGGCTACAACCACTTCGACAGCTCGATCTTCACGTACACCTCCAACGCGAACCACTGAGCAGCGCCACCCACTGACAGCGTGAGCAGTCCCGCAAAGGAGCGAGCATGAGCACCGACACCCAGACCCCCGCCCCGTCGTCGGCCGAGCCGGAGATCCGCAAGGGCCTCGCCGGCGTCGTCGTCGACCGCACCGCCATCTCCAAGGTCAACCCGGACACCAACTCGCTGCTCTACCGGGGCTACCCCGTGCAGGAGCTCGCGGCGCGGTGCTCGTTCGAGGAGGTCGCGTACCTGCTGTGGCACGGCGAGCTGCCGACGCCCGAGCAGCTGGCCGAGCTCGAGCGCGCCGAGCGCTCGCAGCGCGCGCTCGACCCGAACGTCAAGGCCGTCATCGACTCCCTGCCCACGACGGCGCACCCCATGGACGTCGTGCGCACCGCGCTGAGCGTCATCGGCGCCAACGACCCGACGACCGAGGACTCGTCGCGCGGGTCCAACCTCGCGAAGTCGGTGCGGCTGCTCGCGCAGATCCCCGCCGTCGTCGCCTACGACCAGCGCCGACGCCGGGGCGAGGACCTCGTGCCCCCGCGCGACGACCTGGACTACTCCGCGAACTTCCTGCACATGACGTTCGGGGAGGTGCCGGCGCCCGTCGTCGTCGACGCGTTCCGGGTGTCGATGGTGCTGTACGCCGAGCACTCGTTCAACGCCTCGACGTTCACGGCACGCGTCATCACCTCGACGCTCTCCGACCTGTACTCGGCGGTCGTCGGAGCGGTCGGCGCGCTCAAGGGTCCGCTGCACGGGGGCGCGAACGAGGCCGTCATGCACGTGTTCGACGAGATCGGCGACGCGTCGAAGGCCGAGAGCTGGCTGGACCAGGCCCTCGCCGAGAAGCGCAAGATCATGGGCTTCGGCCACCGCGTCTACAAGCACGGCGACTCGCGCGTGCCCACCATGAAGGCCGCGCTCGACACCCTCGTCGCGGAGTACGGCCGCAAGGACCTCGCGGACCTCTACGACCGGCTCGAGGCCGCGATGACCGACCGCAAGAACATCCAGCCGAACCTCGACTACCCCTCGGGCCCGGCGTACCACCTCATGGGCTTCGACACCCTGACGTTCACGCCGCTGTTCGTGGCCAGCCGCATCACCGGCTGGACGGCGCACATCATGGAGCAGCTGGAGTCCAACGCCCTCATCCGGCCGCTCAGCCTGTACGACGGACCGGACGAACGTCACCTCTGAGCGCGATGATGCAGGTGTAGGCCTGGGTACCCACCGGATCGACCCACACCGTTCGACGACGACGGAGGACCGACGCATGGCGAAGTACGTCTACCGGTTCAGCGAGGGCAGCAAGGACCAGAAGGACCTGCTGGGGGGCAAGGGGGCGAACCTCGCCGAGATGACGAAGCTCGGGCTGCCCGTGCCGCCCGGCTTCACCATCACGACCGAGGCGTGCCGGGCGTACATGCGCGACGGTCACGTCCCGCCGGAGCTCCGCGTCGAGGTCACGATGGCGGTCCGCGAGATCGAGGACACGATCGGGCGGCGGCTCGGGGACTTCCACGAGCCGCTGCTCGTCTCGGTCCGGTCGGGCGCCAAGTTCTCCATGCCCGGGATGATGGAGACGGTCCTCAACATCGGGCTCAACGACGCCTCGGTGAAGGGGCTCGCCGAGTTCTCGGGCGACGAGCGGTTCGCGTGGGACTCCTACCGCCGGCTCATCCAGATGTTCGGCAAGACGGTGCTCGACATCGACGGCGACCTGTTCGCGGCCGCGCTCGACGCGAAGAAGGCGGAGCGCGGCGCGCGGACGGACGTCGAGCTCTCGGCGGACGACCTCAAGGAGCTCGTCGGGACGTTCAAGCAGATCGTGCGGGACCAGTGCGGGCGCGAGTTCCCGCAGCACCCGCGCGAGCAGCTCGACATGGCGATCGAGGCGGTCTTCGACTCGTGGAACACCGAGCGCGCGCGGCTGTACCGCCGTCGCGAGCGGATCCCCCACGACCTCGGCACCGCCGTCAACGTCGTGACCATGGTGTTCGGCAACCTGGGGGAGACCTCGGGCACCGGCGTGTGCTTCACGCGCGACCCGTCCACCGGCCACTCGGGCCTGTACGGCGACTACCTCTCGAACGCCCAGGGCGAGGACGTCGTCGCCGGCATCCGCAACACCCTGCCGCTCGCCGACCTCGAGCAGCTCGACCCGACGTCGTTCAACGACCTGCGCCAGGCGATGCGCCGGCTCGAGACCCACTACCGCGACCTGTGCGACATCGAGTTCACGATCGAGCGCGGCAAGCTGTGGCTGCTCCAGACCCGGGTGGGCAAGCGGACCGCCGGGGCGGCGTTCCGGGTCGCGACCCAGCTCGTCGACGAGAACCTCATCACGATGGACGAGGCGATCTCGCGCGTCACCGGCGCGCAGCTGAGCCAGCTGCTCTTCCCGCAGTTCGACGCGGACGCGAGGAAGGAGCGGCTCACCAAGGCGATGGCCGCGTCGCCGGGCGCGGCGGTCGGCGAGATCGTGCTCGACAACGCCCAGGCGCTCGCGCGGACGGGGGCAGGGGCGCAGGTCATCCTCGTCCGGCGCGAGACCAACCCCGACGACCTCCAGGGGATGATCGTCGCGGCCGGCGTCCTCACCTCGCGCGGCGGCAAGACGTCGCACGCGGCGGTCGTCGCCCGGGGCATGGGGACGACGGCGGTCGTGGGCGCCGAGGAGGTCGACGTCGACGTCGTCGCGAAGGAGGTCCGCGTCGCGGGGCGCGTGCTTCGGCCCGGGGACGTCATCGCGCTCGACGGCACCACCGGCGAGGTGTTCCTCGGTGACGTCCCGGTCGTGGACTCGCCGGTGATGCTCTACATCTCGGACGGGCTCGAGGCGGGGCTGGCCGCGGCCGAGGACGACGCGACCCGGGAGCTGGTCCACGCCGTCGACCGCGTGCTGACCCACGCCGACGCGGCGCGGCGCATGCGGGTCCGCGCCAACGCCGACAACGCCGACGACGCGCGCCGGGCCCGCGAGCGCGGCGCCGAGGGCATCGGGCTGTGCCGCACCGAGCACCAGTTCCTCGGGGAGCGCCGCCAGTTCATCGAGGACGTCGTGCTGGCCGAGGCCGGCGAGCAGCGGGAGGCGGCGCTCGAGAAGCTGCTCCCGCTCCAGCGCCAGGACTTCGTCGAGCTGCTCGAGGCGATGGACGGGCTCCCGACGACGATCCGGCTGATCGACCCACCGCTGCACGAGTTCCTGCCCGATCTCACCGAGCTCGCGGTCAAGGTCGCGCTCGCGAGGGACAAGGACGCCGTCGACCCGCGCGACGAGACGCTGCTCGCGGCGGTCCAGCGGATGCACGAGCAGAACCCGATGCTGGGTCTGCGCGGCGTCCGGCTCGGGCTCAAGCTGCCCGGGCTGTTCGCGCTGCAGATCCGGGCGATCGCGGAGGCGACCGTCGCGCGTCGGCAGGCCGGCGGCGACCCGCGGCCCGAGATCATGGTGCCGCTGGTCGGTTCGGTGCGGGAGCTGCACCTGGTCCGTATGGAGGCCGAGGAGATCCTCGCCGAGGTCGGCGAGGCGGCCGGCCTGCGGCTCGACCTGCCGATCGGCTGCATGATCGAGCTTCCGCGCGCTGCGCTCACGGCCCGGCGGATCGCGGAGGAGGCCGACTTCTTCTCGTTCGGCACCAACGACCTCACCCAGACCACGTGGGGCTTCTCGCGCGACGACGTCGAGGGCGCCTTCTTCGCGGACTACCTCGAGAACGGCGTGCTGACGATCTCCCCCTTCGAGACCCTCGACGGGGACGGCGTGGGCGCGCTCGTCGTCGCCGGCGTGACCGGGGGGCGGTCCGCCAAGCCGGACCTGCACATGGGTGTCTGCGGCGAGCACGGCGGTGACCCGGAGTCGATCCACTTCTTCCACGACGCCGGGCTGAACTACGTCTCGTGCTCGCCGTTCCGGGTGCCGATCGCTCGGCTCGAGGCGGGCCGGGCCGCGGTGATGCGGGACGAGGTCGGGACCGCGTGAGCGAAGGCGCCCAGGCGCACCCATTCGTCCGCGGCGTCCGGGGCGTCCAGGCCGTCCGGGTCGTCCGGGTCGGCGAGGAGGGCTGGCGTGAGCTCCGCGCGGTCCGGCTGCGTGCGCTCGCGAGCGACCCGGCGGCGTTCGGCTCGACCCTCGCGCGGGAGCAGGCCTACGACGACGCGCTCTGGCGAGAGCGGGCCGCGGCGGGGAGGACGTTTCTCGCCTGGGCGTCCGGCCTGGTCGTCGGCCTCGTCTCCTACTACCCGGAGGAGGACCGTCCCGCCGACGAGCGCCAGCTCGTGTCGATGTGGGTCGCGCCCGAGGCGCGCGGTGCGGGAGTGGCCGCGCTGCTCGTCGAGGCCGTGCGCGCGGCCGCCGCCGCCGACGGCGCGCGCGTCCTGACCCTCTTCGTGGCCGACGGCAACGAGCGCGCGCGCCGCCTGTACGAACGCCTCGGCTTCCGGTCGACGGGCGAGCGCGAGACGCTGCCGTCCGACCCCGAGCGCGGCGAGGAGCGGTACGCGCTCGCGCTGACGTAGCCAGGGCGGTGCACGGGCGGCCGCGGTCGCCTGGAGCACGTACCCTCGCGTCGTGCCGACCCCCGCGAGACCCCGATGACCCGACGCGCGCTGGCCCGTGCGTACTGGTCCGTCAGCCGCTGGAGCCCACGCTCGGAGCCCCTGCCGGACGAAGGGGTGGGCATCCTGATCGGCGCACCCCACACGTCGAACTGGGACTTCGTGCTGATGCTTGCCGTGACGTGGCACGCGGGCGTCTCGGCGAAGTTCCTCGGCAAGCACACCCTGTTCGCGGGGCCGCTGGGGCCGCTGTTCCGGGCGCTCGGCGGCATCCCTGTCGACCGGCAGGAGCCGCGCGGCGTCGTGGACGACGTCGTGGGCCGGGTCCGCGCGAACGAGCGCTTCTTCCTGGTCATCACCCCGGAGGGGACACGCCGCAAGGCAGCGGTCTGGAAGTCGGGGTTCTACCGCATCGCGCGGGAAGCGGGCCTGCCCGTGACCCTCGGCTACGTCGACCGCACGACCATGACGGCGGGGCTCGGGCCGACGCTCCGGCTCACCGGCGACGTCGCGGCGGACATGACCCGCATCCGCGCGTTCTACGCGGACAAGAGCGGCGTCCGGCCCGAGCGGCGCACGGAGCCGACGCTCCGCGAGGAGACCGCGCCCCCTGCCGACGCGTGACGCGTGACGCGTGACCGCGTGACCGCGTGACCGCGAGTCCGCCGGAAATTCCCGCTCAGGCGCAGCGGCCGAGGCGGTTCCCGCCGACCGCCACGCCGGCCAGGTCGAGCACGGCAGGCGCCGAGCCGCGCGCGACGGTCAGCGTCGCGGACGCCGGTCCGGGGCACGTGAGGTCACCGAGGATCGTCGTCCTGCGGACCACGACCGGGCCCGGGACGTCGGCGATCAGCACCGACCCGCCGACCGTGACGGCGTCGCGCTGGTCGGGTGCCCACGCGTGCCGCACGTGCCAGGGGCGAAGCCGCGCGCGATCGCACAGGCCGTCGCCGTAGTCGGCGAACCCCAGCCCCAGGCCTTCGGGCGCCCGCGTGACCGTGAGGTCACCGACGATGTCGGTGCCGCACACCCGCACCTGCCGCGCGCCGTCGGAGGTGACGCGGGCCGCCGTCGACCACTCGACGCTAACGCGCCCGGAGGGGGAGCCGACGCCACCGCTCGGGGTCGAGGCGGAGCTCAGAGCGCTCACGCCGCTCCCGACGCTCCCGCCGGAGCCCACGCGGGTGATCTCGCCGCCGAGGAGCCGCCACGCGCGCGACTGGCCGCCGCGGAGGCTGATCCAGCCCGCGACGGTGGTCTGGCTGATGGTCACGTCGCCCGACGAGGTGACGTTGATCGCGCCGTCGACCCGCGCGTTCTCGACGTAGAGAGATCCCGCGCTCCCGCGCACGCCGCGTCGCAGCGTCGAGCTCACGACCGACACGTCGATCTCGGGGCCGAGCAGGCGCACGTTCCCGTTCACCAGCGACCGTGTCACCGCCGCGCTCGTCGCGTACTGGAGCACGACGTCACCCTGGACGGTGCTGCGGTCCATCCGGAGACTGCCCGCGAGCCCGACGAGAACGGTCCCTGTGACGGTGCTGCGGCTCAGGTCGCAACGAGAACCCGGCGCGACGACGAGGTGGCCCACGATCTCGGCGCGGTTCGACGACCCCAGCTCGCTGCACAGGACCTCGTGGCCGAAGCCCCGGACGCCGCCGCCGATCCTGCCCGGGTTCCCGTCGTGGTCGGCGACGGCCGACGTCGGCGCGGCAAGGACCAGCACGGAGGCGCAGACGAGCGCCACCGTTCCCCGCGCCGTCGGGCGCCGGGGGCGGAGCCGTCGCCCAGGTCCCACCATGGAGGCTCCCGCGCCAGAACTTCCTTCGAGGCTCCCACCACGCTCGCGACCTGTCTACGGACGTGTCGTGCGCTGAGGGGTGCGCTCAGCCGAGGAGGCCGACGACGTACCCGACGAGCATCAGCGCCACGAGCACCGTGATCCCGATGACGACGCCGTAGACGAGCTTGTTGGTGCGTTGCGACGGGAGGCCGGGCTGGCGGAACGACACGCCCGACGTGCTCGCCTCACCGGGCGGCGTGTCACCGGGCCGCACGGAACCGCCTGCCTCGAGACCGGGGGTCGTCTCGGGGTCCGGGTCGGGGTTGACGTGCGGGTCCGAGGTCGTCATCCCGCCACGCTAACGGCGGCGTCCGGTGGTGCAACCGGGGAGCGGGGTGCAACCGGGGCGCGGGGTGCAACCGGGGAGCGCGCGGTGCCCGAGCGGCGAGGATGCCGACATGGTGCGCGAGGAGAGCGACGGTGAACGTGCGGGGGACGTGGCGGACGTGACGGGTCCGCCCGGGGTCGGGCCGATCCTCACGATCGGGCACTCGACCCGGCCGATCGAGGAGCTGGTCGGGTTGCTGCGCGACAACGAGGTGACCCAGCTCATCGACATCCGCACGGTGCCCCGCTCGCGCCACAACCCGCAGTTCGGCACCGACGTGCTGGTGCAGACGGTGCCCGCCCTGTCCGGCGGGGCGGTCGGGTACAGGCACGTCGCGGCGCTGGGCGGGCTACGGAAGGCGACCGGCGAGCCGACCAACGCCGGGTGGCGCAACGCGTCGTTCCGCGGCTACGCCGACTACATGCAGACGGAGGCCTTCGCCGCGGCGGTCGAGGCGCTCGAGGCGCTCGCGGCGTCGGAGCGGCCCGCGATCATGTGCGCCGAGGCCGTGCCCTGGCGGTGCCACCGCTCGCTGGTCGCCGACGCACTGCTGGTCCGCGGCGTCGACGTCCGGCACATCATGGGCCCCGGCACGACGAGCCCCGCGACGCTGACGCGGTTCGCGCGGGTGGAGGGCACCCGCGTCACGTACCCGTCCGACGACGCCGCGGAGGGGTAGGCGTCACTCAGCCCTGCCCGACCGACCTACCCCTGCTCGACCGACCCTGCTCGACCGACCCTGCTCGACCGACCCTGCTCGACCGACCCTGCTCGACCTACCCCTGCTCGATGGACTCACGCAGGGTGTCGAGCATGTCGCGCCACATGCCGCTCGCGTGCTCCGCGGCCTGGGGCGTCTCGTTGTTGTCCTGGGTCAGCGACAGCCGGGTGCCTGCGGGCACTGGGGGTACTGCGGGTACTGCGTCGAGCGTGAACGTCAGCCGGTGGTAGCTCTCGGGAACGTCGGGGGCACCGCTCAGCGGGCTGTAGTGCGAGTAGCGGAGCCGGCGCGGGGGGTCGACGGCGAGGATCGTGCCCGTGTCCTCGAACGGCTTGCCCTCCCAGCGCCCGCGGAACAGGATCGGGCTCCCGGCCGTCCAGTCCGTGACGATGTCCGAGCCGAACATGTACTGCGCGTCCGGCGCGACCAGCGCATCCCACACCTCCTGCGGAGGCGCCGCGATCACGACGCTCGCGGTCGCGACGTGGCCTTCGGGCTCGCTCATGGCACTCCCTCGTGTGAACCTTCGACAGCTCAGCATTCAGCCTTGGACCCCGAGCAGCTCGGCGTACCGGCCGCTGTAGAGATCGGCCCCCTTGAGTCTGCGCGTCTCCTCGGGCCCGAGCACGCGTCGCACCCCCTCCTCGTCGAGGAGCTGCGAGGCGCCGCCGTCGGTCCCGAGCGGCAGGATGACGAGCTCGGGGGCCGGTGTGTAGGTCGCCGTCGGGTCGCGGCCCTCGATCAGGGCTCGGATGTTCGCCGCGACGACCCCCGCGTGCGCCTGTGCGGACGCGGCGCGCTTGGTCTCGGGGACGTCGGTGATGTCGCCGACCGCGAACACCGTCTCGAACCCCTCGACGTTGAGCCGGGGCGTGACGGAGACCTCGCCGCTCCACCGGCGCGCACGGGCGAGCGGGCCGTCGAGGTAGTCGGTCAGCGGGCGGTTGCCGTAGCAGCGGAACCACAGCTGCGCGTCGACCCGGGCGCCCGCGGTCGTCTCGACGGTGAACGGCTCGAACAGACCCACGTCCCGGGGGGGCAGGTAGCCGAGCGGGGCGCCGAGCTCGAAGACGACGCCGCGCTCCTCGAGCTGGGCCCGGACCGACGAGCGGAGCTCGGGCAGGTAGTCGCCGGTCGTGAGGACGTCGTGCGCCTGGTCGACGATCGTGATGCCGAGGCGCGGGAAGGCCGAGAGCAGCTCCCCGGCGAGCTCGAGGCCCACCGGGCCGGCGCCGACGAGGAGAACGCGGTCGCACGCGGCGAGCGCCTCGCGCAGCCGGACGAGCCGCGCCTGGGCCACCCAGGTGTCGGTCTCGATGAACTTCGCCGGGAACGGGTAGGCCGTGCCGGTGGCGAGCACGAGGTAGTCGGCCGGGATGCTGCGGCTGCCCCAGTCGGTGCCGGTCGCATGCGGGGGTGCGCCGGCGGCAGCCGCGAACCGCACCTCGTGCGGCGTGACGGACTGGGCGGTCGCCTGCACCACGCGTCCGCGGCGCAGCAGCCGGTCGTACGGGAGGAACACCCGGCTCTCCCAGTCGGGGTCGACGACGGCGCGCAGCGCCCCCACCGCGTGCACGAACGCGTCGCGCGGCTCGACCAGGGTGACGTCCGCGACGTCGTCCAGCTCCTTGGCGACGGTCGCGCCGCCGTACCCCCCACCGACGACGACGACCCGCGGTTCCCTGCTCGTCTGCTCGCTGCTGTGCTCCCTGCTGCGCTGCTCGCTGCTGCTCTGCTCCGCCATGTCACCCATGGTGGTGCAGCGCGCGCACGGAAGCGGGGACTTCGGGACCATGCACGGCTACCCGGACCTTGCCCGACGAGCCGAGTGCTCTCAGCGCGCGTCCAGACCCCCCGGTTCGGGCGCGGCCGCAGGCGCCGGGGTCGCGGCGCGCGGGCGGACCGCGTCGAACGACGACGGGATCAGCAGGGCCGAGACCAGTCCGCCTGCCAGCAGGAGCGCGGCGCTGATCAGCATCGCCGTCCGGTTCGCCGGCTCGAGCCTCGCGGGGTCGACGAGGCTGGCCCCCACCCCGGAGGCCAGCGGCAGCACCGCGATCGCCATGAGCCCGGCCGCACGTGCCACGGCGTTGTTGACGCCGCTCGCCACACCGACGTGCCGGTCCTCGGCCGAGGCGAGGGCGGTCGCCGTCAGCGGCGCGACCAGGAGGCAGAGGCCGAGCCCGAAGAGCACGACGCCGGGCAGCACATCGGTCACGTAGCGCGTCTCGGCGTCGATCCCGGCGAGCAGCACGGTCCCCGCCGCGCACACGACGGGGCCGACCGCCATCGGGATCGTTGGCCCGATGCGCTGCCCGAGCGCGCCGCCGCGCGCCGACAGCAGGAGCATGAGCACGGTCACGGGCATGGGCGCGAGCCCGGCCGCGAGCGGCGACCACCCCGCCACGACCTGCAGGGTGACGACGAGGAAGAAGAAGACGCCGCCGATCGCGCCGTAGATCAGGAAGGTCGCGAGGTTCGTCGCGCTCAGAGCACGCGACCGGAAGAGGTGCAGGGGGAGCATCGGGTGCCGCGAGTAGCGCTCGACCAGCACGAACCCGACCATCGCCGCGACGCCACCGGCGAGCGCGCCGACCACGAGGGGGTCGGAGGCGCCGCGCTCGGGCCAGGCGATGAAGCCGTAGGTGACCGCTCCGAGCCCGAGCGCCCCCAGCGCCGCGCCGGCGAGATCGACGTGCGGGGCGGCGTCGGCGTCGAACGACTCCGGAACGTGACGGGCGGCCGCGGCGACGACCAGGGCCGCGAGGGGAAGGTTGATGAGGAACACGGTTCGCCAGCTCGCGACCTCGACCAGCCACCCGCCGAGGAACGGGCCCGCGGCGCCCGCGAACCCGCCGAGTCCCGACCAGGCGCCGATCGCGCGGGCGCGGTCGTCCGGGTGGAAGGCCGACTGGATGATCGCGAGCGAGCCCGGGGTGAGCAGCGCCCCCCCGATGCCTTGGAGCGCGCGCGCCGCGATGAGCACCTCGACGTTCGGCGCGAGGCCGCACACGGCGGAGGCGACCGCGAACCACAGGACCCCGACGACGAACAGCCGCCGCCGGCCGAACCGGTCACCGAGCGAGCCGGCGACGAGGATGAACGCGGCGAGCGGCAGCAGGTAGCCGTTGACGGTCCACTGCAGGGCGGCGGCGTCGGCGTCGAGCTCCCTGCCGATCTGCGGCAGCGCGATGTTGACGACGGTCCCGTCGATGAACGCGATGCCGGAGCCGAGGACGGTGGCGAACAGGACCCACCGGCCGGCCGGCTCGCCGTACCGGACGAGCGTCATGGAGACAGTGTGCTCCCGGGTGGGGTCGGCAGAGCCGCCGGTTGCTGCACCGTCGCACGGGTGCGAGCGTGGCGTCTGTCTACCCGCACTGTCCCGCCCGTCCCCCGTCCCCCGTCCCGCTCGTCGTCGCCCCCGTCACCCGTCCTCGCCTTGGAGGTCCGCACGTGATCGCACACACCGTCGACGCCGTGGTCGTCGGGGCGGGGCCGAACGGCCTCGTGGCTGCGAACGCCCTGGTCGACGCCGGGTGGGACGTGCTCGTGCTCGAGGCGCAGGACGTCGTCGGCGGGGCGGTGCGGAGCGCGGAGGTGACGTCGCCCGGGTTCAGCACCGACCTGTTCAGCGCGTTCTACCCGTTGGCTGCGGCGTCGCCGCTGATCCGCGGCCTGGACCTGCACCAGCACGGGCTGACGTGGGTGCGCGCGCCCGACGTGCTCGCGCACGCCCTCGACGACGGGCGCGCGGCACTGCTGGCGAGCCGGGCCGAGGACACGGCCGCGAACCTCGACGAGTTCGCCGCGGGCGACGGCGCCGCGTGGCTGGACATGGTGGCGTCGTGGCGGCGGCTGCGGGACCCGTTGCTCGACGCCCTCTTCACGCCCTTCCCGCCGGTGGTCTCGGTCGCGCGGCTGCTGCGTCGGACGCGCGTCGCGGGCGCCGTCGACCTCGCCCGGCTCGCGGTGCTGCCGGTTCGCCGGTTGTCGCACGAGCACTTCCGGGGCGACGGCGGGGGGCTCCTGCTGACCGGGAACGCGATGCACGCGGACATCCCCCCCGACGCGGCGGGCAGCGGCGTGTTCGGGTGGCTGCTCGCGATGCTCGGGCAGGACGTGGGGTTCCCCGTGCCGCAGGGCGGGGCCGGGCGGCTCGCCGCGGCGCTCGCGGCCCGCATCGGGGCCGGCGGCGGGGAGGTCGAGACCGGGATGCGGGTCCGGTCGATCGAGGTGGTCGGAGGACGGGCGGTCGGGGTCCGGACGCAGGACGGCCAGCTCGTCCGCGCTCGACGCGGGGTCCTCGCGGACGTGACGGCGCCGGCGCTCTACCGCGACCTGCTCGGTGACGAGCACGTGCCGCCCCGGGTGCGTCGCGATCTCGACCGGTTCCAGTGGGACCACCCGACGTTCAAGGTGAACTGGGCGCTCGACCGGCCGGTGCCGTGGACGGCGCCGGCGGCGCGCGGCGCGGGGACGGTCCACCTGGGGGTGGACCTCGACGGGTTCGTCGACGGTGCGGCCGACCTCTCGGTCGGGCGCACGCCTGAGCGACCGTTCCTCCTGTTCGGCCAGATGACGACGACCGACCCGACTCGGTCGCCCGCGGGCACCGAGTCGGCCTGGGCCTACACGCACGTGCCGCACGGGATCGAGTGGACCCCGGACATCGTCCGTGACGAGGTCAGACGGGTCGAGGCCGCGATCGAGCGCGTCGCGCCGGGGTTCCGGGACACGGTGCTCTCGCGGTTCGTGCAGAGCCCCGCCGATCTGGAGGCGGCCGACGAGAACCTGGTCGGGGGAGCGGTCAACGGGGGGACCTCCGCGATCCATCAGGAGCTGTTCTTCCGTCCCACGCCGGGGCTCGGGCGCCCGGAGACGCCGATCCCCGGCCTGTTCCTGGCCAGCGCCTCGGCGCATCCGGGCGGCGGGGTGCACGGAGCGTGCGGGTGGAATGCGGCACGGGCGGCGATCGGCGCGGCCGGACGCACGGGAGCGCTCCGACGTGCGCTGGCGCGGACGGCGTGGGAGCGGGTGCTCGGACGCGAGTGATCCGTCGCTCGCACATGCCACGGTGCCCAGTCATTGTCGGAGGGGTTGGCCGTGGCGGTCGGTGAAGTCCCACCCGCCGCCGTCCGGTCTCCACCGGATCTCGGTTCCTTGTTCGTGGACGCGTTCGTGGTGGTGCCAGCACAGCAGGACGCCGGTGGTGGCGTCGGTGCTGCCGTGGTCGCGGGCCCAGTGCTCGGTGTGGTGGGCCTCGCAGCGCCGTGGTGGGGCGTGGCAGGTGGGGTACTGGCAGTGCTGGTCGCGAGCGACGATCGCGCGGCGCAGGTGCCCGGTGTAGGTGCGTCGGGTCCGGCCGACATCCAGCAGCTGGGAGTCGGGGCCGAAGACGATGCGGGTGAGCTCGCTGTCGCACAGCAGCTTGTCCAGCACCGCGCGAGGGACGGGTTGACCGTCCTCGAACACCGCCGGCGCGGGCCGCGCCGCGGGCCGCGGACGGCGTGGTCCGTCGGGTGAGGCCAGCCCGACCAGGGTCGGATAGTCGACGAGCACGCTCAGGTGTGGGCGGACGGCCGCCCCCGAGCCGACGAGGCCCTCGTCGAGGGTGATCCGGGCCAGGTCGTGCAGCGCGGCGGCCCGGCGCTGACTCGCGGTGCGGGTGTCGTCCGCTGCCGGAACGCCCGTCGCGGCGTCGAGCGCCACGAGGAGCGCCTGGCCGTGCTCGGTCGTCAGGAACCCGCTGACGTGGCACCCGCCGGTCGTGTGCGCGACGTCGAAGAACTCGCGCTCGAGGGCATCGCGGTACCCGCGCTCGTCGGCGTCGGGGTCGGCCGCCGCAGCCCACCGCCGAGCGAGGGTCCGCGTCCGGTCGGGACCCAGCATCCGCGCCTGCTCCAGGAGGAAGGTCTCGTTGCACGGCTGAGCGGCGTCGGCGAGGAGCTCGCGTCGGGCGGGGCTGGTCGCCGCGACCGTCGTGAGGATCTCTGCGACCTCGACGGAGACTCGGCCGGCGCCGCCACGCACGACGGCGGCCGAGGTCGCCACGAGCTCGTCCCGCAGCGCGCGGCCGAGCCGCGACATCCGCTTGGCGCGTGCGTGGCCCACCCCGGCGCGGCGCGCGAGCCACGCCGGGAAGGTCCGGGCGCCCGTGGTGGCCCACAGGCCGTCGGCCTCGATGACAGGAAGGATGCGCACCGCCACCGCGGCGAGGCGGTCCGCGAGCTCGTGCACGGCGTCGAACACCTCGATCGCCTGCGTGCCCGTCAGGTCGCGGGCGTCGAGGTTCGCGAGCGCATCGACCGCGGCGTGGATCGCCGCGAGATGGGCATCGGTGGCGGTGTGCGCATCGAGCGCGGGCCCACCCGGGTCCGGGGGCGAACCGGACGAGCCGTCGGCGCCGACCGCCATCTCCCACCCCGAATCTCTCGTCGCAGCGCGCTGTTCGCGTCCGGGAAAGACTCTAGAGATCGCCACTGACATTGCCAGAAGCCGCCGGCGAATCGTCACGGCGGCGTCGAGCAATGGCCCGAGGAACCGTCATGCGCATGATTTCTGTGGATCCTTCCGCGCATTCATTGACTGTGGATGCGTCAGCGCCGGCGGGCAGTTGTCACCCTTGACGCGCGCCGGTCCGCCGCGGGAGCCCTCGCCGGGTGCCCCACCGCTCCGACCCCCACCGCCCCGACCCCCACCGCCCCGACCCCCACCGCCCCGACCCCGCGACCACGACCCCCACCGCCCCGACACCGACCCCGCGCAGCCAGTGCCGCCCCCACTGCCCGTGCACGGCGTCGCCCGCGGGGAGGGGCCCGAACACGTTGCCCGTCGTCGGCTCCGTCGGCGTCCGGGAGAGTCCGGCGCGCGACATGATCGGCCCGACCAGCCAGTCGAACACCGCCGGGAGGTACCGGAACCCGAACGCCTCGAACCGGTTCGCCAGCCCGACCGACACCTCGCGACGCGGCCGGTCGAGCGTCCGCACGATCGCCCGCGCGACCGTCTCGGGCCGGTCCACGGGCGGCGGCGGCCGCCCGACCCGTCCCGCGAAGTTCGCGGCCTGGGAGTAGATGGGCGTGTCGACGCCGCCGGGGTAGACCATGCTCACGTCCACGCCGCGCACGTGCCGCACCTCGGCCTGCAGAGTCCGGGCGAGCCCGTGCACCGCCCACTTGCTGACCACGTACGGGCTCATCCACGGCGTCGCGATCCGGCCGAGCAGCGAGCCGATCACGACCAGGTGCCCACCCCGGCGTCGTCGTCCCGCCTCGTCCGCCGCCTTGAAGTACCGCAGCGCGGCCCGTGCGACGTTCGCGGTACCCAGCAGGTTCACGGCCATGACCTGGTCGAACACCTCGCCGGGGATCTCCTCGAAGTGCCCGTACGCCACGACGGCCGGCGCATGGACGACGGCGTCGATGCGGCCCACCCGCTCGCGGGTCACCTCGAACAGGCGCTCGACCGACTCGCGCACGGCGACGTCCACAGGCACCACGACGACGCGCGCCTCGCCCCGGGCGGGGAGCGCCGCACGGCACTCCCGCGCGACGTCGGCCAGCGCGCCGGCCGAGCGGGACGCGAGCACCACCGTGTCCCCGCGCCGCGCGAGCAGGTGCGCGGTCGCGCGACCGATCCCGCTCGAGGCGCCCACGACGACGACGACGCGGCTTGCCCGGCGTCGTCGCATCGGCCTCTCCCAGCGTCAGTCCCGGCCCAGTCCCGGCGTCAGTCGACCGGGCACGCGCCCGGTCCGATCGATGCTCGCACCGGGTGCCGGTCACCGCGACCGGGTCGCCGAGCGCAGTCCGGTGGCGTACCAGCGCGCGGGGTAACGGCGCGCGGGGTAACGGCGCGCGGGGTACCGGCGGGCGGGGTACCGGCGCGCGGGCCACTGGCGCGCGTGGGGTGCAGGCTCGACCGTTGTCGTGACGCAGAGGCGGGCGTACGTTGGAAGGTCGTTGACCATCCTTGGGGGGGTCGTGCGATGCGTCGTCCACTCGTCGCGGGTCTCGCCGCGCTAACCGCGCTGCTGCTGCCGGGCCTCACCCCGGCGTCGGGCACGGAGCAGGCAGCCGCGCTGCCCGGCGCCGCTGCCCTCCCCGCTGCCCTCCCCGCCGCCCTCCCCGCCGCCCTCCCCGCTGCCCTCCCCGCCGCCTTCCCCGCTGCACAGTCCGCTCCCGGTGGCGACGACCTCATCCCCCTCCCGCGCGAGGTCGACCTGTCCGGCGAGCGGTTGCGCGTGCTGCCGCGCGCGACCGTCGTCGCCGACCGCGGGGTCGACGAGCGCGTCGTCGCCGAGGCCGAGGCGGTCCTGCGCGACCTCGGCGTGCGGATCGTGCGTCACACGACCCAGGACGAGCGGCGCACCACCTCGAAGCTCACGCTGTACGTCTCGGACGAACCGTCGTCGGAGGTCTCGGACCGGCTCGACGCGCTCGGGGCCGCCGCGCCCGACACGCTGCCGGCCGAGGGCTACGTGCTGGCGGCGGGGTCGCAGCGGGCGCGGGACGTCGTCGTGGTCGCGGGGCGCGATGCCGCGGGTGCGTTCTACGGCCTCCAGACCCTGCGCCAGCTCGCGGAGCCGGCGCGCACCGGGAACCGGGTCGTGGTGCCGGCCGGGACGATCCGCGACTGGCCCGAGCAGGGACTGCGCGGCGTGATCGAGGGGTTCTACGGCGAGCCGTGGTCGCACGACGACCGGCTCGCGGTGATCGACTTCCTGGGCGACCTCAAGGGCAACAGCTACGTGTACGCGCCCAAGGACGACCCGTTCCACCTCGCGCAGTGGCGCGAACCGTACCCGCCTGAGCGGCTCGCGCAGCTCGCCGAGCTGGTCGACGCCGCGCAGGACGAGCTCGTGTCGTTCGTGTTCACGATCTCGCCCGGGCAGGACATCTGCTACTCCGACCCCGCGGACCGCACGGCGCTCGTCGAGAAGATCGACTCGCTGTGGGACCTCGGCGTGCGCCAGTTCGGCATCTTCTTCGACGACATCGACCTCGAGCTCGACTGCGCGGCCGACCTCGAGGCCTACGGCGACTCGGACAGCCCGTCCGCGTCCGCGCAGGCGTCGCTGCTGACGGCCGTGTCCGACCAGCTCGCGGTGCGCCCCGGCGCGCGGCCGCTCCTGACCGTGCCGACCGAGTACTCCGGCCTCGCGACGACGAGCTACACCACGGTCTTCGCGGCGGAGGTGCCTCGCGGCGTCGTCGTCTACTGGACGGGGCCCGACGTCGTCTCCGACACCATCACCGACGAGGCGGCGGCCGACGCGGCAGCGCTGTGGGACCACCCGCTGGCGATCTGGGACAACTACCCGGTCAACGACTTCGCGCCCGCGCGGCTCTTCATGGGCCCGCTGATCGGGCGCGACGCCGGGCTGGACGACGTCGGGGTGGTCGGGCTGTCGGCCAACCCGATGAACCAGGCGTGGGCGTCGCAGGTGCCGCTCGCCACGGTGCTCGACTTCCTGTGGAACGACGACGCGTACGAGCCGGAGCGGTCCTGGGACCGCGCGATCCGGTACGTCGCCGGCGCCTCCGGCCCGAACGGCGGCCGGGTGGCCGACCGGCAGGCGGACGCGGCCGCCGACGCGCTGCGCGTGTTCGCCGAGATGACGTACGGCAGCGACATCGGGCACCCCGAGAACCCGTGGCTGACCGAGCGGGTCGCCGCCTTCCAGGCCGAGTGGGACGCCGGAGAGGTCGACGGGACCGCCGACGAGCTGCTCGCGTACTTCGAGCGGATGGCCGCCGTGCCCTCCGATCTCGAGGCGGCGGCCGAGCGCGGTGACGAACTGAGCGGCGACGGGCTCAGCCCCGCGTTCGTTGAGGACGTCGCGCCGTGGATCGCGAAGGTCGGCGCCCTCGGCGAGGCCGGCGCCGCGGCGGTGCGGTCGCTCCTCGCGGACCGGACCGGCGGTGACGACGGCGGCGAGGAGGGCGAGGACGCCGAGACCACCGCCTGGACGGAGCGGCAGGCGATGGAGGCAGCGGCGGCGCGCGCCGGGGCGATCGCCGTCGACGTCGCGGGCGGGCTCGTGGCCGGCTTCCTCGACTGGGCCCGCAGCGCGAGCACGCTCGTCGAGCTGACCGCGCCGCCGCCCGGCGAGTACGAGGTCGGCGCCGACCTCACGCTGACCGCCGACGTGCGGTCGGGCACGGTCGCGGTCGCCGACGTGACGTTCTACGCGGGCGTCACGCCGCTCGGGACCGACGCCGAGGCGCCCTACGAGGCGGCCTGGACCGATGTGCCGGAGGGTGCGTACAGCCTGTACGCCGTGGCGCGGGACGCGACGGGCACCGGGGTGGCGTCCGGCGTCGTGCGGGTGACGGTGGGCGACCCCGCGCCTGTGCTGCTCGTGGTCGGCGGGCTCGACATCGGCGGTGCGGACCAGGCGGGTGACGAGGCCGCACGCGACCGGATCGAGTTCCTCGGGTACCCCGTCGAGACGGTGGTCGCGGCCGAGTCGACGACCGAGGACGCCACGGGCAAGGCCGCCGTCGTGATCAGCGAGTCGGTGAGCTCGGGCGACGTCGCCGCGAAGTTCACGGACGTCCCGGTGCCCGTGGGTTCGTGGGAGCACTTCGTGTACGACGACATGGCCCTGGCCGACGCGCCGAACCTCGAGTTCCGCGCGACGTCGGTCGAGGTCGTCGCCCCGGCGAGCCCGCTCGCGGCCGGGCAGTCCGGCGTCGTGCCCGTGTACCAGCGCGAGGGCATCACCGGCTTCGGGACGCCGTCGTCGGCTGCCGAGGTCGTGGCGGTGGTGCCGGGCCGGGCTGCGGGGCAGCCGGCGCTCGCGACGGTCTTCGCGTACGACGCCGGGGACGCCCTGGTCGACGGCGTCGCCGCCCCCGCGCGGCGCCTCGGGCTGCCGTACGTGGACGACGCCGTGGCCGTGCTCACGCCCGCGGGCCAGGCGATGTTCGACGCGGCGATCGTGTGGCTGGTGGAGGGGGGCTGATCGGCGGCGGGCGCTACGTCACCATCACCTGACCGTCTCGATCGGTGAACTCCCATCCCCCGCCGTGGCCCTTCTTCCAGCGGATCTCGATCCCTTGCTCGTGGACCCGCGAATGGTGGTGCCAGCACAGCAGGACGCCCGTCCGGGCGTTCGTGTCGCCGTGGTCGCGACCCCAGTGCTCGGTGTGATGGGCCTCGCACCGACGCGGAGGCGCGTGGCAGGTCGGGTACTGGCAGTGCTGGTCGCGCGCGACGATGGCCCGGCGCAGCTGACCGGTGTACGTGCGCCGCGTGCGTCCGACGTCGAGGAGCTGGGAGTCCGGTCCGAACACGACCCGGCTGATCTCGCTGTCACACATCAGCTTGTCGAGGACGCTGCGGGGGATGGGTCGTCCGTCCTCGAAAGCCGCCGGTCCTGCCAGCTCACGCGCGACCGCTCCGGTGGTGGTGCGGTTCGCGGTGGTGGTGCGGTTCGCCGTGGTGGTGCGGTTCGCCGTGGTGGCGGGGCTCCCCGCGGTGAGGCCCACCAGCGTGGCGTAGTCGACGAGGACGTTGAGGTGCGGTCGCACCGCCGATCCGGCCCCGACGAGTCCCTGGTCGAGGACCGTGCGAGCGAGCTCATGAAGCGCTCCCGCACGGCGTTGACCACTGGTGCGGGTGTCGGCGGCGGCGGGTACACCTGTGACGGCGTCGAGTGCGACCAGCAGGGCCTCGCCGTGCTCGGTGGTGAGGAAACCGCTCACGTGGCAGCCGCCCGTGGTGTGCGCGACGTCGAAGAACTCGCGCTCGAGCGCGTCGCGGTACCCGCGCTCGTCGGCCTCGGGATCCGCGGCTGCAGCCCACCGGCGCGCCAGGGTGCGCAGCCGGTCAGGCGCGAGCAGCCGGGCCTGGTCGAGCAGGAACGCCTCGTTGCAGGGGTGCGTCGCGTCGGCCAGCACCTCGCGCCGGGTCGGGCTGGTCGCCGCGACCGTCGTGAGGATCTCCGCGGCCTCGATGCCCACCCGGTCCGGTCCGCCTGCGACGACTGCGGCCGACACCTGGGGTAGCTCGTCGCGAAGCGCGTGCCCGAGCCGGGTCAGGCGCTTGGCCTTGGCGTGGGTCAGGCGGGCCCGGCGCGCCACCCAGGTCGGGAACGTCCGTGCGCCGTCGAGCGCCCAGAGCCCGTCGGACTCGATCACCGGCAGGACGCGGACCGCAACGGCAGCGAGCCGGTCCGACAGCTCGTGGACCACGGAGAACAGCTCGATCGCCTCCGTACCTGTCAGGTCCCGGGGGTTCATCGACGCCAGGGCATCGACCTCAGCACGAATCGCCGCGATGCGGTCCGCCGACGAGACGGCGCTGTTCTCGCTGCCCATACCGATCACCTCGCTCACCCTGACCTACGAAATGTTTCCGTGCCACCGACCGTAGCCAGCCCTACTGACATTCACCGCCGCCGCCGTCGTCGGCCAAAGAATGCGCGAATGGTGCCGAAAAAATGTGGATTCCAAAACGATTCCGCGGCCTGTGGACGGCTCGCTCGCGCGTGTGACGTCGCCCACAACGGGCCGCCCGCCTGTCACATCGGCGCGCGCTGCGCCGTCCTCCTGGTGACCGCCCACCGACCGGAGGACCCCATGGCCCGCATCGCCCCGCCCGCCCGCCCGACCCTCGCCCGCCGCGCCGCCCTCGCGCTGACGCGTCGCATGTTCGGCCGCACGCTCGAGCCGTCCGCCGTCGCCGCGCACCACGGCGGCGCCTTCTGGTCCGACATGGCGAGCGAGGGGCTGCTGCTGCGCAGCAGCCACCACCTGCCCGACACGCTGCGCGACCTCGTCGTGCACCGCGTCTCCGTCGTCGTCGGCTGCCCGTGGTGCATCGACTTCGGGGCGATGCTCGCGCTCCGCACGGGGCTGACGGCCGAGCGCATCCTCGCGGTCCCGGACTACGCGGGCTCCGCGCTGTTCGACGACCTCGAGAAGCGCGCGATGGCCTTCGCGGACGCCGCGACCGCGACCCCGCCGACCGTGACCGACGAGCAGGTCGCTCGGCTGCGCGACGACCTCGGCGACGCCGGCCTCGTCGAGCTCGCGCACCTCGTCGCTCTCGAGAACAAGCGGTCCCGCCTCAACCACGCGCTCGGCATCACGGCTCAGGGGTTCACGGACTCCACGGTCTGCGAGCTGCCGTCGGGCGCCAGCGCCTCCTGAGCCGCCAGTGCCTCGTCGGCCCACGCCCGCACCGCCCCGAGCTTGTCGGGGTTGCGGATCATGTCGACCGCGCCGACCCGCCCCGCGTCGTCGACGTGCGGCACCACCACCGACAGGTCGACCGAGCCGTCGGCGCGCTCGAGCCGGACGACGAACCCCAGCTCGTCGTTGACGAGCGCGGGCACGGCCAGCAGCCCCGCCCCCGGCTCCCCGGCCTGGGCGGCGAGGCCGAGCAGCAGCCGCGCGACGTTCTCCGCCCCCACCACCGGACGCAGCGCCGCGCGGACCCGGCCGCCGCCGTCCGACACGAGGACGACGTCGGGCGCCAGCACGCGGACCAGCGCCCCGAGGTCACCGCCCGCGGTGGCCGCGGCGAAGGCGGCGACGGCGGCCTGCTGGCGGGCGGCCGGTACCGGGCGGGCGGGCCCGGCGTCCTGGACAGCGCGCCGGGCCCGGGAGGCGTGCTGGCGTGCCGCGGCAGCGGTCGTCCCGAGCACCTCGGCCACGTCCGCGAACGGCAGACCGAGCACGTCGTGCAGCACGAACGCGACCCGCTGCTCGGGCGTCAGCCGCTCGAGGACGACCAGCAGCGCGAGCCGCACCGTGTCGTCGAGCTCGACCTGCGCGGCGGGCTCGAGGGTCGGCGACCGCACGAGCGGCTCGGGCAGCCACGGACCGACGTAGACCTCGCGCCGGGCGCACGCCGACCGCAGCCGGTCCAGCGCGAGCCGCCCGACGACGGTCGTGAGCCAGGCGCCGAGGTCGCGCGGCGCTACGTCCGACGAGGCCATGGTTCCGGCGTCGCCGGCGTCGCCGGCGTCGTCCGCGCGGGCAAGGCGCAGCCAGGCGTCCTGGACGACGTCCTCGGCCTCGGCGAGCGACCCGAGCATCCGGTACGCGACCCCGACCAGCCGGGCGCGGTGGCTCTCGAACGCCTCCCCGCGTGCCTCGCCCGCGGCAGCGCCCCGGGCGGCGGAAGATCGGTCAGCCCGCTGCGTCACAGCCCCGCCCTCGACGTGCTCGTCGATGCGCATGGACGGGACGTCACGTCGTGGCAGGTCGGCGCGGCGACGGCACAGCGTCGTCAGGCAGCCGGCCGAAGATCACCATGTCGAGCCGCTCGCCCCGCCCGAGGCCGGCGCTGCGCAGCACCCCCTCCTGCGTGAAGCCGGCCAGCTCCGCGACCCGCCGCGACCCTGCGTTGCCGACTGCGGCGAGCAGCTCGACCCGGGGGAAGCCGACCTCGCGCAGCGCCCACTCCGTCACGGCCGCGGCGGCGCGGCGGGCGACCCCGCGTCGTCGGGCCCGGGGTGACACCCAGTAGCCGACCTCGGCCACCGACGTCTGGAGGTTGATCCGCACGAGGCTGATGGACCCGAGCACCGTGTCCGCGGCGTCGACCGCGGCCCAGTTGACCGCGGACCTGCTCGCCCAGGCGTCCCGGCTGACCGGGCCCACGTACCCCTCGGCGTGGTGGCGCTCGTAGGGGTGCGGGACCATCGTCCAGCGGATGGTCTCGGGGTCCTGGCACGCGGTGACGACGGCGTCGATGTCGGCGTCGGTCTCGCGCCACGGGCGGAGCGTGAGGCGGTCGCCGTCCGCGGTCGCGTCGAGGGTGGGCTGGGTCTCGGGCCAGGTCAGGTCGGTCACCCGGGTGACGCTAGCGGCCGACGACGACGCGCGGCACGCCCTGGTGCGCGCCGCCTCGCTCGCACTCGCCGGACGCGCGGCGCGCTCAGCCGCCGTAGGGGAGCACCGGCCGGCCCGGTACGTCGACGCGCGCGCGGAACACCGCGCCCGCCTCGGGCTCGGGGTCGTCGAGGTTCTCGCGCGAGGTCGTGATGAACAGGTCGCGCCCGTCCTCGCCGCCCAGGGTGCACGCGGTCACCAGGCGCAGGGGGAGGGAGAGCTCCTCGAGGATCTCCGCCTCGGGTGAGTAGCAACGGACCCGGCCCACCCGGTTGAGGGCCACCCACACGTTGCCCGCCGAGTCGACGCACAGCCCGTCGGGCCGGCCGTCGCCCGCGCTGTGGAACGGCCGCCGCCCCGTGAGCTCGCCGTCGACGACGTCGAACACGTCGGTTCGTGTCGTGGCGGTGTCGTTGTAGTAGGCCAGCGCGCCGTCGGGCGAGAAGTCGATGCCGTTGGACGTCGTGACCCCGGGCACGACGACGCTCGCCTCGCCGTCCGGCGTGATCCGGTAGAGGTCCGAGCCGCCGGGGGTGCGGTCGTACGCCATCCCGCCCGCGTACAGGTTGCCGACCGGGTCGCAGCCGCCCTCGTTCATCCGCACGCCGGGATCCGTCCACAGGGGTGGGGCGGGGGTCGGGACGTCGTCGGGCCCGTCGGCCAGGGCGATGCCGCGCTCGATCCCGACGACGTAGCCCCCGCGCGCCCGCGGCCGGACGAACGCCGCGACCTCGCCGACGTGCAGACGGTCGACCGTGCCGTCGTCGCGCAGGGTGAGCAGGTCGCCCGCGAGCATGTCGACCCAGCGCAGACCGCCCCACGTGGGCGACCAGCACGGTCCCTCGCCGTGGTAGGCCAACGGGTCGGTGAGCTGTTCGGCGCGGGTCATCCGTCTACCGTGCCAGTGGTCGCAGCGGTTGGCGAGGGGCGGACGAGGTTGGCGAGGGCTGACGAGGACCGGTCGTCGGAGCCGCCGGTCTCAGCGGCGCTGAACCGGAACCGGCGGGCGTCCGTGGCGGGGGAAGGCGGGGCGAGCGCCGGACGACCCGACGGGCTGCGATGCTGGCGGCCTACCAGGTGCCGACCACGTCCCGACCAGGTGCTGACCGGCACGCTGCACCGACCGACGGAAGAGGGACGATGAACGATCTGGACCTGCAGAGGGCGATCGACGATCGCCCGCCGCGCACCTCGGCGGGCGACCTCGGCGCGAGCGCCGTGACGCGGCGCGTCGTGCTGCGCGGCATGGGGACGACGGCGGCCGGCGTGGGGACCGTCGGCGTGCTCGCCGCCTGCGGCGGTGGGGGGACGCGTGGGTCCGGCGGGTCGGGCGGCGCCCCGGCACCCTCGCCCGGCGCTCCGCTCGCGAAGCTCGACGACATCCCGGTGGGCGGCGCGATCTCGGCGACCGCGCACGACGGCACGCCGATCATCCTGGCGCAGCCGACCGCGGGAACGGTCGCGGGGCTGTCCGCGATCTGCACGCACCAGGGCTGCACGGTTGCGCCTGAGAACTCCGAACTGGCGTGCCCGTGCCACGGCTCGCGCTTCGCGCTCCCGGACGGCGCGGTGCTGAACGGGCCCGCCGAGGAGCCGTTGCCGCCGTTCGCGGTCAAGGTCGAGAACGGCGAGGTGCTCGCGGGGTAGGCGAGGTGCTCGCGGGGTAGGCGAGGTGCTCGGGGAGCAGGACCGCGAGCGGGCGAGCCCGCGCACGCGTCGGCAACTGGTGGCAACTCGTTGTCGTCGGGCGCGGGGGTGGCGCAGCCTGGGGGTCCGCCGGACCCGCACCAGGTCGAAGGAGACCGTCGATGAACGCCTTCCCCCGCTCTCGCGCTCGGACAGGACGAGTCGCCGTGCTCGCCGGGATGGCCGCGGTCGCCGTCGTGCTCCCGCTCGGCGTCGTCGGCGGGGCCGCCGCCGCTCCACGTGACGACGACCCGATGGACTCGCTCACCGCGGTCCCGCGCGTCAAGGGCCGCATCCTCCAGACGGACGAGAGCTACCTGTTCTCGACGATGGAGAAGGCCCGCGTCCCGCTCGACCTCGCCGACTACGGCTACGAGGAGGAGGAGTACTTCCTCTCCGGGACCGCCAACGTCTACGACGAGGACGACGCCGGGAACCTCCAGGTGATCACGGAGGACGTCGAGTACGTCAACCGGATCATCGTGCGGCGACCGGCCAAGCCGAGGGACGCGTCCGGCGTCGTGCTCGTCGACATCCTCAACGCCTCCAACGGCTACGACATCGAGGACCTGTGGCGTCGCCACTGGGAGCAGACGATGGCGCGCGGTGACACGTACATCGGGATCACGTCGAAGCCGGTCAACGTGGACGCGCTCAAGAACTTCGACCCCGAGCGGTACGAGGATCTCACCTGGGACTCGCCGACGGCGCTGCCGCCGCTCGGGCTCGACGCCGCCGGGTTCGACCCGACGGGCACCGAGGAGGGCCTGGCCTGGGACATCATCACGCAGGTCGGCAACGTGCTGGACAGCCAGCACGCGCGGCGCATCCTCGGCGGCGCGAAGGCCGAGACCGTCATCCTGACCGGCCAGTCGCAGTCGGCGCTCTACCTCAATACCTACGCGCTGAACTTCCACGAGGCCGTGACCGCCGCGAACGGCGGCGAGCCCGTGTTCGACGGGTACCTCAGCGTCGGCGGCGGTGTCCAGGAGAAGGTGCTGCGCCAGGGAGTCAGGGGCGACCGGAGCCTCGGGCCGGCCTTCCAGCTCGTCGACACGGTCGAGAAGGACCTGGGGGTGCCGTTCGTCGTCGTCACGTCCGAGGGCGACGAGTTCCTGTTCGACCGGTACGTCTTCGGGACGATGGACCTGCCCGACACCTGGCGGCACTACCAGGTGCCGGGCGCGCCGCACACGAACAAGCTGGCGACCGTCGTGCCCGACAACACCGAGCTGATCAAGGCCGGCCGGACGCCGCGCGACCTCGACGCGCTGCCCGACAACCTCAGCCTGTACCCGCTCGAGCAGACCGTCCTCGCCTCGATCGACGCGCTGGTCGCCTGGATCGAGGACGGCGTCCCGGCGCCCGAGTCGGTGTGGTTCGAGACCGACGCCGACCTCGAGCTGGTCCGCGACGAGAGGGGCAACGCGCTGGGCGGCATCCGCTACGGCCTCATCGAGTACCCGCTCGCCCGGTTCCAGGGCGGTGACCCGGCCGACCCGACCCACGGACTGATGTTCCCCATCACGCTCGAGGAGTTCCGGGCGACCTACGGCACCCGCGCGGCGTACCTCGCGCTGATCGAGGAGTCCAACGACGAGCTCATCGCTCAGGGCTACCTCAACGAGCTCGGCGCGCGGTACGTCGTCGACGTCGCGAACCAGCTCCTGGACCGCATCGGCGCCTAGCAAGACACCGCAACGTCCGCACTCCGTGGGGCTCTGACCCCACGGAGTGCGGACGTTGCGGGTGGTGCGACGGGTCAGATGTCCGGGAGCGGGAGCTTCAGGAGGGTGCGGCCGTCCGGTGTCGTGATCTCGAGGCGGTCGATCCGCGCGAGCGGCCACCGTGTGCTTCCGGTCACCCGCGCCTCGCCGAGGTAGGTCGCGCGCCACGCCGCGGCCGTGTCCCGCGCGCCGTCCGTGCGCACCACCTCGATGCGGCACTCCTCGCCCGGCTGGACGCCGTCGAGCACGACGACGAGCTCGGTGCCGTTCGGCGTCGACGTCAGCGTCACCTCGCCGCGGACGTCCGACTGCTGGTCCCGTCCCTCGACGACGACGACGGCGGGCGCCCGCTCCGTGGTCGCGAACGGTCCCGCGGCGAACAGCCAGGCGACGCCCGCCGCGGCACCGACGGCCGCGGCCGCCCACGCCGTGATCCGCCGCCGACGGCGCGCACGGGCGTCGTCGAGCGAGCGCGGTGCCTCGGACGTGCGGCCCTCCGCGTGCGCCCGGGCGAGCAGGCGGTCGAGCAGCGGGTCGAGCGCGGCATCCGCCTCCTCGGGTCGCAGCCGCGCGAGCAGGCCGGGGATCGTCGCGAGCTCCGCGAGCTCGGCGGTGCACGCGGGGCAGGCCGCGACGTGGGCCTCGACCGCCTCCCGCTCGCCGGGCTCGAGCGCTCCGAGCACGAGCACGCCCAGCGCGATCCGCGCGTCCTCGTGCGGCGACGCGGCCGACGGCGGTGCCGACTCGTGGCGGTTCATGACCCCACTCCCCGTTCGTTCAGCGCGACCCGCAGGGCGCGCAGCGCGTAGTACGCGCGTGACTTCACCGTGCCCTCGGGCACTCCGAGCCGTGCGGCGGCCTGGGCGACCGAGCATCCCCGGTAGAACGTCTCGAGCACGACGGCGCGGTGGGCCTCCGTCAGCGTGCCCAGCGCCTCGGCGACCAGCCAGGTGTCGAGGGCGCGGTCGACGTCGTCGTCCACGGCGAGGTGGTCGAGCGGCGCGGGACCGACCTCGTGCGGCCGGGACGACCGCGCGCGGTGCGCGTCGACCGCGAGGTGGCGCGCGACCGTGAAGAGCCACGCCCTGGCCGGCCCGCGCGACGGGTCGAGGGCCTCGGGGTGCTGCCAGGCCCGCAGGAGCGTCTCCTGCACCACGTCCTCCGCCCGGCCCCGGTCTCCGCCGCACAGGCGCATGGCATACGCGTGCAGCGCGGGCGCGTGCTCGGCGTAGAGCGCGCGCAGCGCCGACTCGTCCACCGGTGAGGTAGGCACACCCTGCTCCACGTGCGGGTCGGTTCGGTGGTTCATCGTGCCCCGGATGAACCCCCGGTGCAGGCGTCGCGTGGTGGGATGCGAGAGACCGTCCCCGCACATCCCGGAGGTTCCCATGGTCGAGCTGTCACGGACCTCCGCCCGGCCGGCCGCGGCTCGGCCCGCGCGGTCGTTCGCGCTCCGGGTCCCGCTCGCGCTGTGCGTGCTGGCGTCGGGGCTGGTGCACCTGTACCTGTGGGACGACGGCATGAAGGTCGTGGCCGTCGTCGGGCCGGCCTTCCTCGTCAACGCGGTCGGCGGCATCGTGCTCGCGGTGCTCGTGCTCGTGTGGCGGCACTGGCTCCCGCTGCTCGGCGCGATCGGCTTCGGGCTCGCGACCCTCGGCGCTTTCATCGTCTCCACCACGCCGGCCGGGTTCTTCGGCGTGCGCGAGACGTGGGACGGCTGGCCGCAGCTGGTCTCCGCGGGGACCGAGGTCGGGGCGATCGTGCTCGGGGCGGTCGCGCTCGCGGTCGAGCACGGCCGTCGTCGTCGAGGGGTGTGAAGGCGCTCGGCGCCGGCCGCGCTACAGCTCGTTCGTGCGCTGCAGGAACCGCATGGCCGCCCAGCCGATCGGGATCCGTAGCCAGTACGTGACCACGCGGAACAGGATGGCGACCGAGGTCGCGACGCCGGGGTTCAGGCCGGCAGCGGTGAGACCCGTGATCAGGGCGATCTCGATCGTGCCGATCCCGCCGGGGGTCGGGACCGCCGCGCCTGCAGCGTTGCCGATCAGGTAGACGAGCGCGACCTGCACGAGGCTGAGCTCCTGGCCGAAGGCCGCGAGCGACGCCTCGAAGGCGAGCACGTAGCCCATCGTCATGATGACGTTGCCGCCGAGCGCGAGTGCGACCCGCCACGGGTGCCCGACCACCTCGACGAGCCGCGGCCAGGTCTGCCGGACCGTCGGCAGCGTCTTCGAGAGCACCCACTGGCGAACCACCGGGATCAGCAGGGCGGCCGCGACGAGCACGGCGACCACGCCGATGACGACGAGCAGCTCGGGGCTCGGGGCGAACTGGGCCGCGTTCGTGCTCCCCGAGACCACCGAGAGCAGGAGCAGCAGCACGATCGTCACGACGAACTGCGACACCTGGACCAGCGCGACCGTCGCGACGGCGAGCGACGCGCTCACCCCGCGCCGGGTCAGCATGCGCAGGTTGAGCGCGGCCGGCCCGATGCCCGCGGGCGTCGCGAGCGCGACGAACGCACCCGCGGTCTGGACCAGGGTCGCGCGCCAGAGACCGAGCTCCACCGGCGAGAACGCGACGAACGCGAGCGCCGCGCCGAGGAACGTGAGCAGCCCGAGCCCGAACGCGACGACGCTCCAGCGCCAGTCGCTCGTCGCGAGCGCGGTGGTGACCTCGTTGACGTTGATCGTGGTGACGATCACGATCACCGCGGTGATCGTGAGGAGCAGGGTGAGCAGCGTCCGGGCGCCGAAGCGGACGAGCTGCTCGGGCTGGACGTCCGCCTCGGGCATGTGCGCCACGAGCGCCGACCGCAGCTCCGCGAGGACCTCCGGGCGCGCGCGCATCTCCTCGCGCGTGCGCCGCGGCAGCGCGATCGTCTGGAGCAGCGGCCCGATGGCGGCGATGTCGTCGGCCGGGAGCACCTCGGTCGCGGAGCGCAGGGCGCGCGGCGCCCCGACGCGCACCGCGAGCAGGGCGAGCATCTGGGTCAGGTCCATCCTCCGCGCGAGCTCCGACGACGCCACGTCGCCCGCGTCCCAGCCGCTCAGCCACACGAGCGGGTCCCCGAGCAGGTGCTCCACGAGCACGTTGTCGGACGTGAGCTGGCGGTGCGCGATCCCGGCCTCGTGCGCGAGGCTCAGCTGCCCCCAGATCGCGCGGAGCAGCTCGTCCGAGAAGTCCTCCGGATGCAGGTCGCGGACCGGGATCGCCCGGCCCGGCAGCTCCTGGACCAGGATCATCGAGTCCTCGGCCTCGGCGATCGCGAGCAGCTGGGGCGTACGGACCCCGGCCGCGCGGGCCGCGTACGCGAGCAGCGCGGCACGCTCGGCGGCCTGCCGCAGGGACACGAAGGACCGACCCTCGATCCCGCGCAACCGCAGCGAGCGCCACAGCCGGGACAGCGCGCCGAGGACCTGACGGTCGCCGTCGAGCACCAGGACGCTCAGTCGCTCGCCGTCCGGGGTCGTCATCTCGTAGACGCGGTCGTCCGAGTCACGGGTCAGGGCGACGACGGCGGCGTCGACGCCGGGTTCCTCGCCGGCGGCGACCGCGCGCATGACCCCGGTCGTGGTGGCCGGCTCGTCGCTCTCGAGCACCCGCACCAGCCGCACGGGCTCGAACCCCGCCCGGCGGATGCCCTCGACCAGGGCGGTCCCGTACGCCCGTTCCGACCGGACCCCGGACGCGTACCGGATCCCGAGCCCCGCGACGCGGCCGATCAGGAGAGCGACCGCCGCGCCCGGCAGCGAGACCTGTCCTGTCACGAGCACGATGCCGAGCGACACCCACAGCAGGTTCCACGACCAGGCCACCGTGCGGCGTCGGGCACGAGGACCCGCGGTGGTGAGGAGTCCGGCGGCCGTCGCGAGATAGGGCGGTACGGACAGGGTCCAGACGCCGCCCTGGGCCACCGCGAGCCCCCGGACCAGGTCCGACGACCCGAGCTGGTCGATCGCCGCGATGACGCCCGCGCAGAGCAGCAGCGCGAGCACGCCCGCGGCGATGACCTCGAGGATCTGGCGGCCGAGCCGGCGGATCGTGAGCTCGGCGAGCACGGCGAGCGGGACGAGCAGCACGACGAGACCCTCGAGCAGCGCGACCGGGATGACGAGGATCTGGCGGAGCAGCGGGTTGAACCCGCGGACGTCCTGCTCGACGCCCGCCGTCGTGCCCTGCGCGTACACCGCGAGCAGCATGACGGCGGCGATGCCGAGCACCGACAGGACGAGCTGGACGAGGTCGCCGGGGTGGTGGACGCGGACGGTCGGGGAGTCGATGATCTGGACGCCGTGGGCCTGCCCGCGCGCGCGCCGGCCCGGGTCGCGCGCAGGCGTGCGACGGTCGGACGTCGACGACTCGGGCATGGGGGCGAGTGTAGGTCCGCGACCTGCCCGGATCCGGGAGCCGACGGAGCGGATCTGCGCTCTACCCGAGCCCGATCGCGGCCAGGACGTCCGCGGGGATCAGCGCGTACCCGACGAACGCCACGACGTTGAGCACGGTGTGGGCGACGACGAGTGGCATGACCCGCCGTCGCCGCCGGTAGTACTCCGCGAACACGAGGCCCATCACGAGATTGCCGACGAAGGGGCCGATGCCCTGGTACAGGTGGTAGGACCCGCGCAGCACGGAGCTGACCAGCACGATCACGACTGGCGACCACCGCAGCTCGCCCAGCCGCTCCGTCAGGTAGCCGACGACGACGACCTCCTCGAGCAGCGCGTTCTTGAGCGCGGCGAGGATCAGCACGGGGATCGTCCACCAGGCCGCGTCGAGCGCCGACGCCTGGATCTCGACCGTGAGCCCGACCGCCCGGCCGAGCGCGTAGAGCCCGAGCCCCGGGATCCCGATGAGCGCGGCCAGGCCGACGCCGACGCCGAGGTCCCTGCCCGGGCGTGACCCGTCCAGGCCGATGCGGCGGGCGGCGCTGCGACCGTGGGCGGACAGCAGGAAGAGCGCGAGGACGACCGGGACGAGTGCGAACCCGATCCCGAGCAGCTGGTACGTGAGGTCCAGGTAGGGCCGTGGCGAGCGGCTCGGGTTGAGGGTGGCCGACTGCTGGGCGAGCGGCGTGCCGGCCGTCAGGCGCGCGGCGATGTTGACGAGCGCGTAGACGGCCGACTGGCCGAGCGAGAGCCCGAGGACGATCCAGATCTCGGCGGTCACGCGTCGACGTGCCGCGGACGGGGACGGGGACGGGGACGGGGCGGCGGTGGAGGCGGCGGTGGAGGCGGCGGTGAGGTCACCGGTGGGGGCACCGGTGGGGGTGCTGCTACGGCCGGGTGCGGCGACGTCGTCGGTCATGGGGACAACTTAGGCATGGGGACACGTGGCTCGTCACGGGGGACGAGATGAACCGCTCCGCCCCGCCCTTCGCAGACCGGCCCGTCGTCGAGGCCACGCACGTCACCCGCCGCTTCGACGGGACCGTCGCACTCGACGACGTCAGCCTCGCCGTCCGGCAAGGCGAGCTCGTGGGTCTGCTCGGCCCGACGGCGCGGGCAAGACGACGCTCCTCAGCCTGGTCACCGGCCAGCGCAAGCCCGACTAGGGCACGGTGCGCCTCTTCGGCGGTGACGGTCCTGATCACCAGCCACTTCCTCGAGGAGATCGAGCCGCTCGCGGAGCGGGTCGTCGTCATCGACCGCTTCGACTGACACGTCCTCTGCCTGTGGTCGCCCCCGCTCGCCCCCGTGCCATGGCGACTCCCTAGACTGCGGGGATGACGTGGGCTCCCAAGCCGGAGGGCATGCTCGGCAGAGTGCTCGGCGCGGCGGAGGACGCCTCCCCGGTCGAGGCGGTCGAGGCGGTCACCCGTGAGCTCGCTGCGGCGCTCGGCGCGGTCGCGGTGGCGTTCCTGATCGCCGACCTCTCGGGTCGGTCCCTCGTGCGGCTCACGCACGTCGCAGCCGGTCCGGCGGCGGAGCTCCCGGTCGCCGGCGCCCTGGTTGGCAGCGCCCGGGTCGGCAGCGACCCCGACGGCAGCGACCTGGCCGGCGAGCTGCGGCGCGACGACGAGGAGTCGGCGGTCGTCCTCCCGCTCGACGGCGGGCCGGCCGAGCAGGCCCTGCGCACCCAGACGGTCCGCGTCGTCCCGGCCGCGACGAGCGGTACGGGAGTCGACGGGACCGCGCCGGCCCCGCTGTGGACGGTGCACGCTCCCGTCACGGAGCGCGGGGAGGCCATCGGCCTGCTCGAGATGACGCTGCCCGCCGAGCCGGACCTCGCCACGCTCGACCAGATCCGGCGCACCGCCCACGCGCTCGCGTTCGTCGTCATTGCCGCCCGGCGGCACACCGACCTCTTCGAGTGGGGCCAGCGGAGCACCCCCTTCACGCTGCCGGCGGAGATCCAGCGTCGGCTCCTGCCTGCCGCGATGACGTGCGAGGCGGGCTCGGTCACGCTCTCCGGCTGGCTCGAGCCGGCCGCGCACATCGGGGGTGACTCGTTCGACTACAGCCTCGCGCGCGACACGTTGCACCTCTCGGTGACCGACGCGATGGGGCACGGCGTCGCGAGCGCGCTCACCGCGACGCTGTGCGTCGGCAGCCTGCGCAACACCCGGCGGCAGGGCGCGTCGCTCCTCGAGCAGGTCTCGGCTGCGAACGACGCGATCCTCGAGCACGCCAAGGAGATCGAGACCGGACCGTACGTCACCGGGCTGCTCGGTCGTCTGGACCTGCGCTCGGGCGTGCTCACGGTCGTCAACGCCGGGCACGTCGCGCCGTTCCTGGCGCGCGGGAACCTGGTGACCCGGGTGAAGCTGGCCGCGAACGTCCCGCTCGGGCTGTTCGGCGAGACCCGGTACCGGAGCGCCGAGCTCAGGCTCGAGCCGGGCGACCGGCTGGTGATCGTGACCGACGGGATGCTCGAGCGCAACGCGGAGTCCGTCGACCTCTTCCGCTCGATCAGCGCGACGCGGGCACTCCACCCGCGCGAGGCGACGCGTGCCCTGGCGGACCAGGTGCTCGAGGCGGCCGCGAACGAGCTGGCCGACGACGCGACCCTGCTCGTCCTCGACTGGCACGGCGGCCACGACGACGGTGGCCGGACGACGGTCGCGGGCGCCGACTCCGAGCGGGCAAGCGCGCCGCTGAGGTAACGCGCCGCCGGGTAGCGCGCCGCTTCGGCAACGGGAGCGCGGGCACCGGACGAGCGAGCGCCGGCGCGTCAGGCGAAGCGGCGCAGGCGCAGCGAGTTCGCCACGACGAGGAACGACGAGAACGCCGTCGCGGCGCCCGCGATCATCGGGTCGACCAGCCCGAGCGCTGCGAGCGGGATCGCCGCGACGTTGTAGGCGGACGCCCAGAACAGGTTCTGCCTGATGACCCGCAGGGTCGCGCGTGACAGCCGGATCGCCTGCCCGGCCGACCGCAGGTCGCCCCGCACGAGCGTCAGGTCCGTCGCCTCGACCGGGTCACGGAGCACGACGACGCCGCGCGCCACCCCGTTCCACGCGACCATCACGGCGGTCCCGCCCTGCGCCTCGGCCGCCGCGCCGCGCGCGGCCAGCCCGGTCTCGACGGTGGTCCCCTCCGCACGCAGCCAGGCCGGCCGGCCCACCAGGACCCGACGCCCGAGCCCGAGCCCGCTGTGGGCCGTCCGCACCACGCCGCTCACGCCGGATCCGGCCTCGTCGTGGAAGTCGAGCACCTGCGCACTGCCGACGACGACGCCGTCGCCCCCGACGCGGATCTCCTCGCCCCCACCTTCGGTCGAGCCCGGGAGGCGCTCGGCCGCCGCGGCGACGATCGCGCGCGCGATCGGGTGCTCGGACAGACCCTCGACGGCGCCCGCGACGGCCAGCACCTCCTCGGGCGTGGTGCCCTCGACGGCGAGGACGTCGTCGACCCGCATGCGGCCCGCGGTCACGGTGCCGGTCGTGTCGAGGACGACCGTGTCGACCTGGCGCGTCTGCCCGAGGACGTGCGGGCCCTTGACGAGCACGCCGAGCTGCGCACCGCGACCGGTCCCGACCAGCAGGGCGATCGGGGCCGCGAGAGCGAGCGCGCGCGGGCAGGCGATGATCAGGACGGCGACCGCCGCGGTGAACGCCGGTTGCGCGCCCGCGCCGCTGACCAGCCACGCGACCGGCGTCGCGACCGCCAGCACCAGCACGATCGGCACGAGCACCGTCGAGACCCGGTCCACGAGCCGCTGCACGTCCGAGCCGGGGGCGACGTCGACCGGCACGGGTTCGCCGGTCAGGAGCGAGGCGTCGACCGCGCCCGAACCCTCGAGGTCGAGCAGGGTGCGCAGCGCGTCCCCGGCCCGACGGCGTGAGCGGTGCTCGGCGTAGCGGCCCGCCAGCAGGACGGTCGTGAGGACGGCCGCGACCTCGAGGGAGAGCTCGGGCAGCGCCCAGAGCGACCAGCCGGTCGCCGCGATGATCCCGGTCGAGACGAGGGTGTCCGTCGTCGCGGCGCCGTGCCGGGCCGCGCGCGCCGCGGCGCGGTGGAACGGCCACGCGGCCCAGGTCGCGACCGGGAGCGCGAGCGCGGTGACGACCCACTGCCGGCCGGGGAGCTGCAGCGCCGGGATCGTCGAGAGCAGCAGGACGGGGACGGTGAGGACCGCCGAGACGCGGAGCCGGCGGAGCAGGTCCGTGCCGCGCGCGTCGGTCGGCACGGAGGCGTCCCCGTCGTCGGACAGGAGGGCCGCCTCGGCGTGCGGCGACCCGGGCGCCAGGTTCACGGTCGCGTTCGCTCCTTGCTCAGGGGGTGGTCGGCGGGCGGTCGCCTGCTGGTTCAACCGTGCACCCCGTGGGGATGTTTCGGCGAGCGCGGAGAGGCGAGCGCGGAGAGGCGAGCGCGCGTCCGCCCGCCGTCTGCCGCGCGCCGTCTGCCGGCTGCCGGCCGAGGTCGCGGCGGGTCGACGTCAGGACGTGGCTGAGGGCCCGCCGGCGTCGGCCGCCGCGTCGGCAGGCCGGAGCGCCGGGAGCTGCGGGCCCGGCCGCCCGAGCAGGTACCCCTGCACGAGGCCGCACCCCATCTCCCGCAGGATCGCCAGCTGCTCGGCCTCCTCGACGCCCTCGGCGACGACCTCGATGTCGAGCTCGCGGGCGAGCGCCAGCATCCCGCGGACGACGGCGCGGGACGCGTCGTGCCGCGCCATCGCCGAGGTGAACGTGCGGTCGATCTTGATCTGGTCCACCGGGAGGGACTGGAGCCACGTGAGCGTCGAGTAGCCGGTACCGAAGTCGTCGAGCGAGATCCGCACCCCGAGGCGCCGCAGCTCGGCCAGCTGGTCGACGACCCCGGGGATGTCGACCAGCGACCGGCTCTCGACCACCTCGAGGTTGAGCTGCGTAGGCGTCAGGTCGTTCGCGCGCAGCGCGGCCCGGACCGCGGGCACGAGCCGCGGGTCGACGAGCGTGGCCCCCGCCAGGTTCACGGCGATGACCCCCTGCCCCCGCACGGCCCCGGGACGCGACCCGAGGCGGGCGCACGCGCTCGCCAGCGCCCAGAGGTCCAGCTCGGAGACCAGGCCGGCCTCCTCCGCGAGCGGCAGGAACGACCCTGGCCCGAGCATGCCGAGCCGAGGGTGGGCCCAGCGCAGCAGCGCCTCGGCGCCGACCACCGCGGTGCTCCCCGCCGGTCCGGAGATGTCGATCACGGGTTGGAAGAACAGCCGGAGCTGCCCGGCACCGACCGCGTCCGAGAGCTCCGCCTCGAGCGACGGCACGGCGCCGTGCGACTCGAGCCGGTCGGCCACGGCCACCTGGTTGCGCCCGCGCTTCTTGGCGACGTACATCGCGTCGTCGGCGGCTGCGACGAGCCTGTCGCCACGACCGTCCGGGCCGACGTGCAGGGCGACGCCCACGCTCGCGGTGATGCGCACGTCGTGCCCGTCGATCCGGAACTGCTCGGCGAGCGACCCGAGCAGGCGCGAGGCGACCGAGACCGCGTGGTGCTCGCCCTCGACGTCGACGAGCAGCACGGCGAACTCGTCGCCGCTGAGCCGGCCGACCACGTCCCCCGGCCGTAGCTGCGTACGCAGCCGTGCGCCGACCTGGCGCAGCAGCTCGTCCCCGGCGGCGTGCCCGTGCCGGTCGTTGACGTGCTTGAACCGGTCGATGTCGCAGAAGAGCACCGCCGTCGACCTCCCGCCCGCAGCGGCTCGCAGGGCGTCGTCGAGCGTGCTGCCGAAGAGGCTGCGGTTGGGGAGCGCGGTCAGGGCGTCGTGGGTCGACTGGTGGCGCACCGTGGCGAGCAGGCTGGCGTTCTGCAGCGCCGTGGCGACCTGGTCGCCGACGCCGGCGAGCCGGACGAGCGCCTCGGTGTGCGTGCGGGTGCCCGTGATCGATCGTGGCCACGCGGCGGTGAGCACGCCGCGCAGCGCGTCGCCGGCGACCAGCGGGACCACGATGACGCTCGCGGCCCCGGCGTCGCCGAGGAGGCGACCGAGCGCGGGGCTCGCGGTCGGCCGTTCGAGCGTGATCGGCTCGAGCCGGGTGAGCAGCTCCGTCAGCTCCGGCGCCGAGCCCGGCGAGATCTCGGCCCGGAGGAGCGCGTCGGCCTCCGCGGTGCTGTGCCCGACCTCCGCCACGGCGCGCAGCGCGGCGCGGCCCGCGTCCCACAGGAGCACGGTGGACCTGGGTGCCCCCACGATGCCGGGCACGGTCTGCACGACGACCTGGGCGACGGCGGCGGTGTCACGCGCACCGGCGAGCTCGTGGGCCAGCGACAGGAGCGCCTGGGCGCGGCTCGCCTCACGGCGGCTGTCCTCGAGCGCCGTGAGCAGGTCCAGCGCGGCCGCCGCATGACTGGCGTAGACCTCGAGGAGCGGCCGGTCCTGGTCCAGGACGCGCTGACCCGGGGCGTACACCACGGCCAGCCGACCGTGCACGCGGCGGGTCGACGCGACGTCGACCACCACCGTGCTCGGCCCGAGGTCCTCGCCGCGCAGCAGCGCTGCGGCCAGCTCCGCGGCCTGCCCGGGTTCGAGCCCGTTGGACCGCACCACGGGCTCGCCGCCCTCGCGGCCCTCCCGCACCAGCAGGTACGCGGGTGCCAGGATCGCGGCTGCGGCGCGGTCGGTGATGCGGGCGAGCACGGCGTCGACGTCGTCGCTGCTGACCAGGTCGGAGGCGGCGAGCTGGAGGTCGTGGACCTGCGCGCGCAGCGACGCGAGCTCGAGCGCCTCGGACTCCCGGACCACCCGACGTCGGCGGAACCGTCGGTAGGGCTCCCACTGCACCTGGTAGACGCACTCGGGGTGCCCGTCCGACTGGCACTCCGGGTGGCTCACCCGGGCGGCCGGCAGCCCGAACAGGGGCGGCACCGAGGTGAGCAGCCCCTGGGCGTACTGGCAGTCCAGGCGCGAGTGCGTGTACCCCTCGTGGAGGCGGTAGCGCAGGACGGCGGACGAGCTCCCGCACTCGACCACCGTCATCGTCGAGGTGCTCGTGAACTTCGGGATCGCGCGCGCGACCTGCGTGAAGACGTCGCGCGGGCTGCCGAGCGCCCGCAGCAGGACGATGAGCGAGTGGTCGATGCCATGCGCGAGCGCGGTCGCACCGACGCCGAACAGCGTGCCCGGCCGCTCGAGCTCGTGCTGCGCGGCCTCGAACAGCGCGATGCGCGTCGCGTAGCTCACCCAGTGACCGGTGTCCTCGAGCTGCGCGGCCGAGAACGGCACGCCTGCGCGCTCGAGCACGGCGGAGACGGCGGCGTCACCCCCCTGCTCCCGCACGTAGCGGATCAGCAGCGTGGTGGTCGCCCCCGACGTCTCGCGCGGCTCGCTCGTCACCATGGCCTCCGACTGGCCATCGGCGCGCGCGGACGTCCGCTGAACCCTTCCGCCGGGTTCGCCGGGCGAATTCCTGGCCCGGCCGTTCGCCTCCCGGCCGTTCGCCTCCCGGCCGTTCGCCTCCCGGCCGTTCGCCCCCCGGCCGTTCGCCCCTACCCGCCGGGCCGGGCGGCCGCAGCCGCCTTCGCCGCCGCCGGGAGGGCGGACACGACGCGGTCGAGCGCGACGTCGTCGTGCGCGGCCGAGACGAACCAGGCCTCGAAGACCGACGGCGGCAGGCTCACGCCCTGCTCGAGCATCGCGTGGAAGAACGGCGCGTGGCGGAACACGTCCTGCGCCTGGGCGCCGGCGTAGTCACGAACCCCGCCTGCGGCGTCGGGCCCGAACATCACGCTGAACAGGTTGCCGGCGCGCTGGACCACGTGGGCGACGCCCTGCGCCGAGAGCGCGGCCGAGACCTCGTCCCCGAGCCGGGCGGCGACCGTGTCGAGCCGTGCGTAGACGGACGCGTCCGCCGCGCGCAGCGTCGCGAGGCCGGCCGCCGTCGCGACCGGGTTGCCGGACAAGGTTCCGGCCTGGTACACCGGTCCGAGCGGCGCGAGCCGCTCCATCAGCTCGACGCGGCCGGCGAGCGCCGCGACCGGCATGCCGCCGCCGACCACCTTGCCGAAGGTGAACAGGTCGGGCACCCAGCCCTCGACCTGGCCCTCGAGCCCCCACCAGCCCGAGGCCCCGACCCGGAACCCGGTGAGCACCTCGTCCTGGATCAGCAGCGCGCCGTGCGCGCGCGCGATGCGGGCGAGCGCCGCGTTGAAGCCGGGCAGCGGCGGGACGACCCCCATGTTCGCGGGCGCAGCCTCGGTGATGAGCGCGGCGACGTGCTCGCCGCGCTCGGCGAAGACCTGCTCGACCGCCGCGAGGTCGTTGTAGGGCAGCACGATCGTCTCGGCAGCGCTCGACACCGTGACGCCCGCCGACCCGGGGAGCGCGAGCGTCGCGACGCCCGAGCCCGCCTGGGCCAGGAGCGCGTCGACGTGCCCGTGGTAGCAGCCGGCGAACTTGACGACCAGCTCGCGACCGGTCGCGCCCCGCGCCAGACGGACCGCCGTCATGGTGGCCTCGGTCCCCGTCGAGACCAGGCGGACCCGCTCGGCCGCCGGCACCCGCCGCCGGATCTCCTCGGCGAGGTCGGTCTCGGTGGGCGACGGCGCGCCGAAGGACAGCCCGCGGGCGGCGGCCTCCTGCACGGCGGCGACGACGGCGGGGTGCGCGTGCCCGAGGATCGCGGGTCCCCACGAGCAGACGAGGTCGACGTACTCGCGACCCTCGACGTCGGTCACGTACGGGCCGCGTGCCGAGACCAGGAAACGCGGCGTGCCGCCGACCGACCCGTACGCGCGCACCGGGGAGTCGACGCCGCCCGGCAGGACGCCGCGGGCGCGCGCGAACTGGGCGTCGTTGGTCGCGGCCGGGATCGCGGTGGGCGTGGGTGACGTCGCGGTCATCGGGTGCTCCCGTTCGGGGTGGGCTCGGCCAGCCAGCGGGCGAGCTCGGTGGCCCAGTAGGTGAGGACCAGGTCGGCACCGGCCCGGCGGATCGCGAGCACCGACTCCTCGATCGCCCGACGCCGGTCGATCCAGCCGTTGGCCGCGGCGGCCTCGATCATCGCGTACTCGCCCGACACCTGGTACGCCGCGACGGGCACCGCACTGGTCGCGGCGACGTCGGCCAGCACGTCGAGGTACGGCAGCGCGGGCTTGACCATGACGACGTCGGCGCCCTGCTCGACGTCGAGCGCCACCTCGCGCGCCGCCTCGCGCCGGTTCGCCGGGTCCATCTGGTACGTCATGCGGTCGCCGGTCAGGGTCGACTCGACCGCGTCGCGGAACGGCCCGTAGAACACCGAGGCGTACTTCGCGGCGTACGCGAGCAGGGTCACGTCCTGGAACCCGGCCTCGTCGAGCGCGTCGCGGACCGCACCGGTCTGGTCGTCCATCATCCCGCTGAGCCCGAGCAGGTGGGCGCCGGCGCGTGCCTGCGCGAGCGCCATGTCGACGTACCGCTCGAGCGTCGCGTCGTTGTCGACGACCGGCTCGCCGGCCGCGTTGGTGCGCAGGACCCCGCAGTGCCCGTGGTCGGTGAACTCGTCGAGGCAGAGGTCGGCCATCACGACGAGCCGGCCGCCCCCGGCCTCGACGGCGTCGGCGATCGCCAGGTTGAGGATGCCGTCGGGGTCGGTCGCGCCCGAGCCGACGGCGTCGCGCACCGCGGGGACGCCGAAGAGCATGACCCCGGCGAGCCCGGCGTCGGCGGCCTCGGAAACAGCCCTCCGCAGGCTCTCGCGCGAGTGCTGGAGGACGCCGGGCATGGACGCGATCTCGACCGGCTCGGTCAGTCCCTCCTTGACGAACACCGGCAGCACGAGGTCGCCCGGGTGCACGCGCACCTCGCGCGCCATGCGCCGCAGGGCGGGGGTCCCGCGCAGTCGACGTGGGCGGTGCCGTCGGTCGGTCGGGGCCGGCACGCGGTCGGCGGGTCGGGTCACTCAGATCACCTCGGGGCTGGTGTCGGCGTCGGTGTCGGTGTGGGTCTCGCCGGCGGTGGGGCCGGAGGTCGCGGCGACGAGGGCCGCGACGATCGAGTCGGGTCCCGGGTACTGCGCGACCACGCCGTCGGGCAGCCCGAGCTCCGCCGCCACCTCGGCCGTCCGGGGGCCGATGCAGCAGACGACCGTCGACGCCGCGAGCCGGAGCGACGCGGCCGCCTGGTCGCCGGGCGCCAGCTGCTCGACGAGGCGTCGGGCGGCGCTGCCCGACGTGAGCACGACGGCGTCGACGCGCCCCTCGGCGAGGTCGGCGATGAGCGCGGGCGGCAGCGGGGACGCCGGCTGGTTGACGTAGGAGACGACGACGTGCGGCAGCCAGCCGAGCTCGGTGAGGCCGTCGCTCAGCGCGGGTTCGGCGAGGTCGCCCTGCACCACGAGCACGGCGCGGCCCGACCCGGGCTCCGGCGTCGGCCAGTCCGCGAGCATCCCGCGGGCCGACTGCTCGGTCACCGGCACGAGGTCCGGGTCGACGCCCGCGCGGCGCAGCGTCGTGGCCGTCGCGTCCCCGACCGCGGCGACGAGCGTGCTGCCCGGACGGGCGACCCGGCCCGCCTCGACCACCTCGGCGAGCGTGAGCCCGGCGCGCAGGGCGGTTGCCTGGAGGCTGTCGACCGTGAACGCGCTCGTGATGCTCATCCAGTCGTACCCGCCGGCGCCGAGGCGGGCGACGGCGTCGTCGAGCGGGGTGACGTCGTCGGGCGGGACGATCGTGATGAGGGGCGCGGCGATCGGCTCCGCGCCCGCATGGCGGAGCGCGTCCATGAGCGGGCCGGCGCGCTCGGGCGAGCGGGGGACGAGGACGCGCAGGCCAACGAGGGCGTGCTTGCCCGCGTGCTCGTCGCTCGTCCGGGGCCCGTCCGACGTCATCGGGCGGCGCCGAGCTGGGCCAGGTCGGCGGCACCGGCGGCCAGGAGGAGCTCGGCCATCTCGACCCCGAGCCGCTCGGCGGCCCGCACCAGCCCCGACGCGTCCCACCCCTCCGGTGTGTCCCACCCCTCCGACGTGTCAGGCGTACCGCGCGCCCCGGACCGCGCGGGGTCTGACACGTGGTCCGTCACCGTCACCGTCACCCCGACCGTGGGCGTGTCAGGCGTGGCGCGCGCCCGGGACCGCGCGGGGTCTGACACGTCGTCCGTCACCGTGGGCGTGTCAGGCGTGGCGCGTGCCCGGGGCCGCGCGGGGTCTGACACGTCGTCCGTCACCGTGGGCGTGTCAGGCGTGGCGCGTGCCCGGGGCCGCGCGGGGTCTGACACGTCGTCCGTCACCGTCACCGTCGGCGTCACCGTGGGCGTCACCGTGGGCGTGTCAGGCGTGGCGCGCGCCCGGGACCGCGCGGGGTCTGACAGGTCGGTGCGGGGAGTGGTCAGAGCGACGGCGAGCGTGCGGCGGAGCTGTGCGGTGCCGTCCTCGCGGCAGACGACGGCGTCCAGCACCAGCCGTACTGCCGCGCCGGTGTGCTCGAGGTGGGCGAGCGCGCCGATCGGCGCGGCGCACCCGGCCTCGAGGCGTGCGAGCAGCGAGCGCTCCGCGGTCACGGCGAGGCGCGTCGGCAGGTGGTCCACCGCGGTGAGGGCGCGGGCGAGCGGCGTCCCGGCGTCGCCGACGTCGGCGGTCCGCACCTCGACCGCGAGCGCACCCTGGCCGGGGGCGGGCGCCATCGTCGTCGCCTCGATGACCTCCGTGACGGCGTCCAACCGCCCGATCCGCGCGAGCCCGGCGCGCGCGAGCACCACCGCGTCGAGGTCGCCGGGCGCGACGCGTCCGAGCCGGGTGTCCACGTTGCCGCGGATGTCGACCACCGCGAGGTCCGGGCGCGCGGCGCGCAGCTGCGCCGCGCGGCGGGGCGAGCCCGTGCCGACGCGCGCGCCGACGGGGAGCTCGGCGAGCGTCATCCCGTCGCGGGCGCACAGCGCGTCGCGCGGGTCCTCGCGCTCGGGCACCGCGGCGATCACGAGTCCGTCGGAGGGACCGGTGGGCAGGTCCTTGAGGGAGTGGACCGCGACGTCGCACCGCGTGTCGAGCAGCGCCTCGCGCAGCGCGGTCACGAACACGCCGGTGCCGCCGAGCGCGACGAGCGAACCGGTCAGACGGTCGCCGTCGGTGGTGATCCGGACGAGCTCGGTGTCGAGCGGACCCTCGGCGGCGAGGCGGTCGGCGACCATGCCGGTCTGCGTGAGCGCGAGCCTGCTGGCGCGCGTCCCGACACGCACGGTGGTGCGACCGCCCGCAGGCGGGACGACGGGCTCGGGCATGGTGTCCAGTCTGGGCTCCGGGGCGCGGGTTGTCGAAATGGTGCGGGACCCGGACGCGTTGTCGCGCGACGGAATGGGGCCCGTATCCTGCGGCGCGAGGTGATCGATCTCACGCGACCGGCACGTGATTCTCGTGGACATTGTTCTGACAATTTGTCAGAACAATTTTTCGGCAGGCTCGGCAGGCTCGGCAGGCTCGGCAGGCTCGGCAGGCTCGGCAGGCTCGACAGGCTCGACGAGCCGCGCAGCGACCGCCCGCGCGTGGGGCACGACCGACGCGAGGCCGTTCCCCGCGACCCAGGACCCCGTCACCACGAGCCCCTCGAGCGGGCTGCCGACGACCGTCTCGACCACCTGGCGATGGCGCGCGCTCGGCTGGGGGAGCGACTGCGACCACCGCACTCGGCCCGACCCGACCACCTGGCTCGGCGCGAGCGGGACGCCGAGCAGGGCCGACGCGTCCCGGAGCGCGACCACGGTCAGGGCGTCGGGCTCGAGCGCCATGAGGTCCTCGACCCCGACCCCGATCCCGACCCCGCCGCCGACCCCGTCGGCCGCCGACCGTCCGTAGGACAGGCGCACGACGTGCCGCCCCGGGCCCGCTTCCGCAGCGAGCCACGGCCACTTCGCGGTCGCGTGCGTGAGCGCCTTGGCACGGATACCGGCCACGCGAGGCGCCACGAGCACCCCGGTGCCGCGCGGCGCGGCGTCGAGCCCGGGCGCCGCGAGGACGAGCGTGACGAGCACGACGTCCGCGCCGGCGTCGGCCCGGAGCGACGCGAGCCCGCCGACGTGCGGGGCCAGCAGGTCCACGGCCACCGGCCCGGGCGCCGCGAGCACGACGCGCGGCGTGCGCACCACCGGGCGCCGCGTCGTCGACCCCGGCCGGGCGCCGACGCGCACCACCCAGTCCGAGCCCGCCCGCTCGAGCGCCACCACGCGCGCCCCGGTGGCGAAGCGCCCGCCGCGGACGCCGATGTCGGTGATGAGGGCGTCGACCAGCAGGTGCATCCCGCCGGTGAGACCGGCCACCGCCGCGCCCGCCGGCGCCAGCGCGCGCAGGGCCGTCACGGCCGCGCCGAGCGACCCGTGCTCGGCGAGCGCCCGGCGCAGCCCCGGGGCCACGACGTCGACGTCGACCGCGTGCGGGTCGGCCGCGTGGACGCCGCCGACGACGGGCGCGACCAGCCGGTCGAGCACCCTCCCGCCCATCCGCGCCCGCACGAGCGCGCCGAGCGGCACGGCGCCGCCGTCGCCCGCCCGGGCCCCCCACCGTGCGGGCAGCCACCGGTCCGCACCCGCGCGCAGCGCTCCGAGCAGGCCGATCGTCGCCCGGACGTCGGGCGCGAACGGGTTCGCGGGGATCCCGAGGACGCCGGTCCGGGGCAGCGTGCTCGCGCCGCCGGGCAGCTGGACCCATGCGCCGAGCGGCGCGGGCGGCGTGACGGTCGGGCCGAGACCGAGCTCCTCGAGCAGCGTGGCGACCGACCCGCCGCGGGTCGCGAACGACTCCGCCCCCGCGTCGAGGTCGAGCCCCGCGACGGTGTGTCGCGCGACCGCGCCGCCTGGCCACGCCGCGGCCTCGAGCACCAGCGGACGCAGGCCCTGCAGCGCGAGCTCGCGCGCGGCGACCAGCCCCGCGATCCCGCCGCCGACGACGACGGCGTCGACCACGTCCACCGGCTCGACCACGTCCTCCGGCTCGACCACGTCCTCCGGCTCGCCCTCGTGCTCGGCCCCGGTCACCTACGCGCCCAGCCCGTGCACCAGCTCGACGACGCGCGTGAGCACGGCCGGGTCGGTCGTCGGCGGCACGCCGTGCCCGAGGTTCACCACGTGCCCCGGAGCGGCACGCCCGCGCTCGACGACGTCGCGCACGTGCGCCTCGAGCACCGGCCACGGCGCCGCGAGCAGCGCGGGGTCGATGTTGCCCTGCAGCGGGGTGCGGCCCCCGAGCAGGCGGTTCGCCTCGTCGAGCGGCGTCCGGTGGTCGACGCCGACGACGTCGGCCCCCACGTCGCGCATCGCCGTCAGAAGGTGCTCGGTGCCCGTGCCGAAGTGGACCACCGTGACCCCCATCCCGGTGACGTGGGTCAGCGCCCGGGCGCTCGCCGGCGCCGCGTGCCGTACGTAGTCGGCCCGGGAGAGCGACCCCGCCCACGAGTCGAAGAGCTGGACCGCGCTCGCCCCCGCGTCCACCTGGGCGCGCAGGAACGCCCCCGTGACGTCGGCGGTCCACTCGGTGAGCGCCCGCCACGTCTTCGGATCGGCGTGCATGAGGGTGCGGGCGGCCAGGTGGTCGCGCGACGGGCGCCCCTCGACGAGGTACGCCGCGAGCGTGAAGGGCGCCCCGGCGAACCCGAGCAGCGGCGTCGTGCCCAGCTCGGCGACGGTCAGGGCGACACCGTCGGTGATCGGCGCGAGGAGCTCCGGGGTGAGCGGCCCCGCCTCGACCAGCCGGGCGACGTCGTCGGCGGTGCGCACGGGGGCACCCAGCACGGGCCCGACGCCGGGCTCGATGTCCACGTCGACCCCGGCGAGCCGGAGCGGCACGACGATGTCGCTGAAGAAGATCGCCGCGTCGACGCCGTGCCGCCGCACCGGCTGGAGCGTGATCTCGCTCGCGAGCTCGGGACGCAGGCACGCCTCGAGCATGCCGGTGCCCTCGCGCGCGGCGCGGTACTCCGGCAGGGAGCGGCCGGCCTGGCGCATGAACCAGACGGGCAGGCGCTCGGGGCGGTGACCGGAAAAGGCGCGGACGACCGGCGAACCGCTCGTGCGGCCGTCGACGAGGGGGTGGCTCTGGGGAAGGATCACGGCGCAATTGTGCCCATCAATGTTGAGGCTGGTTGAATCGACGTGCTGTGGTGCTGATGTCATTGATCGCCAGTCACCGCGACCTCGACCTCGACCTGCTCGAACGGCTCAGCGCCGGCGCGCACTCGGTGGGACGCGCAGTCGCGGCGGACGATGCTGCCCTCAAGGGTGCCGTCGTGCTCGCCACCTGCAACCGCTTCGAGGTGTACCTCGAGGTCCCTCCCGGCGAGGAGGACGAGGCGGCGTCGACCACGACCCACGTCATCGCCCAGGCCTCGGGCCTCGCGCCCGACGACGTCGCGGCGAACCTCCAGGTGCTCCGCGACCACCAGGTGACCTCGCACCTCTTCGCGGTGGCCTCGGGTCTGGAGTCGATGGTGGTCGGCGAGCGCGAGATCTCGGGCCAGGTCCGACGGGCGCTGTCGTCCGCGCGGGCCGACGGGACGACGTCGTCGGGTCTCGAGCGGCTGTTCCAGAGCGCCTCGCGGGCGTCGCGCGACGTCGGCACCCGGACCGGTCTCGGGGCATCGGGACGCTCGGTGGTCGGGGTCGCGCTCGACCTCGCCGAGCCGCACCTGCCCGCGTGGTCCGAGACGCGCGTCGTGCTGGTCGGGACCGGGTCGTACGCCGGTGCGAGCCTCGCGGCGCTGCACCGGCTCGGGTGCCGCCACGTGCAGGTGTACTCCCCGTCGGGGCGCGCCAAGACGTTCGCGCACGCCCGCGGCGCCCGCGCGGTCCCCGAGGGCGGGCTGACGGAGGCGCTCACGACGGCTGACCTCGTCGTCGCGTGCAGCGGCGCGGTCGGTGGGGTGCTCGACGTCGAGACCGTGGCCGCGACCCGGGGCACCCACGGGCGCCCGAGCGTGCTCGTCGACCTCGCGCTCGGCCACGACGTCGATCCCGCGGTCGCCGCGCTGCCCGGGGTCGTGCTCATCGACCTCGAGACCGTGCGCCAGGAGGCGCCGCCCGAGCACTCCGCGCCGGTCGAGCGTGCCCGCCGGCTCGTCGCCGCCGCGACCGAGGACTTCGAGGCCTCGCGCCGGGCGCGGGAGCGGGACGCGGCGATCGTCGCCGAGCGCACGCGCGTGCTGGGTCCGGTCGAGGAGGAGGTCGCGCGGCTGCGGGAGCTCGAGCGGGCGGCGGCCGACGACGCCGACGAGCCGTCGGCACGCGGGCCGCGGCTCGGCGCGGACGTGCGGGCGCTGCGCCGCCGGCTCCGTGCGCTGCTGCACGACCCGACCGTACGCGCGCGGGCCGCCGCACGCGCCGGGGACGACCAGGGGTTCGAGGAGGCGCTCGCAGAGCTGGCGGCCGTACCGGCAGCCACGCTCGCGGTGCGCGGCGTCGATGGGTGCTGACCTCGTGCGTTGAGCCTCTCACGTGCTGGCCACCCCACCGGCAGGAGCTGCCGAGGCTCGCGGCGCCACGTTCGCGACGTCGCCGTCGTCGCCATGTTCTTCCCCGCACAGCGTGCGCAGCCGCTGGTCCGCCCGGCGCCACCGTGGCCGGACTCCGCGGTCTGCGACCACCGGGTCGGTGCGCCTGGGCCGGGGACCTGAGGGGCACGGCGGACCCCGGGCCGTTACTGTCGATCGAGGTTTCGTCGACGCGTCCGGAAGGGGGCAGCCATGGTGGCCGTCGCATCGTTGTTCGTGTCGGCCCTCGTCCTCGTTCTCGGCGTGTACGGCGCCGCACGGGCTCTGTCGTTCGCCAGAGGAGCCGCGGCTTCCCTGCCGTTCGAGTCGGGCACGTTGCCGCAGCAGCATGCGGTCTCCCGGTACCACGTTCGCTGGTACGCGGTGACCGTGCTGTTCCTGGCCTTCGACATGGAGATGATCTTCATGTACCCGTGGGCGGTCGTCGTCGCCGACATCGGCATGTCCGCCGTGCTGGAGATGTTCGCGTTCCTCAGCCTCCTCGTCGTGGGCGTCGTCTATGTGTGGCGTGAAGGGGCGCTGCGGTGGACCTGAGCAACCGGTTGCGGCAGTGGGCGATGGCCCGTCCTCGGGTCCTGATCGTGACGACGGCCGGGAACGACCTGCTCAGGTGGCACGTCGAGGCCGAGGTCGCCCGACGTGGGTGGCAGTTCGCCCTGTCTCCCGCGGACACCGACATCCTGCTGACGATCGGCGCCATCGGCCCCGAGCTGTCGGCCGCCGCCGACGTCCTGTGGTCACAGATACCTCAGCCCCGACAGCGACTCGCCGTCACCGGGGAACCTGTCGGCGAGCGCCTCGAGGCGGCGCTCCTTGCCCTTGGCACCTCGTCCGCTTACCAGGACGGGGACGATCCGGCGACCGTGCTCTCCCGGGGCAAGCGGGCGGAGGACCTCATGACCCCGGGAGCTCATGGTCAGCATGACGGTCACGACATGGCCGGGCACGCCGACCACGGGGCCACGGGCGCCGCAGCGGACAAGCACGCCGGGCACGACATGGGTGGGCACGCCGGGCACGACATGGGTGGGCACGGCGCCGCAGCGGACGAGCACGCCGGGCACGACATGGGTGGGCACGCCGGGCACGACATGGGTGGGCACGACATGGCCGGGCACGCCGACCACGGGGCCACGGGCGCCGCAGCGGACGAGCACGCCGGGCACGACATGGGTGGGCACGCCGGGCACGACATGGGTGGGCACGGCGCCGCAGCGGACGAGCACGCCGGGCACGACATGGGTGGGCACGCCGGGCACGACATGGGTGGGCACGGCGGCCACGACATGCACGGTGGCGAGGTCGCGGGCTTGCCGATGGCCGGCACGGCGCCCGATCGTGACGGGTTGGAGCTCGACGAGCTCAAGGTGACCTTGGGGCCGGTGCTGCCGGGTTGGCCGGGTGGCCTGGTGCTCCGTGGCTCCATGCAGGGGGACGTGCTGACCCGGGTCGAGTTCTCGTGGGTCGACGACGTCGACCTGGTCCCGGCTGATCCGGCCGGAGGTGTCGACCGGCGCGCCGGCGCGCTCGACGTGCTGACGAGCTTCCTGCTGGTGGCTGGATGGCCGTGGGCCGCTCAGCAGGCACGCCGCGCTCGTGACGATCTTGTCGGCATCGGGCCGGCCCGTGTCGACCGCGGTGCGCGCGCCGCAGTCGTGGTTGCGGCCCGGGTCAGTCGGTCACGTCCGCTCGCCTGGTCGGTGCGCGGGCTCGGTGTGCGCGGCGCCGAGGTTCTGCGCACGCCCGGTGGCGGGGCGGTCGGTGATGTCTGGGACCGCGTGCGGCGGTGGTGCGAGATCGCGTCCGGGGCCGGGACGTCGGAGACCGACGAGGAGCTCGTCGTCGGGCTGAGGGACCTCGCAGAGCTGGTCGAGGGGGCGGAGCTCGCTGCCGCCCGGTTGATCGTGGCGAGCTTCGACGTCCGTCCGGTCCCGGAGGCGAAGGTACCGGCGTCCGCCGCTCGCGGGGTTGCCGATGCCTGAGCTGACGAGTCTGGCCGATGCCTGGGGACTGGCCCCTGCCGTGCTCGCGGTCGTGGGATTCGGTGTCGGGCTCGGCACGGTGTTCGCGGCCGTCGACCACGTCGTGGTGACGGGTAGGCCCGCGCGTGGTGCGGTCGAGCCGGTGAGAGGGGCGTTGCGGTGGCTCGTCCAGCAGCGGCGAACCACGGCGGCCCCGGACCGGCTGCTGTGGCGGATCGGGGTCGTGGCGGTGCCGGTCCTGGCGGTGCTGTCGCTCGCGGTGGTCCCGATCGGCGGCCGCACGCTGCTGTCGACGAGCGCCGACCTGGTCTGGTTCAACGCGATGGAGACGCTGCTGTGGGCGGCGGTATGGCTCATCGGGTGGGGCCCCAACGCCGTGCCGGCGCTCGTGGGGGGTTACCGGTTCCTGGCGCAGGGCCTGGCGTACGAGCTCCCCCTCATGCTGGCGCTGATCACCGCGGGGCTCGCGGCAAGCTCGCTGCGCACGACGGACATCCTCGCCGCGCAGGCGGACCTGTGGTTCGTCGTGACGATGCCGGTCGCCTTCGCGGTGTTCCTGGTCTGCGCCACCGCGTTCGCGTTCTGGGGTCCCTTCGCGGCGCCCGCCGGAGCCGACATCGCCGGGGGCGTGCTCTCGGAGCTGTCGGGCGTCCACCGGTTGCTGGTGGAAGCCGGCCGCGCCGTCTTCCTGGGAGCGACGGCGGCGATGGCGGTCACGTTGTTCCTCGGTGGTGAGGCGGGGCCGTGGCTGCCGGGGCCGGTGTGGTACCTGCTCAAGATCGCCGTCGTCGTCGTGGCGCTGGTGGGCGTGGGACGCCGGGTCCCGGTGCTGCGCCCCGACCGGTTCGTCGAGGTCGCCTGGATGGTGCTGGTGCCGGCGATGCTGGTGCAGGCGCTCGTGGTCGGGCTGCTCGTGCTCGCCGGTGCCTACCGGTGAGCGCGGGGGCGAGCAGAAGGGTGGGGTGGGGCTGGTGCTGACGGACGGTGCCGTGGTCGCGGTCGTGGTCCTGGGTGTCGTGGCGGTGATCGCGGGCATCGCCGTGTTCGTGGTCGACTCGATGGCCCGGGCGACGTTCGCGCTGCTGGCGTCGTTCCTGGCCGTCGCGGGCGTGTTCCTGGTGCTGGACCTGACCTACCTGGCGGTGGTCACCGCGCTGATGATGACGATCGAGATGGCGATCATGGTCGTCTTCATGATCATGTTCATGATGAATCCCGCAGGGCTGATGCCCATGACGATGGTGCACAACGCCCGGGGTTCGGCTGCCGTGGGCGCGGCCGTCTTCGCGGTGATCACGGTGGCCGTGTGGACGGTGGACTGGCCGCCCAGGGCCGGGACACCGCCCGAGGACAGCACCCGCCAGCTGGGCGAGGCGATCATGGGCAGCGACATGCTGGTGATGATCGTGATCGGCGTCGGGCTGTTCGCGACCATGGTCGCCGGGACGGTCCTCGCGACCCACCGCGGCCGTTACGACCGCTTCGGCGCCGACCTCGACGCCTCCCGACCGGACGACCCGGTCCGAGGAGGGATGCCCCGATGACCGACACCGTGGTCCTGCAGCTCCTGCTCACCGTGGCCGCCGCCCTGATCGGGGTCGGCGTCTTCGGCGCGCTCTCCCAGCAGTCCATCGTGATGGTGATGATGGGCATCGAGCTGATCGTCAACGGCGTGCTCGTAGCGGCGGCGTCGGCCTGGTTCTTCCTGGCCCCGGAGCGGCCTGACGGGCAGGTCCTGGTGGTCGTCGCGCTGGTCGTCATGGCGGTGGAGATGGTGATGGGCTTCGCCGCGACCATCGCGATCTACCGCGCGCGGAAGGTCGACATGGTCGACATGGCGACGGAGCTGCGCGGATGACGGCCGAGGTGGCGTCCGCCGTCCTGGCCGCCCTGGTCCTCGTGCCGGCAGGCGCGGGGGCCGTGCTCCTGATCCTCGGGCGCCGGGCGGACCGGGGGGCGGGCCCGGTCGCCGTGACGGCGGCACTGACGGCCGCCGTGCTGGCCGGGACGGCGGCTGCGGCCCGTCCCGAGGCGTCGGCGCCCTTCCTCGGCATGCCAGGGGGTGAGCTGGCCCTCGCGGTCGACGGGCTGTCCGCCGTGCTCGTGGTGACCGTCTCCCTCGTGGCGGCCGCGGTCACCGTGTTCGCCGTCGCGGACCTGCCGGGCGACGCCGCCCGCGCCCGGTTCTTCGGGTACCTGCTGCTGTTCACCGCCGCGATGCTCGCCACCGTGACGGCGACCACGGTGCCGACCCTGCTGGTGGCCTGGGAGATCATGGGCGCCACCTCGTACGCGCTGATCGGCTACCGCTGGGAGGTGCCCGGCAAGATGTCCGCCGGCACCACGGCGTTCCTCACCACCCGTGCCGGGGACCTGGGGTTGTACATCGCTGCCGGAGCAGCCCTGGCCGGCACCGGCACGCTGGCCTTGGACGACCTGGCCTCCGCCGAGGGCGCCTGGCGGCACGTGGCGGCCGCGGGGATCCTCGTGGCGGCCCTCGGCAAGTCCGCACAGCTCCCGTTCTCGGCGTGGCTCTCGGCGGCGATGGAGGGCCCCAGCCCGGTCAGCGCGCTCCTGCACTCCGCCACGATGGTCGCGGCCGGCGGGTACCTGCTGCTGCGGACGGAGCCGTTGCTCGAGGCTTCCGGGTGGGCCGGGTCCGCCGCTGCGTGGGTGGGGGCCTTGACGGCGTTGGTCCTCGGCGCGGTGGCGGCCGCGCAGCGGGACCTGAAGCAGCTCCTGGCGGCCAGCACCGGTGCGCAGATCGGGTTCGTGGTGCTGGCCGCGGGGGTGGGCGTCACCGCCGCCGGCACGTCCCAGCTCGTGGCCCACGCCGCGGTCAAGGCGGGCCTGTTCGTCGTGGCCGGGGCGTGGCTGACCGCGCTGGGGACCAAGCAGCTCGCAGGTCTGCGCGGTGCTGCTCGCCGCTACCCGCTGGTCGGCGCGGCGGCGGCGCTCGCCGCGCTGGCCCTGGCGGGGGTTCCGCCGTTGTCGCTGTGGGCGTCCAAGGACGAGGTCCTCGCCGGCGTGGACGGCGGCGTCCTGCGGGTGGTCGCACTGGCCGCGGGGGCGCTCTCCGCCGTCTACGCCGGGAAGATCCTGGCCGTCGTGCTGGCCCCGGTCGACGCCGACACGCACCTCGACAGCGAGGAGCGGGGCACGCGGCGCGTCCCACGCCCCGTGACCGGGGTGGTGGTGGCGTTCGCCGCGGCCGCCGCGCTGCTCGGCGCGGTGGCCCTGCCGGGTGTGGCGGACCGTCTGAAGTCCGTGCTCGGGGCGGAGGGTGAGCCTTCGCCCGGTCCGGGTGAGCTGATGCTGTCCGGAGTGATCGCGGTGGCGGTGGTCGTGCTCGTCGTCCGCCGACCGACGCTGGTGGCCGCACTCGAGCGCACCGAGCTGCTGCGCTGGGCAGGGCTGCGCCAGGTGCTGACGCCGCGTCCGTGGCTGGCACTCGCCCGCGCCGCCGCCCGGGTCGACGACCGGGTGATCGACCGGGCGGTCCTGTCCGTTGCCGCCGCCGCCCGACGCGGCGCGGGCCGCGTCGGCCGCGCCGACGACCACGTCGTCGACCGGTCGGTCGTGTCCCTCGCCCGTGCGGTCGGACGCGGCGCGGGCCGCGTCGGCCGCGCGGACGTCGACGTCGTCGACGGCGCGGTCCGTGCCTTCGCCTCGGCGGTGCTCCGGGCCGGCGCGGCCATGCGGCGCCCCCAGACGGGGCTGTTGCACCAGTACTACGTCCAGGCCGTCGTGGGTCTCGGCGCGCTCTTCGTCCTGCTGATCGTGGTGAGGTAATCGTGCTGCTGACCGTCGTCATCCTGCTCCCCGTGCTGGTGGCGGGGGTGCTCCTCGCCGTGCCGCGCCTGCCCGGCCGTGTCGCCTCCTGGACCTGGGTGGGGACGTCAGCCGTCGACCTGGCACTGATCGGGTGGATGTGGTGGGGCTACAGCCGTGGCTCCGGGACCGGCGCCGCGTCCGGGAACGGGTTGGTGCTCGCGTACGACGCGAAGGTGCGCTGGATCCCCACGGTGGACGCGTCCTACTACGTCGGGGTCGACGGGCTGTCGCTGCCGCTGATCGCACTGACCGGGGTGCTCTTCCTCGCCGCCGCGATCTACTCGCTGCGTGAACCCCACCGTCCGCGCAGGTATGCGGCCCTGTTCCTGTTCCTGCAGACCGCCAGCCTGGGGACCTTCGCCGCGTTGGACCTCATCCTGTTCTTCGTCTTCTTCGACCTGAGCATCGTCGGGATGTTCTTCATCATCGCGGGCTGGGGGCACGGGAACCGTCGGCGCAGCGCGCTGAAGTTCTTCCTCTACACGTTCCTCGGCTCCTTGGCGCTCCTGGTCGGCATCATCGGTCTGTTCGTCGGCGGCGAGCAGCGCACGTTCGACATGGTGGCGCTGGCCGCCGACCCGCCGCTGACCGACTCGCCCGTGATGGGCGCGCTGGTGCTGCTCGCCATCGGGCTCGGGTTCGCGGTCAAGACACCGCTGTTCCCGTTCCACACCTGGTTGCCCGACGCGCACACCGACGCCCCGGCCGCCGGGTCGGCCATCCTGGCGGGTGTCCTGCTCAAGCTCGGCACGTACGGGTTCGCCCGCATCGCGATGCCGATCCTGCCCGATGCGTGGCAGCGCTGGGCGATGGTGGTGGTGGTGGTCGGTGTGATCAGCGTGGTGTGGGGGGCCCTGGTGGCGCTGGCGCAGACCGACGTCAAGCGGATGGTCGCCTACACCTCGGTCAACCACATGGGCCTGGTGATGCTCGGGCTCGGCGTGGCCGGGATGACGGCGCAGGCCGACGAGCAGGCCCGCACCATCGCGACCGTCGGCGCGGTCGTGCAGATGGTCAGCCACGGCCTGCTCACCGGCGCCCTGTTCCTCCTGACCGGAGTGCTGTGGGCCCGGGGCGGTACCTACGACTTCCACCGGTGGGGCGGGCTGGCCCGGCCCGCTCCCGTCTTCGCGGCCGCGTTCGGGGTGGCGGCGTTCGGCTCGCTCGGGCTGCCCAGCCTGTCGGCGTTCATCGCCGAGTTCCAGATCTTCACGGGTGCCCTCCAGGCGGCCCCGGTCGCCACGGTCATCGCCGTCGCCGGCATCGTCATCACCGCCGCGCTCTTCCTCGTCGCGATGCAGCGCCTGCTGGGGGGCGACACCGTCGTGCCCGACGCGGACCCGCGCCTGCCAGGCGCCGACGTCGGCGCTCCGACGCCGGCGGCCGCCCATGACCGCGGCCCCGCCCATGACCACGGCCCCGCCCACGCGCACGGCCCCGCCGCCGCGCACGGGCATGACCACGGGCATGCGGTCGACGTCGACGAGGACCGCGTCCGCAGCGCGGCCGTCGTCACGCAGTCCGGTGACGCCGCCGCGCCCGCACCGGCACCGGGTCCGGACCGGGCGCCGTCGTCCGTCGGCGACCTGGACCGTCGAGAGGTCCTGGCCATCGTGCCGCTGCTGGTGCTGTCGGTGCTCATCGGCCTGTTCCCACGCCCCCTGCTCGACGTCGTCGAACAGGGGGCAGTGACCGTCGTGGAGCTGGTGTCCCGGTGAGCGGTATGGAGGGGATGACGGGGGATCCCCTGGACCTGCTTCCAGAGCTGCTCCTCCTGCTCGGGGCGGTAGGCGGGCTGCTGCTGGGCCTGTGGACGCCTCAGCGCCGGCAGGCGCGGGTCCGGGGGCTGGTCGTGCTGGCTGCCCTGGCGAGTGCCGCCGTGGCGGCAGTCGACCTCGTCGGTCCGGACACGAGCGTCTACGGCGGCACCTGGGTCCTGGACACCACCACCGGCGTCGTCCGGATCACCGTTGCACTCGCCACGGCGGCGGCCGTGCTGCTCAGCGCCACGTCGCTGTCCGGCCACCCCCGCGAGACCGAGGCGTACGTGCTGATGGCGCTCGGGGCGCTCGGTTCCGTCGCGCTGGCGGCCAGCGGGGACCTGCTCATGCTGGTAGCCGCGTACCTGCTCGCCAGCGTGCCGCTGTACGCCCTGGCCGGGTTCGCCAAGGACGTCCGGGGCGTCGAGGCGACCTTGAAGTACTACCTGATGGGCGCCCTCGTCGGGGCGCTGATGCTCGTCGGCATCGCCGCTCTCGTGCTCGCCGCCGGCGCGAGCGGCTACCCGGAGCTGACCGCGGCGCTGCCCCGGGCACCGATGCCGCTCGTCGCCGTGGGCGTGATCGGGGTCCTGGCCGGGGTGGGGTTCAAGGCGGGGGCGGTCCCGGTGCACTTCTGGGTCCCCGACGCCATCGCCGGGACCACGCCATCCGTGGCGGCCTTCATCAGCACCGTCCCCAAGCTGGGCGCCGTCGCGGCCGCGTCCCGGCTGCTGGCAGAGCCCTTCTCAGGCATCCCCCTGGACGTCCCCCTCGTCGTGGCGATCATCGCGGCGGCGAGCATGACGCTCGGGAATCTCGCCGCCTTCCGGCAGACCGAGGTCCTCCGGCTGCTGGCCTACTCCACCATCAGCCAGGTCGGCTACCTCTACATGATCGTGGCCGTGGCCGCGCGCAGCGACCTCGCCGGCCCGGCCCTGGCGATCTACCTCGCGGGGTACGCGGTCACGAACCTGGGTGCCTTCTCCGCCGCCGCAGCCCTTCCCCACGCCACCACGCTCACCGACTGGGCCGCCGCCGCCCGAGGACGTCCCTGGCTCGTGCTGAGCCTGGTCGTCGTGCTGCTCGGGCTCGTCGGCACGCCTCCCACCGCCGTCTTCCTCGGCAAGGTCGCGGTCTTCAGCGCCACCGCCGACGGCGGCCTGGGCTGGCTCGTGGTGCTCGCCGCCATCAACACCGTCGCGAGCCTCTTCTACTACCTGCGGTGGATCGCTCCCGCCGCCCGCGGTGAACCCACCACGGCGGCCGGTCAGCCGGCGACGGCCACCCGGCCCGCCGCCGTCGCCCACGCCCCGGCCGTCACGCTGCACGCCGCGGCGGCCGGTTCGCTGCTGCTGGGAGTGGGCGCCGGCGTCTGGCTCGCCGTGGTGACCTCCTGACCGACGGACGTGGCATCGAACGAGCGCCGCTCAGCACTCGTCCGCCCCGCAGCCGACCGGCGCGGACGGAGAGCGGCGGGTACTACGAGCGGACGAGCCGGGAGATGGCGTCGGAGGCTTCCTTGATCTTGGCGTCCGCGGTGCCGCCCCCGGCCTTGGCCGCGTCGACGACGCAGTGCTTGAGGTGGTCGTCGAGCAGGCCGAGAGCGACGCCCTGCAGCGCGCTCGTCATGGCGCTGATCTGGGTGAGGATGTCGATGCAGTACTGCTCCTCGTCGACCATCCGGTGGATGCCTCGGGCCTGGCCCTCGATCCGCTTGAGCCGGGCGAGGTAGCGCGCCTTGTCGGAGATGTAGCCGTGCGCGCCGAGGTGGTCCGCAGCGCCTGTCTCGTCGGCGTCGGACTCGAGCGTGCTGGTCATGGTCGTGCTCCCTGCAGGGCTATGAGGATGGCTCATGGATGTGCGGACGTGCTGTACAGGTGCCGCGCGTTGCGCGCCGCCGCGATGGTGGGTGCTGGACGTCATCCTCGCACTCGGCGCCACCGGCTCTGCCGACCTCCTGGGTCCTCAGGCTGTGACGGCGTACTTGGCCGGGTCGGCGTCGAAGCGCGGGCCGCAGCCGGCGCAGCAGAGCCAGTACCGCTGACCCTCGTGGTCGCGGACGAGGCCCGCGGCCTCCGCGTCGGCCTTGTTCACCGTGCTGCCGGGCATCACGGGGCACTGGGCGACGTCGTCCCCGGTGGTGGTTGTGGTGGCGGTTGCGGTGGTCGTTGCGGTGGTCGCGAGGAGGTCCGTGCGACCAGCGGGTGCGGGGGCGTGGCAGCAGCTGGAGGTGGCGGGGTCGTGGGCCATGGGGTCCGTCTCTTTCTCGGTGTTCGGGTGGGTCAGACGCCGGCGGGCTGCGCGGCGCGGGCCTGGGGTGCAGGTGACGACGGTGCGGGGTCGTGCGCCTGGCTCGTGAAGGAGCGCAGGCGCAGGCTGTTGCCGACGACGAAGACGCTGGAGAACGCCATCGCGGCGCCGGCGAGCATGGGGTTGAGCAGGCCGAGCGCGGCCAGCGGGATCGCGGCGGTGTTGTAGGCGAAGGCCCAGAACAGGTTGGTCTTGATGGTGCCGAGGGTCTTGCGGGACAGGCGGATCGCGTCGGCTGCGCTGCGCAGGTCGCCGCGGACCAGGGTGAGGTCCGCGGCCTCGATCGCGACGTCGGTGCCGGTGCCCATCGCCAGCCCGAGGTCGGCCTGGGCCAGGGCAGCGGCGTCGTTGACGCCGTCGCCGACCATCGCGACGACCTTGCCCTCGGCCTGCAGCCGGACGACCACGTCGACCTTGTCCTTGGGCATGACCTCGGCGATGACCTGGTCGATGCCGACCTCGGCGGCGATCTGCTCGGCGACGGTCCGGTTGTCGCCGGTGAGCAGGACCGGGGTCAGCCCGAGTGCCTTGAGCTGGCGGATCGCCTGGGCGCTGGTCGGCTTGACGGCGTCGGCGACCACCAGCACGCCCCGGGCCTGACCGTCCCAGCCGACCGCGACGGCGGTCCTGCCGAGTGCCTCGGCGTCGGCCTTGGCCTGTGCCAGGTCGGGGGTGAGGTGCTGTGACCAGTCGGCGAGCAGCGACTCCCGACCGACGAGGACGGCGTGGCCCTCGACGACGCCCTGGACGCCCCTGCCCTCGACGTTGGCGAAGTCCTCCGGGGTCGGGAGCGTGCCGACCTCTTGGGTCGCGCCCTTGGCGATGGCCTGGGCGATGGGGTGCTCGGAGGCGTCCTCCAGCGCGCCGGCCAGGCGCAGCAGCTCGGTGCGGTCGACGCCCGCGGCAGTGACGACGTCGGTCAGGGTCATCTTGCCGGTGGTCACGGTGCCGGTCTTGTCCAGCACCACGGTGTCGACCTTGCGGGTGGACTCCAGGACCTCCGGGCCCTTGATGAGGATGCCCATCTGAGCCCCGCGCCCGGTGCCGACCAGCAGCGCGGTGGGAGTGGCCAGACCGAGGGCGCACGGGCAGGCGATGATCAGCACCGCCACGGCGGCGGTGAAGGCCGCGCTGAGCGGGTACCCGGCGACGTTCCACGCGCCGAAGGTCACCACGGCGATCGCGATCGCGATGGGCACGAAGACGGCGGAGACCCTGTCGGCCAGGCGCTGGATCTCGGCCTTGCCGGACTGGGCGTCCTCGACCAGCTTGGCCATCTGCGCGAGCTGGGTGTCCGCGCCGACGCGGGTGGCCCGCACCAGCAGCCGTCCACCGGCGTTGACGGTGGCGCCGGCGACGGCGTCGCCCTCGGTGACCTCGACCGGCACCGACTCCCCGGTGAGCATCGACGCGTCGACCGCGGAGGCGCCGGAGACGATGACCCCGTCGGTGGCGATCTTCTCCCCCGGGCGCACCACGAACTCATCGCCCACGACCAGCTCGGAGGTCGGGATGCGCGTCTCGACCCCGCCGCGCAGCACGGCGACGTCCTTCGAGCCCAGCTTCAGCAGGGCGCGCAACGCGGCCCCGGCCTGCCGCTTGGACCGCTTCTCGAAGTAGCGTCCCGCGACGACGAACATCGTCACCCCGGCAGCGACCTCGAGGTAGATGTTCGCAGCGCCGTCGCTCGGCTCGACGGCCAGCTCGAAGGGGTGCGTCATCCCCGGCATGCCGGCGGTGCCGAAGAACAGGGCGTACAGCGACCACAGGAACGCGGCGGTCGTGCCCACCGAGATGAGGGTGTCCATCGTCGCCGCGCCGTGGCGCAGGTTCGTCCACGCCGCCTTGTGGAACGGCCACCCCGCCCAGACGACGACCGGCGCGGCGAGCGCCAGCGACGCCCACTGCCAGTAGGTGAACTGCAGCGCCGGGATCATCGCCATCGCGATGACCGGGACCGACAGCACCACCGAGCCGGCCAGGCGCTGGCGCCACGAGGTCAGCTCCGCGTCCGGCTCCTCGCCCCCGTCGGTGTCGCCGCCGGCGGCCTCCTCCACCCGGGGAAGGGCCGCGGTGTACCCGGTCTTCTCGACCTCGGCGATCAGTGTCGTCGCGTCGATCCCGTCCGGGACGCTGACCCTGGCCTTCTCGGTGGCGTAGTTCACCGTGGCCGTGACGCCGTCGAGCTTGTTCAGCTTCTTCTCGATCCGCATCGCGCACGAGGCGCAGGTCATCCCGCCGATCTCGAGCTCGATGGCCGTGCCCAGCGACTGCGGCTGGGCCGAGGATGCAGACATTCGTTCCTCTTTCTCGGGTTCACCGGTGTCGCGGTGTCGCGGTGTCGCGGTGGTCCGGCCCTCGGGCCGGGGTCAGTGGCGTCCCATGAGCGCGGGGATCCGGCGCTCCATGCTCGTCAGACGCGCACCGCCGAGTACCCCGCCTCGTCGACCGCGGACAGCACGGCGGCGTCGTCGATCGGCTGGTCGCTCATGACGACGAGCCTGCCGGTCTGGGCGCTGACGTCGATCTGGTCGACGCCGGCGATCTGGCCGACCTCCTCACGGACGGACGTCTCGCAGTGCCCGCACGTCATGCCGGTCACGCGGTACTCGAGCTGGATCTGGTCCATCGGTCTTCTCCCTCGTCAGACAGGTCGAACGCAGTAAGGCCCGGTACGCTATACCCCCTCTGGGTATGTGTCAACGGGAGGCGGGCTGCCCGCCCGTGCGGATCGTCTCTCTCAGGCGCAGCGCGGGCAGTGCCGGGCCGACGCCGACAGCGCTGACGACGGCGCCGGCGGGGTCCAGTCCGGCGACGGTGAACGCGTCGGTGGCTGGGTCGCCGTCGACCACCGTCTCGGTCGCCGCGCCGCCGGGGTGGCCGATGACGGTGAGGCGGGTGCCGTAGGCGTCGCTGGTGAACGTGGGCAGGGCGTCGAACGGATCGGGCTCGGCGGGCGTCATGCCCAGGTCGAACAGGGCGGTCCGGGCCGCGTGCCTGCCCTGCTCGACGGCGAGCGCCCAGTGCCCACCCGACCGCGGCAGGCCGTCGGGGCCCAGGACCCGGGCCACGTCACCGGCGGCGTAGACACCGGGGGTGTGGTGCACCCGGAACCGGTCGTCGACGGTGATGCCGCCCGTGGCGGGCAGGCCGCTGCCCGCCAGCCACGCCGTCGCGGGCTCCGTGCCGTACGCGAGCACGGCCACATCGACGTCGAGCACCTGGCCGACGTCGAGCGACTGCCCGACGTCGAGCGACTGCCCGACGTCGAGCACCTGCCCGTCGTCGGTCAGCTCGAGCCGCAGGTCGCCGTCCGTCCACGCGGCCCTCGCGAGGGAGGCGCCCGTGACGTGGCGGACGTGGCGGTCGTGCTGCCCGGCGACCCAGGTCCCCACGGTCGGTCCCAGGTGACGGGTCATCGATGTGGGCGTCCGGCTCGCCACGGTGACCTCCGCGCCGGCGGCGTGCAGGACGCCGGCGACCTCCAGGGCGATGATCCCCCCGCCCAGCACCGCCACCCGTCGCGCGGGCGATCCCGTCAGGCCCGCGAGGGCGCGGAGTCGATGTGCGTCGGGCGCGGTGTGCACCGTCACGATGCGCTCGCGCGCGGCCGGGCCGGCCGGCCCCGCCCAGGTCCGGGGGGCAGCGCCCGTAGCGATGATGAGGGCGTCCCACCCCAGCTCGACCCCTCCGGCCAGGTTCAACCGGCGCCCGGCGGGATCGAGCGAGATCGCCGGGTCGTTCTCACGCCAGACGACGCCGGGCGTGGCGGCCTCAGGCAGCACGACGGCGTCGACGCCGAACTGGCCCTTGAGCAGGCCTTTGCTCACCGTGGTGCGGTTGTAGGGCGTGCCTGGCTCGGCGGTGACGACGGTGATCGCGCCGTCGTACCCCTGCGCCCGCAACGTGCCCACGGCCGCGGTGCCTGCAGCACCCGCACCGACCACGACGACGCCCGGTCCGTGTCCTTGTCCTCGTCCCATATCGTCCCCAGACTTTTGCGTGTTATACGGGTAGGGGGTACCTTCGCACACGACGCAGCAGCGGAGTCCCGCGGGAAGAGTCGCCGTCGCCACTGCGTGAATTGCGAGGCGCGACGCACCGGTCGCGACCGAGGATCCTGACCACACGAGGAGCACGCGATGACACACGACCACGACCACGACCACGGTGCCCACGACCACGGTGCCCACGACCACGGTGCCCACGACCACGGTGCCCACGACCACGGTGCCCACGACCACGGTGCCCACGACCACGGCGGACACGACCGCGGCGGGCACGACCACGGCGACCACGACCACGGCGGGCACGACCACGGCGGGCACGACCACCACCAGCACGGTGCGCACGGCCAGAGCGACGCGGCTGCCGGCGCGCCCGCCGAGGGCCTCGCGGAGTGCCCGGTGATGCCAGGCAGCATGGTGGTGAAGGAGGAGGCGGAGGCGGCCGGCCTCACCCGCGAGTACGAGGGCCAGACCTACTACCTGTGCTGCGACGCCTGCGTCCCGATGTTCGACGCGGACCCGAAGAAGTACGCCGTCGTCTGATCGTCCGGCTCTCCTCCGCAGGGCGCCCGCCCCCGACCGGAGCGGGCGCCCGGCTCAGGCGCCCAGCCGGCTGACCGTCGCCCACGCCTCCGGGACCAGCTGCTCGGTGACGAGCCCGTTGAGCTCGGCCAGCGGCACCGTCGTCTCGTAGACGCCCGCTTCGACCTTGTCCATGCGGAGCGACGTCACGAGGGCCTCGTCGTCGGCCAGGGCGGAGATGCGCGCGATGACGTCGCGGCGGCGGTCCTGCCACTGGTCGACGATCCGCACCGGCATGCCGAACCACCACGCCGTGATGTCGAGCTCGAACAGCTCGCTGACCTCCTCGCGCGGCACACGCCGGCTCCAGCGGCCGGCGCGCGTCTGCCGGAAGCCCGTCTCGAGGAGCGGGGGGCTGTCCAGCGCGAACACGACCGAGCGACCGCCGTCGACCAGGTCGGCGTCGAGGTAGCCGCCGTGCCACCGGGCGACCGGCCCCACGCAGCGGGACAGCGGCGCGCGGCTCGGGCGGGGGGCAGCGGCATGCACGACGCGCCAGCCCGACCCGATGTCCGCGTAGCGCCCGAGCAGTGCCGCAGAGCCGTCGTCGAAGACGCGGACGAGCTCGGCGCCCGGCGTGAGCCGGGAGTGGCGCAGCCACCACTCCGGGATGAGCGTCCCGAGCGCGCCGTCGCGGTACTGGAACTGGGGCGCCGACTCGAACCGCAGCACGTCGATCCACGGGGAGTCGGCCCTGAACGGCGAGTGCGGGTAGGCGAGCGCGTGCACGTCGACGAGCTGGGCGGGCGTCACGGCGAACGACACATCGACGGCACGCACGACGTAGCCGGCCACCCGGTCGTGCCCCCCGACCAGATAAGCGCGGGTCTGCTCGGGCGTGACCGCTTTCTGCAAGAGGGTCACGGGGCATCCTCGCGAGAGAGACAGGGACGAACCGGACGATCTTGACAGAAGGCGGCCACGACCCGCACGCACTTGACCCGACCGGAGTAGCGCGAGCGGTGGCGTCCCGTGCGAGTACTAGGTAATCTCTGCCCGCTTCGGTGAGACCCGGCGTCCGGGGTACCTCGGGTGCGACCCACAGGCCGTCGGCGTCGGCGCCCTCCCCAGGTCGGACCGCCGGGCGCCTGCTTGACTCGTGGCCTCGAGGCGGAGGTGCCCTGTGGCCGACTGGGAGTCGCTGTTCAGCACCAGCATCCCGGTGCTGGAGATCGTCCTTCGCGGCACGGTCACCTTCCTGGCGCTGCTGGCGCTCATGCGGATCGTGGGACAGCGGGAGTCCGGTGGGCTGGGCCTCACGGACGTGCTCGTGGTGGTCCTGGTGGCGGACGCGGCGAGCTCCGGGATGACCGGGGACGTCGACTCGATCACCGAGGGCCTCCTCCTCGCGTGCACGATCCTGTTCTGGAGCGTCGTCGTCGATGCGGCCGCCTATCGCTGGCCGCGGCTCGCCGCGATCGTCAAGGCCCGGCCGCGGCCACTGATCGAGGACGGGCGGCTCAACCGTCACGCGATGCGGCGCGAGTTCATGTCGCACGACGAGGTGCTGTCCCAGCTGCGGCTGCACGGGATCGAGGACCTGGCGGAGGTGCGACGCGCGTATCTCGAGCCGAACGGGATGATCAGCATCATCCGCAGCGACGGTGTCGACCCGGACGGCGCCCCGACGCAACCCCCTCACTGACCACGGATCCCGTGCCCGCCTGCGGTCGTGCGGGGGCGCTGAGCGACCCGCCTGGCGCCTGTGGCATACTTGAGAGCACAACAACTGAAGAAGCCACCGAACCGCGGCGGGAGAGCCCCGCTGTGCGGGGCGCCGAAGGAGCAACCTCCCCGGGAATCTCTCAGGCCCCCAGACCGCCGCGGCAAGGCTCCTCTGGAAAGCGACCCTCACGGGTTCACCGACGGTGCAAGCGGGCGCAGCCCGCGAAAGCTCTCAGGTCCGATGACAGAGCGGGGAGACATCACCCGCCTCGGCGTCCCTGGACGCCGCTGTCTCCAGGAGTTTCCGTGGCTCTCACCACCGACGCCCTCGTACGCGTCCACGACGTACCGCGTCCCCGTGCTGCGCCCACCGCGTCCGTCGCCACCGCGTCCGTCGCGACCGCGACCGTCCCCGCCCGCGCCACCACGGCCCCGACGCGCAACCGCCGCCTCGGCGTGGTCGCGATCGTCGTCTCGGCCACCGCGATGGGTGGCGCGGGAGTGTTCGGCCGGATGGCCACGCCGCCCGGCGCGGTGACCGGCGACGCCCTCACGCTCGGCCGCATGCTGGCCGGCGCCGTCGGGATGCTCGTCCTGCTCACGGCCGGTCGCCGGCTCGGTGCGCTGCGCCGGACACGCGTGACGCCGTCGGTCGTGCTCGGCGGGGTCTTCCTCGGGCTGTCGCTCGCCACGTACCTGTCCGCGACCGTGCTGATCGACCTGTCGCTCGCCGTGGTGCTGCACTACCTCGGGCCGGTGGTGGCGACGGTCCTGGCCCGGGTGCTGCTCAAGGAGCGCATCACCGGGCCCGACGTGGTCTCGCTCGCGCTGGCGGGCGTCGGCATGACGATCGCCGCGGGCCTGGTCGGGGGCGCGGCGCGTCCTGCTGCGACCGACGGCCAGACCCTCGGGATCGTGCTCGGGGCGACCTCGGGCGTTCTCTACGGCGCCGCGCTGTTGTGCTACCGCTACCGCTCGGACATGCCCGCGGACGTGCGCAGCTTCTGGAACTTCGCGTTCGGCGCGGTCGGGGTCGGGGCCATGGTCGTCGTGAGCCGTCCCGACCTCTCGGGCATGACCACGACCCACTGGGCCTGGGCGGTCGGCTTCTTCCTGATCTGCGGGCTGTTCGCCCTGAGCCTCCTGGTCGTCGCCGGCAAGCACCTGCGCGCCGCCGAGCTGTCCTCGCTGTCCTACTGGGAGATCGTCGTGGCGTCGGCCTTCGGCGCGCTGGTGTTCGGCGAGCCCGTCACGGGCCTGGCGGTCGTGGGGGCCGTGCTCGTCACGGTCGCGGCGGCCGTCCCGCTCGTGCGTCGCCCGGCTCGCCCGTAGCCGTCAACGGTCGCGGTGGTCGGAACGGTCGCGGTGGTCGGGACGGTCGAGGAGGTCGAGGTGGTCGACCAGCTCGGCCGCGAGTCCCGTGTACGACGCCGGGGTCAGCTCCGCGAGCCGCGTCGCCACGTCGTCGGGCAGGCCGAGGCCGGCGACGAACCCGCGCATGTCGTCCGCGGTGAGCCGCTTGCCGCGCGTGAGCTCCTTGAGGCGCTCGTACGGGTTCTCCATGCCGGTCACCCCGGCGACCGAGGCCGCGCGCATCGCGGACTGCACCGGCTCGCCGAGCACCTCCCAGTTCGCGTCGAGGTCCCGCGCGAGCAGCTCGTGGTCGACGGCGAGCGCGCCCAGCCCGCGCCGCACGTTGTCGATCGCGAGCAGCGAGTGGCCGAACGCCGGGCCGATGTTGCGCTGCGTGGTCGAGTCGGTGAGGTCGCGCTGGAGGCGGCTCGTGACGAGCGTCGACGCGAGCGAGTCGAGCAGCGCGCACGAGAGCTCGAGGTTCGCCTCGGCGTTCTCGAACCGGATCGGGTTGACCTTGTGCGGCATGGTCGAGGAGCCGGTCGCGCCCTCGACGGGGATCTGGACGAAGACGCCCATCGAGATGTAGGTCCACACGTCGGTCGCGAGGTTGTGCAGGATCCGGTTGAACCGCGCCACGTCGCTGTAGAGCTCGGCCTGCCAGTCGTGCGACTCGATCTGCGTGGTGAGCGGGTTCCAGGTCAGGCCGAGGTGCTCGACGAACGTGCGCGAGACCCCCTGCCAGTCGGCGCCCGGGACGGCGACGACGTGCGCGCCGTAGGTGCCCGTCGCGCCGTTGAGCTTGCCCAGGTACTCGGCGGCCTCGATGCGGCGCAGCTGGCGGCCCAGGCGGTGGGCGAGGACGGCGAGCTCCTTGCCGAGCGTCGTCGGCGTCGCGGGCTGGCCGTGCGTCCGGGCGAGCAGCGGCACGGCGCGGTGCTCGCGCGCGAGACCGGCGACCTGGGTCACGAGCGCGCGGGCGGCCGGGAGCCACACGTGCCGCACGGCCCCCTGGACCATGAGCGCGTAGGAGAGGTTGTTGATGTCCTCGCTGGTGCAGCCGAAGTGCACGAGCTCGCCGACGCCGGGGAGCACCGTGTCGGGGCCGAGCGCCCGGGGCGCGGCGGCGAGGCGCTCCTTGAGGAAGTACTCGACGGCCTTGACGTCGTGGACGGTGACCTTCTCGATCGTGCCCAGCTCCGCGATCTCGGCGGCCCCGAAGGTCGCGACGACGCCGCGCAGGTAGGCGACCTCCTCGGCGGCGAGGGTCGGCGCGCCCGGCAGCACCCGGTGGGCGGCCAGGTGGATCAGCCACTCGACCTCGACGTGCACGCGCTCGCGGTTGAGCGCGGCCTCGCTCAGGTGGTCGACGAGCGGGGCGACGGCCGCCCGGTAGCGGCCGTCGAGCGGGCCGAGGGCGATCGGCGGCTCGATCGACGCGAGGGGGACGCGCGTGCCATGGGTGAGCCCGGCGTCGTCGGTCACGGGGTCGGCGGGGGCGGGGTCGGCGGGGGCTGGGTCGGCTGCCGCCGCGTCGTCGATCGCGTCGGCGGGGAGGGGCGCAGAGGTCTGGGGCGTCTCGGGCACGGGAGCCATCGTCCCACGCACGTCAGACGGCGATGGTGTCCGGGAGCACGGCCGACTCGGGCGTGCGCCGCGCCGTCTCGGCCATCCCGACCCCGGCCAGGACGACGGCCGCGCCGACGAGCTGGACCGCCGTCATCGCCTCCCCGAGCACGAGCCACGCGGCGACGGACGCCGCGACCGGCTCGATCATCCCGATCAGCCCCGCGCGCGCGGCGCCCACGATCTTGAGGCCGATCAGCACGAGCGTGTACGGCACCACGGTGCCCAGCACGATGACGTAGGCCACCAGCGCCCAGAGCGGGAGGGTGACGCCCGCGAGCGCGCCCGGGAGCGCGACGTCGTCGGCCAGGATCGCGGCGTCGAAGGTCCACAGGGGTTGGAGCGCCAGCCAGAAGAGGCCCGCGAAGGCGAGCGACCACGCCTGCGTGGAGAGCGGGTCCCGGCGCGCGACGAGCCGCTCACCGAGCAGGTAGTAGGTGGCCAGCGCGATCGCCGCCCCGCCGGCCGCCGCGAGCCCGATCACGTCGAGCTCGACGCCCGCCCGCACCTGCGCCACGAGCGCCAGCCCGACCAGGCACGCGCCCAGCGCCCACCACACGCGCGCGCGCACCTGCTCGCCGAGGACGAAGCGCGCGAACAGCGCCACGAGCAGGGGCGCCGTGTACTCGACGAGCAGCGCGAGCCCGACGGGCAGCCGCGAGATCGCCACGAGGTAGAGCCACTGCACGAAGGCCATGCCGATGACGCCGAGGACAGCCATCGCGGCGATCTCGTGCCTGCGCAACCGCATGCGCCCGCGCAGGACCACGAGCGCGACGGTCACGAGGATCACCGCGGCGCCCACGGAGCGGAGCTCGACGAGCCGGGTGGGGCTCAGCCCGGCCTGCATCGCGAGCTTGGCGACGGTGCCGTTGACCGCGAACAGGATCGACGCGACGGCGACCGCGAGCACGCCGAAGGGGGCGGACGAGGGCACCGGCTGAGGCTAGCCGGTGGCGGAGGGTCCGAAGCGACCCGTCCCCCGGTCGCCGCGGCGGCTGCGCGTCCCCAGCGCCGCTCGCCCCACCGGCGACGACGCCCGACGCCTCCCTAGCGTGCGTCGGGATGCCCGGACGGTGGGCGGGATCGTGGGTGGGATCGGGAGGTGCGGGTGCGCGGGGAGTCGGGCGGCAGCGTGGTCGCGCACTGGTCCGATCCCGGCTGGGCCGGGTCGGTGCGCTCGGAGGAGGCCCGGCGCGCGGCGGTGCTCCTCGCGGCGGCCGACGACGCCGTCGCGCAGGCGCTCGCGCTGCTCCGAGCCGCCGACGACGTGACGTGGGCCTCGCAGGCAGCGGTGCGGTACCGCGTGGTGCTGGCCGACGCGGCGGCGGGGGTGCGGCTCGCGCGAGGCCGGCTGAGCTCGGCCGCGGCGGCGGTCGCGGCGCACGGCGAGGCGGTGCGCCAGGTGCGTGAGGCGCAGCGGTGCGACGTGACGTGCCAGCTGGCGGGCGTCGCGTCCCGTGCGGGCCTGTCGTGACGGCCGACGACGGCCCGGTGCTCCAGCCCGCGGACGCGCTGCCGCGCGGGCTCACCGTGTCGGGCGGCGCCGGAGCCGCGTTCGCCGACCTGGACGAGCTCCGGGGTGCGGCGGGCGCCCTGCTCGCGGCGGCCGGCCACCTCGACGACGCCGCGGCGGACGCCCGGACCGCTCGTGCCGTCGTCGACGGCGGGGGAGTCGAGTCCCCGTCGACCGCCGGCTCCGCCCGTGCCGAGCTCGACGCGCTGATCACCGGACCGCTCGGCCTGGTCGCGCGCGCGGAGCACCTGCGTGACCTGGCCCGGTCGCTCCAGGCGGCCGCGGCGCTGTACGGCGAGGCCGAGAGCTGGGCGGAACGGCTCGTCCGCGCCCAGCTGGCCGTCACGGGGAACGTCCTCGGTGGGAGCCCGGTGCTCGCGATGCTCGGTGGGCTCGTCGGCGGGGTGCTGGTCGTCGGCGTGGGCGCGCGGGTCGCGGCCCTCCTCGTCGGCGCGAGGAGGGTGCTGGGCGACCGTGTGCCGACGCTCCAGCAGGCGGCGATGGCGCTGCCGCTCGAGAACGCGACGCTCCTCCTGGCGGCCACCGTGCGCTCGCTCGCGCCCGGCAGGCAGGCGCCGAGCGGTTCACCGGTGCCCGACGCTGCGCGCGGACTCCACGTGCTCGACGGCGTCGTGGTCGAGGGGCTCCTGCAGGGGCGGCTCCCGGTGCTCGGCCGGCGCCCGCTCGAGGTGACGCCGCGGCTGGGCGCCACCCGGACCGGACCCCCGCCGGCCGACGCCGAGGCCGTGCTGAGCGGGATCGGCGCCCTCTACCCGGCGTCGGGCGGGACACCGGGGACGGTCGCGGTCACCCAGCTCGACCACCCCGACGGCTCACGCGGCTGGCTCGTGTCCATCCCGGGCACCCAGGCGGACGACCTCGCGTACGGGAGCAACCCGATGCGCATGGACACCAATCTGCGGCTCGTCGCGGGACTGCCCGACGACAGCACCGCGCTGGTCACCGAGGCGCTGGCACGGTCGGGTGCGGAGCCGGACGAGCCGGTCCTGCTCGCGGGGCACAGCCAGGGCGGCATCGCGGCCCTGGCGCTCGCGGGCGACCCGGCGTTCCGCGCCCGGTTCCGGGTCACGACCGTCCTCACGGCGGGCTCACCGGTGGCGACGACGCCGGCCGCGAGCGGCGTGCAGGTGCTCAGCCTCCAGCACCGGGGCGACGGGGTCACCGCCACGGACGGGCTGCCGTCGCCCGCGTCGCCCCACCACACGGTGGTCGAGCGCGACCTGAGCGAGTCGCTCGACCCCGCCGACCGGCTCGCGGGACTCAGCTTCGGCGGGGCGCACGGGATCGACGCCTACGCGCGGACGGCAGGCCTGGCCTCCGAGGCGGGCGCCCCGTCGGTCGAGACGTGGGAGCGGGCCGCGGCCGCGGTGCTCGGCGGCCCCGGGACGGTCGCGACCCACCGCGAGTTCACCGGGGTCGTGCTGCCGCCCGGCAAGGACACGCCGGTAGGGACCACGCGTCCCCTCAGCGCTTGCGGTTCGCCCCCGTGACCGCGCTGAGGGCGAAGCTCACGATCGAGATGATGAGGGCACCCAGCACGGCCGTCCCGAAGCTGTCGATGCGCAGGCCCCACGTCGTCTGCTCCGTGATCCACGCGGTCAGCATCAGCATGAGCGCGTTCACGACGACCGTGATGAGCCCGAGCGTGAGGATGTACACGGGGAACGCCAGGAACTTCACGACCGGCTTGACCACGGCGTTGACGATTCCGAACACGAGCGCGATCAGGCCGATGATCCCGACGCGCTCGAGCGTGGTGTCCCAGCCGACGATCTGCAGCCCGGAGAGCAGGACCGTGGCGAGCCAGATCGCCACGCCGTTGATGATGACCCTCAGCACGAATCCCATGTGCGGGATCATGGCACCCTCGCAGGCAGATCGGGACGTCGAGCAGGACCCTGATCGGTACGAACCAGCGATGGCATGCTGATCGCCGTGACCCGACCCCAGGTGCCGCTCCGTGCGGCCGTCGCCGATCTGCCGGCCTACGTCCCGGGCGCGCGCGTCCCGGTGGGCGCCGCGGCGTACAAGCTCTCGTCCAACGAGAACCCGTTCCCGCCCCTGCCGTCGGTGGTCGCCGCGATCATCGACGCTGCGGCGGACATGAACCGTTACCCGGACATGTACGCGACCGGGCTGACCGAGGCGATCGCCACGTCGCTCGGCGTGGCGGCCGACGCCGTCGTCCCCGGCAACGGCTCGGTCGCGGTGCTCGGCCACGTCCTCGCGGCGGTCTGCGAGCACGGCGACGAGGTCGTGCTCCCGTGGCGCTCGTTCGAGGCGTACCCGATCGCGGTCGCGCTCGCCGGCGCGCGGGCGGTCGCCGTCCCGGTCACCGGCGACGGGCGGCTGGACCTGGTGGCGATGGCGGCCGCCGTGACCGGGCGCACGCGGGTGGTGCTCGTCTGCACCCCCAACAACCCGACGGGCCCTGCCGTCCGGTCCGACGAGCTCGAGACCTTCCTCGCGGCGGTCCCGTCGGACGTCATGGTCGTGCTCGACGAGGCGTACCTCGAGTTCGTGCGGGACCCCGCCGCGCCCGACGGCCTCGCGGTCCACGCCGCGCACCCGAACGTCGTCCTGCTGCGTACGTTCTCCAAGGCGTACGGACTGGCCGGGCTCCGCGTCGGCTACGCGGTCGCGCGGCCCCGGCTCGCGCGGGGCATCCGCGCGGCGTCGACGCCGTTCGGCGTCTCGCACCTCGCCCAGATGGCAGCGATCGCCTCGCTGCGCGCGCAGCGCGAGCTGCTCGAGCGCGTCGACGCGCTCGTGGAGGAGCGGGTCCGCCTGCTCGCCGGGCTGCGCGCCCAGGGCTGGACGGTGCCCGACAGCGAGGCCAACTTCGTGTGGCTCCCGCTCGGCGACCGGGCGACGTCCTTCGCCGCCGACGCCGGGCGGGCGGGCGTCCTCGTCCGCCCGTTCGCCGGCGACGGCGTGCGCGTGAGCGTCGGCGAGCGTGAGGCGACGGACCTGCTCCTGGAGCTCGCGTCGACCTGGCGGCAGTGAGCGGGTCGGACGCGGGTCTGCCTCAGCGGTCGCCTCGGCGCCGAGACCCTGTCCGCGTGCTGGACGCGACGTCTCACCATTCGAAATTTTCCGGGAAGTCCTTGGCCGCGGCCAAAACCCGTCGCTAGATTTCCATTCGTGCCCACCGATCCGCTGACCGCCATGGCTCGTCGTGCCTGTTGTCGCTCGGCGGCTCGTCGCTGTCCCGAGCCTGGCGCGCGAATGCCCAGCGCGGGAATGCACTGCATGCGAATGCCCAGCGCGCACGCGCGCGGCTGAGGTAGCGCGCAGGCATCACCCCGCGACCCCGCGTCAGGCGCCTGACCGGGAGCGTCGTGTCGTCGCAGCCCCGGGGCACCCAGCCGCACACCTCGCCGCCGGCATCCCGTCGAGCATTCTCAGTTGCTGAGCCCGCACATTTTACCGGACGCACCCGTGGCCGAGTGTGCCCTTTCAGCAAGCATCCGTTTCCGCCACGGGCGACCTCGCGAACGAGCGCGCCAATTTCCCGGCGCGCCGGGACGTGGCCGTCCCCTTATCACCCCCGTCACAGCGCTTTCCTGAGGAGAAACCATGTCCATCGACACCGCGGCACCGGCCGCGACCCGCAGCAACGTCGCCTCGATCCCCGAGCTGGCGGACCACTGGAAGAAGCTCGACCTGCGGGAGATCCTGGCCCGCCCGGCCGCGTTCCTCTCGGTCAGCCAGTCCAACTCGCTCTACCGCGAGGGCGGCGTGCAGTACGCCGAGGGCCACGCCGAGCGGGGCAGCCTGCCCGCGACCATCCGCGTGGTGGAGGCGGCCCGCCAGGCCCCCAACTTCGTCTCCTTCAACTGGATCGGCTACTCCGTCTTCCGCGAGGACTACCCGCAGAGCGACTTCGACGCCGTGCAGTACGCGTCGTGGACGGGCGCCCTCGACGTCACGCCCGAGCAGAAGGCCTGGGACGACGAGCTGGTCGGCGACCTGCGCGAGCTCGTGCGCCCGGGGGACAACGAGCTCTACGAGAAGGCGCTCCAGACGGCGTTCGTCGGCACCGATCTCCCGCTCGAGCTCGCGCGGAAGAAGGTCGAGGTGCTCGTGATCACGGGGATCCACCTCGACTGGTGCATCGAGGGCAATGCGCGGGCGGCGCGCGACCATGGCCTCCTGCCCATCGTGATCGGGGACGCGACGGGTGCTCAGCGCGAGGACCAGGAGCCCGCGGCGTTCGAGCGGATCAACAACTTCTTCGCACCGGTCATCTCCTCGGAGACCTTCGCCGAGCTGGTGCGTCGCTGATGGGCAACGTCGGCCTCCTGCTCGTCGGTGTGGTGCTCCTGGTCAACGGGCTCGTGACGCTCGGCGTCGTCCCGGCGCGCAGCGCGGCCCTGCTCAACATCTTCGTGGGCACCGCACAGGTCGTGCTCCCGACGATCCTCCTGATCCAGGGCGGGACCGACCCCGCGGTCGTCAACAGCGTGTGGCCGAGCTACCTGTTCGGGATCACCTACCTGTACTACGGCATCGGCATCTTCCTGGACCTCGAGCCGCAGGGCTTCGGCTGGTACAGCGCGTTCGTCGCCGCCATCGCGACCTACCACGCCATCATCACGCTGGGCACGGACCCCGTCTTCGCCGTCATCTGGGCGACCTGGGCGGTCATGTGGTCGCTGTTCTTCCTGCTGCTCGCGCTCGGCAAGGCCCAGCTCGGCCGGTTCGCCGGCTGGTTCCTGGTGCTCCTCGGGATCCCGACCTGCACCGTCTCGGCGCTCTTCCTGCTCAACGACCGATGGAGCACGACGCCGACGGCCGGGCTAGGTGCCCTCGCCGCCCTCGCGGTGCTGACCGTCTCGTCGGTGGTCCTCGCCCGTTCCCCGCTGCTGCGGGACGGGGAGGAAGCCCCCGCGGCGTCGGGCCGGGACGCCGACGGGCTGGACCCGGTGGCGCCCGCCGTGGAGCAGCGGACGGAGCCGGAGCGGACGGAGGTGCTGAGTCCCGCCACGGCTTGATCGCGGGTGACCGTCAATCGGGCCGGGCGCCCGGTTGGCGGTCACGCGGGCGGGGGAGCAGCATCGGTACAAGCGGTGACCGCTGCCGTTGTACACGGGGTGTGACGACAACCTACGGTCCCGTAGCCTACGGTGTCGTAGGTTGGACGGAACCAGCGCGCCTCGGCGCAGCCCCCGCGAAGGAGAACCGCCGCGTGAGCAAGTCCGAAGACCGCTCGGACGTCGATCTCGTCCAGCTGCTCACCCCGACCGGGGAGCGGCTGGACCATCCCGAGTACGCACCACTCGTCGCGCACCTCGACGCCGCCGCCCTCCGCGGGCTCTACCGGGACATGGTCCTGGTGCGGCGCTTCGACAGCGAGGCGACGTCGCTACAGCGGCAGGGTGAGCTCGGGTTGTGGGCCCAGTGCCTCGGCCAGGAGGCGGCGCAGGTCGGCTCCGGCCGGGCGCTGGCCCCGCAGGACTTCGCGTTCCCCTCCTACCGCGAGCACGGCGTCGCGCACACCCGCGGCGTCGACCTCGCGGACGTGCTGCTGCAGTTCCGCGGCGTCGACCACGGCGGCTGGGACCCGAACGCGCACAACTTCCAGCTGTACACGCTGGTCATCGGCTCGCACACGCTGCACGCCACCGGGTACGCGATGGCGCTCCAGCGCGACGGCCTGGTCGGCACGGGCGACGCGGCGCGCGACGCGGCCGTCATCACCTACTTCGGGGACGGCGCGACCTCGCAGGGCGACGTGAACGAGGCCCTGGTCTTCGCGGCCGTGAACAACGCGCCCGTGGTCCTCTTCTGCCAGAACAACCAGTGGGCCATCTCGGAGCCGACGACGCGCCAGACCCGCGTACCGATCGCCGCCCGCGGGGACGGCTTCGGCATCCCCAACGTGCGGGTCGACGGCAACGACGTGCTGGCGAGCCACGCGGTCACGCTCGAGGCGCTCGAGCGCGCGCGGTCCGGCGGCGGGCCCACCCTCATCGAGGCCTACACGTACCGCATGGGCGCGCACACGACGTCGGACGACCCGACGCGCTACCGCTCGGCGGCGGAGGAGGAGCACTGGCGCCGGCTCGACCCGATCGACCGTCTCCGCGCGCACCTCGTCGCCGAGAGTGAGCTGCCCGACGACTTCCAGGCGGAGCTCGACGCCGAGGCCGCGGCCCTGGGGGCGCGCATCCGGGCCACGGTCCGCGCGCTCGGGAAGCCTCCGACCAGCCGGATGTTCGAGCACGTCTACGCCACCCCGCACACGATCGTCGAGGCGGAGCGCGCGTTCTTCGAGCGCTACGAGGCGTCGTTCGCGGACAGCGACCCGACCACGGCCGCCGCGGGGACGCACCCGCACGCGACCCATACCCCAGCGTCGCAGGACCCCGCGATGTCGCACGCACCCCAGTCCGCGGCCGGACGGAGCCTGTGATGGCCGTCGAACGGCTCACCCTCTCCAAGGCGCTCAACGCCGGGCTGCGCCGCACCCTCGAGACCGACTCCAAGGTGCTCCTCATGGGTGAGGACATCGGCCGGCTCGGCGGCGTCTTCCGCGTGACGGACGGTCTCCAGAAGGACTTCGGCGAGGACCGGGTGGTGGACACGCCGCTCGCCGAGTCCGGCATCATCGGCACCGCGATCGGCCTCGCGATGCGCGGCTACCGGCCGGTCTGCGAGATCCAGTTCGACGGCTTCATCTTCCCGGCCTTCGACCAGATCACGACCCAGCTCGCCAAGATGCACTACCGCTCGCGCGGGCGGATCGACCTGCCGGTCGTCATCCGGGTGCCGTACGGCGGCGGGATCGGCGCCGTCGAGCACCACAGCGAGTCGCCCGAGGTGCTGTTCGCGCACACCGCCGGCCTCCGGGTCGTCACGCCCGCGACCCCGGCCGACGCCTTCGTGATGATCCAGCAGGCGGTCGCGTCACCCGACCCGGTGCTGTTCTTCGAGCCCAAGGGCCGCTACTGGGACAAGGGCGACGTCGACCTCGGCATCACGGTCACCGCGGCGGGCACCGCCGACGACGCCGCGACCGGTGCGGGCGGTCTCGTCCCCCTGGACAGGGCTCGGGTCGCGCGTCCGGGCACCGACCTGACGATCGCGGCCTACGGCGCGACGGTGTCCACCGCGCTCAAGGCCGCCCAGGCCGCGGAGGCCGACAGCGTGAGCGTCGAGGTCGTCGACCTGCGCTCGATCTCCCCGCTCGACACCGAGACGCTGGTGCGGTCGGTGCGCAGGACCGGGCGCTGCGTCGTCGTGCACGAGGCGCCCGTGTTCTACGGGACCGGCGGCGAGATCGCCGCCCGCGTGACCGAGGAGTGCTTCTTCGAGCTCGAGGCGCCCGTGCTGCGCGTGGGCGGCTTCCACACGCCGTACCCGGTCAGCAAGCTCGAGCACGACTACCTGCCGGGGCTCGACCGCGTCCTGGACGCGGTCGAGCGCGCCATGGCCTACTGACGTCCGGGGCCGCCTGCGCTCGACCCCGTCTGCGCTCGACCCCCGCCTGCGCTCGACCCCGTCCGACCTGTGAACTCGCCAGCTGAGGAGCACCGTGCCGACCTTCGAGCAGTTCCGCCTCCCCGACGCGGGGGAGGGCCTCACCGAGGCCGAGATCGTGGCGTGGCACGTCGCGGTCGGCGACGAGGTCGAGGTGAACCAGACGATCGTCGAGATCGAGACGGCGAAGTCGCTGGTCGACCTGCCGAGCCCGTTCGCGGGCGTCGTCTCGGAGCTGCTGGTCGAGCCGGGCCAGACCGTCGAGGTCGGCACGCCGATCATCACGATCGACACCGACCCCACGGGACCGGCGTCCGCGCCGTCGGCTGCGACAGGCGACGTGTCCGACGCGGCGCGGGCACCAGGCGGCGTGTCAGACGCAGCGCGCGCACCAGGCGACGTGTCAGACGTAGCGCGCGCACCAGGCGACGTGTCAGACGTAGCGCGCGCTGGGGACCGCGCCGGGTCTGACACGTCGACGGCACCCAGCGAGGTGTCAGAGAGTTCGCGCGCCGGGGAGCGCGCTGGGTCTGACACGTCGGTGGAGGGTGAGTCGAGCGAGGCGGGCGCGGTGCTGGTGGGCTACGGCGTCGGCGGCCATGCGACCGCCCGGCGCGCGCGCCGCCCCGCGACCACCCCCGCCCTGCCCGCCGCCACCCCCGCACCGCCCGCCGCCACCCCCTCGCGCGAGCTGTCAGAAGCACGTGAGTCGCTGGCCTCACCCAGCTCTGACAGGTCCGCCCTCCCCGAGGTGTCAGACCGTCCGCGCGCTGGAGCGCACGTCACGCCTGACAGCTCGGGCGGCTCGGGCACGGCGGGCACGGCGGGCACGACGGCGGCGCACGGGTTCCGCGTCCGCGCCAAGCCGCCGGTGCGCAAGCTGGCCAAGGACCTCGAGGTCGACCTCGAGAGCGTCGCGCCGACCGGTCCGGGCGGGATCGTCACGCGCGAGGACGTGCTCGCCCACGCGGCGCAGGCCGAGGCGCGGACGCTCGCGACCTACGTGGGTGACGACCAGCCGTGGCTCTCGTCGGGCACGGTCTCGCCGGACGGCCGCGAGACGCGCGTCCCGGTGAAGTCGGTGCGCAAGCGTACGGCCGAGGCGATGGTCGCGAGCGCGTTCACCGCGCCGCACGTCACGGTGTTCCACACCGTCGACGTCACGAGGACGATGAAGCTGGTCGCCCGCCTCAAGGAGGACCGCGAGTTCGCGGACGTGCGGGTCACGCCGCTGCTCGTCGCGGCCAAGGCGCTGCTCATCGCGGTCAACCGGCACCCCGAGATCAACGCGAGCTGGGACGACGCCACGCAGGAGATCGTCTACAAGCACTTCGTGAACCTCGGGATCGCCGCGGCCACGCCGCGCGGGCTCGTGGTGCCGAACATCAAGGACGCGCACCGGCTCACGCTCACGGAGCTCGCGCAGGAGATCGGGAGCCTGACCTCGACGGCCCGAGCCGGGCGCACGAGCCCGGTCGACATGTCGGGCGGGACGATCACGATCACCAACGTCGGCGTCTTCGGCATCGACACGGGCACCCCGATCCTCAACCCCGGCGAGGCGGCGATCCTCGCGTTCGGCGCGATCCGCGAGCAGCCGTGGGTGCACCACGGCAAGGTCAAGAAGCGCTGGGTCACGCAGCTGGCGCTGTCGTTCGACCACCGGTTGGTCGACGGCGCCCTCGGGTCGCGGCTGCTCTCGGACGTCGCGAAGGTGCTCGAGGACCCCGCGCAGGCGCTCGTCTGGGGGTAGCGGGGTCGGGCTACGAGCCCACGACGTGGGGACGTCGGCCACCGGGTTCGGGGCCCTCGAGGAGTTCGGCTGCGACGTCGCCACCTCGGCGGTTCTCGCGCAGTCGCACCCACACCCCCAGGCCGACGAGCACGATGGCCGCAGCGACCTGAAGAGCGACCCTGGAACCGTCCGGGTTCAAGGAGAACAAGGCGGCACCGCGCACGTCGACGGGCGCGAGGAGCAGGATCGCCGCAGGGAGACCCAGGAAGACGTCGCGCCCCCGGAGGCCCAGGAGCAGCAGTCCGAGCGCCATGAAGGTGACCGGTCCCAGGAGTGCAGCGACCGGCCAGACCAGGATGGTGACCGCGGACGCGACCACGGCGAGAACGCCGTACCACTCGTCGGAAGCGTCCTCGGCGCGCCGACGCCGGGTGACGTTGACGCTCGCCCACATGAGCACGAACACCGCCGGCGGGACGTACAGCTGAGCCGGGACGCCGTTGCCGTGAAGGGCGGCCACCGCTCCGATCCCGAGCCCTACCCCGATCAAGGGCAGTGATCTCGCGTGCTCGAAGCGACGCGACCGGCGATCCGACGTACCCGACTCGGCCCCTGGGCGCATGCGGACACCTTGGTTCAGCCGGCGCCGTCGTGGCAAGGGTCACTCCGACCGCAACGCTTCGGGCGGCTCACCTCGTGCTGACAGCCGGCCGTCCCGCCGCGCCTACCCTGGACCCGTGAGCACCCGCTGGACCCTGTCGCGCCTCGTGATCCTCACGGCGGCCGCCGTCGCGGCGGTCGCGCTCGGGATGCTGTTCTCGGGGGCCGCGGGCCCGGTGGTGCTCCGCGACCCCGGCCCGCTCGTCCGCTGGGGCCTGCCGGTCACCCAGACTCTCGTCGAGCTCGCCGCCGCCCTCACGATCGGGTCGCTCGTCCTCGCGGTGTGCGTGCTCCCGCGCCGCGCCGCCCGGACCGCGGCGGCCGCCCAGCGCTCGGCCCGTCGCGAGAGCGTCGTGGTCGACGGGCGCGCCTACCCCGCCGTGCTGACGCTCGCGGGCTCCGCCGCTGTCGTGTGGACCGCGCTGAGCATGGTCCAGCTGGTCCTCACGTACGCGAGAATCGCCGGCCGCCCGATCGGTGGGCCCACGTTCGGCTCCGGGCTCGGCGTGTTCGTCGGCGAGATCGCGCTCGGCCGCACCCTGCTCGGCATCACGGTCGTCGCCGCCGCGACCAGCGCCCTCGCGCTCGTCGTCGCGACCCCGACCGGCGCCGCCTGGGCCACAGCCCTGGCCCTCGTCGCCCTGGTGCTCCAGTCGCAGACCGGGCACGCCGCCGGTGCGGCGGACCACGAGCTCGCCACCGCGTCGATGTTCCTCCACCTCGGGGGGGCCGCGGTGTGGATCGGCGCTCTTGCTGCCCTCGCCGTGCTGAGCCGACGCCTCGGGGACGACCTGGGCGCCGCCGTCGGGCGCTACTCCTCCCTTGCCGCGTGGTGCGTCGTCGCGGTCGCGCTCTCGGGGGCGATCAACGCGGTCGCGCGCCTCGGCGGCGTCGACGGGCTGACGACGCGCTACGGGCTGCTGGTCGTCGCGAAGGTCGTGCTGCTCGGCGTGCTCGGCGTGATCGGCTGGTCCCACCGCCGCGCCGTCGTGCCGCAGCTCACCGCCGACGACGGCACGCGGGCCCGGCGGGCGTCGGGCCTGTTCTGGCGCCTGGTCGTGGTCGAGCTGGCCGTGATGGGCGCGCTCTCGGGTCTCGCGGTCGCGCTCTCGTCGACGTCGCCGCCCGTCCCGCTCGAGCCGGCGACCGACCCGACGCCGGCGGAGATCGTCACGGGCCACCCGCTGCCGCCCGAGCCGACGGCGCTGCGCTGGCTCACGGAGTGGCGCTGGGACGTCGTGCTCGCGGGGGCGGCGGTCGCGGGGATCGTGGTCTACCTGCGCTGGGTCCACCGGCTGCGCGCCCGCGGCGACTCGTGGCCGGTGACGCGCACGGTGTCCTGGGTCGTGGGGATGCTCGTCCTGGGCTGGACGACGTCGGGCGGTCCGGCCGCGTACGGGCACGTCCTGTTCAGCGCGCACATGGTCCAGCACATGGTGCTCGCGATGGTCGTGCCGATCTTCCTGGTCGTCGCCGCGCCCGTGACCCTCGCGCTGCGGGCGCTGCCGGGACGGGCGGACGACTCCCGCGGCCCGCGCGAGTGGCTCCTCACCCTGGTCAACAGCCGCCTCGCGCGACTCCTCGCCAACCCGGTGGTCGCGGCGGTGAACTTCGCCGGGTCGATGGTGCTCTTCTACTACACGGACCTGTTCGAGCTGTCCCTGCGGTACTACGTCGGGCACCTCGGGATGGTCGCCCACTTCACGCTCGCGGGGTACCTGTTCGCGAACGCGCTCATCGGCGTCGACCCCGGTCCGCACCGGCCGCCGCACCCGCAGCGGCTCCTCCTGCTCTTCGCGACGATGGCGTTCCACGCGTTCTTCGGTGTCGCGCTGGTCAGCGGCGACGTGCTGCTCGTCGCCGACTGGTTCGGCAACACCGGCCGGCCGTGGGGCCAGTCGGCGATCGGCGACCAGCAGACCGGTGGGGCCATCGCGTGGGGGATCGGCGAGCTGCCGACCCTGGCACTCGCGGTGATCGTCGCGTTCTCCTGGGCGCGCGACGACGAGCGGACCGCCCGGCGCCGCGACCGGCGCGTCGACCGCGACGGCGACACCGAGATGGACGAGTACAACGCGATGCTCGGGCGCGTCGCGGAGCGCGACACGCAGGCGGCCGCGGCGGCCGAGGCGACGGAGGCGGCGCGGGCGCAGGCGGCCAAGGAGCGGCTCAGCCGACCCTGATCGTCCACCCGCGCCCGGACGAGGCCGGGGCCACCTCGAGCGACGCCGTGATCCCGAACGTCCGGTCCGCGAGGTCGGTCGCCCGGGCGCACGGGTCGATCGTCGAGCGGTCGAGCCGGATGTCCTCGGCGACCGCTCCGGCCGAGCTCAGGAGGAGGTGCGCGACGTCGTCGTCGTCGAGCGGGGGCGCGTCGCGCCAGGCGGCACCCAGGGCCGCCTCCACGTCGGCGACGGCGTCGTCCGGGCACACGAGCACGCCGCGGTCCCAGTCGACGTGGGTGACGTCGGTGAGCGTCACCTCCCCGGCGCCGGCCCCGGGCCCGACGACGAGCCGCAGCCGGCCAGGACCGCGGCGGCCAGGAGGGCGGCCAGACCGGCGGCCAGGAGCCTTGCCGGGCGGGCTGCCGGGCGGGCTGCCGGACGGGCTGCCGGGCGGGCTGCCGGACGGGCTGCCGGACGGGCCGCGAGGAGGGCCGTACCGACGGACGCGGTGCGCTCGTGAGCCGACCCCCGCGTCGCCCGGCGCTGCGGTGCACCCATGTGTGGACGGTACGCCCGTCTGCGTGCGCGCGGCCGTGGTAGGACGGTCCGGTGAGCACCGTGCCCCCCGACTCCGCCCCTGCCACCGCCGACGCCGCGGCCCCCGGCCCTGCACCAGCCGCAGAGGCCACCGTGACCCCTGCGCCGCCGACGCCGTTCCACGACCTCGAGAGCTACATCGCCCTGCCGCGGTTGTCGGGCCTGACGCTCTCGCGCGACGGGTCTCGCCTCGTCACGTCCGTGGCGACGCTCGACGAGAAGCGCGTGAAGCACGTGTCCGCGCTGTGGGAGGTCGACCCGACGGGTGAGCAGCCGGCCCGGCGCCTGACGCGCTCGCGCCAGGGCGAGCAGGCGGCCGTCTTCACCGTGCAGGGCGACCTGCTGTTCACCTCGGCCCGCCCCGACCCCGAGGGCAAGGAGAAGGACGCGGACGACGACGCGCCCTCGGCCCTCTGGCTGCTGCCCGCCGACGGCGCCGAGGCGCGGGTCGTGGCGGCGCGCGCCGGCGGGGTGGGTGCACCGCACGTCGCGCGGGACGCCCCGGTGGTCGTCGCGACGTCGGACGTGCTGGCCAGCGCGCGCGACACCGAGCACGACGAGAAGCTCCGCGCGGCACGCAAGGAGAAGAAGGTCTCGGCGATCCTGCACACCGGGTACCCGGTCCGGTACTGGGACCACGACCTCGGCCCCGCGGCGCCGCACCTCCTCGCCGCGCGGCTCGGCGAGGGCGTCGTCGCGCCGGCCGCGGGCGAGCCGGACCCGCGGCTCGAGCTCCGCGACCTGACGCCCGACGCCGGCCCCGCCCTCCACGAGACCGCGGCGGACGTCTCGCCCGACGGCAGCACCGTGGTCACCGGTTGGGTGCGCCGGCTCGCGCGCGGCGCCATCCGCTCGGTGCTCGTGGCCGTGGACACCGCGACGGGCGAGCGCCGGACCCTGGTCGACGACGACGCCGCGGACGTCACCGACCCGGTCGTCTCGCCCGACGGCACCTGGGTCGTGTTCACGCGCGAGACGCTCAGCACCCCGCAGACGGCGCCGCGCGTGAGCCTCGGGCTGGTGCCGCTGGCGGGTGGGGAGTGGCGCCCGCTCGCGCCCGACTGGGACCGCTGGCCCCACGGCGCGCAGTGGCTGCCGGACTCGTCGGGCGTCCTGGTCGTGGCCGACGACGACGGCCGTGCGCCGGTGTTCTGCATCGACGTCGAGACCGACGAGGTCGCGCGCGTCACGACGGACGACGCGGTGTTCAGCGACCTGCAGGTGGGCCCGGACGGCCGCACGCTCTACGCGCTGCGGAACTCCTACCTCGCGCCTGCGCACCCCGTGCGGATCGACCTCGACGCCGCGGCGAACGGCCCGGTCGAGGCGGCCGCGCTTCGCGGGCCGGTGCCCGACCCGCTGCTGTCCGGGACGCTCACAGAGGTCGAGGCGACGGCGTCGGACGGCCAGCGGGTCCGGTCCTGGCTCGCGCTCCCGGAGGGCGCGTCGACGCAGTCGCCCGCGCCGCTGCTGCTGTGGATCCACGGCGGGCCGCTCAGCTCGTGGAACCAGTGGTCGTGGCGGTGGAACCCGTGGCTGCTGGTCGCCGAGGGGTACGCCGTGCTGCTGCCGGACCCGGCGCTGTCGACCGGGTACGGCCAGGACTTCGTGCAGCGCGGGTGGGGCGCGTGGGGCGCTGCGCCGTTCACCGACCTCATGGCGGCGACCGACGCGGCGGTGGCGCTGCCCGAGGTCGACGGGACCCGGACGGCCGCGATGGGCGGGTCGTTCGGCGGGTACATGGCCAACTGGGTCGCGGGGCACACGGACCGCTTCCGCGCGATCGTGACGCACGCCAGCCTCTGGGCGCTCGACCAGTTCGGGCCGACGACGGACGCGGCCTACTACTGGGAGCGGGAGATGACCGACGAGATGGCGCTCGCGCAGTCGCCGCACCGGTTCGTCGAGCAGATCGTCACGCCGATGCTCGTGGTGCACGGCGACAAGGACTACCGCGTGCCCATCGGCGAGGGCCTGCGGCTGTGGTACGAGCTGCTCGCGAGGTCGGGGGCGCAGGCCGACGAGAACGGAGAGTCGCCGCACCGCTTCCTGTACTTCCCGGACGAGAACCACTGGGTGCTCGCGCCGCAGCACGCCGTGCTCTGGTACCGGGTCGTGTTCGCGTTCCTGGCCGAGCACGTGCTCGGGGAGCGGCGCGAGCTGCCCGAGATCCTCGGCTGACGGGAGGCCCCCGGGAGGGTGAACGAAGACGCTCGCCGCGCGCTCCGGCCCAGGTCACGCCACACTCGTCCACGACGCCTGGGAATCCCCGGCACCGAGCGAAGGAGCGCGACGATGGGTATCGGCGGCGGAATCTTCCTGATCGTGGTGGGCGCCATCCTGGCGTTCGCCGTCCGCGACAGTGTCGACGCGATCGACCTGACGATGATCGGCTACATCTGCCTCGCTGTGGGTGTCCTTGCGGTGATCATCTCCCTGGTCCTCAACCAGCAGCGGACCAACACCAGCCACCGCGAGGTGATCGAGCGGCACGACGATCGCCGCCCGCCGGCCCCGCCCGCGGCGTACTGACGCCTCTCGCACCCGCGACGTCCGAGCGCTGACGTCCTGTCGGACGCCAGCGCTCGGACGTTTCCGTGTCTCGGCGGCGACGGGGTCTCGGCGGAGACGGTGCCTGGGCGTCGCAGTGCGTGGGCGGAGACCGGCCGGGGTCAGCCGGCCGCGGCGAGGGCCGGGACGCGCGCCTCCGACGCTGTGTGGGTGCCACGCGTCACACTCGTGACGCGCTCGGACGAACCGGGCGAGGACAGGGGGAGCGTCATGGACCAGGACGAGGCTCGCGAGATCAAGTCCCAGCTGGCCGACTACGTCCACGAGCTGCTCGCGGCGCACATCGAGGCGAGCCGGGTCGAGGGTGACGACACCGAGATCCCGGCCCGGATCGGCGGCCGCGAGGGCGGGATCGCGCTCGGCCTGGCGCCCCGGCTCGACGGCGGGTACGGCGTCGCGCTCCGGTACCGCCTCGGTGTGCCGACCACCCGCCGGGTCGTCCGTCGCGTCGCCGAGCAGGTCGGTCCGACGATCGACGTCCGCCGGACGGGCCGCATCCGTCCGCTCGTGGCGCCCGCGGCGGGCACGAACCCCACCCCCCGACCCCCGGTCGTCACCGCGCACGCACTCGGGGAGACCGGTCGTGTGCGCCCGCTCCGGCCGGGGATCTCGATCGCCCACGCCGACGTGAGCGCGGGAACGCTCGGGGCGTTCGTCGAGGTCGACGGCGCCCTGCACGCGCTCTCGAACTACCACGTGCTCGTCGGGGGCCCGGCGGGGGCGGTCGGTGACGCGGTCCTCCAGCCGGGGCGGGCCGACGGCGGCCGCGACCCCCAGGACCGCGTCGGCGCGCTCGCGAGGTTCGTGCCGCTCGATCAGGGCCGCGTCGCGACGGTCGACGCGGCGGTCGCCCGCCTCGACGAGCAGCAGGTCGACCTCGACTACCCGGTCGGCCGGATCACGACGACAGCGCCCGCCCTGGGGGCGGAGGAGGTCGCGAAGGTCGGCCGCACGACCGGCGTCACCCAGGGCCGCGTGACGGCGATCGAGCTCGACGACGTCGTCGTGGGCTACGGGGACGGGCTCGGCGATATCCGCTTCGACGACCAGATCGAGGTCGAGGGGGCGGCCGGTGCCCCGTTCTCGCGCGGCGGGGACAGCGGCTCCCTCGTGTACCGGGACGACGGCGTCGCGATCGGGCTGCTCTTTGCCGGAAGTGAGACGGGGGGCCAGAATGGGTCAGGTCTGACCTACCTCAACCCCATCGACGCGGTCCTCGCGTCCTTGGGGGCTCAGCTCGCCGGAGCGCGACGCGACGCGGGCTGAGTCGGCGGGGGGCTTGAGCTGGCGGACTGAGCCGATGCCGGGGCCATCTCCCCGGCTCGCCGAGGCAGAGGTGCGCACATGGCTGACCTGGACGCGGCGCGGGCCGCGAAGTCACGCCTCCACTCTCGCCTGGCCGGTCGGGACGGGATCACCGGGATCGGTCTCGCCCGTGACCTCGACGGCTACCGGCTCCAGGTGAACGTCCGCGGCGAGGCCGACCGTAAGGCGGTTCCCGAGAGGGTGGACGGCGTCGAGGTCACGGTCCGCGTGACCGGGCCGGTCCGTGCCCAGGCCTGAGACGACCCGGGACCCGACGCAAGCCCACCTGCCGCCCGCACCACGGACACCCCGGCATAACCCGCCCCGCGGTCGTGTTCACTACGGCTGTGACCCAGACTGCCTCGCCCCTGCCGAAGGTCCGCGCGTCCGAGCTCGTCGGCCGCGGGTGGCTCAACACCGGCGGCAAGGAGATCGCGCTCGCGGACCTGCGGGGCAAGATCGTCGTCCTCGACTTCTGGACGTTCTGCTGCATCAACTGCCTGCACGTGCTCGACGAGCTGCGCGAGCTCGAGGAGCAGCACCGCGACGTGCTCGTGATCGTCGGCGTGCACTCGCCGAAGTTCGTCCACGAGGCCGACCCGGTCGCGCTCGCGGCGGCGGTCGACCGCTACGAGGTGCGCCACCCCGTCCTCGACGACCCGAACCTCGTCACGTGGTCGGCGTACACCGCGCGCGCCTGGCCCACGCTCGTGGTCATCGACCCGGAGGGCTACGTCGTCGCGCAGATGGCCGGCGAGGGGCACGCCCACAACCTGGAGATCCTCGTCGAGAACCTCGTCGCCGAGCACGACGCCAAGGGCACCCTGCACCGCGGCGACGGCCCCTACGTGGCGCCCGCGCCGTCGTCGGGCACGCTGCGCTTCCCCGCCAAGGCGATCGCGCTGCCGGGCGGCACCTTCCTCGTGGCCGACGCCGGGCACCACAGCCTCGCGGAGCTGGCCGCCGACGGCGAGACCCTGGTCCGTCGCATCGGCTCGGGGGAGCGCGGGCTCGTCGACGGGAGGCCCGACGACGCGCGGTTCAGCGAGCCGAACGGGCTGTGCCTCGTGCCGGACGAGCTGCGGGCCGAGGCGGGCTTCGACGTGCTCGTCGCCGACACCGTCAACCACGCACTGCGCGGGGTGCGGCTGTCGGACGGGCACGTCACGACCGTGGCCGGGACCGGCGAGCAGTACATGGTGGGCGGCACGGACAACGTGGTCGCGCGTCCGGACGAAGCCCTCGGCACTGACCGGTCGGGCGTCGGCTACCAGGGGCCGCCGCTCGAGGTGCGGCTCTCCTCGCCGTGGGACGTCGTGTGGTCGCAGGAGCGCGCGGCCTTCGTCGTCGCGATGGCCGGCAACCACACGCTGTGGGAGCTCGACGTCGCCGAGAACAGCCTGCGCCGGCTCGCGGGCACGATGAACGAGGGGCTCCAGGACGGGCCGGCCGAGCAGGCGTGGTTCGCGCAGACCTCCGGGCTCGCGGTCGACGCCGGCGGCCGCATCTGGCTCGCGGACTCGGAGGTCTCGGCGCTGCGGTACCTCGACGTGCCGGGCGGCCGCGCGGAGGTGACCGAGCCGGTCGTGGGCACCGCGGTCGGCGCCGGGCTGTTCGACTTCGGTCTGCGCGACGGCGCCGCCGACCAGGCCCTGCTCCAGCACCCGCTCGGCGTGGCCGTCCTGCCCGACGGGTCGATCGTCGTGGCGGACACCTACAACGGCGCGATCCGCCGCTACGTCGCCGGGGCCGACGGCGCACCCGGCCAGGTCACGACCCTTGCCCGGGACCTCGCCGAGCCGAGCGACGTGGTCGTCCTGCCGTCGGCGGGCGGCGACGGGATCGAGCTGCTCGTGGTCGAGTCGGCCGCGCACCGGCTCACGCGCCTGAGGCTGCCCAAGGACGTCGCCGGCGAGATCCTCGACGCCGGGGCGCACCGCACGCAGCGTCCGGTGACCGACGTCGCGCCCGGGCCGTTCCGGCTCGACGTGGTGTTCACGCCCGCGGCGGGGCAGAAGTACGACGACCGCTACGGACCCTCGACCCGGCTCCAGGTCTCCGCGACCCCGCCCGAGCTGCTGGTCGCGGGCGCCGGCGACGACGTGCCGCTCACGCGCGACCTCGTGCTGAACCCCGAGGTCGCGCAGGGCGTGCTGCACGTGACCGCGCACGCCGCGAGCTGCGACGCCGACCCGGCGATCGAGTACCCGGCCTGCCACCTCAACGCGCAGGACTGGGGCGTGCCGATCCGCGTGGTCGAGGGCGGGCCCGCGGCGCTGACGCTGCCGCTGCACGGCTGACCTGCCCGGAGCGGCCCGCTGGGGGCAGGCCGGCTCAGCCGCGGCGGTCGACCACCGCGAACGCCACCGCGAAGGCGGCCAGCTCCGTGAGGAGGAGCAGGGTCAGGACCGGTGGGACGTCGGCGCCCAGCCCGATCGCCACGGCGGCGACGCCGGTGAGCGGCAGGGCGGACACGCCCAGGACGGCGAGCGCGCGGGTCAGCACGGCGTCGTCTCGCTGGGTCGTGGTCAGCTCACGGGTCGACATGGAAGATCTCCTCGACGGTGCGACGGAAGTGGCGGGCGATCGTGATGGCCAGGGGGAGCGAGGGGTCGTAGCGGCCGGTCTCGATCGAGTTGACCGTCTGCCGCGACACGCCCAGGGAGGCGGCCAGCTCGCGCTGCGAGAGGCCCGCGGCGAGGCGGAGCTCTCGGACCTCGTTCTGCACGGGTTCTCCGGGGCGATGTCAAGGGGGCTTGTCATGAGAAGCGTCCGTGACTCACCGACCGATGTCAAGCGTGCTTGTCCCCGCTCGCCGCGGCGTTCGTCTGGGCGCGGCTCAGGCCGCGGTCGCGCGCTCCTGAGCGCCCACCGCGCGGAGCACGAACGTCTCCGTCGCGGCGATCGCGCGCGCACGCTCGGGGCCGTCGGCCGGCAGGCCACGACCCGACAGGCACGAGTTGACCAGCGGCACGGTGACGTCGAAGTCCTGCTCGACGAACACGCCCGCGCGGACCCCGTGCGCGAGGATGCGCCGGAGGATGTCCTCGACCACCGAGGCGTGCTCGCGGAGGCGACCGGCCGTCTCGCGGGACAGGACCGTCCGGAGGTCCGGCCCCGGCGCGAGGTGGAAGTCGCGGGTCAGCTCGGCCTGCTGCCGGACGTAGGTCCGCAGCTGCTCGACCGGGTCCTCGACGGTCTCGAGAGCCGCCTCGAGGCGTTCGGCGAACTGCACCGTCTCGTGGGTGATGTAGCCGAGCAGGAGCGACTCCTTGTCGGCGAAGTGGTTGTACACGGCGGTCCGCCCGATGCCGGCGTGCGCCGCGATGTCGGCGAGCGAGATGTGGTCGAAGCCGCGTTCGGCCATGAGCTCGGCGAGCGCGCCGAACAGCTTCGTCCGCGTCTGCTCACGGTGCTCGTGGAGCGAGCGTCCGATGATCTTGGGCATATGACATTCTCACACGATCTGTCAGCACCGGTTACGGTGCGGGGATGACCGACGCGCCCTCACCGCACCGCACCGCCCCCGCTCCGCCGGCCGCCGACACGAAGGACTGGACCTGGGTCCTCGAGCGGCCCTGCCCCGAGTGCGGGTTCGTCGCCGCCGACGTCGCGGTCGACGACATCGGCCCGGCCGTGCGTGACCTCGTCCCCCGCTGGCGCGCCGCGCTCGCCCGACCCGACGTCCGGGACCGTCCCCGGCCGCAGACCTGGTCGGTGCTCGAGTACGGCGCGCACGTCCGCGACGTCAACCACGTGTTCGCCGGGCGGCTCGCGGCCATGCTCGACGACGACGACCCGCAGTTCGCCGACTGGGACCAGGACGCGGCGGCGCTCGCGGGCGAGTACTGGAGCCAGGACCCGGCCCGGGTCGCCGACGAGCTGGCGACCGCCGCCCTGGCGTTGGCCGACCTGTTCGACGCCGTGCCGGCCGACGCGCTCGACCGGCCCGGGCGGCGGTCCAACGGCTCGCGGTTCACGGTGCGCACGCTCGGGCAGTACTACCTCCACGACGTGGTCCACCACACCCACGACGTCGGCGCCTGAGCGGCACCTTGGACCGGCCGCGGCCCGCGCACGTCGGCCGGCACACGCCCCTCCGTCAGCTGCGTCGCGCCTCGCGCAGGTGCACCGGCGGAACGTCGCTGCCTGCGTCGGAAGGGGTGTCCCACGCGGCGAGCTCGAAGCGGTCGCGGCCCGCGGCCTTGGCGGCGTAGAGCGCGGTGTCCGCGCCGCGCAGCACCTCGTCCACCGAGCGGTCGCCCTCGAACGACGCGACTCCCGCGGAGAACGTGACCGGTGCGCCGTCGTCGGGCAGCGGGGCCGTGAGCCACTCGCGCCGCAGCGCCTCGAGCGCGGTGACGGCCTGCTCGGGCGAGGTCTGGGCGAAGAGCAGCACGAACTCCTCGCCGCCGTACCGCGCGGCGTGGTCGCGGCGCCGCAGGAACTGCGCGATGGCGTGACCGAACCGCTCGAGCACGAGGTCGCCGTACGCGTGCCCGCGCGAGTCGTTGACCGCCTTGAAGTGGTCGAGGTCGCACAGCGCGAGGCAGTCGCCGGGTTGGAGCGCGGCGAGGCGCAGGTCGAGGCCCCGCCGGTTCTCGAGCGAGGTGAGCGAGTCGGTGCGGTTCGCGCGGTCGAGCAGGGCTGCCGCCGTGCGCTGCTGGGCCGACATCGCGACGAGCACCTCGCTCGACGCGATCCAGAACGCGGCCCACACGGCGGTGCGCACGTAGGTCGCGTTGGTGAAGGTGGTGAACATGGACAGGTAGGTCACGAGGGCGAGCGGCAGCAGCAGGCGGCCGACGCGCGAGCCGTGGAACAGCCCGGCGTAGCCGAACACGAGCGCGATGACCCCGACGTAGGTGCTCGCGACCCCCTCGGAGGTCAGACCCAGCGCGAGGAGCGCGAGCAGGCAGGCCGTCGGGAACGCGGTCGACGCCCCGGCGGGCAGGCGCGACCACGGCAGGACGAGGCTGACCAGGAGCGCGGCGGCCATGGCGCCCGACACCGCGACGAGCGGTGTCCACTGCGAGCTCTCGAGATCCAGCAGCGGGGCCGTCGTGAGGATCACGGCGCCGGTGAGCGCCAGCAGGGCCCGGCCGGCCACCACGTCGTCGGTGCCCGTCCGAGCCCACGCCGGCAGGCGTCGCAGCAGGGCGGTCGCGGGCGGCGTGCGCGGGTCGCCGGCGAGGGGCACGCCGGGGGCTGCACCCGGTCCCGGGTCGGTGGTCACGCTGCCCTATCGACAGCAGGAGCGCTGGTGTGGAGGAGTCCGGCGGGCGAACGCACGCGGCGTGTGCACATCTTTCCTCCACAGGGCTGTGCGCCATTCACCGCCCAGACGCACACAGCTGTGGATGAGCCTGTGGGCGAGGAGGTCCGGGGAAAGTCGTCCACGGAAGGTCTTGCGGGCGCTGTCCAGGGGGGGCTAGAACTCTCACATCGGCCTCGACGGACCGGAGCAGAGAGCGGGGAGACCCGCAGGACGCGACGGGGACCGGGAGGCCGGGTCGACCGGAGAACGGCGGACCATCTCGACGGGGAGACCCGGAGAGCTGCGGATGACGACGCAGGTGTCCAGACGGTCCGGAAGACCTGATCGTTCGCCGTCCCGCCCGCGGGCAACCGGGGTGCCGGGACGGAGCCGCACCGTCAGCGCGGCCTCGGGACACCGCCGGGCAACCGGTCCGTGTGACGGACGATCGACAGCAAGGCCCCTCGGACGCCTACTCCGAGGGGCCTTCGCTGCGTTCCAAGGGTAGGTGCGCGGCGTCGCCGGGTCCCGCGTCGACACGCCGTCACCGACAGCCGCCGGACTGGCAGCCGCCGGACCGACAGCCGCGGGACCGCCAGCCGCCGGACCGCTCGCCGTGGCCCGATCGCACGTCAGCCCCCCGGGCGCCCGGCCGGCACCCCTCAGGAGCGCGCCCTCCGGGTCTCCCGGTCGTTCGCCTTCTGGATCGCGTCCACGAGCTCGCCCTTGCTCATCGACGACCGGCCCCGGATGTCGAGCCGCTTCGCGACGTCGTACAGGTGCTGTTTCGACGCGTTGGCGTCCACACCGCCCGCCGTCTCGGCCCGGGTGCCGCGCCCGCCGGGTGCCTTCGCGTCCGACGGTCCCTTCTCGTCCTTCGGTTCCCAGTGGTCGCCGACCTTCTCGTACGAGTGCTTGAGCGCCGAGTACGCCGTGCGGTGCGCGCGCTCGCCCTCGCCGTACTCCTGCGCCGCCGCGTCGTGCGCCTTGGCGAACGTCCGCTGCGCCTTGGGCTCCGAGCGCTCGAGGGTGCTCGGCAGCTCCTCCTTCTTGGCCGATCCGCTCTTCGTGGTCTTCGGCACGGCGGTCTCCTCTCGTGCGGGCACCGGTCCACCCCGAGGTGGTCGTACGACCGACGCTAGGCCGACCCGTACGCACGCGCGCGTCGGCGGCTGGTCAGGGGGCGCGTGAACGCTTCGCGCCCAAATGCCGAGGTGGAGTCAGGCCTCGAGCAGGCGGTCCAGGACGGCGCGGGTGTGGGGCTCGTCGAAGACCTCGCTGATCCAGGCCGCGGAGTCCGCGCGGCCGGGGGAGCGTGGGTTCGGCGTCAGCCAGTCGCTCGCGGCGACCTCGGTGATGTGGCCCAGCTGGGCGATCAGCATGGTGAAGTGGCCTCGGCGCGTGACGCGCGCCGGGCCCCCTGCGGACCGGTACGCCTCGAGCAGGGCGCGGGCACGACCGACGTCGCTGCGGGCGAACTCGAAGAGCACCATCGCCAGCTCGTGGCTCGGATCAGCGGGGCCGCTGTTCTCCCAGTCGACGACGCAGACCCCTGATGTCGCGGTGGCGAGAAGGTTGTCGGCCCACAGGTCGCGGTGGCACGAGCGGAGCGTGTCCGGCGGCTCGAGCCACGACTCGAGCGCGACGAGCTCGTCGCGGAGGTCCGCCAGCCGCTCCGCGAACGGCGCGCGCTCGGCGCGGAGCAGCGTGACCAGCTCGTCCCAGCGGCCTGAGCCCACCGGATCGGTCGACCAGGGGTCCGGTGGGCTGGGCGGTGCGTCGCCCGCGGGGTCCGGGACCCGGTGGAGGCGCGCCAGGACCGTGCCGACCTGAGCCGGATCCAGGAGGGGGTCAGGCGGCAGGAGGTCGACCCACTCGTACAGCCTGACCTGCGTGCCGCCGACGACGGCGAGGACGTGGCCCTCGGTCGTGCGGCGGACGGCGGGCGTCGGGCGTCGTGCGCCGCCTCCGCGAGCGCGGTCGCTGCGCGCACCTCGTCCTCATCTGTCCGTCGCAGCGGGACCTTCGCCGCCCACGCGCCGTCGGACGTGTCCAGCCGCCACACGCGGCCCTGCCGGCCGCGAGCGACCGGGCCGTCGGAGAGCCGCGCCGCGCCCGTGAGACCGAAGCGGCGGGCCAGCTCGACGGCGTCCACGGGGCCACTGCACCACACCGGGCTGCGTCCGGCCAGGCCGGTGGACCTCACAGCCGCGCGTGGGACGGGTGTTGCGCCGGTGACCGGTGAGGCGGCTCAGCAGCCTCGGCGGCCCCTCGCGTCACGCGCGCGGCTGTGCGGGCCGGTTCGCCCCAGCCGCCGCCACGAGGCCGCGCCCGGTGTCGGTGCGGCCGTGGACGCGGTGGTACAGCGCGGCCGAGAGCACCACGACGCCCGCGAGCGCGAGGTACAGGCCGTCGAACCCGAGCCGGCTGAGCGCCAGGCCCAGCACGACCGGCCCGACCCCGACGCCGAGATCGACCATGAAGAAGTGCGTCGAGATCGCGGCGCCCACGCGCTGCATCGGGACCCGTCCGACCGCCACCGCCTGGATGGACGACATCAGCGTCCCGTAGCCGAGGCCGATGAGCGCCCCGGCCACCACGACCAGCGCGTCCGTGCGGGCGAGCGCAAGCGCGGCGAGGCCGAGCGCGAACGCCGTGATCGCGACGTAGACGACGACGTTGTCGCCACGCCGGTCCTGGATCCGACCGGCCACGAGCCGCGCCCCGAACAGCACCACCGCGTAGACGAGGAAGAACAGGCTCGCGCCGGTCTGCAGCTCGCGCTCCTCGGCGTACGAGTTGAGGAAGGTCAGGACGCTGGAGAAGCTCACGGCCAGCACGAACATGAACGCGGCGACCGGCAGGACGTCCGGGTGCAGCATGTCCTTGGGGTGGAAGCGGAGCAGGCGCGCGCGCTCGTCGGCGGCCAGGGGGCGGTCGGGCGTGCGGAGCAGCAGCGCGACGAGCATCCCGAGGACGGACGCCACGGTGCCCGCCACGAAGAGCGCGGTGTAGCCCGGCCCGTGCACCAGGACGAGCGCGAGGAAGGGGCCGACGGCGGTGGCCACCGTGGTGCTGAGCGTGAAGTAGCCGGTCCCCTCGGCGCGGCGCGAGGCCGGGATGAGCGACTGCGCGATCGCCATCGCGGCGGTGCTCGCGAGCGCGAACGCGACCCCGTGCACCGCGCGCACGGTCAGCAGCAGGCCGAACGAGTCGGCCCCGAGGTAGGCGGCCGACGCGAGGACGAACACGACGAGCGAGAGGACCAGCATCCGGCGTCGACCCACGAGGTCCGCGAGGTTGCCCGCGACCAGCCGCGCCGCGACGGCGCCGATGACGAACATGCTCGACGCGAGCCCGCCCTCGGTGTCCGACGCCTCGAACCGCTCGACCGCGTAGAGCGCCATCGTCGTCATGAGCGAGTAGAAGACGAAGGCCAGGAACAGGTTCGCCAGCGAGGCGAGCACGAGGTCCCGGCTCCAGAGTCGTTCGGGGCCGGGGCCGGGGCCGGGACCGGCGATCGTGCTGGCGGGGATCGTGCCGGCAGGTGTCGTGGTGGCGCGCGTCACTGGCTTCCTCGGGTGGTGGGTCGAGCTGAGGCCGCAGCGCCTCGTGCCCGCGCGTCGGTGGAGCGGCGGGACTTCTATGGTCACATCGTCTCGGCCGGACGCGGCCTGTGACCCTCGGCACGGCCAACGGGATGACCCCGTCCGAGGGTGCCGCTCTCGGCGGGCCGGCGCGTGCTCGTACGATCACCGCAGCCGCCGACGACCGAGACGGAGTGCCGTGCCCACCGAGATGTCGCAGACCTCATCAGCCGAACCCCGGGCGCGGGTCGGTCGATGCGCCGCCGCGCCCGGGGAGGCGCCGTGACACGGAGCAGGTACGACGTCGTCGTCGTCGGGGGTGGGCACAACGGGCTGACCGCCGCGGCCTACCTCGCTCGCGCCGGGCGCAGCGTGCTCGTCCTCGAGCGCGCGGACCACCTGGGCGGCGCGACCGGGTCGCACCGCGTGTTCCGCGGCGTCGACGCCCGGTTGTCGCGGTACTCCTACCTCGTCTCGCTCCTGCCGCGGGCGATCCGGGACGAGCTCGGGCTGCGGCTCGAGCTGCGGCGTCGGCGGGTGTCGTCGTACACGCCGGCGCCCGGCGACCCGGCGCGCGGCCTCCTGGTGGACACCGGCGACGACGACGGCACCCGGCGCTCGTTCGCGGCCCTCGGCGCGGGCGCGGACCACGCCGCCTGGCAGGCGTTCGCCGCGCGGACGCACGCCCTCGCGCAGGCGTTGTTCCCGACCGTGACCGGGCCGCTCCCGACGTCGGCCGAGGTGCGCGCCGCCGTCGGCGAGGAGTGGTGGGCCGACCTGCACGCCCCGCTCGGGCGCCTCGTCGAGCGGACGTTCGGCCACGACGTCGTGCGCGGCGTCGTGCTCACCGACGCGCTGATCGGGACGTTCGCCGACGCCCACGACCCGACGCTCGTCCAGAACCGCTGCTTCCTCTACCACGTGATCGGGGGTGGGACGGGGGACTGGGACGTGCCTGTGGGCGGCATGGGCGCGGTGGTCGACGCGCTCACGGGCGCGGCGCGCGCGGGCGGCGCGGAGCTGCTGACCCGGGCGATCGTGACCGCCGTGCACCCGGGCTCCGACGGCGCGGAGGTGGTGTGGACCGACGACGACGGACGCGAGCACGCGGTCGGCGCCGGTCACGTCCTGGTGAACGCCGCCCCACGCGTGCTCGACGGGCTCCTGGGGCGCGAGCCGGCCGACGTCGGCCCGGAGGGCAGCCAGCTCAAGGTCAACATGGTGCTCCGCCGGCTGCCCCGGCTCCGGGACGCGGCGGTGGATCCCGCGGCCGCCTTCGCGGGGACCTTCCACGTCAACGAGTCGTACGAGCAGCTCGCGACCGCCTACGCCGAGGCTGCGGCGGGCCGCATCCCGGCGCTCCCGCCGGCCGAGATCTACTGCCACACCCTCACCGACCCGTCGATCCTCGGCCCGGAGCTGCGCGACACGGGCCACCACACGCTCACCCTCTTCGGCCTCCACATGCCCGCCCGCCTGTTCCGTGCCGAACCCGACGGCGCACGGGCGACGGCGCTCGCGGCCACGCTGCGTTCGCTGGACTCGGTGCTCGCGGAGCCGATCGAGGACTGCCTCGCCCTGGACGCCGACGGCCGCCCGTGCCTCGAGGTGCGCTCGCCCGTCGACCTCGAGCACGACGTCGCGCTGCCGGGCGGGCACATCTTCCACGGCGACCTGCAGTGGCCTTGGTTGGAGGACGACGGCGAGGCCCCATCATCAGCGGCCCGGTCGTCCGCCGCCCGGTCGCCGGCCGAGCGGTGGGGCGTGGCCACCGAGCACGACCGCGTGCTGCTCTGCGGCGCGGGGGCGCGTCGGGGTGGGGGAGTGAGCGGCATCCCCGGCAGGTCGGCCGCGATGGCGCTGCTGGACAGCGCCTCTACCGGCGGCGGCGCCTGCCCCTGAGGAGGAGCCCGGCGCCGCGGTCGTGACGGCGCCAGGCAGTCGATGAGTCACTTGGCTCGCGGAGGCGGCCCGTAGCTGCGTCCGCGAGCGATTCACCGCCCCCGTGGGCGGCCGCCGTCGGCCTGGGGACTTCGAGGCTTCTGGGTGCGCCGGAGCTCGAGCAGGGGGCAGCTCTTGCAGCGGGGCGTGGCACGGCAGCACTTGATGCGTTTGCGATGGGCCATCAGCTTCTCGCCGACAGTGCGAGCGGGTGCTCGGTGCTTGCGGCTCCAGGAACTGCTGCGGGGGGTCTGGAACCGGCGCGGCGCCAGACCCCCGCACGGAGCAGGCGTAGCCCGTTCAGACCGACGACCATGGTGGAGCCTTCGTGGCCGGCGACACCGAGGGGTAGCGGCAGGATCCAGCCGATGTCCCAGACGACGAGGACCGCGATGACGGTCGCGGCGAACGTCAGGTTGGCCTTGACCACGCGGTGGGCCCGCCCGGACAGGTCGATGATCTTGGGCAGGATGGCGAGCTCGTCGCGGACGATGACCGCGTCGGAGGTTTCCAGGGCGAGGTCTGACCCGTGGCGGCCCATGGCCACGCCGAGATTGGCGGCGGCCATCGCGGGTGCGTCGTTGACACCGTCGCCGACCAGGAGCACCCGGTGACCTGCTGCCTGGAGCGCCTTGACGTGGGTGACCTTGTCGGCGGGCAGGAGACCTGCGCGGACGTCGGTGATCCCGACCTCCTGGGCCAGTCGGGTGGCGGCGCCGTGGTTGTCCCCGGTCAGCAGCACCGGGGTGGCGCCCGTCAAGGCGGTCAGCGCGGCCACGGTGGCGCGGGCGTCCGGTCGCAGCTGGTCGGCCAGACCGAGGACCCCCACGTGTACGTCGTCGACCACGACGACGACTGCGGTACGCCCGGACGCCTCCAGCTCGGCGACGACGTCCCGGGCGTCCTCGGACCCCTTGTTGGCGGCTGCGACCGCAGGGTCGGTCAGCAGCGCCGGTGAGCCGACCCGGACCACGCGGCCCTCGACGGTTGCGGTGACCCCGCGCCCGGGGGTCGAGGAGAAGTCCTGGGCGTGAGGCAGGTTCAGATCCCTGTCATGGGCGGCTGCAGCGATCGCGCGCGCCAGTGGGTGCTCGCTGGGTCGTTCGGCGGCAGCGGCACAGCGGAGGACCTCGTTCTCGTCGAGCCTTCCGGCGGGCAGGGGCCTGACGTCGGCGACCCGGGGGGTGCCTTCGGTCAGGGTGCCGGTCTTGTCGAACGCGACGAGCGTGACCTCGCGGAAGGTCTCCATCACCACCGCGGACTTCACCAGCAGGCCGTGCCGGCCGGCGTTGGCGATCGCGGAGAGCAGCGGGGGCATGGTGGCCAGCACCACCGCGCACGGCGAGGCAACGATCATGAAGGTCATCGCTCGTTGCAGGGTCGGCTCAAAAGCCGCGCCGAGGGCCAGCGGAACACCGAAGATCAGCAAGGTGGAGACGACGACACCGACCGAGTAGCGCTGCTCGACCTTCTCGATGAAGAGTTGTGTCTTCGCCTTCGTGGCCGATGCCTCTTCGACCATCGCCACGATCCGGGCCACCACCGAGTCGGTCGCGGCTCGGTTCACGCGGATGCGCAGCGCGCCGGTGCCGTTCAGGGTCCCGGCGAACACCTCGTCGCCGGTTTCCTTGAGCACCGGCATCGGCTCGCCGGTGATGGAGGCCTGGTCGACCTCGCTGGCTCCGTCGATGACCTCCCCGTCGGCGCCGACCAGTTCCCCGGGTCGCACCAGGACGACGTCGCCGATGGCGAGATCCGCGGTGTCGACCTGCTCCTCGATGTCGCCAGGGTGGACTCGTGTCGCTTGCTCGGGGGCCAGGTCGAGCAGGGCGCGGACCGAGTCGGCGGTACGCCGGGTCACGAACGCCTCCAGCGCCCCGGAGGTCGCGAAGATGACGATCAGCAGCGCCCCCTCGAAGACCTGTCCGATCGCTGCGGCGAGGAGCGCGGCGACGATCATCAGCAGGTCGACGTCGAGCGTCCTCGCGCGCAGAGCCTGCAGTCCTGCCAGTGCGGGTTCCCACCCGCCGGTCACGTAGCAGGCCAGGTAGAAGGCCCACCACACCACCGGTGGCGCGCCGGCGAGCTGGAGAGCGCCGCCGATCGCGAAGAGCACCGTGGCGGCGGCCGCCCAGCGCACCTCGGCCATCGACAGCACCACCCACAGGCCCGATCGGGGCCCACGAGTTCTTGCGGTGTCGTGGTTCACCTGGGGAGGCGAGGCGGACAGCGTCGAGCTCATCGGCCAGCTCGCCGAGGCCGTGGAGATGGAACAGTCCGCCGTGTCCCACCAGTTGCGCATGCTGCGCCACCTCGGGCTCGTCCAAGGCCGGCGATCGGGACGCTCTATCACCTACGCCTTGCACGACTACCACGTCGCCCAGCTCCTCGACGAAGCCGTGTTCCACGCCGAGCACCTGCGCCTCGGAGCTCCCGACCAGTCCGACGAGACGGCCTGATCCCGCGACAGGGTTCGGGCTCACCCTCGAGCGCGCCGGCATCGACGTGCTCGGCGACGCGGCGGATCATGGCCGGGCCGCAGACGCTGCCGCGCGTGGTCGCGCTGACGACCTTCGACCTCGACGAGGACGTCTGCTCCGCGGTGCGGGCGGGCGCGTCGGGGTTCCTGCTCAGGGACGTCTCGCCGGACGACCTCGTCCAGGTGGAGGACGCCCGGCGGACGGCAGGCGCGGGTCGAGCGCCTCGTCGACGACGGCGCACGGGTCGCCCGGGCTGTCGGCGCCACGGGTGTCGCGCGCGACGCGCCGGACGAGGGTGCAGAGCGTCTCGCGCTCGCGGGGTGCCAGGGCCGACAGGATGCGGTCCTGGGCGTCGTCGACCCGCCGCTCGAGGTCGGCCAGGGTCCGGGTGCCGTCCGCGGTCGCGACGATCTTGCGCTGCCGCCGGTCCTGAGGGTTGGGCCGCCGCTCGACCAGGCCGGCCGCGACGAGGTCGTCGATGAGGTAGGTCATGACCGTGCGGTCGATCCCGAGGTGGGCGGCGAGCGCGAGCTGGCTCGGCTGGTCCCCGTGCACCACCGTGCTGAGCACCTGGTACCCGCGGTGGCCGTGCGGCACGTCGCCCAGCGCGGCGGTGACGCCGGCCTGGTAGGCACGGAGCAGGACGACGAGCGACCACCCGAAGTCCTCGGTGCGCTCGCCGGGCCCACGGTCCTCCGGAACGGTGCTCATCCGGGAATCGTACCGACCGTCGTGCTGTTGGACAAAGCATCTCCACGACATATCGTCTGTGCTACAGCACAGTGTGAGCCGAGGGACCCAGTCCCGGCGAAAGGACACGATGACCGACTACGGGCACGACCTCTTGTTCGGGTCGTTCATCACACCGACCAACACGGCGCCGGACCGCGTCGTCGCGCTTGCCCAGCTCAGCGAGCGGGTAGGGCTGGACCTCGCCACGTTCCAGGACCACCCGTACCAGCCGCGGTACCTCGACACCTGGACGCTCCTGAGCTGGGTCGCCGCGGTGACCGAGCGCATCCACGTCGCAGCCAACGTGACGAACCTCCCGCTCCGGCCGCCGGCGGTGCTGGCCCGCGCGGCCGCGAGCCTGGACCTGCTCAGCGGCGGACGGCTCGAGCTCGGGCTGGGCGCCGGCGGGTTCTGGGACGCCATCGAGGGGATGGGCGGCCGGCGCCTGACGCCCGGCCAGAGCGTCGAAGCCCTCGACGAGGCGATCGACATCATCCGCGGCATCTGGGACGCCGACGACCGGTCGCGCCTCGTCGTCGACGGCACCTACCACCGCGTCGACGGGGCCAAGCGCGGGCCCGCGCCCGCCCACGACATCGGCGTCTGGATCGGCGCCTACAAGCCCCGGATGCTGCGTCTGATCGGGCGCAAGGGCGACGGGTGGCTCCCGTCGCTGAGCTACGTCGCGAGCCTTCAGGACCTCGCGGACGCGAACGCGATCATCGACGAGGCGGCGACCGCGGCGGGCCGCGAGCCCCGCGCCGTGCGCCGTCTGCTCAACGTCGGCGGCCAGCTCACGCACGCCGCGAGCGACCGGCTGCTCGTCGGCCCGCCCGAGCAGTGGGCCGAGCAGCTCGCCGCGCTGACGATCGAGCACGGCTTCAGCGCCTACGTCGTCATGGGCGACGACCCAGCCACGCTCACCGTCGTCGGCCAGGAGATCGCTCCGGCGGTGCGCGCGCTGGTCGACGCCGAACGCGGCACCGCGAGCGGCCCGGGCGTCCCCCGCTCCGCGAACTGACCCGGGAGACGGACGTGGACTACGGCCACCCCCTGCTGCTCGGCACCTTCCTCACGCCGACGAACGACCGTCCCCAGGCTCCGGTCGAGCTCGCCCGCCTCAGCGAGGACCTCGACTACGACCTCGTCACCTTCCAGGACCACCCCGACCAGCCGCGGTTCCACGACGCGTGGACCCTGCTGAGCTGGGTCGCGGCGAGGACCACGCGCATCCACCTCGCGCCGAACGTCCTCAACGTGCCGATGCGGCCCCCGGCCGTGCTCGCGCGGGCTGCGGCGAGCCTGGACCTGATGTCCCGCGGACGGGTCGAGCTGGCGCTGGGCGCCGGCTTCTTCTGGGACGCGATGGCGGGCATGGGCGTCCCGCGACTGACCGCGGGGGAGTCGGTCGACGCCCTCCGCGAGGCGATCGACGTCATGCGCGGTATCTGGGCCGGCGACGCCGGGTCGCGGCTCAGGCTCGACGGCGAGCACCACCGGCTGGCGGGCGCAGCGGGCGGACCGGCGCCCGCGCACAACATCCCGGTCTGGGTCGGCGGCGGCAGGCCGCGCATGCTGCGGCTGATCGGCGAGACCGCCGACGGGTGGGTGGTGCCCGGCGGCACCGCGAGCCTGCGCGAGCTCGCGGCCGGCAACGACCGCATCGACGCGGCCGCCGCCGCGGCGGGCCGCGACCCCCGGGAGATCCGCCGGATCGCGAACGTCTCGGGCCGCTTCGCCGACACCCGCGACGGGTTCCTCGTCGGCCCCGCAGGTCAGTGGGTCGACGAGCTGCTCCCGCTCGTCGTCCGGGACGGCGTCGGCACGCTCGTCCTCGCGACCGACGACGCCGAGGTGCTGCGCCGGTTCGCCGCGGAGGTCGCCCCGGCCCTGCGCGCGGCGGTCGACGCCGAACGCTCGACCGCGGGCACCGCGGTCGGGTCCGTGCCGAGCATCCACGTCCGGGTACGGCGCCGGGATGGCGTCGACTACGCCGGCATCCCCGCCGGCCTGCGGGAGGCCGCCGTCGAGCCGGGCGACGCCGTCTACCCGACCGTCCGCTCGGGGTACCTGCGCGGTGGGTCGCCCGGCCTGGTGCTCCGCGTGCACGACGCCGCGGAGGTCGCCGACGCGCTGGCCTTCGCCCGCCGCCAGCCCGTGCCGCTGTCCGTCCGCAGCGGCGGGCACGGCATTTCCGGCCGGTCGACCAACGACGGCGGCATCATCATCGACCTGTCCCGCATGAACCGGATCGAGGTCCTCGACGCGACCAGCCGAACCGTCCGGATCGAGCCGGGCGCCCGCTGGGGCGACGTCGCCGAATCCCTGCACCCGCTCGGCTGGGCGCTGAGCTCCGGTGACCACGGCGGCGTCGGGGTCGGCGGGCTCGGCGTCGCGGGCGGCATCGGGTTCCTGGGTCGCCGGCACGGGCTGACCATCGACCACCTGCGCGCCGCCGAGCTCGTCCTCGCGGACGGCACCGCGGTCCGCGTGAGCGAGACCGAGAACCCGGACCTCTTCTGGGCCGTCCGAGGCGCCGGCTTCAGCGTCGGCATCGTCACCGCGTTCGAGTTCCAGGCCGACGAGGTCGGCGACGTCGGCTTCGCCCAGCTCGTCCACGACGCGACCGACACCGCGGACTTCCTGCAGCGGTGGGGTGCCGCCGTCGAGGCCGCACCGCGGGACCTGACGAGCTTCCTCATCATCGGCCGCCCGCGGGAGGGCCGGGTGCTCGCCCAGACCATGACCGTCGTCGACTCTGACGACGCCGAGACGATCCTCGCGCGCCTGCAGCCGCTCGCGAACCTCGCCCCGCTGCTCGGGCAGCAGGTCCGGATCACGCCGTACGCCGGCGTCGTCACCGCGCCCGAGGGGGCCCACGAGGGCCAGGGCGAACCGGTCAGTCGCTCCGGCCTGCTCGAGCACCTCACGCCCGGGTTCGCCCAGGATGCCGCGCGTCTGGTCGCGAGCGGTGCCGCGTACTGGTTCCAGGTCCGCGCCATGGGCGGTGCGACCGGCGACGTCGACCCCGACGCCACCGCGTTCGCCCACCGCTCGGCGAACTTCCAGGTCGTCGCGATGGGCGCGAGCCCCGCCCGGCTGGACGCGGCCTGGGACGCGATGCGGCGGCACTTCACCGGCCTGTACGTCAGCTTCGAGACCGACACCCGCCCGGAGCGGCTCCTCGACGCCTACCCGCCCCGGACCCTGGCCCGGCTGCGCGACGTCAAGCGGCGGTACGACCCGGAGAACGTCTTCCGCGACAACGTCGTGGTCGAGCCGAGCGCCGGCACGCCGAGCGCAGGCACGCCGAGCGCCGGCGTCGAGCTGCGCGCCGCTGTCCCGCGCACGGGCGCCGTGACCCGAGCCGTCGTCGAGCGGGGCGCGTCTGCGACGATGCCCGAGTGACAGACCTCCTGCGCTCGCTCGTGCTGTTCGCCCTGGCCGCGACGGCGGAGATCGGGGGGCCTGGCTGGTCTGGCAAGGGGTGCGCGAGCACCGCGGCTGGGTCTGGATCGGCGCCGGCGTCATCGCGCTCGGGCTGTACGGCTTCGTCGCGACCCTGCAGCCGGACGCGCACTTCGGGCGCATCCTCGCCGCCTACGGAGGCGTGTTCGTCGCCGGCTCGCTGGCGTGGGGCATGGTGATGGACGGGTTCCGGCCCGACCGGTACGACGTCGTCGGCGCCTTGATCTGCCTCGCCGGGGTCGCCGTGATCATGTATGCACCCCGAGCGACATGACCGGCGTTCCGTGCCGTGGACAGTAGTCCACCAAACGCAGTAGTGTGCCTCGTGCGGGCGCCGCGCGGCGTCCGCACCACACGTCCCGCCGGTGGGCGGGGGAGCGGAGGTCGCGTGGACACCACGCAGCTGCTCAAGGGCGTGCTCGACGTCGCGGTCCTGGCCGTCGTCGACGACGAGGACGGCTACGGGTACGACGTCGTGCGCCGCCTGCGCGCGGCCGGCATCGACGAGGTCGCCGACGCCTCCGTGTACGGCACCCTGCGGCGGCTGTACGCGGCAGGGGCGCTGACCTCGTATGTCGTTCCGAGCGACGAGGGACCCCACCGCAAGTACTACGGGATCAACGCCCAGGGCCGGGCGATGCTCGAGGCCCAGCGCAAGGACTGGGACGAGTTCGCGGCGACGATGACCCGCCTGCTGAGGACCGAGGAGGGGCGATGACCGCCATGGACACCGGTGTCGCGACGGACATCGCGCAGTACGCCGAGCAGGTGCGCGCCGCGCTGGCGGATCTGGGCCCCGACCAGGTCGACGACCTCACCGACGGACTCGAGGCGAACCTCGCCGACGCGCTGGCCGACGCCGGCCGCGCGCCCCGGGGGAGCCTCGTCGACGAGTTCGGTTCACCCGACGTCTACGCGAGAGAGCTCCGTGCCGCCGCCGGTCTCGCACCGGCCGCAGAGCAGCGCGACGGCGTGCTGCGCGCCGCGCTGGCCGCCCCGTGGCGTGCGTTTCGGGAGATCGACCGCGCGGCGCTCGCGCGGCTGCGCGCGACACGCTGGTTCCCGGGTGTCGAGGACCTCCTCGTCGCCCTCCGCCCGGCGTGGTGGGTCCTGCGCGGATGGACGATCGCGCACCTGGTGCTGCAGGTCGCGGCCGTCGAGCCGTACCCGGCGTTCTGGCTGCCGTCCACGTTCGCCGGCTGGGCAGTGCTGGTGACGGCGGTCGTCGCCAGCGCGCAGTGGGGGCGCGGCCGGTGGCGGACCGGCCCGCGGTGGCACCGGCTGCTGAGGCTCGTGAGCGCGGGATCGGCTGTCGCGAGCGTCGTGCTCCTGCTCTGGGTGCCCAGCGCGCAACGGAACGAGCTGGCGTCGCTGCGGGCCGCGGTGGACGCGCCGGCCGTGGACGGCGTCGTCGCCGGGGGCGAGCGCGCGACGAACCTGTTCGTCTACGACGCCGATGGCGAGCCCGTCGACGGAGCGCAGATCGTCGACCAGGACGGCCGCCCGGTCACCACTGAGCCGTACGGCGGCGATCTGTGGAGGCAGCAGCAGTACTGGCCCGGGGGCTCCGACGAGCCGCTCTTCCGCACCGGCGCACCCGGAGCCGACGGCGTGCTGCGCTGGAACGTCTACCCGCTGCGCAGTGCACCAGAGGGAGCGTTCGATCTCGACCGGTACTGGGAGACGAACGGGCTCCGGCTGCGGGACGACGCTGACGGGCTGCTCGTCGAGCCGGACTGGCCGTTCACCACCCGGCCGCCGGTCGCCGTGCCGGGGGCGTCGGCGGCAGCCGAGGGCGCGACCGACGACACAGGCTCGGCGCCGACCACGGACGGAACCGCCGAGACGAACGGAGGCCCGACGGACCCCGCAGCGGGCGTCGCACCGTCGACGCCCGAGCCCGTCGCGCCGTCCGCTGCCGGCTGAGCCCCCCAAGTGAAGGGGTCAGGCACGTCCTGACGCGGCGCGCCTCGGACCGGTCGATCGCCAGTCAGTCAGGAACCAGGGCGACTGTCGCCGACCGACCTGGGCCGCGTCCCGCAGCTGTCAGTCACCAACCGGGACCGCGCGATCAAGCGCCTGTCCGCACACGGGGCGTCGCAGGTGCCAGTCGTGCCGCCTCAGGGTCCCGACGACGCCAGCGCAAGCGGCCCGCCTACGCCGCACGCAAAGCACCCCGCCATCACGCGGCGGGAGCCACACCGACGACGGCCGGGAGGTAGCGGTGAGGTCCGGGGCACTCCGGCCACCCAGATCCATCGACGCGTTCGCTGGAGAGCTCGACGACCCGGTCGGCGACGACCTCCCCGTCGGCCTCCGCTCGAACGGCGACGTGCGTGATGCTGCCCGGCTGGGCGCCCTGGAGGTACTCCTGCGTCTGTGGCACGGACCAGCGGCCGTTCGTGCCGGCGAGGATCACCGGTTCACAGTCCGTTCCGAAGCAGGCCGCGACGGCGTCGACCTCGACACCGGGGTCGAACTGGAGCTGGATCGGTGAGATGTCGGCGTAGCCGACGGCGCTGCACGCCCGGATGGTCCCACCACCGAGGAGTGACAGGCCGGCGATGACGGCGACGCTGCTCGCCAGGACGCCCGCGGCGATCTTCTTGTCCCGACTCCAGAACATGACCGAAGCCTAGAGATCTGAAGGGTTGGCATCTCGCGCCCACGCCCTCATGCGGGTCACGGCCAGGCGGCCAGGAGGTCCGCGGCGGTCCAGGCGCCGGCGACCGGCGTGCCGTCGACGACCCCTGCGGGCGACACCGCGACGATCGGCGTCCCGACCGTGACGCCCGGCACCGACACGGCGTCGCGGGCGAGCTTGGCGATCTCGGGTGTGTTGGTGCGTGGCCACCACCCGCCGACGTGTGCCACCGACGGCCAGTGCTCGTCCGGCAGGAGCCGCCCGAGGGCGCCCCGGACGACCGGTTCGATCGCCCGGCCGCGCCACGCCGCGAAGCCCCTGGTTCGCGCTCGGCAGCGGCTCTTCTTGAGCAGCGGTGGCGTAGCGGGTCAGACCGAATCTGAACGGGCGAGGGGGCCGCGGGCCGTTGTCACCCGTTCTGCCGTCGCGGACGTGCAGCGGACTCTTCGCGGACTGCGGCGGCCAGCTCACACACGCTCTACAGCAAGCTCCCGGCCGAGGCCTCGGGTGAGTTGGCCGGTGCGACCCTCACCACTTCGCTCAAATCAACGACACCGGTGCCGATGGTGATGGAGCCTGCCGGTCCTGATTGAAATCGAAAACGGGGTACTCCGAGTGTCCAGCCAGCCGATGAACTACAACCCCCCGCCCAACTGGCCCCAGCCGCCCGCCGGGTGGACGCCGCCGAGCGGCTGGCAGCCGGACCCGGCTTGGGGCCCCCCGCCCCCCGGCCACCAGCTCTGGGTGCCCGCAAGCGGCGACTCTCCGCGGAGAAGGTCCAAGAAGGGTCTCGTCTGGGGCATCGTCGCGGGCGTCGTCCTGCTCTTCATCATCATTGGCAACCTCGGAGGCGGCGGGGACAGTGAGACTCCCGTGGCGGACGTTGAGCCGAGCGCGCCCGCCGCCGGGGCTCCCGCCCAGCCCGAGCCCGTTGCGCCAGCCCCTGAGCCGGCAGTGGCCGTGATCGGTAGCCCGGTGCGGGACGGGAAGTTCGAGTTCACGGTCACCTCCGTCGAGCGGGTTGGGCCCACGATTGGTGAAGGCTTCACGGAGGAGACAGCTCAGGGTGAGTACCTCGTCGTCCGCCTGAACGTCACCAATATCGGAGACGAGCCGCAGATGCTCTCCACTGGTGGCCAGGTCCTCTACAACGACAAGGGTCAGAAGTACGAGCCGAGCAGTGACGCACTGTTCTCCCTGGAGGGTGCCTCGGACTTCTTCCTAGAGGACATCAACCCCGGCAACACCATCGTGGGCGCGCCCCTGCTGTTCGACGTCCCCCCGGGGACGGTCCTGGACAGAATCGAGCTGCACGATTCGTTGTTCTCCGGCGGAGTCGACGTGTCTATCGCCGGCTCCTGAGCGTCGGTCGAGTCGATTGGGTCGTCAGCGGCTGGGCGAGTAGCACTCCCGTCAGCCGAACCTCCGCGCGCCGATCGAAGGAGGAACGCGCATCGGCCGGAGCAGCGGATCGAGGCTGGTGCGCCGGATGCGGACGAGGCGCGTGCCGACCTTGACGGCGTCCAGGTCGCCGGTCGCGATGAGCTTGCGGATGAAGCGCTCGGTGACGTGCAGCTCGTCGGCGGCTTGGGTCACCGTGAGAAGCGCGGATCGGTTGGTGTCGGTGGTGGACATGGTGTTCCTCTCTCGACGGGGTCGCGGCCACGGCTCATGGCGACGTAGAGGTCCTCGCGGCCCATGCCGGGTGCGGCGATGGTGTGGGTCTGGTCGACGGTGATGCCTTGGCTGCGTGCGGTGGTCGTGGCGTAGCCGAGCTCGACGTGCTCGGCGACGTAGGCGGCGGGGAGCAAGATCGAGGCGTCGGCCGATCGGTGTGCCGGGTCGGCCGGCCGAGCGCGCAGTGATCCGTCGGTGTGGATGGCGGTGATGTCCCACAGGTCGCCGTTGCGCACGAAGCCGGTGACGGTGGTGAGGCGGCGGTGGTTGCGTCGAGTGACGATCCGATCACCCACGCCGGCCATGAGTCCGTCGTGCAGCGTGACCCCGTCGGGGGTGACGGTGCCGGAGAGGACACCGTCGGCGTGGGCACGGGCGTTGAGGTCTCGGACGGTGCGGTTGTCGACGGCTTGCAGGACGGCGGTGTGTCCGGTCTCGCGGGCAGTGAGGACGGCGTCGAGGGCGGCGTCGAGCATGGCGTCGTGGCTGCCCGCGGTGAAGGCGCCGTGGGCGGTGTAGGTGTCCAGGGCGCGGGGATGGCCGCGCCGGAGCTCGAGGCTGGCACGGGCTTCCCACGGGCGGGTGAACCGCCACAGGCTGGTCAGCTCGGCGGTGGGGCCACGGCGGGCGAGCATCGCGAACGCGTCTCCGGCGTCCACTGACCCGCGCTGAAGGTGGTCTCCGACGAGCAGCACCTTGGCTCGCGCCTGGCTGGCGTGCTGGACGAGGGCGGCCAGCGTGCGGGTGTCGGCAAGGGATGCCTCGTCGACGACGACAAGCTGCCCGGGCGCGAAGGCCCACCGCGCCTGCTCGCTCATCAGTTCCGCTCGGGCCCGGCGCTCCTGCATCCATCCCGCGCTCGTGGCATTGGCCTCACTCCGCCGCGAGGCCTCGAAGGCGGCGGCGCGTTGACGGGCGCCGTCGCCGGCGGACTCGTACAACCACTTGGCGGTGGTGTCGCACCGGACGCCGAGGGACTGGCTCAGTGTGTGGGCCGCCGTGGCGGAGGGGGCGAGGCCGACGACGCGGCCGATGTTCTGCGACCAGAACGTGGTTAAGGCGGCGAGGGTCGTGGTCTTGCCGGAGCCGGCCGGTCCGACGAGGGCATCGAGTGCATCGACATCACGCGCGTGCCCCGATCCGAGGCGCCCGCTGCGGTTCCGATGAGTGCCTCTACATACAGGTGTGCGCGAGAACGACGAACATCGGGCTCCAGGGAGAGAAGAGTTCGATCAACTTTGGTGACGAGGGGGTGCTCGGCGACCGATGACGGGTTGACCGAGGCCCCTTACGGCACGCCGGTGCAAGAGGAGTCCTGCGATCATGCGAATCTCTGATTCAGGCGCGGGCCCAGCGGGCTGGGTCCGCCCGGAACCCGCGCATGGGCGGCCCAAGCGGCCTTCGCCGAGGTTCGTGGAGGTCAGCGCCGCCTGGTGAGCTGACGACTGTATCGACGTGTCCCAGTGCGCGACCACGCGGTGCCCGGGCGATTGTCGGAGCCGGGCTTCCGTCATCCGGCGGTCAGGCTTGGTAGTCGCGTGACAGCGGTGCCCTAGTCTCTGCCCATGCGAGTCGGTGTCTACGTGGACGGTTTCAACCTGTACTACGGCGGCGTCGGCCTTGTGGGCGGGCACGGTGTCGCCGGTTGGCGCTGGCTCGACGTACGTGCGCTTGCGACGTCGGTCGTGGCGCGTGACGCCGGCTGGTCCGCGGCCCAGATCGCGAGAGTGGTCTACTGCACAGCGCGCATCAGCGGACTCGACAATCCGCAGGGCCAGAAGGATCAGGACACCTACCTCCGGGCGCTTCGTACTGCCGGAGCAGTGGACCACATCGAGTACGGGTATTACGTCTCCCGCGTCGTCAGCGCCCCTCTCGCGACCAAGGACAAGGCCGGCAGACCTCAGCTCGTGACGTCAGGTTGGCCGGTGATGGTGAAGGACGTGAACGACAACAGCGTTCGCGATGCCCGGTTCATGGTCTCCGTCGCCCGACAGGTGAGACGCAACGTTCACGTCGGTGCCCTTCTCCTCCCGACCTGAGGCCTGATCAGCCGTCGTCGACTGTCCTAGCGCCTCGTTCAGCCGGTCCGCGATCCGCCGCTGGCCCCGTCGTCGGCGTGCTGGTAGTGCAGAGTCGCCCTGGGGCTCGCGTGCCCGTCTCGCTCCATCAGCTCGGGGGAGCTTGGCGCCGGTGGCGGCGACGACCGTCATCGCGGAGTGCCGCTGGTCGTGCCACGTCAGGTCGTCGCGGCCGATCGCGTGTCGGGCGCGGGCGAACATGACCGAGCGACTACCGGGGGAGAGCGGCGTGCCGTTGACGGTGCCGAAGACGAGCGCATTCTTGCTCGACCCGGTGAACCGCGCCATGTGCTCGGTGAGCGCGGTGACGGCCACGGCCGGCAGCGCGACCGTGCGGCGGCCGGCCACGGTCTTGGTCGAAGAGAACCGATGGACACTGGCGCCAGCCCGACTCAGCGAATGCTCGACGCGGATCGTCCCGGCGGTCAGGTCGACGTGGCGGCGCTGCAGTGCGAACAGCTCGCCGGCACGGAGCCCGCTGCAGAACGCGACGATGACGGCAACGCGATACCGCTCGGGCATCGCATGGGCGAGGGCCCAGATCTCCTCCGACGTGGCGACCCTGCGTTCGGTGCGGTCTCGGCTGTCGCGCTGGCTCGCTTTCTTGACCGTGCAGGGGTTGGTCTGAATCAGACCATCCGCGACCGCCTGCGCCATCCCGGTGTGCAACAGCCGGTACGCCTGCGCCGCCTCCGTCCTTCCGGCGTTGCGGCCCCGTCGACCATCGGCGTCCGCGACGCCTTCGGTCGCAGCCTCCCATGCCTCGCGGACGGCCACAGGAATCCGCCCCGTCGCCGCCAGAGGCGTCCCGATCTCGGCCGCCCAGCGGCGTATCGCCGCGTTCACGCGACGCGGATGCGCCTGTGCCCGCTCCCAGCGCTCGGTCGCCCGCCGGACCGACTCGGCCAGCACGGCGCCGTCCCACTCGCGCACGTCCGCCGGCGTGACGGAGCCGAGCGTCTGGGCGCCGGGCTGGACGGTCCGCTCTCGGCCGCCCGCGAGCGCCAGCGGCAGCGGCGCGTCGATCCAGACCTCGAGCAGCCGCGAATACAGCGCCCGCGTGCTGTCCGCCATCACCCCGCGCGACGCGATCCAGTCCCGGAAGTAGTCCCCGACCAGCTGCTCACCGCGGCGAGGGTCGTGCCACAGCGCTCGAGCCATCCGTGACGTCTCGTGAGCGAGTGCCTGGTCGGCCTCCGTCTTGGTCCGGAAGGTCCCGAGCGACCGCAGCGCGCCGTCCGGTCCGGTGTAGCGGGCCTGCCAGCGGCCCGAGGAGAGCCGGCGGATCGCTCCGCTGGCACGGCGGTGGGGAGTTCGTCCAGCGTTCACGGCAGGTCCTCCGCGGCATCTCTCATGGCACGTTATGGCACGAGCCACCTGCAACGAGGGTCCTACGGGGGTCTGACACGGACGTCGCAGGCGCCTGACCTGCGAAAACACTGGAGCGGGTGACGGGAATCGAACCCGCGCTATCAGCTTGGGAAGCTGAAGTTCTGCCACTGAACTACACCCGCGCGGCCCGCCCAGGCGGGAGCGCGGCACCGAGCATACCGAACACCGCGAGGTGCCGGACCGCGTCGTCGGCAGTGCCCGCTAGCGTGGCCCCGTGCTGCTCTCCGACCGTGACATCCGCGCCGAGCTCGACACCGGCCGCGTCGTGCTGGACCCGTACGAGCCCGCGATGATCCAGCCGTCGAGCATCGACGTGCGGCTCGACAAGTTCTTCCGGCTCTTCGACAACCACAAGTACGCGGTCATCGACCCGTCGCAGGACCAGCCCGAGCTCACCCGGCTCGTCGAGGTCGACCCGGCCGAGCCGTTCATCCTGCACCCCGGCGAGTTCGTGCTCGGCTCGACGTACGAGGCGGTCACCCTGCCCGACGACGTCGCCGCCCGCCTCGAGGGCAAGTCGTCGCTCGGCCGACTCGGGCTCCTCACGCACTCGACCGCCGGTTTCATCGACCCCGGCTTCACCGGGCACGTGACCCTCGAGCTGTCGAACGTCGCCACGCTGCCGATCACGCTCTGGCCGGGCATGAAGATCGGGCAGCTGTGCTTCTTCCGGCTCTCGTCCGCCTCGGAGTTCCCCTACGGCTCCGCGCAGTACGGGTCGCGCTACCAGGGCCAGCGGGGCCCGACGGCGTCGCGCTCGTGGCAGAGCTTCCACCGCACCGAGGTGTGACCGGCGTGAGAGTGCCCGGAGCGGAGCTGCCCGCGTTGCCAGTCTCTGACCGCGCGGTGCGAGACCGGCACCTGCTCGCTCTCCCGGCCGACGTGCTCGGCGAGGAGGTCGAGGCGCTCGCCCTGAGCCGGTTCACGGCCGCGGGCTGGGACGCCGACGCCGCGGCGGGCCTCGCGCGCACGACGGCGGGCGGGCGCGGCGCGCGCGGCAGCGGCACGGCGAGGGGCAGCGGCACGGCGCGAGTGCTCCGGCTGTCGCGGCACTCGCGCCTCGTCGGTCCCTACGCGCTCGGCCAGGGTGGGGCCGCGGCGCTGGGCCTGCCGCCGTCGTCGGCCACGGCGTTCGTCGTCGAGACGCCCACCGAGCGCGGCGCGCCGCCCTACCCGGGCGGCGACCGCGACGGGCTCAAGCGCGCCTTCCCGGCCGGGATGCCGATCCGCGACGAGGAGCGCGTCGTGCACTGGCTCGTCGCCGCCGCGCGCCGGCTCGGTGGGGCGATCCGCGTCGGCGGGACCGGCGTCGTGCTCGTGCCCGACCCCCACGCCCTCATCGACCTGACGATCTTCACCGACGCGTGGCTCGAGCCCGAGCAGGCGCTCGGCGTCATGCAGCGGGTCACGCCGCGCGCGCGGCTCGCGATGGACGCCGTCCCGTGGGGCGGCCCGCCCGCCGGCACGGGCGAGCGCAGCCTCGTCGAGCGGCTCGGGGGCACCGGCGTGCCCGCGCTCGACGAGCAGGAGCTCTGGAGCCTGCACACGCAGGCCGACGCGTATGACATCGCGGCGCTCTCCCAGCCGGAGGAACGCACGGGGTACGGCGTGCTGACCAGCCTGGAGGTCGACGGGCTGCTCGCGCTCGAGGTGTCGTGGGGCGAGCCGGCGCCGTTCGTGCTGCGCGGCGTCGACTGGGCGCAGCAGGGCGTCGTCGCGTACCGCGTGCGCTGGGCGCCGCCGGACTTCGAGGAACTCGAGCTGGAGCGTCCGTCGTTCGCGCACAAGGTCGCGCGCGGGCGCGTCCAGCCGCTGGTCAGCGCGCTGACGCGCGAGCTCCACGCCGTGGTCGGCGGCGAGATCACGGACGCCTCGGAGTTCCTGGTCCATCCCGCCCACCTCTGACCCGCCCGACCCCGCCCCGCCCCGCCCCACCCGCCCGCCCGGCTCCCTCGCCGGCCCCGCGCCGCTCGCCAGTTCGCTGGTCCCCAGTTCGCTGGTCCGGAGTCGAGTTCGCCGGTCCTGACCAGCGAACTCGCCGCCGCACCAGCGAACTCGCACCCGCCCGGCCGGCACGCGCACCGGCCGGCACGCACCCGCCGTCCACCCACCGTCCACCCGCCGAGCCGACGGCACGGGTCGGGGTCAGCGCGTGACGCTTGTTATCCTCGACCGACATCCGTGAGGCACCAGTGGGGGTCCGCACCCCCGCGCCGCGTGCTCGCACCTGCCCGTCCCGACAACTTCAGACCCGTCGTCACATCCGTCGTCGCCCCCCGGTAGCCAGCTGCTTCGGGCGTCGTCCTACCACGACACCGACCGACCACCCGCCCACCACAGGACGGAGCGGACGTGCTGCTGCTGCTCGTCGCCCATCTCGCCATGGCACTGGCTGCGCCTGCGCTGATGTCGTGGCTCGGGCGTCGCGCCTTCCTCGTGCTGGCGATCGCGCCGGCCTCGGCGACGGTCTGGGCGCTCACGCAGACATCCGCCGTGCTGCGAGGCGACCTGCCGACCGAGGTGGTCGAGTGGGTGCCCGGGCTGCAGCTCGAGCTCGCGTTCCGGATGGACACGCTGTCGTGGCTGATGCTGCTGCTGGTCGGCGGGGTGGGTGCGCTCGTGCTGGTCTACTGCTCGGCGTACTTCTCCGCGAAGGCCGGCGGGCTGGGCCGGTTCGGCGGGGTGCTGGTGGCGTTCGCGGGCGCGATGCTGGGCCTGGTCGTGGCCGACGACATGCTGCTCCTGTACGTGTTCTGGGAGCTCACGACCGTGTTCTCGTACCTGCTCATCGGGCACTACGCCGACCGCAAGGCGAGCCGTCGCGCCGCGATGCAGGCGATCATCCTCACCACCGCCGGCGGTCTCGCGATGCTCGTCGGCCTCATCCTGCTCGGCGAGTCGGCGGGCACGTACCGGCTCTCCGAGATCATCGCCTCGCCCCCCGGCGGCACGCTCGCGACCGTCGCCGTCGTCCTGCTCCTGGCCGGCGCGGCGAGCAAGTCCGCGCTCATCCCGCTGCACTTCTGGCTGCCGTCGGCCATGGCGGCGCCGACTCCCGTGAGCGCGTACCTCCACGCCGCCGCGATGGTGAAGGCCGGCGTCTACCTGGTCGCGCGGTTCGCCCCGGCGTACGCCGACCTGACCGCGTGGCAGGTCATCGTGATCGCGCTGGGCTGCGGCACGTTCCTGGTCGGCGGCTACCGCGCCCTGCGCCAGCACGACCTCAAGCTCGTCCTCGCCTTCGGGACGGTCAGCCAGCTGGGCCTGATCGTGCTGCTCGTCGGGCTCGGCACGAAGTCGGCGGCGCTCGCAGGCCTTGCGCTGATCGGCGCGCACGCGATGTTCAAGGCCACCCTCTTCCTCGTGGTCGGCGTGGTCGACGCCGCGACCGGCACGCGCGACCTGCGTCGGCTCTCGGGGGTGGGACGAGCGCTCCCCGTGACCGCGACCGCGGCCGGGCTCGCGGTCGCCTCGATGATCGGGCTGCCGCCCTTCGCGGGTTTCGCTGCGAAGGAGGCTGCGATCGAGGCCGTCCGGCAGGACGGCGAGGGCTGGGTCGGGGCTACGGTGCTGGTCGCCGTGACGCTCGGGTCCGTCCTCACGGCTGCGTACGGGCTGCGGTTCCTGTGGGGCGCGTTCGCGACGAAGGCGAGCGTCACGCACGCACCGGTCGCCGAGGGCGAACCGGAGTCGGTCGGCCCCGGTGAGCCGCCGGCCGTGACACGGCCCTCGCTCGTGCTCGTCTGGCCGGCGCTCACGCTCGCGGTCCTCGGGCTCGCGGTCGCGGTGCTGCCGGGGCTCGGCGATAAGCTGCTCTCGCCGTACGCCGCGACCTACCCGACGGGGGACCCCGGCCACCTGGTGCTGTGGGCCGGCATCACGCCCACGCTGCTGCTCACGCTCCTGATCCTCGCCGGTGGCGCGCTGCTGTTCGTCGGCCGCGCGCCGGTCGAGCGGTTCCAGGCACGGCTGCGGACCGGCCCGGAGGCCGACCACCTCTACCGCCGCACCATGCGCCGGCTCGACGACGTCTCGGCGGACGTCACCGCGATCACCCAGCGCGGGTCCCTCCCGTTCTACCTCGGCGGGATCCTGGTCGTCTTCATGGCGCTCGCGGGCACGGCGCTCTACACCGGGACGTCGCTGCCGGTGGAGGTGCGTGGGTGGGACTCGCCGGGCCAGCTGGTCGCCGGCGCGGCGATCGTGATCGCCGCCGTCCTCACGGTCCGCGCCCGGCGCCGGCTCAAGGCCGTGATCCTCGTCGGCATGTCGGGCTACGGGGTCGCCGTGCTGTACCTCCTGCACGGAGCGCCCGACCTCGCCCTGACGCAGGTGCTGGTCGAGACCATCACGCTGATGATCTTCGTGCTCGTGCTGCGGCGGCTGCCCGCCTACTTCTCGGACCGGCCGCTCGCGGTGAGCCGCTGGGTGCGGCTCGCGATCGGGGTGCTCGTGGGAGGGACGGTCGCGGTTCTGACCCTGGTGGCGCCCGGTGCCCGCATGCACGTGCCCCAGTCGATCGACTTCGCCGACGAGGCGTACTCGTTCGGCGGCGGCAAGAACATCGTCAACGTCGTGCTGGTCGACATCCGCGCCTGGGACACGATGGGCGAGATCTCGGTGCTGCTCGTCGCCGCCACCGGAGTGGCGTCCCTGATCTTCCGGCAGCGCCGCCACGCGGTCCCGAACCGCGTGAGCGAGGTCGAGGTGGACCACACCGCGAGCAGCGGCGTGTGGGGCACCGACGACGACCGCGACCGCATGGCGTCGCTGCGCCGTCGTGGGGTGTCGACGCCGGCGCAGGACGCGCACGCCCAGCCGCGCGGCGCGCCGTCGATCGGCTCGGCGATCGCCGGTTCGCGAGCCTGGCTGCGCGCCGAGCGCACGCTCGCGCCGCAACGGCGCTCGGTCATCTTCGAGGTCGTCACGCGGCTGCTCTTCCACACGATGGTCGTGTTCGCCGCGTTCCTGCTGTTCTCGGGGCACAACACCCCCGGCGGCGGGTTCGCGGCGGGCCTCGTCGTCGGGATCGCGCTGATCGTGCGGTACCTGGCCGGCGGGCGCTACGAGCTCGGCGAGGCCGCGCCCGTGCACCCCGGTCTGCTGCTCGGGTCCGGACTGTTCCTGTCGGCCGGCGTCGGGCTGGTCGCGCTCCTCGGCGGCGCCGAGGTGCTGCAGAGCGTGATCGTCGAGATCGCGCTGCCGGTCCTCGGGCCCGTCAAGCTGGTCACGTCGCTGTTCTTCGACGTGGGCGTCTTCCTCGTCGTCATCGGCCTCGTGCTCGACATCCTGCGCAGCCTCGGCGCCGAGATCGACCGCCAGGGCGAGGAGACGGGTGCCGACGACATGGGCACCCCGGCCGACGCCCCCACCCCCGCGGAGGTGTCGCGATGACCGTGGACATGACCCCGAACCTGACCCTCGTCGTGGTGATCGGCGTGCTCGTCGCGGCCGGCGTCTACCTCATGCTCGAGCGGAGCCTGAGCCGGGTGCTGATCGGCATCATCCTCGTCGGCAACGGGATCAACCTGACGTTCCTGGTCGCCAGCGGGGCCGCGGGCGGCGCGCCCATCGTCGGCATGACCGACACCGACGAGATGAGCGACCCCCTGCCGCAGGCCATGGTCCTCACCGCGATCGTGATCACGCTGGGGATGACGGCGTTCCTCCTCGCGCTCGCGTACCGCTCGTGGCAGCTGCACCGCCACGACGAGGTGCAGGACGACGTCGAGGACCGCCGGATCGCGCGCATCGCGGCCTACGACCAGGCCATCTACGCCGACATGGACACCGAGGACACCGTGAGCGACCTCGACCGCGACGCCGCCGAGGCGCGCGACGAGACGCAGTCGTCGGACGACGACGCGGAGCCGGTCGGTGCCCGATGAACGACTACACCTGGCTCGTGCCGCTCCCCGTGGTGCTGCCGCTCACGGGCGCCGGGCTCGCGCTCGCCCTGTGGCGGCACGGGCGCGCGCAACGCGTCATCACGCTCGTCGCGCTGACGCTCACGCTCGTGGCGTCGTGCCTGCTGCTGGTGCTGGCGGACTCGGGCCCGCTCGTGGTCGACGTCGGCGGGTGGTCGTCACCCGTCGGCATCAGCCTCGTGGCCGACCGGCTGAGCTCGCTCATGCTCGCGATCTCGTCGGCGGTGACGCTCGCGGTCCTCGTGTACTCGCTCGCCCAGGGCTTCGCGGACGGCGACGAGGAGACCCCGGTCGCGATCTACCACCCGTCCTACCTGGTGCTGGCCGCGGGGGTCGCGATCGCGTTCCTCGCGGGTGACCTGTTCAACCTCTACGTCGGCTTCGAGGTGCTGCTCGCCGCGAGCTACGTGCTCATCACGCTCACGGGGACGGCCGAGCGCGTGCGGTCGGGGACGATCTACATCGTCGTCGCGCTGCTCTCCTCGGTGATCTTCCTGCTCGCGATCGGGCTCACGTACTCGGCGACCGGCACGGTGAACATGGCGCAGCTCGCCCAGCGCCTGCCCGACATCGACCCGGGCGTCTCGCTCGTCCTCCAGCTGCTGCTGCTCCTGGCCTTCGGCATCAAGGCGGCGATCTTCCCGCTCTCGGCCTGGCTGCCCGACTCGTACCCGACGGCGCCCGCGCCCGTCACCGCGGTCTTCGCCGGCCTGCTCACCAAGGTCGGCGTCTACGCCATCATCCGCATCCAGACGCTGCTCTTCCCCGAGGGCCGGGCGGACGACCTGCTCATGTGGGCCGCGCTCGCCACGATGGTCGTCGGCATCCTCGGTGCGGTCGCGCAGAACGACATCAAGCGACTGCTCTCGTTCACGCTGGTCAGCCACATCGGCTTCATGATCTTCGGCATCGCCCTGTCGAGCGAGGCCGGGGTCGCGGCCGCGATCTTCTACGTCGTCCACCACATCACCGTGCAGACCACGCTCTTCCTGGTGGCGGGGCTGATCGAGCGCCGCGGGGGGACGACGTCGCTCGACCAGCTGGGCGGGCTCGCCAAGATCGCCCCGGTGCTGGCCATCCTCTTCTTCGTCCCCGCCATGAACCTCGCCGGGATCCCGCCGTTCTCCGGGTTCCTCGGCAAGACCGGGCTGCTCCAGGCCGGCGTCACCTCGGGCACGCCGCTCGCCTACGCGCTCGTGGCGGGCGGCGTCGTGACCTCGCTGCTCACGCTCTACGCGCTGGTCAAGGCCTGGAACAAGGCGTTCTGGCAGACGGCGCCCGCCGACGTGCCGGTGGTGCGGCTGCCGCGGGCCATGGTGGGCTCGGCCGGAGCGCTCGTCCTGCTCGGCATCTCGCTCACGGTCGTGGCCGGCCCGCTCTACGCCTACACCGAGCGTGCCTCGCACGACCTGCGCGCCCGCATCTACATCGAGGCCGTGCTGCCTGAAGGCGGCCGCGGCTCCGGGGTGTCCGACGACGTCGCGGGCGAGGAGACGCAGGGGGAGGAGACGCAGTGAGCCTCCACCCGCGGCGCAGGGCCGCCGCCGTCCAGTGGCCGACGATCCTCTGGCTCACCGTCCTGTGGGTGCTCCTGTGGGGCGACCTGACGATCGCCAACGTCGTCGCCGGTGCGCTCCTCGCGCTCGCGATGACGACCGCCCTGCCGCTGCCGCCGGTCGCGTCGGGTGGGCACGTCCACCCGCTGAACCTGATCCGGCTGATCGCGGTGTTCCTCAAGGACATCGTCGTCGCGAGCGTCCAGGTGGGTGTCCAGGCGTTCCGCCGCCGCCCGCCCCGCAGCGCCGTGATCGGCGTGCGGCTGCGCAGCTCGTCCGACCTGTACCTCACGCTCACCGCCGAGCTCTGCTCGCTCGTCCCGGGCTCGATCGTCGTCGAGGCGCACCGGCTCACCAGCACGCTGTACCTGCACGTGCTCGACGTCGAGACCACCGGCGGCGTCGAGGCCGCGAAGCAGTCGGTGCTCGACCAGGAGGAGCGCGTCCTGCGCGCGTTGGCGTCCGACGCGCAGCTCGTCGCGGCCGGGCTGGCCCCGCGTCGCATCCCGGAGTGGGGCGTGGGACGCGGCGGTGGCCGTGGACGCGGTGACCGATCCGGTCGTGGCAGCGGTGCGGCCCGGGCCGCCCAGACCTCCCGGGAGGTGGCTCGATGAGCGTCGTGACCACCGTCGTCGTCGCTGTGTGCGCCGCTCTCCTGGCCGTGGCGGCGCTCCTCGCGCTCTATCGCGCCGAGCGCGGCCCCAGCATGCTCGACCGGACCGTCGCCCTCGACGTGTTCACGACGACCGTCGTCGCCTTCATCGCGCTCGAGGCGGCGTACTCGCGCCGGACCGACACCATCCCGGTGCTCGTGGCGCTGTCGCTCGTCGGCTTCGTCGGCTCGGTGACCATCGCGCGCTTCGCGGCGCGCGAGCCCGAGGGTGAGGGCAAGGTCCGGACGCGCGAGGAGATCGCGCAGGAGGAGGCGGCCCGGGCGCTCGCGGAGCGGGACGACCTGCGCGAGACCGACACCGACCACCACGGTGGCGCGGCCCATGGGGAGGTGCGCTGATGGACGCCGGGACGTCGATCGACGGCGGGGTGCTGCTCGACGCCCTGGCCGGGCTGTTCTTCCTCAGCGGCGCGCTGCTCGCCTTCGCCGCCGGCGTCGGCCTCGTGCGCTTCCCCGACCTGCTCGCGCGCATGCACTCGGCGACCAAGCCGCAGGTGCTCGGGCTCATCCTCGCGCTGATCGGGCTCGCGCTGCGGCTGCGGTCCGGGGACGTGCTCTGGATGCTCGTGCTCATCGTGCTGTTCCAGCTGCTCACGTCGCCGGTCGCCTCCCACATGGTCGGCCGCGCCGGCTACCGGACGGGCAAGGTGCGCAGCGACCTGCTCGTGGTCGACGACCTCACGGCCGACCAGGACGCCGCCGAGCGCGAGGCCCACGCGGAGGACCGCCTCGCCGCCCAGCTCGCGCGTGAGGCCGACGAGGCCACCGGCGGACGCGGCTGACCGTCAGCGCAGCATCTTGGCGGCCCCGCGGGTGGCGAGGACGCGGACGAGCGCGATGACGGCGCCCGTGATGACCGCGGCGCCCGCGACCTCGGCGAACCGGGCGTCGCCCTCGTCGTCGGCCTTCGGCGGCTGGTGCCCGCTCGCCGCCTGCCAGGCGGTCGACACGATCTTCTGCGCGACCCACGCCGCCCCGAGGGCGACGACGGCACCGATGAGCTTGGACTGGGTGGACTGCGACGGGGTGTCGACCACGGGTGACTCCTGGCGGTGAGCGCGGTGTACGCGGGGGCTGGCGGGTACGCGCTCACGGTAGTGGGCGGAGCCCGATGCAGCCCGGTGGCCGGTGTAACCTGGCGGGCGAACGACAGGGGAGCGCCGCTCGGGTCACCGGGCACCAGGCGCTGAGAGTGCGGTGATCCGCAGACCCTCGAACCTGATCCGGTTTGCACCGGCGTAGGGAGTCGGGAATCTCGATCTCCGGGCTCGTCGACGCAGTGCCGCCGCGCCCTCGGGCCGGGCGGAGCTCGCCGGCGGCCCGGGGGCCCCTCCTGCGACCTCGAGGAGGAGATCCACACCATGGCGATCCGATCGCCCCGCACGTCAGCAGCACGCACGTCCGGAGCACGCACGTCCACCGCACGCACGTCAGCAGCACGCACGTCCGCCGCACGCACGTCCGCCGCCGCGACGACCATGGCCGCCGCGCTCGCCCTCACGGGCTGCTCGGTGGTGGGGTCCGACTCCCCGCCCGGCGGCGCGTCGTCGGGCACCGCGGGCGGTGAGGCCGGGACCGTCGTGCTCGTGACGCACGACTCGTTCGCCGCCGACCCCGACCTGCTCGCCGCGTTCGAGGCCGAGACGGGCCTCACGGTCGAGCTGGTCGCGCCCGGGGACGGTGGCGCGCTCGTCAACCAGCTGGTCCTCACCAAGGACGCCCCGCTCGGCGACGCCGTCTTCGGGATCGACAACTCGTTCGCCTCGCGCGCGATCGACGAGGGCGTCGTCGAGCCGTACACCCCGGCCGACCTGCCCGCGAGCGCCGCGCAGTACGCGGTCGACGACGCCGGTTCCCTCACCCCCGTGGACGTCGGCGACGTGTGCGTCAACGTCGACCACGGGTGGTTCGCCGAGCGCGGGCTCGCGGAGCCGGTCACGCTCGCCGACCTGACGAAGCCCGAGTACCGCGACCTGCTCGTGGTCCAGAACCCCGCGACGTCGTCGCCCGGGCTCGCGTTCCTCCTCGCGACCGTCGGCGCGTTCGGCGACGCGGGGTGGCAGGACTACTGGACCGCGCTCGCGGACAACGGCGTCAAGGTCACCGAGGGGTGGTCGGACGCGTACTCGGTCGACTTCTCGGGCTCGAGCGGTGACGGCCCGCGCCCGCTGGTGGTCTCCTACGCGTCGTCTCCGCCGTTCGAGGTGCCCGAGGGCGCGGTCGACGCGCCGACGGGTGCGCTGCTCGAGACGTGCTTCCGGCAGGTCGAGTACGCGGGCGTGCTCGCGGGCGCCGACAACCCGGAGGGTGCGCAGCGCCTCGTCGACCTCCTCGTGAGCGCGGAGTTCCAGGCCACGATCCCGGAGCAGATGTACATGTACCCGGTGGACGCAGGCGTCGAGCTGCCCGCCGCGTGGGCGCAGTTCGGGCCGCTCGCGGAGAAGCCGTTCGAGGTGCCGGCCGAGGACATCGCCGCGAACCGTGACGCGTGGATCCGCACGTGGACCGACCTCGTGATCGGGTAGCCCCGACGTGTCGCGCATGATCGCCGGCGGCGCGGGCCGGCGCCCCGGCCGTCGCCCCGGCCGGAACGCGAGCCGGGGTGCGAGCCGGGGTGCGAGCCGGGCGCGGCGCTGGGTCGGCTGGACGCTCGCCGCCGGGATCCCGCTGGTCTTCCTCGGGGTCTTCTTCGGCTGGCCCGTCGCGACGATGGTCGCGCGCGGCTTCACCGCCGACGGCGCGCTCGACCTGGGGGGGTTCGCGGACGTCTTCGGGCGCCCCAGGACGTGGCGGATCCTCGGGCTCACGCTCGCGCAGGCCGGCGTAGCGACGGTGATCTCGCTGCTGCTCGGCGTGCCCGGCGCGTACGTGCTCTACCGGTGCCGGTTCCGGGGGCGGGCCGCCGTCCGGGCGTTCGTCACCGTGCCGTTCGTCCTGCCGACGGTCGTGGTCGGCGTGGCGTTCCGCGCGCTGCTCGTCGAGGACGGCCCGCTCGGCGCGCTGCGGCTCGACGGCACGTTCCCCGCCATCGTCGCCGCGCTGGTCTTCTTCAACTACGCCGTGGTGGTCCGCACGGTCGGCGGGCTGTGGGAGCACCTCGACCCGCGCGCGGAGCAGGCCGCGCGCGCTCTGGGGGCGCCGCCGTGGCGCGCTTTCCTCGAGGTCACCCTGCCGGCGCTCGGGCCGGCGATCACGTCCGCCGCATCGCTCGTCTTCCTGTTCTGCGCGACGGCGTTCGGCGTCGTCCTCGTCCTCGGGGGCACGCGGTTCGGCACGATCGAGACGGAGATCTGGGTCCAGACCACGCAGTTCCTCGACCTGCGCGCGGCGTCGGTGCTGTCGGTCGTGCAGCTCGTGGTCGTGGCGGTCGCGCTCGGCGTGGCGGCGCGCGCGCGAACCCGCCGCGAGCGCGCGCTGCGGCTGGCCGCACCGGCCGGCGCGACCCACCCCCTGGGTCGCGGTGACGTCGCCGCCGCGGTGGTGACCGGCGTCGTCGTCGTGCTGCTCGCCCTGCCGCTCGCCACGCTCGTGGTGCGGTCGCTGCGGACCCCGGCCGGGTGGGGCCTCGACCACTACGCGAACCTCGGCACGACCGGGGGGCCGAACGCGCTGTCGGTGACGGTCTGGGAGGCGGCGGCGAACTCGCTGCGGACGGCGTTCGACGCGACCGTGCTGGCGGTCGTGGTCGGCGGGCTGGTCGCGCTCGTCGTGTCGCGCCGGCCGCGGGTGCGGGCCGGGCGGCGCGCGGTGTCGCTGCTCGACGCGGTGTTCATGCTGCCCCTCGGGGTGTCGGCGGTGACCGTCGGGTTCGGGTTCCTCCTCACGCTCGACCGGCCGTTCGGGCTGCCGGTCGACCTGCGCACGAGCGGCGTGCTGGTGCCGATCGCGCAGGCGGTGGTCGCCGTGCCGCTCGTCGTGCGGAGCGTGCTGCCGGTGCTGCGCGCGATCGACCCGCGCCTGCGCGAGGTGGCGGCGACCCTGGGCGCTGCTCCCGGGCGCGTGCTCGCGACCGTCGACGGGCCGATGGCGGCGCGTGCGCTCGCGCTGGCCGTCGGGCTCGCGTTCGCCGTCTCCCTGGGCGAGTTCGGCGCGACGTCGTTCCTCGCGCGCCCCGACCGGCCGACGCTGCCCGTCGTGATCTTCCGGCTGATCGGCCGGCCCGGGGCCGAGAACCACGGGATGGCGCTCGCGGCGAGCGTCGTGCTCGCGCTCGTCACCTCGGCGGTCATGGCCGTCGCGGAGCGGCTGCGCGGCTCGTCCCGGTTGGCGGAGCTGTGAGCGCCGCGGTGTCGCCGGGCCACGCGCCCGCGGGCGGCGGGGACGGGCTCGAGGTGCGGGACGGGCTCGAGGTGCGGGACGTCGTCGTGCGCTACGGGGAGACGACGGCGGTCGGGGGCGTCCGCCTCGACGTCGCGCCCGGCGAGGTGCTCGCGCTGCTCGGCCCGTCGGGGTGCGGCAAGTCGAGCCTGCTGCGCGCGGTCGCCGGGCTCGAGCCGCTCGCGGCGGGGTCGGTCCGGTGGGCGGGTGCGGACCTCGCGGGCGTGCCGGTGCACCGGCGCAGGTTCGGCCTGCTGTTCCAGGACGGGCAGCTCTTCCCGCACCGCGACGTCGCGGGGAACGTCGCGTTCGGGCTGCAGATGGCGGGCACGCCGCGGCCCGAGCGCGCGCGACGGGTCGAGGAGCTGCTCGACGTCGTGGGCCTGCGCGGGTACGGCCGGCGCGCGGTCGGCACGCTGTCGGGCGGCGAGCAGCAGCGGGTGGCGCTCGCCCGCGCGCTCGCGCCACGGCCCCAGCTGCTGCTGCTGGACGAGCCGCTCTCGGCGCTCGACCGGTCGCTGCGCGAACGGCTCGCCGCGGACCTGCGCGCCGCGCTCGTGACGACCGGGACGGCCGCGCTGTTCGTCACGCACGACCACGACGAGGCCTTCGCCGTGGCCGACCGCGTCGGGGTGATGGACGCGGGCCGGCTGCTCCAGCTCGCGCCGCCCGCCGAGCTCTGGCGCGCCCCGGCGTCGCGCCGCGTCGCGGAGTTCCTGGGCTACGAGACGTTCGTACCCCTACCCACCCCCGCCGCGAGTGCTCCCGACCCCGACCCCCACCCCCACCCCCACCCCCACCCGCTGACGTCCGCACTCCGTGGTGCCCTGGGCCCACGGAGTGCGGACGTCGCGGGGGAGGGGCTTGTGGCGGCGCTCGCCGAGGGGGCGCTCGTCGTCGGGGGCGGCGCGGGGGTCAGGGACACAGGGGGCGGCGGGGACAGCGGCGGCGTGCGGGGGCGGGTCGTGGCGGTGGCCTTCGGGCGGGGCCGGGCCGTGCTCACGGTCGACGTGGACGGGCTCGGCCCGGCCACCGCGGTGGCCCCCGGCGTCGATGCCTGGCGGCCGGGCGACGTCGTCGGCCTCGAGGTCGACCGCCACCACGTCGCCGTCCTGCGCGAGACCAGCCGGGTGGCTAGCCTCGATGGGGAGCCCTGACCCCGGACCGGGAGGTCGTGCCATGAGTGAGAGCACCGAGCGCGAGCGTCCGGCCGACCGGGAGGTGGTGGCGCTCGACATCGCGGCACCGCCGGACGTGGTGTGGCTCTCGCTCCGTGACCCGACCGAGCTCACGCGCTGGTTCGGCTGGGACTACGACGGGCTCGCCGACGAGATCCAGCAGATCTTCTTCGACAGCGTCGTCGAGGGCGAGCACGGCGACGTCCGCACGCTCGCCTGGCCGGACGGTGACGCGATCGCCGTCGCGCCGTTCCAGGGCGGCACCTTCCTCACCATCACGCGGCGCACGCGGGGGGCCACCGCCGACGGCGCGGCGTCGGCCCCGACTGCCGCGGCGGGCGGCGCGCCCGCCGGTTCGGCCGTGGGCACGTTCGACGAGATCGACGAGGGATGGAACCAGTTCGCCCAGCAGCTGCGTTACGTCGTCGAGCGCAACCCGCAAGGCAGGCGCCGGACCGTCTCGGCGATCGACCTCGACGCGGGGCCGCGCGGCGCCGGCCCGGTCTACCGGCTGGGTGTCTCGCTGACCGACGACGTGCCGATCGGGGGCGAGTGGGAGTTCCGCCGGACCATCGAGGGTGAGGAGTACGTCGAGGGCGGCACGGTCTGGTACCGGAGCGAGCACCAGCGGGGCTTCGTGGTGACGTCCCCGGCCCGGGAGGGACTGTTGGTCGTGCAGACGACGCCCGTCGCCGTCCGTCCGCCGCACGGCCGGGTCAGCCTGGTCCTGTCCACCTACGGGCTCGACGACGACGAGTTCGCCCGGGTCGAGCGCCGCTGGCGCAGGTGGTGGGGGCTCTGACCCAAATCCGCGAGTAGTGGCGCGTCAGGGGTCTTGGTGACCCGTTTGCGGGTCTTGTTGCGGTTTCCGGTAGCGGGGCGTGACCGGGTCCCGGCTGGCGCGTCGGGTGCGGGTTTCCAGGCCGT
>NZ_JABCJJ010000082.1 GCF_012952065.1 Cellulomonas fimi
AGGAACTCCGTGCTGAGGAGCACGTCGCCGTGGTTGGCCTGGACGTTGCGCAGGGCCTCCCAGTGCTGTCCGTAACCCAGGGGCTCGTCCTTGAGCCCGGACGGGATGGCGGCGTTGGTGTCCGCGAGGGTGATGACCTTGTAGTCCTGGTTGGCGCCATCGATCGCTGTCGTGATCACGCAGTTGCCCGTCGACACCCCGGCGATCACGAGCGTGTCGGCCCCCGCCTTGCGCATATACTCGTTCAGCGGAGTGCCGTAGAAGCTGCTGAAGCGGTGCTTGCGTATGACGGGCTCATCCTCGAGCGGCTTCAGGGCGTCGTCGAGTTCGTCGCCGCCGTTGCCCCACGCGCCGGGGAACTCGGCCAGCTTGCCCTCGAGGCCCCACTTCACGTCGGCGTAGCCAGCGTCCTTGCCGTCCGGCCTGATTCCCCACATCGACCAGACGACCGGAATCCCCTTGGCACGGCAGGCCTCGATCACCTTGACGGTCGGCGGAACGACGTCCTTGCCCTCCGGCGCGCCCCCGACGCTCTCGATGTACATCGCACCGCCGGGTGTCACACAGGCCTTCTGCATGTCCAGGACGAGCAGCAGGGTCTTCTTCGGGTCGATGGTCGGCGCCAGCATGTTTGCGCGGTTGATGACCTCGTCGATGTGGTCGTAGGTGTAGTCCAAGGACGACATGCGATCTCCT
>NZ_JABCJJ010000009.1 GCF_012952065.1 Cellulomonas fimi
AAGCACGTCGAGGTCTTCCCGATGGGCAGTGTGAGAACTCCCATCATCGGAAGGCCTCGACCTCTACCCGCCCCGCGACGCGCCGCACACCCTCACCGCCGGACTACACCCCCAACTGCGAAGAGCCGAATTACCCCGTTGAGTGAGAGCCGATTTCCGATGAAGAGGCTGGCACTTTGCCGCATCGCCATGAAGTGCTGGTACTGAGAACCGCGAGCATTGATGGCGTTGATCGCTTCCGTGACGGCGGCGTAAGCGACGGTGGCAAAGACGACATCCAACGCCGCTGCAAGGAGGGATTCGAGTACCGAGACAGTCAAGGGAATGCCGAGGATCAGCGGTACGGCGGCGAGCGATCCTTGATCGCTTGCGTAAGGCGACGTCTGGCCGGTTGCAGTGTCCGTGAATATCAGCTCCACACGATCGTCGTTCAGATCGACGATGTCGATTGCGTAAGTTGTGCTCACGCCCTGTTCTGTCAGAATCGAGAAATCCGCCGCCGAGTCCTTGAAGTCCACCGTGAGGGTCGAGTCGACGTCGGCGCCAGAGCCGAGTTCCGAGGTCGACTCGAGGGCGACCTCATCACCCGCGACGGCCAGGGCATCCAGTTCGATGCGCCGGTCCGCGAGTTCCGACTCGACGCGCGCATCGTCGACCGCAACGCTGACTCCCGGTGATATTTCAAACGCCAAGTCGCTCTGCGGCTCGGCCTGCGCAGCGGATGTCACGGAGCCCGTGACAATGAACGCGATCGAGACGGCGAGTGCAATTCGTCTCATGATCTCCTCAATTTCGCTGGTCCTGGGAAATCCCCTCTCAATTCTCCCAACGATCCTACCTTGGGGGGCCGGATTCAATCCCGCACCTGAGCTCAGAGGACGCGATGGAGCGCCAGCGTGTGCGGCGCTGCCTGGACGGACTGACCCCGACCCAGCACCAGGCGGTCACGCTCGCGTACTACGGCGGCCGGACGTACCGCGAGGTGGCGGAGGAGCTCGGGGCGCCGCTGGGGACCGTCATGACGCGGATCCGGGACGGGCTGCTGCGTCTTCGCGACTGCCTGGGGGTAGCGGCGTGAGCGTCGACGACGTCGAGGCGGGACATGTGCAGCAGATGGAGCGAGCGGAGGAGCAGGCCCAGGTCGTCGCCGAGCTGCTCGCCGACCCGGATGCGCGAGTGGTACGAGCCGGCGTCGAAGGGGGCGGCACCGCCGTCGCCGTCCTCTCCGACGACCAGGCACTGTTCACGGCGACGGGCGTCGCCGATCCGGGCGAGGGCAAGGAGTACCAGCTCTGGATCCTGCGCGACGGGGTGCCGGTGGGAGATGTCGTGATGCCCGACGCCGATGGTCGTGTGCGCGCCGTGACGGGGGCGTTCGCCGCCGGGGACGCGTTGGCGATGACGATCGAGCCCCGCGGTGGTTCCGACGAGCCAACGACGGAGCCGGTGGTCATGCTGGACGCGACGCAGGCGTAGCGCGGACGACGCAGGATTCGTTGGCCTGAGCGTGGGGTGGACGGCGTAGGCGGGAGTTGGCCGCACCGGACGGGTCAGGTCAGGCCGCGCCCGGACCGTCCGCTTCTGCCCGGGCGTAGCTCGATGTCGACGGGCAGGTCGGTGTCCAGCGCCTGGCGCAGGTGTGGCACGACCTGCTCTTCCAGGCCGGTGCGGATGTCGGTGATGTCGGCGTAGTCGGCGACGTCCACCACGAGCTGCAGGCGCTGTCCGCGGCGGTCGACCAGGTGGGCCGCCGCGCCCGTGATGCCGCGGATAGTCGCGGCTTCGTCTTCCACGGCGGTGGTCAGCGCGCCGGCGTGCAGGTGGGTGAGCCCGTCGCCTGGATCGGCGGTCAGGTCCATCTGCCCGGACCGGTCGGTGCGGAGCTGGGCGATGAGCCAGCGGGCACCCAGCAGGGCGAGCAGCAGGCACGCCGCGGCTGCGGCCCACCAGAACCACGGGGTGTCGCCGGCGAACGTCCGGACCTCCTCGGGCAGGACCGGGGAGCTGACCGGGTCCGGCCCGAAGACCCCGGCGCTCAGCAGGAGCCCGCCGACCCCGGCGGTCAGCAGCACCAGGCCGATCAGGGTGAGCCCGGTGCGGTTGGCGCTGTTGCTCCGTGTGGTCATCAGTGCCCCTTGTGCTTGATGGTGACCCGCGGGCGCACCGTGTCGGCCAGGCCGAGCTCGGCCAGCCGGCGGCTGATCGCGGTCGTGACGTCCCGTTGGAGGTTCCCGGCGGACCGGGTCGAGGTGACGACGGTGGTCGTGGCGCTGCGACCACCCAGCGTGGTGGCGGCGGAGCTGACCGCGCTGGTGCGGCGAGCGGCGGCGCTCAACGACGCCTCCACCCCGCGCCGGTTGGCGGTCACGGTGACCCCGGCGGGTGTGTGGCCCGGTCGGGGCGGCAGGGCCAGGGCCCGGGGCTTGCCGCGGCGCAGCGCCAGGATCACGAGCAGCAACCCGAGAAGAGCGAGGACGGCCAGCGCTGTGCGCACGGCCCCGGCGTCCCAGGTCTGACCGCCCAGCCAGGCGCTCCACTGCGGGTGCGGGACGAGCCACGGCGGCTGACCGAGGCGAGCGAGGAGGATCTCCACGGCTCCCAGGAACCCGCCCAGGAGCAGGGCGAGGGCGAACAGGGCGGCCAGGATGCGATGGGTCAGGACCATGCTGCTCACCTCACCCTCGGGCGGTGGGCGCCGGGGACGGTGAGGCTGACCACGTTGATGTCGATGTGGTCCACCCGCACGTCGGTGATGCGCTGCACGTCGTCGCGGATGCGCTGACGGGCCTGCTCGGCGATCTGGCGGATCGAGGCGGGCCACCCCACCGCGATGGTCGCCTGGACGGTCGCGGTGTCTCCGGCGACCTGGGCACGTACGCGGGCCTCGTCGTCGTCCTCGGCCTCCCCGAGCGTGACACCCAGGATCCGGCGGGGAGCGGCCGCGGCGGAGTCGACCAGGGTGACGGCGTACCCCGCGACCCGCTCCACGACCCGGTCACTGACGGTGAGCGTGCCCCGGTCGGCCGGCGCCGCCGGCGCCCCGTACCGCCCAGGCGCCGCCTGGGTGGGGGTGTCGGTGACGGCGGTCATCGAGGTGCGCGGCTTGCGCCGCCGAGGTACTGGGCCAGGTCGAGCTGGCCCGAGACGACCTTGCCGACGATGAAGCCGACCACGCCAAGGACTGCGGTGCCGACGAACGCGTCGAAACCACCGACCACCCAGGCGATGCCGAGCAGCAGCCCGGTGAACAGACCCACTGTGGTGGGGGGCATGAGAATCTCCAAGAGGCGAAGGGTTGAGGACGAGTGACGTGCACGGGGTCGGGCTAGTGCACGCGAGGGTGGCGACGCGTGCGACGCCGCGACGCCCACCACGTGGTCACGCGCCGCAGCCCGGTCGGTCTGCGGGTGAAGACGATCGGGGCGTCGAACCGGTCGCCGGTGTCCACCAGGTTCAGCTGCCGGATCAGCTCGGCCGGGTCCCCGCCCAGGTCGGGGTGGTGAGCGCGGAGGACCGCCCGTCGTCGGCGTCGTCTGACCTGGTCAGGCGACGCCGGGACGACGACGCGGGTCGCGGTCATGGCGGTGTCAATCCGACCGGGACCGGCACCGGTACGGCGACGACCGACGGGTCGGCCAGATCTGCGACGTGCAGGTCCACGCGTCGGCCGGCTGCGTACGGCGCCACCGCGGCGCGGACCTGACGGTCCAGGCCGGTGACCGGCACGCCGAGCGCACCGACGACGGCGACCTCGACCAGCTGCTCGTCGGTGCGCACCCCCACCACCCGGCGTCCGGGCAGGTAGGTGGCGACCATCCGGAGCCCACCGGTGTCCAGCGCCACGACGGCCGGGCACCCCAGGACGGCGGTGGCGATGAGGTCGACCTCACCCGCCGCGTCCGGACCGGGGACCACGGTGTGCGCGCTCACTGGACGCGTGCCGGCTCCGGCCGGTCCTCGGCGTCGTCGTCCGACGGCAGGTGGATGTCGTTGACCGACACGTTGACCTCGGTGACCTGCAAGCCGGTCATGCCCTCGACCGTCTGGATCACGTTGCGGCGCACGGCCTTGGCGACCTCGGCGATCGACACGCCGTACTCGGTCACCATCTCGAGGTCGATCGCGGCCTGGGTCTCGCCGACCTCCACGGACACACCCTGACCGGTGGACTGCGACGCGCCCGGGATGCGCTCGCGCAGCGCACCCAGCGTGCGCGCGGTGCCGCCACCCAGGGCGTGCACCCCGGCGACCTCCTTCGCGGCCAGCCCGGCGATCTTCTGCACCACGCCGTCGGCGATGGTGGTGCGACCCTCCGGGGTCTGCAGGGCATCCGCGGTCGCGGCTGCGGAGGAACGGCTCACGGCGGTGCTGCTCGATGCGGTGGGGGTGGTCATGGTGGCTCCCTGTGGCTTCTCGGCTGTGATCGGGTCACCGCCCCTGCGGGCGCCGGTGCGGCGTCCTGGTTACGGTGGCTTTCACCTACTTAGACACCGAAGAGCACGAAGGGTTACAGCGCATGTCGAGCCGGTTGAAGACGCGCGGGTGAGTCCCGCACCTGACGGGTCGACCGGAGGCGACGCCGGCTGGCAGGCGCTCCTGGTCACCCAGGCGCGGGGCGGGGACGAATCGGCGTTCGAGGCGCTGGTGCGCCTGCACCAGGACCGCGCCTATCACGTGGCGCTGCGGATGACCGGCGATCCCCAGGACGCCCAGGACGTCATCCAGGACGCCCTGCTCCAGGCGTGGAAGAACCTCGGGGGCTACCGCGGGGACTCGGGCTTCGGGACGTGGCTGATCCGCATCGTCATCAACCGCTGCCACAACCTGCGCCGCGGCCACCGTCTCACCACGACCCTGCCCGACCAGGACCGGACGAGCACCGCGGCGGGCCCCGAGGCCGAGGCCGTGGCCGGTCAACGCCGCGACGCCACCGTCGCCGCCGTCCTGGCTTGTGGCTTTCGCCGATCGAAGGCGGTGGGTCGTGCTTGGTAGCTGGCGGTGCGGCTTCAGGTGACGCCGATGACGAGGGTGCTCTGCGCGGCTTCGACGACGTCGTTGGTGATGGTCTGGAGCTCGTTGATCTTCAGCACCCGCTCGATCTGGGGGAAGAGGCGTTCGAGGAGCCGGAAGTTGCCGCGGGTGACGCGGGCGATGGCGGCGATGGCTTGGGCGTCGGTGAAGTCGTCGGGGTCCAGGGTCTTACCGAGTGCGCGCCAGTGGCGCTGGAGGACGAAGAGCAGCTCGTCGTTGCCCAGCGCGCGGTAGTGATGGGCGAAGCCGACGCGGCTGTAGAACTGGGGGTAGTGGCTGAACTGCTTCTCCAGGCCGGGCATGCCGATGAGGATGACGGCGATGTTGTCGCGGTCGTACCGGTCGCGGAGCAGCTCGAGCGCGGTGGGGCTGAGTCGTTCGGACTCGTCGACGATGATGAGCTGGATGTAGTTCTTGGTCCGTCGTGAGACCGCGGCGGCCTCGACGTGTTCCTGTATGCAGATGTTGGTCCGCGAGATGGCCAGGTTCAGGTCGTCCCGGAGTAGACGGGGCGTGGTGAGAACGCCCGGGGTGTACAAGACGGTGCGGCTCTTGGCGAGGGCGGCGTAGACCTTGACGTCGTCCTCGGAGCGCGGCCCCCAGTCGGCGAGCAGGTCATGGGCTTTGTCCCAGTGGGCGTAGCGGCGGGCGGAGACGGTCTTGCCGACGCCGGCTGCGCCGAAGCACAGGCCGATGGTGTGGCCGCGTCGTACGGAGTCGGCGAACTCGGTGAAGCGGCGGTGCTCCTTGGTGACGATGAAGCGTTCGCTCACGAGAGGTCCTCCTTGTAGAGCTTCAACTTCGCCGGTGGGGGCACCCGTGTCGGCAGTGGCCGGGGCGGAGGATCAGTGGCGTGGGCGTTGACGACGGCGATCCGCTCGTTGATGCCCCGGCGCAAGGTGCGACGGCGAGCGTTGCGCGCCGCCTGGACCTCTTTGAGGCTGACCTGCTCGCCGTGGTGATCTTGGTCGACTGCCTTACAGACGAACTCGTCGTGGTCGAAGACGCGGATCTCGGTGATGTCCCTGGGGTCGTAGCGGATGACGACGGCCCGTCCGACGAAGCCGGCGAGCGTCGGGGACACGTAGCGCAGCCCTTGGAAGTGGATGCCGTCGCGGCGAACGGTCCGGGGTCGAGCCACGGTGAGCAGCAGGCCGTCGAGGTCTTCGAGGCTGTCGGGCATGCGTGGCAGCCACCCGTCGGCGATCCATGTCGATCGCGGTGAGGCACCGAGCTCGCTGTGGGGGCGGTCGTTGTAGTCCGCGACGAACGTCCCAACCGCCGTGTCCAGCTCGGTCAGGGAGAGCCTGGGCGCCGGCCTCGGGCGGGCGCCGGTGATGTGCCCGGGCAGAGCGGCGAGGAGTTCGGTGTTGACGGTGCCGAAGAAGCGCTCGATCTTGCCGCGTCCCTGCGGGCGGGCGACGGCGGAGTGGATAAGGCGGATGTGCAGGTCGACAGCGGTGCGGGTCAGGTGGTCGCTGGTGAAGTCCGACCCGTGGTCGACGTAGAGCACGTCCGGGATGCCGCACATCGGCCAGGCGGGGTCGGGCTTGTGCCAGATCGCCTGTCGCAATGCCAGGGCGGTGTGCATGGACGAGGGGGCGTCCAGCGAAACGGTGTACCCGCAGACGGCGCGCGAGCAGTCGTCCATCACGGCGGTCAGCCACGGCCGGGCGGGCTTGCCGTCGGCGCCGACGATCAGGACGTCGAGCAGCGTGTGGTCGGCCTGCCACATCGCGTTGGGCCGATCAGCTGCCCGGCGCAGGGCGAGCTCGTACTTGTCCCGGTAGGACGCCGCACCCTCGAGTGCCAGGGTGACCATGCCGGGGTCCAGGCTGCGGATGATCGACCAGACCACCGAGTAAGAAGGCACGGGCCACCGCTCGGCGGCACAGACCTTGGCGAGCGTGCGGTGGATCGTCGCGATCGAAGGCCGCGGCTTGGTCAGTCCCAGGCCCTCGATCAGCGTGACCAACTCCGCAGGCAGGTGGTGCCCGCCGGCGTCGGCGCGCGGCCGCGAACGCAGAGCCTCCAGCCCAGCGGCGCGGTAGCGGGCGTGCCAGCGTTCCAGCGTGCGCAGTCCGATCCCGGAGTCACGGGCCAGGGCGGCGAGCGGGATCTTGTCCTCGACGTGCAGCCTGAGGATCTGCCAGCGCCCGTCCGCGTCCACGTCGGGCCTACACGGCGCTTCTGGGCCGCCGTGGCGCGCTCGCTGTGGCGGGCTGGCGGTTCAGCGCCCGGTAGATCGTGGTGCGACTGACGCCCAGCACATCGCCGATCTGGGCGACGGTCATGTCCTTCTGCTCGTACATCCGCCGAGCGGCCTTGACCTGGTCGGTGGACAGTGACGACGGTCGTCCGCCGGTGCGCCCACGTGCTCGGGCCGCGGTCAGGCCGGCGTTGGTGCGCTCACGGATGAGGTCGCGCTCGAACTCGGCGAGGGCGGCGAAGACGTGGAAGACGAGCCGGCCTCCCGGTGAGGTGGTGTCGATCGTCTCCTGTAAGGACCGGAACCCGACCCCTCGCTCGGCGAGAACCTGCAGCTGGTCGATGAGGTGGCGGATCGAGCGGCCGAGGCGGTCCAGGCGCCACACGACGAGAGTGTCGCCAGGGCGTATCTGGTCGAGCAGCTTGTCCAGCTCGGGCCGGTGCTGCAGCGCGCCGGAGCTGGTGTCGATAAAGACCCGGTAGCACCCGGCCCGGTTCAGTGCGTCGACCTGGAGCGTCGCGTCCTGGTCGATGGTGGACACGCGCGCGTACCCAAGGAGATGACCCACCCGTCGACCGTAGCGAAACTCGACCGGCGCAGGAAGTATCGAGTCGTAGATACTGGCACAGAGTTGTGCTACAACGCGGGCCTCGTGTCGACACTGCTTCGATAGACAGGCCTGCGGTTGTAGCGCAAACGCTCGAATGTGCGACGTCTTCCATGCTGCCGGGAACGGTCTCGCGGGCGTTCGGCGCCGCGGGGGCCGACTCGGCGCGTTCACGCCGATTGCGCCGGCCTTCGGTGCGGCTGCAGGTGAGGGATCGCGCGCACGTAGACGATCATGGCGACCAACTCGACGAGGGTCTGGGTGACCACGACGACGGCGGCGATCGCGTACGGCTCAGGCAGCGCCAGCGCCAGCGGGAGCACCACGAGAGAGTTACGGGTCGCGCCGCTGAAGGTCAGCGCCCGCCCGGCGGGCACATCCAGACCGAACGCCCGGGTCGCCAGCCGGCCCACTAGCGCCATGATCACCGGGAAGGCCACGTAGACGGGGAGCACGCGGGCGACGGTCCCGAGACTGTCGCGGACCTGGGGGATCTGCGAGGCCACGACCGTGAACAGCGTGGCAGCCATCAGGGGCACCATGAGCGCAGTCATGACCCGCGTGATGACCACACCTGCCCGGTGCCGGTTGGCGAGCAGCTCGGTGCACAACGCCAGGGTCAGCGGTACGACGATCAGGACGACGAACGCCTCGATGAAAGGCCCAGGGTCGACGATGGTCGCGAGATCCGAGCCGAGGAACAGCAGCAGGTACAGCGGTAGCAGCGCCATCTGGGCGAGCATCAGCAGCGGAGCTGCGACACGGCCAGCAGGCGCTGCCCGGAGCCGCCCGCCAGGCCCGCGAAGACGATCACGTAGTCGATGCAAGGAGTCAGCAGCACCAGTAGCACGCCAAGCAGGACAGCTCGGTCGGCGGGCAGCATCAGGGTCAGGCCCCACACGATGACCGGCACCAGCAGGAAGTTCACGACCAGGACGGCGCCCAGGAAGCGGCCGTCACGGAAGCTGCGGGTCAACGTCGTGAAGGGGACCTGGAGGAACGTGGCGTAGAGCAGGGTCGCGAGTACCGGCTCGATCGCGTGCTCAAGTGTCGGACCGGTCCTGGGAGCGACCAGGCCGAGCAGCACGGCGCACGCCAAGGCGAGGAGATAGATCGCGATCTGGTGGCGTTCCGCGGACTCCACCGCTCGGCCGATGCCCGAGCCTGCGGGCGCCGTGGGGTCGTGCGGGGCGGTAGGCCAACCTCCCTGCATAACCGGCGGTTCACTGGCCGACGGCTGCCCGAGCGCCCCTGCACCAGCGGGGTCGCTCACCATGCCGACCATGCGTGGTCGGCGTTGGGCGAGCAGAGGATCACAGAGCTTGCGGCGCCGAACACGAGGAAAAGCATCCCAGACGGCGCCGATGCGCCACTCACGGCAGCTCGCATCGACAGGTCAGCAGATCGACGGACACAGGGCCTGCGCCCGGTATCACGGCGGGTGAGCAGGCGCTGCGTTGAGACTACCGACGGCGAACGAGCACCGCGGCGACGGTGGCTCCGGCGACGACACCGATGAGGAGCCCAGCGAACGTGACCGCGATGGAAAGTGCGTTCCCGTTCGTAACTGTCGGTTCAGTGCCTGCTGTACTATTCAGCCCGTGCTGACCACTACCTCTCGCCTAGATGCGATGAACCGGTTGGGCCGGGCCCTGGCCGACCCGACCCGGTCACGACTTCTCATGACGTTGCTCGAACGGCCGGCCTACCCGGCGGAGCTGGCACGCGATTTGGGGCTGACGCGCTCGAACGTGTCGAACCATCTGGCATGCCTGCGCGACTGCGGCATCGTGGTCGCCGAGCCCGAGGGCCGCCAGACGCGCTACGAGATCGCCGACCCGCATCTGGCCCGAGCGCTCAGCGCGCTGGTCGACGTCACCCTCGCGGTGGATGAGAGCGCCCCGTGCATCGACTCTGCCTGCCCGGTTCCCGGGTGCGGCAACGCCGAGGCGGGCGCATGATCCTGTCCTCAGTTCTGCAGGCCATCGGCCTGTTCATTGCCACCAACATCGACGACATCATCGTGCTCTCGCTGTTCTTCGCCCGCGGCGCGGGGCAGCGCGGGACGACGGTCCGGATTGCCGCAGGCCAGTACCTGGGATTCGCGGGCATCCTGGGCGCGGCCGTGCTCGTGTCGTTGGGCGCAGGAGCGTTCCTCCCCGCGGAAGTCATCCCGTACTTCGGTCTCATACCCCTGGCTCTCGGACTGTGGGCCGCATGGAGGGCTTGGCGCGGGGATGATGACGATGACGACGCCAAGGTCGCCGATAAGGTCGCCGATAAGAAGGTCACCGTCTTAACCGTCGCCGGAGTCACCCTCGCCAACGGCGGGGACAACATCGGCGTCTACGTCCCGGTCTTCCTCAGCGTGGGACCTACGGCCGTGGTGGCCTACTGTGTCGCCTTCCTCGTGCTCGTCGCGGGCCTTGTCATGCTGGCCCGGTTCGTCGCCACCCGGCGGCCGATCGCCGAAGTACTTGAGCGCTGGGAACACGTCCTGTTCCCGGTCGTCCTGATCGGTCTGGGCCTCGTCATCCTCGTCGAAGGCGGTGCCTTCGGCCTCTGAGGGTTCCCGGGGCAGGCACGCTCTCGGGCACAGCCCGCACCAGTAACACGGAAAGCCTCCCGCCACTCAAAGACGAAGACCACAGTCCTGGCTCTGCCGTTCGACCAGCGCGCCGCCCTGGTCCTGCACACCTTCGGTGGATGTACACACGCCGAGACGGGGCGCATCCTGGGCATCAGCGAGTCGGCGGCCAAGGTGCGCGTCCACCGCGCCCGCCATGCCCTCGTCGAACAGCTGCAGGAGTGGAGGTGACCGCCATGGGATCGACCCGACTGCCCTGTGGAGCCGACTACGACGACCTCCTGACCCAGGTCGCCGACCACGCCCCCCCGGCCGACTCCGGCCACCAGTCGACCTGCCCCCACTGCCGCGCCGCGCTGGCCCAGCTCACCGAGCTGTGGGCGCCCGTCGATCACCTCGCCGCGGAAGAGGTCCGCACCCCCGAGAGCGTGCTTCGCGCCGTCATGGCGCGGGTCCGAGAGCTCACCGAGCACACCTGGTTCGCGTTCGTGCCCACCGACCGCGGTCACACCCGCATCGCAGCCCGGGTCATCGCCGCCGTCGCGCGCCTCGCCGCCGAAGAGATCCCGCACGTCGCGCTCGCCCTGGGCTCCGGCCGCACCAGCCCCTACTCCTCACCGGCGCACATCGCCGGGCCCGAGACCGACGCCGCGACCGACGTCGGCGTCGCCGGCTCCCATGTCGTGGTCGACATCCAGGTCGCCATCGAGATGGGCGCCAACATCCCCGACATCGCCGACCGGGTCCGGGCACACATCACGGGTGTCATCGCCACCCAGCTCGACCTGACCGCCGCCGAGGTCAACGTCACGGTCGCGGACGTCCAACCGGTCGGAAGGCCCCGCTCCGGGTGACGACCGTACGACGGGCGTGACGCAGCCCTCCGGGCACCGTCGAGCGGCAGCCGTGACCCTCGTGCACCGCGTGCCGGGATCAGCGCCAGCCGAGCTCGGGCGCGACGTGGCGCAGCACGCTCTCCATGAGATGTGCGTTGTAGTCGACGCCGAGCTGGTTCGGGACGGTGAGGAGGAGGGTGTCCGCGGCCGCGATCGCCTCGTCCGCGGCCAGCTCCTTCACCAGCTGGTCGGGCTCACCGGCGTAGGTCCTGCCGAAGCGGGCAGCGCCGGTGTCCAGGTGCCCGACCTGGTCCTTGCTCCCCGTCTGGCTCCCGAAGTACGCTCGGTCGAGGTCGGTGACGATCGGGAAGATGCTGCGGCTGACCGAGACACGCGGCTCACGTCCGTGGCCTGCGGCCTTCCAGGCGTCCCGGAACCGCTGGATCTGCTCAGCCTGCAGCTGGTGGAACGGCACGCCGGTGTCCTCGGTGAGCAGGGTCGAGCTCATCAGGTTCATGCCCTGCTCCGCGGCCCACTCGGCCGTCTTGCGCGAGCCGGCACCCCACCAGATCCGGTCGGACAGCCCGGGTGAGTGCGGCTCGATCCGGAGCAGGCCGGGCGGGTTCGGGAACATCGGCTGGGGGTTCGGGCGCGCGAAGCCCTTCCCCTCGATCACCTCGAGGAACACCCGCGTGTGCTCGCGGGCCATGGCCGCGTGGTCCGAACCCTCCGCGGGCTCGTGGCCGAAGTAGCGGAACCCGTCGATCACCTGCTCGGGCGATCCCCGGCTGATGCCCAGCTGGAGGCGTCCACCGGAGATGACGTCCGCCACGCCAGAGTCCTCGGCCATGTAGAGCGGGTTCTCGTAGCGCATGTCGATCACGCCGGTCCCGATCTCGATGCGGCTCGTCCTGGCGCCGATCGCAGCGAGCAGCGGGAACGGCGCGGAGAGCTGGCTCGCGAAGTGATGCACGCGGAAATACGCGCCATCGGCCCCGAGCTCTTCGACGGCGACCGCCAGCTCGATCGACTGCAGCAGAGCGTCGGAGGCCGAGCGGGTCTGCGAGGACGGCGACGGCGTCCAGTGGCCGAACGAGAGGAACCCGATCTTCTTCACATCTGCCCCCACGAGCTCATCCTTCTCGGGCATGCCGGTCGGGACACTTCTACATGGCGCGCCGCCCGCGGGCCACCCGGTCACGGCCGTGACGCGCGCGACGGGCCGCACGGCACCGATGTCGGACGTCTGCGGCCCCGCCGGGGTGACGCCGACGCCGGATCGCTCGGTCAGGTACCCGCGAGCGAGACCCCGTGCCGCGCCGTGACGGCCATGATCTCGGTCATCGACTCCTCGACGGGCCGGTCCGCCGACACCGCTCGCGCGAAGTCGGCGAAGAAGCGGGCCGCCCCGTTGCCAGACGTGATCGCCAGGAAGCGCGCCTCGCCCTCGGGAACGGAGAACGTGCACGGGACGCCCGCCGGCATCGTCACGAGCCCTCCGGGTTCGACGTCGTACGTGTCGCCGTCGACCCAGGCGGTCAGCGCACCGTCGAGCAGGTAGAGGACGCCCGCCCAGGGGGAGACGTGCGCCGGTGCGGCCGGACCCGCCGAGGAGTGGACCTCGAAGACCTCGAAGGCGCCGTCCGCCTCGTGGACCGCGGCCTTGACGACGTGGTCGCCGTCGATCATCGGGTAGCGGACGCCCTCGTCCGGGCGGACATGGGTCGTGCTCGTCGTGCTCATGGCCGGTCTCCCTCTGCCGTGTCGAGGCACCAGGCTCGGACCCTGCGGTGCACGTCGGCGCGAGTAGTCGGCTACTCATGTGCGGGCGAGCCGCTCAGGATGCCGGCGAGCTCCGCGCGATCGGAGACGTCGAGCTTGTGGCCGGCCCGGTACAGGTGCCCTTCGACCGTCCGGACCGACACCGTGAGCCGCGCGGCGATCTCCCGGTTGCTCATACCCCGGGCGGCGAGGAGCGCGATCTCCCGTTCGCGGGGCGTCAGCGGCAGGGGCCGCGCGGCGGTGGCGAGGGCCGGGGTCCAGGCGCCCGACCGGTGCGCGATCTCCTGCGCCCGGGCGGCGGCCGTCAGAGCCGACCCCGTGCGCCCGTACCGGCGGTGGACGTCGGCTGCCTGCGCGGCGGCGTCGCCCGCGGCCACGAGATCGCCGAGCCCTTCCCACGCATGCGCCGACGCCGCGAGCCCGTCCGCGTCGAGCGCCGCCAGGGCCCGTGCGTGCGTCAGCGCGACGCCGACCCGCGGACCGGCCACCTCGTCGGCGAGCGCCGCGAGACGCTCGACCGCGCCGCCCGCACCGCCGAGCTGGGTCGCGGTCTGCCAGGCGAGCACCTCGTAGGCGGGCGAGCTCTGCCGGCGTGCGAGTGCCGCGGCGGCCTCGGCGAGCCCGACCGCCTCGCCGAGGGACCCCTCGGCCGCCGCGAGCCACGCGCGTGCCAGCTCGTCCTCGGGCGCGTAGAGCACGTACGCGGGGTGGCGGTCACCGACGAGCGCGTCCACCAGCGGGCGGGCAGCCTCCGGCCGGCCGGCGATGGCGTACGACGTCGCCAGGAGGGTGCGGCAGCGGAACCGGAACTCGTGGGCAGAGTCGGCGAACCCGGCCCACGCCTCGCGCAGCGGGACCAGCGCGTGCCCGACGTGGCCGGTCGCCAGCGCGGCGTGGCCCGCCAGGACCAGCCCCATCAGTCGGGCCGGGCCGGGCAGGTCGGCGGAGGACGCCCCCAGCTCCGCGGCAGCGTCGTTCGCCGACGCCGGGATCCCGGCGAGGCGGTACCCGAGCACGAGCCAGTCGGCCAGCCCGTACACCGGGATCGCCTGTGAGGCCCGCGAGGCGCCCCGGCGGGCGGCCACGGCGTCGAGCAGGTCGACGCGCCCGCCCACGGCGGCCCCCGCTGCCACCGCTGCGGCGACGACCAGCAGCGCCAGGTCGTCGGTCACTCCCCGCTCCAGCAGAGCGAGGGCGCGGTCCAGCCCAGCGGCGGCGTCCCCGACCGCAACCTCCCAGGCGGCCATCAGGGCTTCGAGCCGGACGCGCGCCGGCCCGCAGTCGGGATCGTCGAGCGCGTGGGCCAGGACGTCTCTCGCCCGGTCGGCCTGGCGCAGCGTCCAGAGCAGGTTCCCCGCCCGGTGGGCCTGCGCCTGCGCCCGGAGCGGGCCGGTCGGAGCGTTGTCGGCCAGGTCCCGCAGGATGGCCTCGGCCTCCTCGCCCCGGGTGAGCCACGACAGCGTCGACGCGTGCACCAGGCGGGCGTCCCCTCCACCGCCGGCCGCGGCCGCGCGGGCGAGCCGCTCCGCGAGCGGCAGGTCGTGGTAGCCGATGGCCGCCTCGGCGGCGCGCAGGAACAGGCCCGGGTCGGGGGGGAGGTCGGAGTCGAGCACGAGGACCGCCCGAGGGATCGGGTCCGTCCCTCCGTCGAGCCGGGCGGCGAGCCGGCCGCGCAGCCGCCGTGACCGGACCGTGCCCATCGCCTCGCGCCGGACCTCGCCGTACAGCGGGTGCGCGAGCCGGGCGACCGGGCCGTCGGGAGGTCCGCCCAGCTGGATCAGACCGCGCGTCTCGGCCTCCTCGACGGCGTCGGCCCCCGTGAGCGCGACGACGGTGGCGAGCGCGAGCGGCTCCCCGAGGGCCGCGAGATCGACCACGTCCTGCACGGGCCGGTCCAGCTCCCCGATCTCCCGCTCGAGGAGTGCCGCGAGCCCGGGGGAGACCCGGGGTTCCCCGGACCAGCGCCAGATCCCCGTGGCCGCCTCGAGCCGGCCCGCGCTCACCTCGCCGGCGAGCAGGTGGCGGAGGAAGAGCGGGCTGCCCCGGGTCAGCGCCCAGAGCCGATGGGCCGCGCTCGACTCGACCGGTCCCCGCAGCACGCGTGCGACCAGCGCCGTCGTCGTCGCGCGGTCCAGAGGCGGGAGGTCGCGGCGCGGCAGGAGGTCGTCCTTCCACAACGACGTCACCGTGTCCGGGGCCGGTTCCCCGTCCCGGACCGTGACGACGGCCGGGGCGAGCCCACGCACCACGACGCGGTGCAGGACCACCGCGGAGAGCTCGTCGAGCAGGTGCGCGTCGTCCACCGCCAGCACCAGCCGGCCACGGCTGACCAGGTCGTCCAGGACCCGGGCGACGCCCGTGGAGGCATCACCCGCAGGGAGGTCGACAAGCCCTGCGAACGCGCCGAACGGGAAGGGGCGGGCGGCCCTGCTGCCCAGCGCCCACACCACCTGGGTGCCGCGGCCGACGGCGCGCGCGACGGCCTCCCGCGCCAGTCGGGTCTTGCCGACCCCCGCGGGTCCCGCGACCACGATCCCGGCGCCACCTGGCCGGATGGCCGCTGCGATCTCCTGCAGCTCCTCGTCCCGGCCGGTGAGCGGCCACAGCCGCTCCATGGGCCGATGCTAGCCACGCCGATCCGAGTACCGCACTACTCGGGCCGCCGTCGTGCATCGGCGGCATCGTCGTGCCACCACATCCCCGAGAGGCACCTCGATGAGCACCGCGCGCTCCGTCCTCGTCACCGGCGCCGGCCGCGGGATCGGCCGCGCCATCGCCGTCCGTCTCGCCGCCTTCGGCTGGCACGTGTACGCCGGTGTCCGCACCGACGTCGCCGTGAAGTCGCTCGCCGAGGAGCGCGGCACGATCACCCCGGTCGAGCTCGACGTCACGGTCCCCGCGCAGGTGGCGCGCCTCGACGCCGTCCTGCCCGACCGGCTCGACGCCCTCGTCAACAACGTCGGCATCGCCGTCGCCGGTCCGGTCGAGACGGTGGCCCGGGACGACATGGCGCGTCAGTTCGACGCCAACCTGTTCGGCCCGCTGGCCGTCACCCGGGCGGTGCTGCCTCGCTTGCGGCAGGCCCGCGGGCGGGTCGTGTTCATCTCCTCGATCAACGGGCGCGTGTCCTTCCCGTTCACGGGCCTCTACAACGCGTCGAAGTTCGCTGTCGAGGCGGTCGCCGACTGCCTTCGGGTCGAGCTGGGTCCGTTCGGCGTCCAGGTCGGGCTCGTCGAGCCGGGGGTGATCGACACCGATCCCTGGCACCAGATGGACGGCCTCATCGACTCCCTCGAGAACGCCCTGGAGCCCGAGCTGCGCGAGCTCTACGCCGGCCACTTCGCGGGCGAACGCCGGCTGGTGGCGAAGATCCGTGCGGGTGCGGCGCCCGCCGAGACGGTGGCGCGGGTCGTCGAGGACGCGCTCTCGCGCCGCCGGATGCGCCCACGGACCGTGGTGGGACGGGACGCCCGGATGCTCGTCGCGCTGCGCACGCTGCTGCCGGCCCGCGCCATGGACGCCGTCTGGACGCGGGGTCTGGGCCTGCGGTCCGACGCTGCCGGGGTCGCGTCCCCGGCCCCGGACCCGGCCGCCCCGTGACGGAGCCCAGCCACGTCACCGAGCCGCGGGCGCCAGCCGGCCGGCGAGGGCCTCCGACCCTCGCGCGAGGATCGCCACGTCGGCACCGACGAGCACGAAGGACGCGCCGGCGGCGACGTACGAGCGCGCCAGGGCAGCGTCGAACGCGTTCACACCGACGGGCTTGCCCGCCGCGCGCACGGCCTCGAACGTGCGGTGGACCGCCGCGACGACATCCGGGTGGCTCTGCTCGCCGATCAGTCCCATCGAGGCGGCGAGGTCGGACGGCCCCACGAACACCCCGTCGACCCCGTCGACGGCCGCGATCGCGTCGGCGGCCGCGACTCCCTCGGCCGTCTCGATCTGCACGAACACCGAGACGTGCGCGTCGGCGTCCTGGAGGTACCGGTCGACCCGGTTCCACCGGGCGGAGCGGGCGAGCGCCGACCCGACGCCCCGGCGTCCGCGGGGTGGGTAGCGCACGGCGGCGACGACGGCCTCCGCCTCGTCCGCCGACGACACCATGGGCACGAGGAGGTTCTGCGCCCCCACGTCGAGGACCTGCTTGATCAGGACGGCGTCGCCGCTCGGCACCCGCACGACCGGGCTCACCGGGTAGGCGGCGACCGCCTGGAGCTGCGCGAGCACCGACTCCAGCCCGTTGGGCGAGTGCTCCATGTCGACGAGCAGCCAGTCCAGGCCCGAGCCCGCGCAGATCTCCGCGACCAGCGGGCTGCCCGTGCACACCCACATGCCGGCGAGCGGCCGGTGGTCGGTCCTTCGCGTCCGCTCTGCCGCCAGGGCGTCGCGGAACGTGGGCGTCAGGTGAAGCGGCATGTGATCGTCCCCAGGTCGCGGAAGTCGGCCAGCACCGTGTCGCCCGGCTGGATCCAGATCGGGCGGGTGAACGAGCCGGCCAGCACGAGCTCCCCGGCCTCCAGCCGGTCGCCGTGCTGGGCGAGCTTGTTCGCGAGCCACGCGACGCCCATGGCCGGGTGGTTCAGGACCGCGGCGGCCACGCCGGACTCCTCGATGGTCCCCTGGCGGTACAGCAGCGCCGAGACCCACCGGAGATCGACCTCCCCCGGCCGCACGGGGTTGCCGCCGTAGACCATGCCGCCCATCGCCGCGTTGTCGCTGATCGTGTCGACGATCGTGCGCCCCTCGAGCTCGATGCGGGACGAGAGGATCTCCAGCGCCGGGACGACGTACTCGGTGGCCCGCAGGACGTCGAGCACGGTGGCGTGCGGTCCGTCCACGGGCGCGTCGAGCACGAACGCGAGCTCGACCTCGATCCGCACGTTCGAGAACCGCGCGTGCTCGATGACGGAGCCGTTCTCGAACACCATGTCGTCGAAGATCGCCCCGTAGTCGGGCTCGTCGATGCCGGTCGCCGCCTGCATCACCTTGGAGGTGAGGCCGATCTTGCGACCGACGGGCCGCCGGCCGGCGTCGACGGCCCGGCGGCGCCAGGCGTGCTGCACGGCGTACGCGTCCTCGACGGTCATCCCGGGGTGCCGTGCGGTGACCAGCGGCACGGTCGTCCGGTCGCGTCCGGCGGCGGCCAGCTCGTCCGCGATCGCCGCGATCGTCTCAGGCGGCAGCATCCGTACCTCCGGGGCTCTGGGTCGTCCCGCCGCGGGGAACCAGGACCGTCACAGCTGGTGGCCCAGCTTGTACTCGCCCTGCTTCCACGTCGGCAGCTCGTCAGGCTCGTCGCCCGCTCGCGTGTACGAGAACCCGTCGGCACCGACGGTCACCGCCAGCTCGCCGGCCTCGGTGCGCGCGACGACCGGCTGGGGATGTCCGTCGAGGTCCAGGACGAGGGACGCCTCGGTGTACCAGGACGGGACGACGGGATTCCCCCACCAGTCGCGTCGCTGGTTGTCGTGCACGTCCCACGTGACGACCGGGTTGTCGGGGTCGCCCGTGTAGTAGTCCTGCGTGTAGATCTCCACGCGGTGGCCGTCAGGGTCACGCAGGTACAGGTAGAACGCGTTCGAGACCCCGTGGCGCCCGGGGCCCCGCTCGATGCGGTCGGACAGGCGCAGCGCGCCGAGCCTGTCGCAGATCGCGATGATGCTGTGCTTCTCGTGGGTGGCGAACGCGACGTGGTGCATGCGGGGGCCGTCGCCGCCCGTCATCGCGGTGTCGTGCACGGTGGGCTTGCGGCGCATCCACGCGGCGTACGTGGTGCCCTCGGCGTCCCGGATGTCCTCCGTCACGCGGAACCCGAGGCCTTCCATGAACGCGACCGCCCGGGGGACGTCCGGCGTCATCTGGTTGAAGTGGTCCAGCCGGACGAGCGCACCCGGCGGCTGCAGGTCGTACCGCCACGCGAGACGCTCGACGTGCTGCACGTCGTGGAAGAACTCCTGCGGGAAGCCGAGCGGGTCGACCACCCGTACCGAGTCGCCGACGCCGCTGGTGAAGCCCTCGGCGCGCCGCTCGACCCGGCATCCGAGCTCGGCGTAGAACGCGACCGCCCGGTCCAGGTCCGCGGGGGAGCGCACGCGGTAGGACAGGGCCGCCGCGGCGGCGACCGGTCCCTGGCGCAGCACGAGGTTGTGGTGGATGAACTCCTCGAACGTGCGCAGGTGGACGGTGTCCGTGTCCTCCTCGGTCACGACGAGACCGAGGACGTCGACGTAGAAGTGACGCGAGGCCGCCAGGTCGGTGACGACCAGCTCCATGGACGCGCAGCGCAGGATGTCCGGCGGCGGCGACGTCGGCGTCGGGATGCGGCCGGTCGCGCCCGGGGTCTCGGCGGTCCTCACGTCCAGGTCCCTGCCTCTCACTCGTCGGCCACCGCGGCGACGTCCGTCACGGTGGGCGTGCGCGCCTTGCCGAACGTCGGGTTGTGCCCCTCGCCGAGCGTCACGTGGACCGCCTGCTGGTGGGTGTAGAAGTCGATCGAGCGGTAACCGCCCTCGTGCCCGAGGCCGGACGCCTTCACGCCGCCGAACGGGGTGCGCAGGTCCCGGACGTTGTTGCTGTTCAGCCACACCATCCCCGCCTCGACCGCCTGCGAGAAGCTGTGCGCCCGCCGGAGGTCGTTCGTCCACACGTAGGCCGCGAGGCCGTACCGCACACCGTTGGCGAGGGCCAGCGCCTCGTCGTCGGTGTCGAACGGGGTGATCGCGACGACGGGGCCGAAGATCTCCTCCTGGAAGATGCGGGCGTCGGGGGCGACGTCGGCGAAGACGGTCGGGGCGACGTAGTTGCCCGTCCCGAAGCCCTCGGGCCGCCCGCCGCCGGCGACGAGGCGTCCCTCGGTCTTCCCGATCTCGATGTAGCCCATGACCTTGTCGTAGTGCTCGGGGTGCACCAGCGCGCCCACCTCGGTGCTCGCCTCGTGCGGGGGGCCGACGACGACGCGCCTCGCCTGGGCGGCGTACCGCTCGACGAACTCGTCGTAGACCTGGCGCTGGACGAGGATCCGGCTGCCGGCCGTGCACCGCTCGCCGTTGAGCGAGAACACCCCGAAGATCGTCGCGTCGATCGCCGCATCCAGGTCGGCGTCGGCGAAGACGACGGCGGGCGACTTGCCGCCGAGCTCCATGGAGAGCCCCTTGAGGTGCGGAGCGGCGTTGGCGAAGATCATCTGCCCGGTGCTGCTCTCGCCCGTGAAGGAGATGAGCGGGACGCGGGGGTGCGTGACCAGCGCGTCGCCGGCCGCCTCGCCGAAACCGTGGACGAGGTTGAACACGCCCGTCGGCAGGCCGGCCTCCTCGAAGATCCCGGCCCACAGGGACGCCGAGAGCGGCGTGAACTCCGCCGGCTTGAGGACCACCGTGTTGCCGGTCGCCAGCGCGGGTCCGAGCTTCCACGACTCGAGCATGAACGGTGTGTTCCACGGGGTGATGAGTCCTGCGACACCGATCGGCTTGCGGTTGACGTAGTTGATCTGGCGGCCGGGCACCTTGTAGGCGTCGTCGGCCTGGGCGACGACCAGGTCGGCGAAGAACCGGAAGTTCTCGGCGGCCCGGCGGGCCTGGCCGAGCGCCTGGGTGATCGGCAGGCCGGAGTCGAAGCTCTCGAGCTCGGCGAGCCGGGCGTCGCGCGACTCGACGATGTCCGCGACGCGGTGCAGGATGCGCGAGCGCGCGCGCGGGAGCATCCGCGGCCAGGGACCCTCGTCGAACGCCCGCCGGGCCGCGGCGACCGCGGCGTCGACGTCGGCCTTCTTCCCGGCGGCCGCGCGCACGTACGTCTGGTTCGTCACCGGGTCGAGGACGTCGAACGTGTCGCCGTCGATCGACTCGACGTGCGAGCCGTCGATGTAGTGCCGGATGCGGTCGGGCAGGTCGGCGGGTCGGCGGTGCCGCGCCGGCTCGGTCGGCGGCGCAGCGGGCGGCTCGGTCGACGGCACGGTCGACCGCTCGGTGCGCGTGTCGCTCATGTGCTGTCTCCGGTCAAGGGTGCGGTGAGGACGTGGTCGGTGCCGTCGGCGTCTTCGCGGTGCTCGTGCCTCAGGTACGCGGTCAGGGTGGCCGAGCGGTGCCGGCGGGCGGCGCCCTCGACGTCCGCCAGCGGGGCGCCGGCCTCGATGAGGCCGACGAGGTCCTCGTGCTCGCGCACGGACTCCCGCGCGCGGCCGGGGACGAAGGCAAAGGTCGAGTCCCGGAGCTGGCCCAGCCTTGCCCACTCGGCGGTGACCAGGTCGAGCAGGCGGGGGTTCGGGCACCGCGCGAAGAGGATCGCGTGGAACTCCTGATTGAGTGCCGTGAAGTCGTGCGGGTCGAAGTCGTCGAGCGTGTCGACGAGGCGGGCGTTGACCTCGCGTGCGCGACGCAGGTCCGCGGTCGTCAGGTGCCGCGCCGCCAGTGCGGTCGCCGCGCCCTCGAGGACCCCGAGGGTGTCCATGCTGTGCCGGTACTGCGAGTCGTCGATCATCGCCACGTGCGCGCCGACGTTGCGCTCGAACGTCACCAGGCCCTGGGCCTCGAGCCGGCGGACCGCCTCGCGCACGGGTACCACGCTCATGTCGAGCTCCGCCGCGATGGTGGCGAGCACGAGGCGAAAGCCCGGCGCGTACTGACGGCTGGTGATCCGCTCCTTGAGCCAGTCGTAGGCCTGCTGCGACTTGCTCGCCAGGGGCCGTGTCGGCGGCTGCGTCATCGGCTCGCGCGCCACGCGTCGTATCGGGCTCGCCACGCGGCGTCCATCGGGAACAGGCCCTCGACGGGGTGTCCCGCGGCGACCTGCTCGGCGATCCACGCGTCCTCGTCCTCCTGCCGCAGGGTGGCGTCGACGACCTGCGCCACCAGCGCGGGCGGGATCACGACGACGCCGTCCCGGTCGCCGACGACGACGTCGCCGGGCTGGACGGTCGTCCCCCCGCACGCGACCGTCAGGTCCGCGTCCCACGGGACGTGGCGGCGGCCGAGAACGGCGGGGTGGGCGGCGCGGTAGTACACCGGGAGCCCGACGGCGGCGACGGCGTCGTGGTCGCGCACACCGCCGTCGGTGACGATCCCGGCCGCCCCGCGGGCGTGGGCGCGCAGGGTGAGGATGTCGCCGAGCGTTCCCGCCCCCTCCTCGCCACGCGCCTCGATGACGAGGACCTCGCCCTCGCCGACCGTGTCGAACGCGCGCTTCTGGGCGTTGTAGCCGCCGCCGTGGCTCGCGAACAGGTCCTCGCGGTTCGGCACGAACCGCAGGGTGCGGGCGGTGCCGACGAGCTTGGTGCCCGGATGCATGGGTCGCACGCCGTCGACGGTGACGTTGTCCAGGCCCCGCTTGCGCAGCTGCGCGCTGAGCCCGGCCACCGGGGCGCGCAGCAGCTTCTCGCGCAGCTCGGGCGTGAGGCGGAACTGTTCCGGCAACGGCAACGGCAACGGCAACAGCAACGGCTCCGGCAACGGCTCCGGCTCGAGCCCGGCCTCGGAGCGTGACCCCCAGGCCTCGGTGCGCTGGACGTCGTCGACCGCCGGCAGCGAGCCGAGCTCGGCGTCGAACCCGTGCTCGCCCTGGGTGACGGTCGTGACGAGCCGGCCCGAGGTCGGTGCGCCGGCTGCGGTGGGCGCGTCGACCTCGACCTCGACGACGTCGCCCGGGACGACGACCGACGAGCCGGCCGGGGTGCCGGTGAGGATGACGTCGCCCGGCTCGAGCGTGAGGTGCTGGGAGAGGTCGGCCACGAGCTGGGCGAGCGGGAAGAGGAGCCCGGCGGTCGTGTCGTCCTGGCGGAGCACGCCGTTGACCCACGTCCGCAGCCGGAGCGCCGCCGGGTCCAGTGCGCGGGCGTCGAGGAGGTCGGGACCGAGCGGGGTGAACCCGTCGCCGCCCTTGGAGCGGACGTTGGAGCCCTTGTCGTTCGCCCGCAGGTCGTAGAGGCCGAAGTCGTTCCCGGCGGTCACCCAGGCGACGTGGTCCCAGGCGTCGGGGAGCGTCACCCGGCGGGCCGGGGTCCCGACGACGAGCGCGATCTCCCCCTCGAAGGCCAGCAGCTCCGTGCCCTGCGGCCGCTCGATCGTCCCGCCGGTCGCGGCGACCGAGCTGGAGGGCTTCAGGAAGTAGGAGGGGTGGGCCGGGCGACGGCCGCGCTGGTCGGCCCGCGAGGCGTAGCTGAGGTGGACCGCGACGACCTTGCCGGGGCGCGCGGGCAGTGCCGAGAACCGGCCGTCCCTGCCATCGGCGTCCTTGCTGGTGGTGTCGTGAGTCATGAGCTCCCTCGCCCCGCGCGTCCGGGGATCGTATATGATCGCCGCCGCGCCTGGCAACGGGTGTGTGCCGCACGCGCCTCCCGAGCGGTCAGCTGCTCGCCCGGACGATCTCCTCCCAGAACGGTGCGACCACGGCGCCCGAGATCCGCAGGTCGAGCAGGAGGAACCGCCGGTCCCTCACCGGCCGGGCTCGCCACGCGGTCAGCGCGTCGAGGTCCCGGACGGCACGGACGACGACGCCGTGCGCGCCGAGGGCGGTGGCCACGCCGGCGAAGTCGACGTCGGGGATGAGCATCGGCTCCCGGGCCAGGCCCTTGCGGCCGTACAGGTGCATCTCGGCGCTGTACGCGCCGTCGTTCCACACCACGGTGATCCCGCGGCCGCCGGCGACCCGCACGGCCGACTCGAGGTCCGACAGGGCCATGAGCCCCCCGCCGTCCCCCGTCGTGAGGACCACCGTGGCCTCGGGTCGGGCGAGCGCCGCACCCACGACGCTGGGGAAGCCCAGGCCGATCGCCTGGAAGGCGCTGCCCACCATGATCATCCGGTCGGGCGAGGACACCGGCCAGTACATGTTGGCCCACCCGAGGAAGTGCCCGCCGTCCGACACCACGACGCGGTCCTCGGGCAGGAGCTCACCGAGGCGGGCCGCCGCGGAGCGCGGGTCCAGCCGGCCGTCCGCCGCGGTCCCGTCCCCGGGCTCGTGCCGCCGCGCGGACGCGACGTCGACGGACTCCCGCCACCCGCTCGGCGACGCGCCCTCGAGGGTGGCGTGCTCGGCGACGATCGCCGCCGCGACGGTCGCGGCGTCGCCGCGGACGTAGCCGCCCACGTGCGGGTGCGTCGCCGCCGGCGCGACGTCGATCTGGAAGACCCGGGTCCCGGGCGCGAAGAGGTCGCCGAAACGCATGGTGAACTGGTTGAGGGACGCACCGACGACGACCGCGACGTCGGCCTCGCGGACGAGCGCCATCGCCTTCTCCCCGCCGAACCCGCCGGCCACGCCGAGGTCGAACTCGCTGCGGGGGAAGATCCCGCGCCCGAGCGCCGTCGTCACGGTGAGCGCACCCGTGGCGTCTGCGAGCGCGCCGAGCGCAGCGCCCGCCCCCGCCGCCCAGGCGCCGCGGCCGGCGAGGAGCAGCGGCCGGCGCGCGGAGGCGAGCGCCGTCGCGATCTCCTGCACGACCCCGTCGGCGAACGCCCCGCGAGGGGCGAGCGGCTGCGGCAGGTACGGCGGAAGGGTCTCGGGCACCGGGCCTGCGTCCAGGGCCGCGACGTCGTAGGGGAGGGCGAGCACGGTAGGCACCCGGTAGGTCAGCGCGTGCTCGACGGCGATCACGGTCGTGGCGGCCGCATCCGCGCGCCCCACGGTGTAGGTCCGGGCGCCGACGGCGGAGGCCATCGCGATCTGGTCGACGTCCCACGGGCGTGGCCCCGAGGTCGGCTCGTCGCCGACGACGAGGACGAGCGGCACGTGGGCCTGCACGGCCTCGGCGAGGGCAGTGAGGGTGTTGGTGAACCCGGCGCCGTAGGTGGTCGTCGCCGCGGCGAGCCTCCCGGAGGCCCGGTGGAGGGAGTCCGCGGCGACGACCGCGCCCGCTTCGTGCCGGACGGCGGTGAACAGGGCGTCGGTCCCGCACAGGGCGTCGAGGAAGTAGGCGTTGCCGTTGCCCATGACACCGAAGACGTGGTCGACGTGGGCGGCGAGGGTGACGGCGACGTGCGCGGAAACTGTCGGCATGGAACGGACCTCCCGACCAGGGTGGACCGCAGAGGCGTCGTTGCGTCTGCGGCGGCTCATCATATACGATCCGTCGACCTCGACAGCGGCGTCAGGGGAGTCGGTCCCATGCAGTTCCACCACCACGGATACGTCTCCGGCGACCCGCGCGTCCAGCCCGCGGCCGGCATCGGTCTCGACCGACCCGAGGAACTCCCCGACGACGTCGACGTCCTCATCGTCGGCACCGGGCCGGCCGGCATGATCGCGGCGGCGCAGCTCTCCCAGTTCCCCGGCATCAGCACCCGGATCGTCGAACGCCGCGCGGGACGGCTCCCGATCGGGCAGGCGGACGGGATCCAGGCGCGCAGCGTCGAGACGTTCCAGGCGTTCGGGTTCGCGGGGCGGATCGCCGAGGAGGCATACCGCATCACCGAGATGTGCTTCTGGCACCCGGACCCGGACGACCCGTCGCGAATCGTCCGGGGTGAGCGGCCGCCAGACGACCCGAGCGGGATCAGCGAGTTCCCGCACCTCATCGTCAACCAGGCGCGGGTGCTCGACTACTTCGCGGAGTACATGGCCCACTCGCCCAGCCGGATGAGGCCGGACTACGGCTACGAGTTCCGCGGTCTCGAGCGCTCCGAGGACACCGACCACGTCTCCGTCAGGCTCGTCCGCACCGCGGGGGAGCAGGCCGGTCAGGAGAAGGTGGTGCGCGCCAGGTACGTGCTGGGCGCCGACGGCGCCCGGAGCCACGTCCGCGAGGCGATCGGCTGCACCATGCAGGGCAACCAGGCGTTCCACGCGTGGGGCGTCATGGACGTCCTGGCCGTGACCGACTTCCCCGACATCCGCACCAAGTGCGCGATCCAGTCGGGTGCGGGCGGCAGCATCCTGCTGATCCCGCGTGAGGGCGGCTACCTGTTCCGCATGTACGTCGACCTGGGGGAGGTCCGTCCGGAGGACCACGGGGCCGTGCGCAGCACCACGATCGAGCAGATCATCGCGCGGGCGAACCAGATCCTGCACCCGTACTCGCTCGACGTGCGCGACGTCGCCTGGCACAGCGTGTACGAGGTCGGGCACCGGATCAGCGACCGGTTCGACGACGTGCCCGTCGAGGAGGTCGGCACGCGCACGCCGCGGGTCTTCATCGCCGGAGACGCCTGCCACACTCACAGCGCCAAGGCCGGCCAGGGCATGAACGTCTCCATGCAGGACGGCTTCAACCTGGCCTGGAAGCTCGGCTACGTGCTGTCCGGCCGCAGCCCCGAGAGCCTGCTGGCGACCTACGCCGCCGAGCGTCACGTCGTCGCGCAGAACCTCATCGACTTCGACCGCGAGTGGTCCACCCTCATGGCGAAGAAGCCCGAGGAGCTGGGGGAGCCGGGCCTGCTCGCCGACTTCTACGTCCGCACCACCGAGTTCCTCTTCGGCTTCATGACGCAGTACCCGCCGTCGATGGTCGTCGGCGAGCCGACCCACCAGCGGCTCGCCACGGGCTTCCCGATCGGGAAGCGGTTCAAGTCCGCCCCCGTCGTCCGCGTCGCCGACGCGAACCCGCTGCAGCTCGGGCACCAGCACCGGTCCGACGGTCGGTGGCGGGTCTACGCGTTCGCCGACCACGACGCCCCCGGGCGCGGGTCCGCGGTCGAGCGCTGGGCCGAGTGGATGACAGGCTCACCGGACTCCCCGGTGCTCTCGCACACGCCCGAGGAGGAGGACCTCGACGGCGTCCTCGACGTCAAGGTCGTCTACCAGCAGCGGCACGTCGACGTGGACATCCGGGCGGTGCCAGGGCTCTTCCTGCCGCGCACCGGGCCGTTCGGGCTCGTCAACTACGAGAAGGTCTTCGCCACGCACCCTGAGGACGACATCTTCGAGCTGCGCGGCGTGGACCGTGGGGGGTGCGTCGTCGTCGTCCGGCCCGACCAGTACGTCGCGGCGGTCCTGCCGCTGGACGCCACGGACGACCTCGCGGCGTTCTTCCGTCAGCACCTGCTCATCCGCACCCGGCAGCCGGTCGGGTGACGGCCCGCTCGGGGGCAGCGAGGTAGGCGGCCCAGCGGCGGCCCTACGCGGCGTCGCGGGCGAGCCGGGCCGGTGTCTCGTCGTCGAACTCGGCGAAGAACCCGGCCACCCGGTCGGTGAGCTCGCCCATGCCGTCGCAGGCGAACAGGATCGGCTGGTAGTGGCTGATGTCGTAGGCCAGCGTGGCCATCTCGTGGAAGCTCACGGGACGGACGTCCGCGCCACGGAACTCCTCGATCTCCCCGTAGGAGGAGAGCAGGCCGGCACCATAGGCGCGCAGCTCGCCGTCCTCGTACATGACGCCGAACTCGACGGTGAACCAGAAGACGTCGGCGACGTACTGCAGGCCCTCGGGCGTCTCGCAACGTCGCGCGGCCTCCCCGGCGCGGCGCTTGACCTCCGCGATCGCCGGGTTGGCGAGCAGATTGCAGTGCCCGACGACCTCGTGGAGGATGTCCGGCTCCGGCGTGTAGAGCGGTTGCGACGGGTGGCGCAGGTACTGGGTGGAGTGGAACACCCCGTCTGCGAGCGACCCGTAGAAGACGTCGAGGGGTACCAGCCCGGCGGCCGGATGGAGCCGGAAGCCGCTGAGAGGTTCGAGAGCGGCGCTGACCTCGTCGAGCTGGGGCACGTGGTCGGTGGGGAGGGCGAGGGCTTCCTTGCCCTCCAGGTAGCCGCAGATCGCGAGCCGCTCGTGCTTCGGGGCAAGCTCGCGGCACACTGTCCGCCAGATCTCGTTCTCCGAGCCTGTGTACTCCACGCGCGGCACCGGGTCGCCAGGCAGCCACGCGAGCGCCGGGGCGGCGATCTCTTCGCGGCGGCGGCGGTACCCCTGGTCGTTCGCGCCAGGATGGTCGTCCGCGAGATGGACCGTGACGTCGCCGTTCTCGTCTGCCGTGACGGGGGCGTAGAGCTGTCCCTCTTCGAACATGCCCCCGTTGTACGCCAGAATCCCCAGCGACGCACCCCCCAGGATCGGCCTCCAGCCAGAGGGAGGGCCTCTGAGCCCGGGGCGGTGTCGCGGTGACGGTCCGCTAGGTCCCCTGCACGGCTGTGGGCGAGCCGGCGCGGATGACGTCGTAGCAGTTGCAGGCGTGGCCGTGGAGGCGGTCGCGGTCGGTGATGGTGATGGTGCCGCGGGTGTAGGTGATGCAGGCGTCCTTGGCGAGGGTCTGGGCGATCTGGCTGACCGAGGCGCGTCGGACGGCGAGCATCTGGGCGAGGAACTCCTGGGTGAGGTCGAACGTCGGGCTGTGCATCCGGTCGCTGGTCATGAGCAGCCACCGGGCCGCGCGTTGCAGGGCTGGGTGGATGCGGTTGCAGGCGCTGTTGCGGGCGAGCTGGGTGAACATGGTCTGGCTGAAGCGGCGCAGCGCTTCGTTGAGCGGGCCGTCGATCGTCTCCGAGCAGCGCAGGAAGTCCTCGGTGCTCATCGCCAGGGCGTGGCCGCTGACCTGGACCAGAGCGCGTTCGGTGGGTGCGTCGGCGCCGAGGAAGAGGGACAGGCCGACCATCCCTTCGTGCCCGACGGTGGCGACCTCCACGACGTCGTCGTCCTCGACGTCGGTCACGATGGACACCACACCGGTGAGTGGGAAGTACACGGTGTGGACAGGGGTGTTCGGCTCGTGGAGCACCGTGCCGAGCGTCAACGGCTCCTCGCGCAGATGGGTGGCCAGGGTGGTGGCATCGTTCGCGGGGAGGCTGGCGAGGATCGCGTTGCGCTGCGTCTGGTCGAGGCCTGGAGACACGGTCGCTGCCTTCGATGCGGAGGATCGCACGAGGAAGGCGGCCACCTTCGCTCGTGGTGGATGTCGGCCTGTCCGATGACGTCGGTACGTCGTCGCGACCCTACGCCTGAACCACGCGGTGCGTGCGGCGCGCCGTCCGATCCAGGCGTCGGGGCCTGTGTGCGGTACCGCACATGTGGCGTACGGTGTGGGGGTACGGAGTGAGCAGACACTGTGTGCCGCCCGGTCCATCGGATCGGTGACGCTGTGAGGCAGGGCTCCCGGCCCTGATCTCGAGGCGGCGGCAGCGGGAGCTCTCCTCGGTGTCGTGCCTCCGCGAACGGGGGTCCCAGGTGACCGCGGATGTGCCTGTCAACCTGCCGCTGGCCGATGAGCTGGCTCTGGTGTTCGCCCGTTTGTCTGGTGTGCTGCTGTCCCAGGAGACGGTGGACACGTCGCTGCGGCTGATCTGCGAGCTGGCGCAGTTGACGTTGCCGGACTCCTCCGGTGCGGGCGTGACGCTGGTCGACGCCCAAGGTAGTCGGACCACAGCGGCGTCGGACCAGGTCGCCGAGCGAGCAGACGCGTTGCAGTACGAGCTGCACGAGGGCCCCTGCCTGACGGCGGCGGCGCACCGGGTGGTGGTGCGGGTCGACGACATCGAGCATGACTCCCGGTGGCCGCGGTGGGCGCGGGCCGTGCAGCCGCTGGGCGTGCACGCGACGTTGAGCTCTCCGATGATCGCCGGCGACGTCACCCTGGGGGCGATCAAGGTCTACGGGCGCCGTCCCGGGGTGTACGACGCGGACTCCGAGCGCACCCTGACGCTGTTCGCCGCCCAGGCGGCGATCATGGTCGCGAACGTGCAGTCCCTGGAGGCCGCCCGCCGGCTCAGCGACCAGCTGAAGGACGCCTTGCGCACCCGCGACGTCATCGCCACCGCCAAGGGTGTCTTGGTCGGCCGCGAGGGCGTGGACCAGGAGACGGCGTTCGCCCGGCTGGTGAGCATGTCCCAGCGGGACGGCAAGAAGCTGCGTGACGTCGCGGAGCTCGTCGTCCGCTCAGCCGTCCGCCGCCGGCGCTGAGGGTCGTCATGCCTCGCGCGGCGACGGCGGACGACCAACGGCGAGCACTGGAGATCGCGTGCCGGCGCGCGAACGTGAGCGTCGATGACCTCTGGTTGGGGTACTTCAGCCTGGGCGGTGACGCGGGTGCGGTGGAGGTGGAGGCCTACCTGCACGGGTTGATGCCGCTGCCGGCCGGCCAGCGCGACATCCTGGCGCACGCCGCCAACGAACACCTGGACGACCTCACCACCCGCCTGCGGATCCCTTACGCGCGCGTCGTGCGGCCCGCGACACCCCCAACTGGCGCCCTGGCCGCGCTGGTGAAGCTGCTCGAGGGCATGGAGCAGGAGCCACCCGAGCAGCTGATCGGGGCGCTCGATGCGGCCGCCGCGGCGTTGGGCGTCGAGGCGACGGTCCATCTGGTGGACTATGGGCAGCGCGCCCTGATCCCGTTGCGCGCCCACCCTCGCGCCGCCGGCGGCGCGGTCATCGCGGGTTCGCCGGTGCCGGTGGAGTCGACCCTGGCGGGGCGGGCCTACCAGTGGCTGCAGATCGTCCCGGACGAAGGCGAAGGCGACGGCCCGGCGCGGTTGTGGGTTCCCCTGCTCGACGGCACCGAACGCCTCGGTGCCCTCGAGGTCCGTCTCTCTGACACCGACGACCCCGGCGACCCGCAGATCCGGCGGGAGTGCCGGTGGCTGGCCGACCTGCTGGGTCACCTGATCACCCTGAGCACCGGGTATGGCGACGCGCTCGACACGGCTCGTCGCCTGACCCCTCGCACGCCCTCGGCGGAGCTCATCTGGGACCTGTTGCCGCCCCTGACTGCCGGGACCGACCGGTTCATGATCGCTGGCCAGCTCGAGCCGAGCGCGAGCGTCGGCGGCGACGCGTTCGACTACGCGCTGTCCCACGACTACGCGCAGCTGGCGATCTTCGACGCCACCGGACACTCGATGACCTCCGGGCTGGTCACCGCCGCGGCGATCGCCGCCTACCGCAGCGTGCGCCGCACCGGTGGCGGCCTGCTCGACCAGGGGACGGCGATCGACGACGTGGTCAGCACCCACTTCACCGACCGGCCCCTGTTCCTCACCGCCGTGCTCGCCGACCTCGACCTGAGCACCGGGCGACTGCGCTATCTCAACGCCGGACACCCCGCCCCGCTGCTGATCCGCCGCGGCAAGATCGTCAAGTCGCTGACGGCAGGCAGGCGAGCCCTGTTCGGGACAGGGCACCAGCCGGTCACCGTCGGCGAGGAGATGCTCGAGCCCGGAGACTGCCTGCTGCTGTACACGGACGGCGTCCCCGAGGCCCGCGACGAGCACGGAGACTTCTTCGGGGTCGACCGCCTGTCCGACCTTCTCCGGCGCGCCGTGGCCGCCGGCTTCCCACCACCGGAAACCGTTCGTCGCCTGATCGTCGCCGTGATGGACCACCAGCACGGCATCCTCCAGGACGACGCCACTCTCATGCTCGCCACCTGGGACCCGCACCTCGGAAAGCTGGTGTGAGCGAGCGCGCGTCGAACCCCCCACCGCACGCCAGACCGCTGGCGCTCCCGCCGCCGCGTTCAGCGATGAGGCGTCTGCGGCTGTGAGCCGAAGGCTGAAGCACGTCGAGCCCAGGGCGCGCGGGTGTGGCTCCGCAACCAGCGCCGGCATGGTGAGATCGTGGGTGTTCTCGCGCGCCGGCGTGGGTGCCGGCGCGAAAGGAAGAGGAGCCCATGTCCGACATGACGCACCACGCCCTGGACGGCTTCGCCAAGGGAGCCGCCGGACGCCTGGGTCCGGACAGCCACTGCAGCATCATCCTGCGGCACCGCAGCCACCTGACGTACGTCGGCAGCAGCGACGAGCGCGCTGAGCGGTGCGACGCGGTCGAAGTGCGTGTGGGTGCCGGTCCGTGCGTGACGGCCATGAACCAGCTCAGCAGCGTCCTGGTCCCGGATGTCCAGTCCGAAGAGCGGTGGCCCGAGTGGCGCGACGCGGCCCTGGGCGCCGGATTCCTTTCCGCGGCGGCCCTGCCGGCGTACGTCGACGAGGACACCACCGTCGCCTTGAACATGTACTCCGACCTGCTGGACCCGTGGGATCGGGACTCGCTGATCGGCATGGACCGCTACGTCCACGAGATCGCAGAAGCGGTCCGCACCCGCCTGTGACCGCCCGCCTGACGGGGCGAAGTCCTCGGCCTCGACGCGGGAACGACCCTACGGTGCTGGGATGGTGAGCATGCGCCTGCGGATCGACACCCGTCGGGCCTCGGTCCACATCGCCCGGCACTGGGTCAAGGATCACGCCCACGAACGGGGGCTCTCCCGCGAGATCGTCGAGGTCGCCGAGCTCCTCACCAGCGAGCTGGTTGCCAACGCCGTCCTGCACGGTGAAGGTGAGATCTGCATCGCCCTGCACATCGACGACGTGGAGCTGACCGTCGCCGTGACCGACGACGGTGATGGTCTGCCCATCATGCGTACGACCGGACCGGAGGTCCCTGGCGGGCACGGCGTCCGCATAGTCGAGCGTCTGGCCACCAGGTGGGGAGTCCAGCCGCACGATGTAGGAGGCAAGACGGTCTGGTTCGCCGTGGCGCTGGGCGACATCTCGCCGACGTCGGCGCTCTGAGCCCGCTTCGAACCCTCCAGGAGCCAGCAGGGGGAAGTGCACTGAGCACCGGCTCAGGTGAACGGAGAGTCCACTTCGGGCTGCCCGTGGTGGTCCGGGACGCGGCTCTCCTGCGCTGCCCGTTCAGCGAAGGACGCGAGGGAGTGCGCGAACGCGGCCACGTCGTCGGATCGCCAGTCCGCCACGATGTCGCAGAGGCGATGGAGTCGAAAGGTCCGTGCCCGGTCGCGAAGAGCGTGACCGTCGTCGGTCGCCTCGACGAGCGTCTCGCGCCGGTTCGTCGGCGACCGGCGACGCCGCACCATCCCCGCCTGTTCGGCGCGGGTGACCAGCCGGCTGGCCGTCGAGTGGGTGACGTCCAACCGCCGGGCGACGTCGCGCACGGTGGGTTCTGACTCAGGCCCGAGCGCCTCCAGCACCAGCAGGGTGGAGGTCTCCACGTGCCGTCCGCGATCGTCGACCATGGCCGGCGCCTCGACGAAGCGGCGCAGCTGCATGAGGGCACGATCGATCCGCTCGAGGTCCTTCTTGCTTCCCGACGCCATGTATGTACGATACATGCAACGTCCACGGTACATGCAACGTCCACGGAAGGGAGATCGTCCGTGCCACCCATCCTGGTGACCGGCTCCACGGGCAATGTCGGTGCTGCGGTCGTCCGCGCGCTCAGCGCGAGCGAGACGGAGGTCCGCTCGGCGGTTCGGCCCGGGCAGCGGCCCGCCTCCGGGTCGACGGTGCCCTTCGACTTCCAGGAGCCGGTCACCTGGGCGCCTGCCTTCGACGGCGTCCGGTCGATGTTCCTGGTCCGCCCGCCCGCCCTGGGCAACGTCAAGCGCGACCTCCTGCCGGCGGTCGCAGCGGCACGCGAGGCGGGCGTGCGGCACGTGGTGCTCCTGTCCCTGCAGGGTGCGCAGAGGAACAAGATCGTCCCGCACGCCACCGTCGAGTCCTGGCTGCGCCACTCGGGCCTCGACTGGACCTTTGTCCGGGCGTCCTTCTTCCACCAGAACCTGACCACCACCCACGTCGCCGACATCCGGGACCGGGACCAGGTCGTCGTTCCCGCGGGACGCGGGGCCACGGCGTTCGTCGACGCCGAGGACGTCGGCGCCGTCGCCGCCGCGGCTCTGCTCGACGCGCCGGCACACACCGGCCGGGCCTGGACCGTGACCGGCCCGCGAGCCCTCACCTACGCCGAGATCGCGGACATCCTGACGGTCGAGCTCGGCCGCCCGATCCGCTACACGCGGCCCGGGATCCTGCGGTACGCCCGGCACGCCCGCCGTGAGCTGGACCTGCCGGTCGGCATGGTCGCCGTCACCTCGGCGATCTACACCGCCGCCCGGCTCGGCCTGGCTGCCGGGCTGAGCGACGACGTACGGACGGTCCTGGGGCGCGCCCCCGTCGACTTCGCCGACTTCGCGCACCGTGAGCGCGGCGCGTGGGAACGCGCCGTTGCACCGTCCACCGACTCGCTCACACCCCGCACCTCGGCCCAGGGGAGGTCAGCATGAGGATCGCTCTGATCGGAGCCACCGGTCGCACCGGCACCTACGCCCTGCACACCGCGCTCGACCGTGGCCACTCCGTCACCGTCCTGGTGCGAGACCCGGGCAGGCTGCCCGCCGACACGCGCGAACGCGTGCGGGTCGTCGTGGGAGACGCGACCGACCCCGCCGCCCTGGCCGACCTGCTCACCGGCGCGGACGCCGTCGTCTCGGCACTCGGCCCCGCGGGCAGACAACCACACCTGCACACCCGCACCGCTCGCGCCCTGGTCGAGCTCATGTCCACCACTGGGCCACGCCGCTTCGTCGGCATCAGCGGAGCGGGGATCGACGTCCCGGGCGACCAGAAGACGACGAAGGACAAGCTCATCAGCCGACTCATCCAGACCCTCGGCGGTGAGGTCGTCAAGGACAAGCCCGCCGAGTACCAGGTGTGGGCAGCCAGCGACCTGGACTGGAGCCTGGTGCGCCCGCCCCGTCTCGTCGACGGCCCGGCGTCCGACCGCCCGCTCGAGCACCACGCCCACCGCTCCACCCGCAGCACCCGCATCACGCGCTCCGACCTCGGGGCATTCCTCATCGACACCGTCGAGCAGGGGCTGTACCCACGACTCGCGCCTTTCACCGCGACGCCGCGCTGAGCGCAGCCGGCCGCGCGGACGCCCTGTCCGCCCGCGCGGCTGGTGACGCGTCCCACCACCGCGGCCCGTCCAACAGAGTGTGTCAAGCGGCACGAGGGCCCGGCCAGCATCGCCACCGTCCGTCAACGTGCGCTGGGCGTGGCAGGCGCCTCGCTGCATCTTCATCGAAACGCTGAATGGCATCTCCAGCGAAACGCTGAATGAACCGCGGCGACCGGTCGCCAACTGAAAGCCGTTCTTTCGGCGAACGGTCAGTTTCGCGTTGCTCACAAGGGCGTTGGGGTATGCGTGGGGGTATGGGCCGCTCAGAACAGCAGAAGGGCCGCCTCGAATTCCTCCGAGACGGCCTCTGACCTGCGGTGATGCTGGTGGGCGATACTGGGATCGAACCAGTGACCTCTTCCGTGTCAGGGAAGCGCGCTACCGCTGCGCCAATCGCCCGTGCGGTACTACAACCACGACCTGCTGTGCGAGGTGGAGACGGGATTCGAACCCGTGTGGACGGCTTTGCAGGCCGCTGCCTCGCCTCTCGGCCACTCCACCGTGCGACCCGACTCTCGCGAGCTCCGGGAAGCCGACCAGTAGTTGAGCCACCGAGCGGACGACGGGATTCGAACCCGCGACCCTCACCTTGGCAAGGTGATGCTCTACCACTGAGCCACGTCCGCACGACCCACAGCCTCAGATCCGCAGTGCGATCCGGTGCGCTGGGCGCGTCCCAGACTTTAGCCGACCGAATCGGCGTGAGTCCAACCGGACCGCTGCCGGGGCACGCCGCCGCCGCAGGGCCGGCGTCGGTACGGTGGCGCGGTGTCGAACACCCCACCACAACGGCCGCTGGGCGGCGACGACACCAGGGGACTCGACGGCGCGGCCTGGTTCGCCGGGGTGGAGGCACGCGGCGTCGTCGAGTGGGTGGACGTCGACCGCGAGCCCGAGCGGCTTGCGGCCGGCGGCTTCTGGGCCGTGGTCGGCGACTTCGACGGGCCGGTGCACGCGTGGCGGTTCCGCCAGGTCACCCGAGGGACGGAGCCGGACGACGCGGCGACGACCGCGGGGTGGCGAGGGCCGGCGTCGTCGGCGTGGCGCTCGTCGCTCGACCGCGAGGCCTACCTGCGCGCGGTCGAAGCGATCCGTGCCGAGATCCGGGCGGGCGAGGTCTACCAGGTCAACATCTGCCGCGTTCTCGAGGCGCCCTTGGGTGGCGGTCCGGTGGGCGGCGAGCCGGACGCCCGCGCCCTCGCCGCCGCCCTGGCCGCAGGCAACCCCGCCCCGTACGCCGGTGGGGTCCACGTACCGGCAACGAGCGGGCTGCCTCCGGCCTGGGTCGTCTCGGCGTCACCCGAGCTCTACCTGCGACTCGACGGGGACGTCCTCACGTCTGCCCCGATCAAGGGCACCGCGACCGCCGCGGACGGTCTCCAGGGCAAGGACCAGGCCGAGAACGTCATGATCACGGACCTGGTCCGCAACGACCTCCAGCGCGTGTGTCGACCCGGGACCGTCGAGGTCACGCGCCTGCTCGGCATCGAGCAGCACCCGGGCCTGGTCCACCTCGTCACCACGGTGCAGGGACAGCTCACGCGCGACGTGGCCGCCGCCCCGGATCGATGGCGTCGCCTCCTGGCGGCGACCTATCCGCCAGGTTCCGTCTCCGGAGCTCCCAAGACGGCGGCCCTCCGACTGATACGGCAGCACGAGCCGGTCCGTCGGGGGCCGTACTGCGGGGTCGTGGGATGGATCGACGCCGACGCCGGTCGCGCCGAGCTCGCGGTCGCCATCCGGACGTTCTGGTGGACCGCGGGCGCCCGGACGGGCGAGCGCTCCGGCCGAGGGCAGGGACCTGGAACTCTCCGCTTCGGTACCGGGGCCGGGATCACCTGGGGGAGCGATCCGGTCGCGGAGTGGGCCGAGACGGAGCTCAAGGCGCGCCGACTGATCGGCCTGGCCTCGTCCCGTCACGAACCTGCGCCACACTGAACGCATGAGCGTCATGATCTGGTCGGACGGACACCTGAGGGACGAGCGAGAGCCGGTCGTGACGGCTGTGGACCACGGGCTCACGGTCGGGAACGGGGTGTTCGAGACGTGCGCTGTGGTCGACGGGAAGGCGTTCGCGCTCACGCGGCACCTGAGACGCCTCGAGCGTTCGGCCACGGGTCTCGGGCTCGGCGCACCGGACCAGGACGCGGTGCGGGCCGGGGTCGACGCCGTGCTGGCCGCGGGCGGCGACAGCCTGGGCCGCGTCCGGATCACGGTGACGGCGGGGCCGGGGCCGCTCGGGTCGAACCGTGCCGCCCCCGGCACGGCTCGCCAGACCGTGCTCGTGCTCGCGGGGCCCGCGGTCCGGCCCGAGACGGCTCGGGTCGCGCGCGTCCCGTGGGTGCGCAACGAGCGCTCGGCCGTCGCCGGGCTGAAGACCACGTCGTACGCCGAGAACGTCGTCGCGCTCGGCTATGCGGCCGAGCGGGGTGGCGACGAGGCGATCTTCGCCAACACGGTCGGTGAGCTCTGCGAGGGCACGGGATCGAACGTGTTCGTCGAGCGTCGTGGCGAGCTCGTCACGCCGGCCCTGACCAGCGGATGCCTCGCCGGGATCACGCGCGAGCTGGCGCTGGAGTGGGCGCGCGCGGCCGGGCTGCCGGCCCGGGAGGCGGTCCGCGGCGAGCTGCCGTTCACGGTGCTCGACGAGGTACCCGCAGGTGACGCGCACCTGGCGCTGTCCTCGAGCGTGCGCAACGTGGTGCCGGTGGTGGGCATCGACGGCGTCGACGTCGTGGCTGGTCCGCTCTCGCTCGAGCTCCAGCGACTGTTCCAGGCGAGGATCGGCGACGACCTGGACCCGTGAGGGCGCGACTCAGCGTGCCGAGCGCGGTCGACGACGGGCGAGCGAGGCGGGGGAGCGGGTCAGGCCGTGAGGAGTGCAGCGATCAGGCGGCTGATCTCCGGGTCCATCCGGGTGCTCTCGGTACCGAACGGCACCAGCTGCTGCGTGGTGGCGACGAAGCGCTCCACGGGCTCGGCAGGAGCGGCGAGGAGGGCGTCGCCCTCGACCCCGCTGAGCGAGATGAGGACGTACGTCGGGTCGTCGTCGCGCCAGACGCGGACGTCGCCGGTGCCGGCGGGGTGCTCCTGCGTGGCGAGGAGGCCCTGGGCCAGGAGCTCGCGGCCGATCAACCACGTCGACATCGAGTGCGGACCCGTGAAGACGGCGCGCACGGTGTACGGGTCCGCCGCGCGAAAGCCCAGCTCTGCGGTCACACCGAGAACGGTGGCGTCCGACAGCACCAGCTGCATCGTCACGACTTCGAGGACGTCGAATGGCCGTGGAGCCATGCTGCCGCCTCCTTTCCGGGTGGTCGCAGATCGTCCGGCTCGACGAAGCGTACGGGACCTTGGTCCTGCGGCGGGCTGATTATGGGGGAGGTTCACCCACTCGCGCGAGCGGCTGACCTCAGTTCGGAAATATCGCTCCGGTTCGCTAGCATCGTCACGTCGTCGTGCCCCCCGAGCCCCCAGCTCGCCGGCGTGACGGGCGATTGGCTCAGTGGTAGAGCGCCTCGTTCACACCGAGGAGGTCACTGGTTCGAACCCAGTATCGCCCACCCGATCCGCCTCCGGTCATCACCCGACCGGAGGCCGAATTGTGTCCGGGCCACATATCACCCGGTGGCTCCGCACATAGACGTGCCGCGAGCCGACGATGTAGAGGCCCGCGACGGCGTTCGGACGGGGTCGTCGAGCGGCAGCGCGAGGACGTCGGATCCGGCAGGCACGGCATCGGTAGCATCGACGTGCGCCCGACGCGGGCGCGAGACGATCGCAAGGAGCCCCCCGTGTCTGAACCGTCCGCAGCGCCCCTCTCGCTCACTGTCGACGGCAGTGCGGTGACGGTGGAGGCCGGCACGACGGGCACCGACCTCTACGCGGACCGCCGGGACGTCGTCGTCGTCCGCGTCGACGGCGAGCTCCGCGATCTCCACCTCCCGCTCGTCGCGGACGCCACCGTCGAGGCCGTGACGATCGGCTCGCCCGACGGCCTCGCGGTGCTGAGGCACTCGGCGGCCCACGTCCTGGCCCAGGCGGTCCAGGAGGTGAACCCGTCGGCGCGCCTCGGCATCGGCCCGCCCATCAAGGACGGCTTCTACTACGACTTCGACGTCGAGCAGCCCTTCACCCCCGAGGACCTCAAGGCGCTCGAGAAGGCGATGCAACGGATCGTCAAGGAGGGTCAGACGTTCCGCCGGTGGGACGTCTCGGAGGACGAGGCGCGTGCCGAGCTCGCGAAGGAGCCGTACAAGCTCGAGCTGATCGGCCTCAAGGGCACGCACGCCGCGACGCCGGCGGAGGACGACGCGTCGAGCGTCGAGGTCGGGCTCGGCGGGCTGAGCATCTACCAGAACGTGCGGCGTGACGGGTCGGTCGCCTGGCAGGACCTGTGCCGGGGCCCGCACCTGCCGAGCACGCGCCTGATCGCGAACGGCTTCCAGCTCACCCGGTCGGCCGCTGCCTACTGGCGTGGGTCGGAGAAGAACCCGCAGCTGCAGCGCGTGTACGGGACGGCGTGGCCGACCAAGGACGAGCTCCGCGCGTACCTCGAGCGGCTCGCCGAGGCGGAGCGTCGCGACCACCGCCGACTCGGCGCCGAGCTCGACCTGTTCTCGTTCCCCGACGAGCTCGGCTCGGGGCTGCCGGTCTTCCACCCCAAGGGCGGCATCATCCGCACCGAGATGGAGAACTACTCGCGCCAGCGGCACATCGAGGCCGGGTACTCCTTCGTGAACACCCCGCACATCACCAAGGGCCACCTGTACGAGGTCTCCGGGCACCTCGACTGGTACCGCGAGGGCATGTTCCCGCCCATGCACGTCGACGCGGAGCTGAACGAGGACGGCACCGTGCGCAAGCCGGGCCAGGACTACTACCTCAAGCCCATGAACTGCCCGATGCACAACCTGATCTTCAACGCGCGCGGCCGGTCCTACCGCGAGCTTCCCCTCCGCCTGTTCGAGTTCGGCACGGTGTACCGGTACGAGAAGTCGGGGGTGATCCACGGGCTCACCCGCGTGCGCGGGCTGACGCAGGACGACGCCCACATCTACTGCACCCGCGACCAGATGGCCGCCGAGCTCACCTCGACCCTCGAGTTCGTCCTCGCGCTGCTCAAGGACTACGGGCTCGACGACTTCTACCTCGAGCTCTCGACCCGCGACCCCGAGAAGTCGGTCGGCAGCGACGAGGCGTGGGAGGAGGCGACACGCACGCTCGAGGAGGTCGGTCGCGCGTCCGGTCTCGAGCTCGTCCCCGATCCCGGTGGAGCCGCGTTCTACGGGCCGAAGATCTCGGTCCAGGTGAAGGACGCCATCGGCCGTACGTGGCAGATGTCGACGATCCAGCTCGACTTCAACCTGCCCGAGCGCTTCGACCTGGAGTACACGGCGCCGGACGGCACCCGGCAGCGGCCCGTCATGATCCACCGCGCGCTCTTCGGGTCGATCGAGCGCTTCTTCGGCGTCCTGACCGAGCACTACGCCGGCGCCTTCCCGGCGTGGCTCGCACCGGTGCAGGTCGTCGCCGTCCCGGTCGCCGAGCCGTTCAACGACTACCTGGCCGACGTCGTCGCCCGGTTGCGTGCCGAGGGCATCCGCGCGGAGCTCGACCTCAGCGAGGACCGCTTCGGCAAGAAGATCCGCACCGCCAGCACCCAGAAGGTGCCGTTCGTGCTGATCGCGGGGGGTGACGACCTCGACGCCGGCGCGGTCTCGTTCCGGTTCCGCGACGGCTCCCAGGAGAACGGCGTGCCGATCGCCGACGCGGTCGAGCGGATCGTCACCGCGGTACGCGACCGGGTCCAGGTCTGAGCCGGTGGTGACCGGACCCGTCGCTCCCGGGAACCACGAGAGCGCCGCCGACCACCCGGGCGAGCCCGACGGCTTCGACCGGCTCTGGACGCCCCACCGCATGGTGTACATCGGCGGGCAGGACAAGCCCGCGGGCGACATCGCCACCTCGGACGACTGCCCCTTCTGCCGTGCGCCCTCGCTCGACGACGCCACGGGGCTGGTCGTCGCACGGGGGACGAGCGCCTACGTCGTGCTCAACCTGTACCCGTACAACCCTGGTCACCTGCTGGTCGTCCCGTACCGGCACGTCGCGGACTACACGGACCTGACGCCCGAGGAGACGGTCGACGTGGCGGAGCTGAGCCGTACCGCGATGCGCGTCGTGCGCGCGGTCTCGGCCCCCCACGGGTTCAACCTCGGGATGAACCAGGGCGCGGTCGCGGGTGCGGGCATCGCCGCTCACCTGCACCAGCACGTCGTCCCGCGGTGGGGCGGCGACGCCAACTTCCTGCCGATCGTCGGCCGGACCAAGGCGCTGCCCGAGCTGCTCGACGACACCCGCAGCCGGCTGGCCGCCGCGTGGCCGGACGTAGCCGCGACGAGGAGATGATCGACCCGTGCTGAACCGTCTCCGCGGGGGCATGACGAGGGTCATGACCCCGCTCGCGGACCTGCTCCTGCGCCGCGGCATCTCGCCCGACGCCGTGACGATCACCGGGACGCTGGCCGTGGTCGTCACCGCCCTGTGGGCGTACCCGACCGGGAACCTCCTGGTCGGGACCCTCGTGATCGGGGTGTTCGCCCTCACGGACTCGCTCGACGGCACCATGGCCCGGCGGTCGGGGCGGTCGAGCAGCTGGGGAGCCTTCCTCGACTCGACGCTCGACCGGTTCGCCGACGCCGCCATCTTCGCCGGTCTCGTGCTGTGGTTCACCGGCGCCGGTGAGGACCGCCCGACGGCCGTCCTGGCCCTGGCGTGCCTCGTCCTCGGGTCGATCGTCCCGTACGCGCGGGCGCGCGCCGAGGGCCTGGGGATGACGGCTGCCGTGGGGATCGCGGAGCGGGCCGACCGCCTGCTCGCGGTCCTGCTCGCGACGGCGCTCGTCGGGGCCGGGCTGCCCCTCGTGGTCCTCACCGTCGTGCTCGGCCTGCTCGCCGTGGCGAGCGCCGTGACCGTCGTCCAGCGCATGGGGACCGTGCGCCGGCAGGCCGAGGGGGTGGCATGAACGTCGGACGCGCGTTCGCGCTGGCGTGGCGCCTCGGCGGCCGGATCCCCGAGCCGGTGCTCCGGCTCGCCGCCACCGTCGGGGCCGACGTCGCGTGGTGGCGTCGAGGCGGCGGCGTGCGGCAGCTCGAGCGCAACCTCGCCCGGCTCCGTCCGGACGCCTCGCCGCGCGAGCTGCGCCGGCTCTCGCGCGCGGGCATGCGCTCCTACCTGCGGTACTACCGCGAGGCCTTCGCGCTCAGCGGGTACTCGCCCGAGCAGCTCGCGGCCCGCGTGCGGGTGATCGGCGGAGAGGCCGTGCGTGACCGCATCCAGGCCGGAGGTACCGTCCCGGTCGCGCTCGGGCACATGGGGAACTGGGACCTGGCAGGGGCGTACGCGACGGTCCACCTCGGCCCGATCACCACGGTCGCCGAACGGCTCGAGCCCGCGGAGCTGTTCCAGGAGTTCCTGCGCTTCCGCGAAGGTCTGGGCATGCGGATCATCCCGCTCGACGGGTCGGGCGGGGAGGTCTTCCGGAAGCTCCTGCGCGTGGCGCGCGGCGGGACCAGCCTCATGCCGCTGGTGGCGGACCGGGACCTCACCGCGCGCGGGGTCGAGGTCGACCTCGCCGGCGAGAGGGCCCGTGTCGCGGCCGGGCCGGCGGCCGTCGCGATCACGACGGGGGAGCCGCTGGTCCCTGCGAGCATCCGCTACGAACGCCTGCGCGGTCCGCGACGCCGCGCGGCCGGCTCGCCGTGGGGGATCCTGATCGAGTTCCATCCCCCGATCGAGGTCCCGCTCCACCTCCCGCGCGAGGACCAGCTCACCGCGCTCACCCAGGCGTGGGTCGCCGTCGTCGGCGGTGCGATCGCGCGGTACCCGCAGGACTGGCACATGCTGCAGAAGGTCTTCGTCGCCGACCTCGACCCGGCGCGGTACGCCCGGAGCCTCGCGCAGGACGGCGGCTCCTGATGCCCGGGACCGGTGTGCGCCCGCTGCGGGTCGGCATCGTCTGCCCGTACTCGTTCGACGTGCCGGGCGGCGTGCAGTTCCACGTCCGCGACCTCGCGGAGGCGCTGATGGCGCAGGGTCACGCGGTCTCGGTGCTGGCCCCGGCCGACGACGACACCCCTGTGCCGCCGTACCTCGTGCCGGCCGGGCGCTCCGTCCCGATCCACTACAACGGCGCGGTCGCCCGCATGACGTTCGGGCCGGTGACCGCCGCCCGGGTGCGGCGGTGGCTCAAGGAGGGGGAGTTCGACGTCCTCCACCTGCACGAGCCGGTCACCCCGAGCCTCGGCATGCTCGCGCTCTGGATCGCGGACGGACCGATCGTCGGGACGTTCCACACCGCGCTGATCCGCTCGCGCCCGCTCCAGATGGCGTACCCCCTGGTGCGCCAGAGCCTCGAGAAGATCGGCGCGCGCATCGCGGTCTCGGAGGACGCGCGACGGACGCTCGTCGAGCACATGGGGGGCGACGCCGTCGTCATCCCCAACGGCGTGTACGTCGACCAGTTCGCCGACGCCGAGCCCGACGCGCGATGGACCGGGACGGCGACCGCCCCGACGATCGCGTTCCTCGGCCGGCTCGACGAGCAGCGCAAGGGGCTCCCGGTCCTGCTCGCCGCCGTCCCCGACGTGCTGCGCAGCGTCCCGGGCGCGCGCTTCCTCATCGCCGGGCGCGGTGAGACCGGCCCCGAGGAGGCGCGCGAGCTGCTCGGGGACGATGCGCGCGCCGTCGAGTTCCTCGGTCCGATCACGGACGCCGAGAAGGCGAGCCTGCTGAGGTCGACCGACGTCTACTGCGCGCCGCAGACCGGTGGCGAGAGCTTCGGCATCGTGCTCGTCGAGGCCATGAGCGCGGGCGTCGCGGTGGTCGCGAGCGACCTGGGAGCCTTCCGTCGCGTGCTCGACGAGGGCGCCGCCGGGACGCTGTTCCGTCGCGGCGACCCCGCCGACCTCGCCGCGACCCTCGTCCGGGTCCTGGCGGACGACGAGCTGCGCGCGTCCACGGTCAAGCACGGCCTGGCCTCGGTGCGCCGGTACGACTGGTCGGCCGTGACGAGCCAGGTGCTCGCGGTGTACGAGATGGTCCTGGGCGACGTGGACGACGGCGGGGCGCCGCGGCCGGTCGGCGAGGACCCGTCGTCGTTGCGCGGCGCCCTCGGACGGCTCGTGCGCGGTGACCGGGGCGGGGAGTCGTGACCTGGGCCGAGGAGGTCCTCGTCGTCGCCGCGGTCGTGCTGCTGCTCGGCTGGGCGTTCTGGGTCGAGGCGTCGCGGCTGGACCGGCTGCACCGCAAGGTCGCGGCGTCGCGCACGGTGCTCGACGTCCAGCTGGTCCGGCGCGCGACCGTCGCCGCAGAGCTCGGCGCCTCCGGCGTGATGGACCCGGTGAGCTCGTTGGTCGTGGCCGAGGCAGCGTTCGCGTCGCTCGAGGCCAGCGGTCGCACGGCACCGGCTGATGCCGCCGTGCTCGCCGACCTGCCGCCGACCCCCGCGGTGGACCGCGGGCTCGTCGAGAGCGAGCTCTCGGCGACGCTGCGCACGGCCCTCGGCGACGCGGCGGAGGTGACCCTCCTGCGGGAGGAACCGAGCGCGGCCGAGCTCCTCGACGAGCTGGCGGCCGCCTGGTACCGCGTGCAGCTGGCCCGACGCTTCCACAACGAGGCTGTCGTCCAGACGCAGCGGGTACGCGCGAAGCCGCTCGCCCGTGCGCTCCGCCTCGCTGGTCGCGCGCCCCGGCCCCAGACGGTCGAGCTCGACGACGCGTGGCCCGAGGGTCTCGGCCGGCCGGGCGCCTCGACGGCCTCGGCCGCGGTCTAGGATGGGACCACGCGTGGAGCGCCCCGTCGCCCCGCCACTCCTTCCTCCGCACCACCTTCCGACACTCCTGTGAGGCACGCAGTGACCAGCGAGAACAGCCAGCCCGTCGTCGGCACCGCGAAGGTCAAGCGCGGCATGGCGGAGATGCTCAAGGGCGGCGTCATCATGGACGTCGTCACGCCCGAGCAGGCGAAGATCGCGGAGGACGCCGGCGCGGTCGCGGTCATGGCGCTCGAGCGGGTGCCCGCGGACATCCGTGCGCAGGGCGGGGTCGCGCGCATGAGCGACCCGGACCTCATCGACGGCATCATCGCGACCGTCTCCATCCCGGTCATGGCCAAGGCCCGCATCGGCCACTTCGTCGAGGCGCAGGTGCTCCAGTCGCTCGGGGTCGACTACGTGGACGAGTCCGAGGTCCTGACGCCCGCGGACTACGCGCACCACATCGACAAGTGGGCCTTCACGGTGCCGTTCGTGTGCGGGGCGACGAACCTGGGTGAGGCGCTCCGGCGGATCACCGAGGGCGCGGCGATGATCCGCTCCAAGGGCGAGGCCGGCACCGGCGACGTCTCCAACGCGACGACGCACATGCGCACGCTGCGCGACCAGATCCGCCGCCTGACGTCGCTGCCCGAGGACGAGCTGTACCTCGCCGCGAAGGAGCTGGGCGCGCCGTACGAGCTGGTCAAGGAGGTCGCGGCCGCCGGGAGGCTGCCGGTCGTGCTCTTCACCGCGGGCGGCATCGCGACCCCGGCCGACGCGGCGATGATGATGCAGCTCGGCGCCGAGGGCGTCTTCGTCGGCTCGGGCATCTTCAAGTCGGGCAACCCGGCGCAGCGCGCCGCCGCCATCGTCAAGGCCACGACGTTCTACGACGACCCCGACGTCATCGCCAAGGTATCGCGCGGCCTCGGCGAGGCGATGGTCGGCATCAACGTCGACGACGTCCCGGAGCCGCACCGGCTCGCCGAGCGCGGTTGGTGACCACCGGCGACGACGTCGGCCCCAACGGGCCGATCGCGTTCCTGGGCCCGGAGTGGGAGGTCGGGGCGGACGGTGTCCGCTTCCGGCAGGCCGCGCGGGTGCTGCTGGTCGACGAGAGCGACCGCGTGCTGCTCGTGCACGGCAGCGATGTGGACCAGCGCGAGCGGACCTGGTGGTTCACCGTCGGCGGCGGGCTCGAGCCGGGCGAGGACCCGCGCGACGGCGCGGTGCGCGAGCTCGTCGAGGAGACCGGCATCGCGATCTCGCCCGACACCCTGCTCGGGCCTGTCTTCCGGCGCGACGCCCTGTTCGACTTCTTCCGGGAGACGTGCCGCCAGGACGAGCTCTTCTTCCTCGCGCGCTACCGACCGTCGGGCGATGCGCCCGCGTTCAGCCGGGCGGGCTGGACCGAGATCGAGCACGAGACGATCGACGAGCTCCGCTGGTGGGATCTCGACGACCTGGCCGCCGTCGACGAGGAGGTGTTCCCCGTCGGGCTGCCCGAGCTGGTGCGGGGGCTCCTCGCGGGCTGGGACGGCGTGACCCGGAGGCTCGACGGCTGAGGTGCACGGCGGCGACGTAGAGTGCTCGCTCGTGAGACCGACGATCGGGGTGCTGGCGCTGCAGGGCGACGTCCGCGAGCACGTGCTCGCGCTGGAGGCGTCAGGCGCGGTCGCCGTCCCGGTGCGACGCGAGAGCGAGCTCGACGGGCTCGACGGCCTGGTGATCCCCGGTGGCGAGTCCACCACGATCGACAAGCTGCTGCGCGCGTTCGAGCTCTTCGAGCCGGTGCGGCGGCGCATCCGGGCCGGTCTGCCGACGTTCGGCTCGTGCGCGGGCATGATCCTGCTCGCGGACCGGGTGCTCGGCGGGATCGAGGGCCAGCAGACCCTCGGCGGGCTGGACATCACCGTGCGGCGCAACGCGTTCGGCCGGCAGGTCGACTCGTTCGAGACCGACCTGGCGTTCGAGGGCGTGCCCGGCGACCCCGTGCACGCCGTGTTCATCCGTGCGCCGTGGGTCGAGGAGGTCGGTCCAGGTGCCGAGGTGCTGGCTGCGGTCTCCGACGGGCCGGCCGCCGGTAGGATCGTCGCGGTGCGGCAGGGCCGCCTGCTGGCCACCTCGTTCCACCCGGAGGTCACGGGCGACACGCGGGTGCACCGACTGTTCGTGGAGATCGTCCGCGGCGCACCCGTGCCCCAGACCGCCGACGCGGAGTCGGCGCACCGTGCCGGAGCGGGTCAAGGCGAAGACGAAGGGTAGCGATGCGATGTCGGGTCACTCCAAGTGGGCCACCACCAAGCACAAGAAGGCCGTCGTCGACGCCAGGCGGAGCAAGCTCTTCGCGAAGCTGATCAAGAACGTCGAGGTCGCGGCGCGCACCGGTGGCGGTGACCTGGCGGGGAACCCGACCCTCTTCGACGCCGTCCAGAAGGCGAAGAAGTCCTCGGTCCCGAACGACAACATCGACCGCGCCGTCAAGCGCGGGTCCGGCCAGGAGGCCGGCGGCGCCGACTACCAGTCGATCATGTACGAGGGGTACGGCCCGGGCGGCATCGCCGTCCTCGTCGAGTGCCTGACCGACAACCGGAACCGTGCGGCCTCGGACGTGCGCGTCGCGTTCTCGCGCAACGGCGGCTCGCTGGCCGACCCGGGCTCGGTCGCGTACCTGTTCTCGCGCAAGGGCGTCGTCCTCGTGCCGAAGGAGGGCGACCTCACCGAGGACGCGGTGCTCGACGCCGTGCTCGACGCCGGGGCCGAGGAGGTCAACGACCTCGGGGACGCGTTCGAGGTGATCTCCGAGGCGACGGACCTCGTGCCCGTGCGGACCGCCCTCCAGGACGCCGGCATCGACTACGACTCCGCCGAGAGCCAGTTCGTCCCCGCGGTGCAGGTCGAGGTCGACGTCGAGGGCGCGCGCAAGATCATGCGGCTCATCGACGTGCTCGAGGACAGCGACGACGTGCAGAACGTCTACGCGAACTTCGACGCCCCGGACGAGGTGCTCGCCGAGCTCGAGGACGCGGAGTAGCGGACGTCGTGGCGACTCCGGCGCGGGCTCCGCAGCCGGGGCGGCCTTCCCTGCGACGATGACGGCGTGCGTGTCCTCGGAGTCGACCCCGGCCTGACCCGGTGCGGGCTCGGTGTCGTCGAGTCGCTGCCCGGTCGGCGTGCGCGCTTCGTCGCCGTCGGCGTCGCGCGGTCCTCGGCCGCCGACGACATCGACCTGCGCCTGCTCGCGATCGCCGAGCAGATCGACGAGTGGCTCGAGCTGCAGGCGCCCGACGTCGTCGCGGTCGAGCGCGTCTTCGCCCAGCACAACGTGAGCACGGTCATGGGGACGGCTCAGGTGGCGGGCATCGCGATGCTGGCCGCGGCCCGACGCCGGATCCCGGTCGCGCTGCACACGCCGAGCGAGGTCAAGGCATCGGTCACGGGGTCCGGTCGCGCGGAGAAGGCCCAGGTCCAGTCGATGGTCGCCCGCATCCTCGGGCTGACGGAGGTTCCTCGGCCGGCCGACGCCGCCGACGCGCTCGCGCTGGCGATCTGCCACCTGTGGCGCCCGGCCGGTGCGCTGGCCGCGCCGCACCGTCCGCTCGGCGCGATGACCGCCGCCCAACGTGCCTGGGCGGCCGCCGAGCACGCGGCCCGTAGGCCGACGCGCGGTTGACGGCCCTCTCGTCCTTGTGCAGGCGACCCCCGGGTGGCCCGTGCCTCGGCGCGTCGGGTCCTCGCGTCGTCGTGCGCGTTGTTACGGTGTCGGGGGTTCGTACAGGTGTTCGGGAGGACGTGGAGTGATCGCCTCGGTGCGCGGCTCGGTGCAGTCGGTGCGGCTCGACGCCGCGGTCGTCGAGGTCGGCGGGGTCGGGATGCTCGTCCAGGCCACTCCGACGACGCTGGCCGGCCTGCGCGTCGGTGCGACGGCCGAGCTGGCGACCTCGCTGGTCGTGCGCGAGGACTCGCTCACGCTGTTCGGCTTCGCGGACGCGGACGAGCGCGAGGTGTTCGAGATCCTCCAGACGGTGTCGGGGGTCGGGCCGCGGCTCGCGCTGGCGATGCTCGCCGTCCACACGCCGGACGGCCTACGGCGCGCCGTGGCGACCGAGGACCTCGCGGCGCTCAAGCGGGTCCCCGGGATCGGGCACAAGGGTGCCCAGCGCGTCGTCCTCGAGCTCGCCGACCGGCTCGGCGCGCCGCGCGGGACAGGCGCCGACGGCGCCACGCCCGGTCGCGGACCCGTCACCGATCGCCGCGGTGAGGTCGTCGAGGCGCTCGTGGGACTGGGCTGGAACGCGAAGGCCGCGGACGACGCCGTCACGAGGGTGCTCGACGGCGACGCGACGGTCAGCGACCCTGGGTCGGATCTCGACGTCGCCTCCGTCCTGCGGGCGGCGCTCCGGGCGCTCGGCGCGGGCCGTGGCTGAGGCGATGACGGACACGACGCCCGCGTGGGGCAGTCCCGAGGACGACGACGCCGTGACGACCGAGCGCGTGGTGCGCCCGGGGGCGGACGACGTGGAGCGCGCCGCGGAGGCCGCGCTGCGACCGCGTCGGCTCGACGAGTTCGTCGGACAGCGCGTCGTCCGTGACCAGCTCTCGCTCGTGCTCGAGGCCGCGCTCGGTCGCGGTCGTGCTCCGGACCACGTCCTGCTCTCGGGGCCACCGGGTCTGGGCAAGACGACCCTCGCGATGATCATCGCCGCGGAGATCGGGCGACCGCTGCGGGTGACCTCGGGACCGGCCATCCAGCACGCGGGTGACCTGGCGGCGGTCCTCTCGTCGCTCGACGAGGGCGAGGTGCTCTTCCTCGACGAGATCCACCGCCTCGCGCGCCCGGCCGAGGAGCTGCTGTACGTCGCGATGGAGGACTTCCGGGTCGACGTCGTCGTCGGCAAAGGCGCCGGCGCGAGTGCGATCCCGCTTGCCCTGCCTCCCTTCACCGTGGTGGGCGCCACGACGCGCGCGGGGCTGTTGCCGGCGCCGCTGCGCGACCGGTTCGGGTTCACCGGGCACCTCGACTTCTACGCGACGGACGAGCTCGAGCAGGTGCTCGTCCGGTCCGCCGGGCTGCTCGGCGTCGAGCTGCGCGCCGATGCCGCCGCCGAGATCGCGACGCGCTCGCGCGGGACGCCGCGGATCGCGAACCGGCTGCTGCGGCGGGTCCGCGACTGGGCTCAGGTCCGGGGCGACGGCCGGCTCGATCTCGCGGCCGCCCGTGCCGCGCTCGAGGTCTACGAGGTCGACGCGCTCGGGCTCGACCGCCTCGATCGCGGTGTGCTCAGGGCGCTCTGCACGCGGTTCGGCGGCGGTCCGGTCGGGCTCACGACCCTGGCGGTCGCCGTGGGGGAGGAGCCCGAGACCGTCGAGACCGTCGCCGAGCCGTTCCTCGTCCGTGAGGGCCTGATGGGCCGCACCCCGCGTGGACGGGTCGCGATGCCTGCGGCGTGGGAGCACCTCGGGCTGACGCCGCCTGCGCCGAGCGGGACGCTCTTCGGATGACCGGACGTGCACGGGTCCCGTCGTTCCGACGGAACGAACGGCCGCATCGACCCGTTAGGTAGGCCGGTCCAGGTCACCTAGACTTGCGCGGTCGCAATCTAGAGATCGTGAGACAAGCAATGGACCCGAGCTTTCTGATCATCCTCGCGCTCGCCTTCGGCGCGATGTGGCTCATGACGAGCCGCACGCGCAAGCAGCAGCGTGCGGCCGCCGACTTCCGCGCGAACCTGGAGGTGGGCCAGGAGGTCATGACCGGGTCGGGCCTGTACGGGACGGTGGTCGAGGTCGAGGACGACGTGATCACGCTCGAGTCGACGCCGGGCAACCGCACCCGCTGGATCCGCGCGGCGATCGCCAAGGTCGTCGAGCCGCCGGTCGCCGGCACGACGGACGACGAGGCGGAGCTCGCCGAGGGTGAGGCGACGGTCGAGGGCGACCGCGTCATCGCCGTTCCCGACGACCTCTCGACCATGCCCGCAACGCGCGAGGACGAGGACCCCGACAAGAAGTGAGCTGACCGGCGTCGTCCGCCCGGACGGCCCGCCCGCACACCCCCCACCGCTCGCCGTCGGCGAGCGGTGCGCGCACGAGAAGAGACACCGCGTTGGCCGCATCTCCCCGCCGCTCCCGGCCCGTCCGGACGCTGGTGTTCCTCGGCGTCCTCATCGCCGCGGTCTTCGGATCGCTCGTGGCCGGGAACCAGTTCTCCGACGCGGCGCTCACGCCGAAGCTGGCCCTGGACCTCGAGGGCGGCACGCAGCTCATCCTCACGCCGGTCGCCACGACAGCCGACGACCAGATCACCAGCGAGACCATCAACGAGGCGATCCGGGTGATCCGGCAGCGCGTCGACTCGTCGGGTGTCGCCGAGGCGGAGATCACGAGCCAGGGCGGACGGAACATCGTCGTGGCCCTTCCGGGGGAGCCGAGCAAGGAGACGCTCGACCTCGTCCGGACGTCGGCGCAGATGCGCTTCCGTCCCGTGCTCGCGGTCACGGCGCCGGGGCCGGTCGAGCCGCCGGCCGACGCGCAGCCGCTGACCCCGAAGGCCGCCCCCGACTCGCCGAGCGACGCCGAGTTCTACCTCACCGACGAGGTCCTCGCGGCCTTCAACGCCCTCGACTGCACGGCCCCGGAGAACCTCACCGGCGGCGAGAGCGGGCCCGCGGACCAGGCGCTGGTGACCTGTGACACCGACGGCACGGCGAAGTACGTGCTCGGGCCGGTCGAGATCGAGGGCGGCGAGCTCCAGAGCGCGACGTCCGGCCTGGGCGTCACGTCGACCGGTGTGACCACGAACGAGTGGGTCGTGAACATCGAGTTCAACAACGCGGGCACGAGCCAGTTCCGCGAGGTCACCACGCGCCTGCAGGGCCTCCAGCCGCCGCAGAACCAGTTCGCGATGGTGCTCGACGGTCTCGTGATCTCGGCGCCGTCGCTCAGCCCCGGCGTCATCATCACGGACGGCAAGGCCGAGATCTCGGGCACGTTCAACCGCGAGAGCGCCGCGACGCTCGCGAACCAGCTCAACTTCGGCGCCCTGCCGCTCACGTTCCAGGTCCAGAGCGAGGAGCAGATCTCCGCGACGCTCGGGTCGGAGCAGCTGCAGCGTGGGCTCCTGGCGGGCGTCATCGGGCTCGCGCTCGTCGTCGTCTACTCGCTCTTCCAGTACCGCGCGCTCGGTATGGTCACGGTCTTCTCCCTCCTGATCGCGGGGATCCTGACCTTCGGCGTGATCACGTTGCTGTCCTGGCTCCAGGGCTACCGCCTGAGCCTGCCCGGCGTCGCGGGGCTCATCGTGGCGATCGGCATCACCGCGGACTCGTTCATCGTCTACTTCGAACGCATCCGCGACGAGCTGCGCGACGGTCGCACGCTGGTCAACGCGGTCGACAAGGGCTGGGAGCGCGCGCGCCGGACGATCCTCGCCTCCGACGCCGTGAACTTCCTCGCGGCGATCGTGCTGTACTTCCTGGCCGTCGGCGGCGTCCGGGGGTTCGCGTTCACGCTCGGCCTGACGACCCTGATCGACCTGCTCGTGGTGTTCCTCTTCACGCACCCCGTCATGCTGCTGCTCGCGCGGACGAAGTTCTTCGGTCAGGGCCACCGGTTCTCCGGGCTGGACCCGCGTCGTCTCGGCGCCCGCGGCACGCACTACGCCGGTCGAGGCCGCGTGGTGACTCCCGGCCGGGCCGGGGCCGCTCCGGTCGGACAGCGCACGGAGGCCGACGAGGGGGCGCCCACCCCGACCGGGCAGCGGCCGGCCGAGCGGGTCTCCGTCGGCGCCGCTGCGGGCGGTGCGTTCGGGACGGAGGGTCCGAAGCAGACCATCGCCGAGCGCCGGGCAGCACAGCGCGCCGCGCAGCGGGCGAGCGAACGTGCCGAACCAGAGACCGGATCGCCGGGCGACGACACCCCGACCTCTGACACCGATCGTCGCGCCGAGAGGAACGAGCCCTGATGGCCTCCGGATTCGCCCAGTGGGGCAACGACCTGTACACCGGTCGTCGCTCGTACGACATCGTCGGCCTGCGGCGTCGTTGGTACCTGATCGCCGTCGCGCTCGTCCTCGCGTCCGCCGCCCTCCTCCTGGTGAAGGGCCTCAACCCCGGGATCGAGTTCCGCGGCGGCTCGCAGTTCACGGTCTCGGGCGCCTCGACGCTCGAGCAGCAGCCCGCGATCGACGCCGTCGGATCGGTCGCCGCCGACGAGGAGGCGCGCGTCAGCACGGTGGGTGCGTCGGCGATCCGGGTCCAGACCGCGACGCTCACGAACGACGAGGTCGAGCAGGTGCGCGGGGCGCTCGCCGGGGCGTACGACGTGCCGGTCGGCGAGGTCACGAGCTCGTTCATCGGCCCGACGTGGGGCGCCGACGTCTCGAGCAAGGCGGTCACCGGTCTGGTCGTGTTCCTCGCGCTCGTCTCGGTCGTCATGACGATCTACTTCCGCAACTGGCGGATGGCGGCGGCGGCGCTCCTCGCGCTCTTCCACGACCTGGTGATCACCGTCGGCATCTACGCGCTGGTCGGCTGGGAGGTCACGCCGGCGACCGTGATCGGCTTCCTGACCATCCTCGGGTACTCGATGTACGACACGGTGGTCGTGTTCGACAAGGTCCGTGAGAACACCGCGGGAGTGCTCGACCAGTCGCGGACGACGTACGGCGAGCAGGCGAACCTCGCGGTGAACCAGACGCTCGTCCGGTCGATCAACACGTCCGTCGTGGCGCTGCTGCCGGTGAGCGCCATCCTGTTCGTCGGGGCCTTCATCCTCGGCGCGGGCACCCTGCGCGACATCGCGCTCGCGCTCTTCGTCGGCATGCTCGTCGGGACGTTCTCGTCGGTGTTCCTCGCGACCCCGCTCGAGGTGACCCTGCGCGAGCGTGAGCCCAAGGTCGTCGCGCACACGAAGAAGGTGCTGTCGCTGCGCGGGGGCCCGGCCACCACGCAGAGCGGCGCGACGCCGGCGATGGCGGCCGGTACCACCGGGTACGCCACGCAGCTGCTGCCCGGGCAGCACCTCGGCACGGCGGCCCAGCCGAAGCGGCGCAAGTCCGGCCGGAAGTAGACGTGGTGCTGGAGTCCACCGAGCTGGCGGCGCGGTGCGCTCGGCTCATCCGCGACGTCGCCGACTTCCCGCTCGCGGGCGTGGGGTTCAAGGACATCAACCCCCTGCTGGCCGACGCGCCGACGTTCGCCGACGTCGTCGAGCACCTGGCCGCACTGGCGCGCGCGGCCGGCGGCGTCGACCTCGTGGCCGGGATCGAGGCGCGCGGCTTCATCCTGGGTGCACCCGTGGCGACGGCGCTGGGGGTCGGCTTCCTCCCCATCCGCAAGGAGGGCAAGCTCCCGGGCCCGACGGTGTCGGCGTCCTACGACCTCGAGTACGGCTCCGCGACCGTCGAGCTCCAGCCCGGGAACCTGCCGGCCGGCGCGCGCGTGCTCCTGGTGGACGACGTGCTCGCGACGGGGGGAACCGCTGCGGCGGCTGCGACGCTCCTGCGGACCACAGGTGCCGTCGTCGCCGGCCTCGCGTTCCTGCTCGAGATCACGTCCCTGGGCGGTCGGGCCCGGCTCGACGGCCTGCCCGTGGACGTCATCCTCACCGTGCCCTGAGCCGCGTACGGTCGGCCCCGGTGCCGCTCCTGCCGGCCGGGCGCGCGGCTGGGTGCCCGCTCGGCCGCATCGAAGCGGTCGTAGACTTGGACGTCGGACAGGGCGGGGTGCCGCCGCAGGCTGGGAGGTCGCATGAGCGAGGAGACGCGCACGGCGCGCGCCGACGCGCCGGTCACCTCCGGTGCGCCGTCCGACGGCGGGCCCACGGGCAGCCGGGTCCGCTCGCGGCTGGTCCGGTTCGGCACGCGCAACAGCGGCGGGACGCCCGCGCTCGAGCCGCTCATGCAGGCCATCCGGACCAACCACCCGAAGGCGGATCTCGCCGCGATCGAGCAGGCGTACGCGGTCGCCGAGCGGGCGCACCGCGGCCAGCAGCGCAAGAGCGGTGATCCCTACATCACGCACCCGGTCGCCGTCGCCACGATCCTCGCCCAGCTCGGCATGACGACCCCGACGCTCGTGGCGGCACTCCTGCACGACACGGTCGAGGACACGGAGTACTCGCTCGACCAGCTGCGGACCGACTTCGGTGCCGAGGTCGCGATGCTGGTCGACGGCGTGACGAAGCTCGACAAGGTCGTCTACGGCGACGCCGCGCAGGCCGAGACCGTCCGCAAGATGGTCGTGGCGATGTCGCGGGACATCCGGGTCCTCGTGATCAAGCTGGCCGACCGGCTGCACAACGCCCGCACGTGGAGGTTCGTGGCGGCGTCGTCGGCGGAGAAGAAGGCCCGCGAGACCCTGGAGATCTACGCGCCGCTGGCGCACCGGCTCGGCATGAACACCATCAAGTGGGAGCTCGAGGACCTCTCGTTCCAGACGCTCTACCCCAAGGTGTACGACGAGATCGTGCACCTCGTCGCCGAGCGGGCGCCCGCGCGCGAGGAGTACCTGGCGGTCGTCCGCGAGCAGGTCGGTGCGGACCTGCGCTCCGCGAAGATCAAGGCCTCGGTGACCGGGCGCCCGAAGCACTACTACTCGATCTACCAGAAGATGATCGTCCGCGGTCGCGACTTCGCGGACATCTACGACCTGGTGGGGGTCCGGGTCCTCGTCGACTCGGTCCGCGACTGCTACGCGGCCCTGGGCGCGCTGCACGCGCGCTGGAACCCGGTGCCCGGGCGGTTCAAGGACTACATCGCCATGCCGAAGTTCAACCTCTACCAGTCGCTGCACACGACCGTGATCGGCCCGGGCGGCAAGCCGGTCGAGATCCAGATCCGCACGCACGACATGCACCGTCGCGCGGAGTACGGCGTCGCGGCCCACTGGAAGTACAAGGAGACCGCGAAGCACCCCGGTGGGCAGGTGACGGACTCCGCCGGGAACGACATGGCGTGGCTCCGCCAGCTCGTGGACTGGCAGAAGGAGACCGCGGACCCGTCGGAGTTCCTCGACTCCCTGCGGTTCGAGATCGCCGGGGCGGAGGTGTACGTCTTCACGCCCAAGGGCGACGTGATCGCGCTGCCTGCGGGCTCGACGCCGGTCGACTTCGCGTACGCGGTCCACACCGAGGTCGGGCACCGCACGATGGGGGCGCGCGTCAACGGCCGACTGGTCCCGCTCGACTCGGCGCTCGAGAACGGTGACGTCGTCGACGTGCTCGCGTCGAAGTCGGAGTCGGCGGGCCCCAGCCGCGACTGGCTGACCTTCGTCAAGAGCCCGCGCGCGCGCAACAAGATCCGCCAGTGGTTCTCGAAGGAGCGGCGCGAGGAGGCGATCGAGCACGGCAAGGACGCCATCGCGAAGGCGATGCGCAAGCAGAACCTGCCGATCCAGCGACTGCTGTCCCACGAGGCGCTCGTCGCGCTCGCGCACGAGATGCGGCACGCCGACGTGTCCGCGCTGTACGCCGCGATCGGCGAGGGCCAGGTCTCCGCCGCGGGCGTGGTCCAGCGTCTCGTGCAGTCGATGGGCGGCGAACCCGGGGCCGAGGAGGACATCGCCGAGACCGCGCGCCCGGGCCGGACCGCGCGCCGGGTACGGACCGGCGATCCCGGGGTCGTGGTCAAGGGCATCGACGACATCTGGGTCAAGCTCGCCCGCTGCTGCACGCCGGTCCCGGGCGACGACATCATGGGCTTCGTCACGCGGGGTGACGGGGTGAGCGTGCACCGCACCGACTGCGTGAACGCGGAAGGTCTGCGGGCGCAGCCCGAGCGGATCGTCGAGGTCGAGTGGACCCAGGGCGGCAGCTCGATGTTCCTCGTGCAGATCCAGGTCGAGGCGCTCGACCGCAGCCGGCTCCTCTCCGACGTGACGCGGGTGCTGTCGGACTCGCACGTCAACATCCTCTCGGCGAGCGTCTCGACGTCGCGGGACCGCGTGGCGCTCTCGAAGTTCGTCTTCGAGATGGCGGAGCCGGGCCACCTGGCGTCCGTGCTGTCGGCGGTCCGGAAGGTCGAGGGCGTCTTCGACGTCTACCGGCTCACGGGTTCGCGGGCCGATGCGGCGCCCGCGCCGGCGCCGCCCACCTAGGCGAGCGCCTCGCCGTCGGCCTGGTCGGCGACCCGCGCCGCGACGTCGAGCAGCGCCTCGCGCGCCGCCTGCGTGCCGCGATGGCCGGGCAGGTCGTCGAGCAGCCGGACGGCACCCCGGGCGTCCAGCCCGGCGTGGGTCGCGAGCCGCTCGAGCAGCCGAGCCGAGACGTCCCGGGAAGACCATCGCGCGACGTCGACGGCGGTGCGCGCGACCGTGGTCACCCGGACCGGACCGAGCTCCACGACGTCCCCGTCCGCGAGTGCGCACTCGTGAGGAACCCGCAGCGGGTGGGGGCTTGGCCGGCGGGTGCGGGGAGGCACGAGCACGTCGACCCTGGCAGGCGGGGGCCCTCCTGCGTGCACCCAGACCGCAGCGGCACGGCCGACGACGCCACGTCGGGGCACGAGCGGCAGGACGGACGCAGCACGGAGCCCTGGGGTCTCGTCGCGGTCGGCGGCGACCGCGACCTCGTCCCAGACGCGCAGCATGACGCTCTCCCGGACGAGGACCTGCCAGGGCACCGCGCCGACGTCGGACGTGTGCAGCCAGTCGGGCGCCACGGGCATCGCCGGCCACAGCCGGGCAAGGGTGCTGACCTCCATGGCCCCAGCATCCCGATCACGTCGGCAGACGGGCTCGGGACGCCGGGCGCCTGTGGACGGCCTCCGACGACGAGTGTGGCTGGGGGCGGAGGGATCAGCGGTGGTCGTCAGCCGCGCGCTGGACCTGCTCAAGCCAGGCGCGCCGCGCGTCCAGCGCCTCCTGGGCCTCCGCGATCTTGCGCTGGTTCCCGGCCACCTTCGCTGCCGCGAGGTCCGCCTCGAGGCCGCTGATGGCAGCCTCGAGCTGCGCGGCTGCCCCCTCGGCCCGCGCCCGCGTCTCGGGGTTGCCCCGGCTCCACGCGGCCTGGTCGGCCTCCCGGACCGCGGTCTCGACGGCGCGCAGCCGGCCCTCGACACGCTGGATGTCGCCGCGCGGCACCTTGCCGGCCGCCTCCCACCGGTCCTGGATGTCGCGCAGCCCCGCCTTCGCGGCGCCGAGGTCCTTCACGGGCACGAGCTTCTCGGCCTCGACCAGCAGCTGCTCCTTGACGGCCAGGTTCGCCTGGAACTCACTGTCCGTGGCCGCCGACGCGGCGTCGCGCGCGGCGAAGAACGCGTCCTGGGCGCCTCGGAACCGCGCCCACAAGGCGTCGTCGTCCTTGCGGCTCGCGCGGCCGGCCGATTTCCACCGTGCCATCAGGTCGCGGTACGCGGCGGCCGTCGCGCCCCAGTCGGTGCTCGTCGAGAGCGCCTCGGCCTCGGCGACCAGCGACTCCTTCGCGGCGCGAGCCGCCGTGTTGCGGCTCTCGAGCTCGGCGAAGAAGTGGCGACGCTCACGGTCGAACGAGGTGCGGGCGTGGCTGAAGCGCTTCCAGAGCGACTCCTCGGTGGGACGGTCGATCCGGGGGCCCGTACGCTGCGCCTCCTTCCACTGCTCGAGGAGCGTGCGCAGCTGCTCACCCGCCGGACGCCACTGGATCTTCTCGGGGTCCGTCCCGGCGATCTTCTCCGCCTCCTCGACGATCGCCGTGCGGGCTGCGACCGCGGCCTCCTTGGCAGCGGCACGCTCGGCGTCGAGCACCGCCCGACGCTCGGCTGCGACGGCGCGGAGGCCGTCGAGGCGCGCACGCAGGCCGTCGAGGTCACCGACGGCAGCGGGCTCGGCCACCTCCTCGACGAGCTTCGCGATCGTCTGGTCGATCTCCTTGACCGACAGGTCGGCGACCCCGAGGCGCGCCTCGAACAGCACGACCTTCGCCTGGAGGTCGAGGAAGCGGCGGACGTAGAGAGCGAGGGCCTCGTCCGGGCTCGCTCCCGGGTACTGACCCACCACCCGCTCGCCTGCGGACTCGCGGACGTGCACCGTCCCGTCCTCGTCCACGCGACCGAAGGCGGCCGCGGCGGCGGACTCGGCCGCGTCGAGCGGAGGAGCGACCGGTGCCGACGCGGCGCTCGGGGTCCGTGCGGCCGCCTCCTGGCCGGCGGTCGGAGCGGGCGCAGGGCGCGGGACGGGGCGGGGGATCGGCCGGGGCACGGGGCGCGGCGCGGCGGCAGCGGGTGCGGGTGCGGGTGCGGCGGGTGCGGGTGCGGCCGGTTCAGCGGGCTCGGTGCCATCGGGAGCCGTCGGCGCGGCGTCGGCGGGGTCCGTCGGCTCGGCGTCGGCGGGGTCCGTCCCGTCCGCCGACGTCACGGCGGGGTCGGGCGTGCGGTCGGAGGACGTCGGCTCGACGTCCGGGGAGTCGTCGGGCTCGACCTGTCCGGCGGTGCCGGTGCTGTTCTCGGTCACTGGGTCTCAACTCCCTGGATGGTGACGTCGGTGACGGGGAGACCATCGGTCGCCCCGCCCTGTACCCCGGCGTCCGCGACTGCCTGGAGGGCGTCCAGGCCGGACGTGATCTGGCCGAAGACGGTGTAGCCGCCCGCTTGGTCCGACGGGATGGTCGAGTCCTCGTAGACGAGGAAGAACTGGCTGCCCATCGAGCTCGCGTCGTTGCCGACCCGCGCCATGGCGATGGTCCCGGCGGGATACACGTCGTCGGCCGGGGCGTTCTCGATCGGCCCGAAGCTGTAGCCCGGGCCCCCTTGCCCGGTGCCGGTCGGGTCGCCGCACTGGAGCACCTTGATGCCGCCCGTGACCAACCGGTGGCACGCCGTGCCGTCGAAGTACCCCTGACGCGCGAGGCTCACGAAGGACGCAACCGCCTGGGGCGCCGCCGCGCCGTCGAGCTCGATCCCGATGTCACCCGCCGTCGTGGTGATGGTGCCGGTCCAGGTGCGGCTTTCGGCCGTGGACGGGTCGGGCAGCGTGTAGGTCTGGCTCGGGCTCGCGGTGCCCGAGGGTGTCGTTCCCGTGGTGTCGTCGCCGTTGCGCTGGAGCGTCAGCACCACCAGCGTGGCCGCGACCAGCACGACCAGGACGGCGAGGGCTGCCCCGGCGGCCTGGCGCTGACGCTGCCGCCTGGCCCGCGCGGCAGCCTGGTGCTGCTGGTACCGCTCGTACCGACGCCGCGCGTACTCGCGTTCCCGCTTGCTGGGGGACAACCGAACTCCTTCGCTGGTGGGTGCAGGACGCGAGCTCGACGGCGGCGTCCGGGACCGGGGGTCAGTCTAGGCAACCGCATGGCCGTTTCCGCCGCGCGCCGGGCGGGCGGTCCGGGCGGGTCATCGGCGTCGTCACCCGCGCGGCTAGCCTGGCGCGATGGAGGTCCTCACCGCGGTCGCCCCCGTGTTCGGCACCAACTGCTACGTGGTCGTCGCTGACGACGACGTCTCGTGCGTCGTCGTGGACGTGGGCGCCGGGATCGCGGAGCGGCTGCACGACGTCGTCGTCGGGCGCGGTCTGCGCCTCGTGGCGGTGCTCGCGACGCACGGTCACGTCGACCACACGTGGGGTGCGGGCGAGCTGGTGGACGCCTTCGGCGTCGCGCTCCACGTCCATGCGGCCGACGCGTACCGGCTCGCGGACCCGTTCGGTTCGCTCGGTCTGGGTCGGCCCGGCCACGACGCGCACGGGCCGCTGGCCCAGGCGCTCATGGCCGCCGGGCTCCGGCCGGACGAGTACCGCACGCCGGTGCGCGTCGAGACGTTCGCCGACACGACGGCGTCGGGCGTGGCGCTCGAGCTCGACGGCGCGCTCTTCGCAGGTGCTCCCCTGACGGCTGTGCACGCGCCCGGGCACACGCAGGGCGCCTCGCTCTTCCTCGCCGCCGGGGTGCCGAGCCCGACGAGCGTGCTCCCGCCCGGTACCCCGGCCGAGGCCGTGACCGGGGTGACCGGCACGGCCTTCACGGGTGACGTGCTGTTCGCCGGGTCGATCGGCCGGACGGACCTGCCGGGCGGGCACGGCCCGACGATGGAGCGGACGCTCGCCGAGCGCGTCGTGACGCTGGCGCCGAGCCTGCTCGTGCTCCCCGGGCACGGGCCGGCCAGCAGCGTGGGCCTCGAGCTCGATCGGAATCCCTTCCTGGCAGGATGAGGCCCCATGGCCCGTCCCACCCCGCTGTCCGGATTCCCCGAGTGGCTGCCCGCCGGCCGTCTCGTGGAGCAGCACGTCCTCGACTCGCTGCGTCGCACGTTCGAGCTCCACGGGTTCGTGGGGATCGAGACCCGTGCCGTCGAGCCGCTCGAGCAGCTGCTGCGCAAGGGCGAGACGTCCAAGGAGGTGTACGTGCTGCGCCGGCTCCAGGAGGACGACGCCGAGGGGGCCGACGGCGCGGACCGGCAGGGGCAGCTCGGCCTGCACTTCGACCTCACGGTGCCGTTCGCCCGGTACGTGCTCGAGAACGCCGGTCACCTCGCGTTCCCCTTCAAGCGCTACCAGATCCAGAAGGTGTGGCGGGGCGAGCGGCCCCAGGACGGCCGGTTCCGCGAGTTCGTCCAGGCGGACATCGACGTCGTCGGCGTCGGCGAGCTGCCCTACCACTACGAGGTCGAGCTGCCGCTCGTCATCGCCGAGGCGCTCGGCTCGCTCACCGACCTCGGGATGCCCGAGGTGCGGATCCTCGTCAACAACCGCAAGGTCGCCGAGGGCTTCTACCGCGGCCTGGGGCTGGACGACGTCGACGGGGTGCTGCGAAGCATCGACAAGCTCGACAAGATCGGGCCCGACGCCGTCGCGGCGCTGCTGGTCGCCGAGTCCGGCGCGACCGAGAAGCAGGCCGCCGCGTGCCTCGAGCTCGCCGGCATCTCGGGGGACGACGCCGGGGTGGTCGAGCGGGTGCGGCAGCTCGCGGCCGACCACGGCGTGGTGTCGGACCTGCTCGAGACCGGGTGCGACGAGCTCGGCGCGCTCGTGACGGCCGCGGCCGAGAGGGCGCCCGGGGTCGTCGTCGCCGACCTGAAGATCGCCCGGGGCCTCGACTACTACACGGGCTCGGTCTACGAGACCGTGCTCGTCGGGCACGAGCAGCTGGGGTCGATCTGCTCGGGCGGCCGCTACGACACGCTGGCGTCGGACGGGGTCCACACGTACCCGGGCGTGGGTCTGTCGATCGGCGTCTCGCGACTGGTCTCGCGGCTGCTCGGCGCCGAGCTCGTGCGCGCGACGCGGGCGGTGCCGAGCGCCGTCGTCGTCGCGGTGACGAGCGAGGAGACGCGCGCCGCGTCCGACCGCGCCGCGGCAGCCCTGCGGGCACGGGGGATCCCGGTCGAGGTGGCCCCGACCGCGGCGAAGTTCGGCAAGCAGATCAAGTACGCCGACCGGCGGGGCGTGCCCTTCGTGTGGTTCCCGGGCCGTCCTGCGGGCGTCGCCGAGGACGGGTCGCCCGTGGAGGCGGTCGCCGACCAGGTCAAGGACATCCGGTCGGGCGAGCAGGTCGAGGCCGACGCCGCCTCGTGGGAGCCGCCCGCCGAGGACCTCTGGCCGCGGGCCGAGGCGGTCTGACCGGTCGCCACCCTCCCGCCGAGCCACGTCCCGCGGCGCGCCGTGCTTGACCGTCGATCGAACGCGTGTTCGAATGATCCGGTGCGGTGGGACGGGCAGCGGGTCGATGCGGCGGCGCCGGTCGGGGGCGACGGGGCGCTCCCGGGTCTGCAGCTGGCCGGCCTGGTCCGCAGCGTCCGGACGCCGGAGTTCGCGGGGGTGACCTTCCACGAGGTGGCGTGCAAGAGCGCGCTCAACAAGGTGCCCGAGTCGTCGAGCATGCCCTTCCGGTGGACGGTCAACCCGTCGCGCGGGTGCCTGCACGCGTGCACGTACTGCTACGCGCGGCCGACGCACGAGTACCTCGACCTCGGCGCGGGCCGGGACTTCGAGACGCAGATCGTCGTGAAGACCAACGTGGTCGAGGTGCTCCGGGTGGAGCTCGCTCGGGCCGGCTGGCGGCGCGAGCACGTCGCCCTGGGCACCAACACCGACCCGTACCAGCGGCTGGAGGGCCGGTACCGCCTCATGCCGGGGATCATCGAGGCGCTGGCGGCGTCGGGCACGCCGTTCTCGATCCTCACCAAGGGAACGCTGCTGCGCCGCGACCTTCCGCTGCTGGCCGAGGCGGCGCGTGCGGTCCCCGTCGGCATCGGGGTCTCGCTCGCCGTCCTCGAGCACGACCTCCAGCAGTCGATCGAGCCGGGGACGCCGACGGCGAAGGCTCGGCTCGAGCTCGTCCGCGCCGTGCGCGAGGCGGGGCTGCCGTGCGGGGCGTTCGTCGCCCCCGTGATCCCCTGGCTGACGGACACCGAGGAGCACCTGGAGGCGCTGCTCGGCGAGCTCGCGGCGGCCGGCGCGACCGGCGCGACCGTGCTGCCCATGCACCTGCGGGGCTCCGTGAAGCCCTGGTTCTTCCAGTGGCTCGCCGGCGAGCACCCCGAGCTCGTCGCTCGGTACCGCCGGCTCTACGGGCATGGCGCCTACGTCCCGACGGAGTACAAGGACTGGCTCTGGGCCCGCGTCCGGCCGCTCCTGAGCCGTCACGGCTTCGCGTCTCGCGCTGAGCGGTCACCGGCGCAGCGCCGGTCCGGCGGCGCGCTCCGCCCGGAGGAGGGCAGCTACCCGACGGGGAGCATCGTCGTCGGGCCCGAGGCCGTGGCGGCCGCGCCCCAGCCGACGCTGTTCTGAGGTGTGCCACGATGCGCAGGTGACCGAGCCCCGGACCGGCGACCAGGGTGACCTGGACGTCGACGTGCTCGTCGTCGGCTCGGGGTTCGGCGGCTCGGTCGCGGCGCTGCGGCTGACCGAGAAGGGGTACCGCGTCGCGGTCCTGGAGGCCGGTCGGCGCTTCGAGGACCACGAGTTCCGTTCCTCCTGGCACCTGCGGACCTTCCTGTGGGCGCCGCGGCTGGGCTGCTACGGCATCCAGCGCATCCATCTGCTCCGGGACTCGCTCGTCCTCGCCGGGGCGGGCGTCGGGGGCGGTTCCCTGGTCTACGCCAACACCCTGTACCGGCCGCTGCGGCCCTTCTTCACGGACCCGGCGTGGGGCTCGATCACCGACTGGGAGGCGGAGCTCGCGCCGCACTACGACCAGGCGAGCCGGATGCTCGGCGTGACCACCAACCCGACGACGACGGATGCCGACAGGCTCATGCTGACCGTCGCGGGGCGCATGGGGTGTGCCGACACGTTCAGGCCCGCGGACGTCGGCGTGCTGTTCGGGGCCCCTGGCGTCACCGTCCCGGACCCGTACTTCGGTGGCGCAGGGCCCGCGCGCACCGGGTGCACCGAGTGCGGCGCGTGCATGACGGGCTGCCGCGTGGGCGCCAAGAACACGCTCACCAAGAACTACCTGCACCTCGCGGAGCGCGCAGGCGCGAGGGTCGTGGCCCTGACGACGGTGACGGAGGTCGTGCCGCGGGCCGACGGGACCTGGACGGTCGTGTCGCGGCCGAGCGGGGGAGCGCAGGGGCTGCGCGGCCGGACCGTCTGGCGGGCCGACCAGGTGGTCCTGGCCGCCGGGACGTACGGCACCCAGACGCTGCTGCACCGGATGCGCGCGGCAGGGCGCCTGCCCGGGCTGTCACCGCGCCTGGGCGAGCTGACCCGGACGAACTCGGAGGCGCTCCTCGGGGCGAGCGCCCCACGCGTCGACCCGGCGCGCGATCTCAGCCGGGGGGTGGCGATCACGTCGTCCTTCTTCACCGACCCGACGACGCACGTCGAGCCCGTCCGCTACGGCAGGGGCTCGAACGCGATGGCCCTGCTCCAGACGGTGCTGACGGCCGGGGCGCCGCGCTCCCGCAGGTGGCGGAGCATCCTCGCGGGCTACGTGCGCGAGCTGCGCCGCCGACCGGTCACGACGCTGCGGACGCTCGCGCCCTACCGCTGGAGCGAGCGCACGACGATCGCGCTGGTCATGCAGGCGCTCGACAACTCGCTGACCACGTCGCTCGCCGGCGGGCGCGGCGCCGGCCGGTGGCGCCGGCGACGCGATCCGCTGCGTCGTCGGCTCACGAGCCGGCAGGGCGCGGGGGAGCCGAACCCCACGTGGATCCCGGCCGGCAACCGGGCGGCCGAGCTCATGGCCGAGGAGCTGGACGGGATCGCGGGCGGCAGCTGGGGCGACCTGGTCAACATGCCAATGACGGCGCACTTCCTCGGCGGGTGCCCGATCGGCGCGACGCCGGCCGAGGGCGTGCTCGACCCGTACCAGCGGGTCCACGGCTACCCCACGCTGCACGTCCTCGACGGCGCGGCCGTCACGGCGAACCTCGGCGTGAACCCGTCGCTCACCATCACGGCGCAGGCGGAGCGCGCCGCGTCGCTGTGGCCCGTGGCCGGTGAGCCGGACCCGCGGCCGGTCCAGGGCTCCCCGTACCGGCGGCTCGCACCCGTGCCGCCCCACCGGCCGGCCGTCCCCGCCGGTGCTCGTGGCGCCCTGCGGACCACCCACTAGGATCGTCCGGGCGCGTCCAGCGCCCTCCCGTGCTCGCGACCCGAGCCGTGCACCTCCCCGGAAGGACCTCCTTCGTGCTTCGCACCCACACCGCCGGCTCGCTGCGAGCCGAGCACATCGGTCAGACCGTCACGCTCACGGGCTGGGTCGACCGGCGCCGGGATCACGGTGGGGTGGCGTTCATCGACCTGCGGGACGCGTCCGGGGTCGCGCAGGTGGTGATCCGTGACGAGGTGGTCGCGCACGGGCTGCGCAACGAGTACGTCCTGCAGGTGACCGGCGAGGTCGGGCGCCGTCCCGAGGGCAACGAGAACCCCAACCTGGCGACCGGCGAGATCGAGCTCGTGGCGAGCGACGTCGTCGTGCTCAACGAGTCGGCTCCGCTGCCGTTCCAGGTCTCCGCGGCGTCGGACGAGGCCGTGGGCGAGGAGGCGCGCCTCAAGTACCGGTACCTCGACCTGCGCCGCCCCGCGCCCGCGCACGCGCTCCGCCTCCGGGCCAAGGCCAACGCCGCGGCGCGCCGGGTGCTCGACGCCGAGGAGTTCGTCGAGATCGAGACGCCGACCCTGACCCGGTCGACGCCCGAGGGCGCGCGCGACTTCATCGTCCCGGCGCGGCTGTCGCCCGGCTCGTGGTACGCGCTCCCGCAGTCGCCGCAGCTGTTCAAGCAGCTGCTCATGGTCGCCGGGATGGAGCGGTACTACCAGATCGCCCGCTGCTACCGCGACGAGGACTTCCGCGCCGACCGCCAGCCCGAGTTCACGCAGCTCGACGTCGAGATGAGCTTCGTCGAGCAGGACGACGTGATCGCCGTCGGTGAGCGCGTGCTCGTGGCGCTCTGGGAGCTCGTCGGGTACACGATCCCGACCCCCGTCCCGCGCATGACGTTCGCGGACGCGATGGCGCGGTACGGCTCCGACAAGCCCGACCTGCGCTTCGGCCAGGAGCTCGTCGAGCTCACGGGGTACTTCAAGGACACCCCGTTCCGGGTCTTCCAGGCGCCGTACGTCGGCGCCGTCGTCATGCCCGGTGGGGCGTCGCAGCCGCGGCGCACGTTCGACGCGTGGCAGGACTGGGCGAAGTCGCGCGGCGCCAAGGGGCTCGCGTACGTGACGGTCTCCGACGACGGCGAGCTCGGCGGACCCGTCGCCAAGAACCTCTCGGACGCCGAGCGCGAGGGCCTCGTGGCTGCCGTGGGCGCGCAGCCGGGGGACTGCGTCTTCTTCGCGGCCGGCAAGGTCGCCGACGCGCGTGCGCTCCTGGGTGCGGCGCGCCTCGAGATCGGCCGCCGGTGCGGCCTCATCGACGAGACCGAGTGGTCGTTCGTGTGGGTCGTCGACGCGCCCCTGTTCAAGCCGACCGGCGAGGACGACGACGTCGCGGTGGGCGGTGGCTCGTGGACGGCGGTGCACCACGCGTTCACGTCGCCCACGCCGCAGTGGCTCGACCGGTTCGAGTCGGACCCCGGCAGCGCGCTCGCCTACGCCTACGACATCGTGTGCAACGGCAACGAGATCGGCGGCGGATCCATCCGTATCCACCGACGTGACGTCCAGGAGCGGGTGTTCGACGTCATGGGCATCGGGCCCGAGGAGGCGCAGGAGAAGTTCGGGTTCCTCCTCGACGCCTTCGCGTTCGGCGCGCCGCCGCACGGCGGGATCGCGTTCGGGTGGGACCGCATCCTCGCGCTCCTGACGGGCTCGGACTCGATCCGCGAGGTCATCGCGTTCCCGAAGTCCGGCGGCGGGTACGACCCGCTCACCGGGGCACCGGCGCCGATCACGGCGCAGCAGCGCCGTGAGGCGGGTGTGGACGTCGCGCCCAAGCCTGCGGCGTCGGCGGTGGAGGATCCCCGGACGGTCGTCACGGCAGCGCGCGCCACGGAGTGATGCGGGGCTCGAGCGAGCGGGGTGCGGTCGGCGGCGCGAGCGCGTCGCGTACGGGCGGCGGTGGTCCACGTGCCGTCGCCGCACGCACGGTGCACGACCTGCCCGAGCCGTGGTGCACTGAGCCGTACCTGGTGGGGGAGTTCGCCGCCGCGGGCGTCCTCGCGGCCTGGGCCGACGACACGGCGTTGCTGGCGGTCGTCGACGGCGCCGGGCGCCCACCCGGGCTCGTCGGCATCGGCGCGGCCGACCGGCTGGCCGAGCTGGTCGGCGAGGCAGCCGTCCACGACGCCGCGCTGCTGGCGTCGGTCCGGTTCGCGACCCTGGCGCGGGGTGCATCCGAGCGGCTCGACCCGGACGCCGCCGCCGTGCTCCGCCACCTCGACGGTCCCGCGTCCGACTGGGACTGGTTCTGGGTCGACCGTCCGCTCGCCGGCGCGGATCCCGGGCACGCCGTCGCCGAGCGGCTCGCGGACGGTCCCGGCACTGTCGCCGAGGTCCGCGACTTCCTCGCCGTCGGGCACCCCGAGGCCAGCACCGCACCGGACGACCCGCGGCTGCTCGGCTGGTGGGGTGCGCGCGAGGCCGGGAGGCTGGTCGCGGTCGTCGGTGCGATGCGCTTCGCGCCGGGGCTGGCGCCGCACCTCGTCTCGCTCGGCGTCGACCCCCGCCGACGCGGTCGACGGCTGGCTGCCGCCGTCCTGCGCGCCGCGGTGCGCGACTGCCTCGAGCTGCGGCCCGCCGTCGGTGCGCCGATGGTCACCCTCGGCATGTACGCCGACAACGAGGCGGCGCGGCGCGTCTACGAGCGGCTCGGGTTCGAGCAGCGGCACGCCTTCTCGAGCCGCCGCCCGTCCCGCGAGCCGCACCGCTCAGGCGGCGCTGCTCAGAGGCGTCCGAGCAGCTCGCCGAACGACGGCGCGTCGGCGTAGAGGTCGGCAGGCCCGGCGTTCTCCTGCTCGGCGACCAGCTCGGCCAGCTCGCGCCCGGCGCGGCGGATGCGGTCGGGCAGCGGGTTGACGTCGTCCTGGCCCGACCAGTCGTCGGTCGCGGCGAACACGGACGTGCGCGTGACCTCCGCCCGCAGGTAGGTGAACAGCGGCCGCATCGAGTACTCCAGCGCGAGGGAGTGCCGCGCGGTGCCGCCCGTCGCGCCGATGAGCACGGGCATGCCGGTGAGCGAGTCCTTGTCGAGGATGTCGACGAACGACTTGAACAGGCCCGAGTAGGTCGTGGTGAACAGGGGCGTGACGGCGATCAGCCCGTCGGCTCGCGTCACCTGCTCGAGGACGCCCCGCAGGTCCCCGCTCGGGAACCCGGTGAGCATCGCGTTCATGATCTCGTGCGCGACGTCGCGCAGCTCGACGGTCTGCACCGTGGCCGTCAGGCCACGGGCCTCGAGCTCGGCGACGGCGGCCTGGGCAAGCCGGTCGGCGAGCATGCGGGTGGACGACGGCTGGCTGAGGCCGGCGGAGATGACGGCGATCGTGCGGTCGCTCATGGTGTCTGCTTCCTGGTGCGTCGTGCGAGGCGTGGGGTGCGGGTGGTGCTGCGGAAGTCGGGGTACGGCGGGAGTTCAGAGGCCGAACGCGGCGCCGGCGCGGGAGACCTTGTCGGCCGCCGCGGTGTCGTCCTCGGCCGTCTTGCCCGTCCAGTGGTCGTCACCTGCGACGTGCTGGTCGCCCGCCGTGCCGGCGGCTCGCGCCTGGGCGACGCGCTCGGCGTGGCTCGGCGGGTTCGACGGCACACCGGCGGGGCGCTTGGCCTCGAGCTCGGCGCGCAGCGCCGGCACGATCTCCTCGGCGAGGATGTCGATCTGCTCGAGCACGGTCTTGAGCGGCAGCCCGGCGTGGTCGATCAGGAAGAGCTGACGCTGGTAGTCGCCGACGGCGTCGCGCATGGTGGCGTAGCGGTCGATGACCTCCTGCGGGCTGCCGACCGTGAGCGGCGTCTGGGCGGTGAAGTCCTCCATCGAGGGGCCGTGGCCGTAGACGGGCGCGTTGTCGAAGTACGGCCGGAACTCGCGGACGGCGTCCTGGGAGTTCTTCCGGGCGAAGAACTGCCCGCCGAGGCCGACGATCGCCTGGTTGGCGGCCCCGTGGCCGTAGTGCTCGAAGCGCTTGCGGTAGTACTCGACCATCGTCTTCGTGTGCTCGACGGGCCAGAAGATGTTGTTGTGGAAGAACCCGTCGCCGTAGTAGGCGGCCTGCTCGGCGATCTCGGGGCTGCGGATCGAGCCGTGCCACACGAAGGGCGCGACGCCGTCGAGCGGGCGCGGGGTCGCGGTGAAGCCCTGCAGCGGGGTGCGGAACTTGCCCTGCCAGTCCACGACGTCCTCGGTCCACAGGCGTCGCAGCAGCGCGTAGTTCTCGATCGCGAGGTTGATGCCCTGGCGGATGTCCTTGCCGAACCACGGGTAGACCGGGCCGGTGTTGCCGCGACCCATCATGAGGTCCATCCGGCCGTCCGTGATGACCTGGAGCATCGCGTAGTCCTCGGCGATCTTCACCGGGTCGTTCGTCGTGATCAGGGTCGTGGCCGTCGACAGGACGATGTTCTCGGTGGTGCCGGCCAGGTAGCCCAGCATCGTCGTGGGCGAGGAGGCCACGAACGGCGGGTTGTGGTGCTCGCCGGTCGCGAACACGTCGAGCCCGGCCTGGTCCGCGTGCTGGGCGATCGTGAGGATGGAGCGCACACGCTGGGTGTCGTCCGGCGTCGTACCGGTGGTCGGGTCGGTCGTGACGTCACTGACCGTGAAGATGCCGAACTGCATGGCTGCGCCCCTCGAGAAGTCGATGCGAATGCATGTACATCGGTGGGTAACGAGGAGCCTGCGCGGTCTATTCCGCGATCACCAGCGCGTCGGCGGCTCGACGTCTCCGCTGAGTCCCAGGTGCCGCGGCGGCTCGCGGTCGGCATCGGCGTCGGCGTCGAGCACGGGCGCCGGGACGCGAGGCTTCGTGGTGAGGGCCCACCGCCACGCGCGCGGCAGGACGAGGCACAGGGCGAGCAGCAGCACTCCCGAGCCGAAGAACGTCCACGCGAGGTCCGGACCCCCACCGAGGATCGCCGCCCGCGCCATGGCGGCCGCGAGCAGCACCGTGTAGAGGCTGAGCAGGCCCGCGACGCCCAGCCGGGTGCGGTAGGCCCAGACCGAGCCGACGTGACCGACGCGCAGCGGGGGCACCATGTCAGTGCGTGATCGCGAGCTTGTCGTACAGCCGGCGCATGAAGCGCGGGGCCCACCAGTTCCGCCGTCCGAGCAACGTCATGGTCGCGGGGACGAGCAGGAGACGCACGATCGTCGCGTCGATGAGCACCGCGACGGCGAGCGAGAAGCCGACCTCCTTGATCACCAGCAGCTTGCCGAACACGAACCCGGTGAACACGACGATGATGATCGCCGCGGCGGACGTGATGATGCGGCCCGAGCGCTGGAGACCCAGCCGGACGGCGTCGTCGTTCGAGTACCCCGCGTCGTGCAGCTCCTTGATCCGGGACAGCAGGAACACCTCGTAGTCCATCGCCAGCCCGAAGGCGAACGCGACGACGAGCGCCACGACGTACGTCTCGATCCCGCCCGTCGAGGTGAACTGCAGCAAGCCCGACAGGTTGCCGTCCTGGAAGACCCACACCAGCACGCCGAGCGACGCGGCGAGCGAGAGCAGGTTCGTCAGCAGGGCCTTGACCGGGATCACGACCGAGCCGGTCATCAGGAACAGCAGCACGAACGTGGCGAGCACCACGATTCCACCCGCCCACGGCAGCCGGTCCACGAGAGCGTCGGTGAAGTCGATCTGTCCGGCTGCCTGACCGGTGACCCACGTCGGGAACCCGGGGTCCAGCCCGCGGACCGCCAGCACCGTGTCGGCGGCGACGGGACCGCCGGGGTCGTCGGTGTCCGGGCGCACGCCGATCATCACGGCGGACCCGATCGGGATCGGCGTGTCGACCGAGGCCACGTCGTCGAGCCCCTCGAGCTCACCGACCCAGGCGCTGGCGTCGGCCAGCGTCGTCTCCGCGACGACGACGACCGCGGGAGAGGTCGAGGCGGGGTAGTTCTCGGCGAGCGCCTCGACGTAGTCGCGCTGGGCGCTCCCCGCGGGCAGCAGCTCGGTGGTCGAGTTGCGCAGCTGCAGGTGGGTGAGCGGCAGGGCGAGGACCCCGAGCAGTGCGACCACCCCGAGCAGGACCCACCAGGGGTGCCGCTGGACCCGGGCGGCCAGCCGCGAGAACGCTCCCTCCTCGGACTGCACATCCGCCGTGCGCGCGAGGACCGCCCGCAGGAAGGGCACGCGGCTGATCAGCCCGGGCCGGATGAGCCGACGGCCGAAGAGCACGAGCATCGCCGGGACCAGCGTGAGCGCGGTCGCGACGGCGACGAGGATCACGGCGACCCCGGCCGTGCCGAAGGCCCGCAGGATCTCGGGCCGGAACACGATGAGGCCCGAGATCGAGATCGCGACGGTCAGGGCCGAGAACGCGACGGTCCGGCCCGCCGTCGCCATGGTCGTGACCAGGGCCGTGGTGACCGCGCCGTCACCGCGCCGTCGACGCGTGCGCTGACCGTCGTCGTCGTTCACCAGGTGGTGCAGCTCCTCGCGGAACCGGGACACGATGAGCAGCCCGTAGTCGATCGACAGCCCCAGGCCCAGGATCGTCACGACGTTGACGACCGACGACTCGAGCTCGATGAGGTACGAGAAGCCCAGCAGCGACCCGAGCCCGCCGGCGATCGACGCGATCGCGCCCACCATCGGCATCGAGGCCGCGAGGAAGCCGCCGAAGACGAGCACCATCACGAGCAGCGCGATGGGCAGTGCGATCGCCTCGCCGGTCGTGAGGTCCTCCTCAACCTGGTCGGTGATCGCCTCGACGATGAGCGACGTGCCCCCGACGACGCCGGTCGCGTCGGGAGCCACGGTCGCGAGGTCGGCGGGCGCCTGGTCGAGCCGCTGCTCGACCGCGGTCAGCGCGTCCTCCTCGGCCCGCTCCGCGAGGCCCGGTTCCAGCTCGACGACGACGAGGAAGCCCTGTCCGTCCTGGGCGAGCAGGGGGGCGGCAGCAGGGTTCGCGGGCCCGTCGGGGAGCAGGAACGGGTCGATCACGGTCGCGACGCCCGGGATGTCGGCGAGGTCGCGGTGGAGCGGCGCGAGCGCCTCGGTGACACCGCCGGTCTCGGCCGGGACGCCGTCGACCGCGAGCGTCAGCTGTGCGCCCTGGACCGACGCCTCGCGCAGCAGCTGCGAGCCGCGTTCGCTCTCCGAGCCCGGGACGTTCGGCTCGCCCGACGTGAGGCGGTCGAAGAGGTTCTCGCCGTGGACGCCGAAGACGGCGAGGCCGAACCCGAGCACGGTAAGGACGATCCAGACGCCGACGGTGCGTAGCGGGTGGCGGGCGACGCGACGACCGAGGCTCTCGAACACGCGGGCCAGCATCGCAGGTCAGTCGAGCGCGCGGCCATCCGGCAGCGGGTGACTGTGGCCACGTGGGCGCCGTGTTCCGACGGCGTCGAGACCTGCAGCGAGGTGGACGTCCAGCGCGACGGCGTGGCTGAGGGCGAGGCCGACGCTGCCGTCGACGCTGGGCTCGCGTGACGGAGGGCCTGCGTACGCTCGGGCCATGGACCTGTTCGACGCGGCGACCTCGACCGCCTCGGGGCTGCCCGCCACGGGCCCCGGCGCGCCGCTCGCCGTCCGCATGCGGCCCGCCTCGCTCGACGAGGTCGCCGGGCAGGACCACCTGCTCGTCCCGGGCTCTCCGCTGCGGCGTCTGGTCGAGCCCGCCGACGAGGCGTCGCGCCGCGCGGCTCCGACCTCCGTCGTCCTGTGGGGACCCCCGGGCACGGGCAAGACGACGCTCGCCTACCTCATCGCCGCGACGTCGGGCCGGCGGTTCGTCGAGCTCTCGGCCGTGACGGCGGGGGTCAAGGACGTGCGCGCGGTCATCGACGACGCACGCCGGCGGCTCGCGACCGGCGCCGGGGAGACCGTCCTGTTCATCGACGAGGTGCACCGGTTCACCAAGGCCCAGCAGGACGCGCTCCTGCCGAGCGTGGAGAACCGCTGGGTCACCCTGGTGGCCGCGACGACCGAGAACCCGAGCTTCTCGGTGATCTCGCCGCTGCTCTCGCGCTCGCTGCTGCTGACCCTGCGGCCGCTCGGGACCGACGCCGTCCGCGACCTCGTGCGGCGCGCGGTCGCCGACGAGCGCGGGCTGGGGGGGACGGTCGTGCTCGACGACGCGGCCGAGGAGCACCTGCTGCGGCTCGCCGGCGGGGACGCGCGCAAGGCGCTGACGATCCTCGAGGCGGCCGCGGGGGCGGCCCTGTCCGAGGGCGAGTCGGCGTCGGCAGGAGCAGCGGGGTCGGACGGGGCGGGGTCGTCGGACGGGGCGGGGTTGTCGGACGGAGCGGGGTCGTCGGCGGGAGAGGCGCCGCGGGACGGAGCAGCGCCGCGGGACGGTCGCGCCGTCGTCGACCTCGAGACCATGGAACGCGCGATCGACGTCGCCGCAGTCCGGTACGACCGTGACGGGGACCAGCACTACGACGTGATCAGCGCCTTCATCAAGTCGATGCGCGGCTCGGACGTCGACGCGTCGCTGCACTACCTCGCGCGCATGATCGCCGCGGGGGAGGACCCGCGCTTCATCGCGCGCCGGATCGTCATCGCCGCCGCGGAGGACGTCGGGATGGCGGACCCGAGCGCACTGCAGACGGCGGTCGCGGCCGCCCAGGCCGTCGCGCTCATCGGCATGCCGGAGGCGAGCCTGATCCTGGCCGAGGCCGTGGTCCACCTCGCGACCGCACCGAAGTCGAACGCGGCCTACACGGGGATCCAGGCGGCGCTCGCCGACGTGCGCGCCGGGCGGATCGGCTCCGTGCCGGCGCACCTGCGCGACGCGCACTACGCGGGGGCGCAGAAGATCGGGCACGGCAAGGGCTACACCTACTCGCACGACGAACCGCACGCCGTCGCCGCGCAGCAGTACCTCCCGGACGAGCTGGTCGGCACGCGCTACTACACCCCGAGCGACCGCGGCTACGAGCGCTCGGTCGCCGAACGCCTGGACCGCATCCGCTCGATCCTCGACTCCCGCTGAACCGACCCGGGTTGTGACGGGGGTACGGGACCTTCGTGCTGTTTCGCGCGCCGATTCGTCCCTCAACCGCGTCGTCCGACCTCGGCCCGGAGCCGGGTCAGGGCGGCGACGACCTGCCGGACCACAGCGTCGGGTCGCCGGGTCAGATCGCTCCACGTGAACCGCAGCACGGTGTACCCGGCACCGACCAGCCGGTTCTGGCGATCGCGATCGGCCTGGAACTTCTCGCGTCCGTGGAACTCGAACCCGTCGACCTCGATCACGAGCCGCTCGGCGGGGAACAGCACGTCGGCGCGTCCGATGATCCCGGCCCCGTCGACGACCCTCTCGTTGGCGCACCAGCCGCTGAGGTGTGCGCCGCGCAGGAGCTCGTGCAGCCGGCGCTCGGCGGGCCCGAGCGCTCCGTTCCGGGTCTCCTCGACGACACGCCGACGTCGCGGGTTGCCGCGGCGTCCACGCTGCGCCTCGACGCTCGCCTCGAGGTCGGCGTGCGTGAGGTGCCCGCGGGTCAGGGACCAGGCCACGAGCCCGTCCGCGGCTGCCTCCGGGAGCCAGCCCAGGCAGTCGACGATCGTCCGGCGGTGGGTCGTGACCTGCGCCTGTCCGATGCGCACCACGTCGGCGCTCGCCAGGGGCACGCGGTGACCCTGGAGGTTGAGCCGCGGCCGACGATGGTCCGGGACGACGACGTGGAGCACCGGATCAGCCGGGACGGGGAGCCGGTGGGCGGTGGCGGCCGTGGTGAGACACGCGACGCCGTCGGGCCAGGTCAGCCATGCGGCGTGCACGCGTGCCCACGCGTCGAGCTCGGTGCCGTCGAGCGCCAACGCGCTGCCGGCGACGCGCCTCCAGATGCCCGTGTCGCGCCGTCGGCGGACCTGCGCCGCCGTCATGCCCTCCAGGATCGCCTGCCGGGCGGTGAAGACGCCGCCCTGCGCACGGGCCACCTGGGGCGACCAGTTCCGTGGCAGGCGTGAGGTCATGACCCCGAGGGTGGCGATCGTCGGACGGTCGAGTCCCTCCCCGCCCACGCCGTTGTGCACGCGGCGGACGCCAGCCTTCCCTGTGGGCGGCTCGAGCACCGGAGACCCGGCGACGGGTCGAGGGAGGAATGTGTCACTGGACGATCACAAGCGTCCCTCAACGCAGCCGGCGGTGGAGGGCCGCGACGCAGGACGCCGCCGCCGGGCGGGCGGCGGGACCGGTCGAGGGAGGAATGTGTCACTGGACGAGCAGAAGTGTCCCTCAACCGCGGCGGGTTGGGGGGAGCGGGCGAGGGGCGGGCAGGAAGGGGGAGCGGGCGTCGACGGCGGGCGGCGGTGCGGGGGGTCTGGTCGCTTGCGGTAAGGTGGACGGGTTGTCCGGGGGTCTGTGGGCCCGCGGACCGCCGCCTGGGGCCTTAGCCGCGCACGCGAACGCTGCGCATCGGTCGGCCCCACGCTCGCCGGAACCTCTCCGTCGCGGGTGTGACGTCCACAACGACAGGAAGTATCGCTCGTGAGCAGTGTGACCCGTGCGCGCCGTCAGGTGCGCCTCTCCCGCGCCCTGGGGCTGGCCCTCACCCCCAAGGCCGTCAAGCACTTCGAGAAGCGTCCGTACCCCCCGGGCGAGCACGGCCGGGCCCGTCGCCGCACCGAGTCGGACTACGCCGTCCGGCTGCGCGAGAAGCAGCGTCTGCGCGCCCAGTACGGCATCCGCGAGAAGCAGATGACGCGCGTGTTCGAGGACGCCCGCAAGGAGGCCGGCCTGACCGGTGAGTCGCTGGTCGAGCTGCTCGAGATGCGCCTCGACGCGCTCGTGCTGCGCGCCGGCTTCGCCCGGACGATCCTCCAGGCGCGCCAGGCGGTCGTGCACCGCCACATCCTGGTCGACGGCAAGATCGTCGACCGCCCGTCCTTCCGCGTGAAGCCGGGCCAGACGCTCCAGGTCAAGCCGAAGAGCCAGGCCACCGTGCCGTTCCAGGTCGCCGCCGCCGGCGCGCACCGCGACGTGCTCCCGGCCGTCCCGGGCTACCTCGAGGTGTCGCTCGAGAAGCTGAGCGCCGTCCTGACGCGTCGCCCCAAGCGTGTCGAGGTCCCGGTCACGTGCGAGGTCCAGCTGGTCGTCGAGTACTACGCCCGCTGACCCACCCCGCTCCACGGAACGCCCCGCTCGCACCGGTACCGGCCGCGAGCGGGGCGTTCTGGCATCCGGGTAGTGTTTCCCCGGCCTGCACGACGCCCGGGATTCCGGGCCGAGCAGCGACGCATCCGGCGTCGGCGGGCGGTCGCGGAGGAGCAGACATGTCGGTGGGAGACATCGCGGGACTGATCGCGGCGATCGCGTTCGTCCTGCTCGTCGGGGTGCTCGCGGTGCCCCTCGTGAAGCTGGGGCGCGTGCTCGACGAGGCCCGCACCTCGGTCAAGGAGCTCACGGACCACTCGGTGCCGATCCTGGACGAGGCGGCCGCGACCGTCGCCTCGACGAACGCACAGCTCGCGAACGTCGACACCGTCACGACCGCTGCCGCGCACATGAGCGAGAACCTGTCCGCGCTGACGTCGCTGTTCGCCGCGACGGTCGGCGGCCCGATGGTCAAGGTCGCCGCCTTCTCCTACGCCGTCCGACGCGCGTTCGGCGGGCTGACGGGTGACCGCGGGTCGTCGCGATGAAGCGCCTGTTCTGGGTCGGGGTCGGCGCCACCCTGGCCGTGGTGGCGATCCGCAAGGTCGGCATGCTGGTCGACCAGCACACCCCGCGCGGCGTCACGCAGGCTGTCGGCGTCGTCGGCGGCCTGGCCGGCGCGCTCCGTACCGCGAAGGTCGAGTTCGAGGCCGGACTGGCGGAGCGTGAGGCGACGCTGCGCCACGAGCTCCTGGGCGACGTCGATCTCGACGCCGCCCGGACACGTGTCGACGCGTGGCGGGCCGAGCGGGGTGCCGAGGCCGAGCGGGGTGCCGGCGCCGAGCGGGGTGCCGGCGCAAAGCGGGGTGCCGGCGCCGACGCGGGCGTGCCCGTGCCCCCGCCGGTCCCCGCCACCGGCCGCCGCCGCCCCGGGAAGCACGCGGGCGCAACCGACGCCCACGGCGTCCCGCAGGACCCGGACGACGGCGAGCTCGGCTACTCGTTCTAGCCCGCGCCTCGTTCTAGCCCGCGCAGCCGCGCCGACTGCGCCGCCCCGATCCACCGGCCCGCCGCCGCCCACGACCACTCCCGCGACGCGACCGCACCCCCCACGGGCGGCCCGCCGACCAGGAACACGCACCGCCCGACACACCGTGAGGTAGACATGCGCACCGCCGAGATCCGCCAGCGTTGGCTCGACTTCTTCTCCACCCGGGGACACGCCGTCGTGCCGTCGGCCTCGCTGATCTCCGAGGACCCGTCGCTGCTGTTCACCGTCGCCGGCATGGTGCCGTTCATCCCGTACATGACGGGTGAGCGCACGCCGCCGTGGCAGCGCGCGACCAGCGTCCAGAAGTGCGTGCGCACCCTCGACATCGAGGAGGTCGGCAAGACCACGCGGCACGGCACGTTCTTCCAGATGAACGGCAACTTCTCCTTCGGCGACTACTTCAAGGAGGGGGCGATCCGGTTCGCGTGGGAGCTCATCACCACGCCGCAGGACCAGGGCGGGTACGGCTTCGACCCCGACGTCATCTGGGTCACCGTCTACCACGACGACGACGAGGCGTTCGCGCTCTGGAAGCAGGTCGCCGGGCTGCCCGACGAGCGCATCCAGCGCCGCGGCAAGAAGGACAACTACTGGCACACGGGCCAGGCCGGCCCCGCGGGCCCGTGCTCGGAGATCTACGTCGACCGCGGACCCGCCTACGGCAAGGAGGGCGGCCCCGTCGCGGACGAGGACCGCTACCTCGAGATCTGGAACCTCGTCTTCATGCAGTACGCGATCGACGAGGTGCGCGGCAAGGAGGACTTCCGGGTCGTGCGCGAGCTCGACCAGAAGAACATCGACACGGGCATGGGCCTCGAGCGCGTCGCGCTGCTGCTGCAGGGCGTCGAGAACATGTACGAGATCGACGAGGTCTACCCGGTCATCGCCAAGGCGCAGGAGCTCTCGGGCCGTCGCTACGGAGCCGACCACGACGACGACGTCCGCATGCGCGTCGTGGCGGACCACGTGCGCTCGGCGCTCATGCTCGTCAACGACGGCGTCGTGCCGTCCAACGAGGGCCGCGGCTACGTGCTGCGCCGGCTGCTGCGCCGCACCGTCCGCTCGATGCGCCTGCTCGGCGTCGAGGACCGGACGTTCCCCGCGCTCTTCCCGGTGTCGCGCGACGCGATGAAGGGCTCGTACCCCGAGGTCGAGTCCGACTTCGGGCGGATCAGCCGCCTCGTGTACGCGGAGGAGGAGGCCTTCCGCCGCACGCTCGCCGCGGGCACCACGATCCTGGACACCGCGGTCGCGGGCGTTCGCGCCGCGACCCCCGAGGCCCCGACCCTCACGGGAGAGCAGGCCTTCACGCTGCACGACACCTACGGCTTCCCGATCGACCTCACCCTCGAGATGGCCGCGGAGCAGGGGGTCGCGGTCGACGAGAAGGCGTTCCGCGCGCTCATGCAGGAGCAGCGGCAGCGGGCGCGCGCCGACGCGCTCGCCAAGAAGACCGGCAGCGCGGGCACCGAGGCGTACCAGGCGCTCCAGCGCGACCTCGCCGCGCCCGTGGAGTTCCTCGGGTACACCGAGACGACGGCGCGCGTGCAGGTCCTCGGCCTCCTGGTCGATGGCGCGCCGGCCCCCGCGGCGAGCGCGCCGGCGGACGTCGAGGTGGTGCTCGACCGCACCCCCTTCTACGCCGAGGCCGGCGGCCAGCTGGCCGACCAGGGCACGATCCTGCTCGACTCGGGCGCGGTCATCGAGGTCGACGACGTGCAGGCGCCGATCAAGGGCATGTCGGTGCACCGCGGCCGGCTGACGGACGGCACCGTCGCCCTCCAGGACCGCGGCACCGCCGAGATCGAGACGGCTCGCCGCAAGGCCATCAGCCGCGCCCACTCCGCGACCCACATGGTGCACAAGGCGGTCCGCGAGGCGCTCGGCGACACCGCGACCCAGGCGGGCTCGGAGAACGCGCCGAACCGCATCCGGTTCGACTTCCGGCACGGCCAGGGGCTGCCGACCGGCGCCCTCGGCGAGATCGAGGAGCGGGTCAACACCCAGCTCGCGGAGGACCTCGAGGTGACGGAGCAGATCATGTCGATCGACGCCGCCCGGGCGTCGGGCGCGATGGCGCTGTTCGGCGAGAAGTACGGCGACCGCGTCCGCGTGGTGTCGATCGGCGGCGACTGGTCGCGCGAGCTCTGCGCCGGCACGCACGTCAAGCGGTCGGGCCAGCTCGGCCTGGTCACGCTGCTCGGAGAGGCGTCGATCGGCTCGGGCGTGCGCCGGGTCGACGCGCTCGTGGGGGAGGGCGCGTACGGCTTCCAGGCCAAGGAGCACGCGCTCGTGGGCCAGCTCACCGGCCTCCTCAACGTCCGCACCGACGAGCTCCCCGACCGGGTGGGCGCCCTCGTCGCGCGGCTGCGCGACGCCGAGAAGGAGCTCGCGAGCCTGCGCCAGGCCCGGCTCCTCGGCGCCGCGGCCGACCTCGCGGCGAAGGCGACGGCGTCGGGCGGCGGTGTGCGCGTCGTCGTGCACGACGCCGGGGACGTCGCCTCGGCGGACGACCTGCGCGCGCTCGCGCTCGACGTGCGCGGCCGGCTGGGCGAGTCGGAGCCGACCGTCGTCGCGATCGGGGGCGTGAGCAAGGAGCGGCCGCTCGTCGTCGTCGTGACGAACGCCGAGGCCCGCGCGCGGGGCCTTCGGGCCGGCGCGCTCGTGCGGACGGCGTCGGCGACCCTCGGCGGCGGCGGGGGCGGCAAGGACGAGATGGCGCAGGGTGGCGGCACCGACGCCTCGGCGCTGGGGGCTGCGCTGGCGGGCATCGCGGGCGAGGTCGGGGCGGCGGTCTGATCGCGGGCGCCACGATGAGCACGCAGTCCGGTCACACGCACACGTCGGTGGTGCGCGGGTCCCGCCTGGGCGTCGACCACGGCGCCGTCCGCGTGGGTCTCGCCGCGAGCGACCCCGACGGTCTGGTCGCGACACCGGTCGGGACGCTCGAGGCCGCGTCCTCGCTCGCGCGGATCGCCGCGGAGGTCGCGGAGCGGTCGGCGGCGGTCGTCTACGTCGGGTTGCCCCGACACCTCTCGGGCGCGGAAGGCGCGGCGGCGGAGGCGGCGCGGACGTACGCTGGGGCGCTGGCGACATCGATCGCGCCCGTCCCGGTTCGCCTCCTGGACGAGCGCATGAGTACGGTGTCCGCGCACCAGGCGTTGCACGCGGCGGGCCGCGCGGGGCGGCGCCACCGGCAGGTCGTCGACCAGGCGGCCGCGGTGGTGATCCTGCAGTCGGCCCTGGAGGCGGAACGTTCGACGGGTCTGCGGCCCGGTGAGCTGGTCGAGGCCGACCGGATCCCGGCGCCCGGTCCGGGCACGGCACACGACGGCGAGACGACGGAGCGGTGACAGTGCGAGACGAGCACGTGGGAGAGCGACCGGCGGGCATGCAGTGGCCGGCGGTCCAGAGCGGAGGGTCGACCGTCGTGAGCGAGCTGTTCCCCGACCAGACCACGCGTGCGGGGGACCACGCCGAGCCGCAACGGACCCGTCGGCGGTCCGAGACCAAGGCCAAGAAGCGCAAGCAGCGCCGCCGCCGCACCATCGCGGCGGTGATCATCAGCCTCCTCCTGCTCGGGGGGGCGGGCTACGTCGTCGTCGGCTTCGTGAGCGACCTGCCGTTCTTCGGAGGAGACTCGTCCGCGCAGACCGTGACCGACTTCCCCGGGCCGGGGCACGGCAGCGTCCAGGTGGTGGTCAACCCGGGTGACCCGGGCGCCGCGATCGGCGCGACGCTCGTCGAGGCGGGCGTGGTGGCGTCGCAGAAGGCGTTCACCGCGGCCCACACGGCCAACCCGAACGCCGCCTCGATCCAGCCCGGCACGTACGAGCTCATGCTCGAGATGCGCGCCTCCGACGCCGTGGCGGCGCTCCTCGACTCGACCCGCCGCGTGTCCTACAAGGTGACCGTGCCGGAGGGACTGACGGCGAACCAGATCCTGGAGCGGGTGTCGTCCGTGACCACCATCCCGGTGGCGGACCTGCAGGCGGCCGCCGTGGACCCCACGGCCGGGCTGCCGGCCGAGGCCGGCGGGAACATGGAGGGCTGGCTGTTCCCGGCGACCTACCAGTTCGAGCCCGGCTCGACGGCGCAGACGATCGTCGCGCAGATGATCGCGAAGACCGTCGAGGTGCTGGACAACGCCGGGGTGCCGGCCGACGCGCGGCAGACGGTGCTCGTCAAGGCCTCGCTGGTCGAGCGCGAGGGTCGCCTCCCCGAGGACCGCGCCAAGATCGCCCAGGCGATCGAGAACCGCCTCGACCGGGAGATGAAGCTGGACATCGACGCGGCCCTCGCGTACGGGCTCGGCAAGCCGGGCACCGGCCTGACGAACGCCGACAAGGAGACCGACAGCCCGTACAACCTGTACCGCGTGCTCGGCCTGCCGCCGACGCCGATCGCCTCACCCGGCGAGAGCTCCATCCAGGCCGTCATGAACCCGACGCCCGGCGACTGGCTGTTCTGGGTCACGGTGAACCTCGACACGGGCGAGACGCTCTTCGCGAACACGCTCGCCGAGCACAACGTCAACGTGCAGCAGCTGCGCAAGTGGCAGGCCGAGAACCCCGGGTGAGCCGCGCCGTCGACCAGCGGAGCGCGTCGGGCCAGGTGCAGGACGCCGTCCGGCGCGCCGCGGTGCTGGGGCACCCGGTGGCCCACTCGCTCTCGCCGACCCTGCACCGCGCCGCCTACGAGGCGCTCGGCCTGACGGGGTGGGAGTACGACGCCGTCGACGTCACGTCGGGCCACCTGGCCGGCTTCGTGCGAGACCTCGACCCGTCGTGGGTCGGGCTGAGCCTGACGATGCCGCTGAAGAAGACCGTCCTGCCGATGCTCGACCACGTCGAGCCGCTCGCGGACGTCGTGGGGGCCGTCAACACGGTGCTGGTGCAGGCGGGCGGCGGCCGTCCCGTGCTGGTCGGGGCGAACACGGACGTGTACGGGATCGTCGCCGCGCTGCAGGAGATGCTGCCCGGCGGGACCGCTGCCGGCTCGGCCGCTGACGTGACCCGCACGGGCGCGATCATCGGCGCGGGCGCGACGGCGTCGTCCACCCTCGCGGCTCTCGCGCAGCTCGGGTGCACGGCGCCGGTGGTGTACGTGCGCTCGCTCGGCCGGATCGGGTCGCTCATGCGGGCCGCGCACCGGATGGGCGTCGAGCCGCGGTACGCGCTCCTGGACCGCGCCGCCGAGGAGATCGTCTCGGCGGACCTTGTGGTGTCCACCGTCCCGGCGCACGCGGCCGACGGGCTCGCGGCGGAGCTCGCGGACGCGGCAGCAGCGGGCGGCGTGCGCGGTGTCCTTCTGGACGTGGTCTACGAGTCCCGCCCGACGGCGCTCTCGCGCGCGTGGGCGGCCGCCGGGGGCGCGGTGGTCGGGGGTGAGCGGATGCTGCTGCACCAGGCGGTCGAGCAGGTGCGGCTCATGACGGGCCGGATCGCTCCGGTCGAGGCGATGGAGCGGGCGCTGGGGGAGCGGCTCGGGGTCTGACCGGGCATCGCGGGTGAACGGGCGCGACGGCGCCCACAAGCCCTCATCGCGGGCGGTGCGGCTGCCGATACACAAGGGAGCCCGACCGACGACTGCCCTGGAGGACGCGCGTGAAGCAGCTCGGAGAGATCCTCCTCGACGAAGGCCTCGTGACCGAGCGCGAGCTCATGGCCGCCATCGAGGAGCAGAGCACGCGCGGCGGCTCGCTCGGCCGGACCCTCGTCGAGATCGGCTTCCTGTCCGAGTCGCAGCTCGTCCAGGCCCTGGCGAGCCAGGTCGGCCTCGACTTCATCGACCTCGACGAGTTCAGCGTCGACCGCCTGGCGGTCGGCCAGGTGCCCAGCAGCCTGTGCCGGCGGCACGTCGTGCTGCCGATCGCGATCGAGGGCGGCGTGCTGGTGCTCGCCACGGCGAACCCGGGCAACGTCGTCGCGGTCGACGACGTGCGGACCATGTCCGGGATGCAGGTGCGCACCGTCGTCGCGACGCACGACAACCTCGTGCGGGCGATCGACCGGTACTGCCGCGCCGACGGCGAGATGGAGAACCTCTCCTCGGCGTTCGAGGAGGAGGTCAACGAGGTCGAGACCGACCTCTCGCGCATGGGCGACGTCGTGGACGACGACGCCCCGATCGTGCGGTTCGTGAACCTGCTGGTCACCCAGGCGATCACCGACCGCGCGTCGGACATCCACATCGAGCCCGCCGAGAAGGACCTGCGAGTCCGGTACCGCATCGACGGCGTGCTGCACGAGACGCAGCGCGCACCCAAGCAGATCCAGAGCGGCGTCATCTCGCGCGTCAAGATCATGAGCGACATCGACATCGCCGAGCGGCGCAAGCCGCAGGACGGCCGCATGTCGGTGACCCACAACGGGCGCAAGATCGACCTCCGCGTCGCGACCCTGCCGACGGTGTGGGGCGAGAAGATCGTGATGCGCATCCTGGACAACTCGACCGCGAGCCTCGACCTGCGCGACCTGTCCTTCCTCGACGACAACTACGAGGTCTACAAGGAGGCGTACACCAAGCCGTACGGCATGATCCTCGTCACCGGGCCGACCGGGTCCGGGAAGTCGACGACCCTGTACGCGACGCTCAACGCGGTGTCCCGGCCCGAGATCAACGTGATCACCGTGGAAGATCCTGTCGAGTACCGGCTTGCCGGGATCAACCAGGTCCAGGTGAACCCGAAGGCCGGCCTGACGTTCGCGGGCGCGCTGCGGTCGATCCTGCGATCGGACCCCGACGTCGTGCTGCTGGGGGAGATCCGCGACCACGAGACCGCGCAGATCGCGATCGAGGCGGCGCTCACCGGTCACCTCGTGCTCTCGACGCTGCACACCAACGACGCGCCGTCGGCGATCACCCGGCTGACCGAGATGGGCATCGAGCCGTTCCTCGTGGGGTCGGCGCTCGACGCGGTGGTGGCCCAGCGGCTCGCGCGCAAGCTGTGCGACAAGTGCAAGGAGCCGTACGAGCCGACCGAGGTCGAGATGGTCGGCGCGCGGTTCCCGTGGGTGCCGGGGGAGGAACTGCCGATCCTCCACCGGCCGGTCGGCTGCGTGACGTGCTCCAAGACGGGGTACCGCGGGCGGATCGCGCTGCACGAGGTGATGCGCGTGACCGAGGACATCGAGCGCCACGCCGTCGCGCACTCGTCGAGCGCGGACATCGCGCAGACCGCCAAGGAGCAGGGCATGGTCCCGCTCCGCGAGGACGGCTGGCGCAAGGTCGCGCTCGGGCTGACGTCGATCGAGGAGATCCTGCGCGTCGTCGCGTGACGCGATCGACGCAGATCGCCCGACCTGCTCAAGAACGACCCGATCAGGGCCGATAGGCCATCCGAGGGTGCACCGGGATGTCGGTGCTCCCGTGCCCGCGGCCACGCCGTGGGCCGAGCGATCACATGGAGGCGGATCCGTGAGCGAGTCCTACCACCCGGGCGGCCAGCCCACGCGACCGTTGCCGCCGCACCGTGCGGCGGGGCCCCAGGCCGGTGCGTTCCCGCTGCCGACGGCCCAGGCGTCCTACGCACCCGTCCCGTCGCAGCCCGCGCCCTGGACGTCGACGCAGGGTGCCGCAGCATCGCAGCACGCAGCACCTCAGCACGCAGCGTCGCAGTATGCGGCGCCGCCGCCGCAGTACCGCGCGCCGGCCTCGGCACCCGCCGGTCCGGCACCCGCAGCTCCGGCTTCTGCTCCCGTCGCCCGCGACCGTGGCGCCCGGATGGGGATGCACAACCCGGAGCAGGCGAACGACGTCGACCTCGACGCCGCGCTCCGGGCGATGTTCGAAGCGGGGGCCTCCGACCTGCACTTCACGGTCGGCGCGCCCCCGATGATCCGCCTCGACGGCGGCCTACGTCCCCTCGACGGCTTCGACGTCCTCAAGCCCGACTCCCTGCAGCGGAGCATCTACGCGATCCTCACGCAGAAGCAGCGCGAGAAGTTCGAGGCGAATCTCGAGCTCGACTTCGCCTACGCGGTGCGCGGGGCCGCCCGGTTCCGCGTGAACCTCTACCAGCAGCGCGAGTCGATCGGCGCCGCCTTCCGTCTGATCCCTTATGAGATCAAGCCGCTCGAGGCGCTCGGGGTGCCGAACGTGGTGGGCAACTTCGCCGGCCTGCCGCGCGGGCTCGTGCTGGTCACCGGCCCGACCGGCTCGGGCAAGTCCACCACCCTCGCCTCGGTGATCGACCTGGCGAACCGGACCCGGCGCGACCACATCATGACGGTCGAGGACCCGATCGAGTTCCTCCACCGCCACAAGAGCTCGCTGATCAACCAGCGCGAGGTCGGCGCCGACACGCTCTCGTTCGCGAGCGCCCTCAAGCACGTGCTCCGCCAGGACCCCGACATCATCCTGGTCGGCGAGCTCCGCGACCTCGAGACCATCTCGGTCGCGCTCACCGCGGCGGAGACCGGTCACCTCGTGTTCGCGACGCTCCACACCCAGGACGCCGCGCAGACGATCGACCGCGTCATCGACGTGTTCCCCGCCGACCAGCACGCGCAGGTGCGCACCCAGCTCGCCGGGGCGATCCAGGGCATCGTCTGCCAGACGCTGTGCAAGACGTCCAACAACCAGGGCCGCGTGGTCGCCACCGAGGTGCTCGTCGCCACGCCGGCCATCCGCAACCTCATCCGCGAGGGCAAGACGCACCAGATCTACTCGGCCATGCAGGCGGGGGTCGACCACGGCATGCACACCCTCGACCAGCACCTGGCCGACCTGGTGCGGCAGGGGAGGATCACCTACGAGACCGGCCTCGAGAAGGCCCATCACGTCGAGGACTACAACAAGCTCGTCGGGCGCACCGCGCGCATGAGCCAGGGCGCCTCGGCGCTCAACACCACGGGCGGCCTCCAGAACCAGGGCGCCCCCGCGGGCTACGGGACGGGGATCCGCTGATGGCCATCACGCGCACGTACGAGTACTCGATCCGCGACCGCAACGGCAAGGTCGTCAAGGGCCGGATCGACGCGACCAACGAGGCTGCCGTCGCCAACCGCCTGCGCACGATGGGGATGGCGCCGCTCGCGATCGCCGAGGTGCAGAACACCGGTCTTCAGCGCGACATCTCGATCCCGGGGTTCGGCGAGAAGATCACGCTCAAGGACCTCGCGGTCATGTCGCGGCAGATGGCCACGATGATCTCGGCCGGCCTCTCGCTGCTTCGGACTCTCTCGATCCTCGCGGACCAGACCGAGAACAAGGAGCTGGCGAAGGTCCTCGCCCAGACGCGTGGCGACATCGAGGCCGGCTCGTCGCTGTCCGAGTCCCTCGGCCGGCACAAGACCGTCTTCCCGCCGCTGATGATCAACATGATCAAGGCGGGCGAGGTCGGCGGGTTCCTCGAGCAGTCGCTGCTGTCGATCGCGTCGAACTACGAGGCCGAGGTCAAGCTCAAGGCGCAGATCAAGTCGGCGATGACCTATCCCGTCATGGTGTTCTTCATGGCGGTGCTCGCCGTGATCGGGATGCTGCTGTTCATCGTCCCGGTGTTCGAGCAGATGTTCAAAGACCTCGGGGGCGCGCTGCCGTGGCCGACGCAGATGCTCGTCGTGCTCTCGGGGTGGATGAAGTTCATCGCACCTGCCCTCGTCATCGCGCTCGTGGTGTTCTCGATCTGGTGGCGTCGGCACAAGAACGATCCAGGTGTCCGGTCGAAGTACGACCCCATGATGCTGAAGCTGCCGATCTTCGGGAAGCTTTTCCAGAAGGTTGCGATCGCTCGCTTCACGCGAAACTTCGGCACCATGCTCGGCGCCGGCGTACCCATCCTCCAGGCCCTCGACATCGTCGGGGAGACGAGCGGCAACTGGGTCATCGAGAAGGCCGTCAAGGACGTCCAGGAGAGCGTGCGCACGGGGCAGTCGCTCTCGGCGCCGCTCGCGCAGCATCCGGTGTTTCCCCCGATGGTCGTGCAGATGATCGCCACCGGGGAGGACGCCGGAGCGATGGAGACGATGCTCGAGAAGATCTCCCAGTTCTACGACGAGGAGGTCGCCGCGACGACGGAGCAGCTCACGTCGCTGATCGAGCCGCTGATGATCGCGATCATCGGCGTGATCATCGGCGGCATGATCGTCGCCCTCTACATGCCGATCTTCTCGATCTTCGAGCTCGTGGGCTGAGCGCCACAGGCGTGCTCGCGCGAACGGGTGAACGTGCGCGAACCCAACGTGTGACGTCGCTCAAGTCGAGACGCGGGACGCCGATGAAGACGGCGTACCACCAATCGCCGGGAGACCGGCACTTCCTCAAGACATCGAGAAGAAGAGGGCATCAACATGATGGCTCGCATCCAGAAGACCATCGAGAAGCGCGCGCGGGGTGAGAAGGGCTTCACCCTGATCGAGCTCCTCGTCGTGATCATCATCATCGGCATCCTCGCCGCGATCGCCATCCCGGCGTTCCTCAACCAGCGCGAGAAGGGCTGGCGCGCGCAGGCGGAGTCGTCACTGAAGAACGCATCCATCGCCGCCGAGTCGCACGCCGTCGACGCGAACGGTTCGTACGCGGCGCTCGACACGGCGGCGCTGACCGCGAACGGTTACAACGAGACGACCGGCGTTGCGCTCACGGTTGCCGCCAAGTCCGCGACGGCGTACACGCTGAAGGCGACCCACGCCAGCCTGCCTTCGGACGAGGACACCTTCACGTACGAGAGCGCGACCGGCAAGATCACCGGGCCGACGGCCAGCTGAGTTCTTCAGCCTGAACGGTTGTGGGGTGCCGCGAACGCGGCGCCCCACAACCGCGTATCACTCCCACCAGCCGTCGAACGCTCGGAGACGAGAGGACCACGATGACCCACCTCCGGCGTCGGCTGGCTAACGCGCAGGCCGAGGACGGCATGTCCCTCATCGAGGTGATGATGGCGATGCTGATCTTCGCGGTCATCTCGACCGGCGTCATCTACACGATGATGTCGGTCCTGTCCGTGGGGCGGGACTCGCGCGCCCGCCAGGTCGCCTCGAACCTCGCCTCGGGCGAGATCGACCTGGCGCGCGACATCGACGACCTGTTCGACCTGGTCCCGGTCGACCGCGCGCCGGTCACGCTCAACGGCGACGTGTTCCGCGTCAAGGTGAGCCCGCAGTGGGTCAGCGATCCCGGTCTCGACTTCTCGTGCGGTGGATCGGCCGGCGGCTCAGGCGGAGCCCTGCGCTACAAGCGCGTCAACGTGACCGTGACCTGGGACAACATGCGCCCGGGTACCGAGCCGGTGCGGATGGACACCGTGATCGGCCCGAAGGAGCGGATCAACGACCCCGCCCTCGGCACGATCCTCGTGTCGGTGCTCAACGCCGCCGGCACCGGGAACCAGGGCGTCACCGTCACGACGACGCCCAGCACGGGCACGGCCGTCGCGCCGACCGACAGCCAGGGATGCACCTACGTGCTCAAGGTCCCGCCCGGCAGCTACGACGTGAAGGTTTCCAAGGCGGACAACGTCGACGCCGGTCAGAGCGCCACGCCGGCGAGTGCGATCACCGTGCAGGCCGGCGCCTCGACCTCCGTCGGCTTCCAGCTGGACCGTGCGGCCCGCTACACGGCGCGGCTCGCGACGAACTACGTCCCCGCTGCGGGCGAGAGCGTGCGGCTGCCCACCGACCTGAAGACCACCTTCTGGAACACCTATGACATCTACGGCAGGACGCCGGACACCGGCAGTGGGACGGCGAGCCAGGTCTTCAGGCTCCACCCCTACACGTCCGGCTACCAGGCGTACGCCGGCGAGTGCGACTCCGGGGACCCGGGGCAGTGGCCGGCGGAGAAGGTCTCCGGGCAGCAGTGGGAGGGCGTCCGCGACCCTGCGAAGGCGGCGGACCCGGGCAGCGCCGTCGACATCGACGTGCCGATGGGCATCGTCCGCGTCAAGGGCGGTGGCTCCGGGAGCTACCTCAAGGCGGTCTCCGAGGCACCCTTCGCCGGACTTCCGGGGTGTGCCGCGACGGTGACCTACACCTACGGGTCCGTGCTCTCCGGCGCTCCGACGACGATCGCCCTGCCGTACGGCACATGGAAGCTCTACCGCGGCTCGTCGACCAGCAGCATGACCAGCCTGGTCGGTCCGGGGGAGCTCGAGCTCCCGCCGGCCGGGGTCCCGTCCCGCTCGGAGATCGACCCCGGCGGGGTCGTCCGGCTCGACCCGCGTGTGGTGATCCCGTGAGCCGGCTCCTCTCGGCCATCATGGCGCGCAGTGTCAACGCCACACGCGAGGCCGCCCAGCGCGAGCGAGGCCTCTCGCTCCCCGAGCTGCTCGTCACGATGTTCCTGCTCGGACTGATCTCCACGATGGTGCTGACGCTGGTCGTCACGGTGAACCGCACCTTCACGCGCGACCGCGCGGCGACGGACAGCTCGACCACCGCGGCCATCGGCATGAACGAGCTGACCCGGGTGATCCGTTCGGGGACCGAGCTGCGAGTCCAGGGCCAGCCGCTCAACGACCCCGTCTTCGTCGCCGCGGGCAACGAGTCGGTGATGCTCTACGCGTTCATCGACACCGACGAGGCCGTCGAGCCGGAGCCGATCAAGGTGAGGTTCTCGATCAACGGCAACCGCGAGCTCGTCGAGACACGCTGGGCGGCGACCCCCGTGAGCTCCGGTGGCAAGCGGTACTGGGTGTTCCCGGCGTCGACGACGCCGACGAGTCGGGTCGTCACCCGGCAGATACCGCCGCGGGCCGGGAGCGAGCCCTACCTCTTCACGTTCCTCAAGGAGGACGGCACGGCGTGGGTGCCGCCGGCCTCGCCGAGCAAGGACCAGCTGCGCGAGATCGTCGCGGTCACCCTCACCCTGAAGGTGCAGGCGGACGTCACCGCCCGCGCCGAGCCCGTCACGCTCGCGAACTCCGTCGGCATCCCCAACCTGGGCATCTCTCGAGTAGGACCGTGATCACGATGCGCACTGTGCTTCAGACCCCGATCGAGGACCGCGAGCGCGGCATCGCGATGATCATGGTGATCGGGGTGGGCGCCGTCCTGGCGGGCCTCGTCGTCGCGGCCATCTCCTACTCGCTCGGTGGGCTGCGCAAGGCGCGCTCGGACCAGGACTGGAACGCCGCGATCGCGGCCGCCTACGCCGGCGTCGAGGAGTACCAGAGCCGCCTCGCGAACGACACCGGGTACTTCCTCAGCGGGAACCCGTCGTCCACCTTCAGCAACCCGACCGCAGCCACCCCCGCACCGGTGAAACTGCCCACCGGTGCGGCCACCAATTCTGCCTTCGGGGTGGGGGCGACCGGGACCTGGGCGGAGGTCCCCGGGAGCTCGGGCGCCGCGCAGTACCGGTACGAGATCGACAACTCCCGGTTCAACATCGACGGCACGCTGCGGCTGCGCAGCACCGGTCGGTCGGGGGACGAGACGCGGACGATCGTCGCCGACCTCAAGCAGCAGGGGTTCATCGACTTCCTCTACTTCACGGACTACGAGGTGATGGATCCCACCGCCCTCAACCCGACGAGCACGGCGAACTGCGCCATCCGGTACCCGGGCTCGCGGCCCGGCTGCAGCACCATCTACTTCGGTGGTGCCGACGTCATCAAGGGGCCGCTCCACACGAACGACACCATCCAGACGAACGGTGCCGCCAAGTTCCAGGGCAAGACGACGACCGGGTGGCAGAACCCGTCCGGCGGTGCGAACTACCTGAAGAGCGGGACGACGCCGACCTTCAGCGTCCCCGGCGATCCCTCGGTCATGCCGATCATCGGCATGCCGCCGACCAACTCCCAGATCAAGAAGGAGACCCGCACCGACCTCGCCGACGTGCCGAACCCGGGCTGCCTGTACACCGGGCCGACCTCGATCACGTTCACGAGCGACGGGAAGATGCAGGTCATCTCGCCCTGGACGAAGGCGACCCGGATCGGGAACGCGGCCGACAGCACGGGCACCTCGCCGGCCGCCTGCGGGACGCCGGGGAGCGCGGGGCTCGCCAAGACGACCGTCACCGGCGGCAGCACGAAGTACGTCGGCCAGGAGGTGACCGTCTTCCCGAACATGGTCATATACGTGCAAAACGTCCCCAACGCGAGCGGGAACGTCAACGGCACTCCCAGCTCGGACACCCCTCCCTTCTCGTCGACGGTCAAATGCGAGAGCAACGGCAACTCACTCGGGTACCCGGTCTCCAAGGAGGACCTGCCGTTCACCAACGCCTACGGGTGCAAGAACGGCGACGCGTTCGTCGAGGGCACCGTCAAGGGCAACGTGACGGTAGCGGCGGAGAACTACATCTACGTGACCGACGACCTCGAGTACGAGGACGACACCGAGGACATGCTGGGTCTGATCGGCAACAACGCGGTGTGGGTGTGGAACCCGATGGACGGCAACAAGCCGCTGAACGGTTCCAAGAACCGGAAGATCGACGCCGCGATCCTCTCGGTGGCCCACACCTTCATGGTGCAGAACTACAACAAGGGCAACGACGACCGCGGCACCCTCAGCGTGTACGGCGCGATCGCGCAGAAGTTCCGCGGGCCGGTGGGAACCGGGTCGGGCGCATCGATGTCCACCGGGTACGGCAAGGACTACGTCTACGACGAGCGGTTCCGCTACACCGCGCCGCCGAAGTTCCTGTCACCGGTGACGACGACCTACGGCGTGAACGTGTGGGTCGAGGTCAGTCCCGTCATGAACCCCGACGGCAGCTACCGGTGAAGCAGGGCTCTGCGGCGTGACGGTTCTCCTCCTCGTCCTCGTCGCCGTGCTCGGGCTCGCCGTCGGGTCGTTCCTCAACGTGGTCGTGTGGCGGCTCCCGCGCGGGGAGTCGCTCGCGTCGCCCCCGAGCGCGTGCCCCCGCTGCGGGCACGCGATCCGGCCGCGGGACAACGTGCCTGTGCTGTCGTGGTTGCTGCTGGGCGGCCGGTGCCGGGACTGCCGCACCCCCATCTCGGTCCGCTACCCGCTGGTCGAGGCGGCCACGGCGGTGCTGTTCGTCCTCGCCGGGTTGCGCTTCGGGCTCGAGCCACCCGGTCTGTGGGCGGTCCCTGCGTTCCTGTACCTCGCCGCCGTGTCGGTGGCGCTCGCGCTCATCGACATCGACACGCACACCCTCCCCAACCGCATCGTGCTGCCCTCCTACGTCGTCGGCGGCGTCCTGCTCGCCGTGGCGAGTGCGGGCACCGGGGACTGGGCGGCTCTCCTTCGTGGTGGGCTCGGCCTGGTGGTCCTGTGGGTCGCGTACTTCGCGATGGTCATGGCCTACCCCCGCGGCATGGGCTTCGGTGACGTCAAGCTCGCGGGCGTGCTCGGCCTGTACCTCGGCTGGGTCGGCTGGGGCGCGCTCGCGGTCGGTGCCTTCGCCGCGTTCGCCCTCGGCGGCGTCTTCGCGCTGGGGCTGTTGCTGACCCGCCGCGCAGGGCGCAAGTCAGGCATCCCGTTCGGCCCGTGGATGCTGCTGGGCGCGGGGGTCGGGGTCGCATGGGGCGAGCGGCTGTGGGCTCTCTACCTCGGTGCGGTCCTCTGAAGCCGGACGCCTCGAGTGCTCAAGACACGCACCCGCCGCACCGATAGGTGCAGTGAGTCGACAGCGAGCGAGAGGGACGGTCACGTGGCCAAGACGCGAGTCATCGGGCTCGACATCGGGACGACGCAGGTGCGCGCCGCCGAGCTCGAGTTCGCCGGCGGTGGTCCATCCCGGACCAGCCAGCCGACCGTGGTGAAGTTCGGAGAGGTTCCGCTCCCGCTCGGCGCTGTCCGTGACGGCGAGGTGACGGAGCTGCAGACGGTCGCGACCGCGATCAAGCAGCTCTGGGCCCGCGTGAAGTTCAGTCACAAGGACGTCGTGATCGGCATCGGCAACCAGCGTGTCGTGGTCCGTGACCTCGACCTGCCCTGGATGCCGCTGGCGCAGCTGCGCTCGTCGCTGCCCTTCCAGGCCCAGGAGATGCTCCCGGTCGCCGTCGAGGACGCCGTCCTCGACTACGTCCCGACGGGCAGCTACGTGGGGGAGCACGGGAACATGGTGCGCGGGCTGCTCGTCGCGGCCACGAAGGACACCGTGCAGGCCAACGTCGCCGCCGTGGAGGCCGCGGGTCTCAAGCCGGTCATGGTCGACCTCGGCGCGTTCGCGCTCGCCCGGGTCATGGCGCGCGGCGACCTGCTCGGGCGCACCCTGGCGCTGGTGGACATCGGCGCCCGTGTCACGACCGTGGTCGTGGTCGCGAACGGGGTCCCGAGCTTCGTCCGCATGCTGCCCTCGGGCGGCCAGGACGTCTCCGACGCCGTCGGGTCGGCGATGGGCGCCTCGGCCGCTGACGCCGAGCTCATCAAGCGTCAGCTCGGGATCGGGTTCTCCGCGGCCCCTGAGCTCGCTCCCGCCGCGGAGGCGATCCGCACGATCACCACGTCGCTCGTCGAGGCGATCCGCAACACGTTCGTCTACTACACGAGCAACAACCCGGGTGCGCCCACCGAGATGGTCCTGCTCACCGGCGGCGGCTCGCAGCTGCCCGGTCTCGGCCAGTACCTCTCGAGCGCCAGCCGGCTCCCCGTGACCCTCGGGCAGCCACTCTCCACGTTGCGCCTGGGGTCGGGCGCCGGGAGCCCGGAGCACCTCAACGAAGCGCAGCACGCGCTCGCCATGCCGTTGGGCCTCGCGTTTGGAGCTGCAGCATGACCTTCACTCTCGAGCGTGGCGCGCGAACCGCCACCCCCAAGAACATGTCTCTGGGGCAGGGTCTGCCCCAGGTCAACCTCCTCCCGCCCGAGGTCCGCGCGGCCCGTGCCCTCTCCGGCACCAAGCGACGCCTCGCACTGGTCCTCGTGGTGGTGTTCCTCCTCGTCGCCGTGGCCTACGCCGGTGCGCTCATGCAGGCCGGCGCGGCGAAGGGTGAGCTCACGAAGGCGCAGGAGCAGACCGCGGAGCTCACCGCGCAGCAGGCCCAGTACGCCGAGGTGCCCGTCGTCCTCGGACGCCTGGACGAGCTGGAGTCGGCGCGCGAGCTCGGGTTCTCGACCGAGATCCCCTGGTCGCCGTACGTCAAGGCCGTGCTGGCCACCATGCCCGAGGGCGTGCTGCTCTCCAACATCAACGTGACCAGCGCGACCCCGATGCTCGCTCCGGCCGCGCCGCTCGACCCGTTGCAGGCCCCCAGCGTGAGCCGGGTCGACTTCATGGCGCGCAGCACGACCCTGGTCGCCTCGGGCGCGTGGATCGACGCCCTCAACTCCATCCCGGGCTTCGCGGACGCCTGGGTCTCCTCGGTCGCGGTGGCCGAGGACGAGACCTATGGCCCGCACTACGAGGTCACCGCCAGCGTGCAGGTCGACGAGTCGGCGTACACGAACCGCTTCGTGATCGAGGAGGGCCGCTGACATGGGACCCAAGAAGTCGACCTGGGTGCTCGGGACCGCGTTCCTCGGAGCCGTCCTCGTGGCGGGCGGCTGGTTCCTCGGCATCTCACCGGTGCTGGCGAGCACCCAGGAGACGCGCGCCGAGACGGATTCGGTCGAGACCCGCAACGACATGCTGCGCGTCCAGCTGGCGACGCTGAAGAAGCAGTACGAGAACCTGGACGAGTACAAGGCCGAGCTGGCCACACTGGCCGTCCAGATCCCGTCGAAGGCTGATCTCGCCGAGTACACGCGCGAGTTCACGGCGCTGGCCGAGGCCACGGGCACCGCGCTCGTCGAGGTGACGCCGGGCACCCCGCTCGACGTCGTGCCCACCGTGCCGCAGGCGCCGGCTGCGCCGACGGCGGACGAGGGGTCGGACGCCGCGACGGACGAAGGCGCTGCCGAGGAGACGTCGACGACCGACGAGCCGGCGCCGGCGCCGGCGGGCGTGCCCGCGGTGTTCGAGCCGATCCCGGGCTTCGTCGCCGTGCCGATCGACCTCACGGCTCTGGGCCCGGTTGCGAACGTCATGGCCTTCCTCGAGGGCCTGCAGTCCGGGTCCCAGCGGCTCTTCCTCGTCACGACGCTCGAAGGCGGTGGGACGGACGAGGAGGAGGCCAGCGGCGGACGCCCCGCGACGGCCCGCGGCGAGCTGGAGCTCACGATCACCGGCTACATCTACGTGCTCAAGGACAGCTCGGCTGCCGTCGAGGAGCCCGCCGAGGGCACGCCGACTCCCGCGCTGCCGGAGCCTGACCCGGCCAAGCTGCCGATGTCCAACTCCTGACGCTCCACCGACGGCGCGGCGCTCCCGGTCCACCACCCGGGCGCCGCGCCGTCGTCGTCCCCCCGCATGAAACGATGCGCCCATGCTGCGTTGGTTGACTGCGGGTGAGTCGCACGGTGAGGCGCTGGTCGGGATCCTCGAGGGCCTGCCGGCCGGCGTCGAGATCACCACCACGGACGTCCAGGACGCGCTCGCCCGCCGCCGCCTCGGCCACGGCCGCGGGGCCCGCATGAAGTTCGAGCAGGACGCGGTGCGCATCCTCGGGGGTGTGCGGTTCGGCCTGACGCAGGGCGGCCCCGTCGCGATCGAGATCGGGAACAGCGAGTGGCCCAAGTGGGTCGACGTGATGTCGGCCGACCCGGTGCCTGCTGAGCGGCTCCTCGTCGACGCCGGCACCGGTGACGAACGGGAGGTCGCGCGCAACCGTCCGCTGACGCGCCCGCGCCCGGGGCACGCCGACCTCGTGGGGATGCGCAAGTACGGGTTCGACGACGCGCGCCCGGTCCTCGAGCGCGCCTCGGCCCGCGAGACCGCGACGCGCGTCGCGCTCGGCACGGTCGCCGCGCACCTCCTCGAGCAGGTCGCGGGCGTCCGGCTGGTCTCGCACGTCGTCGCCATCGGCCCCGTCGCGGTGCCCGACGGCGCGGACCTGCCCGACCCCGACGACGTCGCCCGCCTCGACGCCGACCCGGTCCGCTGCGCCGACCCCGCGACGTCGGCCGCGATGGTCGCCGAGATCGACGACTGCCAGAAGGCGGGGGACACCCTCGGGGGAGTGGTCGAGGTGCTCGCCTACGGCCTGCCCTCGGGGATCGGCAGCTACGTGCACGCCGACCGCCGGCTCGACTCGCGCCTCGCCGGCGCCCTCATGGGCATCCAGGCGATCAAGGGTGTCGAGGTCGGCGACGGCTTCCGGACCGCGACCCGCCGGGGCTCGCAGGCGCACGACGAGATGGAGCGCGACGCCACGACGGGAGAGATCCGGCGCCGGTCCAACCGCGCGGGCGGGCTCGAGGGCGGCATGACCACCGGCGAGATCCTGCGGGTCCGCGCCGCGATGAAGCCGATCTCGACCGTCCCGCGCGCGCTCGCCACCGTGGACACCGCGAGCGGCGATCCCGCCAAGGCCCAGCACCAGCGCTCCGACGTCTGTGCCGTCCCGCCGGCCGCCGTCGTCGCCGAGGCGATGGTCGCGCTGGTGCTCGCCCAGGCGCTGCTCGAGAAGTTCGGTGGCGACTCGGTCGGCGAGGTGGCGCGCAACGTCCGCGGCTACGTCGACGGGATCCCGGAGCTCCAGCGATGACGGCTCCCCGGGTCGTCCTCGTGGGCCCGCCGGGCTCCGGCAAGTCGACCGTCGCCCGCACGCTCGCCCGCCTGCTGCGGACCGACGCGCGTGACACCGACGCCGACGTCGAGCGGACCGCCGGCAAGCCCATCAGCGAGATCTTCGTGGACGACGGCGAACCACACTTCCGCATGCTCGAGCGCGAGGCGGTCGCGGCCGCCCTCGCGACGCACCCCGGCGTGCTCGCGCTCGGCGGCGGCGCGGTGCTCGATCCGACGACCGAGGCGGCGCTGGCGCAGTACGGCGAGGCGGGCGGCGTCGTCGTCTTCCTGGACGTCTCGCTCGCGCACGCGGCGCCGCGCGTCGGTTTCAACCAGTCCCGCCCGCTGCTGCTCGGCAACCCCCGGGCGCAGTGGCAGGGGCTGATGGAGCGGCGTCGACCGGTGTACGAACGTGTCGCGACGCACGTCGTCCAGACCGACGGTCGTACCCCCGCCCAGGTCGCGCACCAGATCGCCGCCGCCGTGGAAGCGCACGGCGCCGGGCAGCAGCCCGACCCGCAGCCCGACCCGCAGCCCGATCCCGCCCCGAACGGAGACCTCCGGTGAGTGACCCCGACCGCAGCCCGACCCGCGTCGTCCGCGTCGAGGGCGAGCGCCCGTACGACGTCGTGATCGGGCGCGGCCTTCTCGGCGAGCTCCCCGGGCTGCTCGGCGAGGGCGTGCGCCGCGTCCTCGTCGTCTGCACCGAGGCGATGTCGACGTCGGCCGAGGCCGTGCGCGAGGACCTCGTGGCCCAGGGCTACGAGGCGATCCTCGCCGAGGTCCCGGACGCCGAGGGGGCCAAGTCGGCCGAGGTCGCCGCGTTCTGCTGGCAGGTGCTCGGCCAGGCGGACTTCACGCGCTCCGACGCGGTCGTGTCGCTCGGCGGGGGCGCGACGACGGACCTCGCGGGCTTCGTCGCGGCGACCTGGCTCCGGGGGATCAAGGTCGTGCACGTCCCGACGACCCTGCTCGGCATGGTCGACGCCGCCGTGGGGGGCAAGACGGGCATCAACACGGCCGAGGGCAAGAACCTCGTGGGCGCGTTCCACCCGCCGGCCGGCGTGCTGTGCGACCTCGACTCGCTCGAGTCGCTCCCGACGTTCGACCTCGTCGCCGGGCTCGCCGAAGTCATCAAGTGCGGGTTCATCGCCGACGCGCGGATCCTCGAGCTGGTCGAGGCCGACCCGCAGGGCATCGTCGAACGCGGCGGCTCACCCGTCGACGCGGGCGAGGAGGACGTGCTGCTCGAGCTGATCGAGCGGTCCATCGCGATCAAGGCGCGCGTCGTGGGGGAGGACCTCAAGGAGTCCGGCCTGCGCGAGATCCTCAACTACGGGCACACCTTCGGCCACGCGATCGAACTCGTCGAGCGGTTCGCGTGGCGCCACGGTGCGGCCGTCTCGGTGGGCATGGTCTACGCGGCCGAGCTGGCGCGGCTCGCGGGTCGCCTGGCCGACGACGTCGTGGATCGCCACCGCGCCGTCCTCACCTCGGTCGGGCTTCCCGTCACTTACCGGGGCGACCGCTGGGAGCAGCTGCTCGGCGCCATGCGTCGCGACAAGAAGACGCGGGGTGACCTGCTCCGCTTCGTCGTGCTCGAGGACGTGGCCAAGCCCGCGCGGCTCGAGGGGCCCGACCCCACGCTGCTCGCCGCGGCGTACGCGGAGGTCAGCGAAGGTGCGGTCACGAGTCGCGCGATCTCCCTCTGACCTCGCCGCACGAGCGGGGACGGACCCGAGGCTGGCTTGTGGGCGGAAGGACAAGTTCCCAGGCTTGTTCTCCGGCGAACATGGTTCTAGCCTTGTGCCGTGCTCGTACTGACGATCGACCAGCAGGGAAGCCGGCGCCTGGGCGACCGCGTGCAGGAGCTCCTCGCGTCGTTCGACACGACGCCGTCGCTCGCGGCCGACGCGCCGGGCGTGGTGCGACCGTTCGAGCGGACGGTCGGTGACGAGGTCCAGTGCGTGCTCGACGACGCCGCGCTCGGCGTCGACGTCGTCCTGGCCGTCCTGCGACGCGGGGGATGGAGCGTCGGGGTCGGCGCGGGACCGGTGGACGAGCCGCTGCCGGCGTCGACGCGCGCCGGTTCGGGACCGGCGTTCGTCCTCGCCCGGGAGGCGGTCGAGCACGCGAAGAGCCGTGGTCGCGCGGTTCCCGTCGCCGTCGGCGGGGTGCGCCCCGACCGGGCGGCTGAAGCCGCAGCGGTCCTCACGCTCGTCGGCGCCCTCGCCGAGCGGCGGACGAGCGCCGGCTGGCAGGTCATCGATGCGCTGCAGGACGCGGGTGTGGGTGCCCGCCAGGAGGATGTGGCGGAGCGGCTCGGGATCACTCAGCAGGCGGTGAGCCAACGCCTGCGGACCGCGCTCTGGGCCGAGGAGCTCGCCGCGAGGCCGCTCATCGCCCGCCTGCTCGACGAGGCGGCGGGCCGCGACACGGACGAGGAGAGGGAGAGACCGGAGTGAGCGCATGGATCGACACGCTCGTCGTCGCGTGGGCCCTGGTGCTCTCGGTCGGTGGCGGCTGGGTGGTGACCGGCCTGGTGCTCCGGCTCGCATCCCGGTCGCGGGACGCGGGAACCGCGGGAGACGACGGCGGCCCGACGGGGGCCGTGCCGCGCGCGGCCCTGCGGGGCGGCACCTGGATCGGGCTGCTCGAGCGCCTCACCATCACGGCAGCGATGCTCGCCGGCTACCCCGCGGCCATCGCGTTCGTCATCGCCGTCAAGGGACTGGGCCGGTACCCCGAGCTGCGCGAGCACCCGACCGCGTCCGAGCGGTTCGTGATCGGGACCCTCGCGTCGATGGGCTGGGCCGCGATCATCGGGATCGGCGGGCTCGCCCTGATGGGCGGTGCCGTCGTGGGCGAGTGACCCGCACGCGCTAGAATCGTCGGCGGTCTGGCGCGGCGCCCGGGAGGCGGGCTGCGCCCCGTACGTTCTCAACTCGACAGGAAGCAGCCATCGTGGCCACCACGAACGACCTCAAGAACGGCACCGTGCTCAAGATCGACGGCCAGCTCTGGACCGTCGTCGAGTTCCAGCACGTCAAGCCCGGGAAGGGTGGGGCGTTCGTCCGCACCAAGCTCAAGAACGTGGTCTCGGGCAAGACCGTGGACAAGACGTTCAACGCCGGCCTCAAGGTCGAGACGGCGAACGTCGACAAGCGCGACATGCAGTACCTGTACAAGGACGGCACCGACTACGTCTTCATGGACACGTCGACGTACGACCAGCTCCACGTGCCCCAGACCACGGTCGGTGACGCGTCGAACTTCCTGCTCGAGAACCAGAGCGTGCTCGTCGCGACGCACGACGGCTCGCCGCTCTACGTCGAGATGCCGCCGTCGGTCGTGCTCGAGATCACGTACACGGAGCCGGGCCTCCAGGGCGACCGCTCGACCGGGGGCACCAAGCCCGCGACGCTCGAGACCGGCCACGAGATCCAGGTCCCGCTCTTCATCGAGGCGGGGACCAAGGTCAAGGTGGACACCCGCGACAGCGGCTACCTGGGCCGCGTGAACGACTGACGTGGGAGCGCGGACCAAGGCACGCAAGCGCGCGCTCGACGTCCTGTTCGAGGCGGACCAGCGTCACGTCGACGCCGTGGCGCTCCTCGCGCAGCGCATCACGGAGCCGGGCACCGAGGCGGCGCTCCCGCAGTACTCGGTCGACATCGTCGAGGGCGTCCTGACGCACCGCGAACGGATCGACGAGCTGCTCTCGACGCACGCCCACGGCTGGACGCTCGACCGCATGCCCGCCGTCGACCGGGCGCTGCTGCGGATCGGCACGTGGGAGGTCCTCTTCAACGACGACGTGCCCGACGCCGTCGCGGTGGACGAGGCCGTCGACCTCGCGAGGTCGCTGTCGACCGACGACTCGCCGACGTTCGTCAACGGCCTCCTGGGCCGCATCGTCGACCTCAAGCCGACGCTGCTCGCCTGACCGTCCTCACACCGGCGCCGCACGGGTGAGCCTCGAGGCCGCCAGGGGCGGCACGTTCCCCGCCGAGACGGTCGCGAGGTCGATCTCGCGCGGCGCGTCGGCTCCCGGGCGGCCGAGCAGGTAGCCCTGGAGCTTCGGCACGCCGAGCTCCGTCAGGGCCTGGAGCTGGTCGAGCCGCTCGACGCCCTCGGCGACGATGTCGAGCTCGAACGCCTCGGCGAGCGAGACGATCGCGCGCACCACGGCGACCCCGCCGAGCGCGCTCAGGTCGCGCACGAACGCGCGGTCGATCTTCAGGACGTCGACGGGCAGCGTGGCCAGCCGCGCGAACGAGCTGTACCCGGTGCCGAAGTCGTCGATCGCGATCCGGGCCCCGAGCGCGCGCAGCTGGCTGAGCGAGTCGATCACGTGCGCGAGGTCCTGGAGCAGGGCGCTCTCCGTGATCTCGAGCGTCAGCTTGTTCCAGTCGCCGTCGCCCCAGTCCTGGCGCAGCTGCTCGACGAAGCCCGGCTCGGCCAGCTGGCGCGCCGCGACGTTGACCGCGACCGGGAGACGGAACCGCTCGACCGCGGCGTGGGCCTGCAGCACGAGCTGCCGCCCGATCGGCACGATGAGGCCCGACTCCTCCGCGTACGGCAGCCAGTCGCCCGGCATGCGCGTCCCCGCGGGGTGCTGCCACCGCACCAGCGCCTCGAGGCCCACGATGGTCAGGGTCTCGGCGTCGACGATCGGCTGGAAGTGCAGCCGGAACTCGTGGTTCGCGATCGCGGCGTCCAGCTCGCGGCGGAGGTTCTGCTCCGCGAGCATCTTCGCCCGGAGCGCGTCGTCGAACTCCACGACGCCGAGCTTGCTCCGCTTGGCCTCGAACATCGCGGTGTCGGCCTCGCGGAGCAGACGCTCCGGGTCCACGATCTCGTCGGGCGACCACACGGCGACGCCGACCGACAGCAGGGGGGCGATCTGGTCGGTACCCGTGAGGTCGAGCCCACCGCGGATCCGCCGACCGAGCGCGACGAGGTCCCGGCCCTGGGGCGCGTCCTCGAGCACGACGACGAACTCGTCGCCGCCGAAGCGCGCGACGAAGTGCCGCTCGTCGATGGTCTCGGTCAGGTACGCGCCGGTCCGGCGGAGCAGCTCGTCACCCCACGTGTGCCCGCGCTGGTCGTTCTCCAGCTTGAAGCCGTCGATGTCGCAGTACAGGACGGCGAGGCGGGTGCCCTGGTCGCGGGCTCGCTCGAGGGTCTGCCCCAGGTGCCGCTCGAGCGCGTGCCGGTTGGGCAGCCCCGTGAGCGAGTCCGTGAACGCCGCACCACGGAGCTCTTCGGCAAGGCGCGACCGCTCGGCGGCCACCGAGACCAGCCGGCACAGGTCGTCGAGGAAGTCCCGGGCGAGGTCGTCGCCCAGGTGGTCGGTCGGGGAGTCGAGCGTCGTGGAGAACCGGCCGCGCGACAGGGGGCGCAGGTAGCCCACGATCTGGGGGTCGCGCAGCTGCTCGCGCGCGGACTTCTCGGCGAGCGCGAGGAGCGCGTAGGGGTCCTTGGTGAACCAGGCCGCGTTCCCGAGAGCCGCGAGCTCGTCGCGCATGCGGTGCTGCCGGCGCACGCGACGCTCCGCCGCGCGCTGACGCAGGACGCCGACCGCCTGGATCGCGGCGACCAGCGGCAGGGCCCACACGCTCGTGAGCAGCTCGGCGAACCGCCCGCCCGGGACGAAGTACCCCGCGACGAGGGCGATGGTGCTCAGCGCCCCCGCGAGCTGGAGGCCCCGCCGGGTGAGCCTCGACGGGATGCGACGGATCGAGATGACGGCGTATCCCGCGACCACGGCCAGCGGCACCATGAAGGTGGTCGTCAGCAGCGGCCCGTACTGCGGGACCCCGTCCACGCTGCGGTGCGTGTAGAGCAGGTCGGTCGTGAGCCAGAGCACCTCGCGCGTCAGGAACATGCCCCCGACGACCAGCACGAGCCACCGGCTCGTGGGGCCCCGGGTGACGACCTTGAGCGCGGGGACCGAGAGCAGGATGGAACCCGCGAGGACCATCGAGCGCGCGAACAGCCCGACCTCCGTGGCGGACCCCGCCGGCAGCAGGGGCAGGACCGCGTTCACCAGGAAGAGCAGCGCGAGCACCGCCGACCAGACCATCAACCAGAAGCGCTCGCGATCGGCCGCGTCGGCCCGCCACCCGGTCCAGTTCTGGAAGGACAGGCCCGCGATGAACCCGGCCGTGACGCACTGCGCCACGACCGCGACGACGTCGACGGCTCCTCCCACTCCGGTCTCATCGGCCTCCGCCGGGACGATCTGAGGTCTTCTGCCCGAGTCGGGGCCCCCGGGCGGCGCGGTAGGGTGGGCGCCCGACAGACATTCCTTTAAGGCCCGTCCGGTGAGGCGGGGAAGGAGGTCGCCAGGTGAGCCCTGGACCTGCTGTGCCCGTCCCGCAGTCGACGGTCGTCCTCGGCGAGGCGGATATCGCTCGGGCGCTGACCCGCATCGCCCACGAGGTCCTCGAGCGGAACAAGGGCGGTGCCGACCTCGTCCTCCTCGGGATCCCCACCCGCGGCGTGCCGCTCGCGCACCGGCTGGCCGATCGGCTCGTGTCGGTCGAGCCGGGCCTCGACCGTGAGAGCCTCGCCGGCGCGCTCGACGTGACCATGTACCGCGACGACCTGCGCCGCCACCCCGCGAGGCCGATCGGGCAGACCCAGCTGCCGGCGTCGGGCATCGACGACCTCGTGGTCGTGCTGGTCGACGACGTCCTGTACTCGGGGCGCACCATCCGCGCCGCGCTCGACGCGATCAGCGATCTCGGCCGCCCGCGAGCGGTCCAGCTCGCCGCGCTGGTCGATCGGGGCCACCGCGAGCTGCCGATCCGCGCCGACTACGTCGGCAAGAACCTGCCGACGTCGCAGGCCGAGCGGGTCCGCGTGCTGCTCCGGGAGTCCGACGGCGAGGACGCCGTGCTGATCGAGTCGTCCGCCGAGGCACCCCGGCCCGGCCCGGGCCCGGCGGTCGGCACCGAGCGGGGTGCGCGATGAGGCACCTGCTCTCGACCGCGGACCTCGACGTCACGACGGCGGTCCGCATCCTCGACACGGCCGCCCAGATGGCGGCCACGCAGTCGCGCGAGATCAAGAAGCTGCCGACGCTGCGCGGCCGCACGGTCGTGAACCTGTTCTTCGAGGACTCGACGCGCACGCGGATCTCGTTCGAGACCGCGGCCAAGCGCCTCTCGGCCGACGTCATCAACTTCTCCGCGAAGGGATCGAGCGTCTCCAAGGGCGAGTCGCTCAAGGACACCGCGCTCACGCTCCAGGCGATGGGCGCGGACGCGGTCGTCATCCGGCACCAGGCGTCCGGGGCACCGCACACCCTCGCGGCCTCGGGGTGGGTCGACAGCTCCGTGATCAACGCGGGCGACGGGACCCATCAGCACCCCACGCAGGCACTGCTCGACGCGTACACCATGCGTCGCCACCTCGCGGGCGACGCGGTCGGCGTCGGCGACGTGGGACGGGACCTGAGCGGGCTCCGGGTCGTGATCGTCGGCGACGTGCTGCACTCGCGCGTCGCGCGCTCGAACGTGCTCCTGCTGCGCACGCTCGGCGCCGACGTGACCCTGGTGGCCCCGCCGACGCTCGTGCCGGTCGGCGTCGAGGCCTGGCCGTGCCGCGTGTCGTACGACCTCGACCCGGTGCTGCGGGACCAGCAGCCGGACGCCGTGATGATGCTCCGCGTGCAACGCGAGAGGATGACCGGCGGAGGGTCGGGCGGTGGCGCGTTCTTCCCGAACCCCGTGGAGTACACGCGGGGCTACGGGCTCGACAGGCGCCGGCTCGCCCTGCTGCCGGACCACGCGATCGTGATGCACCCGGGCCCGATGAACCGCGGGCTCGAGATCTCGGCCGACGCCGCCGACTCGCCGCGCGCGGTGATCGTCGAGCAGGTGACGAACGGGGTCGCCGTCCGGATGGCCGTGCTGTACCTGCTGCTCGCGGGCGACCTCGCGGAGCAGAAGAACGTCGAGGAGAGGGTGGTGGTCGCGTGACGCGACCGACGAGGTATCTGCTGCGAGGCGTCGCGCCGCTGGGCGGGGACCCGACCGACCTGCTCCTCGCCGACGGCGTGATCGCGGCGGTCGGTCCCCACCTCGACGTGTCAGACGTCGCGCGCGGGGGAGCCCGCTCCGGGTCTGACAACTCGGTCGTGGAGATCGACGCGCGCGGTCTCGTCGCGCTGCCCGGGCTCGTCGACCTCCACACGCACCTGCGCGAGCCGGGCCGCGAGGACGCCGAGACCATCGCGTCCGGGACGCGCGCCGCGGCGCTCGGCGGGTTCACCGCGGTGCACGCCATGGCGAACACGACGCCGGTCGCCGACACCGCGGGCGTCGTCGAGCAGGTCTGGCGCCTCGGCCGCGACGCGGGCTGGGTCGACGTGCATCCCGTGGGCGCCGTGAGCGTCGGGCTGGCCGGTGAGCAGCTCGCCGAGCTCGGCGCCATGGCCGCCTCGGCGGCACGCGTGCGCGTCTTCTCGGACGACGGCAGCTGCGTCGCCGACCCGGTGCTCATGCGCCGGGCCCTCGAGTACGTCAAGGCGTTCGACGGCGTGATCGCGCAGCACGCGCAGGAGCCGCGGCTGACCGCCGGTGCCCAGATGCACGAGGGCGTCGTGTCGGCCGAGCTCGGCCTCGCGGGCTGGCCCGCCGTCGCCGAGGAGGCGATCATCGCGCGCGACGTGCTGCTCGCCGAGCACGTGGGCTCGCGGCTGCACGTGTGCCACCTCTCGACCGCCGGCTCGGTCGAGATCGTGCGGTGGGCGAAGTCGCGCGGGATCGCCGTCACGGCGGAGGTCACGCCGCACCACCTCGTCCTCACGGACGACCTCGCCCGCGGGTACGACCCGGTCTACAAGGTCAACCCGCCGCTGCGCACCGCGGCCGACGTCGAGGCCGTCCGCGCCGGGCTGGCCGACGGGACGATCGACATCGTCGCCACCGATCACGCGCCGCACACGCGCGAGGACAAGGACTGCGAGTGGGCCGCGGCGGCGCACGGCATGACCGGCCTCGAGACGGCCCTGAGCGTCGTGCAGCAGACGATGATCGACACCGGCCGACTGACCTGGGCCGACGTGGCGCGCGTGCTCTCGACGGCGCCCGCGGAGATCGGGCGCGTGAGCGGGCACGGACGTCCGCTCGAGATCGGAGAGCCCGCCAACGTGACGCTGGTCGACCCGGCCGCGCGGTGGACGGTCGTCCCGGAGGAGCAGGGGACGGCGAGCGTGAACTCGCCCTTCCGGGGCCGGGAGCTGCCCGGCAGGGTCGTCGCCACGTTCCTGCGGGGCCGGGCCACCGTGCTCGACGGCGCGGCCGTCACCCCGGGCGCGGCCGTCACCCCGGGCTCGGCCGTCACCCCGGGCTCGGCCGTCACCCCGGGCTCGGCCGGCGCCGACGCCCGCGCCACGGCGGGGGTCGGCGCCTGATGCGCACCGCCCTGACCGTCGCGGTCATCGTCGCGCTCGGCCTCGTCGCCCTGCTGGCCATGCGCCGCGGGTGGCAGCGTCGGGCGAGCCGCAGCGGCGCCGTCGTACCCGAGCTCTTCCCCCTGCCCGACGACGCCGCGCTCGGCGGCCCGCGCACCGCGCCGGTCGAGGCGGTCTACGTCTCGAGCACGACGGCGGGGGACTGGCTCGACCGCGTCGTCGCGCATGACCTGGGCGCGCGCTCGAACGCCGTGGTCCAGGTGTTCGACGCCGGTGTGCGGGTGCTGCGCGAGGGCGCGCGCGACCTGTTCATCCCTGCCGACCGCGTCCGCGGCGTGCGCACCGAGGGCGGGATGGCCGGCAAGTTCGTCGGCGGCGACGGCCTGGTGGTGGTCACCTGGCAGGCGCCCGACCCGGCCGCCGCGCTGCTCGACACCGGCTTCCGCACCCGGCGGGCTGCCGATCGCGCACCGCTCATCGACGCGGTGGGCGCGCTCACGGCCGATTCTGCCGAGACCGACCCCGCCGACGTCCACCAGACCCGCACCGGCGAACCCGGAGCGACCAAGGAGCAGCAGCAGTGACCGACACGGACGACGCCCTCCTCGTGCTCGAGGACGGGCGGACCTTCGCGGGGCGCGCCTACGGTGCGCGGGGGCGGACGGTGGGCGAGATCGTCTTCAACACCGGCATGACCGGGTACCAGGAGACCCTCACCGATCCGAGCTACCACCGGCAGATCGTCGTCATGACGGTGCCGCACGTCGGCAACACCGGGGTCAACGACGAGGACGCGGAGTCGCACCGGATCTGGGTGGCGGGCTTCGTCGTCCGCGATCCTGCCCGCCGCTCGTCGAGCTGGCGCGCCGAGCGGACCCTCGACGCGGAGCTCGTCGCGCAGGGCGTCGTCGGGATCTGCGACCTCGACACGCGCGCGCTGACCCGGCACCTGCGCGAGCGCGGGGTCATGCGCGCCGGCATCTTCTCGGGCGCCGAGGCGGCGCACCCGCTCGAGGAGCTGCGCGCGGTGGTGGCGCAGACGCCGTCGATGGTGGGTGCGGACCTGGCGGGCGAGGTGACCACGGACGCGGCCTACGTCGTCGACCCCCTGGGGCTCGACGGCTCGCCGCTGACCGAGGCGGTCGCGACCGTGGCCGCGCTCGACCTCGGCATCAAGTCGATGACGCCGCAGCGCCTCGCCGAGCGCGGTGTGCGGGTGCACGTGCTGCCCGCGACGGCGTCGATCTCGGACATCGAGGCGGTCGGGCCCGACGGCGTCTTCTTCTCCAACGGACCCGGCGACCCGAGCGCAGCGACCCACGAGGTCGCGCTGCTGCGCGAGGTGCTCGACCGGAGGATCCCCTTCTTCGGGATCTGCTACGGCAACCAGCTGTTCGGCCGGGCGCTCGGCTACGGCACGTACAAGCTCGCCTACGGGCACCGGGGCGTGAACCAGCCGGTGCTCGACCGCGCCACCGGCAAGGTCGAGATCACCGCGCACAACCACGGCTTCGCCGTCGACGCCCCGATCGCCGGCGAGAGCGTCGCGCCGCACGACGGCGGCCGCTACGGCCGGGTCGCGGTCTCGCACGTCTGCCTCAACGACGACGTCGTCGAGGGCCTCGAGGCCCTCGACCTGCCGGCCTTCTCGGTGCAGTACCACCCCGAGGCCGCCGCGGGCCCGCACGACGCCGCCTACCTGTTCGACCGCTTCCTCGACCTCATGTCGGCCGAGCGCGCCACGAGCTCCGCCACGACGAGCTCCGCCACGAAGGCTTCCCCGACGAAGGACCATGCCTGATGCCCCGCCGTACCGACATCTCGAGCGTCCTCGTCATCGGGTCCGGGCCGATCGTCATCGGCCAGGCCGCCGAGTTCGACTACTCCGGGACGCAGGCCTGCCGGGTGCTGCGCGAGGAGGGCCTGCGCGTCATCCTCGTGAACTCCAACCCGGCCACGATCATGACCGACCCCGAGTTCGCCGACGCCACGTACGTCGAGCCGATCACGCCCGAGGTCCTCACCTCGATCATCGCCAAGGAGCGCCCGGACGCGCTGCTGCCGACGCTCGGCGGCCAGACCGCGCTCAACGCGGCCATCGCGCTGCACGAGGCGGGCGTGCTCGAGGAGTACGGCGTCGAGCTGATCGGCGCCAACATCGCCGCGATCCACCTGGCCGAGGACCGCCAGCTCTTCAAGGGCGTGGTGGACCGGTGCGGGGCCGACAGCGCACGCTCGTTCATCGCGCACACGCTCGACGAGTGCCTCGCCGCGGCCGACGACCTCGGCTACCCGCTCGTCGTCCGGCCCTCCTTCACGATGGGCGGCCTCGGGTCGGGCATCGCCTACGACGAGGACCAGCTCCGCCAGATCGCCGGCCAGGGCCTCCACTACTCACCGACGACCGAGGTGCTCCTCGAGGAGTCGATCCTCGGCTGGAAGGAGTACGAGCTCGAGCTGATGCGCGACCGGGCCGACAACGTCGTCGTGGTCTGCTCGATCGAGAACGTCGACCCCGTCGGCGTGCACACCGGCGACTCGGTCACGGTCGCGCCTGCGTTGACGCTCACGGACCGCGAGTACCAGCGGCTGCGCGACATCGGGATCGCGGTCATCCGCGAGGTCGGCGTGGACACCGGCGGGTGCAACATCCAGTTCGCGATCCACCCCGAGACCGGGCGCGTCGTCGTGATCGAGATGAACCCGCGGGTGTCGCGGTCCTCCGCGCTGGCCTCCAAGGCGACGGGCTTCCCGATCGCCAAGATCGCGGCCCGCCTCGCGGTCGGCTACACGCTCGACGAGATCCCCAACGACATCACCGGCTCGACCCCGGCGTCGTTCGAGCCGACGCTGGACTACGTCGTGGTCAAGGTCCCGAGGTTCGCGTTCGAGAAGTTCCCGGCGGCCGACGACACGCTCACGACCACCATGAAGTCCGTCGGCGAGGCGATGGCGCTCGGTCGCAACTTCACCGAGGCGCTCGGCAAGGCCATGCGCTCGCTCGACATGAAGGGCTCGGGCTTCCACTGGGAGGGCGAGCCGCTGGACGGCGACGCGCTCTCCGCCCTCGCCGCCACGATCTCGCGGCCCACGCCGCACCGGCTGGTCGACGTGCAGCAGGTGCTGCGCGCGGGGGTTCCGCTCGACGACGTCTACGCGGCCACGGGCATCGACCCGTGGTTCCTCGACCAGATCGTGCTCGTCAACGAGGTCGCCGCGAAGACCGCGGGTGCGCCCGAGCTCTCGGCGGACGTGCTCGCGAACGCCAAGCGCCACGGGCTCTCGGACGCGCAGATCGCACAGGTGCGCGGCATGAACGAGGACGACGTGCGCCTGACCCGCCACGTGCTCAAGGTCCGGCCGGTCTACAAGACGGTCGACACGTGCGCGGCCGAGTTCGCCGCGCGCACGCCGTACCACTACTCGTCCTACGACGAGGAGACCGAGGTCGAGCTGCGCACGCGCCCCGCCGTCCTCATCCTGGGCTCGGGCCCCAACCGCATCGGGCAGGGCATCGAGTTCGACTACTCGTGCGTGCACGCCGCACTCGCGCTCCGCGACGAGTTCGAGACGGTGATGGTCAACTGCAACCCCGAGACGGTCTCGACCGACTACGACACCTCCGACCGCCTGTACTTCGAGCCGCTCACGTTCGAGGACGTGCTCGAGGTCTACGAGGCCGAGCTCGCGGCCGGTCCGGTCGCGGGGATCATCGTGCAGCTCGGGGGCCAGACGCCGCTGTCGCTCGCGCAGCGGCTGGCCGACGCCGGGCTGCCGATCCTGGGCACGACACCCGAGGCGATCGACTCGGCCGAGGACCGCGGCGCCTTCGGCGCGGTGCTCGCGGACGCGGGGCTCCCAGCGCCCGCGTTCGGGACGGCGTCGTCGGCCGCCCAGGCGCTCGAGGTCGCCACGTCCATCGGCTACCCGGTGCTCGTGCGCCCGTCATACGTGCTGGGCGGGCGAGGCATGGAGATCGTGTACGGCGACGCCCAGCTGGGCGAGTACGCCCAGCGGGCGTTCGACGAGGCGCACGGCGCGCCGGCCGGCTCGGACGCGCCCCTGCTGATCGACCGCTTCCTCGACGACGCGATCGAGATCGACGTCGACGCGCTGTTCGACGGGACCGAGATGTTCCTCGGCGGGGTCATGGAGCACATCGAGGAGGCCGGGATCCACTCGGGCGACTCGGCCTGCGTCCTGCCGCCGGTCACGTTGTCGGCCACCGAGCTCGAGCGCATCCGCCGGTCGACCGAGGCGCTCGGCCGGGGGATCGGCGTGCGCGGGCTGCTCAACGTGCAGTACGCCCTGGTCAGCGACGTGCTGTACGTGCTCGAGGCCAACCCGCGGGCGTCCCGGACGGTGCCGTTCGTGTCCAAGGCGACCGGGGTGTCGCTCGCGAAGGCGGCGGCGCTCGTCATGGCCGGCCACACGATCGCCGACCTGCGGGCGCGCGGCGTGCTGCCCGAGGTCGACGGCAGCGTGCTGGACCTGGACGCGCCGATCGCCGTCAAGGAGGCCGTGCTCCCGTTCAAGCGGTTCCGGACCGCCGACGGCACGGTCGTGGACACGGTGCTGGGGCCCGAGATGCGCTCGACCGGAGAGGTCATGGGCTTCGACGTCGACTTCCCGACCGCGTTCGCCAAGTCGCAGGCCGCGGCCTACGGCGGGCTGCCGAGCTCGGGCCGGGTGTTCATCTCGGTCGCGGACCGCGACAAGCGTTCGATCGTCTTCCCGATCAAGCGCCTCGTCGAGCTCGGGTTCGAGATCCTCGCGACCGAGGGGACCGCGGGTGTGCTGCGGCGCAGCGGCATCCCGTCGCGCGTGGTGCGCAAGCACTCCGCGGGTCGCGGGCCGAACGGCGAGCCGACGATCGTCGACCTCATCCGGGCGGGCGAGGTCGAGATGGTGGTGAACACCCCGTCCGGCCAGGGCGCGCGCGCCGACGGCTACGAGATCCGCACGGCGACGACGGCCGCGGACAAGGCGATCGTCACGACCGTCCAGGCGCTGGGTGCGGCGGTCCAGGGCATCGAGGCGGAGCGGTCCGGGCCGTTCTCGGTCCGCAGCCTCCAGGAGCACGACGCCGCCGCGGCCGCCCGGCGCGCGGTGCTCGCCACGGCCGCGGCGGGGTCGACGACCTCGACGACCTCGACGACGACGGCGACCCTCGCGTGACGACGCCGGCGGCTGGTGGCCCCACCGCCGGAACGGGACGGCGCCCCTTCGGCGAGCGGCTCGCGGCCGCGATGGACGCGCACGGCCCGCTGTGCGTGGGCATCGACCCCCACCCGGAGCTCCTCGCGGCCTGGGGCCTGCCCGACGACGCCACCGGGGCCCGCGAGCTGGCGCGCCGGGTGATGGCGGCGGTCGGCGGTCGCGTCGCCGCGGTCAAGCCGCAGGTCGCCTTCTTCGAGCGGCACGGCTCCGCCGGGGTCGCAGTGCTCGAGGAGCTGGTGACCCTGGGGCGGGAGGCGGGGACGCTCGTCGTGATGGACGCCAAGCGTGGTGACATCGGCTCGACCATGGCCGCCTATGCCGACGCGTACCTGCGGGACGGCGCGCCGCTGGCGGCCGACGCCCTGACGGTCTCGCCGTTCCTCGGGTTCGGCTCGCTGGCTCCCGCGGTGGAGGCGGCGCAGGCGACCGGCCGCGGGCTGTTCGTCCTCGCGCTCACGTCGAACCCGGAGGGCCCCGATGTGCAGCACGCACGGCGCGCGGACGGTGCGAGCGTCGCCGGATCGATCGCCGCGGCGGCGGGTCGGCTCAACGCCGCCGAGCTCGGCGGGCTCGGACCGGTCGGGCTCGGATCGATCGGGCTCGGACCGGTCGGGCTCGAATCGGTCGGCCTCGGATCGGTCGGCCTCGTCGTCGGCGCCACGACCGGTGACGCCGTCGCCCGCCTCGGGATCGACCTCGAGGCGGTCCGCGGTCCGCTCCTCGCGCCCGGCGTCGGCGCCCAGGGCGCCGGTGCGACCGAGCTGACCGCGGTCTTCGGTCGCGCGCGGCGCGCGGTCCTGGCAGCGTCGTCGCGCGGCGTCCTGGCTGCGGGGCCGGACGTCGCGGACCTGCGCGCGGCTGCGGCCCGCGCGGCCGGTGAGGCGACGGCTGCGCTGCGCTGACCTGCGGGCGGAGGACGCTCGTTCGCGTTGCCACCTGTTCATCCGGTCGCTAGGTTCGAGGGCACGATCCCGCCCACAACGATGAGGTGACGTCGCGTGGCTCTCCCCCCGCTCACCCCCGAACAACGCGCAGCAGCGCTCGAGAAGGCTGCGGCGGCCCGGCAGGCCCGGGCCGAGGTCAAGAATCGCCTCAAGTACTCCCAGGGCTCGCTCTCCGAGGTGATCCAGCAGGGTCAGCAGGACGACGTCATCGGCAAGCTCAAGGTGCTCGCCCTGCTCGAGTCGCTCCCCGGGGTGGGTAAGGTCAAGGCTCGCGCGATCATGTCGGAGATCGGGATCTCCGAGACCCGACGGGTGCGCGGCCTCGGACCTCATCAGGCGAAGGCACTGGTCGACCGCTTCGGGTGACCCGCCGCTCGCCCGCGGTCGGTGTGCTCGGCAGGTCGCCGGTCGCGTCGGTCGCGCCACGCCACAGGAGCACAGCGCCACCCATGACCACGACGCCAGCCCGGCTCACCGTTCTCGCCGGACCGACCGCCGTCGGCAAGGGAACGGTCTCTGCGGACATCCGGGAGCGGTACCCCGAGGTGTGGCTGTCGGTGTCCGCGACGACGCGGCCGCCGCGCCCCGGCGAGGTCGAGGGCGTCCACTACCACTTCGTCACCCCGGCCGAGTTCGACCGCATGGTCCGTGACGGCGAGCTGCTGGAGTGGGCGTACGTGCACAGCCGCAACCGGTACGGGACTCCGCGGGCCCCGGTGCAGGAGCGGCTCGCCGAGGGTGAGCCGGTGCTCCTCGAGATCGATCTGCAGGGCGCGCGCCAGGTCCGCGAGACCATGCCCGAGGCCCGGTTCGTGTTCCTCGCCCCGCCGTCGTGGGAGGAGCTCGAGCGCCGCCTGGTCGGACGCGGGACCGAGGGGCCGGAGGAGCGCGAGCGCCGGCTCGAGACCGCCAGGGTCGAGCTCACGGCCGAGCCGGAGTTCGACGTCGTCATCGTGAACGACGACGTGCACCGGGCCACCGACGAGCTCGTCCGGGAGATGGGTCTGGTCACCCGGTAGACTGGGTCGTCGGCGCACCCCCCACGTTCTTGTACCCCCAGCCCCCAGACCCACCAGGAGCACACGTGTCCGGAACTGTCGCAGAGCCCATCGGCATCACCGACCCGCCGATCGACAAGCTGCTCGAGAAGGCCGACTCCAAGTACGCGCTGGTCATCTACTCCGCCAAGCGCGCGCGCCAGATCAACGCCTACTACTCGCAGCTCAACGAGGGCCTCCTCGAGTACGTCGGTCCTCTGGTGGAGACCCGTCCGCAGGAGAAGCCGCTGTCGATCGCGATGCGCGAGATCAACGAGGGGCTGTTGACGATCGCCCCCACGGACGTCTGACCTGACGCCACCCGTGCGCATCGTCCTCGGCGTCGCCGGCGGGATCGCCGCCTACAAGGCCGTCCTCCTCCTGCGGCTGTTCCGCGAGGCGGGCCACGACGTGCGGGTCGTCCCCACGCGGGCCGCGCTCGAGTTCGTGGGGCGACCGACGTGGGAGGCCCTGTCGGGGCAGCCCGCGACGCCCGAGGTGTTCGACGACGTCACGGCGGTTCCGCACGTGATGCTGGGTCAGACGGCCGACCTGGTGGTCGTCGCGCCGGCGACCGCCGACCTGCTCGCTCGGGCAGCGGGCGGACGCGCGGACGACCTGCTCACGAGCACGCTCCTGACCGCGCGCTGCCCGGTCCTCATGGCGCCGGCGATGCACACCGAGATGTGGGAGCACCCCGCGACCCGTGCGAACGTCGAGATCCTGCGCTCGCGCGGGGTCCACGTGCTGGACCCGGCGTCCGGCCGCCTCACCGGCAGCGACACCGGACCGGGCCGCCTCCCGGAACCGGAAGAGATCGCGGCGGCGGCACTCGCGCTCGTCGAGCCGGCGCGCTCGGCCGCCGCCCTCGCGCACGACCTCGCCGGTCGCCACGTCGTGGTCTCCGCGGGCGGGACGCGTGAGCCGCTCGACCCCGTGCGCTTCCTGGGCAACCGCTCCTCCGGCCGGCAGGGATTCGCCCTGGCCGGGACCGCGCGCGCCCGCGGCGCCCGCGTCACCCTGGTCGCCGCGAACGTCGCGCTCGAGCCGCCGGCCGGCGTCGACGTCGTGCACGTGGAGTCGACGGCGCAGCTGCGGGAGGCCGTGCGCACGGCCGCGAAGGACGCCGACGCGGTCGTCATGGCGGCTGCGGTCGCGGACTTCCGGCCTCGGGCGACGGCCGCGCACAAGCTGAAGAAGCGCGACGACGGGGTCGTCGAGCCGATCGTCCTCGAGGCGAACCCGGACATCCTCGCCGAGCTGGCCGCCGACCGGCTCCGGCCCGGCCAGGTCGTCGTCGGGTTCGCGGCCGAGACCGGTGACGCGAGCGGCGACGTGCTCGCGCACGGCCGCGCCAAGGCGCGTCGCAAGGGCGCGGACCTCCTCGCCGTGAACGCCGTGGGGGAGGGGCTCGGCTTCGGGACCGCCGACAACGCGGTGACGGTCCTCGACGCGAGCGGCGCCGTCGTGGCGACGTCCGCCGGGTCCAAGGAGGCTGTCGCGGACGCGCTCTGGGACGCCGTCGTCCCGTTGCTCTGACGCGGTCGAGGTGTCGCAACCACCTCCGCCGTCCGGTGCGCTCCGTCCTGACGGCCGCACGGGGCGCCCGCCACTACGCTGTCCGCCATGACCGATGCCGACCTTCGCCTGTTCACGTCCGAGTCCGTGACCGAGGGGCACCCGGACAAGGTCTGCGACCAGATCTCCGACGCCATCCTCGACGCGATGCTCGAGCAGGACCCGGCAGCCCGGGTCGCGGTCGAGACGATGGTCACGACCGGCCTGGTGCACGTGGCGGGTGAGGTCACGACCAGCGCGTACGTCGAGATCCCGCAGGTCGTGCGGCAGGTCGTGCGGAGCATCGGCTACACCTCCTCCGCGATCGGCTTCGACGGTGACTCGTGCGGCATCTCCGTCTCGATCGGCCAGCAGTCTCCCGACATCGCGCAGGGCGTCGACAAGGCGTGGGAGATGCGCCAGGACGACCGCGACGTCGACCCCCTGGACGCCCAGGGCGCGGGTGACCAGGGCCTGATGTTCGGCTACGCGAGCGACGAGACGCCGTCGCTGCTGCCGCTGCCGATCTGGCTGTCGCACCGCCTCGCCGAGCAGCTGGCGCGCGTGCGCAAGGACGGCGTCGTGCCCGGTCTGCGGCCCGACGGCAAGACCCAGGTGACGATCGGCTACGACGGCGACCGGCCGGTCAGGGTCGACACGGTCGTCCTGTCCACCCAGCACGACCCGGACGTGCGGGAGGACCAGCTCCTGGCGCAGATCGCCGAGCACGTGGTGACGCCGGTGCTGGCACGGTCCGAGGTGGACAGCAGCGACTTCCGGCTCCTGGTGAACCCGACGGGCACGTTCGTGATCGGCGGTCCGCAGGGTGACGCCGGGCTGACCGGCCGCAAGATCATCGTCGACACCTACGGCGGGATGTCTCGCCACGGCGGCGGCGCGTTCTCGGGCAAGGACCCGTCGAAGGTCGACCGCTCGGCGTCGTACGCGATGCGGTGGGTCGCCAAGAACGTGGTCGCCGCGGGGCTCGCGCGCCGGTGCGAGGTGCAGGTCGCGTACGCGATCGGCAAGGCCCAGCCGGTCGGCCTGTACGTCGAGACCTTCGGCACCGAGACCGTCCCGGTCGACCGGCTCACGGCGGCGATCCGGGAGGTGTTCGACCTGCGCCCGGCCGCGATCATCCGCGACCTCAACCTGCTGCGGCCGATCTACCGCCGCACCGCCGCGTACGGGCACTTCGGGCGTGAGCTCCCGGAGTTCACGTGGGAGCGCACCGACCGCGTCGAGGCGCTGAAGTCCCTGCTGTCCTGACCCTGGCGTGGGCGGCTCGTGAGTGGATGGTCCCGTGACGGACCACGGTGAGCAGCTGACGCTCCACGGCTTGCCCGCCGCACGTCGGCGACCGCCGCGGTCGAGCGCCCCGATCGAGGTCGCGACGGCGCGGCCGGTGGCGCGGGTCTGCATCGACCTGCCGCCGGCGCACCTCGACCGCACCTTCGAGTACGTGGTGCCCGCGGCGCTCGACGACGCGGCCCGGCCCGGCACCCGCGTCAAGGTGCGGTTCGGCCGACAGGACGTGGACGGCTACCTCCTCGAGCGTGTGGACGAGGCGGAGCACGACGGCGAGCTGGCCCCGCTGCGACGCCTCGTCTCGCCCGAACGCGTGCTGACACCCGAGGTGCACCGGCTCGCGCGCGCGGTCGCCGACCGGTACGCGGGGACGCTCGGCGACGTCCTGCGGCTCGCGATCCCGCCGCGTCACGCGCGCGTCGAGGCCGAGCGGGCCGTCGGGGCCGGTGCGGAGTCGACGCACGCCGGTGCGTCCGGCGGCACCGCCGGGCCGGTCGACGGGACCGGACCGCGTGGGGGCGTGCCCGCGATGCCCGCACCGACGCCGTCGGGCAGCGCCTGGACCGCGATCCGTGGTGGCGCCGCGTTCCTCCAGCGACTGACCGCCGGGCAGGCGCCGCGCGCGGTGTGGAGCGCGCTCCCGGGGGGGCCGGGGCAGGCATGGCCCGACGCCGTCGCGCAGGCGGTCACGGCCACGGTCCTCAGCGGGCGCGGGGCGGTCGTCGTCGTGCCGGATGCGCGGGACCTCGACCGCCTCGCCGCCGCTCTCGAGGCCGCCGGGCTCCCCGCGTGGGGGCCGGGTCGCGAGGGCGGGTACGCACGGCTGGTGGCCGACGACGGGCCGGCGCAGCGCTACCGGTCCTTCCTCGCGGTCCTGCGCGGGCACGCCCGGGTGGTGATCGGGACGCGGGCCGCCGCGTGGGCGCCCGTCCACGACCTGGGTCTGGTGGTGTGCTGGGACGACGGCGACGACCTGCACGCCGAGCCGCGCGCGCCGTACCCGCACGTGCGCGACGTGCTCGTGATCCGCGCGGAGCAGACCGGGTGCGCGGCGCTCGTGGGCGGTCACGCGCGCTCGACCGAGGCGCAGGCGCTCGTCGCGTCCGGATGGGCCCGGCCGCTCCAGGCCGACCGTGCGACCGTCCGCGCGCGGGCACCGCGCGTGCGGGCGTTGACGTCGGTCGAGCTGGCCCGCGAGGGAGCCGCTGCCGCGGCCCGTCTTCCCGGCGCCGCGTGGCGGGCGGCCCGGGACGCCCTGGCGGACGGCCCGGTGCTCGTGCAGGTTCCGCGCGCGGGGTACCTGCCGGTGGTGGCGTGCGCGCGCTGCCGCACGGTCGCGCGGTGCGGCACGTGCCACGGCCCGCTCGCGCTCGGTGCCGCCGACGGCGTCCCGCACTGCACCTGGTGCGGCGCGCTCGCCGCGGTCTGGCGCTGCGACGAGTGCGGCGCGGGCGCGCTGCGCTCGGTGCGCGTCGGGTCCGACCGGACGGCGGAGGAGCTGGGACGCGCGTTCCCCGGCGTGCCGGTGCGTGTCTCGGGCGCGTCGTCGGCGACCGGGGTGGTGGCCCGGGTGCCCGGGCGGCCCGCGCTCGTGGTCGCGACGCCCGGGGCGGAGCCGGTCGCCGAGGGCGGCTACGCGGCGGCGCTGCTGCTCGACGCCGCGGTGTCGACCGCCCGCGTGTCGTTGCGTACCGGGGAGGAGGCGGTGCACCGCTGGCTCACCGCGGCCGCCCTGGTGCGCTCGGCCGACGCGGGTGGTGTGGTGCTGCTCGTCGGCGACGCCGCTCCCGCCCCCACGCAGGCGCTCGTGCGATGGGACCCGGTCGGGTTCGCCGAGCGCGAGCTCGCCGAGCGCGTCGAGCTCGGCCTCCCGCCCGCGGTGCGCGTCGCTGCTGTCTCGGGGACGCGGGACGCCGTCGCCGCCGTGCTCGCCCGGCTTGAGCTGCCGCCCGGCGCCGATGTGCTCGGCCCCGTCGTCGCGCCCGAGCCCGGGCCGCGCGCACCGGTCGCGCAGGCGTCGCTCGGGACGCTCGACCAGCCCGTGCGCGCGATCATCCGTGCCCCGTTGCGCGGTGGTGACGCGCTGGCGGCCACCCTGGCGGCGTCGGCGGCGGTCCGCAGCGCCCGTCGCGAGGGCGGGACGGTGCGGATCCAGCTGGACCCCGAGGAGATGCTCTGACGCGGTGCCGACCGCCGCCTGACCTCGCTCGCCGGCCCGCGGCGGGTGCCGGCCCGGCACCTAGACTCGGCCCCATGCGACTCCTCTTCGCCGGGACCCCCCAGGTGGCCGTGCCCGCCCTCGAGGCGCTGCTGGCGTCGCAGCACGAGGTGGTCGCGGTGCTCACCCGACCCGATGCGCGCGCCGGCCGCGGGCGGGCGCTCGTCTCCAGCCCGGTGAAGCGTTGCGCGCAGGAGGCAGGGATCGAGGTGCTCGCGCCGCGCAGCCCGCGTGACGAGGACTTCCAGACCCGCCTCGCGGAGCTCGCCGTCGACTGCGCCCCGGTCGTCGCGTACGGCGCGCTGCTGCCCCGGCCGGTGCTGGACGTCCCGAAGCACGGCTGGGTCAACCTGCACTTCTCGGTACTGCCGGCGTGGCGAGGTGCGGCGCCGGTGCAGCACGCGGTGATCGCCGGTGACGAGGTCACGGGTGCGAGTACGTTCCGGATCGAGGAGGGCCTCGACACCGGGCCGCTGTTCGGCACGCTGGCCGAGACGATCCGTCCGCGCGACACGGCCGGGGAGCTGCTGGACCGGCTGTCGGTCGCCGGGGCCGGCCTGCTCGTCGCGACGCTCGACGCGATCGAGGCGAGGACGGCGAGCCCGGTCGCCCAACCGCGGGACGGCGTCAGCCACGCCCCGCGGCTCGAGGTCGACGACGCGCGCGTGCGCTGGAACCGGCCCGCGCACACGGTGGACCGCCTGGTGCGCGGCTGCACGCCGGCTCCGGGCGCCTGGACCCGGACGCCGGACGGTGCTCGGCTCAAGCTGGGCCCGGTGCGTCCGCGGCCCGACGTGACCGACCTGGCGCCGGGCGTCGTCCGGGTCGAGCGCGACGCGGTGCTCGTGGGCACGGCCACGGACGCCGTCGCGCTCGGCGACGTGTCGCCTGCCGGTAAGCGGATGATGCCGGCCACGGACTGGGCGCGCGGGGCGAGGCTGGGTCCCGACGTCGTGCTCGGTGCGGACGCCGTGCTCGGCGCCGAGGGAGCGAGCGCGTGAGCGACGCACGCGGTGGTGCGCCCGGGGGTCGGGGTCGCCGAGACGACCGCGGCCGACAGGGGCCCCCTCGGACCGGTGGAGCGTCGGGCGGGGACACGGGCCGACGTCGTGACGAACGCGGCCGGGAGCGGGGCGCCGCGCGGGCCGAGGGCCGCGGGCATCGCAGCGCCGCGGCGCCCACCGACCGCCGTCGGGGGACCGACGCCGCCCGGGCCGCCGCCTTCGAGGTGCTCCGCGAGGTCGACGGCTCCGACTCGTACGCGAACCTCGTGCTGCCGCCGCTGCTGCGCGAGCGGGGCCTGTCCGGCCGCGATGCCGCGTTCGCGACCGAGCTGGCGTACGGCACGCTGCGCCTGCGCGGACGCTACGACGTGGTGATCGAGCTGTGCGCCGCACGGACGCTCGACCGGATCGAGCCACCCGTGCTGGACCTGCTGCGCATGGGAGTGCATCAGCTGCTCGGCATGCGGGTCCCGGCGCACGCCGCGGTCTCCGAGACCGTCGGGCTCGCGCGCGAGCGGACCGGCGTCGGGAGCGGGCAGTTCGTCAACGCGGTGCTGCGCGCCGTCGGGCGGGAGTCGCCCGAGACGTGGCTCGCTCGGGTCGCCGACCACGTCGATCCGGCCGGCACGGATGCGGTGGCTCGACTGGCCGCGGTCGAGAGCCACCCCGTGTGGGTCGCGCGCGCGCTGCGGGAGGCGCTCGCCGGCAACGGCAGGGACGTGGACGAGCTGGTCGAGCTGATGCGCGCCGACAACACCGCGCCGGAGGTGACGCTCGTCGCGCGGCCCGGGCTCGTCACGGCGGGGGACCTCGTCGAGCAGTCACGCGGGGCTGGACGCCGCGGGCGCTGGGTCGAGACGGCGGTGGTCCTCAGCGGTGGTGACCCCGGCGCGGTAGCGGCGGTCCGTGAGGGGCTGGCGGGGGTCCAGGACGAGGGCAGCCAGCTCGTCGCCCTGGCGTTCGCTCAGGCGCCGGTCGCCGGGCGCGACGAGCGGTGGCTGGACCTGTGCGCCGGGCCGGGTGGGAAGTCGGCGTTGCTCGCGGCCCTGGCGTCCGGGCGCGGCGCGCGGCTCGTCGCCAACGAGGTCGCTCCCCACCGCGCGCGCCTCGTCGAGCGTGCGCTCGTCGCCGTCCCGGCCGACGCCGTGGAGGAGGTCCGCACGGGCGACGGCCGCGTCGTCGGGCAGGACGAACCCGCGGCGTACGACCGGGTGCTCGTCGATGCGCCCTGCACGGGGCTCGGCGCGCTGCGGCGACGGCCCGAGGCGCGGTGGCGGCGGGTGCCGTCGGACCTCGCGCAGCTGGGCGCGCTGCAGCGCGCGCTGCTCTCGTCGGCGCTCGACGCCGTCCGGCCGGGTGGCGTCGTCGCGTACGTGACCTGCTCGCCGCATCTCGCCGAGACCCAGCTGGTGGTCAAGGACGTGCTGCGCAAGCGGAGCGACGTCGAGGTGCTCGACGCCCGCGAGCCGGTGCGGGACGTGGCGGGCGACGACATCCCGCTGGGGGACCGGCTCGACGTCCAGCTCTGGCCGCACGCGCACGGCACCGATGCCATGTTCCTGACGCTGCTCCGCCGCTCGGGCTGACGCGGGCGGACTCAGGCACGCAAGGGGCGCGCCGCTACGGTGGGGCCATGGGCGCACTGATCAACCCGAGCATCCTGTCCGCCGACTTCGCGAACCTTGAGCGCGACCTCGGGGCGATCGCCGGCGCGGACTACGCGCACGTCGACGTCATGGACAACCACTTCGTGCCGAACCTGACGATCGGGCTGCCGGTGGTCGAGCGGCTGGTGAAGGCGTCCCGGATCCCGCTCGACGTGCACCTGATGATCGAGGACCCGGACCGGTGGGCCCCGGGGTACGCCGAGGCGGGGGCGGCATCGGTCACCTTTCACGCCGAGGCCGCCCGGGCACCCGTGCGGCTCGCGCGCGAGCTGCGCCTGCTCGGCGCGCGGGCGGGCGTGGCGCTGCGGCCCGCGACGCCCGTGGAGCCGTTCCTCGACCTGCTGTCCGAGGTCGACATGGTGCTCGTGATGACCGTCGAGCCGGGATTCGGGGGGCAGTCGTTCATCGAGGGGACGCTGCCGAAGATCCGGCGGGCGCGCGAGGCCATCGGTGCGGCTGACCTGGACGTCTGGCTCCAGGTCGACGGCGGCGTCTCGCGGACGACGATCGAGCGCGCGGCCGACGCGGGCGCCAACGTCTTCGTGGCGGGCTCCGCCGTGTACGGGGCCGACGACGTCGCGGCGGAGATCGGCGTGCTCCGTGCGATGGCCGACGCCGCAGCCCGCGCGGGCGGTCACGCGCACTGACGAGGCGCTCCGGTAGCCGATCGTGTCAGGCGTGGCGCGTGCTGGCGTGCGCGGTAGGCCTGACAAGTCGTGCGCGGTGGTGGTCGACCGGGCTCCTGGCCGACGGGTGCCGGCGCTCACGGTGTCCGGGGGTGCGCGCGGGTCCTGTCTCGCGGTTGAGGGGCCGTTCTCGTGCGTCCGGTGACACTTTCCTCCCTCAACCGGGCATCGACGGGGGCGTCCGCCGGCTGAGTCGGGGTTCGTCCCGCTCGTCGGCCTGCGGGTGGGGGTCAGTTCGGTACGGGGTCGGCGACGAGGCGTGCGCGAGCGGTGTGCACGGTCAGCGGGGGGCTGGTGGTGGTCGTGGTGGCGGTGCCGGTGACCGGGGTCCAGCCGCCGGTGCCGGTGACCTGGGTGCCGGTGACCTGGTAGTCGGCGGTCCAGGTGGTGGTCAGGGTGATCTGCCGGGTGCCTGCGGTCCGGTAGGTGTGCCCGATGGTGGCGTCCGGGTAGGGCCGGCCGGGGTCGGTGCCGACCAGCGGGTCGGTGCCGTCGCCGAAGTCCCAGGCGAACCGGGCCGGGGTGGCGCGGATCAGCACCGGGGTGCCCAGCACGGTCGCGGTCAGGGTCTGGGTCGCGTCGTCGGTGTAGGCCAGGGTGTCGATGTTCACCAGCGTCCACCCGTTCGGCGGCTGCACGGACAGGGTCGAGGGCGTCAGCGGCAGCCGCTGGAACTCCGCCGCCACGGCCGGGCCGAGGTCCACCGGGGTCGTGCACCCGCCGACGTCGACCAGGTTCCACGGGGTGAACCCGGTCGCGCTGGCCGGGTCCACGGTGCGGCGCAGCACCGGATCGGTGCGAGTCCCTCCGTCCGGGCACGGCGCCTCCACCCCACCGGCGTCCCGGAAGTCCGCGCACAACTGCGCCATCGCGCCATCGATCGCGGCGCTATTGAGACGAGCGCACGCTCGTAACGGCACGCGACGGTATTCGTTTTCGCTCAGGGCTGCCGATCGAACTGGGGCTTCCTGTGCACTCGTTCGGCCCTCGACCGTGACGGCGTCGCGGTCGGTGTTCAACCAAAGATCGTTCTCGATGGGCCCGCCTGTCTGCCACGGTGCAGAAATCTGGATCATTGGCAGGAGCCCCACGACGACCGCCATGGCGCGAGGAGTGATCATCGCGCTTCGCTGACAACTGAGAGAACGCCCCAACCCTGCGGTCGCGTGGTCACCTCCACGAGGACGTCGCCGCGACGCCCTGGGTTTTCAGCCTCCGTCTGCCCAGTGCCCGATACCGTACGAGCGTCGGATTGCGTGACGACGGTTCTGACCGGGTAGGCAGAAAAGAGTTCATCGAACGCGCCGACAGTTGTTTCGTCGACCTTGATCTCCCCACCGTGGTACCGGCTACCCATCGCTGCAAGCTCTTCTGCCGACGCCCGGGTCTTCGCGCAGAACCCGCACAACTCGGTCGACATCGCGTCCCACTCGGCGAAGTCGCCGGTCTGCATCACGTACGCGTACAGGCTCAGGAAGTACTCGGCGGCGGCCGCCGCGCCGACCTCGTCGGTGCGATCCATCTCGGCCGGGCGCTCGGGCTTCGCGACGGTCGGCTCGCTCGGCGTCGGGCTCGGGCTGGGCTCGGGCGACGACCCCCTCGTGCTCGTGGGCGTCGGCGGCGGGCTCGCGTCCGACGCGGCCGTGCACCCGGCGAACATCATCGCGCCCACCACGAGCCCAGCCACGACCTTCCAGCCCCGCACCCGCATCACGCCGCCCCCTGCTCCGCCTGTGCCCGGCCAACCGTGGCTGTCTGTCAGGGGGAACGTACAGGCAATCGGCCACGCATTTCCGACAAACCAGCCGGGCTGTGGACGGTCCCGGCCGAGCTGCCAGGAATGGCCCGAGCGCACCGGACAGACGACTGTCGGCACGCGATGCCCCCTGTGGCATGATCGTGGGCAGAACACACACGTGCTCCGGGGTCGGTGCAATTCCGAGCCGGCGGTGACAGTCCGCGACCCGCACGACGCCCCTCACGGGGCCGACGCGGTTGACCTGGTGGAACTCCAGGACCGACGGTGAAAGTCCGGATGGGAGGAAGTACGTGGCGGTGTGCCCGGCCCCGGCCGGTCGTGCCGTGGTGTCGCGGGCTCCGCGGAGTCCCCCGTCGCCGAACCCCCCGGAGCCGATGACGGCACGGGAGAGGGGCGGCATGGCCGGGTCAGGAACCCAGCACCAGAGCGCGGGCACGCGTGGCGCTCCGCGTCTCCTCGACGAGCGCTCCGCCATGGACCGCGCCCTCGAGCTGGCGCTGCGTGGCCCTGCCTACGGTCCCAACCCGCGGGTGGGCTGCGTCCTGCTCGCCGCGCCCGCCGCGACCGCCACGGCGGGCGACGCCAGGTTCGTCCTGGCGGAGGGCTGGCACGAGGGAGCCGGCACGCCCCACGCGGAGGTAGCAGCGCTCGCCGCTGCACGCGCCGCGGGCCACGACGTCCACGGCGCCACCGCGGTCGTCACCCTGGAGCCGTGCGCCCACACCGGTCGCACCGGTCCGTGCGCGGAAGCGCTCGTCGAGGCGGGGGTCGGGCGGGTCGTGATCGCCGTCGCCGACCCGAACCCGGCGGCAGCCGGCGGTGCCGACCGCCTGCGCACGGCGGGGATCGACGTCGCCGTCGGTCTGCGCGGGGAGCAGGGGACCGCCCTGCTCCGGACCTGGCTCTCCGCGGTCGACCGCGCCCGCCCGTTCGTCACCCTCAAGCTCGCGACGAGCCTCGACGGTCGGGTCGCGGCCGCCGACGGGTCCAGCCGGTGGGTCACCTCCGACGTTGCCCGCCACCACGCGCACCAGTTCCGCTCGCAGGTCGACGCCATCGCGGTCGGCACCGGCACCGTGCTCGTCGACGACCCTTCGCTCACCTCGCGCACCGCCTCGGGCGAGCTCACCAGGCACCAGCCGCTGCGCGTCGTCGTCGGCGTCCGGGACGTCCCGGCCGGCGCCCGCCTGCACGGCCCGGGTGGCGAGCTCGTGCACCTGCGCACGCACGACGTCACGGAGGTCCTCGCCGCGCTGCACGCGCGGGAGGTCCGGCACCTGCTGGTCGAGGGCGGGCCCACGCTCGCGGCGGCGTTCCTGCGTGCGGGCGCGGTCGACGAGGTGCACGCCTACGTCGCGCCCGTGCTCCTCGGCGCGGGGCGCTCCGCCGTGGCGGACTTCGGCGCGGCGTCGATCTCCGACGCCGTCCGCCTGGTGCCGCGCGAACCGGTTCCCCTGGGGCCGGACGTCCTGATCGTGGCGACTCCCGCCGTCACCACCCCCTCCCTCACCACACCCTCCGAGGAGGACCGCTGATGTTCACCGGCATCGTCGAGGAGCTGGGCGCCGTCGTCGCGCTCGACCTCAGGCGGGGGGCAGGCGCCGCCGAGGACGCGGACGCACGCCTCACCATCCGCGGCCCGTTGGTCACCTCCGACGCCGCACCCGGGGACTCGATCGCGGTCTCGGGTGTCTGCCTCACGGTCGCCGAGCTCGACGGCCACACGTTCACGGCGGACGTCATGCCCGAGTCCTTGCGGCGGACCTCCCTCGGATCGCTCGACGCCGGCAGCCCGGTCAACCTCGAGCGTGCCGTGCGGGCGGACGGCCGGCTGGGAGGGCACGTCGTCCAGGGGCACGTCGACGGCGTCGGACGCCTGCTGAGCCGGACGCCGGGACCGCGCTGGGACGATCTCGTCGTCGAGCTGCCGGCCGAGCTCGCCGGCTACGTCGCCGAGAAGGGGTCGATCGCCGTCAGCGGCGTGTCCCTGACGGTCACGGAGGTCGGTCCGGACCGCTTCGGCGTCAGCCTCATCCCCACGACGCTCGAGGCGACGACGCTGGGCGCCCTGGCGGTGGGCGACCCGGTCAACCTCGAGGTCGACGTGATCGCGAAGTACGTCGAGCGGTTGCTCACCGTCGGTCGGGCGGGGGAGCGATGACCGCCGACGGCACGGCCACCACGAGCGGCAGCGCCGGGTCGGGCACTGCGATCCGCCTGGGCACGGTCGCCGACGCGCTCGAGGCGCTGCGTGCGGGACGTCCCGTGCTGGTCGCCGACTCGCCTGACCGCGAGAACGAGGCCGACGTCGTGCTCGCGGCCTCGTCCGCGACCTCCGAGTGGGTCGCGTGGACCATCCGGCACTCGTCCGGCTACCTGTGCGCACCCATGACGTCGGAGCGCGCCGACGCGCTCGAGCTGCCGCTCATGGTGCCGCACAGCCAGGACCCCCGGCGCACGGCGTACACGGTGACGGTCGACGCGGCCCGTGGTGTCACGACGGGCATCTCGGCGGCGGACCGCGCCCGCACGCTCCAGGTCCTCGCCGACCCCGGAGCCGGACCGGTCGACCTCATCCGGCCGGGTCACGTGCTGCCGCTGCGCGCCGTGCCGGGCGGCGTCCTGCACCGTTCGGGCCACACGGAGGCCGCCGTCGACCTGTGCCGGCTCGCCGGCCTGCCGCCGGTCGGCGCCATCGCCGAGCTGGTGAACGACGACGGCACGATGATGCGGCTCGACCAGGCGGCCGAGCTCGCCCGCCGGGACGACCTGGTGCTCCTCACGATCGCCGACCTCATCGCGTGGCGCCGTCGGCACGACGACGTGGCCGACGGCGTCGTGCCCGACGACGAGGCCGCCGCTCGCAGCGCGGCTGTCGAGCGGGTGCACACAGGCGCGGCCGCGGCGCTGCCCACGCGGCACGGGTCGTTCCGCGTGCACGCCTACCGCGACCTGCGGTCGGGCGCAGACCACGTCGCGCTCGTCTCGGTCCACCACCTGGGGGGCGAGCCGCTCGTCCGCGTGCACTCCGAGTGCCTGACCGGGGACGCGTTCGGCTCCCTGCGGTGCGACTGCGGGCCGCAGCTCGACGCGGCCCTCGAGCGGACCGCCGAGGAGGGAGGTGTCGTCGTCTACCTGCGGGGGCACGAGGGGCGAGGGATCGGGCTGCTGTCGAAGATCGAGGCGTACGGCCTGCAGGACGCCGGGCGCGACACGGTGCAGGCGAACATCGACCTCGGCTGGCCCGCGGACCGGCGCGAGTACGGCGCCGCGGCGGCGATCCTCGCGGACCTCGGCATCGGGCGGCTCCGCCTGCTGACGAACAACCCGGCCAAGGTGGTCGGGCTCCGCGCGCACGGCCTCGAGGTGACCGACATGGTCGGCCTGGAGGTCGGGCACACACCGGAGAACTCGGCGTACCTCCGCACCAAGGCGGTCGAGATGGGCCATCTGCTCACCCACCCGATCCCTGTGCCGCTCGACGCACCCGAGCACACCCGTCGTGGGCCAGCCAGCCCCATCATCTCCGAGGAGGCCACCGCATGAGAAGCCCTGTGTCAAGCCGCCGCCGTTTCGGTGGTGTGGTGTTGGTTGGTGAGGAGTCGTTGCAGGGCGTTGTGTCGGTCGGGGTCGTAGGCGGTGCCGTCTTGCCAGCAGTGCCAGATGACGTAGAGCCAGGCGCGGGCGAGGA